>NZ_JBIALQ010000011.1:0-235637 GCF_042873545.1 Kitasatospora sp. NPDC004615
CCCTCCGGGCGCTTCGTTCTTTCGTGTTCTCAGCTTATCAGATGTTTTCCGCTCCGTTTTCCGGAGTTTCGATCCGACTTGCTGTTTGTCTTCCCTGCCTCGCGGCCGTTCCGACGTTTCAAACTCTAGCCGATCCCCGCTCCGAGAAGCGAATCCGCCGCAATCTCCGAAATCGCGCACAGCAAATACGAACGGAGACGCGAAAAGGACGCGACCCGCTACGGATCAACTGGGTGGTTCTCAGGGATTGGCCGCCTCGGGACCGTCCACACAGATTGCGTGTCCGGTGCTCCCTGCCGAGCGACTAGACAACACTACGCCGATCTGTGGGCAGGTGCAAACGCGTCTGTGCGGACCACCCAGTCGCAGGCCCACCGGGCCGTCTCGACGTACTCGGCGTTGGGCTGGTCGTTGGTGTCGATCCGTCGGCGCGCGGTGGAGTGGCCCTGGCCCCCGGCGGTGTGGCGGGCGAGGAGGCGGGCGTCCCGGGTGGTGTGGTCGGCATCGATGTACCAGAGTTCGCGCAGCAGGGCCCGGGCGTTCGTCCACGGGGTGACGGGGGTCGCGAGGTAGTTGCCTTCGGTCACGACCAGGCGGGTGCAGGGGCGGATCAGGTGGCGGGCGGCGACGGGTTCGTCCAGGGCGCGGTCGAAGTCGGGGACGTAGATGTCGTGGAAGCGGTCGGCGGCGACGCGCTGGACGAGGGCGAGGTAGCCGAGGGCGTCGAAGGTCTCGGGGGCGCCCTTGCGGGCGCGCAGGTCGAGGCGGTCGAGCTGGGCGTTGGAGAGGTGGAAGCCGTCCAGCGGGAGGTAGGCGGCGGTGACGGGGCCCTCGTGGCGGTTGATCTCGTCGATCAGTCGGCGGGCGAGGGTGGACTTTCCCGCTGCGGGCGGTCCGGCCAGGCCGAGCAGTACTCGGCCGGTTCCGCTGCCGGGGCCGCGAAGCAGACCGAGCGCGCGGGCCACTGCGGCCGCCGTCGGGTCCGGCATCGGCTCGACGGCCGGTGTGGTGGTGGAGGTGCCTGCGGCGGGGATGCCTTCGACGTGCATGGCCCGCAACCCTACGCATCAAGAGGGGCGATGAGAACGGGCGCGTCGAGCGTGAGCGTGGCGGCGTCGGCGTCCAGCGTGGCGGGCACTCCGAGCGGGACGGTGAGGGAGGACGGTCCGTGGCCGAAGCCGAGCTCCCCGACGACCGGGACTCCGAGGTCGCCGAAGTGGTCGAGCATCACGGCACGTACGGCGTCGAGCGGTCCGCAGAGCTCCCAGGAACCGAGGACCACGCCGGCCACTCCCTCCAGGGCGCCGCTGCGTCGCAGCTGGGTGAGGATGCGGTCGAGTTGGTAGGGCTGCTCGTTGATGTCTTCCAGGATGAGCAGTCCGCCCGCGAAGGACGGGCGGGCGCCGGGGGTGCCGCGGTCGGCGGCGAGCAGCGAGGCGCAGCCGCCCATCAGGACGCCGTGGGCGCGGCCGGGGACGAGGGTCTCGGCGTCGGGTCCGGTGAGGACGGTCGTGGTGGCCGGCTCGAACAGGGTGCGGCGGAGGTGTTCGGCGGTCGGGGTGTCGGTGCTGAAGACGCCGACGCCGGGCATCGGGCCGTAGAAGGTGGGGACGCCGAGCTGCTGGGCGACGGCCTCGTGCAGGACGGTGATGTCGCTGAACCCGATCAGGGGTTTGGGTGGGACGGCACGCATCGCGTCCCAGTCGATGAGGTCGACCATCCGGTGGACCCCGAAGCCGCCGCGCACGCAGAGGACGGCGGCGATGTCGGGGTCGAGCCAGGCGGCCTGCAGGTCGGCGGCGCGGTGGGCGTCGGTGCCGGCCAGGTGCGGAAGGGCGGGGTGGATGTCGTGGACGTGCGGGAGGACGACCACCTCCAGGCCCCAGGAGCGGAGGATGTCCGTCCCGAGGGCGAGCCGGTCGGGGTCGAGGACCGCGCCGCTGGGGGCGACGAGGGCGATGCGGTCACCGGGACGGAGCGGGCGCAGGGGCATCGGGAGCCTCCTTCGGGTGTGGGACGCGAGTGGGCTCGGGGCGCGGCGCGTGGGCCGATGGCGGTCTGCCTGCTGACGGTATCCCCCGGCGGTGAACTCTCCACCCCGGTGCGGTTACTACCGATCCGTCGGAACCCCACCCCGCCGGGCGTGGGGGGGGGGGCGGCGGCGCGGGGGGGGGCCCCCCCCCCCCGCGGGGGCGGGGGGCGGGGGGGCCCCCGGGGGCGGGGCGCGGGGGGGGGGGGCGGGGGGCGGGGGGCGGGGTGGCGGCCCCCCGGGGGGTTCACCCCCCCCCCGGGGGGGGCCCCCCCCCGCCCCCCCCCACCCCCCCCCCGGGGGGGGGGGGGGGGGGGGGGGGGGGGGGGCCGCCCCCCCCCCCCGGCCGCGGGGCAGGTCAGAAGGTGCCCATCGCGGTGCGGACTTCGGTGAGGGTGCGGTCGGCGATGGCGTTGGCGCGGGCGTTGCCGGTGTGCAGGACTTCGCGCAGCAGGGCACGGTCGGCCGCCAGCTCGGCGCGACGGGTGCGCAGGGGGCGGAGATATTCGTTGACCGCCTCGGTGGCGGTGCGCTTGAGCCGGGCGGCTCCACCGGAACCGATCTCCTCGGCGACGGCGTGCGGGTCGCGGTCCTGGCAGAGGGCGATCAGCAGCACCAGGTTGGAGACGCCCGGGCGGGTTTCGGGGTCGTAGCTGATGTGCCGGTCGTTGTCGGTGACGGCGCCGCGCAGCAGTCGGGCGGTCTCGTCCTCGTCGGCGCCGAGGGCGACGGCGTTGCCCCGGCTCTTGCTCATCTTGCCGGCGTCGGTGCCGAGGAGCAGCGGGGCCTCGGACAGCAGGGCCTGCGGTTCGGGGAACAGCGGGGTGTAGCGGTCGTTGAAGCGGCGGGCGATGGTGCGGGTGGTTTCCAGGTGCGGCAGTTGGTCCTGGCCGACCGGAACCAGGTCCGCCTTGCAGAACAGCAGGTCGGCGGCCTGGTGGACGGGGTAGGTGAACATCAGCCCGCTGACCGCGGACTGCCGGGAGTGGGTGATCTCGTCCTTGACTGTGGGGTTGCGGGAGAGTTCGGCGACGCTGATCAGGCTGAGGAAGGGCAGCATCAGCTGGTTGAGGGCGGGGACGGCGCTGTGGGTGAAGATCGTGGTGTGGTCGGGGTCGACTCCGGCGGCCAGGTAGTCGAGGACCAGGTTCTCCGCGTGCTCGGCGATCCGGTCGGCCCGGTCGCGGTCGGTGATCACCTGGTAGTCGGCGATCACGATCATCAACTCGAGTCCTTGGGACTGGAGTTGGACCCGGTTCCGGAGTGTGCCGAAGTAGTGGCCGAGGTGCAGCGGTCCGGTCGGGCGGTCGCCGGTCAGGATGCGGTGGTGGCCTTCGGCGCTGGGGGCGATCAGCGGGTTGGCGGTGCCGGGTGCGGTGGCCGCGGTGGCGGTCATGGCGGGAGTTCTCCTCGGTCGCGATGGTGACCGCCCGCCGGGGTGGGCCCAAGTCCGTCGGAGATGATCGCGCCGGGGCCGCCCGTACGGACGGCCCTGGAGTCATGCTTGGGGATCGGCCGCCCTAGGACGGCCACCAACGCAGGCATGACGTGAGAGACATGCGCTCACCCTAACGCGGCGGCCCGGTCGGCGAGACAGATTTCCGGCAGGGCGGGACGGAACCGCCAGGCTGTCCAGACACGTCCCTTGGCCCGGCACGCACTGGTGGTGCAGGATCGGGCAAGCCGAGAATCCGGAGGGTTGCAGCCATGACCTCGCTCGACCAGAACGCGCCGAACCGGCCGGACGCGGACACCAATCGCGCCGCGGCAAGCGCGAATTCGGCGGGCCCCGGTTCGGAACACGGCTCGGGCCATGGCTCGGCACCGTCCGGGTCGGACCCGGGCGGGTACTCGGACGCCGACGCGGACGGTCACAGAGCGCCGGACAGCCGCGACGGGATCCGCGTAGGGCTGCCGATGGTGCCCGGGCCGACCCGCGAAAGCAGTGGTCTCGGGGCGGCAGGTGCCGAGGGCCTGGTGACGGGTGGGGCTACGGGCTCTCCGGGGTCGCTCGGTTGGTCGTCGGGGGTCTGGGGCGGGGGCGTGGTGGCGGGGCGGGTGCGGCCACCTCGGCGGCCGACGCCTTCGCGGCGGCTGAGCCAGGTCCGGGCCGTTCCGCCCGCGTCGGCACCGCTCGGCGGCGCGGCGGTGGACGGGCCGGTCGCCATCTCGGTGGAGACCGCGCCGGTGGCCCCGGTGGGTGTGCCGATGGGTGTGCTGATCGGTGGGTCACCCGGGCTGCTCGACAGTGCCGCCCCCGGCGTGGCCCGGATCGTGGAGCGCCGGGTGTCCGCCAAGTTGCTGCGGTTCGGCGCCGGGACCTGCCAGGTGGTGCTGCCCGAGTGGCGGTCTGCCATCGCGGTGTCGGTTTCCACCGAGCAGTTGCAGCGCTCGACCGGGATGACTCCGGAGGAGCTGCGTTCCGCCCTGCTGTCGGTGGTGATCAACCCGGAGGCGGTGCACGACCGTGAACTGGGGCTGCGCGACTGGCAGGCCGAGGTCCCGGCGGCTCGCGGACGCCGGAGGGGTCGGCGCCAGGTCCGCTGATCGGGCTCGATCGGCACCAGCGTGCGGGTGCGGGTGCGGGTGGTCGGGGGCGGCTCCTCTCTACGGGCTGCCGGGGTTCGGTGCGGCTGGGTTCGGTGCGGCTGGGGTTCGGTGCGGCCGCAGGCCCCTCCGTCAGCTGCTGCGGGTTGTGGTGTTGTTGGGCACGTAGCCGAGGTGAACCGGAACGATCGGACCGGGTACCGCGGCGCGGAGTGCGGCGAGCAGGGCCGGCAGGTTCGGTGGCCAGAGCGGATCGGCGTCCGGTGCTGCCAGCTCGGTTGGCGTCCACCAACGCCACCCGAGGATGCCGTCGACACGGTGGACTGCCGCTACATCTCCGGGCTCACGTCGCGGGCCGTGAGCCAGGAATATGTGCTCGTGCTGGCGGACGGGCGTGCCGTGCCAGGTGAAGTCGTGCTCCCAGGTGCAGAGGAGTTCACCGGGCCGGAGGTCGGTCCAGCCGGTTTCCTCGTGCAGCTCGCGGAGCGCTCCCTCGGCGGGCGTTTCGTCTGCCTCCAGGCCACCGCCCGGAGCGTTCCAGTGCACCCCGATCTCGGAGTTGTCCGATCGGAACAGGAACACCTCACCCTCCGGTGAAACCACCACCGTTCGCGCCGCTCGACGGGGCAGCCGTTCGCCCTCGGGCCTGTGACGTCCTGTGATCCATCGCACACGGAAAGCCTGACAGCGCAACCGCCGGACTGTCGATCGAATTTTCGGCCACAGCGATGGGCGCGGTGCGGGCGTGTGGAGCAGAATGCCTGGTCAACGTCAGGCCAAGGAGAGCGCCTCCACCGATCGGTGGACCTAATCTGAGCCCCATGGTCGACCCCATCGTCATCCTTCCCTCGGACCCGCTCCTGCCGCGTCGGACGGACCCGCACTTCGCCTGGGAGGCCGGGCTGATCCGGGCCGCCGGCGGCAGCACAGCGCTGCTCGACCACGACGCCCTGCTGGCCGGGGATGCCGAGGCCGCCGTCCGGCGCGTCCCCGTCGGGTCGGGACCGCTCTGGTACCGGGGCTGGATGATTCCCGTCGCCCGGTACGCCGAGCTGGCCGGGGCTCTCGCCGACCGTGGCTGCGCGCTGCTGACCGGACCGAACGAGTACGCCACCGCCCATGAACTGCCCGGCTGGTACCGGACTTTCGAGCCCGTGACCCCCGCCAGCGCCTGGCTGCCCGGCACCTCCTGGGACCGTCCCGCCCTGGCTGCGGCCGCTTCCGCTCTCGGCGGGCGCGGCCCCGCGATCGTGAAGGACTACGTCAAGTCCCGCAAGCACGAATGGCACGAGGCCTGTTACGTGCCCGAGTTGGCCGATGTCGACGCACTGGCACGCGTGGCGGCACGGTTCGCCGAGTTGCAGGGCGAGTTCCTCGCGGGCGGGCTGGTGCTTCGCCGCTTCGAGTCCTTCGCGCGCACGACGGACGGCCGGTCGGAGGAGGCGCGGGTCTGGTGGCTGGACGGCGAACCCGTGCTGGTCGGGCCGCACCCCGACTGCCCGGCAAGCCGGGTCGAGCCCGACCTGTCCGCCGTCCGCCCGCTGGTGCGGGAGTTGGGGTGCCGCTTTGTCACCACCGACCTGGCGCGACGAGCCGTGAGCAGTAGCGGTGCTGGCGGGGCGGGCGGCGCCGAAGGCGGATGGCGGGTGGTGGAGGTCGGGGACGGTCAGGTCAGCGAGCTGCCGTCCGGGGTGGATGCCACGGCGCTGTTCCGGGCGCTGCTGGGTGCCGTGCAGGCTGCGCGGTTCTGAGGGGACCGGCCCCGATTCCGGGCGGCCCCGGGCCCGGCGGTGCGCCGGGCCCGGGGGCCGATTCCGAAGTGATCAGCCGAGTACCGGGGCGGGGTGCCCCTCGGCGATGAAGGCCTTCCACAGCTTGGCGTAGGTGCCGTCGCGGTCGAGCAGTTCGGTGTGGGTACCGTCCTCCACTATTCGTCCGTGGTCGAGGACGACGATCCGGTCGGCGCGTTCGGCGGTGGTGAGCCGGTGGGCGATGACCAGGGTGGTGCGTCCGCCGCTGAGCCGGTCGGCGGCGTTGTTGACGGCGGCTTCGGTGGCGAGGTCGAGAGCGGCGGTGGCCTCGTCGAGGAGCAGGATGTCGGGGTTGACCAGCTCGGCCCGGGCGAGGGCGATGAGCTGGCGCTGGCCTGCTGAAAGGTTTCGGCCTCGGGCGGCGACGGTGTGCTGGTAGCCGCCGGTCAGCCGGGTGATCATGTCGTGTGCTCCGACCGCCTTGGCCGCGGCTTCGACTTCGGCGTCGCTCGCTCCGGGGCGTCCGTAGGCGATGGCATCGCGGACCGTCCCGGCGAACAGGTAGGCCTCCTGCGGGACGACACCGAGCCGGTGCCGGTAGCCCTCCAGGTCGTAGGCGGTCAGGTCGGTGCCGTCGACCCGGACGGTGCCGCCGGTGGCGTCGTAGAACCGGGCGACCAGTTTGACCAGGGTGGACTTGCCCGCGCCGGTCTCGCCGACCAGCGCGACGGTCTGGCCGGCGGGTATGTGCAGGTCGATTCCGGCGAGCACCTCGGGGTTGCCCTCGCCTCCACCGTTGTAGGCGAAGCTGACGTTTTCGAAGTCGATCTCGCCGCGCAGCGCCCCGACCGCAACAGGCTGTTCGGCCTGGGGCGTGCTGGTGGGCGTACGCAGCAGTTCGCGGATCCGGCCGAGGCCGACGGCGGCCTGCTGGTAGCCGTCGAAGATCTGCGAGAGCTGGTTGACCGGTGCGAAGAACAGGTCGATGTACAGCAGGTACGCGACCAGGGCGCCGATGGTCAGAGTGCCGTGGTCGACCCGGGTGGCGCCCGCGATCAGGACCAGGGCGGAAGCGACGCTCGACAGGAACTGGACGAACGGGAAGTACAGCGAGATGTACAGCTGGGCCTTGGCCCGGGCGTGCCGGTAGGCGAGGCCGCGTTCGACGAACCGGTCGGTGTTGGCGTCCTGGCGGCGGAACGCCTGGACGATCCGCATGCCGGCGACGTTCTCCTGCAGGTCGGCGTTGACGGTGCTGATCAGATCGCGGGAGACCTGGTACTGCTGGGCGGACTTCTTGCGGAACACCAGGGTGGCGATGATCAGCAGCGGCAACACCGTGAGGACCACCAGGGCGAGGCCGGGGTCGATCACGACGAGGGCCACGAAGATGCCGAAGAAGGTGAACACGCTGACCACGGCGGTGACCACACCGGTCTGCAGGAACGAGGATATGGAGTCCACGTCCGTCGTCATGCGGGTCATGATCCGGCCGGTCAGCTCGCGCTCGTAATAGTCGAGACCGAGCCGGTTGAGGTGGGCGAAGATCTTCAGCCGCAGAGTGTAGAGGACACGCTCGCCCGTGCGCCCGGAGACCGTGCTCTCGGTGGCCTGCACCAACCAGTCGAGCAGGACGATGGCGAGGGCCAACAGGGCGGCGACCGCGACGCCGCCGATGGCGGCCTTGCTCACGCCGTCGTCGATGCCGTGCCGGATCAGCACCGGCAGAGTCAGGCCGGCGGCGGTGTCCAGCGCGACCAGCAGCAGCGCGAGCAGCAGGGGGCGGCGGAACGGGGCGAGCAGCCGGGCCAGGTTGAACCTGGGGTCGGCGGTCTCGGCCTGCTCGACCGGGACATCGGGGGTGTCGGTCGCGGGTGGCAGGGCGGCGACCTTGGCGAGCATTCCGGCGTCGGCGGCGGGCTTCTCGGCGACCGCGGAGGTGTCCGCGTTCCTTGCGGGTTCCGTGTCCTGTACGGACTCGGCGGCGGGCGCGGCCAGGGCGTCCGGGTCAGTGATCAGCGACCGGTAGCGCGGACAGCGGGCGGTGAGTTCCTCGTGGGTGCCGATGTCGATCAGCCGGCCGGCTTCCAGCACGGCGATGCGGTCGGCGAGTTGCAGGGTGGAACGGCGGTGCGCGATCAGCAGGGTGGTGCGGCCGGCCATCACGCTGTCCAGCGCGTCGTGGATCTCCGCCTCGATCTGCGGGTCGACCGCGGAGGTGGCGTCGTCGAGCAGCAGGATGCGCGGGTCGGTGAGGATGGCACGGGCCAGGGCGATGCGCTGGCGCTGGCCGCCGGAGAGTGTGAGGCCCTGCTCGCCGACCTTGGTGTCGTAGCCGTCGGGGAGCCCCTGGATGAACCCGTCGGCCTGGGCGATCCGGGCAGCGGAGAGGATCTGCTCTTCGGTGGCCTCGGGGTGGCCGTAGGCGATGTTGGTGCGGACCGTCTCGGAGAACAGGAAGCTCTCCTCGGGCACGATGCCGATGGCGGCGCGCACCGAGTCGAGGGTGGCTTCCCGCAGATCCTGCCCGAACAGTCGGACAGTGCCGGAAGTGGGGTCGTAGAACCGGGGCACCAACTGGGCGACGGTCGACTTGCCGGAGCCGGATGCGCCGACCAGGGCCAAGGTCTCCCCCGGCGCGATCTTCAGGCTGAGGCCGTCCAGCACCGGGACGCCGTCGGGGGCGCTGCCCGGCTCGGGGTGCTCCTCGGCCCGGTAGTGGAAGCCGACCCGATCGAGCTCCAGCGCCGGGGTGCCGACCGGGGCCGCGTCCGGGTCGAGGGGCCGGGCGTCCGGCGTCTCGGCGACCAGCGGGCGCTGGTCGATCAGCTGCACGACTCGTTCGACACCGGCGCGGGTCTGCTGGGCGACGGTGATCACCATGGCGAGCATCCGGACCGGGGCGGTCATCTGTGCCAGGTAAGTGGAGAAGGCGACGAAGGTGCCGAGGGTGACATCGCCCCGGACGGCCAGCCAGCCACCGACGGCGAGCACCGCGACCTGCCCGAGTGCGGGGACCGCCTGCATGGCCGGGGTGTAGCGGGCGTTCAACCGGATCGAGCGCAGCCTGGCGGCGAACAGCTCCCGCGAAACCCGCTCCAGCTTGCCGCGCTCCTGGGCCTCCTGGCCGAAGCCCTTGACGACCCGAACGCCGCCGACCGCGGCATCCACCACACCGGCGACCTCGGCGGCCTGCTGCTGGGCGGCCCAGGTGGCAGGGAAAAGACGCTTGCGGCTGAGTGTGGAAAGCCACCACAGGGCCGGGGTCATCACCAGCGCGATCAGGGTGAGCGGCAGCGACAGCCAGAGCATGACCACCACCGACATGCCGAACATCAGGGCGTAGCCCGTCATCATCGGAATCATCGAGAGCAGCCCGGTGACCAATTGCAGGTCGGAGGTGGCGCGGCCGACCACCTGGCCGGTGTCCAGCCGGTCCTGGCGGTGCCCGTCGAGCCTGGTCAGCGAACGGAACAGGTCAACGCGCATGTCGTGCTGGACGTCAAGCGCGAGCTGCCCGCCGTAGTAGCGCCGGACCTGCGTACACAGGAACACCGCGGCGGCCGCGACCAGCAGCAGCACCGCCCAGGGCATGAGCGGGCGGCGGTGCGTGGTGATCACGTCGTCGATGATCAGCTTGGTGATGAGCGGGACGATCGCGGTGATCGCCATGCCGACGAGTGACGCCCCGAAGGACAGCAACAAGTTGCGGCGGTAGCGCCAGCAGTAGCCACCGAGCCGGCGGAGCCAGCCTTGCTCTGGGAAACCATGAGTCTCGGGCATATTTAGTGATGCTAACCATTCGGCCGATTGGGCGTCCATCGGATTCGAAGGGCGCATAGGAGGCTGAACGACCCGGGGCCGCGCTTCCTTCCCGTCTACAGACTGCCCGCAGCACGCGGTGGTGCGCCTCCAACGATCGGCTACTTCTGGGTCGTCCGATCGTCCTAGGCGGGGGTGCAGCCAGCTTCAGCCCGGGCCTCGCCTGCCCGTAAACCCACAGGTCAGACGACTGAACGCGGCTCCACGACCGCTGCGGAGGCCGCTACGAACGCCCCCTGGGCCAGCGCGCGCAGCAGTGCCGCCATCGCCTCCCGGGACAGGCCGGTCCGCTCGGCGGTGAGGTCCGCCGGGGCGGCCTGCGGCGCAGCGCTGTGCGGGGTGGAGTTCAGCAGACCGAAGACCGCGTGGACGGCCGCGCGGGCGGTCGGCTCCGCCTCGGCGACGGCCAACGCGGCGAAGGCCTCGCGCACCACCGTGACCCACAGCTCGACGTAGCCGCGCTGCAGTCGGCGGACCCGGCGGCGGTCCTCTTCCTTGAGGTGGAGCAGTTCACGGTCGTGCAGGATGATCAGATCGCGGTCATCCAGCGCGAAGTCGATGTGACCGTCGATCAGGGAGTCCAGCGCGGCCTGCGGCCCGGCGGCGGCGCCGACCCGGCGGCGGCCCTCGTCCAGCAGGCGCTCGCTGATGCCGACCAGGAGATCGGCGAGCATCGCGTCCTTGCCCGCGAAGTGCCGGTACAGGCCCGGTCCGCTGATGCCGACCGCCTTGCCGATCTCGTCCACACCGACGCCGAGGAAGCCGCGGGCGGCGAACAGCCTAGCGGCCTCCTTCCGGATCTGGTCACGGCGTGGGAGCACGGGGGCGGCGGGGCGGTTGGGCATGCTGCCCATCGTAGACAGTCGGGTTATCGGTGGTTAACCTGGCGGCAGAGTTAACGCTCATTAACACGGGCTGGCCGGCTCGCCCTTCGGCCTGCCCGGATCCGAATCCGAGGGCAAGGGAGCTCTTGGGATGGTCCCCTCTTCGGCACCGACCTCATCGTGGTCTCCGGCTTCGCCGCAAAGCGCTGCCGCATCCACGCCGCTGGTACCGCTGTTCGGCGCGGCCGCCGCACCGGCGCCCCGACTGGAGAGCGCGGTCGATCCGGCATCACCTGCCGGACTCGCCAACGCGCAGGCCCACCGGGAGCTGGTCGCCGAGCTGCGCGACAAGCTCGCGGCGGCAGCGCTCGGCGGCGGCGAGAAGGCGCGCGCCAAGCACACGGCCCGCGGCAAGCTCCTGCCCCGGGACCGGGTGGACACCCTGCTCGACCCCGGTTCGCCCTTCCTGGAGCTGGCCCCGCTGGCGGCCGATGGCCTGTACGACGGGGCCGCCCCCGCCGCCGGCGTGGTGGCCGGCATCGGACGGGTCGCCGGGCGCGAAGTCCTGGTGGTGGCGAACGACGCCACCGTCAAGGGCGGCACCTACTACCCGATGACGGTGAAGAAGCACCTGCGCGCGCAGGAGGTGGCCTTGGAGAACAGGCTGCCCTGCATCTACCTGGTGGACTCGGGCGGCGCCTTCCTGCCGATGCAGGACGAGGTATTCCCCGACCGCGACCACTTCGGCCGGATCTTCTACAACCAGGCGCGCCTGTCCGCCGCCGGGATCCCGCAGATCGCGGCGGTGCTCGGCTCGTGCACCGCGGGCGGGGCCTACGTTCCGGCGATGAGCGACCAGGCCGTGATCGTCCGCAACCAGGGCACCATCTTCCTCGGCGGCCCGCCGCTGGTGAAGGCCGCCACCGGAGAGGTGGTGACCGCCGAAGAGCTCGGCGGCGGCGACCTGCACTCGCGCACCTCCGGCGTGACGGACCACCTGGCGGAGGACGATGCGCACGCGCTCTCCATCGTCCGCACCATCGTGGCCGGGCTCGGCCCGCGCACGGCAAAGCCCTGGCCGCTCGCCCCGGTCGAGCCGCCCACGGTCGATCCGTCCGGCCTGTACGGCGCCGTGCCGGTGGACCCGCGCACTCCTTATGACGTGCGCGAGGTGATCGCCCGGCTGGTCGACGGCAGCCGCTTCGCCGAGTTCAAGGCCGAGTACGGCACCACCCTGGTGACCGGGTTCGCCCGCATCCACGGACATCCGGTCGGCATCGTCGCCAACAACGGCGTGCTGTTCGCCGAGTCCGCGCTCAAGGGCGCGCACTTCATCGAATTGTGCGACCAGCGGGGCATCCCCCTCCTCTTCCTGCAGAACATCACCGGCTTCATGGTGGGTCGCCAGTACGAGGCCGGCGGCATCGCCAAGCACGGCGCCAAGATGGTCACCGCGGTGGCCTGCACCCGGGTGCCGAAGCTGACCGTGGTGATCGGCGGTTCGTACGGCGCGGGCAACTACTCGATGTGCGGACGGGCCTACTCGCCTCGCTTCCTGTGGATGTGGCCGAACGCGAAGATCTCCGTGATGGGCGGGGAGCAGGCGGCCTCCGTGCTGGCCACGGTCCGACGCGACCAGTTCGAAGCCCGGGGAGAGGACTGGCCGGCCGAGGCCGAGGACGAGTTCAAGCGCCCGGTCCGCGAGCAGTACGAGCGGCAGGGCAACGCCTACTACGCCACCGCGCGACTGTGGGACGACGGCGTGATCGACCCCATGCAGACCCGTACCGTGCTCGGCCTGGCGCTCACCGCCTGCGCCAACGCCCCGCTCGCCGAACCCCGCCCGTACGGGGTCTTCCGAATGTGACGCCCCACCGGAGGGCCGAGCCACGGACCGGTCACCGCTCCTGATGCATCGTCAATTCGCTCACCCGTTCTTCTCGCAACGGAGGCACACCTCCATGTTCGACACCGTGCTCGTCGCCAACCGCGGCGAGATCGCGCTGCGGGTGATCCGCACCCTGCGGCGGCTGGGCGTGCGCTCGGTCGCCGTGCACAGCGACGCGGACGCGGACGCCCCGCACGTCCGGGCCGCCGATCTGGCCGTCCGACTCGGGCCCGCCGACCGGAGCGACAGCTCGGCCGCCGAGACGTACCTGCGCACCGACCTGATCCTCGACGCCGCCCGCCGAACCGGCGCGCAGGCCGTCCACCCCGGCTACGGGTTCCTCGCCGAGAACCCCGCGTTCGCCGAGGCCTGCACGCAGGCCGGGCTGGTCTTCATCGGCCCGCCGCCGGCTGCGGTGGAGCTGATGGGCGACAAGATCAACGCCAAGGAGGCCGTTCGGGCCGCCGGAGTGCCCGTCGTCCCCGGCAGTGAGGACGGCGCGCCCAGCGACGAGCAGCTGATCGAGGCGGCGACCCGGATCGGCTACCCGGTGCTGCTCAAGCCCTCGGCCGGCGGTGGCGGCAAGGGCATGCGCCTGGTCCGCGACCCGGCCGAGCTGCCCGCCGAGCTCGCCGCCGCCCGCCGGGTGGCCCGCACCGCGTTCGGCGACGACACCCTGCTGCTGGAGCGCTGGGTGGACCAGCCGCGCCACATCGAGGTGCAGGTCCTGGCCGACACCCACGGCCGAACCGTCCACCTCGGCGAGCGCGAATGCAGTCTCCAGCGCCGCCATCAGAAACTCATCGAAGAGGCTCCTTCCGTCCTGTTGAACGCCCCGACCCGGGCCGCGATGGGCGCGGCCGCGGTACGTGCCGCCGAAGCCTGTGGTTACACCGGCGCCGGCACGGTCGAGTTCATCGTTCCCGGCGGGAACCCCGCGGGACCTGGCGCGGACGACGTTCTCGACTTCTTCTTCATGGAGATGAACACCCGCCTCCAGGTGGAACACCCCGTCACGGAACTGGCCGTCTCCGTCAACGGCCCCGATGGCCCGCAGCGGCTCGACCTGGTCGAGTGGCAGCTGCGCGTCGCCGCGGGCGAAGACCTGTCCTTCACACAGTCCGACATCTCCTTCCTGGGCCACGCGATCGAGGCCCGTATCTGCGCCGAGGACCCGGAACGGGACTTCCTGCCCACCGGCGGCGAGGTACTGCTACTGGACGAACCCTCGGGTGAGGGCATCCGGGTGGACTCCGGAATCGCACCCGGCGACCGGATCGGCAGCTTGTACGACCCGATGCTCGCCAAGGTGATCGCGTACGGGCCTGACCGTCCCACCGCGATCCGTCGACTGCGGGCCGCGCTTGCCGAGACCCGCATCCTGGGCGTCACCACCAACACCGGCTACCTGCGCCGGCTGCTGGCTCAGCCCGAGGTGACGGCAGGTCGGCTCGACACCGGCCTGGTGGAACGCAGCGCCCAGCAGGACCCCTCCCAGCTGAGCTCTCCGTACACCCGACCCGAAACGATCGACCTGCTCTACTTCGCCGCCGCACTGGTGCGACAGCTCGAACTCGGCCACGCCGGCGCCTCCGACGGCTGGACCGATCCCTTCTCCCTCCCTTCGGGATGGCGACTTGGCGGCGAGGCCGCATGGACCACGCACCGGCTCCGGCTTGCCGGCCGCGAACCGGTTGCCGTGCGTTGCCGAATGACTACCAGCAGTGAATTCGAGAGCGCTATCGGTTTTTCCGCCGCAACCGCTCCCGAGTGGGAGGTCCGGCTCGACGAGGGCCCGGCCCGGAAGGCCCGCGCGACTCGGGACGGAAACCTGCTCCGCCTTGCGGTTGACGGCCTGCAGGCCACTTTCACGGTCGCCGAGGAGCGCACCGCCGGGGGCATCACGCACTGGCTCGGCGTCGACGGAGACGCTTGGCCCGTTCACCCGTTCGACGCAATCGCCGAGCGCGCCGCCGCCGGCACCGCCCACCACGGCACCCTCACCGCTCCGATGCCCGGCACCGTCACCGTGGTGAAGGTCGAGGCCGGCGAGCGCGTCAGCCGCGGGCAGGCGCTGCTGGTCCTTGAGGCCATGAAGATGGAGCACGTCATCTCCGCGCCGCACGACGGCACCGTCGAGGATCTCCGGGTCACCGCCGGCGCGACCGTCGCGATGGACGAGCCCCTGGTGGCGGTTGCCCCCGACGACGAGGAAGCCACCACCACCATCAAGACGGAGGCCGAACTCAGCGCCGGAGCGGGAGCCCACACCACCGCCGGGGCGGAAGCCGACCCCACCGCGAAGCTGACGGAGGCTGCAGGATGACCACCACTCCCGACCGGGCCACCCCGGAGCCGACCGTGCTGGAACTCGGCCTGCCGAATCCTGTGCGCGACCCCGAGCTGCCCGCCCGAGTACGAATCCATGAGGTCGGCGCACGCGACGGGCTGCAGAACGAGGGCGGTCTCGTCCCGGTGGAGGTCAAGGCCGAATTCATCGCCCGGCTCGCCGCCGCCGGGCTGCGCACCGTCGAGGCCACCAGCTTCGTCCACCCCAAGTGGGTACCGCAGCTGGCCGATGCCGAGGAGCTGATGCCGCGGCTGGCCGAACTCCCCGCTCGGTATCCGGGCCTGCGTCTGCCGGTCCTGGTGCCCAACGAGCGCGGGCTGGATCGGGCGCTGGCCCACCACGCCGGCGAGGTCGCCGTGTTCGCCAGCGCCACCGAGACATTCGCCCGGCGCAACCTCAACCGCTCGGCGGACGAGGCGATGGCCATGTTCCGGCCCGTGGTCGAACGCGCCACGGCCGCGGGCGTCCCGGTGCGCGGCTACCTGTCGATGTGCTTCGGCGACCCGTGGGAGGGGCCCGTCCCGATCCCCCAGGTGGTCCGGCACGGCCTGACGCTGCTGGAGATGGGTTGCACCGAGCTGAGCCTCGGAGACACCATCGGCGTCGCGACCCCCGGTCAAGTCAAGGCACTGATCGACGAATTCACTCGTTCCGGCGTACCGATCGACCAGATCGCGGTGCACTTCCACGACACCTACGGGCAGGCGCTGGCCAACACGCTGGCCGCGCTCCGCTCCGGGGTGACGGTGGTGGACGCCTCCGCCGGCGGCCTCGGCGGCTGCCCGTACGCCAAGAGCGCGACCGGCAATCTGGCGACCGAGGACCTGGTCTGGATGCTGCACGGCCTGGGCATCGAGACCGGCGTCGACCTGGCGGCGCTCGCCGACACCAGCGGCTGGATGGCGCGCCACCTCGGTCGCCCCAGCCCCTCGCGGACCGTCCGCGCCCTGCTCGGGCCCACGGCCTGAGGTCCGACTCCACAACCCCCACCCGGCCCACCAGGCCTCGATCCCGGGAGGATCACCCGTGCTCGACCACCGGCTGAGCAGTGACTACGAGGAACTCCGCCGCACTGTCGCGGAGTTCGCCAACGACGTGGTTGCGCCGAAGATCGGCGAATACTACGAGCAGAATGAATTCCCGTACGAAATTATTCGGGAAATGGGACGGATGGGCCTGTTCGGACTGCCCTTCCCCGAGGAGTACGGCGGCATGGGCGGCGACTACTTCGCGCTCTGCCTGGCCCTGGAGGAATTGGCCCGGGTCGATTCCTCGGTGGCAATCACCCTGGAGGCGGCGGTCTCGCTCGGCGCCATGCCGATCTACCTCTTCGGCACCGAGGAGCAGAAGCGCGAGTGGCTGCCGAAGTTGACGTCCGGCCAGATGCTCGGCGCGTTCGGCCTGACCGAGCCCGAGGGTGGCACTGACGCGGGTGGGACGCGCACCACCGCGCGCTACGACGCGGCCACCGACGAGTGGGTGATCAACGGCAGCAAGTGCTTCATCACCAATTCCGGAACCGATATTACCGGGCTGGTGACCGTCACCGCACTGACCGAACCGATCGCACATTCGAGTGACGAGGGCGTAAATAGCTCGCCTACGAGGGAAATCTCCTCCATTATCGTTCCCACTGGAACCCCCGGGTTCCAGGTGTCGAAGAAGTACTCGAAGGTCGGGTGGAACGCCTCCGACACCCGCGAACTGTCCTTCACCGACTGCCGAGTCCCTGCGGCCAACCTTCTCGGTCGCCAGGGCCGCGGCTACGCCCAGTTCCTTCGCATCCTCGACGAGGGCCGCATCGCCATCGCGGCCCTGGCCACCGGCCTGGCCCAGGGATGCGTCGACCAGTCACTGTCCTACGCCGGCACCCGCCGCGCCTTCGGCCGGCCGATCGGCGCCAACCAGGTCATCCAGTTCAAGCTCGCCGACATGGAGATGCGCGCACACACCTCCCGCCTGGCCTGGCGGGACGCCGCCTCCCGGCTGCTGCACTCCGAGCCCTTCAAGAAGGAGGCAGCCATTGCCAAGCTGTTCGCCTCCGAGGCTGCGGTCGACAACGCTCGCGAGGCGACCCAGATCCACGGCGGCTACGGCTTCATGAACGAGTACCCGGTCGCCCGGTTCTGGCGCGACTGCAAGATCCTCGAGATCGGCGAGGGCACTTCCGAGGTCCAGCGCATGCTGATCGCGCGCGAGCTCGGCGTGAACTCCTGAACCTCGCACTGACACAACCCTGCTGACGGCTCAGTACCTGCGGGAGCGTCCGGACCTGTCGTATCCCGGATCCACCTGCAGGTCGGTCCGCCGGTCAAGGTTGAAACAGCGGCAGAGCCGACGTCCTGGCGTCGGTGTCGATCTGGTCGTAGCGCTCCAACGCCAGTTGGAACGCGGTCGGCTGGATCCGCACCGCGCCGGAGAACGGCCCGCTCATCACCGCTACCATACTCACCCCGAACGCCACGGAGGCTCCCACGAAGCACATCAGCATCAGATTGCGTGTGTTGGCCATCAGGCCGATCACCGACGGCGTGGCCAGGACGAACACCGCGCCCACCAGTAGGCCACCGATCGCCACCACCGGCACGGACGCACGAATATCACCCAGTCGCGCGTTCCGCATGGCGTTGACGTCGGACAGGCTTCGCAGCACATCGGTCCGCACGCTCGTCGCCGCTGCGGTCTGCACCGTCGCGTGATCGACTGCGGCCCGCACCTCGTCGGCCGCCTGCCAGGCGGCCTGGCTACCGACGTCGTGCTGCATCGCCTTCCACTCGTCGTCGATCACCACCCTGGTGTAGTTCCGTAGCCGGTCCCGCACCAGCGACCGGTCGGCGGCCGGCAGCCCACCGGCGTTCCAGTAGGCCTCCGCGAGAGCCCGTGACTCCTCGTAGGTGTGCTGGCGGGCCGAGTTCAGCTGCTGCCAAGTGCCGGCGATGCTGAAGCCGAGGAACAGCGCGAAGAAGCCGAGGATCGCCGCCCCGGCAAAGGACAGCGCCTGCGGTGTCGTGGACCCCTCCCGCGCCCGCTTGGTCTGCCCCAGCAGCAGACCGATCACCAGCGCGAGCGCCGCGCCCGACACGGCGGCGATCGCGACGATCAGCATCGCCACCGCCCGTTCCCACTGCCCAGGGCACCCCGCACCGCACCGGGCCGCCTGCCGTGGACGGTCGCCAACGGCCGGACGGCGAACGCGCCCGCCTGCTGAGCACCGCTCCTTGACTCGACAACAGTTGCGCCATCGACGACCCCGCGCATCGACCGGTCGGCTACCGACCCGCCCCCGGCCGGTCGGATCATCTCTCCGTAGGCGATCACCGCCGCCACCGGCCCCGAACGGAGAACGCTGCCGCCAGCACGCACAGCACAGGAAGGAGAATCACCAACAGCAGCATCATCACCTGGGTGATGCCCCACGGGTTGTCCTCACCCTCCTGGGGCGTCCGGTCCTCGTCCCCGGCGGCCTGCGCCTGCCCGCCCGGCGATTGCCCGCTGCCCGACGCCCTCGATCCGGGGCTCGCACCCGCGAGCGTGCCCTGGTTCTGCCCTGCGGGTGCTCCCTCGCTCCGTCCTGCAGTCGCAGCCGAGGTCGGGCCGAATGCTGCCACCCCACCACTCACCAGACTCTCGCCGGGGTTCGTCGCGCCGACCCCAACCGGGATTCCGCCAGGCCCAGTTGAAGCGCCGACCGTACCCGGCGCCGCAAAGGGCGAGGCCGGCAGCGCGAAGGCTGTCCCGCCGGGGAGCAGCACCGGTGCTGCTCCCGGCAGGAACGGCGTCAGCAGCTGGCCTGCGGCGGCTGCTGCTGCAGGCTGCCCCGGGGCGGCGGCGGCCTGCTGCCCGGGCACGGCCGCAGCAGCCCCTCCGGCCGGGACGGGCACAGGAAGCAACCCTGCCGGGGCCGCCACTGCTCCAGCAGCTGCGCCGACGCCTCCGGCGCCAGGAATGGCGGCGCCGGGAGCCCCGACCGAACCCGCGCCGGCTCCTGCCCCTGCTCCAGCTCCGGCGCCCGCACCCACGCCAGCGCCAGTACCCGCACCCGCACCCGCACCCGCACCCGCACCCGCACCCGCACCCGCACCCGCACCCGGGATCGTGCCACCACCCGGGGCTGCGCCTCCGCCGGCCGAGGTGGACGCGGTCGGCGCTGTGGTCGTCGGGGTGGGGCTGAGCCCGTCGTACGATCCGGGGGCATCGGCGAAGACCTGGCGCGGTGCTTGGCGGTTGCCGTTCGAGTCGACGGTCTCGTCGTCCGCCAGGCCCCGGGCTTGCGCCGTGCCGGTCTGGTGGCCCGGGAGGGCAGTACCGGTTGCCTGGCAGTCGACGCTCTGCCCGGGGGTGAGGGTGTGGCCGCCGTCGGGGCCCGAGCAGCTCACTGGCCCGACATCGGGCAGCCCCTCGACCACGGAGATGTCGGTGATCGGGACATCGCCGAACGCCTCCAGGCGGTACTTGAGTTCAACGGTCCCGCCGACCTCGGCCAGGGCTCTCGACACAGCGCGGCGGGTACTCACGGACGGCGCCACCTCCCGCACGGACCGATGGGCGACGCCGGTGCCGGTGGGCGCTCCCACGCGGGTGAGGGCAAGACCGGCGGTGATGCCCAGGTAGCCGGCGGGTGCATCGGCGTGGGCCTGCGGCAGCCGGCCGGGGGGCTCGGTGACGGCCTCGGCAGTGGCGGTGACCTGGACGACCTGGAACCCACCCGTGGCCGTGAACGAGGCGGTGCAGTCGAGGCTGCCGCCCGGCGGGATGCTTCGGCCGGCATCGCATTGGGTTTGGCCGCCCGGCAGTTGAGGATCGTTCAGCAGCAGGTCGGCGAGCTGGTAATCGGCATGGTTGGTGAGGTGGTAGGTCCGGGTGGCCACCTCATCTGCGCGGAGTCGCACGCCGAGGTCGGCACTGGTGTTGGTGCTGACGCTGAGCGTCAGGGCGTCGCGCACCTCCCCGCCTCGGGTGGTGCCAGGTTCCGAAGTCCAGGCCCCAAGGACGGTCGGCACCAGTAGGACGGCTCCGACCAGGGGAGACCGGGAGCGGCCAGCAGGCACCGTCGCCGCGGCCCGCGATTTCTGAGCTAGTAAGCCGATATGACGATTGGTCATCTACGAATGCTTCACCACGTCCCGGTTCGGCGGCTGACGTGACGCACACCGCGACGCCGGAACGACTCACTCGGCCGTATCCAGCTGCCGGAAATCCCTGTGCCGCGAGCCGCCGCGAGCCGTCCCGCGCCGCGGGTGGCCGGTTCCTCCCGCCCTCATCCGGCCATGATCCGACAGTCGCGACAGCAGGTGTGGGCGGACGGCCCGAAGGATGCGGCGCGAGACAAGGCGAGACAAGGCGAGGCGGAAACGGGGCGGAAACGGGGCGCGGCCGGGTCGGTCAGGGGATGACGATGACCGGACGGTTCGCGCGGCGGGCGAGGCGGCCGGAGACCGAGCCGAAGATCTTCCCGAGCAGCCCATGGGTGCTGCCGACCACGATGGCGTCCGCGGCGTACTCCCGGCCGACCTCTTCGATCTCGTGGCAGATGTCCCCACCCCGTTCGACCAGGATCCACGGGACGCCGGAGAGGAAGTCGGCGCAGGCGAGTTCGAGGCCGAGGATCTCGGTGCGCTGGTCGGGGAGGTCCACGAAGACGGGCGGCTCGCAGCCGGCCCAGACCGTGGCGGGGAGGCGGTTGGCGACGTGGACGATCACCAGTCCGCACTGGGAGCGGCGGGCCATGCCGACGGCGTAGGCCAAGGCACGTTCGCTGGAGAGCGAGCCGTCGAAGCCGACCACCACGCCGTGCTGGAACTGCGGGTCGCAGGCGCGGGAGCCGTGCTCCTGGAGCTGCGGTTCCCCTTCACCGTCGCGGCGGCCGACGGTCGGACGGGAGCTGTCGGTCATCGCGTCCTCCGCAGTGCCGGATCGTGGGGCGGCGGCGGGATCAGCCGCCGGGCCGGGGGTGGCAGGAGTGGGGTGTCCCGGGCCGTCGGGCCCCGGTCGGTCCGGACGGCGCCGGCGGGCCGGGCGTCCGAACACGCCCGCGCGCCCGCCCCTGCGCCCACGCGGGACTGCCCAACTCGTCGAGCGAGAACGGCCGGAGGGGCCAGCGGCGCCCGTCCCGTCGGAACGCTCGGGCACGTCCTCGGCGGCTCGTCCAACCGCATCACCGCGTCCGCCCACATCACCGCATCCGCCCGCATCACCGCGTCCGCCCACATCACTGCGACCGGCCGCGTCACCGCGCCCGCGTCCGTCGGTGCCACCGTGTCCGTCGGTGCCACCGTGTCCGGCGACGTCTGGGCGGCGTGCCGGGTCGGCTCCCGGCGGGGTGCCGAGGAGCTCGGCAGTGGACCTGTCGTCCCGCGAACTGCCGTGGGCAGAACCGGAAGGCTCTCGACCAGCCATGGCTCAAAACTCTTCAACCGGGATGGGCCTGCACAGGGGGACACGGCGGCGGACCGCCCTGGCCCGGGGGAAGGCACGACCGCGGTGGCGGACCGTTCGGAAACGACTACCACCGTTGGCGACCTGTGCCTTTCAGAGTACGGCGCGGAATGGGCCGCACCCAGCGGCGAAGCCCTCGGTACGACCAGGTTCCCGCTTGTGGGGGAATCACACGCCGGCGTGTGCGCCCCTTCTGCGGCGGGTTCCATGGAGCTTGACCGACGAGCGCCGTACGCGCAACTGGGCAGGCACACAACGTGATCCGACTGTCATCGCCAGAGATCGTCCCTGCCCGTGGACGGTGCGGGTGAATGGTCAACACGGGCCGGGCAAGGCAGTTGGCGGGGCGCGGAAGGGGAATTCGGGTGATCACGGCCCGAGTTGGGGGCGTACCAGCCCGATTCGGCCAATTCGTGGGAATTCGATTCGCCTTTGGCAATTGCCACCTGCATATGGGGCGCCCGCTGGCACCATGCGAGACATGCCGCTGCTCCTGTTCGACCTCGACAACACCTTGCTGCCCAGGGATGCCGCGTTCCGGGCCTGGGCGGAGGACTTCCTCGCCGAGAACGGTCTGCCCGCCGGTGACCTCGACTGGTTGGTCATGCTCGACGGCAGCGGTTACGTACCGCGCAGCACCGTACTGGGCGCGGCAAAGCGTCGCTACGGCCTCGACCGGTCGGTCGAGTCGATGCTCGGGCACTACCGCCACGGCATCAACTCCCATATCAGCTGCCCCGATTCACATTCGAGCGCGCTACGTACGGCGCGCGAGGCCGGGTGGACGCTGGGGATCGTCAGCAACGGCGGGACGCTGCCGCAGTTGGAGAAGATCCGGCTCACCGGGCTCGCCGCCCTGGTGGACGGCTGGGTCATCTCGGAGGAGGCCCGCTGCGTCAAACCGGATCCGCTGATCTTCGAAATCGCGGCGCGGCGCTGCGGGTTCCGCCCGGTGGGGGACTGGACTGCGCAGACCTGGATGGTCGGCGACTACGGTCCGTCCGACATCGCGGGCGCGGAGGCCACCGGGCTCCGCAGTGTCTGGCTGCACCACGGCCGCCCCTGGGCCGAACGCGGCTACCGCCCGACCGTCAGCGCGCCGGACCTTCCGGAGGCGGTGCGCGTGATCCTCGGCACCGCCGAACACCCCATCGCCGAACACCCCACCGCCGAACACCCCACCGCCGCCCGGCACTTCGCCGCCCGGCACTTCGCCACCGGGGCAGCCGGCCGCAAGCGCCCGCCGCGCACCCGCCTCGCCATCCCGGCCTCCAGGTTGGCCCCGGCCCCCTCCCCCGCCCCGGACGGGCCGAAGGCGCCCCTCGCCCAGCCCGCATCGTTCACCGGGACAGTGCCGCTGATGCCTCTCGAGCCCGCCGCGCCGCCCGTCCGACCGTCCGTCGCCCAGGCGCAGGCTCGGCCCTCGGTTCAGGGCCACTGGAGCGACACCTCGGCCGCCGCCGGCTGAGGCGGGAAAGGCGCCCGAACTCCCGCCCGGTGAGCTCGAGTTACCACCAGCCGCGGTCGCCACGGAACCGACCGCGCAGGAGATCGACGGCCCATCCGGCCGACGCCACGCCCCAGGGCCGCCCAACACGCCTCCAGACCGCCCGAGTTGGGCCCACGGCGGCACCCGGTCGCCCGGCGGCCAGGCAGCGCGCCCGGGAGGGTGCGAGCGGCCCCTCCGCAAGGGGGTTGGATTCGGACGAATGTGCGGCACGGGCCCCAACGGGGTGGGTCGCCGGAGGGGTTGGCCGACCGATGGCGGTCGTGGGGCGGGTGGGGCCTGTGGGGCTGGAGTGGTGGGAGGGAAATGGGGGGTACGAAGTGACGGAGTGTGAGGTGGGAGGCGGTCGAAGGTGGCCGATTCGGGTTGCGCCGGGGGGCTGACGGGGCGCGGGGATCTTGGCTCAGGTGTGCGCTGTGGCGCATGGGAGGTAGGTTCGCGCCCCCGATTTGAACCGTATGTTTTCGGCCAACTTGCGGGCCCGACCCGCCGTTCGGGCAAAGCCGCAGCACACAGTGGCCGGCGGGTGCGCCGCTCGCGGGTAAATCATGAACAGGTCGTGCGACAACCAGCCACGGTTGTCCGCGCCCCCTTCACAGCGGGGTCGACGGGTGCCACGCTTCGTGATCGAATGCTTCACGCCAAATTGCCATGTCGACATAGCGTCGGATGGTGAACTTGTCACAACAGCAACGGTCCACCAAGTAGATTCGATCTTGGCTCGCAGAGCGGCAGCCGGGACCACCACACCACCGAGGGGGCTGGAGCGCCTTGAGCAGGGTGAGCAGGAGCGACGCGGGTCCTGAAGGCGGCCGCCAGCCGTCGGTCCTTCCCGGTGGTGGAGCGAGACTCGGCAAGTTCGTTGGTGCGGCTCCCGGTTCACTCGGCGCCGGTTCGAATGGACATCAGCCCTACGGCAGTAGCGGCACCTTGACGCAGAGTCAGTACGGCGCGACCTCGACTCAGCAGCCCCAGTCCACCACCGCCGGTCACGGCGGTCTCGCCGCCGCACCGTCCAACTCCTCGATCACTGGCGGCAATTCGGGCGGATCCGACGCGCTCGCCGCCACCGGACCGGGTGTGCTGGGTGCGCCGCGGAAGCTTGCGGGGCGGCGGCGGCGCGAGACGGTCGCGGTGCTGCTGTTCAGTGGGGCACCAATCTTCGAGAGCTCGATCCCGCTGTCGGTGTTCGGCGTGGACCGCCAGGACGCCGGAGTCCCCCGCTACCGCCTGCTGGTGTGCGCCGGCGAGGAGGGGCCGCTGACCACCACCGGCGGGCTGACCCTCACCGCACCGTACGGGCTGGAGGCGCTGTCCCGGGCCGGCACCATCGTGGTGCCCGCCTGGCGTTCGATCTCGCAGCCGCCGCCGGTCGAGGCCATCGCCGCCCTGCGCAAGGCGCACCACGAGGGGGCCCGGATCATCGGCCTCTGCACCGGCGCCTTCGTCCTGGCCGCGGCGGGGCTGCTCGACGGCCGTCCAGCGACCACGCACTGGATGTACGCGCCTACGCTGGCCAAGCGATACCCGCGGGTGCACGTCGATCCGCGCGAGCTGTTCGTGGACGACGGCGACGTGCTGACCTCCGCCGGTACCGCGGCCGGCATCGACCTCTGTCTGCACGTGGTCCGCAGCGACCACGGCGCCGAGGCCGCCAACGCGCTCGCCCGCAGGCTGGTGGTGCCCAACCGGCGCGGTGGCGGAGGTCAGGCCCAGTACATCGATCAGTCTTTACCTGAAGAGATCGGCAACGACCCGCTGGCCGAGGTGGTCACCTGGGCGTTGGAGAACCTCAACCAGCAGTTCGACGTCGAGGTCCTGGCGGCCCGCGCCTACATGTCGCGGCGCACGTTCGACCGCCGGTTCCGCACGCTCACCGGCAGCGCCCCGCTGCAGTGGCTGATCACCCAGCGGGTGCTGCAGGCGCAGCGGCTGCTGGAGACCTCCGACCTGTCGGTGGATGACGTCGCGCGTCGCTGCGGCTTCCGTTCCCCGGTGGCGTTGCGCGGCCACTTCCGCCGCCAGCTCGGGGTTTCCCCGGCCGCGTACCGGACCACCTTCCGGGCCCGGCGTCCGACGGCCGGCAGCTCGGCGATGCCCTCGGCGGGTGTCCCGGCCGAGCGGGCGGCGGGTGCGCTGGGCGGTCCGGGGGCGGGTCCGGGCGGGCACGGCCAGCAGGGCCAGGGCCCGGCCGGGAACACCGGGGTGACGCATGGTCAGGGCGCGGCGGGCGTGAACGGTCCGGGCACGGGCGGTTCCGGCCTCGGCGGTCCGGGCGTGGGTGGCCCGGCCGGTGCGGCGGGACGGCCTCGGCAGCGTCCGCTGGTGCCGTCGCAGGCCGGTCCGCCGGCGGGGGCGTTCGGTGCGCGGCTGCCGGAACGTCCGGGCGACCCGCGGTACGTCGCCCGCCCGGCCGGTGGCACGGGCGCGGGCGCGAATGCGGCACAGCCGGGTGGCGGCCCGGGCGGGCAGTCGGGCGTCCCGTACCCGAGCGCCCATCAAGGTCCCCCGCCCGCGCATGCGCACGCGCAGCCGTCGCCGGGCCAGCCGGTGCGGCCGAGTGCGGCGTACCCGGGCGGTCGCGGCTCGTCGCCGGCCGACCGGCCCGACCGTTCCAACCTGCTCGACGGTGCGGAGCGCGCCGAGCGGAAGGACCGGCCGGTGGAGCACGCGATCGCGGAGGACCCGGACGGCCAGCAGCCGAGCGCCCGGGGTCAGCGGGTGGCACACCGCCCGGAGACCGAGTCGGAGCGAGGGGCGCGCGGGACGGCGGACTTCGGTCCGGACGGCGCGCGTGCAGTGTCGGGGGCGCGCGACCGCGCCGTAGGCTGAGGGGCGTGAATGACCGCTTGGTATGGATCGACTGTGAGATGACCGGCCTCGACCTCGATCGGGACGCCCTGATCGAGGTCGCCGCCCTGGTGACCGACTCCGAGCTGAACGTGCTCGGCGAGGGCGTGGATGTGATCATCCGCCCGCCCGCCGAGGCGCTGGCGAACATGCCCGAGGTGGTGCGTGAGATGCACACCGCCTCGGGTCTGCTCGACGAGCTCGCGGACGGCCTGACCATGGCCGAGGCCGAGGAACGGGTGCTGGCGTACATCCGCGAGCACGTGCCGGAGGCCGGCAAGACACCGCTGTGCGGCAACTCGGTGGCCACCGACCGCGGCTTCCTGTCCCGGGACATGCCGGAGCTGGAAGGCCACCTGCACTACCGGATAGTGGACGTCTCCTCGATCAAGGAACTGGCCCGCCGCTGGTACCCCCGCGCCTACTACAACAGCCCGCAGAAGGGCGGCAGCCACCGCGCGCTGGCAGACATCCGCGAGTCGATCGCCGAACTCCGGTACTACCGCGAGGCGGTGTTCGTTCCGCAGCCCGGTCCGGACGGCGACACCGCCCGGGAGATCGCTGCCCGCCACCAGGTGCCCACCACCTGACCAGGGCTCGGGTCCGGGCGCTCCGGGAAACCCTGGCGCAAGCACCCCTCAGCATCCTGTAGAGTTCTTCCTGTCGGAGCGGGAACGCGAAAGCGGGAAAGCGCCGGACAGATGGTGGGCGTAGCTCAGTTGGTAGAGCACCTGGTTGTGGTCCAGGTGGCCGCGGGTTCGAGTCCCGTCGCTCACCCCATCGAAGAAGGGCCCTGGCCAAGGGAATTGGCCAGGGCCCTTCTTGCATTCCCGGTTGCACTGCCGGAACGGCCGCCCTGCCTGTCGGGCGTGAATTCAATACCGGCCCCCACCTCGAACGACCGCACACCTGACAGCACATCAGCGGGTCCTCGGCCGTACACCGGTCCTCTCCACCGTGGACGCCGAAGCTACCTGTCAGTAACATCGGCGCCATGACCACTACTGCGATCGGCCAGCTGCTCACCGACACCGTCCCGATGGTGAAGACCCTGCAGCTGGAGTACCTGGAGACCACCCCGGAGCGGGCCGTGCTGCGGCTGCCCGACCTGCCGGAGTACCGCAACCACGTGGGCGGGCCGCACGCGGGCGCGATGTTCACGCTGGCCGAGTCGGCGAGCGGCGCGATCGTGCTGGCCGCGTTCGGCGACCAGCTGGGCCGCGCGGTGCCGCTGCCCACCGTCGGCGAGATCTCCTTCAAGAAGCTCGCCCGCGGTGTGGTGACGGCCACGGCCACGCTGGGCCGCCCGGTCGCGGACGTGCTCGCCGAGCTGGACGAGGGCAAGCGCCCCGAGTTCCCGATCACCGTGGAGATCACCCGCGAGGACGGCGCCGTCACCGGCGTGCTGGAGATCGTCTGGACGCTGCGCCCCAACTCCTGACCGACTCGGGGCCCAGCGTCCGCCCACCGGCAGGGCCCACCCGCCCCGGCGGTCAGGCGGAGTCGCGGACGACCAACTCGGTCGCCAGCACCACCTGCCGCCGGGCCCGGCCGCGTTCGGCGATCTCGTCCAGCAGCAGCCGGGCCATGGTGCGGCCCATCTCCTCGATCGGCTGGCGCACGCTGGTCATCGGCGGGTCGGTGTGCCGGGCCACGATCGAGTCGTCGAAGCCGATCACCGCGACGTCGTCGGGGATCCGCCGGCCGGCGGCGCGCAGCACCTGCATCGCGCCGGCCGCCATCACGTCGGACGCGCAGAACACGCCGTCCAGCTCGGGCCGCCGTGCCAGGAGTTCGCGCATCGCGACCCGGCCGCCCTCCTCGGTGAAGTCGGCCAGGCCGACCAGTTCCTCGTCGTAGGGGTGTCCGGACTCCTCCAGGGCCCGGCGGTAGCCGCCGAGTCGGGCCTGGGCAACCTCCATGTCCAGCGGGCCGGTGAGGGTGGCGACCTGGCGGCAGCCGCGCCGCAGCAGGTGCCGGACGGCCATCCGGGCGCCGCCGGCGTTGTCGGCGTGGACGTAGCTGAGCGGTTCGAGGTCGCCGCGCCGGCCGGCCAGCACGGACGGGATCTCCAGGCTCTCCAGCAGGGCGGGCAGCGGGTCGTCGCGGTGCACCGAGACGACCAGGACGCCGTCCACCCGCTGGGCGGTCAGGTAGGCCGAGAGGCGTTCGCGCTCGCGCTCGTTGCGGACCAGGATCAGCAGCAACTGCATGTCGGTCTCGGCGAGTTCGGCCGAGACGCCGCTGATGATGTCGGAGAAGTACGGCTCGGAGAACAGCCGGGTCTCGGCCTCGGGGACGACCAGCGCGATGGAGTCGGTGCGCGAGGTGACCAGGGTGCGCGCGGCCCGGTTGGGGATGTAGCCGAGTTCCGCGATGGCGTTCTGGACGGCCTCGCGGGCCTTGGCGCTGACCCGGGGCGAGCCGTTGACGACCCGGGAGACGGTGCCGCGGCCGACGCCGGCCAGCGCGGCCACCTCTTCCAGGGTGGGGCGCGCGGTGGCTCTGCCGCCGGCGCCCGGGTGGAGCGCTTCGGGGCGCTGTGCGGTCGGGCTCATCGCTGCACCTCTCGGTCTCTGTGACGGATGGGACGGGCGGGGCGGGCAGCACAGTTCCGGCGGGGCCCGCCCGGCGCCCCACGGACTGTTCATTGTGGCCGGTCCCCCGCCGTTCACGACCATCCGGGGCGCACCGCGATCAGGGCCTGTCCGACCGATCGCGCCCGGCAGGATCGGCCGGACAGGCCCTCGTGCCGGGCGTCGCGACGGGGCGAAGGTTCCTGACGCGGCCCCAGGCACGGGGCAGCCCGAAGCCCCGCACCGCGCCCTACCCTCAACCGGCCGTGACCCCCCGAAAGCTCCGGCAACGTTTGCGCCGCCATGTCTTGACACCCGCCCCCGCGACCCAGCAACCTTCCGGCATGCCAAGTGTGGGAGCGCTCCCACACTGTAGCCAGAATCAGCGCACGAAGAACATCCCGGACCCACCACCCGGACAGAGGAGTTCACCCCCATGCGCACCACCTCCCGCCCGCACAGAGCCGCCGTCCTCGCCACCGCCGTGCTGGCCGCCTCCGCCCTGCTCCTCACGGCCTGCTCGTCCGGCACGGACCAGGCCGGCAGTAGCGACGCCAACGCGAAGGTCACCCTGACCGTCGGCGACTTCGGCACCTTCGGCTACAAGGAGGCCGGCCTGTACGACGAGTACATGGCCGCGCACCCGAACGTCACGATCAAGTACGACACCGTCCAGGACGGCCAGAAGTACTGGGACGCGCTGACCACGCACCTGGCGTCCGGCAGCGGCCTGGCCGACATCCAGGCGGTCGAGGTCGGGTACATCGCGCAGGCCGCCAACACGCTGGGCGACAAGTTCGTGGACCTCGGCAAGGCCGACGGCGTCGACCCGGCCAACTGGCTGGGCTGGAAGGCGAAGCAGGCCACCACCGCGAAGGGCGCACTGATCGGTCTGGGCACCGACATCGGCCCGATGGCGATCTGCTACCGCACCGACCTGTTCCAGCAGGCCGGCCTGCCCACCGACCGCGCCGAGGTGGGCAAGCTGTGGGCCGGCGACTGGTCGAAGTTCGTCGAGGCGGGCAGGAGCTACCAGTCGAACGCCCCGGCGGGCACGTTCTTCACCGACTCCGCGTCCGGCCTGTTCAACGCCGCACTGTCGGCCGAGCCCCAGCAGTACTCGGACGCCGACGGCAAGTTGGTCTACAAGACCAGCCCGGGCGTCAAGAAGGCCTGGGACCTGGCGGTCTCCGCCTCGCAGGCGAAGATCAGCGCCGGTCTGCGGCAGTTCCAGGACCCGTGGAACGCCGCGTTCGCGAACGCCAAGTTCGCCACCGTGGTCTGCCCGTCCTGGATGACCGGCATCATCAGCAAGTACTCGGGCGACTCGGGCAAGGGCAAGTGGGACGTCGCGGCCCCGCCGCTCGCCTCGAACTGGGGCGGCGCGTTCCTGACCGTCCCGAAGGCCGGCAAGCACACCAAGGAGGCCGCCGCGCTGGCCAGCTGGCTGACCGCGCCGGAGCAGCAGGCGAAGGTGTTCACCAAGGTCGGCAACCTGCCGTCCACCGTGGGCGGCCTGCGGCAGCCCGCCGTCCAGGGCGCCAAGGCCGAGTACTTCAACAACGCCCCGACCGGCCAGATCTTCGCCACCACCGCGCAGACCGTCACGCCGGCGCCGATCGGTGAGCAGGACGGCAACGCGAAGACGATCATCACCGACAACGGCGTCCTCGACATCGAGGAGCACGGCACCGACCCGGCCAAGGCGTGGAGCAACGTCACCAAGCTGGTTGACGACAAGGTCGGCCACTGACCCGGTCGCTGTCCCGGTCACCGACTGCCCGGCCGGGTCCGCCCACCCGGCCGGGCGCTGTTCCGCCGCCGCCCGCCACCCCGGGAAGGAAAACCCCCGTGGCCACCAACGCCACCCCGGCGCGCCCCTCCTGGCGCTCCCGCCTGTACCGGCTCGACCTGAAGGCCTCGCCGTACGCCTTCATCGCCCCGTTCTTCCTCTGCTTCGCCGCGTTCGGCCTGTTCCCGCTGATCTGGACGGGTTGGCTGTCGCTGCACTACGTCGACCTGCTGAAGCCGGACGTGCTGGAGTGGAAGGGCCTCGACAACTACACCCGGCTGTGGTCCAACGACCAGTTCTGGACGGCGCTGCGCAACACCTTCACGATCGGGGTGATCTCCACCGTCCCGCAGCTGCTGATGGCGCTGGGGCTCGCCCACCTGCTGAACTACCGGATGCGGGCCCGCGGTTTCTTCCGGGTCGCGATCCTCGCCCCGTACGCCACCTCGATCGCCGCCGCGACCCTGGTGTTCGTCCAACTGTTCAACCCGGACTACGGGTTCATCAACTGGGCGCTGGACGCGGTCGGCGTCCACCACACCAACTGGTACGCCGACACCTGGCCCTCGCAGATCGCCATCTCCACCATCGTCACCTGGCGCTGGACCGGCTACAACGCGCTGATCTACCTGGCCGCCATGCAGGCGGTGCCGAAGGACCTGTACGAGGCGGCGAGTCTGGACGGGGCGAACCGCTGGCAGCAGTTCACCCGGATCACCGTCCCGTCGATCCGGCCGACCATCCTGTTCACCGTCATCGTCTCCACCATCGGCGCCACCCAGCTGTTCGGCGAGCCGCTGCTGTTCGGCGGCGGGGTGGGCGTCTCCGGCGGCTCCGCGCACCAGTTCCAGACGCTGAGCCTGTACATGTACGAACTGGGCTGGCCGTCCCGCCAGTTGGGGCGGGCCTCGGCGGTGGCCTGGACGATGCTGCTGATCCTGCTGCTGATCGGCCTGGTGCAGTTCCTGATCGCCCGTTACCGCAAGCGCCACGAATCGGGAGCCTGAGATGGCCGCCACTCTGCCCTCACCCTCCGCGCGCAGAAGCCTGTTCCGCCGCGCGGCCGGCGACCACGACAAGGCCGGCCCGGTGGCCTACCTGCTGCTGGCCGTTGCCGCGGTGGTCTCGCTGTTCCCGCTGTACTGGACGTTCGTCGCGGCCTCGCACACCGGCGAGCGGGTGGCCCAGTCGCCGCCGCCGATGGTGCCCGGCGGCCGGCTGTGGGCGAACATCACCACCGCCTGGGAGCAGGCCGACATGGGCACCGCACTGCTGAACTCCACCGTGGTGGCGGGCTGCGTCGCGCTGTCCACGGTGCTGTTCTCCACACTGGCCGGTTTCGCCTTCGCCAAGCTGCGCTTCCGCGGCCGGAACGCGCTGCTCACCCTGGTGGTCGCCACCATGACGATCCCACCGCAGCTCAGCGTGATCCCGCTGTACCGGATCATCACGAAGCTGGACTGGGGCAACCACCTGCAGTCGGTGATCCTGCCCTCGCTGGTGGCCGCGTTCGGGGTGTTCTTCATGCGTCAGTTCCTGTCCGGGGCACTGCCGTTCGAGCTGATCGAGGCGGCCCGGGTGGACGGCGCGCACAGCCTGCGGATCATCTGGCACGTGGTGTTCCCGGTGGCCCGGCCCGCGATGGCGGTGCTCGGCATGCTGGTGTTCGTCCAGTCCTGGAACGACTTCTTCTGGCCCTTCGTGGTCCTCACCCAGCAGAACCCGACCGTGCAGGTTGCGCTGTCGGCGATCGGCGGCGGCTCCGGCCACGACATCAACCAGGCCGTGATCATGACCGGCGCACTGGTCGGCACCCTGCCGCTGCTACTGATCTTCGCCGTTCTGGGGAAGCACATTGTCGGCGGGATCACGTCCGGCGCCGTCAAGAGCTGACTCTCCGGAAGACCCCGGCACACCCGCCCTGTCCCCTCCTCAGCCATGGGAGCGCTCCCGAATGACTATGACCGATCCGTCCACCGCCGCCCGCACCGCCGGGGCCCCCGGGGTCTCCTTCCCGCCCGGCTTCGCCTGGGGCGCGGCCACCGCGGCCTACCAGATCGAGGGCGCCGCGGCCGAGGACGGCCGCACCCCCTCCATCTGGGACGTCTTCAGCCACACCCCCGGGAAGGTCCTGAACGGCGACACCGGGGACGTCGCGGTGGACCATTACCACCGCTTCCGCGAGGACGTCCGGCTGATGGCCGACCTCGGCCTCACCTCGTACCGGTTCTCGCTGTCCTGGCCGCGGATCCAGCCCACCGGCCGCGGCCCCGCCGTCGAACGCGGGCTCGACTTCTACCGGGCCCTGGTCGACACCCTGCTCGAACACGGCATCGCCCCCGTCGCCACCCTCTACCACTGGGACCTCCCACAGGACCTGGAGGACGCCGGCGGCTGGCCGGTCCGCGAGACCGCCCACCGCTTCGCCGAATACGCGGCACTCGCCGCCCGCGCGCTCGGCGACCGGGTGCCGCTCTGGAGCACCTTCAACGAGCCCTGGTGCAGCGCCTTCCTCGGCTACGGCTCCGGCGTCCACGCCCCCGGTCGCACCAACCCCGCCGACGCGCTCAAGGCCGCCCACCACCTCAACCTCGCCCACGGCCTGGCCGTCGGCACGCTGCGCGAACTGCTGCCCGCCACCGCGCAGATCGCCGTCTCGCACAACCTGCACCTGGTCCGCCCGCTCACCGACAGCGCCGAGGACCGGGAGGCGGCCCGCCGGATCGACGCGGTCGGAAACCGGATCTGGACCGGCCCGCTGTTCAACGGCGGCTACCCCGCCGACCTGCTCGCCGACACCGCCGCCATCGTCGACTGGGACGAACTGGTCCGGCCCGGCGACCTCGCGGAGATCGGCCGGCCGATCGACCTGCTCGGCCTCAACTACTACACCCCGACCGTCGTTTCGGCCCTCCACAAGGACACCGAGTCCGCGGAACCCACGCACAACGGCGGCCACGGCGACAGCGCGCACAGCCCCTGGCCCGGCGCCGAGGACGTGCGCTTCCACCTCGCCAACGACGACGTCACCGCAATGGGCTGGCCGATCGACGCCACCGGCCTGTCCGAGTCGCTGATCGGCATGCACCGCGACTTCGGCCTGCCGCTGATGGTCACCGAGAACGGCGCCGCGTACGAGGACGTGGTCGGCCCGGACGGCACGATCGACGACCCGGAACGGGTCCGCTACCTCCACCTGCACCTCGCCGCGGTGGCCGACGCGATCGCCGCCGGCGCGGACGTCCGCGGCTACTACCTCTGGTCGCTGCTGGACAACTTCGAGTGGGCGTACGGCTACAGCAAGCGCTTCGGCATCGTGCACGTCGACTACGAGACCCAGCGGCGCACCCCCAAGTCCAGCGCCCGCTGGTACGCGGAGGTGATCCGGCGCGGGGGGCTCGGCTGAACCCTCATCGACCGCCACCCGATGTGACGGCGTGTGAGCGACGGGCGTGACCGGCGGGGGTCCCGCTCGTTCTCCCCTGGTGTGCGAACCAATCACGCGAAGCGGCCGAGACGTTCGGACACCCCCCGGCACCGGTGGGGCCGGCCCCGGGCGGCGGTGGCGGCGGGCGGGGTGCTCGCCGCCCAGATACTGGGCCTGATCCTCGGCGCCACCGACGCCCACGCCACCGGGAGCGGCCGGACCGGCCCCGCCACCCGCGCCCTCACCCCCGGGCCGGCCGTCCCCGCCGCCGAACGCGGCCTGCTCGGCGGCCCCACCCCCACGCTGGACGGAGCGGTCGGCGACCTCGGCGCCGTCCTTCAGGGCGAACTCCCGCTCCCCGGCCAGCACTCGAAGGGTCCCGACGCCTTCGCCATCGCCGCCCGCCTGCTCTCCACCGTCCCCTCGCAGGCCCGCCCCGAGGACGACCGCGCCTCCCGCGAACGACCCGTCGAACCCGCCGCCAAGGCCCCGGCCCCGCGCACCCCCGACGACCCCGCCGCCGAGGCCACCCCGCTCCCCACCCGCCGGCACGTCGACAACCTCACCACCACCCGCGACCGACTCCCCCCACCCCCCGACCCCACCCCCGAGCACGACGCCGCCCTCAGCCTCACCGCCTCCCCCGCCGACCCCGACGACAACGGCTCCACCGCCGCCGTCCTCCTCCCCATCGCCGCCGGCCTCCTCCTCACCGCCGCCGCCACCTACAAACACCGCGGCCTCCCGCGAGGACACTGACCGTTTCCCCACTCAACCGGTGTCGCCGACCAGCGCCGACAGAGACAACGGAGGCACTGCATTCGTCGGCGACGAAGGGAGGCAGGAAGGATCATGAGCGTTGCCACTTCCGATCACTACGGGCCGTGGACGGTCGAGGACGTCCTGGCACTGCCCGAGGACACCCGCCATCGCATCGAGCTTGTCGGGGGTGCGCTGCTGATGAGCCCGAACCCCGGTGTTCCCCACCAGCGGGCGAGTTTCCGTCTGGCGATGCTCCTGCATGCCGCGATCGCCGCGGCAGGCGCGCCGTTCGAGGTGCTGGAGGCCGTCAACGTCCTCGTCCCGGACGGCCTGCTGATCCCCGACCTGGTCGTCGTCGATGCCGCCGCAGCCGCCGACGCCGGTGCCACCCTGCACGCGGACGATGTCGTGGTGGCCATCGAGATCGCGTCCCCGTCCACCCGGGTCATCGACCGCAGGACGAAGCCCAGCCTCTGCGCGGCAGCGGGCATTCCCCACCACTGGCGTCTCGACCTCGCCCCCGTGCCGCGCCTGCACCTCGGGCGGCTGGACCACGGCGACTACCTCGACCGCACCGCCCAGCCCGGCGAGAGCATCGCGCTCACCGAGCCGTTCCGGCTAGATCTGGACCTGGCCGTGCTGGTGCGCTGACCGCCCGTCAACCGGTCAGCCGAAGGCCTTCGGGGGTGGGGCCGGGGAGGGGACGGCTTCGGTGTCGGGGACGGGGGTGGCGCCGGCGAGGAAGTCGGTGAGGTCGCGGGCGTGGAGGAGGCGGGCCTGGGCTGGGTCGGCGGCGAGGCGGCGGGTGAGGTCGGTGAGGGGGAGGGGGGTGTGGGCGGCGGCCAGGACGAGGTTGCCGAAGCGTTTGCCGCGCAGGACGGCGGGGTCGGCGATCAGGCAGACCTCGGGGAAGACGGCCAGCAGGGTCGCGGCCTGGGCGCGGGCGAAGGCGAGTTGGCCGCCGTCGGTGATGTTGGCGGTGTAGCGGCCGGTGCCGGTGAGGGCGCGGGCGGCGAGCTGGGCGAATTCGACGGTGGCGCAGTGGGCGGGGACCCGGGCTCCGGCGAAGACGTCGGCGATCACCAGGTCGGTGGAGCCCTCGGGGGTGCGGTCCAGGACGGCGCGGGCGTCGCCGCCGCGGACCCGGATCTGCCAGGTGCGGTCGAGCGGCAGTTCGGTGCGGACGAGTTCGGTGAGCGCAGTGTCGATCTCGGCGACCTGCTGCCGGGAGCGTGGCCGGGTGGCGGCCGTGTAGCGGGCCAGGGTGAGCGCGCCGCCGCCGAGGTGGAGCACGGATATCGGCTGCCGGGCGGGGGCGGCGAGGTCTATCAGGTGGCCGATCCGCCGCTGGTACTCGAAGCCGAGGTGGGTGGGGTCGGCGAGGTCGACGAGTGACTGCGGGGCGCCGTCGAGGACGAGCTGCCAGGCGTGCGGCCGGTCGCGGTCGGGGCGCAGTTCGGCGGTGCCGGAGGCGACGGTGGCGGTCAGCGGGCCGTCGGTGTGTGCGCGGCCGGGGACGGCGGGGGCGGGGTTGGTACGTGAGCGGCCCATAGGCCCATTATCCGATGATCACCCAAACCATGACCGCGGAGAACGAGGGGGCCGCACCGGAACCGGCTCAGAGCGGGCCCAGGCCACCCGCCGTGAGCGTGGTGGCCGCTTCGCAGAGCGCCGAGCGGAGCACCCACGCGTCGGTGGGGCGGGCGCAGGGCTGGGCGCCGGCGGGCGGGATGATCCAGCGCGGGTCGGTGGGCGGCAGCAGGTCGGCCCCGGGGGTACAGGTCGAACCGGGCAGGTGCCAGCGCAACGCGGTACCAGCCGGGACCAGAAAGGCGATCGCCGAACCGCCGGAGCTCTGCTGAACGGCCCCGCACGCCCGCCGCAGCCGGAGGATGTCGACCGCTTCGAGCCCGTGCCGGACCTGCACCGTCACCGTGTCGTACTGCGCGACCCTCCCGGTGACTCCCCCGCCGGGACCGGCGCCGGTACAGGCCGAGACGGCCGACGGGACGGGCAGCACGGCGGAGGCGGGCAGCACGGCGGGGGCAGCCGGGCGGCGGTACTGGGGAACTCCGGTGGCCATGGGGGACCTCCTGTCACCTGGGGTCGCGTGAACGCCGGGTGGTGCTCCGCCACCTGGTCGGGCGGCGGGGGCCGGCACGGGAGGGGGCCCGTACCGCCGGCGTCCATGTATCAGGACAACGCGCGACCACCCGTCCAGGCCACGGCTTCCTTTACGGCAAGCCATGGCATTTCATGGCGGAACGCGGCAACTGCGTCCGTATTGTCCACAATTGACCCGACCCGGCCCGGCAACTCGCCGTGTACGCCAAGTAACTACGGGTACTGTCGTGGCGACGCGACGGCCCTCACCCCGAGACCGGCGCGACCGCGCCGGTACGACCTCGGAGTGCAGCATGGCAGCCACGCGGACCGGCGGGCCCCGGCCTGCGACCGTCCCCAACCAGGCGATGCGGGAGCTACGGGGCGATCTCTCACCGAGGGAGTTCGCCACGCTGGTCCGCCGGGCCGCCCGGGAGATCGGCGAGCACGTGTCCTGCGACGCGCGCTACGTCGGGCGGGTCGAGGCCGGCGAGATCCGCTGCCCCAACTACGCCTACCAGCGGGTGTTCCGGCACATGTGGCCGGGCAAGTCGCTGGCGGACCTCGGGTTCGCCCCGCGCAAGACGGTCCGCCGCCGCCCGCCGAACACCGGTCCGAACACCGGTCCGGCCGTCGAATCGACGGCCGGACCGGCCGGCCACCCGGCCGCCGGACCCAACACGCAACCATCCAGCGATCCGGCCGCCGGACCTGCCACCCCGGCGGGCCCGCCGGACCTGTCGCACCGGCCCGACGAGGAGGACGACGACATGCTTCGCCGTACATTCCTGAACGGCTGCCCCGTCGCGGTGGCGGCCGCGCTCGGCACGGACCAGTCACCGGCCTCGGCGGCCGCGCCGCCCCAGGCCCCGGCCCCGACCCTGCCCGCCCCACCGCTGTCCGAGCGCCGCCGGGTCGGCGCGGCCGAGGTGAACGGCGTCGAGCAGGCCGTCCGCGACATCCGGCTGCTGGACGACGTGCAGGGCGCGGACGCCCTGTTCGAACTGGCCGGCCAGTCGCTGCGCAGCGCCTACGTGCTGCTCAACGACGGCGAGTACAACGCCGAGACCGAACGCCGGCTCCAGCGCGGCGCGGGCGAACTCGCCATCTCGGTGGGGTGGTTGGCGCACGACTCGAACCGGCTGATGGACGCCAGGCCGTTCTACTCGGAGGCGCTGGCGACCGCCCGGATGTCCCAGGACACCGCCCTGGAGGCGCACGTCTTCAGCAACAGCTCCTTCCTGGCCCGGGACTCCGGCCTCCCCCGGGAGGCGCTGCGGACGGCGCAGGCCGGGCAGGCCGCGGCCGCCGGGCTGGGCTCGGAGCGGCTGCTGTCGTTGCTGACGCTGCGCGAGGCGAGCGCCTGGGCGCTGCTCGGCGACCGGGGGGCCTGCCACCAGGCGCTGTCCCGGGCGTACGCCCTGTTCGACCGCGGGCCGCGGGACGCCGACCCGGAGTGGATGTCCTTCTTCGGGGAGGCGGAACTGGCCGGCCAGGAGGCGCAGTGCTGGTCGGCGCTCGGCGAGTTCGGGCGGGCGAGCACCCGGGCCGAGCAGGCGGTCGGGCTGCAGCACCCGCACTTCGTCCGCAACCGGGCGCTGTACATCGCCGAGTTGGCGCACGACCGGCTGGGCCGGGGCGATCTGGCGGGCGCCGCCGTGCAGGGGACGGAGGCGGTGGGGATGCTCGGCCAGGTCCGCTCGGCGCGGATCCGCGGCATGCTGGCGCACACCGCGGACCGCCTGCGCGGGCACTCCTCCGTCGCGGAGGTGCGGGAGTTCCTGGAGACCTACGACGGCACCGTGGCGGCCTGACTCACCGTCGGGCCGCTCACCGCCCGGCCACCTCGCGGAGACCGTCAGGCCTTCTCGAGGTGGCTGTGGTCGTTCCAGATCTCGACGGCGGGCAGCCCGTACTCCCAGGACAGCACGGAGAGCGAGGCGGTGCCGAGCTTGAAGCGCTGCGCGTACTCGGGGGGAAGGCCGAGCCAGCGGGCGGTGAGGATGCGCAGCAGGTGGCCGTGGGCGAACAGCACGACCTCGCAGTCGGCGCAGTGCATCGTCGTGGTGTCGGCGTCGGGGACGCCGTGCCGCCCGTTGAGTTCGGCGAGGAAGGAGTCGACCCGGGCGGCCACCTCGGAGAGCTTCTCGCCGCCGGGCACGCCGTCGCGCCAGATCAGCCAGCCGGGGTGGTCGGTGGCGCGGATGTCGGCGCCGGTGCGGCCCTCGTACTGGCCGTAGTCCCACTCCAGCAGTTCGGGGCGGTCCACGGCGCGGTCGCCGAAGCCGGCGAGTTCGGCGGTCTCGCGGGCGCGGGAGAGCGGGCTGGTGTAGACGGCGGCGGTGGGCAGGCCGTGCCACGGGGCGCGGCCGAGGCGCTCGCCGAGGGCGCGGGCCATGTCGCGGCCTGCGTCGGTGAGCGGGATGTCGGTGCGGCCGGTGTGCTGACCGGTGGCCGACCAGGCGGTCTCGCCGTGGCGGACCAGCACGATACGGGCGGGCATGGGGCTACCTCATTCGACGTGGGCGCGAAGGGAGCGCGGGAGCTTCGAGGACTGCGGTGCGCGGCCGCGCCGTTGCGGACCACCGGGCCCATGATCCCCCACCGGACCGGTCGGATCGAGCGACCGGCTCCGCTTTGTCGGCACCGGATGCGAGACTGGGCCGCACCATGAACGTCTCGCACTTGGGGCAGGCTTCCCCGTCGCTCCGGCGGCTCTCCGAGCTGCGCGGCCCCGCGCCGCAGCGCAGTCTCGATGCCCGGGCCCTCGCCGCACTCGCCGCCAATCCCGGATGCCGCCGCCGCGCGCTGCTGGATGCCGCGGGGGTGGACAAGACCGCGCTGGCCGATCGGCTGGGCCGGCCCGCGCCGTTCGGCCAGTCGCCGTTCGCGATCCGCCGCGGCCTCCAGTTCGAGTCCCGGCTGAAGCGGGACGGCTACGCGGTGCTGTTGCAGCCGCTGCGCCGCCTGCTGGGGGTGCCGGAGGAGGAGGTGGCCTCGCTGGCGGTGCCGGATCTGCTGCCTTCGCAGTCACCCGCGGTGCGCGCGGAGCGGACGTTGGCGGCGCTGGCCGAGGCGTCCGCCGATCCGGCGTCCTGGACGCTGCTGGACCATCCGATGCTGCGGCTGGAGGTGGCGGGCAGCCCGGCGTACCTGGAGCCGGACGCGGTGGTGGTGCACGGCGGCCGGTGCACCGTGGTGGAGATCAAGTCCTTCCCGGTGCTGGACGGTTCGGCCGATCCGGCGAAGGTCGGTGCGGCGGCCCGGCAGGCCGCGGTGTACGTGCTGGCGCTGCAGGAGGCGGCGGCCCGGCTGGCCGGCGCCGAGGCCTCCGCCGATCCTTACGCGACGCAGGAGCTGCCGGGCGCGCCGGAGTTGACGGCGCTGCTGGTCTGCCCGAAGGACTTCTCCAACCGGCCGGTCGCGGTGCCGGTCGATGTGCGGCGCGAACTGTCCACCACCCGGCGTCAGTTGTCCCGGATGACCAGGGTGGAGCAGCTGCTGGAGGCGCTGCCCGAGGGGGTGACGTTCGATCTGGCGCGGGACGATTCGGGTGCGCCGACCCGTCCGGTCGAGGAGTTGACCGAGGCGGTGGCGTCGGTGCCGGCCGCGTACGGTCCGGAGTGCATCTCGACCTGCGAGCTGGGTTTCCACTGCCGGGCGCAGGCCCGCTGCGCGGGTGCGGTGGAGCAGTTGGGCCGCGGGGTGCGCGGGGAGCTCGGTTCGCTGCGCACCGTGGAGGCGGCGCTGGCGGCGGCGGAGCGGGGCGCCGGGGAGGGCCTGGAGCCTTCGATGCTGGCGGAGTTGGGGCTGGACGAGGCGTCCGAGCGGCTGGCGTACGCGGCGCGGCTGCGGGCGGAGGCCTTGGCGGCCGGGGGCGTGCGGCTCGGAGGCGTGCGGTGAGTCTGCTGTCGACGCTGGCGCGGCTGGAGGCGGTGCGCGGTCAGCGGGCGGAGCCGGTGGCGACGGTGCTGCACCGCCGGCTGTCGGAGCGTCCGATGGTGCTGGTGCCGTTGGCGGCGGCGGGTGAGGCGGGTGCGCCGCTGGCGGTGCTGCTCGGCACGGACCGGGACGCGCCGCGGCTGCATCTGGTGCCGCAGCCGCTGAACCGTTCGCAGCGTTCGGAGTTCCTGGCGGCGATGGCGGCGGACGTGGTGCCGTACCTGGAGTCGTTCGGCGAGCAGGTGGAGCTGCTGGAGGGTTCGGAGAAGGACCCGGTGAGCGGCGAGAAGCTGCCGGTGGTGCGGGAGTTGTGCGTGGACGCGCCGCAGCTGATCGTGCCGAACGCGGCGGGGGTGGCGCATCTGGCGCTGCTGGGGCGTTCGACCCGGTTCCGTCGTACGGCGGAGGACCCGGAGCCGGGCGAGTATCCGGCGCCGACCCGGGTTCCGCTGCTGGGGCGGTGGTTGACGCATCTGACGGACCGGGCGCAGGTGCCGGGTTCGTCGATGCTGCTGGCGATGACGGGGCTGTTGGCGCGGCACTGGGCGACGGGTCAGTCGAACCTGGAGGACCAGCACCTGGCGGCCCGGCTGGCCTGGCACCTGCCGCCGGCGGGTCTGGAGCCTGCGGCGACGGGTGCGGCGGCCGCGGAGTGGGTGGAGTCGGCGCGCGACGCGGACGGTCTGCTGGTGCATCCGCCGGCCGGTCCGGCGACGGATCCGCGGTTCGACGAGCAGGTGCTGGCCCCGGCGATCCTGCGGCACGACGCCGCGGTGGCGGTGTGGGAGCGGGCCGGGGCCGCGCGGGACGCGAAGGAGGAGCGGCGCGCGGCGGGGCTGATCGAGCAGGCCCGGGCGGAGCTGTCCCGGGTGCTGCTGGCGGCGACGCTGCCGACCTGGCACGACGTGTGGCGCGGCCTGGATCTGCTGCGGGAGCTGCCGCCTGCCGGTCATCTGCCGGACCGCTGGGAGGGCGACCGCTGGTCGTTCACCATGCACCGGGACCGGGTGGCGGCGGGTGAGCCGCCGCAGCCGCGCCGGGACGACGCGGTGACGGCGGCCCGCAAGCTGGCGCAGCGCGAGCGGGAGCAGGCGAAGCTGGAGATCCAGGAGGCGCTGGACGATCCGCTGGCGATGGCGGAGCGCCGGCTGGCGGGCGAGGCGTTCGCCGGCGAGGTGGTGGACGTGGTGCCGGAGTGGTCCGAGGGCCGCTCGCCGAAGCCGCGTCCGCTGCTGGTGGTGAGCACGGGCGACCGTCCGCATGCGGATCCGGGCCGTGAGGTGTACCGGGCGCACGCGGAGCCGGCGCAGCGGGCGGAGATCGTGTCGTCGGCGCCGGGCGAGGTGGTGGTGCGGCTGCTGTCGGGGATGGGCCGGCGGAAGGATCCGGAGCCGGGCAGTGTGCCGGCGGTGGGCGACCAGGTGGTGTTCACGCTGTTCGAGCTGACGCCGCGCCAGTCGGCGCCGTTGCCGGAGCCGGCGGACACTCCGTGGACGCACGGCGGTCCGCCGGTGGTCGGCGAGGATTCACCGGCCGGTTCGGACGAGTGGGAATGACGTACGGATGAGTTTCTCTGGAGAGCTGGTGACCAACCCCCTGGACGCCCCGGGCGCGTTGTCGCCGGGCGAGGCCGCGGACCGTGCCGTCGCGGGGATCCTGGACGCGGTGGTGCGGCCGCGGCCGGGTGCCCCGCGCGGGGTGGTGGTGGATTCGCCGCCGGGTGCGGGCAAGTCGACGCTGGTGGTGCGGGCGGCCCGGGAGCTGGTGGGTGCGGGCGAGCGGCTGATGATCGTCGCGCAGACCAACAGCCAGGTGGACGACCTGGTGGACCGGTTGGCGTCGAAGGCCCCCGGCATGTCGATCGGCCGCTTGCACGCGAGCGATTCGAAGCCTGCCCCGGAGGCGCTGCGGCACCAGAACGTCACGGCCAGGGACAAGGTCGCGGACCTGCTGGAGCAGGACGTGGTGATCTCCACGGCGGCGAAGTGGCAGTGGGTGAAGACCGAGCAGCCGTGGCGGCAGGCGATCGTGGACGAGGCGTACCAGATGCGCTCGGACGCGTTGCTGGCGGTGGCCCGGCTGTTCGAGCGGGCGCTGTTCGTCGGTGATCCGGGCCAGTTGGACCCGTTCACGGTGGTGGGTACCGACCAGTGGGCGGGCCTGTCGTACGACCCGTCGAGCTCGGCGGTGGTGACGCTGCTGGCGCACAATCCGGCGATCCGGCCGCACCGGCTGCCGGTGTCGTGGCGGCTGCCGGCCTCGGCGGCGCCGTTGATCTCGTCGGCGTTCTACCCGTACACGCCGTTCCGTTCGGGCACCGGCCCGGGTGAGCGGACGCTGCGTCCGGGGGTGCGGGCGGACGGTTCGGCGGTGGACGCGGCGATCGACGAGGCGGCGGACAGCGGCTGGGCGCTGCTGGAGCTGCCGGCCCGGCACACGGTGCGGACCGACGCGCAGGCGGTGGCGGCGGTGGCGCAGACGGTGCGGCGGCTGCTGGAGCGGGAGTTGACGGCGGTCTCGGAGCAGGGTTCGGCGCCGTTGACGGCGGGCCGGGTGGCGGTGGGCACGGCGCACCGGGACCAGGCGGCGGCGGTGCGGGCGGAGCTGGCCCGGCTGGGGGTGCCGGTGGATCCGGCGCTGGGCGAGGCGGTGACGGTGGACACCGCGAACCGGCTGCAGGGCCGGGAGTACGACGTCACGGTGGTGCTGCATCCGCTGTCGGGGCGGCCGGACGCGACGGCCTTCCACCTGGAGACGGGGCGGCTGTGCGTGCTGGCGTCCCGGCATCGGCACGCGTGCATCGTGGTGGCGCGGGCGGGCATCGCGGAGCTGTTGGACGAGCATCCGTCGACGGAGCCGGTGCAGCTGGGGGTGGCGGTGAAGTTCCCGGACGGCTGGGAGGCGAACCACGCGGTGCTGGCGCGCCTGTCCGAGCACCGCGTGCGCCTGACCTGACGCGCACCGGCGCGCGGAGGGTGGCGCGCGCCGGTGCGGGGGAATAGCAACCGGGGGCGCACCGTTCCGCTACCTGCGGTCCGCGCGCGACAATGGACGACGGCCGTCTTCCCTTCACCACCCCGGAGGTGCCCCGCCATGCCCGACTCGCACCCGCAGGCGTCCGACCAGAGCGGTACGCCGGTGCCGGCTGCCGTACCGGCCGTGCCGGGGCCTGGCGATCGGGGGCGCCGGATCCGCCCGGCCCAGTTGATCTTCGAGCCGGAGGGCAAGGAGCCCGAGCCGGAGCGTTTCTTCGACCTGGAGTCGATCGCCGATCCGGCCGAACTGCTGTCCCGCTCGACCGAGTTGACGCTGGCGTTCCGCGCCGCGGCGGAGCGCGCCACCGACTTCCAGGCGATCGCCGCGGCCCAGCTCGCCGACCCGCGCCGGTTCGACGCGCTCTCCGCCGAGCAGATCGCCGAGCGCGCCGAGTGGACGCCCGACTACGCGCTGAAGATGGTCGAGTACGGCCGCACCCTGCAGCGCCGCGGTCTCGAGGAGTAGCCGCCTCCAGGCCGCTGGCATATGCGGCGGGCGATGGTACGCCCTCGCCGCCGCCGATGTGCGGTGAACGCGGTTTTCGCAGCGGCCCCGGGCGTGGCCGGTCCACGCTGGGCGGGTGGACATCTGGACCTATCAATCCGTCGAGTACGTCAGCGTCGCCGGGGAGGCGTGGCTGGCCTCCGCCAGCGAGTACCCGAGCAGCATGCGCGCGCTGTGGGAGGCCCGTCCGTGGGCGCCCGCCGTCCTGCCGTGCGGCCGGGCCTTCGACGTGATCAGCATGCCGGCGGTGTTCGGCCGCCGGGTGCTCGACGAACTGTGGGCGTCCGGCCCGGGCTGCGGCCCGGTGGCCGGCTTCCGCGGCCGCGTCCTGCTGTTCGCGCAGCCGGGCACGGCGGCCCGGCTGCGCACCCTGCTGGCCTGGGAGGAGTGGGCCCGGGACGTCCCGCCGCTGCTCTGCCACGGCATCGGCGACGCGGTGACGGTGCCCCCGGTCCAGCGGGCGATGGACTCCACCGACACGGCCGGCGGCCGCTGGATCGTCGCCCCGGACACCCGCGAGCCCTGGCTGCCCGGCGCGTCCGTGGTGCTGTGGGCCTGCGTCCGCGCCGCCCGTGCCCACGCGGGCGACCCGCTGCCGAACGCCCGCTGAACCCCGGGTGCCCGGCGGACGGCACTCCTGGCGGAAACGGATTTGGGCTCCGGCGCCGGCCGCTGCTAAAGTCTTCCACGTCAGCAAGCGCCGCTAGCTCAGTTGGTTAGAGCAGCTGACTCTTAATCAGCGGGTCCGGGGTTCGAGTCCCTGGCGGCGCACAGACGGTCGAAGGCCCCTCGCGGAAGCGGGGGGCCTTCGGCGTTTCCGGGCCGGGAGGGCGGGGCCGCCGCCCGGTCGGGCGCGCGTAAAGGGCTGCTAATGTCCCGGTCATGGCGTCCGACGACCTGCATTCCGACTGGGCCGCCTGGCTCGACGCCGAGCTCGCCGAGGCCGAGGCGGCCGCGTTGCGTGCCCATCGGCACGAAGAGCTCCAGCGGCGGCTGCGGCGGGTTTTCACGTGGACGGGGGCGGTGACGTTGGTGGCCGGCCTGGGGTTCGGGCTGGTGTACACGGCGCAGCACGGCCCGGAGCCGCGTCCGGCGGGGCCGACGGCCTCGGTGGCGCCGACCCCCCAGGGCTGACCACGCGGCGCTGACCCCGCAGGGTCAGGGCAGCAGGATCACCGCCAGGCGGCGTGGTCCGTGGACGCCCTTGACCCGGATCATTTCGATGTCGGCGGTGGCGGACGGCCCGCTGACGAAGGTGAGCGGGCGGGTCGGGTCGACTGCGGCGAGCGCGCCGGGCAGTGCGGAGTGCACCTGGGCGGCGCGGACCACGCAGACGTGCAGGTCGGGCAGCAGGGTGGCGGCGCGCCGGCCCTGGCCGGGTCCGCCGTCGAGGACCAGGGTGCCGGATTCGGCGACGGCTGCGGCGCAGGTCGTCAGGACGGCGTGGGTGGCGTCGAGTTGGGCGTTGCTCAGCGGCGGCCGGTCGGCACGCACCTCGCCGTCCCAGTCGGCCGTCCACTCGTCCGGCAGCCCGGCGGGCACCACCGCGCTCCGGGCGCCTTCGAGCGCCTGCGCCACCGCGGTGCCGATCCGGTCCGCGCGCAGCACGGTTGCCCCGTACTCGGTGAGCCGTTCGGTGAACAGGGCGAGCACGGCGGGGCGGTCGGCCTCGTCGAGGCCGGGGGCGTGCCGCAGGTAGTGGCGGGGCTTTTCGGGGACGGGCGGGACGGCGGCGGCGCGGATCCGGCGGAGGATCTCGGTGCGGGCGTCGGTCACTTGGGGTCTCCTTCGGTCCGCTTCCACCAGCTGCGGAAGGACTCCCGGGGGATGGCGGGGAGGGTGCGGCTGTCGGTCCAGCCGCCGAGCGGTCCTGGCAGGCTGATCCGCCGGGGCAGCAGCAGTGGGCCGACCAGTCCGATGCTCTTCACGGCGGCCTTCCAGGCGGCCTGATGTTCCATCACGCCGCCGATGGCGCCGAGCGCGGCGCGTTCCAGGGGGTGCTGTCCGCCGTCGGCGACCTGGGCGCGCAGGTCGAGCAGCACGTCGGTGAAGCGGATCCGCACGGGGCAGACCTCGTTGCAGGCGCCGCACAGGGTGGAGGCGTACGGCAGGGAGGCGGTCTGCGGGTCGTCGAGGCCCTTGAGCAGCGGGTTGAGGATGGCGCCGATCGGCCCGGGGTAGACGGAGCCGTAGGCGTGGCCGCCGGTGCGCTCGTAGACGGGGCAGATGTTCATGCAGGCGCCGCAGCGGATGCAGCGCAGTGCCTGGCGGCCGGTCGGGTCGGCGAGGGCGCGGGTGCGGCCGTTGTCGACCAGGACGAGGTGGAAGGCCGCCGGGCCGTCGCCGTCGGTGGTGCCGGTCCAGGTGCTGGTGTAGGGGGCCATCCGTTCGCCGGTGGCGTTGCGGGCGAGCAGTTGCAGGAAGACTTCGAGGTCCTGCCAGCGGGGGACGGTCTTCTCGATGCCGACGACGGAGATCAGGGTGTCGGCGAGGGTGAGGCACATCCGGCCGTTGCCCTCGGATTCGACGACCACCAGGGTGCCGGTCTCGGCGACCAGGAAGTTGGCGCCGGAGACGGCGACCTTCGCGCCGAGGAACTTCTCCCGCAGGTGCAGCCGGGCCGCTTCGGCGAGTTCGGCGGGCTCGTCGGTGAGCCCGTCGGGTGCGGGGCGGCCGTGCCGGCCCATTTCGCGGACGAAGATGTCGCGGATCTCGCTGCGGTTGCGGTGCAGCGCGGGCACCACCACGTGCGAGGGCAGGTCGTCGCCGAGTTGGACGATGGTGGCGGCGAGGTCGGTCTCCCGGGCGTTGATCCCGGCGGCTTCGAGGGCGGCGTCGAGGCCGATCTCCTCGGTGAGCATCGACTTGACCTTGACGATCTCGCGTTCGCCGGTGGCCCGGACCAGGTCGGTGACGATCCGGTTGGCCTCGGCGGCGTCCCGCGCCCAGTGCACGGTGCCGCCGGCGGCGGTGACCTTCTCCTCCACCTGGAGCAGGTACTCCTCCAGGTTGGCCAGCACCTGGTCCTTGATCGCGGCGGCGGAGTCGCGCAGCGCCTCCCAGTCGGGGCGTTCGGCGGCCAGTACCGCCCGCTTGCCCCGGATGGTGTGCGTGGCGCGGCGCACGTTCTCCCGCAACTGCCGGTTGCCGACCTCGCGTTCGGCGGCCTCGGGGAACGCGGGCCAGCCCAGGAACGACCTCGTCATCGCGCACTCTCCACCACGGGGACGCCGGGCAGCGGCCCGTCCTGTTCGGTCCGGGCCAGGATCTCCACCAGGTGCAGGGTGCGCACCGGGTGGCCGTCCCGGTCGAGCCGGCCGCCGATGTTCATCAGGCAGGAGTTGTCGACGGCGGCCAGTACGGACGCCCCGGTCTCCCGCACGTGCCGGGCCTTGTCGCCGTTCATCGCGCCGGAGACCGCCGGGTTCTTCACCGAGAAGGTGCCGCCGAAGCCGCAGCACTCCTCCTGCGCGGGCAGCTCGACGAAGTCGATGCCCTTGACGGCGCGCAGCAGCCGTTCGGGCCGGTCCCCCAGCTTGGTGGCCCGCAGGCTGTGGCAGGTCGGGTGGTAGGTGACCCGGTGCGGGAAGTACGCGCCGACCTCGGTGACGCCCAGCCGGTCGGTCAGGTACTGCGTCAACTCGACGACCCTGGGCGCGAGTTCGGCGACGGCCCGGGCCAGGCCGGGGTCGCCGGCGGCGGCCAGCGGGTAGGCCTCGGCGGGCATGCCCGCGCAGGACGCCGAGGGCACCACGATCTCCTCGTAGTCGCCGAAGGTGTCCACGAAGTGCCGGGCCAGCTTGGCGGTCTCCTTGCGGTACCCGGTGTTGAAGTGCATCTGCCCGCAGCAGCTCTGGCCGGGCGGGAAGTCCACCTCCACGCCGAGGCGGCGCAGCAGGGTGACGGTGGCGCGGCCGGTGTCGGGGAACAGGGTGTCGCCCAGGCAGGTCACGAACAGGGCGGTCCGGGGGTGAGGGGCGTTCGGGGGCATGCCCGCATCATAGATGCAAGCTTAGATGCAAGAGTGGGATGCGTGGCAGAATGGCGTGGTGACCGAAGCCGAGCCACATCCCGCAAACGCACAGCCCACCGCCGAGCGGGCCTACCACCACGTCCGCACCCGACTGCTCGACGGCACCTGGCCGGGCGGCACGCTGCTCTCCGAGGGCGTGGTCGCGCTCGAGCTGGGCCTGTCCCGCACCCCGGTCCGGGAGGCGTTCCTGCGGCTCCAGTCGGAGGGCTTCCTGCGCCTGTACCCCAAGCGCGGCGCCCAGGTCGTCCCGATCGCCCCGGGCGAGGCCCGGAACGTGCTGGCCGCCCGGGTGCTGTTCGAACGCGCCGCCGTCGACGCCCTCGCCGAACGCGGCCCGGCCGCACTGACGGCCGCCGCCGCCGAACTGCGCGCCGCCTGCGAACACCGCGACCCGCACCCCGTGGAGGCCGGCCGGCACTTCCACCTGACGCTGCTCAGGGCGGCCGGCAACCCCGTCCTGACCTCCCTGTACGAGACCCTGTGGGACCGTCAGATACGCATTTCCGCGGCCGCCACCGCGACCCGCGCGCACGCCGACGAGGACCACGCCGAACACCAGGCACTCGCCGACGCCCTCGCCGTCCCGGACCCGGAACTGGCCCGCGCACTCATCTCGGCGCACGCGGACTCCCTGCTGGCACGCATCAACTGACGCCGAGGGCCCCGGGGAACACTCCCCGGGGCCCTCGTGCATCAAGTGCCTACTTGCGGCCGCGCAGCTCCCGGTAGCGGGTGACCAGGTTGGCGGTGGAGGCGTCCAGCGCCTCGCCGCCCTGGCCGGTCAGCAGCACCGGCTCGATCTTCTTGGCCAGCACCTTGCCGAGCTCGACGCCCCACTGGTCGAAGGAGTCGATGTTCCAGACCGCGCCCTGGACGAACACCTTGTGCTCGTAGAGGGCGATCAGCTGGCCGAGCACGTGCGGGGTGAGCTCGTCGGCCAGGATGGTGGTGGTCGGGTGGTTGCCGCGGAAGGTCTTGTGCGGGACGAGCTCGGCGGGGACGCCCTCGGCCGCGACCTCCTCGGCGGTCTTGCCGAACGCCAGCGCCTGGGTCTGGGCGAAGAAGTTGGCCATCAGCAGGTCGTGCTGGGCGACCAGGCCGGCCTGCAGGTCGTCGACGGGGCGGGCGAAGCCGAGGAAGTCGGCGGGGATCATCTTGGTGCCCTGGTGCAGCAGCTGGTAGTACGCGTGCTGCCCGTTGGTGCCGGGGGTGCCCCACACCACGGGGCCGGTCTGCCAGTCGACGGGGCGGCCGTCGCGGTCCACCGACTTGCCGTTGGACTCCATGTCGAGCTGCTGGAGGTACGCGGTGAACTTCGACAGGTAGTGCGAGTACGGCAGCACCGCGTGCGCCTGGGCGTCGAAGAACGCGCCGTACCAGACCCCGAGCAGGCCCAGCAGCAGCGGGACGTTCTGCTCGGCGGGCGCGGTGCGGAAGTGCTCGTCGACCAGGCGGAAGCCGGCCAGCATCTCCTGGAAGCGCTCCGGGCCGATGGCGATCATCAGCGACAGGCCGATCGCCGAGTCGTACGAGTAGCGGCCGCCCACCCAGTCCCAGAACTCGAACATGTTGGCGGTGTCGATGCCGAAGTCGGCGACGCCCTGCGCGTTGGTGGACAGCGCCACGAAGTGCTTGGCGACGGCGGCCTCGCCGGTGTCGAGCTGCCCGAGCAGCCAGCTGCGGGCGGCGACCGCGTTGGTGACGGTCTCGATGGTGGTGAAGGTCTTCGAGGCGACGATGAACAGCGTCTCGGCGGCGTCCAGGTCGCGGACCGCCTCGTGCAGGTCGGCGCCGTCCACGTTGGAGACGAAGCGGACCGTCAGGTCGCGGTCGGTGTAGGAGCGCAGCACCTCGTAGGCCATCGCGGGGCCGAGGTCGGAGCCGCCGATGCCGATGTTGACGATGTTGCGGATCCGCTTGCCGGTGTGGCCGGTCCAGGCGCCGGAGCGCACCCGCTCGGAGAAGTCGGCCATCTTGTCCAGGACGGCGTGCACGGCCGGGACGATGTTCTCCCCGTCGACCTCGACGACCGCCTCGCGCGGGGCGCGCAGCGCGGTGTGCAGGACGGCGCGGTTCTCGGTGGTGTTGATCTTCTCGCCGCGGAACATCGCGTCACGCAGCTCGGCGACGCCGGTGGCGGCGGCGAGCTGGCGCAGCAGGTCCAGGGTGCGGTCGGTGACCAGGTGCTTCGAGTAGTCGATGAACAGGTCGCCGACCTGAAGGGTGTAGCGGCTGCCCCGGTCGGGGTCGGCGGCGAACAGCTCGCGCAGGTGCTGGTCGCCGAGCTCGGCCCGGTGCTTCCCCAGGGCGGCCCACTGCGGGGTGCGGTCCAACGGGGTCCGGCCGCTGGCGGGGGTGTCCGACATCGGTTGCTCCTTGGGTCATGCGGTGCCGATACCGGCAGTTCCGGCGGAAAGGGTGGCTGGGGCCGGCGGCTGCCTCACCCGTCGTCAGCCATGCCCGGCCCCAACCCTATTCCCTGCGGGTCTCCCCGCCGGGACATCCACCGGCTCGCACGCCGAGCGGTCGACGGGCCGTCACTTCCTGGCCGACTGGAGGTCGAGCGTCCGCAGCACGTGGTCCGCGATCTCGGGGTCGGCACCGGATTCGCCGCGGGCGACGAGCACCTCCCGGCGGGACGCGGCGATCATCTCCTGCTCGACCGCGAACGCCTGCCGCCACTTCTTGCCGCGGCGCTTCGCCTCCATCGCCTCCTCCTCCTCGTACCGGTCCGGGCAGAGCCGGGCCAGCCGGTCGTGCTGGCGCTCACGCAGGCGCTCGGTGATCTCCGGCGGCAGCTGGTCCTCCTCCTCCAGTTCGGTCAGCCGGTGCAGACCGGCCTTGGCGGCGCGCCACCACAGGTCCCGGACGGCCTGCTCGTGCGCGTCGTGGTCGCTGTCCAGGCCGAGCAGCTTCACCACGTAGGGCAGTGTCAGGCCCTGCACGACCAGGGTGAACAGCACGACGCTGAAGGCGATGAAGATGATCTCGCTGCGGGCCGGGAAGTCCAGCCCGTTGTGCAGGGTCAGCGGAATGGCGAGGGCCAGCGCGACGGTGGCGACACCGCGCATCCCGGACCACCACAGCACCACGGTCTCCCGCCAGCTGATCGGGGTGTCCTCGTCGCCGTGACTGAGCCGCTTGGACAGCCACGCGGCGGGCAGCAGCCACAGCAACCGGACCACGACCACCACGGCGATCACGATCGCGGTGTCGCCGAGCATCGTGTGCCAGGTGTCCTTGACGTCCTTGAGAACGGTCGACAGCTCCAGGCCGATCAGGCCGAACGCGACACCGGTGATCAGGGTCTCGACGATCTCCCAGAACGCGTTGCCGACCAGCCGGTACGACACCTCGTCGGCGTCGGTCGCCCGGTCCGCGAGGTACAGCGCACACACCACCACGGCGAGCACGCCCGAGCCGTGCGCCTCCTCCGCCAGCACGTACGCGGCGAACGGCACCAGCAGGTTCAGCGCCACCTGCTGAGTGGGGTCCTCCAGCAGCCCGGCCAGCTTGGCGTTGGCCCAGCCCAGACCGACGCCGACCGCCACCGCGACCACCGCGGACAGCAGGAATCGCAGCACCGCGTGCCCCACCGACAGGTCGCCGTTGACGACCGCCTCGACCGCCAGCGAATAGATGACGATCGCGGTGACGTCGTTGAACAGGCCCTCGCTCTCCAGCACCGAGATCAGTCGGCGCGGCAGCCCCACCTCACCCGCCACCGCGACGGCCGCCACCGGGTCGGGCGGCGAGACCAGCGCACCCAGCGCGACCGCCGCCGCGAGCGGCGCGGCCGGCACCAGCCAGGAGAACACGCCCGCCACCACGGTCGTCGTGACGATCACCAGCGCGACGGCCAGCAGCAGGATCGAACGGATGTTGGCCTTGAAGTAGCGCACCGAGGAGCGCCGCGCCACCGCGAAGATCAGCGGCGGCAGCACCAGCGGCAGGATGAACTCCGGGTCGATCTCCACGTTCGGGATCTGCGGCACCAGCGCGAACACCAGACCGACCAGCGTCATCAGCACCGGTTGCGGGATCCTGCTCTTCCGCGCCAACGGCATCGTCACCACCGAGGCAAGCAGCACCAGAAAGAGCAGGGTCAGCTGGCCCACGACAGTTCCTCTCGGCAGAAGCGGACGGCCGCGTTCAGCATACGTTCCCCCCTCAACCGGACCGATTGTGTGTTTCCGGCCCTGACCAGGTAATGTTCTCCCCGTCAGCAAGCGCCGCTAGCTCAGTTGGTTAGAGCAGCTGACTCTTAATCAGCGGGTCCGGGGTTCGAGTCCCTGGCGGCGCACAGACAGCACGAAGGCCCCTCGCTCACGCGAGGGGCCTTCTGCGTTCTCAGGGGCTTCTGTCTCAGGCCGCACGCCGCTCATTGACGCACAGCACGTTGCCGTCCAGGTCCTTGAACCACGCGGCCCGCATGCCGTCGGCCTCGGCGACACCGTCCAGGGTCTTCAGCCCCGGCAGGTCGTACTCCTCGAACACCACGCCGCGACGGCGCAGGTCGGCCATCTCGGTGTCCAGGTCGGAGACCTTCCAGCTGGCCAGCGTATGACCGGCCTGCCCCCCGTAAGGCGTCTCGTACAGCGAGAACTCACAACCCCCGGACCGGAACGTGACGTCCTCCGCCCCCTCCTTCACCAGCTCCAGCCCGAGCGTCTCCTTGTAGTACCGCTTGGCCCGCCCCATGTCCGTCACCGGAATCACCGCACACAACGGCGCATCGCCCAGCATCACCACCACCTCCTCCCCTCAGGCTAGGCACCCCACCCCACCCCGGCGACCCCCCACCGCCTGCGGCGGGCCCGAGGAAGAGAGGCAGAGAAAGCGCCTGCGGCGGGCGGGGCTCCCCTCCCCCTCGAAAGCCCGCCGCAGGCGACAGCCCCACACGCAGCCGAGGCCGGCCACCACCCGGCGGCCGGCCCCTTTCCGTTCTGCGGAGCGCTTAGCCGAAGTAGCTGTGGAAATTCCGCGAGAACTCGTTGCTGTTGTAGTTGTCCCAGTTGATCGACCAGGTCATCAGCCCGCGCAGGTTCGGCTGCTTGCCAGCCCGCGGGGTGTAGGAGCCGCAGCTGGTGCCCTTGGTGAGGCAGTCGAGGGCCTGGTTGACCACGGCCGGGGCGACGTAGCCGTTGCCGGCGTAGGTGTTGGCGGGCATGCCGATCGCGACCTGGGAGGGCTTGAGGGCCGGGAACATGTTGGCGGTGTTTCCGGCCACCGGGAAGCCGGCGAGCAGCATGTCGGTCATGGCGATGTGGAAGTCCGCGCCGCCCATGTTGTGGTACTGGCCGTCGAGGCCCATGATCGAGCCCGAGTTGTAGTCCTGGACGTGAAGCAGCGTCAGGTCGTCCCGCAGTGCGTGGATGACCGGCAGGAAGGCGCCGGCCCGCGGGTCCTGGCCGCCCCAGGGGCCCGAGCCGTAGTACTGGTAGCCGAGCTGGACGAAGAAGGTCTCCGGCGCCATGGTCAGCTGGAAGTTCGCCCCGTACTTGGCCTTCAGGGTCTTCACGGCCGAGATCAGGTTGGTGATCACCGGCGTGGTCGGGTTCTTGAAGTCGTTGTCGCCGGTGTTCAGCGACAGCGAGTGGCCTTCGAAGTCGATGTCGAGGCCGTCCAGGCCCCACTTGTCGATGATCGAGGAGACCGAGGAGACGAAGGCGTCGCGGGCGGCAGTGGTGGTGAGCTGCACTTCGCCGTTCTGGCCGCCGATCGACAGCAGCACCTTCTTGCCCTTGGCCTGCTTGGCGGCGATCGCGGCCTTGAAGTCGGCATCGGACTCCGCACCCGGGCACTGGGCGACGGGGCAGCGGTTGAAGTGGATGTTGCCGGAGGTGATGGAGTCCGGTTCGCCGAAGGCCAGGTCGATGATGTCCCAGCTGTCGGGGACGTCCGACATCTTCAGGTAGCCGGCGCCGTTGGCGAAGCTCGCGTGCAGGTATCCGACCAGCGCGTGGCTGCCGGGGGGCGGCGGGGTGCTCGCCGAGCTCGACGGGCTGGCCGAAGCCGAGGCCGAAGCGGAGGCGGACGCGGAGGAAGAGGGAGAAGCGGAGGCGGACGCAGAGGAAGAGGCGGTGGCGGACGGTGACCCCGTCGGCGCGCCCGGCCCGTCCAGGGAGATGTCGTCCGCGTAGTAGGCGCCCTGTCCGTACCAGCCGTGGGTGAAGACGGTGGCGGAGGTCTGGGTGGCGGTGGTGGTGAAGCTGACGGACAGCTTCTGGTAGCCGCCGCCGGTGCTGGGTGTCCAGGTGGAGCTGCCGCCGTTGACGCCGAGGTAGACGTACGCGCCGTTGACGTAGGCGCTGAGCGTGTACGTGGTGCTGGGGGCGACGGCGACGGTCTGGGTGCACTGGGCGGTGTCGGTGGAGGAGGCGGCGCCGGCCAGCGCGTAGGTGCCGGTGTGGGCGTGGCCGGTGACGACGCTGCCGGTGGTGCCGCTGCAGGTCCAGGGGTTGAGGGTGCCGGATTCGAGGCCGCCGTTGACCAGGAATTCGCCGGCGGAGGCCGATCCGGCCAGTCCGAAGCTGACTGCGACGGCGGCCGCGGCGGCCACCGCCCAGGCGGTTCCGGCGGCGATCAGCCGCTTCCTTCGGGGAGTGCGCATGTGGGGATGCTCCTGCCTCTGTGTGGGGGACGTCCCTCTCCCGCCCGCGGGGCTGTGGGGTTCCCGGCCGGGGGCGTGCCGCCGCACCGGCACGCACCCTGGGGAGTTGGACTAGACCACTGAACCGGCTCGGCCCGGCGCTGTCAATGCGCTTGCGGCGCAGGTTCGTTGAGCGTCGATCAGGTACGCCACGCGGCCCCGGATCCGCCCGCGTTGCGGCCCCCGGCGCGGGGTCGAACCATGGAGAGGTGCCCGGATATCTGCGTTTCCCCCATGTACGCGGCGGTCTGCTCGCCTTCACCGCCGAGGACGACGTCTGGGTCGCGCCGCTCGCCGCGGACGGCCGGATCGGTCGGGCCTGGCGGGTCACGGCCGACCGGACCAGGGTGAGTCACCCCAGGCTGTCGCCGGACGGTGCGACGGTGGCCTGGACTAGCTGGTTCGCGCTGACTCCGGAGGTGTTCACCGCGCCGGTGGCGGGTGGGCCCGCGACCCGGCTGACCTACTGGGGCAGCCAGGACACCCGGGTTCGCGGGTGGCTGCCGAACGGGGAGGTGCTGGCGGTCAGCTCGTACCACGAGCCGTTCGCGCACTACACGTGGGCGTGGGAGCTGCCGCCGGACGGGTCGCCGGGCCGCCGGATGCCGTGGGGGCCGGTCGCGGACGCGCAGATGGGGGCGGGGCACACGGTGCTGCTGACCGATGCCGCCCCGCACGAGCCGGCGTTCTGGAAGCGCTACCGGGGCGGCGCGAAGGGGCGGCTGTGGGTGGACCACGACCTGCTGCTGCCGGACCTGCCGGGGCACCTGGCCGCGCCGATGCCGGTGGAGACCCCTACCGGGACCAGGGTGGCGTTCCTGTCGGACCACGAGGGCGTCGGCAACGTGTACTCGGTGCGCCCGGACGGCACCGATCTGCGACGGCACACCGACCACGCCACGTACTACGCGCGCGAGGCCGCCACCGACGGCACCAGGATCGTCTACCAGCACGCCGGCGACCTGTGGCTGCTGGACAGCCTGGACGCGCCCGCGCCGCACCGCCTGGAGGTGCCGCTCGGCGGCGCCCGGTGCGGCCGTCGCCCGTACCAGGTGAGCGCCGCGAACAACGTCAAGGACCTGGCCTGCGACGCCACCGGCCGGGCCGGGGTGATCAACGTGCGCGGTTCGCTGTACTGGCTGACCCACCGGGACGGCCCGGCCCGGGCGCTGGCCGACACCCCGGGGGTGCGCTGCCGGCTGCCGCAGGTGCTCGGCTGGTCGGGCCGGGCCGCCTGGGTCACCGACGCGGACGGCGAGGACGCGATCGAGCTGGCGCCGCTGCCCGGCAAGGACGGCCCGGCGGACGATCCGGCCCCGCACCGGCGGATCGCGGCGGGCCGGATCGGCCGGGTCCAGGAGCTGTCCGCCGCCCCGGACGGCAATCTGCTCGCGGTGGCCTGCTCGGACGGCCGGCTGCTGCTGGTGGACACCGCCGAGGGCGAGGTCACCGAGGTCGCCGCGTCCCGGTTCGGCCCGGTCTCCAGCCCGTCGTTCTCCCCGGACTCGCAGTGGCTGACCTGGTCCCAGCCGGTCGCGGGCCGCTCGCTGCGCGCCGTCCGGCTGGCCCGGGTGGACCGTCCCGGGCACGTCGTCGACGTCACCGGCGGCCGGTTCGAGGACGAGCATCCGGTGTTCACCCGGGACGGCCGGTTCCTGGTGTTCCTGTCCTGGCGCGGCTTCGACCCGGTGCACGACGTGCACACCGGCGACCTCTCCTTCCCGCTGGGCTGCCGCCCGTACCTGGTGGCGCTGGCCGCCAACACCCCGTCGCCGTTCGCCTCCCCCGCCGAGGGGCGCCCGCCGGTGGGCCTGGATCCGGAGGAGGCCACCGGCGACGGCACCGTGCGGGTGGACGAGGACGGGCTGAGCAAGCGCCTGGTGCCGTTCCCGGTGATCGCCTCCAAGTACTCGGCGACGGCGTCGGTGCGCGGCGGCGTGGTGTGGCTGCGCTGGCCGATCTCCGGCGCGCTCGGCCAGACCTTCGCCAACCCGGAGGACACCTCCGGCCGCCCCGCCCTGGAGTACTTCGACCTGGCCCGGGGCCGCCGCAGCACGCTGGTCGAGCAGCTGGACGGCTTCGCGGTGTCCGCCGACGGCTCGGCGATCTCGGTGTTCTCGGCCGGTTCGCTCAAGCTGTACCCGCTGGCCGCGCCGACCGCCCCCGTCCCGGTGGACCTGCGCCGGATCACCCACACCGTGCACCCGGCCGCAGAGTGGCGGCAGTCCTACGCCGAGGCCGCCCGGATCGTCGCCGACCAATTCTGGGACCCCGGCATGTGCGGCCTCGACTGGGCCGAACTCACCGAGCAGTACGCCCCGTTGGTGGAACGGATCGCCTCCCCCGACGACTTCGCCGACCTGCTGCGCGAACTGCTCGGCGAACTCGGCACCTCGCACGCCTACGTCACCCCGTCCCGGCGCGGCGAGGGCCCGGCGCTCGCCCAGCTGCCGCTCGGCCTGCTCGGCGCCAACGCGCACCGCGACCCGGACGGCCGCTGGCTGGTCGACCGGATCCTGCCCGGCGAGTCCTCCGACCCCAAGGCCCGCGCGCCGCTCGCCGGTTACGGCCTGCACGACGGCGACGAGCTACTCGCCGTGGACGGCCGCCCGCCCGACCCGGTGCGCGGGCCCGCGCCGCTGCTGGCCGGCACCGGCGGCACCACGGTGGAGCTGACCGTCCGCCACGGCGGGCAACCGCGCCGGATCGCCGTCACCCCGCTCACCGACGAACGGCCGATCCGCTACCAGGACTGGGTGGCCAAACGCCGCCACCTGGTACGGGAGTTCAGCAACGGCGTGTGCGGCTACCTGCACATCCCGGACCTCGGCGGCTCCGGCTGGGCCCAGTTCAACCGCGACCTGCGCTCCGAACTCGCCCACCCCGCCCTGGTGCTGGACGTCCGCGGGAACGCCGGCGGCAACGTCTCCGAACTGGTCCTGGAGAAACTCCGCCGCCGCGTCCTCGCCTGGGACTTCACCCGCGGCCGCCAGCCCGTCCGCTGGCCCCGGGACGCGCCGCGCGGCCCCGTGGTGGCGCTCGCCGACCACGCCACCAGCTCCGACGGCGACGTCATCATCGCCGCCATCAAGGAACTCGCGCTCGGCCCGGTCGTCGGCAGCCGCACCTGGGGCGGCGTGGTCGGCATGACCGGTCGGCACGCCCTCGGCGACGGCACCCAGATCTCCGTCCCGAAGAACGCCTCCTGGTTCTCCGGCGGCATCGGCTTCTCCGTCGAGAACCAGGGCGTCGCCCCCGACATCGAGGTCATCCGCACCCCCCGCGACTGGGCCCGCGGCGAACGCACCGACCTCGCCGCCGCCGTCACCCTCGCCCTCGACCTCCTCACCACCACCCCCGCCGCCGCACCTCCGCCCGCCAGCGTCCCCCGCCCCGACCTCCGCCGGCCGCCGCTGCCGCCGCGGCCGTAGGAACGCCGAGCGGCCGGCCCCGGCTGGGGGCCGGCCGCTCGGCACCGGCGTTCACGGGTGGGTGTCAGCCCCAGGGGTCGCCCTCGGCGGTCATGTTCTCGGCGGCCTCGCGGTCCTCGCGTTCCTGCTGGACGCGGCGTTCGGCGTCGTCGCGGGCGCGTTCCACGTTGTCGCCGAAGGCGTCGGCGGCCTCGTCGTGGGCGAGGGCGGCCCGTTCGGCGGACTCCTCGGGCGGGGCGGTGGGCTGGGCGGGGTGGTGGCGGAACCTGTCGAAGATGCCCATGTCTCCTCCTCGGGTGGGCGCCCCCCTGCTTCGGTGCCTCACTTGTCACGGTACGCCGCCGGGGAGCGGTCGCACGTACCCGTGCGGGCTCCGCCCACCCTCGCACCGGCCCCCGGACGCCGCACCCCGACGGCCCGCGACTCACCCGCCCGGCGCAGGCCCCCGACGCGCCGGGGCCGGGCCCGAACTGCCTTGTGCCGCAAGGGAGAAGGTCGATAGTCCCGGGCGGCTCGTGCCCAATGGCCGTAGCCGCCGCGGGGTCCGCCGCCCGAGCCTGAGGGGGTCAACCGGTCCCGGCAGTGCCGCCGGGGCGCCCCGCAGCCGCACCCCGAGAGGTGAGCGCGCCATGTCCGGTCAGCAGTCCCCCACCGAGAACGTCCCGATCCCCGCCGAGAACGTTCAGGTCCCCGCCGAGCACATTCAGGTCCCCGCCGTCGACGCCGACGATCCCGGGGCCGCAGTCGACACACTGGTCCGCAATGGGCACAAGGCACTCCAGGAGTACGCGGGTCTCACCCAGGAGCGGGTGGACCGGATCGTCAAAAAGGCCTCGCTGGCCGCGCTCGCCGCGCACACCCGGCTGGCGGCGCTGGCTGTCGAGGAGACCGGGCGCGGGGTGTTCGAGGACAAGGCGGTGAAGAACGTCTTCGCCTGCGAGCACGTCACGCACTCGATGGCCGGCATGCGGACGGTCGGGGTGATCGCCCGGGACGACATCGACGGGATCGTGGAGATCGCCGAGCCGGTGGGCGTGGTCGCCGCCCTCACCCCGGTGACCAACCCGACCTCGACCGCGATCTTCAAGGCGCTGATCGCGTTGAAGACCCGCAACCCGATCGTGTTCGCCTTCCATCCGTCGGCGCAGCGCTGCTCGGCGGAGGCGGCCCGGATCGTCCGGGACGCGGCGATCGCGGCGGGCGCCCCGGCGCACTGCGTGCAGTGGATCGACCGTCCGTCGATGGCGGCGACGGACGCGCTGATGCGGCACGAGGGGGTGGCGACGATCCTCGCCACCGGCGGCAACTCGATGGTGCGGGCGGCGTATTCGTGCGGGAAGCCGGCGCTGGGCGTGGGTGCGGGCAACGTACCGGCGTACGTGGAGAGGAGCGCGGACCTGGCGTGCGCGGTGAACGACATCGTGCTGTCGAAGTCCTTCGACAACGGCATGATCTGCGCCTCCGAGCAGGCGGTGATCCTGGACGACGAGATCTACGAGCCGGCGCTGGCGGAGTTCCGGACGTTGAAGGCGTACCTGGCGGGGCCGGAGGAGAAGGTGCTGCTGGAGCAGCACCTGTTCGGGGTCGGCGCGGGGGCCGACCGTGCCGGCGCGAAGCTGAATTCGGCGGTGGTGGGGCAGTCGGCGGCGGAGGTGGCGCGGGCGGCGGGGTTCGAGGTGCCGGAGGACACCTCGGTGATCCTGGCGGAGGTCGCGGGGGTGGGCGAGGGCGAGCCGCTGACCCGGGAGAAGCTCTGCCCGGTGCTGGCGGTGCTGCGCGCCCGGTCGCGCGCGCACGGCGTCCAACTCGCGGCGGAGATGGTGGAGTTCAACGGTCTGGGGCATTCGGCGGCGGTGCACACCGGTGACGCCGCGTTCGCCGAGGAGTTCGGCGCCGGGGTGCGGGCCTGCCGGATCATCTGGAACGCGCCGAGTTCGCAGGGCGGCATCGGCGATGTGTACAACGCCTTCCTGCCGTCGCTGACGCTGGGTTGCGGCTCGTGGGGCCGTACCTCGGTGTCGGGGAACGTCTCGGCCCTGCACTTGATCAACGTCAAGCGGATCGGGCGGCGCAACACGAACATGCAGTGGTTCAAGGTCCCGCCGAAGATCTTCTTCGAACGTGGCTCCCTGTCGTACCTGACGGACATGCGCGGCGCCCATCGGGTGGTGGTGGTCACCGACCGGACGATGGTGGAGATCGGCCACCTGGAGCGGGTCCGGGAGGTGCTGCGCCGGCGGCCGGAGCCGGTGGAGGTGCGGGTGGTGGACTTCGTCGAGCCGAATCCGAGCATCGCGACGGTGGAGAAGGGCGCGGCCCTGATGCGCGGCTTCCGGCCGGACACCATCGTGGCGCTGGGCGGCGGTTCGCCGATGGACGCGGCGAAGGTGATGTGGCTGATGTACGAGCACCCGGAGGTGGAGTTCGCGGACCTGAAGGAGAAGTTCTTCGACATCCGCAAGCGTGCCTTCGCCTTCCCCGACCTGGGCGAGCTGGCAAAGCTGGTGTGCGTGCCGACCACCTCGGGCACCGGCAGCGAGGTCACGCCGTTCGCGGTGATCACCGACCCGGAGAGCGGGCAGAAGTTCCCGCTGGCGGACTACGCGCTGACCCCGACGGTGGCGATCGTGGACCCGGCACTGACCACGGATCTGCCGGCGACGGTGACGGCGGACTCCGGCTTCGACGCGCTGACGCACTGCATCGAGACGTACGTGTCGGTGTACGCCAACGACTTCACCGACGGCCTGGCGCTGCAGGGCATCCGGCTGGTCTTCGAGAACCTGGCGGCGGCGGTCGACAACGGCCCGAACGATCCGGTGGCGCGGGAGCGGATGCACAACGCGGGGACGATCGCGGGCATGGCGTTCGGCTCGGCGTTCCTGGGCGTGGTGCACGCGATGGCGCACACCCTGGGCGGGACCTTCCACGTGGCGCACGGGCGGACCAACGCGCTGCTGCTGCCGCACGTGATCCGCTGGAACGGCGGCGCCCCGGCGAAGGTCACGAGCTGGCCGAAGTACCGCAGTTACCGGGCGCCGGAGCGCTACCAACAGATCGCCCGGACGCTGGGCCTGCCCGCGGACACTCCCGAGCAGGGCGTGGAGTCGTTGGCGCTCGCGGTCGAGGAGCTGCGCGAACGGGTCGGCATCCCGCGCTCGTTCAAGGAGGCGGGGGTGGACGAGGCGGCGTTCCTGGCGGGGCTGGAGCAGCAGGCGATGAACGCGTACGAGGACCAGTGCGCGCCGGCGAATCCGCGGATGCCGATGCTGCGGGACATGCGGCGGCTGATGACCCAGGCGTACTACGGCGACGACCGGGCGATCTGAGAGCCGGCGGACCATTGGGGACCAATGTCCCTCTGATCAGGACTTTTCGAGCCCATGTGAGTTTGTGGACCGCTTCACAATGGTGCTCGTAGGCGAGAGGCGGGAGCGAGGCAATGAGCACGCAGCACGCGGAGCGCATCCACAGCGGTGCCTGGGACGGCTTCAAGGGCGGCCTGTGGCGGGACGCCGTCGACGTCCGCGACTTCATCCAGCGGAACTACACCCCGTACGAGGGCGACGCCGCTTTCCTGGCCGGCCCGACCGCGCGGACGGCGTCCGTCTGGAAGCGGATCACCGACCTGTTCCCGGCGGAGCGCGCCAAGGGCGTCCTGGACGTCTCGTGGGACACGCCGTCCACCATCACCGCGCACGCCCCCGGGTACATCGACCGGGACAACGAGCTGATCGTCGGCCTGCAGACCGACGCCCCGCTGAAGCGGGCGATCATGCCGAACGGCGGCTGGCGGCTGGTCGCGGGCGCGCTGGAGACGTACGGCTACCCGGTGGACCCGGAGCTGGAGAAGGTCTTCACCGTCCACCGCAAGACCCACAACGCGGGCGTGTTCGACGCCTACACGCCCGAGATCCGGGCCGCCCGCAAGGCCGGTGTGGTCACCGGCCTGCCGGACGCGTACGGCCGTGGCCGGATCATCGGCGACTACCGGCGGGTGGCGCTGTACGGCGTGGACCGGCTGATCGCCGCCAAGCGCGAGGAGAAGGCCGGCCTGGACGCCGCGCCGCGCGACCCGCGCACGCTGGAGAACACCATCCGGGAGCGCGAGGAACTGGCCGAGCAGATCCGCGCCCTCGAGGAGCTCAAGGCGATGGCCGCGAGCTACGGCCAGGACATCTCCGGGCCCGCCGGCACCGCCCAACAGGCAATCCAGTGGCTGTACTTCGCCTACCTGGCGGCCGTGAAGGAGCAGAACGGCGCGGCCATGTCGCTCGGCCGCACCTCGACCTTCCTGGACATCTACCTGGAACGCGACCTGGCCGAGGGCCGGCTGACGGAGCGCCGGGCGCAGGAGCTGATCGACGACTTCATCATCAAGCTGCGGATCGTCCGCTTCCTGCGCACCCCCGAGTACGACGAGCTGTTCTCCGGCGACCCGACCTGGGTCACCGAGTCGATCGGCGGCATCGGCTGCGACGGCCGCCCCCTGGTCACCCGCACCTCGTTCCGCTACCTCCAGACGCTGTACAACCTGGGCCCGGCGCCCGAGCCCAACATGACGGTGTTCTGGTCGCCGCAACTCCCGCAGGGCTTCAAGGAGTTCTGCGCCCAGGTGTCCATCGACACCTCCAGCGTGCAGTACGAGTCGGACGAGCTGATGCGCCCCCGCTTCGGCGACGACACCGCGATCGCCTGCTGCGTCTCCGCGATGGAGGTCGGCAAGCAGATGCAGTTCTTCGGCGCCCGGGTCAACCTCGCCAAGACGCTGCTCTACGCGATCAACGGCGGCCGGGACGAGATCACCGGCGAGCAGATCGGCCCCGACACCGGCCCGATCGAGTCCGAGGTCCTCGACTACAACGAGGTGTCGGCCCGTTTCGACCGGCAGCTGGAGTGGCTGGCCGAGACATACGTGCACGCGCTGAACGTCATCCACTACATGCACGACAAGTACGCGTACGAGCGCCTCGAGATGGCCCTGCACGACCGTGCCGTGCGGCGCACCATGGCCTGCGGCATAGCGGGCCTCGCGGTGGCGGCGGACTCGCTGTCGGCGATCAGGTACGCGACGGTGCGGCCCGTGCGCGACGCGTCCGGCCTCGCCGTCGACTACACCGTGGAGGGCGAGTACCCGGCGTACGGCAACAACGACGACCGGGTGGACCAGCTGGCGGTGCAACTCGTCGAGGAGTTCATGCGCAAGGTCCGCAAGCACCCCACCTACCGGGGCGCCGAGCACACCCAGTCGGTGCTGACCATCACCTCGAACGTGGTCTACGGCAAGAAGACCGGCGCCACCCCCGACGGCCGCCGGGCCGGCGAACCGTTCTCCCCCGGCGCCAACCCGATGAACGGCCGCGACACCCACGGCTACGTGGCGAGCGCCCTGTCGGTGGCGAAACTCCCCTACGACGCGGCCGAGGACGGCATCTCGCTCACCAACACCGTCACGCCCGACGCCCTCGGCCGCACCCGCGAGGAACGGGTGCGGAACCTCGCGGGTGTGCTCGACGGGTACACGACCGTCGGCGGGTTCCACATGAACGTCAACGTGCTGAACCGGACGACGCTGCTCGACGCCATGGAGCACCCCGAGAAGTACCCGCAGCTGACCATCCGGGTCAGCGGCTACGCGGTCAACTTCGTCCGGCTGACCAGGGAACAGCAGCTGGACGTCGTCAACCGCACCTTCCACGGCTCGCTCTGAGCCCACCCCGACAGCTCCCGGGAGGCACCGCCATGACCACCGCTCCGAAGACCACCGGCTCGGTGCACTCCTGGGACCTGTCGACCGGCGTGGACGGCCCCGGCACCCGGTTCGTGGCCTTCCTCGCCGGATGCCCGCTGAACTGCCTGTACTGCCAAAACCCCGACACCATGCGGATGCGCAGCGGCCGACGGACCACGACGGACGAGGTGGTCGCCGAGGCCGCCAAGTACACCGCCTTCATCCACGCCTCCGGCAGCGGCGGCGCCACCCTCTCCGGCGGCGAACCCCTGCTCCAGCCGGCCTTCACCGGCGAACTGCTGCGCCGCTTCAAGCACGAGCTCGGCCTGCACACCGCGCTCGACACCTCGGGCTTCCTCGGCGCCCGGGCGAGCGACGCCCTGCTCGCCGACACCGACCTGGTCCTGCTCGACATCAAGTCCTGGGACCGCGCCCTCTACCGCCGGCTGACCGGCCAGCCCCTCGAACCCACCCTCGGCTTCGCCCGCCGCCTCGCCGACCTCGGCAAGGACGTGTGGCTCCGCTTCGTCCTCGTCCCCGGCCTCACCGACCCGCCCGAGAACATCGCCGGGGTCGCCGCCTTCGCCGCCTCCCTCGGCAACGTCTCGCGCGTCGACGTCCTCCCCTTCCACAAGCTCGGCCACCCCAAGTGGACGGCCCTGGGCCGCGAGTTCACCCTCGCCGACACCCCCACGCCCACGCCCGAACAGGTGCAGGCCGCGCGCGACATCTTCGCCGCGCACGGCCTGCGTGCGGTGTGAGCCCGCGTCAGCCGGAGATCGACGGGGTGCCGGTCTCCAGGTGGCCGGTGAAGCGCTGCGACCAACTGGCGTCGCCGCTGACCGTCACCGTGAAGTCGTACCAACCGTTGGTGTAGGCCGCCGCGTTGAACCAGTCGCTGGTGGTGGCCCCGGCGGCGACCTGGTACGTCCAGGGGCCGTCGGTGCGGTAGTTGGTGGACGTGATGGTGAAGGTCACCGGGGCGGTCCCGGTGTTGGCGAGCTTGAACCAGACGGCGAGCTTGCCGGTGTCGGGCGCGGGGGCGTACGTCGCGGTGACGGCCGCGTTCTTGCCGGCGGCGGTGGTGTCGCCGGTGAAGCGGCGCAGGAAGCGGTTGGGGCCGATCACCGTCAGGTCGTACTTGCCCGAGCCGTAGCCGGTGCCGCAGTTGAAGAAGTCGCTGGTCGCCGCGCCGGGATCGACGGTGTACTGCCAGGGCCCGCCCGAGCGGTAGGCGTTGGCGTAGGCGGCGAAGTGGTTGGTGGCGGTGCCGGCGTTGGACATCGCGATCCAGACCTTCGTCACGCCGGCGGAGCCGAACTCCAGGTGGTCCAGGTTCGCCACCGGCTGGTACGGCAGCGCACGGGCCGGACGGGTACCGGCCTCCTGTGCGGGCAGCTGGTTGTTGACGGGCGCCGGGTTCGGCAGTGGACCGCAGGCGGCCAGGCCGATGGTCGCCGAGGTGTCGGGCAGCGCGGGCATCCCGTACACCGGGTTGGCGAAGTCGAACAGGCCGGTCAGGTCGCCGCACATCTTCCGCCGCCAGGCCGAGATGTTCACGCAGTTCGCGGGCCGGCCCTGGGCGGCCGTCCACTTCTCCAGGAAGCGCAGTACCGAGGTGTGGTCGAAGGTCTCCGAGGACACCCAGCCGCCCCGGCTCCACGGGGATACGGCGAGCATCGGGACGCGGAAGCCCAGGCCGATGTTGACCCCGTTGTAGAACTCCCCGGCCGTCCCGGAGGGCGCGGCCGGCGGCGGGACGTGGTCGAAGAAGCCGTCGTTCTCGTCGTAATTGATGAACAGGATCGACGAGTTGAAGACGTTCGGGTCGGCGTTCAGCGCGTCCATGACGTTGTGCACGAAGTGCGCGCCGTCGGTGGGCGTGGCGTAGGGGTGCTCCGAGGACGCCTGGTCCGGCACGATCCACGACACCTGCGGCAGGGTGCCCGCCAGCACGTCCGCCTTGATCGCCGCCACGATGTCGTCCGGCGTCCGGCCGGTCGCCTTCGGGACGGAGCCCATGCCCTTCACGGCGAGGGCGCTGCCCGCCGGGGCGGAGGAGAACTGGGTGAAGTAGGCCAAAGCGTTGTCGCCGTAGTTGTCCGACGCGTTCTGGTAGACCTTCCAGCTCACCCCCGCGTTCTCCAGCGCCTCCGCGTACGTCTGCCAGCGCAGCCCTGACTCGTCGCCGCCGTCGTACGCCGGGCCGCCCGCCGTACCGGACGGGTCGATCTGGCCGGACCAGTGGTAGGTGCGGTTCGGGCCCGTCGCGCTCAGCACCGAGCAGTGGTAGGCGTCGCAGACCGTCCAGTTGTCGGCCAGCGCGTAGTGGAACGGGATGTCCGCCCTGGTCAGGTACCCCAGCGCGCGGACGGTGCCCTTGGCGGACACCCAGGAGTCCAGCTTGCCGCCGTTCCAGGCGTTGTGCTGATCGCTCCACGCGTGACTCAGGTCGCCATTGCATTGCGCCAGCCGCGCCGGGTCCGCGCCACCCGCCGGCTTGGTGGCGCTGAACTGCCACGGGTACTGGCGGCCCAGCAGGTTCGGCTGGTTGAACACGCTGTAGCCGCCGGATATCTGGATCGCCGAGCGGTCCGCGAAGCCGCGCACGCCCTTGAGCATCCCGAAGTAGTGGTCGAAGCTGCGGTTCTCCTGCATCAGGATCACCACGTGCTTCGCGTCCGTGATCGTCCCCGTGGTCCCCGCCGGCGCCGCGACCGCGGGAGCCGCCCCGCCCACCACGCCCGACCCGGCGACCGCCGCGCCGGCTGCCGCACTCGCCGACAGCACCATGAACTTCCTACGACTCAGCTCTGCCATCTTGACCCGCCCGTCCCTTCGGCTGCTGATGATGTTGTTCAGACACCTCGTGTCCGAACGCCGAGCATCCTCACGCAGCCGGGGCGGCATGGCCATGACTTGAACCGAACGTTTGTCGAACCGTTCACCAGATGAACGGCGGGTACGCGCAGGGCCGTTGACGGCACACCGGCCCCGGAACCCTCCCATTCGCCGCGAAGCGGAACCTTTCTCAGTCCTTCACCGAAATCCCCAGCGCCTGCGCGAACTGCGGCGCCAGATCCAGCAGTTGCCCCGTCGAGATGATCGCCCCGCGCAGCCCCTGGTGCCCGTCCGGCAGGCCGAGGCTCGCGGCCCGGCGCAGGTCCACCGCCTTGAGGGTCGCGCCGCGCAGGTGGACGTCGTCGAGCGTGGAGCCCGGGAACGTCACGTTGGTGAGTTTCGCTTCGGCGAGGTCGACGTCGCGCAGCAGGCAGTCCTCGAAGACGACGTCGCGCAGCGTCGCGCCGCGCAGGTTGACCGCTTCGAGCTTGCACTGGCGGAAGACGGTGCGGCGGATCGCCGAGCTGTACGCGGAGACGCCGGCCAGCACGCTGGAGTCGATCTCGGCGTCCTGCCATTCGCTCTCGGCGAGGTCGACGCCGACCAGCCGCCCGCCGTGCAGCCACACCTCGTTGAAGCCGGCCCGGCGCAGCTTCGCGCCGTCCGCCCGGATACCGGTGAACGCGCACTCCAGGAAGCTCACCCCGCCGAGTTGGCCGCCCAGGTCGAGGTCGTCGAAGTGGACGGTGTCGTAGCGGGTGTCGGCGCGCAGCGGTCCGGTGTGGCGTTGCAGCAGGTGGGCGTAGGGGAGGTCTTCCAGGCTCACGGGGTGGTCAACTCCGTCTCTGAACGGTCTTCGCGGACAGGGCGATGCCGACGCCGACGGTGCCCGCCACCAGCAGGCCGGCCAGCGGCACACCGGCATCCCCGGCCAGCGTCGCAGCCAGCACCGACAGCGCGGCCAGCGGCAGGATCAACTGGGCGGCGCCGCGCCGGTGGTGGCGGGAGTGCAGGGCCCAGACGGTGAACAGGAACACCGCGGTGGGGACGGTGACGGCGGCGGCCGCGGCGCGCTCGGTCAGGTGGGTGGTGCCGACGGCGTGCTGGACGGCGACCTCCAGCCCGGCGCCGACGGCGGCCGCCGAGGCGAAGACCACGAAGTGGCCATAGCCCCAGGGCAGTGCCTGCCGGGCGGAGTGCAGGTAGGGGTGGGCGTCGTCGGCGAAGTAGATCCACCAGGCGCCGAAGCAGATCAGCAGTCCGCTGCCGGCGATCGGCAGCAGTTCGGCGACGGCCTTGTGTTCGTCCAGTGCGGTCTGGACGGCGACGGTGGCGGCCGCGACCGTCTCGCCGAGCACGATGATGGTGAACGCGCCGTACCGGTCGGCGATGTGGCGCCGGTGCCACGGGGTCCGGTTGTGCGTCTCGGCCCAGACGGGGACGGACAGTTCGGCGACCACGCCGACCACGAACAGCGGGACGCGGGCCTCGTGCGGGACGAACAGCAGCACCACCCAGAACGCCTGGACGAGCGCGATGCCGCGGGCATAGCGCAGCGCAGCGGTCCGGGCGGACCCGTTCTCGCCGCGGGCGGCGCGCAGCCACTGGGTGACCATCGCGAGGCGCATCAGCAGGTAGCCGGCCACCACCAGGGAGAGGTCCTGGTCCCCGAAGAGCCGCGGCACGCCGGCGGCGAGCACCAGCACGCCGGTGATCTGGAGCAGCGTGGTGAGCCGGTAGGGGACGTCGTCCACGTCGTACGCGGAGGCGAACCAGGTGAAGTTCATCCAGGCCCACCAGATGGCGAAGAAGGACATCGCGTACCCGGGCAGGGCGACCGAGAGGTGCCCGGCGGCCAGCGCGTGGGCGAGTTGGCGGCCGGCCTGGGCGATGGCCACCGTGAAGCACAGGTCGAAGAACAGTTCCAGGGGGGTGGAGACCCGGTGGGACTCGCCCTGGTCGCGAGCCAGCATCCGGCGGACCGGACGGTAGCGGTCGGGGGCGGTGGTCATCGTCCTGCTTTCACGACGGGGCCGCGCGGCAGGGAGCGCGCGCGGCCGGGGAGTTGCGCTCGGACGATCCTTGCATCCGGGGCGCGAACCCGCACGGACCGTACCCGGCACGCCGATTGGTCCGATTCGAACCGTTTTGCCCGTCCGTCAGGCAGAGTTGACGCCGCAGTGCGCGATCCGGGTGACAGCTGGGGCCCGTCCGGGGCGTTGGTGCGAAGCTTGTCCCGTCCGCCCCGTTTGGCCCGATAGATTCCTCTCCGAATGGAGGGACGGACGGACGCCTCGCGGGCAACGCGGAAGGTCAAGGAGGACGGCACGGACGATGGGGGGCGGTCTTGCCGCTTCGCCCCGCGTCCGCCCACCGGCCCTCCTCGCGATCACCGCGCTGTCCGGCGGCGCGTCGGCCCCCGGCCGGTCGGACCATCCCCGCTCGCCCGCCCCGGCCCGCCCGTGGCCTGATGGCGGTATGCGTACAGGCGTGCACCGAGCTGCTCAGCGGGGGTCGTCGTGAACTGGTCCGACGTGGCGATCCTGGTCGGCATGCTGCTGGCGACGGCGGGCTGCATGGTGCTGGTGCAGCGGTACGCGTCCGTCCCGGCCCGGGAGAACTGCAACGACGTGGCGGGGTTCATCTTCGCCGCGGTCGGCGCCTTCTACGCGGTACTGGTGGCCTTCGTGGTGATCGTGGTGTGGGAGAACACCTCGGCCGCCAGGGCGACCACCTTCGAGGAGGCGGACGAGCTCGCGGGGGTCTACTGGATGTCCCGGGCGATGCCGCTGCCGGAGGGCGCCAAGCTGGAGGGCCTGACGCTCAGCTACGCGCACACGGTGGTGGACGCCGAGTGGAAGCAGATGGCCGGACACCGGAGCGACCCGGCGGCGACCGCGCTGATGTACAGCATCCGCGACACCGCACTGGCCTTCGAACCGGCCGATGCCCGACAGGCGACGATCTACCAGAACCTGGTGACGCACGTGGACGGCCTGGCCAGCAAGCGCCGCGCCCGGCTGAACCAGATCGCGGACTGCGTGCCGCTGCTGCTGTGGGCGGCGCTGATCGCCGGCGCGATCGTCACCATCGCCTTCACCTTCCTGTTCGGCCTGTCCAACACCTGGGCGCACCTGGCGATGGTGGTGTCGCTGGCCGGGCTGATCGGCCTGTCGCTGATCGCGATCAAGGAGATGAACTATCCGTTCGACGGGGCGAACCGGGTGCGGTCGACCGCCTTCGAGGTGTTCCTGGCCAGGCTCCCGCCGCAGCGCTGACCACCGGCGGGCACGGTGCGTGGCCGGGCCGTCACGATTCGGCGGATCGGCGCCGGGCATGTAATGTTCTCCAGGTCAGCAGGCGCCGCTAGCTCAGTTGGTTAGAGCAGCTGACTCTTAATCAGCGGGTCCGGGGTTCGAGTCCCTGGCGGCGCACAGACAGCATGAAAGCCCCTCGCTCACGCGAGGGGCTTTCTGCGTTTCCCCGCACACCGGCCCGGGGAACCCGATTTCACCGCAGGTCGGGAGGCGTGTAATGTTCTCTCCGTCAGCAAGCGCCGCTAGCTCAGTTGGTTAGAGCAGCTGACTCTTAATCAGCGGGTCCGGGGTTCGAGTCCCTGGCGGCGCACAGACAGCAGAAGGCCCCTCGCGAAAGCGGGGGGCCTTCTGCATTTCTCCGAGCAGGTTCTCGATCGTGTGATCGGGCCGGCCATGTCCCCGTGCGGGGTCCGCTCGTTGAGGAGACCGGAGTGACGGCCGGGGTAACGGCCGGGGTGACGGAGAACACGCAACTAAGAGGGATTTAAAGATCGTCTTAGGAGAAATAGGACATAGGTCCCTAACATCTGACAAGTCGATCGATCAAGCTGGCGAGGTTCATCCGTCGCCCGAGCGAGCAGCCCGTCCGGGGCCTGCGGGAAGGTCTCCGTTGCCTCGAGAGCCCCGTGAACGCACGAAAAGAACCGGTTGGCGCCGACTCATACCCACCTGGCGGATGACGCTGGTCGGCCTGGCCGCCTCGCTGCTGCTGGGAGTCGGCCTGTTCGCCCTGGGGGTCGCCCTGGTCAAGGTGCCGGACGCGCACGCCGCGGCCACCGCCCAGTCGAACACCTGGCTGTACTCGGACGGCTCGCTGCTGGCCCGCACCGGGCAGACCAACCGGCAGAACGTCGGACTGGACAAGGTCTCCAAGGACGCGCAGCACGCCGCACTGGCCGCCGAGGACCGCAACTTCTACTCGGAGGGCGCGGTCAACTTCAAGGGCATGGCCCGCGCCGCCTTCAACACCGCTTCCGGCGGCGCCACCCAGGGCGGTTCGACGATCACCCAGCAGTACGTGAAGAACGCGTTCCTGAACCAGAAGCAGACCGTCAGCCGCAAGGTGAAGGAAGTCTTCATCTCGTTCAAGGTGGACGCCACCCAGAGCAAGGACGAGATCCTCTCCTCCTACCTGAACACCTCCTACTACGGACGCGGCGCGTACGGCATCCAGGCCGCCTCGCAGGCCTACTTCGGGGTGGACGCCAGCCAGCTGAACGCCGCCCAGGGCGCGTACCTGGCGACCCTGCTGAACGCGCCCAGCGCGTACGACGTCTCCTCGGCCACCGAGAACGGCAAGCAGAAGGCGACGGCCCGCTGGAACTACGTGCTCGACGGCATGGTGTCGAAGAACTGGCTGGGCGCCGACGAGCGCAAGCAGCTGACCTTCCCGGAGGTGCAGTCGCCGAAGTCCGCACCCGGCATGTCCGGCCAGGCCGGCTACCTGGTGGCCGCCGCCACCTCGTACCTCACCGACAACCACATCGTCAGTGACGCCCAGCTCGCCAAGGGCGGCTACACCATCACGCTCACCGTGGACTCCAAGAAGCAGCAGCAGTTGCAGGACGCGGTGCAGGCCCAGCTCATCGACAACCTGAAGCCGGACACCCGCAAGGTGGACGCGGCCGCGCAGGCCGGCGCGGTGTCGGTCGACCCGAAGACCGGTCAGGTGGTGGCGCTGTACGGCGGCGCCGACGCCACCAAGCACTGGATCGACAACGCCACCCGCACCGACTACCAGGCCGGCTCCACCTTCAAGGCGATCGCGCTGGCCGCCGCCCTGGACTCCGGGGCGCGCACCCAGTACGGCGACCGGATCACCGCCGACACCATCTACGACGGCACCAACCGGCGGCCCGTCCGCGGCGCCAAGGGCGTGCCCTACGCGCCGCCGAACGAGGGCGAGCGCTCGTTCGGGCAGATCAGCCTCCAGCAGGCCACCGACTGGTCGGTGAACTCGGTGTTCGCGCAGCTCGCCCAGGACACCGGCCTGGAGAAGGTCCGCTCCACCGCGGTGGCGCTCGGCCTGCCCGCCGACACCCCGCAGCTGGAAGCCATCCCGTCGATCCCGCTGGGCACGTCCTCCCCCAGCGCGCTGGAACTGGCCGGCGTGTACGCCACGCTCGACAACGACGGCCAGCAGATCACCCCGTGGCTGGTGAAGGGGCTGGAGTCCGGCGGCGAGAAGGTCGCGCTGCCCGAGCACAAGAGCACCCAGGCGATCTCCAAGAACGCCGCCCGCGGCACCACCGCGATCCTCCAGGGCGTCATCGACGACCAGGGCGGCACCGGCTACCGGGCCGCCGCGCTGAACCGCCCTGCGGCCGGCAAGACCGGCACCACCGACGACTCCAAGTCGGTCTGGTTCGCCGGCTACACGCCCGAACTGGTCACCGTGGTCGGCCTGTTCGGCCAGGACCCGACCACCGGCAAGCAGGTCACCCTGGACGGCGTCGGCGGCATGGGCAGCGCGGCCGGCGGCAGGTTCCCGGCCCAGATCTGGACGGCCTACATGAAGTCCGCGCTGGCCGGGCAGCCGGTCAGCTCCTTCTCCGGTCCGGTCCGGACGCCGTCCACCACCGTCCCGTCCGGGCCGACCGGGTCCGCCTCGCCGAGCCAGAACCCGTCCACCTCGGACGGCGTGACCTCCGCGCCGTCCCCGTCGGCCGGCGACAGCACCGGCAACGGCAACGGCAACGGCAGCCCCAGCTCGCGTCCCAGCGGCGGCGCCGGTGACGGCGGCGGTCAGCCGCGGCCCAGCCGCAGCCCGTCCGCCAAGCCCAGCGCCGGCCCCAGCGAGCCGCCGACGCCGAGCGCCTCGACGGGGTCCGGCGGCTCCGGCGGACTGCTCGGAACACAGGACCAACCTGCGGGATAGCGCCTTACGACAGAGGGGTCCGGGCTGGCACAATGCGGCGATGCACAGCAGCTCGGACCCCTCCGCCATGTCGCTCGACCCGCGCCCGGCGCCCGATCGTCCCCTGGTGGAAAGCCCCTCCCCCACCCACCGCACCGCCAAGCTGGGCCTGGTGCTGGCCCTGGTCTCCGCGGTCGCCTTCGGCGGATCCGGAACGGCCGCCAAGCCGCTGATCGAAGCCGGCCTCTCCCCCACCCACACCGTCTGGCTGCGGGTCGCCGGTGCGGCACTGGTGCTGCTGCCCATCGCCTGGAAGCACCGCGACGCGGTACTGCGCCGCCCCGGACTGCTGATCGGCTTCGGCCTGCTCGCCGTCGCCGGCGTCCAGGCCTGCTACTTCGCGGCGATCTCCCGCATCCCCGTCGCCGTGGCCATGCTGATCGAATACCTCGGCCCGCCGCTGCTGCTCGCCTACGTCCGACTCGTGCAGCGCCGCCCCGTCTCCCGCCGCGCGATGGCCGGCGCGGGCGCCGCGGTGGCCGGCCTCGCCTGCGTCGTCGAGGTCTGGCACGGCCTCTCCTTCGACCCGCTCGGCGTCCTGTTCGCCCTCGGCGCGGCCTGCTGCCAGGTCGGCTACTTCGTCCTCGCCGACGCCGGCCGCGAGGGCGACCGCCCCGTCGACCCGCTGGCCGTCTCCGCGTACGGCCTGCTGATCGGTGCGATCCTGCTCACCGCCTTCACCCGCCCCTGGGACGCCGACTGGTCCCTGCTGACCCACTCCGTCACCATGAACGGCCACCAGCTCCCGGCGCTGCTCCCCGCCCTCTGGATGATCCTGGTCGCCACCGTCGTCGCCTACCTCACCGGCGTCGCCTCGGTCCAGTACCTCTCCCCGCCCGTGGCCGGCGTCATCGCCAACCTCGAAGCCGTGGTCGCCACCGTCCTCGCCTGGATCCTCCTCGGCGAACACCTCGGCACCCCCCAACTCGCCGGCGGCGCCCTCGTCCTGGCCGGCGCCTTCGCCGCCCAGTCGGCCTCCTCGGCCAAACACTGACCGCTGCGCGGGCCTGGGGGGGCCGCCGGCTCCTGTGGACCCACCGAAGACACCGCGCCGACGAGCCGCCAGGCCGGGTCCGGCCCGGCGCCACGCATGCCAGTCCCCAGCTCGCAGGGCCCGTCGAGGCGTCCCGGGACGCCAGACCACCAGGTCACATCGAGCCCGGCTCCGTGCGCGCGAAGCGCCCCCGACTCCCCGCCGGAGGCGTCCCCCGCGTCAGGCCGGGAGCGTCTGCCGGTACGGGGCGAGCTCGGGGCCGGTGGTGGTGGGGACGAACTCGGTGACTCGGTACTGGGCGACGTCGCCCTGCGCGAACGGATCCGTGGCCGCCAGCGCCTCGACGGCGTCCCGGCTCTCCGCGACGGCGATGATGACCCCGCCGTCCCGGGGAACCTTGCGGCCGGAGGCGAGGAAGGTGCCGCTCGCGTAGTGCTGCTCCAGCCAGGCCACATGGGCGGGCAGCAGCGCGTCGATGCGCTCCAGCGGGGCGGTGTAGGTCAGCTCCAGAATGAACACCCGATCATCCTAGGCCGCGCGGGCCCCCGGGCCGGATCAGGCCCGACTCGTAGGCCGCGATGACCAGTTGCGCCCGGTCCCGGGCGGCGAGCTTCTGCAGCAGCCGGCCGATGTGGGTCTTCGCGGTGGACAGGCTGACGTGCAGGTGCGCGGCGATCTCCTCGTTGGAGAGGCCGAGCCCGACCAGTACGAGCACCTCCCGTTCGCGTTCGGTGGTCCCGGCGAGCGCCGCCGGGGCCGTCGCGGCGGGGGTGGCGGCCGGGCTGCTGCTGCGGCGCCAAGTCGCCGCGATGGCCGGGGTGCTGGCGGCGGTGGCAGCGATGCAGGTGCTGGTGCCGCTGGCGCTGCGTGCCCACCTGGCGGCGCCCGTGCGGCAGCAGACCGCGGTGGTGCTGGCACCGGACCGGCCGGCCGTTCACGCCCACCGCCCCCGAGGTGTGCGGCCCGGCCGGCTCGACCGAGCGGTGCATGGAGACGATCAACGCGATGCACCTGTCGCAGCGCACCGAGTACCAGCCGGCCGACCGCTACTGGACGTTCCAGTGGGCGGAGACCGGGGTGCTGGTGCTGCTGTCGGCGGTGGTCGCGGCGGGCTGCGCCGTCCGGCTGCGGCGCGGCGTGTCGGCCTGACCGGCGCTCAGCGGCCGGTCCAACCGAACCAGTTGAGGTGGTTGAGGGGCCAGACCACGGCGGAGGTCGGGCCGACCACGTTGTCGACGGGGACGGCGCCGCCGGACGGGCCGTCGCGGTGGTAGCGGGAGTCGGCGGAGTCGCTGCGGTGGTCGCCCTCGACCCAGATGTGGCCGGCGGGGACGGTGATGGGCCCGAAGTCCAGGCCGGAGCAGGAGTCGTCGCCGGGGTGCAGGTAGGGCTCGGCGACGGGCTGGCCGTCGACGCTGAGGGTGGTGCCGCGGCAGGCGACGGTCTGGCCGCCGGTGGCGATGACCCGCTTGACCAGGTAGTCGTCGCCGGGCGGCAGCAGGCCGATCGCGCTGAGGCCGGAGTGGATGGCGCCGGTGAAGGCGTTGCTGTCCTTCGGGGTGGGCGGCAGCCAGCCGCCCGGGTCCTTGAACACCACGGGCTCACCCGGTTCGGGCTTCCAACCGGTGAGCGGGGCAAGCTTGTTGACCGCGACCCGGTCGCCGATCTGCAGGGTGTTCTCCATGGAACCGGACGGGATGGAGAACATCTGGAACAGGCAGGACTTGATCACCACCGCGACCACCAGGCCGACGGCGATCATCACGGGCAGTTCCACGTACCAGGGCCGGCGCCTGCGCCAGCCCTGCTCCTGTGTGGTCTCCTCGGTCACCGCAACCGACACCGACACCGCCTCCTCGGGAAGGACAGCACGCTAACCCGCGCGCCGGACGCGGCGAAAATCCGGCCCTTACGCGGACCGGACAGACACACAGACACTACGGCCTGTCGCCGGCGATCGCCTCGTGATGCCTGATCACCTCGGCGATGATGAAGTTCAGGAACTTCTCGGCGAACACCGGGTCGAGGTGGGCGCTGACGGCCAGTTCGCGCAGCCGGGCGATCTGCCGGCGCTCGCGCTCCGGGTCGGCGGGCGGCAGCCGGTGCTCGGCCTTGAGGCGGCCGACCTGCTGGGTGGCCTTGAAGCGCTCGGCGAGCATGTGGACGACGGCGGCGTCGATGTTGTCGATCGACTCGCGCAGGCGGGTCAGCTCGGCCCGCACGGCCGGGTCGGTCTCCGCCGGGGAGGGGGTGGGCTGGTCCGTCATGGGGGCGGCTCCGATGCGGGTGCGGGTGGGCTCCGGGCACGGCGGGGCGCGGCGGACGGGCCGGCCCGGGCGCGGGCGAACGGCCAATCTAACAGGGCAAACACGTCGCTTTCGCCCCGATCACCGGCACGTTCCGCGATGTGGGACGGCCGCCGGACGGACTGCGCGCTGATCCGGCGGGAACGGCCGGGCAGGCCCTAGGCTGGGCGGGCCGCGGCCGCAAGTGCGGTCGCGGGTGGAGCAGTTCGACCGGCAGTTCCCCCTACAGGAGGTACCTGATCGTGGCAACGACCCGCACCGCGCACACCGAGTGGGAGGGCAACCTGCTCGACGGCAAGGGCCTGGTGACCTTCGACTCCTCGGGCATCGGCGAGTTCCCGGTGTCCTGGCCGTCCCGGGCCGAGGCCGCGAACGGGAAGACCAGCCCGGAGGAGCTGATCGCGGGCGCGCACTCGGCGTGCTTCTCGATGGCGCTCTCGCACGGCCTGGCGGGCGCGGGCACCCCGCCCACCAAGCTGGACACCAAGGCGGACGTGACCTTCCAGCCGGGCACCGGCATCACGGGCATCCACCTGACCGTGGTCGGCACCGTCCCGGGCCTGGACGAGGCGGGTTTCGTGAAGGCCGCCGAGGACGCGAAGGCGAACTGCCCGGTCAGCCAGGCGCTCACCGGCACCACCATCACGCTCAGCGCCTCGCTCGCCTGACCTGCCGCCCGACGTACCGCCCGACCTGCCCTCGAACGCCGCTTCGCTACGGCGGGTGAGCGCGGTCGTACGCCCCCGGCGTGCACCGGATCCGGTGCACGCCGGGGGTCTCGCACGTAATGTCGAGGCACATCTGCGGGCAATTCGCCCGAATCGACCCGCCGCCGGTCGCGCACAGTTACACCGGCGGCCTATGATCGGCGGACGTGGCCGAGGCCGCCGACAGCTCCCCGGTCACCGGCCGGGGTCCGCCGAGCGGAGCGGGGCCGCGGGCCGGTCTCCGCCCGCGTGGGTGTGGGCGGTGAGTCAGTGGCAGCAGCGGACGGGAGCGTGCCGTGCCGGGCCGGAACGTCGGGGCCGACGCACACCATCGGGGTGGGTGGCCCGAAGCGCCGCGCCCGCAGGGCGGTGCGCACTCCCCGGGGGTGGCCGACGGCCCGCCCCAGATCTGCACCGCCTGCGGCAGTTCGCTGAGCGCCGACGCGGTGCACCTGGCGGACGCGCTGCGCGCCAGCGAGTCCCGCTTCCGCGCCGCGTTCTCGGACGCCGGCATCGGCATGGCGCTGATCGACACCGACGACCTGGTGATCGAGGGCAACCCGGCGTTCGCGGCGATGCTCGGCCGGGAGACCTCCGAGCTGCCCGGCATGCACATCCACCGGATCATCGAACCCGAGGACCCGTCCCGGCAGCGCTACCGCGAGCTGGTGCGCGGCGAGCGCGACCGGATGCGCACCGAGAAGCGCCTCAAGCACCTCGGCGGGCAAGAGGTCTGGGGCCGCGTCACCGTCTCGCTGATCCGCGACGGCGCCGGCCGCCCGTACTACACGCTGGTCATGGTCGAGGACATCACCGAGCAGCGGCAGCTCGGCGACCGGCTGGCCTATCAGGCACTGCACGACCCGCTGACCAGGCTGCCCAACCGGGCGCTGTTCTACGAGCGGCTGGAAGCGGCGTTCAAGCCGGACGGTCAGGCCGGGCCGGCCGTCCGGAAGGACGAGCGCCGGATCGGGCTGTGCTACATCGACCTGGACGGGTTCGCCGCCATCAACGAGACCCTCGGCCACCACATCGGCGACCAGCTGCTGGTCGCCGTCGCCGCCCGGCTGGAGCACGGATTCGCCGACGGCGAGGGCCAGTTGGTGGCCCGCCTCGGCGGCGACGAGTTCGCCGTGCTGGTCACCGACAGCGGCGGCGACCAGCAGCTCACCCACCTGGCGGCGGGGCTGATGAACGCCCTGGAGCGGCCCTTCGAGGTGGCCGGCCACCGGCTGACGGTGACGGCCTCGATCGGCGTGGTGGAGCGCCCGGTGCGCGGTTCCACCCCGACCGACCTGATCCGCGACGCCGACTCCACCCTGTACTGGTCGAAGGCCGACGGCCGCGCCCGCTGGACGCTGTACGACCGCGACCGCGGCGCCGACCAGCTGACCAGGCACCTGCTGGCGACGGCGCTTCGCCCGGCCGTGGAGCGCGGCGAGTTCATCGTCGAGTACCAGCCGCTGGTGGGTCTGACGGACGGCGCGGTGCACGGCGCGGAGTCGCTGGTGCGCTGGCGCCACCCGCGCTACGGGCTGCTGTCGCCGGACCGTTTCATCCCGCTCGCCGAGGAGTCCGGGGCGATCGTGCCGCTCGGCAAGTGGGTGCTGGAGGAGTCCTGCCGGCAGGCCCGCCGCTGGCTGGCCGAGTTCCCGGACGCGGAGACCTTCGTCTCGGTCAACCTGGCCGCCCGCCAGATCTGGGACTCCGACGTGGTCGCCGACGTCGCCGAGGTGCTGGAGCGCACCGGGCTGCCCGCCCGGCTGCTGCAGCTGGAGATCACCGAGAGCGCGATCCTCGGCCCGAGCGGACGCCCGTTGCAGGCCTTGCAGGCGCTCGCCGAGATGGGCGTGCGGATCGCCATCGACGACTTCGGCACCGGCTACTCCAACCTCGCCTACCTGTCCCGGCTGCCGGTGCACGCGCTGAAGCTCGACGGCACGTTCATCGAGGCGTTCCGGGAGAGCCCGTCCGGCGACGGCGGGCGACGGCGCGCCGCCGACGAGCAGATCGTCGGCGCCGTCGTGCAGTTGGCGCACGCGCTGGGCCTGACCGTCACCGCCGAGGGCATCGAGCACGCCGCGCAGGCCGAACGCCTGCGGCAGACCGGCTGCGACACCGCCCAGGGCTGGTACTTCGCCCGCCCGGGCGCGCCCGACCGGATCGCCGAGATACTGCGGCAGTGCCCGCGCCGGTAGCCGTCAGGGCTTCGTGAGTCCGTACGCCTCGGCGATCATCCCGTAGGACGTCAGCCGGTTCTGGTGGCCGTGGATGTGCGAGGTCACCATCAGCTCGTCCGCCCCGGTGCGGCGGCGCAGCGCCTCCAGGCCCTCGGCGACCTCCGCCGGGGTGCCGAGCACCACGTTGGCCAGCCAGGAGTCGAGGAAGTCCTCCTCGGCCAGGGTGTACGGGTGCGCGGCGGCCTCCTCGGGGGTGGGGATCGGCCCGGGCCGGCCCTGGCGCAGCCGCAGCATGCCGAGGCCGGCCGAGCGGGCCAGCCACAGCGCCCGCTCGGTGCTCTCGGCGGCGACGGCGCTGACCCCGATCAGCGCGTACGGCTCGGCCAGCACCGCGGACGGGCGGAAGGTGTCCCGGTACAGGTCGAGCGCGGGCACCGTGTTGGCGGCGCTGAAGTGGTGCGCGAACGCGAATGGCAGGCCGAGCCGGGCAGAGAGCTGCGCGGAGAAGCCGGACGAGCCGAGCAGCCAGATGGGCGGGCGGGAGGCCGAGCGCGGCACCGCCTCCAGCCGGGCGTAGGGGTGGCCGTCGGGGAAGTCGCCGTCCAGGAAGTGGGTGAGTTCGGCGAGTTGGCGGGGGAAGTCCTCGGCGCCGTCGGCCAGGCCGCGGCGCAGGGCGCGGGCGGTGGCCTGGTCGGTGCCGGGGGCGCGGCCGAGGCCGAGGTCGATCCGGCCGGGGTGCAGGGCCTCCAGCAGGCCGAACTGTTCGGCGATGGAGAGCGGGGCGTGGTTGGGGAGCATCACGCCGCCGGAGCCGAGCCGCAGGGTGCTGGTGTGCGCGCCGAGGTGGGCGAGCAGCACGGCGGGCACCGAGGAGGCGACGCCGGGCATGCCGTGGTGTTCGGCGACCCAGAACCGGTGGTAGCCCCAGCGTTCGGCGCTGCGGGCGAGTTCGGTGGTGGCGGCGAGCGCCTCGGCGGCGGTGTGGCCGGTGCCGACGGTGGCGAGGTCCAGGATGGAGAGCGGGGCGGGGGCGGTGCCGGCCGCCCGGCCGCGGATCCGGTCGTCCTCGCCGGGGTGCTGTTCGGTCGGCTCCGGTGCGCTGCTCATGCGGTGCGTCCTCCTGGTGCCCCGGCCGGGCGCCCGGGCGTTCGTCGGAGCACAACCCGCCGACGGGCCGGGCTGTTCCCGCCGCCCGGCGCGAAATGTGTCGGCTGGCGAGTTCGCGCCAGCGCGGGAAGTCGCCAGGGGGAACGGTCGAGCCGGGGCCCGGGGATGCGGCAGGCTGGTGCCGTCGCGGACGACCTACCGGCTCCGCGCACCGTACGGATCGGCGGGCTCGACCAGCGCCGCCGGTCCTTCCCGAGCCCCCGCAGCGGCACCCCGCCGGGGGCTCTCAGCGTTCCCGGACACGTGTGCGACATCCCACACAGGGGTGCTTCAGGTGATGAAAGGTGTCCGCGCTAGCGTTGACCCTCGTTGCAGCTGCCTCTCCCCCGGGCGGGCTGGAGGGAGAGAACCTTGGACGCCAATGCCGCCATCGCACCGGCGTGGTACTGCGCCATCGCGCTGCTCGCGGTACTCGGCGACGCCTTCCTGCCGTTCCTGCCCAGCGGGACGCTGGTGATCCTGGCCGTGCTGAAGACCGGCCAGGTGGGCGGCTCGCCGCTGCCGCTGGCCGCCGGCGTGGCCGTGGCGTCCTTCCTCGGCGACCTGCTGCTGCTCAACCTGGCCCGGCGCGGCGCACCCGCGGTGAACCGTCGCCTGGAGCGCCGGCCCCGGCTGGCCGCCAACGTGGCCCGGGTGCAGCGGGCCCTGACCGGCCGCACCACCAGCCGGACGGCGGCGGCGATCGTCATCGTGGCGCGCTTCGTCCCGGCCGGACGGACGGTGCTGGACCTGGCGGTCGGTCACTCCCCGAACCGGCCCTGGACGTTCCTGCGCTGGTCGGCGGTTTCCGCGGTGGTGTGGGCGGCGTACATCGTCAGCCTCGGCTGGCTGAACCTGCACTGGTTCGACACCGAGTGGCTGAGCCTGGTGATCTCCAGCCTGGCGGCGACGGCGGTCAGCAGCCTGGTGGTCCAACTGGTCCGCCGACGCCGCCGGCTGGCCGTCCTGGTCGAGGGCGAACTCGTCTAGCAGGGGTTTTGTCCCAGGACGGCAACAGGCGGGCCCTGGCGGGAGCCGGGCGGACCCGGTCCGCGTGATGACTGGTTGAGGATGGGCGGCTTGGACCGTCCGTCCCGGGCATGCCATCCTTGGGTGGCGAAACCGTCAAATTGTCCGAGTTTGCCAGAAGTTGACCATCCGAAGCCGCGGCAGGCCTCCGGATCCCTTCTGGCCGGGCCCACTGCGGCAGGGGAGACCATGAGCACCATCTCGCGCAGGACAGTGCTGTCCGCCACGGCAGCCACCGCGGCCCTGGGAGCCGTCGCGGCCTGTTCCAGCGGAGGCGGTGCGACCGGCCGCCCGGGGTCGGACGCGGGCACCGGCTCGGGCGGCACCGGCAAGCCCGCGCCCGGCCAGTCCGGCACCAAGGGCACCCCGATAGGCGACGGCTCCAACGCCGACACCGGCCCGCAGCCCAACCAGCCCAAGTGGGAGAAGCTGAAGCCCGGCGAGGCCCCGCCGCAGTTCGTGGTGTTCTCCTGGGACGGCGCGGGCGCCACCGACGACGGCCAGTTCACCCGGTTCCTCAAGCTCGCCGAGGAACACAAGGCGACCATGACGTTCTTCCTCTCCGGCATCTACACGCTGCCGAAGGAGAAGGCCTCGCTGTACCACCCGCCGAAGCACTCGCAGGGCGCCTCCGACATCCCGTTCCTGTCCGAGAACGCCGTCCGCAACACGCTGAAGCTGATCAGCCAGGCCTGGCTGGCCGGCCACGAGATCGGCACCCACTTCAACGGGCACTTCTGCTCGACCCGCTCGGACGGCAACGGCGTCAACAAGTGGACGCCGGAGGACTGGGAGAGCGAGATCGAGCAGGCGGTCTCCTTCGTCACGCAGTGGAAGACCAACACCGGCTTCACCGACGTCGACCCGCTGCCCTTCGACTACAAGAAGGAACTGATCGGCGCCCGCACCCCGTGCCTGGAGGGCCAGAAGGCGCTGCTGCCGACCGCCGCCAAGCTCGGCTGGAAGTACGACGCCAGCTCGCCCGGCGGGCAGCAGATCTGGCCGCAGAAGGTGCAGGACGGCAAGATCTGGGACTTCCCGCTGCAGGGCATCCCGTTCCCCGGGCACAACTTCCAGGTGCTGTCGATGGACTACAACATCCTCGCCAACCAGTCCGCCGGCTCGACCAAGGGCGACCCGGCCAAGTACGGCGAGTGGCGCGACCAGGCCCGGGACTCCTACCTGGCGGGCTTCAACCGCGCCTACAGCACCAACCGCGCGCCGTTCTTCGTCGGCAACCACTTCGAGCAGTGGAACGGCGGCATCTACATGGACGCCGTCGAGGAGACCATGAAGCAGATCGCCGGCAAGCCGGACGTCCGCCTGGTCTCGTTCAAGCAGCTGGTCGAGTGGATGGAGGTCCAGGATCAGTCCACGCTGCGCAAGCTGCGCACCCTGGGCGTCGGCCAGGCCCCGGCCGGCGGCTGGCAGACCTTCCTCGGCACCGCCTGACGGTCCGCCGCCCCGCCCGCCCCGGCCGCCGCACCGCGCGGCCGGGGCGCGTGCTGCGGGTAGCGGTCCCGGACGGCGGTGGCGATCGTCTCGGACGCCCGGCCGTCGCCGTACGGGGAGGGCACCTCGGCGAGCCGCGCCGCGAGGCCCGGGTCGGCGAGCAACTCGCGCAGCGCGGCGTCGAGTTCGGGCCCGGGGCGGGCCAGCCGGGCGAACCCGGCCCGCACCGCCTCCGGACGTTCGGTGGAGTTGCGGACCACCACCAGAGGGCGCTTGAGCACCGTGCACTCCTCCTGGACGCCGCCGGAGTCGGAGACCAGCAGCCGGCAGTGCCGGGCCAGCGCCAGGAACGCGGCGTGGCCGAGCGGCTCGATCGGGCGCAGCCCCCCGCCGGCGGCGAGCAGCCCGGCGGACGCGGCGGCCGCCCGGGTACGGGGGTGCAGCGGCAGCAGCACCGGCAGCTCGAGGCCGCCGAGTTGGCCCAGCAGCCGGGCGAGCCGCTCCGGGTCGTCGGTGTTCTCGGGCCGGTGGACGGTGGCCAGCAGGTAGTTCTCGGGCGTGACGCCGTGCCGGGCCAGGACGGCGCGGGCGGCGAGGTCGTCGGGCAGGGTGGCGAGGGTGGCCTCGACCACGGTGTTGCCGGTGACCAGGATCCGCCGCGGGTCGATGCCTTCGCGCAGCAGGTGGTCGGCGGCGGTCCAGGTGGGCGCGCAGTGCAGGTCGGCGAGCGGGGCGATGACCCGCCGGTTGGCCTCCTCGGGCATGGCGGCGTCGAAGGACCGCAGGCCCGCTTCGACGTGCACCACGGGGACGCCCGCGCAGTGCGCGGCGAGCGCCCCGGCGGCGGCGGTGTTGGTGTCGCCCTGGACGATCGCGGCGGCGGGCGGGTGTTCGGCGAAGTGCCGGCTGAGTTCGCCGATCATCCGGCCGATCTGCTGCCCGCGCGGTTCGCCGCCGACGCCGTCCAGCCGGTGGTGCGGGGCGGGCAGGCCGTAGCCGGTGAAGAAGGCGGTGGTGAGGGCCGGGTCCCAGTGCTGCCCGGTCCACACCAGGCGGGTGCGGGGGCCCAACAGCCGGGCGAGGGCGGCGAGTTTGACGATTTCCGGCCGGGTTCCGAGGACCAGGGCGAGGTCGCGGGAGGTCATGGTGCTCCATGGGTGGGGCGGGACTCCGGGCTGGGGCTTCCGAATGGCGTCTCACATGGTCTTGAGGCCGCGTCGATGAGCGCCACGCGCCGCGCCCTTGCCGATCGGCCGCGCCGCAGGACCACCCGCCCGGCGCAACGGCCGGGCGCTCGGCGGCGGTGGCACCGACGGTCGATCGCGCCCGGCCGGGGCGTGGGGCGTCCGAGTGGACTTCCCGCCGACCTGCGCGTCACGGCGATCTGATGATCGGCCCGGCAGTCACCTTTGGCTCCGGCCCGGAAGCCACCGGGCCGAGACGAGAGGAGACGACCGTGTACGGACCTCACGTGGGCGGAATCCCGCCGGTCGCGGCCGGCGGCGGGGTGCTGGCCTCCACCGGCTCGCCCGGGCTCGGCCTGGCCGCCGCCGCGGCCACCGGCCTGCTGCTGGTCGGGGTGCTGCTGGTGCGGCGCGGCCGGCTGGCCGCCGGCCCCGGATCCGAGCACTCGGACGCCCAGCGCCCCGAAGCCCGGCGCCGCCGCCCCTGACCGCCGCCGGACCCGGGCGGCACGGCCGCCGGGTCCGGCCCGTCCGCCCCTCGCGTGGAGCCGCCCATGCCTGCCACCGCACTCTCCCGGCCGCCGGCCCGGCCGGCCGCCCGCCTCCGCCCCGGCCGCCTCGGCACGGTGTGCGGCCCGCTCTCCCTCGCCCTGGCCGGACTGCTGGTCGGCGGCGAACACATGTACCGCAACCTGGAGTTGACCGCCGTCGCCCAGCTGACGACCCACCTGTTGGGCCTGCGCACCCTGCTGCTGCCGAGCCCGAGCGCACCGGTGCTGTACGCGGGCGGGCCGGACCACCTGGAGCGCGGCATCGCGCTGACCACCGGGTGCAGCAGCGCCCTGCTGATCGCCCCGTTCGCGCTGGTCATCGGCCTGCTGCTGGCGTTCGGCCACCGCCGCCCCGGCCGGCTGCTGCTGGCCCTGGCACTGGCCGTCACGCTGATCGCCGGCACCAACCTGGGCCGGCTCACCCTGATCGTCGCCATGCAGCACCGCTACGGCAGCGCCGGCTTCGAGTGGACGCACGTCCTGTTCGGCTCGCTGCTGATGATGCTCGCCGCGCTGGCGGCCCTGCTGCTCTGCCTCGCCGTGGTCGCCCGCGGCTCCCACTCCGCCGAGGACGTCGCCCCGTGAGCCTGCTCGACCTCTCCGTCTGCCTGTCCTTCGTCCTCGGCGTCTGCTTCCTCGGCTACGTCGGGGTGATCGTCACCGGTTTCCTGCGCGCCCGGCCGGACGCCCCCGGCGACCCGTCCGGCTACCAGTGGCACTTCGTGATCCCGTGCCGCGACGAGGACGCGGTGATCGGCCTCACCCTCGACCACCTGCACCGGCGCTTCCCCACCGCCCGGCTCTGGGTGGTGGACGACCACTCGACGGACCGCACCGCGGAGGTGGTCCTCGCCCTCGCCACCGCAGGGCTGCCCGTCCACCTGGTGCGGCGCCGGCTGCCGGACGCCCGCACCGGCAAGGGCGACGCGCTGAACGCCGCGTACCACGCGCTGGAGAGCTGGCTGCCGCCCGGCACCGACCCGGACCGGGTGGTACTGACCGTGGTGGACGCCGACGGCCGCCCCTCGCCGAACCTGCTGCACGTACTGGCCGGGCCGGCCTCGTTCGGCGACCCGGCGATCGGCGCCGTCCAGGTGGAGGTGCGGATGTCCAACCGCGCGGTGGCCGCGCCGCTGCCCGGCCGGAGCCGGGCCGCCAACGCCCGCGCCCGGCTGCTGGCCCGCCTCCAGGACCTGGAGTTCCGCGGGCCGATCTCCGCCATGCAGATCACCCGGCGCCGCACCGGCACCGTCAACGTCGGCGGCAACGGGCAGGCCAACCGCCTCAGCGCGCTGCGCGCGGTCGCCGCCGAGACCGGAAACCCCTGGGGGAAGGCCCTGTTGGAGGACTTCGAACTGGGCCTGCGGATGATGCTGTCCGGCCGCCGCAACGGCTACACCACCACCGCCTGGGTCGAGCAGGAGGCGCTGTGGAGCGTCCGGCAGCTGCTCACCCAGCGGGTGCGCTGGGCGCAGGGCTCGATGCAGTGCGCCCGGTACCTGCCGCGGATCTGGAGCTCCCGGCAGTTCAGCGCGCTCGGCTTCCTGGAGGTCGGTTACTTCATGGCGCAGCCCTGGCTGCAGGTGGTCGGGCTGTTCGCGTACCTGCTGCCGATCGGGGTCTTCGGCTACCACGCCTGGGCCTACCCGGAGTTCACCGTGGACTTCCTCACCCACGGTGGCGCGCTGCTGATCGGCCTGTACCTGCTGATCGGTGTCACCGAGTTCGCCGTCTGGGGCCCGCTGTACCGGCGGCACTGCGAGCGGGACATCGGCCGGGGCTCGGCGCTGGCCTACGGGCTGGCGCTGGCGGTCTACGCGGTCGGGACGTACCTGGTCGCGGTGCGCGCGTTCTGGCGGCTGGTGCGCGGGGAGCGGAGCTGGCACAAGACCGCCCGGACGGGCGTGCATTGACGCTCAATCAAACCACTTGGACCGACTGCTCCATTCGATCGGATTTTCCGACTTTCGCATAACTCCCGTGCCTTATCAGGGAATTGATCGGCAGCCACTGGCACATCCACCACCAGAAAGGCGGTCCGCTCGTGACCACCACCCGCACCCGCGTCCTGGCCGGCGCAGCACTCGCAGCCGGCCTGTTCTGCTCCGCCGCACCCGCGTTCGCCGCGCTCACCTCCCCCGAAGCACTGGCGTACGTGGTCTCGGCCGACGCGCTGAACAACAACGTGGCCGTCCCGCCGCAACCGCAGTCCACCTTCCCGCCGGGCGGCACCAAGACCCTGGTGGGCCTCAGCGTCGGCCCGTTCGCGACCAACGCCACGCTCATCGCCACCACCGCGGGTGACCCGACGACCGGCACCTCGTCCGCCTCCGCCACCGTCGACCAGCTGAGCCTCACCCTCGGCCCGGCCCTGACCGGTGAGCTGACCGGCGTCAGCTCCACCTGCGACGCGGACCCCGGTAGCGCCACCGGCAACGGTGTCATCGCGAGCGGCACGGTCACCGTCCTGGGCGTCCCGACCACCTTGCAGGCGAACGCCCCGAAGAACACCAGCCTCACCGTCCCCGGCCTCGGCGACGTGATTCTCAACGAGCAGTCCACCGACGCCAACGGGGTGATCACCGTCAACGCCGTGCACCTCACCCTGCTGCCCGCCCTCGGTGGCGCCAACGTGATCGTCGGCCACGTCGAGTGCGGCGGCGCGCCGGCGGCCGCGACCGTCCCGATGATCAACACCCAGGTCGGGCTGATCGGTGGCTCGCTGGCCGCCGCGGCCGTCTTCGGCACCGTGTACCTGCGGCGCCGCGCCTGACCGGACCAGACATGCCGGTGCCCTCTCCCTCCGAGCACGGAGAGAGAGGGCACCGGCACGTCCGCGCTCAGACCAGCAGTTCGGCCAGCCGGTCGGCCCAGATGATCGAGTAGTGGCTGGTGTCGGCGACCAGCTCGGTCGGGACGGTGACCTTCGCCGCCGTCAGCCGGCCCTCGTCGTAGAGCGCCTGGGGCTCGTTCAGCAGGCCGCGCTCGGCGTACAGGAAGCGGGTCGGGACGGTCAGGCGGTGGATCGCGCCGGCGGCCTCCGCGTCGAGCAGGACCTGGGTGCCGTCGGTGGTGATCGCCTCGTGGACGCAGGAGGAGACCAGGGCGGGGGCCTCGCCGACCAGGTCGCGCTGGGTGTAGGCGTCCATCTCCTCGTTCCAGTCGGCGAACGCGGGGTGCGCCTGCCAGAACGCGCGGTAGGCCTCGCGGCTCTCGAAGGTCATCGACAGCCGGGCCAGCGCCGGGCCGAGCACCGCGGCCAGCGCGTCCTCCTCGCGGACGCCGTCGGGCAGCGGGAAGGACACCGCGCCGTCGACCAGGACCAGGTCGGCGAGCAGCTCGGGGTGGCGGGCGGCGGCGACGGCCGACACCCAGGCACCCATCGAGTGGCCGACCAGCCGGACGGGGCCGGCGTCCAGGTGGCGGATCAGCGCGGCGACGTCCTCCGCGTGCCGGCCGAGGCCCCAGGGGCCCGGCAGTTCGCGGCTGGCGGCCCGGCCGCGCAGGTCGGGGGCGTACAGCGAGACCCGGCCCGCGAGCAGGCGGGCCAGGCCGGCCCAGGCCAGCGCGTTGGCCGTGATGCCGTGCACGGCGACCACCACGGGCGCGCCGGGGTCGGCGGCCGGCCAGTGCAGGACGGCGAGGTCGCCGCCGTCGACGGGGACGGTGAGGTGCTGAGGGAGGGTCATGCGGCGCCTTCCGGTACGGCGGTGACGGACACCTTGGCGGCCTTGGCGGCGCGGCCCGCCCGCAGCCGGGCGGGCAGCTTGGCCAGACCGCCGGGCAGCAGGTAGACCACGGCGACGAAGAGCGTACCGAGCAGGAACAGCGGCTGGGAGAGCGGAACCCGCAGCACGGACGGGAGTTCGGCGATGGACGCGGAGTTGGCGAGGTCGCCGAGCCGGTGCGCCGCCCAGGTGTAGAGCACGCCGCCGAGCAGCGGCCCCCACCGGGTGCCGGAGCCGCCGAGCACCACCATCACCAGCAGCGCCAGCGTCGCGTCCGAGCTCGCGGCCTGCGGGGTGGCGCCGCCGGTGAGCAGCAGGTAGACCACGCCGCCGGCGCCGGCCAGGCCGCCGGCCACGGTGAACGCGACCAGCTTGAAGCCGTACGGGCGCAGGCCCAGCACCTCGACCCGGCGTTCGTTCTCGCGGATGCCGGCCCAGACCCGGCCGGTCGGCGAGGAGACCGTCCAGTGCACCACGGCGAGCGTGACGACCAGGTAGAGCACCGCGATCCAGTACAGGTTGGCGGTGTTCTGGATGCCGATCAGCGCGTCGGGCAGGTGCTCGGCGGGCGCGGAGCGGCCCTCCTCGCCGCCGGTGAGGCCGCCGGGGTTGCGCTGCACCAGGATCGCCCCGGCCTGGGCGAAGGCCAGCGTGACCATGGAGAAGCCGATGCCGGTGACCTTCAGCGACACCGAGCCGAGCAGCAGCGCCAGGGCGATCGAGCAGGCGATGCCGAACACCGCGGCCGGCACGAAGCCGAGGCCGAACTCCAGCATCGCCAGGTCGGTGGCGTACAGGCCGGTGGCGAAGTACAGGGCGTGGCCGAAGGAGAGCAGGCCGGTGCGGCCGAGCAGCAGGTCGTAGCCGGTGGCGAGGCCGCCGTAGACCAGGCAGAGCGCGATCAGTTGGAGGCTGCCGGGGCTGCCGAGCGGTCCGTCCAGCAGGCCGGGCAGCGGCAGGGTGCTGTACGGCGCGATCACCAGGACGATCAGCAGGGCGAGCGGCCACCAGCGCTTGAGGTGGGTGGTCATGCGAGTCTCCCGGTGAGTCCGCGCGGCTTGACGAGCAGCAGCACGGCGAGCAGGACGACGACGGAGAGGTCGCCGAGGCCCGCGGCGGTGTAGTAGTTGGCGAACTGCTGGACGAGTCCGACGCCGACCGAGGCGACGGCCGCGCCGGTGACGGAGCCCATGCCGCCCATCACCACGACCACGAAGGCGAAGATCAGCAGGCCGGTGCCCTGGCCGGGGTTGATCGAGCCGAAGTACAGGCCGGCCAGTGCCCCGCCGAGCGAGGCGGCGGCGCCGCCGATGGCGAAGACCAGGGTGAACGCCTTGCGGACGTCGATGCCGAGGGCGGTGACCATGGCCCGGTCCTCGACGCCGGCCCGGACGATCAGGCCGTAGCGGGTCTTGGCGAGGAACAGCCGCAGCAGCACCAGCACGATCAGCGCGGCGGCCATCAGCACGAAGCGGTTGACGGGCACGGTCGCGCCCAGCAGGTTCACCGTGCCGGACAGCGCCTCGGGCTGCGGGAACGGCCGGGCGTCGGCACCCCAGATGCCCATGATCAGGGCGGGCAGGGCGAGTCCGACGCCGACGGTGGCGAGGATCTGGTCGCGCGGCCGGGAGTACAGCGGCCGGATCAGGGCGAGTTCGAGCAGCACCGAGGCGGCGGTGCCGACCGCGGTGCCGAACGGGACGGCCAGCCAGAACCCGAGTCCGCCGTCGGTGGCGGCCCACCAGGCGGCGTACGCGCCGACGGACAGCAGCGCGCCGTGGGCGAAGTTCAGGACGTCCATCAGGCCGAAAATCAGCGAGAGGCCGGAGGCGACCAGGAAGTACAGCGCGCCGAGCCCGAGTCCGGTGCAGGCGAGCAGGACGACGGTGTTCATCGGGGAGACACCTCGGGATCAGGGGCGGTGGGGCGGTGGCTGCCGACGCCGAGCAGGCGGCGGGCGGCGTCCTCGTCGGCGAGCAGTTCGCCGGCGTCGCCCTGGTGGGCGGTGCGGCCGTCGGCGAGGACGGCGCAGTGGCCGGCGACCCGGCGGACCAGGGCCAGGTTCTGTTCGACCAGCAGCACGGGGACGGTCTCGGCGGCCCGGGCGAGCACGTCGGCGACCTCGGTGACGATCTTCGGGGCGAGGCCCTTGGTGGGCTCGTCGGCGATGATCAGCCGGTTGCCGTTGAGCAGCGTGCGGGCGATCGCGACCATCTGCTGCTGGCCGCCCGACAGGGTGCCGGCGGCCTGCTTGTGACGCTGCTTCAGCTCGGGAAACAGCTCGAAGACCAGGTCGTAGGCGGGGTTGGCGTCGCGTTCGGCGAGGCGCAGGTTCTCGGCGACGCTGAGGCCGGCGAAGATGCCGCGGTCCTCGGGGGCGTAGCCGATGCCCTGACGGACCACCAGGTGGGTGGGCAGCCTGCCGATGTCGGTGCCGTCGAAGACCAGCGAACCGGTGCGCGGGACGAGTCCCATGACCGCTTTGACGGTGGTGGTCTTGCCGGCGCCGTTGCGGCCGAGCAGGGCGGTGACTCCGGTGGCGGCGACGTCCAGGTCCACCCCGTGCAGGATGTGCAGTCCGTCGATCACCACCTTGAGGCCGCGGACGGCGAGCAGGGTCGTCACAGCGCCTCCCCGAGGTAGGCCCCCTGGACGGTTTCGTCGGCCATCACGGCTTCGGGGGTGTCGAGTGCGAGCAGGGTGCCGTGGTGCATCACGGCGAGCCGGTCGGCCAGGCCCAGCAGCACGTCCATGTGGTGTTCGACCATCAGGACGGTGCGGCCGTGGTCCTGGTGGACCGAGCGGATCAGCTCGACCAGGGCGGGCACCTCCTCGGCGCTCACCCCGGCCATCGGCTCGTCGAGCAGGATCAGCCGGGGGTCGCCCACCAGCAGCACGGCGAGCTCCAGCTTCCGCTTGCCGCCGTGCGAGAGGGAGCCGGCCAGGTCGTCGGCCTGGTCGGCGAGGCCGGTGCGCTCCAGGGTCTCCTCGACCTGCTGGCGGTAGCGCTCGGCGCGGCGCCAGATCCGGTACGACGCGGACGGGCCGGCCGCCGCCTGGGCGGCCAGGCGGACGTGGTCGGCGACGGTCAGGCCGGGCCACAGCGAGGAGGTCTGGAAGGTCCGGCCGAGGCCCCGCCGGGCCCGGGCGGGGACCGGCAGGGCGGTGATGTCGGCGCCGTCCAGGTGGAGGGTGCCGTGGCTGGCCGGGTAGATCCCGGAGATCAGGTTGAACAGGGAGGTCTTGCCCGCCCCGTTCGGGCCGATGAAGGCGACGAACTCGCCTTCGGCGACGTCGAGGGTGACGTCCTGGACGATCGGGACGCCGCGGACGGACCAGCCGAGGCCGTCCAGCCGCAGAACCGGGGCGGGAGTGCTCATGTGCTTCTCAGCCCGCCATCTTGGCGACCGGCGGGGCGACCAGGTCGGCGGGCAGGATCTTCTCCGCGTTGGGCTTGGCGGCGGCGCCGGTGCCGGTCAGCTTGACCTGGAACATCGGCTGGAGCAGCGCGTGGTCCTCGGCGCGGACGGTGAGCTTGCCCTTGACGCCGTCGAAGCTCCAGCCCTCCAGGGCCTTCACCAGCGCGTCGGTGTCCGCGTCGGAGCCCTTGTTGGTCTCCAGCGCGTGCACCACCATCTGCGCGGCGGTGAAGCCGTCCGGGGTGAACAGGTCGGACTTGGAGCCGTTCTTGGTGACGAAGTCGTTCATCGCCAGCTCGGCGTCGGTGCCGCCGGCCGCGCCGGAGAAGTAGTGGTTCAGGAAGTCGATCTTCTCGGCGGCCGGGCCGAACAGCGGGTAGGAGGCGGCCACGTCGAGGCCGGTGACGACCTTGGTCGAGGAGAACACGTCCTGCTGGTTGAGCGAGGTCCACAGCGCGGAGGCGGTCTCGCCGGCCCAGGCGACGAACAGCAGGTCGGGCTTGGCGCCCTTGGCCTGGGTGGCGAACGGCGTCAGGTCGGTCGCGGACGGCGGGGCCAGCACGGCTTCCACGGTGGCGCCCTCGCCGCCGAGGACCTCCTTGACGGCGGCCACGTTGGCCTGGCCGAAGGCGTTGTCCTGCGCCAGCACGGTGACCTTCTTGCCCTTGGCGTCGCCGATGAACGACGCGGCGGCCCTGATGTCCTGGTAGGACTGGCGGCCGGAGCGGAAGGTGTACTTGTTCAGGCCGGTGACCTTGTCGGCGGCGGCCGGGCCGCTGATGAACAGCACCTTGTTCTGCGCCGCGATCGGGCCGACCTGCAGGGCCACGCCGGAGGCGGTGGAGCCCGCGAGGATCTTGTAGTTCTTGCCGATCAGGTCCTTGGCGGCGGAGACCGCCTTCGCCGGGTCACCGGCGTCGTCCTGCTCGGCGATCTCCACCGGGCGGCCGTCCACCGCGTTGGTGCCCTTGGTGGCGTACGACAGACCGGCCTTGAAGCCCTCCAGGTACTGCTTGCCGTAGGCCGCCAGCGGGCCGGTCTTGGAGTACACCAGGCCGACCTTGACCGGGCTCTTGTCGCCCCCGCCCGCCTCCGCCGAGGTGCCCGCCGTACCGGCCTTGGCGCAAGCGGACGCGAGCAGCACGCAGGCGGCCAGCGCGGCGAGCTTGCGGACGGGTCGTCTGGGGGTGGCGTCCGTGACTGACATGGTGGGGAGCTCCTGACGTACCTGTGCTGGTGGGATGCGGGAACCGTAGGGGGGTCGCCCGGAAGACGACATGTGACGGGAACACGCATCGACAGCCCCTTCTGTATGGGTTCGCCACATGTTGCGGTGCCGCCTGCCGCGAGGTGTGCGGCGGACACATGGATCCGCCCCGCTCCATGGCGCCGTCCGCCATGGAAAGCGCCGGGGCCTGCGGCGAGTGTGGTGGCCGCAGTCAGCCCTCCCCCTTCGAGAAGGTGGCCCCTTTGGACAAGGTCCTGGACTCCCCCGCCCGCGCGGTCGGGGACATTCCCGACGGCGCGGTGCTCGCGGTCGGCGGCTTCGGCCTGTGCGGCATCCCGTCCACCCTGATCGGCGCGCTGGTCGACGCCGGCACCACCGGGTTGCGGGTGGTGTCCAACAACTGCGGCGTGGACGACTGGGGCCTCGGCCTGCTGCTGGGCGCGGGCCGGATCGCCCGGATGACCTCCAGCTACGTCGGCGAGAACAAGGAATTCGCCCGCCAGTACCTGAACGGCGAACTCGAGGTCGAACTGACCCCGCAGGGCACCCTGGCGGAACGCCTGCGGGCCGGCGGCGCCGGCATCCCCGCGTTCTACACCCCCGCCGGCGCCGGCACCCAGGTCGAGGAGGGCGGCCTGCCCTGGCGGTACGCGCCGGGCGGCGGCGCCGTCGCGGTGGCCTCCCCGCCGAAGGAGGTCCGCGAGTTCGGCGGACGCCGCTACCTGCTGGAAGAGGCCATCGTCGCGGACTTCGCCCTGGTCCGCGCCGAGATCGCCGACCGGCACGGCAACTGCGTCTTCCACGCGGCCGCCCGCAACTTCAACCCGCTGTGCGCCACCGCGGGCCGGATCACCGTCGTCGAGGCCGACCGGATCGTCGAACCCGGCGAGATCCCGCCGGACGCCGTCCACCTCCCCGGCGTGTACGTCGACCGGGTGGTCGCCGCCGACCCGACCGACCGCCGGATCGAGCGCCGCACCGTCAGTCTTTCTGCCGCGAAGGAGTCCTGATGACCACCGCTCTCGACCCGCGCGACGCGCTCGCCGCCCGGGCCGCCCGCGAACTGCGCGACGGCCAGTACGTCAACCTCGGCATCGGCCTGCCCACCCTGATCCCCAACCACCTGCCCGCCGGCGTGCACGTCGTCCTGCACTCCGAGAACGGCATCCTCGGCGTCGGCCCCTACCCCGCCGACGCCGACGTCCACCCCGACCTGATCAACGCCGGCAAGGAGACCGTCACCGTCAACCCCGGTGCGGCCTACTTCGACTCGGCGTTCTCCTTCGGCATGGTGCGCTCCGGGCGGATCGACGTCTCGGTGCTCGGCGCGATGCAGGTCTCCGCGAGCGGCGACCTCGCCAACTGGATGATCCCCGGCAAGATGGTCAAGGGCATGGGCGGCGCGATGGACCTGGTCCACGGGGCCCGCCGCCTGATCGTGGTGATGGAGCACACCGCGAAGGACGGCACCCCGAAGATCGTCAACGAGCTCACCCTCCCCGCGACCGGCCGCGCCGTCGTCCACCGCATCGTCACCGACCTCGCCGTCCTCGACGTCACCCCGGACGGCCTCCGCCTGGTCGAACTCGCGGACGGCGTGAGCCTCGAACAACTGCGTGCCGCGACGGAACCCCCGATTCTGTAGGCAGGTGGTGAACCGACAGGGGCCCGGGGAACGGCGGGGGTTCGTGGCGGTGGGGTCGCAGGGCTCGGGGCGTTCCGTCGTTTCTGGTCTCCGTCTTTGACCCGACGCAGCACGACCTTCCCCGGGCCCCCGACCATCAGCAGCTCGGCCCCGCCGTTCCCCGGGCCCCTGGTGTTACTTCCCGACGTTCGGAATGTTCCAGTCGATCGCCTTCTGCCCGAACCCTTCCAGCGCGGCGTTGATCTGCGAGAACGGCTTCGTGCCGAGGAACGTCTTCTGCGACAGCGGCGACGGGTGCCCGCTCTGCACGACCACGTGCCGGTCGGTGTCGATCAGCGACAGCTTCTTCTTCGCGTAGCCGCCCCAGAGCACGAACACGCACGGCTCCTCGCGGGCGCTCACCGCGCTGATCACGGCGTCGGTGAACTTCTCCCAGCCCTTGTTCTTGTGCGAGTTGGCCTCGTGCGCACGCACGGTGAGCACCGCGTTCAGCAGCAGCACGCCCTGCTCGGCCCACGGCTTCAGGTAGCCGTTGTCGGGCACCGGCAGACCGAGGTCGGTGTTCAGCTCCTTGTAGATGTTGCGCAGCGAGGGCGGCGTCTTCACGCCCGGCAGCACCGAGAAGCTCATGCCGTGCGCCTGCCCGTTGTCGTGGTACGGGTCCTGGCCGAGCAGCAGCACCTTGACGTCCTGGTACGCCGTGGCGGCAAGCGCGGAGAACTCCTGCCCGGCGGGCGGGAACACCTCGTGCTCGGCCCGCTCGGCCGCCAGGAACTCCGACAGCTGCGCGAAGTACGGCTTGTCGGTCTCCTCGGCGAGCACCGCGCGCCAGGACTCCGGCACCTCCAGCGTGCCGCCCACGGACGCCTCGGCCAGCTCCGTCACGTTGTACCTCCCACCGGCCGCGCCGCACGGCGGCCGCACTCGCTCGAAAACGTTCCCGGGCCCGTGCCGGACCCGCTGCGAAGAACGCTACACAGTCGCGCCGACAGCCCGCTCCGCCCTCCGTACCCGGACCGACTCCCAGCCGCTCAGGCCGACCAGCACCGCCGCCAGCAGGCCCAGCACGGCCAGCGCCGGCAGCCGGTGCAGCGGGGTGAGCAGCAGCAGTGCCAGCAGCGCGGCGACCAGCAGGCCGGCCGCCAGCCGGGTCGGCGAGAACTTCCGGAACATCATCCACCGGGTGTAGTTGAAGGCCAGCAGGTACAGCGCGCTGCCGCCGTACAGCAGCCCGAGCGCGCCGCCGCCGAGCGCCGCCCCGGGGCGCGCCACCGTCTCGGCGAAGCCGACCGCGACGGTGATCACCCCGGCGATCAGCGCCAGGTGCCCGTACGAGAACACCCGCCGCAGCACGTCGCGGCGCGAACTCGCGATCTCCATGGCGTGCCGCATCGCGTCGGCGGCGTACCCGAAGTACTGCCACCACAGCGTGCAGGAGATCACGAACGCCACTGCCACCGAGGCCAGTTGGCCCGCGTGCAGCGGGGCGCCGGCCACCGGGGCGCCGATCCCGACGATCGATTCGCCGAGCGCCACCAGCAGGAACAGGCCGAAGCGCTCCGGCAGGTGGCCCGGGTGGTACTCGACCTTCGCCAGCCGCCGGCGGAACAGCAGCGGCGCCGAGAGGTCCGCCGTCGCGGCCACCGCCCACAGCAACTCCCGTGCGGGGGACGGCAACAGGCCGCCGACCACCAGCAGTGGCCCGCTGAAGAACGCGCCCACCCCGTACGGGCCGATCCAGATCCGCCGCACCCGGCGGAACAGCAGCCCGACCAGCACCAGCCGGGCCGCCCAGTACGCGCCGCCGAACAGCACACCGCGTTCGCCGAACGCCCCCGGCAGGGCGAGCGCCAGGAACAGCCCGGCCAGGCCCACCGCGAAGATCCCGATCCGGTCCCGCGGGTTGTCCACGTCCCGGATGTTGGCCTGCACCGTGGTGCCCACCCAGCACCAGTACACCGGCACGAACGCCACCAGGGCCCGCCCGCAGCCCGCCCAGTCGTGGTGGTGGTGCAGCAGCCCCGACACCTGCGTCACCGCGAACACGAACACCAGGTCGAAGTACAGCTCCGCCCAGGTGACGCGCTTCTCCCCCATCCGAACTCCCCCACACCCCAAGCCCCTTGACGCCACCCACCGGCGAACGACCGGCACAGGCTACCGGGCGCCTTTTACCTCCGGCCCCTGACGGACCGTCCGTTCGTACCGCTATCTTGAAAGGCGGTCAGTGCCACGGGCGGACCACCACGGGGGTGGGTCCGCTCAGGGGGAGGGGGATCGGCGATGAGCGACGTCGGCAGCGGAATATCAGGGTTTGTGTACGACACGGTCGCGAACGTCACGTCAGTGGTGACGGGGGCCATGGTCGCCGCCTCGCAGGCGCTGGCGGGCCAGGTCGGCAGCGGGGCGGTCAAGGTCGAGGTCGAGAACCTGCAGACCTTCAAGAACAAGGTCGACCAGATCCTGCGCGAACTCGACGGCTCCGACGCGAGCCACGGCAAGGTCTCCCAGCAGACGCTGACGGCCGGCCAGCTCGGCCAGAACTTCGGACAGGCCGGCGACCTGATGACCGCCTACAACACCGTGCACGGCAACCTGGAACGGCTCTCCCAGAACCTCGCCGCCCAGATCGCGGCGATGAGCGCGAGCATCGGCAGGGCAGCCGGCACCTACAGCGACGCGGACGCCCAGCAGGAGGCCCGGTTCAGCGCGATGCCGGCCCCGGCCACCGGCGCCGTCGACCCGAGGACCGCCTACCGCCCGCCGGCCCCGCCCACCGGCACCCAGCAGGGCGCGTACTGACGACGTCTCCGGCGACGGAGAACGGGGGATTCGAAAAATGACGCAGGGACGCTTCATCCGCGAGATCCACGACGACGGCGGCGAGATCGACGGCGCCAGCCACGAGCAACTGGTGGCCATGGTCCAGCACACGGACCCGATCGCCGTCATGCAGGTGGCCCAGCGGCTGCTGGCCGCCGCGAACAAGATGGACGAGGTCAGCGAAGAGCTGCACGCGCACATGAGCGGCCTCGACTGGGAGGGCGCCGCGGCCGACAGCTTCAAGAACTGGGGCAGCCAGGTCTCCAAGTCCACCATGGACCTGGCGAGTTACTCGCGGAACGCCGGCGAGTACATGGCCTCCGCCGGCGAGACGCTCGCCACCGTCAAGTCGGGTATGCCGGCCGTACCGCACGCCGACATGCAGACCGTCAGCCGCTACGACGACCAGCCCAACGACGCCGTCAGCACCGGCGGCGCCATCCTGGGCGGCATGATTCCGGGCGTCGGCGCGGGGATCGGCAGCTGGGCGGCCGGCAAGATCGCCGACGCGGTCGACTCCGACTGGGTCACGCCCGCAGAGGCCAAGGCCGCGCAGCAGCGGGTGAACCAGGCGCACAACGAGGCCATCCAGCAGATGAACAAGCTGGCGCAGGCGTACCAGCAGTCGACCATGCAGCTCAACTCGGTGCAGCCGCCGGTGTTTCCGCCGCTGCCCGGGGGCGGCGGTGAACATGGTGACGGTTCGGTGGACGTCCCGATCGACGGAGGCGGCGGCAGCACCGGCCGGAACCCCGGTGGCGGCAGCACTCTTCCGCACCCGCCCAGGGTGGCACCGCCGCCTGCCCCGCGTCCGCCGCAGCCACCGACTCCGGGCCCCCCGAATCCTCCGCAGCCGCCGATCCCGGGTCCCCCGCATCCCCCGCAGCCACCGACTCCGAACCCACCGCACCCGCCGGTCCCGGTACCCCCGAACCCGCCGACTCCGACTCCCTGGCCTCCGATCAAGGATCCCGGAACCGGTCTTGACCACACGCCGCCCCCCGCTCCGACGCCCCCGGGCCCGACGGGTCCGGGCCATGGCGGCGGTGGCGGCGGCATCGGCGGGGGCGGCCTCGGCGACGTGGGCGGTGGTTCCTCCGGCGGCGGACGCGGCGGCGGTTACCCGGGCGGCCCAATCGGCGGTGGCCCGATCGGTGGCGGCCTGGGCGGTGGCGGAGCGACCGGCACCGGCCGGACCGGCGGCGGCGGCGCCCCAGGTACGGGCGGCCGGGCCGGTGGCACCACCACGACGTCCGGCGGCGCGGGCCAGGCCGGCCAGGCGGGGCGCGCGGGCACCCCGGGCATGGGCGGCATGCCGCACAGCGGTGGCGGCATGGGGGCCGGCGGCGCCAAGGGCGGTGCCGGCGGCGCACGCGGCGGCGGGCTGGTCAGCCGGGGCGGCGGCACCGTCGGTGGACAGCGCGGGTCGACCTCGGGCCGCGACGTGACGCCGGGCGGCACCGGGCTGCGCGGCCGAGCCGAGCGGGGCGCCGACGGGCGGGCCGGTCAGGGCGGGTTCGGCGGCGGCCACGGCGGTGCGAACCGCAAGGGCAAGCCGCAGGGCAAGCGTCCCGACTACCTGACCGAGGACGAGGACACCTGGACGTCCGGCATGGGTCCGGTCAACCCGAATGTGATCGAGTAGGTCCGCACTGGCTGCCCGGCCGCAGGGGAATACCGCTCCTGCGGCCGGGCAGCATCGTGCGGTCGGGGGCAAGCCACTCGCCGAACAGGTCGGCGCGCGAAGGAGTTTGTGATGCGGCGAACGGGCAGGGCAGGACGGGGGCGGCGGCTCGCCGCAGCGGTGGCGGTCACCGGTGTCCTGTGGGGGTGGTCGATGGGACCCGCGCTCGCGGTGGACTCGATCCGCGCACAGCAGTGGCATCTGGACGCGATGCACGCCGACGAAATGTGGCGGACCAGCACCGGATCCGGGATCACCGTGGCCGTGATCGACTCCGGGGTGAAGGGCGACACACCCGACCTGGCCGGGCAGTTGGTGGCCGGCACGAACCTCAGCGCCCAGTCCGGCAACGAGCTCTCCCCCAGTGACGGCCACGGAACCGAGATGTCCAGCACCATCGCCGGCTCTGGCAAGAGCCTGGGCGGCAAGGGGGCGTACGGTCTCGCCCCCGGGGCGAAGATCCTCCCCATCAAGGTCGACCTGAACAACGGAACCAGCCCGAGCCAAACCATGGACGAGGTCTCCCGGGCCATCACCTACGCCGTCGACCACAACGCAAAGATCGTCAACATGTCGTTGGGCTTCGCGACGGTCTCGCTGCTACCCGCCGACGTCGACAAGCTCCGGGCTGCGGTCGACCATGCGGTGTCCCAGGGCGTCCTGTTGTTCGCCGCAGTCGGCAACACCGGCAACACCGACAACCGTTTGGAGTACCCCTCTTCGATGAGCGGCGTAGTCGGTGTGGGCGCCACCGACCAGGACGGGAAGGTCGCAGCGCTGTCGCAGCACGGCCCGCAGGTGGCGCTCGCTGCGCCGGGCGTGGACATCTACGGCGCGTGCACCGGACCCACCGGCTACTGCAAGGGAAACGGCACGTCCGACGCCACCGCCCTCGCCTCCGCCTCCGCCGCGCTGATCTGGTCGGCGCACCCCGACTGGACGGGCAACCAAGTGCTGCGCGTCCTGATCAACACCGCCAGCAACCCCCAGCAGCGCAGCGACTACCTCGGCTACGGCATCGTCCGCCCGCGGGTCGCGCTGACCACCCCCGGCGACCCGGGCCCGCCGAACGTCAGCCCGCTGGCCGCCTCGGCCGCGCCCTCGCCCGCGCCGGGCAAGTCGGGCGGCGCGGCGAAGCCGAGCGGCACCGCGAGTGTGCCCGCCGACTCCTCGCAGGATCAGGACTCGGCGACGTCACAGCCGTCCGCCACCGCGGACACGTCCTCGAAGTCGAACAACATGCCGCTGCTGATCGGCGGCGGTGTGGCCGGCGTGGTGCTGCTGCTCGTGGCGGCGGCGATCCTCATGCGCAACCGCCGGACCTCCGCCGCAGGCCCGGTGCCCCCGGTGCCGCCCATGCCGCTCCCGGGCCAGCCGCAGCCGCCCTACGGCCAGGCCCCGCAGCAGACGTACGGTCAGCAGCCGTACGGCCAGCAACCCCCGTACGGTCAGCAGCCGCCCTACGGCCAGCAGCCCCCGCCCGGGGGCGGGAACCCGTACGCGGGCTGAGGGGAAGGCCGCCCCTGTGGTCGGCCGGCGGGGCGCATTAGGCTGAGCGGCGTTGGGGCAGCCAGTGGCGCCCGGCCGGCCAGCGGTGTCCGGTCGGAGCGATGCACATTGATCGTTCGACCGTCGCAAGACCTAGGAGTGACCCACCGTGGCAGACCGCAAGCCCATCGAGACCTGGCTGACCGACATGGACGGAGTCCTCATCCACGAGGGCGTGCCGATCCCGGGGGCCGACGCCTTCATCAAGCGGCTGCGTGAGTCCGGAAAGCCTTTCCTGGTGCTCACCAACAACTCCATCTACACCCAGCGCGACCTGCATGCCCGGCTGTCGCGGATGGGGTTGGACGTGCCGGCCGAGCACATCTGGACGTCCGCGCTGGCCACCGCGAAGTTCCTCTCCGACCAGCGCCCGAACGGCACCGCGTACGTGATCGGCGAGGCCGGCCTGACCACCGCGCTGCACGATGTCGGCTACGTGCTGACCGACACCGACCCGGACTTCGTGGTGCTCGGCGAGACCCGCACCTACTCGTTCGAGGCGATGACCAAGGCGGTCCGGCTGATCGACGCGGGTGCCCGTTTCATCGCCACCAACCCGGACGAGACCGGCCCGTCCGCCGAGGGCGCGCTGCCCGCGACGGGTGCGGTCGCGGCGCTGATCACCAAGGCCACCGGTGTGGAGCCGTACTTCGTCGGCAAGCCGAACCCGCTGATGATGCGGGCCGGCCTGAACGCGATCGGCGCGCACTCGGAGAACAGCGCGATGATCGGCGACCGGATGGACACCGACATCGTCTCCGGCATGGAGGCCGGCATGTCGACCTTCCTGGTGCTGACCGGCCTCACTCAGGCCGGCGAGGTGGACCGCTTCCCGTACCGCCCGACCCGGGTGGTGGAGTCCATCGCGGACCTGGTCGAGCTGATCTGACCGAGGCCCGGATCTCCCACCGGCGTCCGGCCGTGCGACCGGACGCCGGGACCGCCTCAAGTCAGCCTTAAGTGGCGCCTAATTGATCTGCCGCTCCGTCAACTTCCTTACACAGTACGGCTAGCGTCCCGGGCACACCCTCCACCCGACGCAAGGAGCCCGCCCGTGGCCCCCGTCCGCCGCACCGCCGTCCTGCTGGCCGCCGCCGCCCTGCTCGGCGGCACCGCCGCACCCGCCTCGGCGGCCGACACCGCTGCCGCCCTCGCCGACGGGGGCACCGCCGACGGGGTGCTGCTGTCGCTCGGCTCGGTGCTGCTGCTCACCGGTGCGGCCGCCGTCACCGTGCGCCGCCGCCGCGGCGCAGGGCCGTCCCGACCTGGGCATACGGACCGGACGACCTCCGTCGCTCCGGGGGACGGGGATGATTGAGTGGGGGTCATGAGCACGCCCCCCGCCCCTTTCCGCGTCGGCCTGATCGGCTACGGCCTGGCCGGCTCGGCGTTCCACGCCCCGCTGATCGCCACCACCCCCGGACTCCAGTTGGAGGCGGTGGTCACCGCCAATCCCGAGCGCCGCGCCCAGTTGCAGCGCGAGCACCCCGGCGCCCGCGCCCTCGACACCCCCGACCAGCTGTTCGAGGACGCCGACCGCTACGACCTGGTGGTGATCGCCTCCCCCAACCGCACCCACGTACCGCTGGCCCGCACCGCGCTGCTGGCCGGCCTGGCCACCGTCGTCGACAAGCCGCTCGCCGCGACCAGCGCCGAGGCCCGCGACCTGTGCGAGTTCGCCGAGAAGTCCGGTCTGCTGCTGTCGGTGTTCCAGAACCGCCGCTGGGACGGCGACTTCCTCACCGCCCGCCGCCTGGTCGAGGACGGCCGGCTCGGCCGGGTGCACCGCTTCGAGTCCCGCTTCGAGCGTTTCCGTCCCAAGCCCAAGCCGGGCTGGCGCGAGCTCGCCGACCCGGCGGAGGTCGGCGGCACCCTGTACGACCTGGGCAGCCACCTGGTCGACCAGGCCCTCGCCCTGTTCGGGCCGGTCGAGACGGTGTACGCCGAGATCGACGTCCGCCGGGACGGCGCGGTGGTCGACGACGACGCGTTCCTCGCACTCACCCACACCGGCGGCGTCCGCTCCCACCTGTGGACCAGCGCCCTCGCCCCGCTCGCCGGGCCCCGGCTGCGGGTCCTCGGCGACAGCGCCGGCTACGTCAAGTTCGGCATGGACCCGCAGGAGGCCGCGCTCCGGGCCGGCCGCCGGCCCGGGCCGGACAGCCACTGGGGCGACGACGACCCGGCCGCGTACGGTCTGCTGGGCAGCGACGGCGACGTCGAACCGATCACCACCGACGCCGGCGACTACCCCGCCTTCTACGCGGGCATCGCGGCCTCGCTCACCGACCGCACCCCGCCGCCGGTGAACCCCTGGGACGCCGTCGCCACCCTGACCGTCCTGGAGGCCGCCCGCGCCTCCGCCGCGACGGCGAGCGTCGTCCGCCTTCCCTGACCGGCACGGTCGAAGTCACCGGCGGGATCCTCACCGCCCCGCCGGTGACCCGGTGGCCCGTCAGGCGGTGGGCCAGGCCGCCAGGTGGGCGTCGATCTCGCCGGTCAGCCGGCGCTTGCCCGCCGGGTCCAGGAACGACGCCTCCACCGCGTTGCGGGCGAGCGCCGCGATCCCGGCCTCGTCCAGGCCGAGCAGCTTCGCGGCGACCGCGTACTCGGTGTTCAGGTCGGTGCCGAACATCGGCGGGTCGTCGCTGTTGACGGTGACCAGCAGCCCGGCGTCGACCATCCGGCGGATCGGGTGGTCCTCGATCCGCTCGACCACCCGGGTGGCCAGGTTGGAGGTCGGGCAGACCTCCAGCGGGATCCGGTGCTCGCCGAGGTAGTCGACCAGCGCCGGGTCCTTCACCGACTGAGTGCCGTGGCCGATGCGCTCCGCGCCCAGCTCCCGGATCGCGTCCCAGACCGTCTCCGGCCCGGTGGACTCGCCGGCGTGCGGCACGCTGTGCAGGCCGGCCGCCCGGGCCCGGTCGAAGTACGGCTTGAACTGCGGGCGCGGCACGCCGATCTCGGGGCCACCGAGGCCGAACGAGACCAGTCCGGCGGGCGCCAGGTCGAGCGCGAGGCGGGCGGTCTCCTCGGCGGAGGCCAGTCCGGCCTCGCCGGGGATGTCGAAGCACCAGCGCAGGACAACGCCGAGTTCCCTCTCGGCGGCCAGCCGGGCGTCCTCGATCGCCTCCATGAAGGCGACGTCGGGAATGCCGCGACGGACCGACGAGTAGGGCGTGACAGTCAGTTCCGCGTAGCGGATGTTCTGCCGGGCCATGTCCTCGGCGACGCCGTAGGTGAGGGAGCGGACGTCCTCGGCGTCCCGGATCAGGTCGACGACGCTCAGGTACACCTCGATGAAGTGCGCGAAGTCGGTGAACGTGAAGTACTCGGCGAGCGCCTCCGCGTCCGCCGGGACCTTGGTGCGCCCGGCGTGCCGCGCCGCGAGTTCGGCGACCACCCGCGGCGAGGCCGAGCCGACGTGGTGCACGTGCAGCTCCGCCTTCGGCATTCCGGCGATGAACGCCTCGATCCCCTGGACACCCTCGGCCACGGCACGCTCCCGTCTACTCACCCGGACCCGGACAGACCTCGCATGCTAACCCGCTGCCGCGAACGGCGGTGTCACCACTTGGCGGTCATCTTCTGCAGCAGCTGCCGCGCCTTGGCCCGGCCTTCGAAGACCTGCTGGTTCGGGGAGAGGTCGACGAACACCGAGACCGTCACCGCGCCCTTGCGCGCGACGATGTAGGAGAACGGCCGGGGGTCGTACGGGGTGCCGTCCTTCTCGTGGTAGACGGTCAGGCCCTCCTCCGAGTACACCTCGTCGGCTCCCGGCACCTTGGGCGACTCGATGTCGTGCGCGGTTTTGGTCTCGGTGCCGTCCTCGCCCTTGGAGTCGGGGCAGCGCTTGATGTCGGCAGCCGACTCCGCCATGTCCTGGTGTGCCGCCTCGGCGGTGGTGAACTGCGAGGCTGAGCTGTTGCCCCAGAGCTCGCTGCCGTCGGACGTGGCCACGCGCACGTACCGACTGGTGGAGGCGGCCAGCATCTTGACCGTGCCGTCCTCCTTCAGGACGCACGACTTGTCCATCGCGTAGCCGGTCAGGCTGGTGTCGTCGTCCCCGTTGCTCTCGAAACCGGCGCCCCAGTCGGCGGCGTTCAGCACGAGCTTGTTCGTCCTGGCCTGGGCACCGGCGTCGCTGCCGGAGCCGCCGCTCGCGTGGGCGCTGGGCTTCACCGGCTCCTTCGCCTTGCCGCTGGCCTTCGCGGACGCCGGCGCCGAAGCCACCGCGCTCGGCGACGTCTGCCCGGTCGCCCCCGTGGCCGCGTCGTCCTCGTTGCAGGCCGTCAGGACCAGGCCGGCCGCCGCGAGGGCGGCGATGCGCAGTCCGAGCGTGCGTGCGTGAACCGTCTTCACGGTGAATCCCCCATGGAAATACAAGGCCTCGACCCCCCTGGCCGTGCCGATCGGTCGATCACCCTACCGAATCGGTCGGACACGCGCGGACCGAACCGGCGCCGGACGGTTCGTCAACCACCCGGCGCCACAAGCTAACCCGCTGCCGCGAGCGGCGGTGTCACCACTTGGCGGTGGCCTTCTGCAGCAGCGCCCGCACCTGGGCGCGGCCCTCGAAGACCTGCTGGTTGGGGGCGAGGTCGACCAGCACCGAGATGGTCACCGCGCCCTTGCGCGCGACGACCCGGGAGAACGGGCGGTCCTGGGTCTTGCCGCCGTCGGTGGTGCCGTACACGGCCAGGCCCTCCTCGGCGTACACCTCGTCGGCTCCCGCCACCTTCGGCGCGTCGACGTCGTGCACGGCCTTGAACTCGTTGCCTTCGCCGTCCTTGTAGTTGGTGCAGCGCAGGACGTTGGCCAGCTGCTCCGCCATGTCCTGGTGCGCGGCGTCGGCGTTGGTGAACTCGGAGGCGACGCTGGTGCCCATGACCTCGTCGCCGTCGGGTCGCGGTGCCTTCACGAACCGGCCGGTGTAGGCGACGAGGGTCTTGACCTGCCCGGAGTCCTTGTAGACGCAGGACTTGTCCATGGTGAAGGCGGTGATCGCGGTGTCGTCGTCGGCGCTGGTCTGGTAACCGGTGCCCCAGTCGGCCGGGGTCAGCGCGAGCTTGTTGGTCTTCGCCTGCGCGGTGGCGGAGTTGCCGCCCGCGGCGGTGCCGCTCGGGCGGGTGCTGGGCTTGGCCGGGTCCTTGGCCTTGCCGCTGGCGCCGGCAGTGGCGGGCGAGGAGGCCGGCGCGGTGGGCGAGGTCTGGCCGGTCGCCCCGGTGCCCAGGTCGTCGTCGTTGCAGGCCGTCAGGACCAGGCCGGCCGCCGCCAGGGCGGCGATGCGGATTCCGAGCGTGCGTGCGTGAACCGTCTTCACAGTGAATTCCCCCATGGATTGGAAAGGCCCCGACCCCCCTGGCCGTGCCGATCGGTCGATCACCCTACCGAAGGGGTCGGACACCCACCCGCCGGGGGCGGACCGGACCGTTCGTCAACCACCCAGTGCCGTACTGACGGTGTGGATGAGCAGGCCCGCCAGCGCGCCGACCACGGTGCCGTTGATCCGGATGAACTGCAGGTCGCGGCCGACGTTCGCCTCGATCTTGCGGGAGGCGTCGTCGGCGTCCCAGCCGGCCACCGTGTCGGAGATCAGCGAGGTGATCTCCTCCCGGTAGGTGGAGACCACGTACTCGGCGGCGTCCAGCAGCCAGCCGTCGGTCTTCGCCTGGAGTTTGCCGTCGGTGGCGAGGCGGCGGCCGAAGGAGCGGAGGGCCTCGGTGATCCGGCGGCGCAGCTCGCTGTCCTCGTCCTCGGCGGCGTTCATCACCAGGGTGCGGACCGCCGACCAGGAGGAGGCGATCAGGTCCTGCACCTCGGGGCGGGCCAGCAGGTCGGACTTGGCGCGTTCGACCCGGGCGATGGTCTCCGGGTCGTGCTGGAGTTCCTGCGCGAAGTCGGCGAGGAAGTTGTCGAGGGCGCCGCGCGCGGGGTGCTCCGGGTCGTCGCGGACGTCGGTGACGAAGCGCAGCAGTTCCTTGTAGACCCGCTCGCCGACCTGGTGGTCGATGAACTTGGGCGTCCAGCCGGGGGTTTTGGCGGTGACCCGGGAGACCACGTCGACGTGGTGCTCGACCAGCCAGTCGCGGGCCCGGACCGCGACCAGGTCGACCACGCCCTTGTGGCCGCCGTCCGCGACGATCTTGCCGAGCAGCCGGCCGGCGGGTTCGGCGACCGAGGTGGCGGCGGCCCGCCGGGTGATCGCCTCGGCGACCACGGCCTGCACGTCCTCGTCGCGCAGCACCGCGAGGACGCCGCGCAGTGCGGCGGCGGCCTCGTGGGTGACGCGTTCGGCGCTGCCGGGCGCGGACAGCCACTCGCCGAGCCGCCGGGCCACCCCGATCCGGCCGAGCCGGGCCCGGACCACCGACGGGGACAGGAAGTTGTCGCCGACGAAGTCGCCGAGCGAACGCCCGAACGCGTCCTTCTTGGTCGGGATGATCGCGGTGTGCGGGATCGGCAGGCCGAACGGGCGGCGGAACAGCGCGGTGACGGCGAACCAGTCGGCGAGCGCGCCGACCATGCCGGCCTCGGCGGCGGCCGCCACGTAGCCGGCCCAGCTGCCCGCGCCGGCGGACCCCGCCCAGGTGGCGAGCGCGAAGACGACCGTAGCCAGGCCGAGCAGGCCGGTGGCGATGGTCTTCATCCGCCGTACGCCCTGCCGTTTGGCCTCGTCGGCGGCGGTGAAGCTGACTCCTGGGGGTGCCGTCTCGTCCACACTCACCCCGTCAGCCTGGCACACCGGGCGGGCCAGACGACCGCCGCCCCGCGAATCCGCCCGGTCAGCCGCCCCCGCCGAGGACGATCCGCCGGACGCCCTCCCAGCGGGCCGGGTCGGTGACCCGCCGGCCGTCCAGCAGCACCCGCACGCCCGGGAAGTCGACGGCGCCGAGGTCCCGGTACTCGGGGTGGTCGGCCTGCACGACCAGCGCGGCGACGGGCTTGCCGTCGTCGGGCGGCAGGCCGAGCGCGGCGAGTTCCTCCGGCGTGTACAGCGGGTCGCTGACGCCGACCCGGGCGCCGGCCGCCCGCAGCGCCGCGACCAGCGGGAACACCCCGGAGACGGCGGTCTCCTTGACGCCGCCCCGGTAGGACGCGCCGAGCACGGTGACGGCGACACCGTCCAGCGGGCCGAGCGCGCCCGCCAGCAGTCCGACCGCGTACGCCGGGACCTGCTCGTTGGCCTCCCGGGCGGCGCGCACCACGGTCGCGTCCGGGTCGTTCCACAGGTACAGCCGCGGGTAGACCGGGATGCAGTGCCCGCCGACCGCGATGCCGGGGCGGTGCAGGTGGCTGTAGGGCTGTGAGTTGCAGGCGTCGATCACTTCGACCAGGTCGACGCCGACCCGGTCCGCGAGCCGGGCGAACTGGTTGACCAGCGCGATGTTGACGTCCCGGTAGGTGGTCTCGGCGAGCTTCGAGAACTCGGCGGCCTCCGCCCCGCTCAGCGCCCACACGCCGTTGCCGCGCGGCAGGTCGGGGCGCGGGTCGAAGTCCAGCACCGCCCGGTAGAACGCGACGCCGCGCCGGGTGGACTCCTCGTCGATGCCGCCGACCAGCTTGGGGTAGCGCCGCAGGTCGGCGAAGACCCGCCCGGTGCGGACCCGTTCGGGGCTGAACACCAGCGCGAAGTCCCGGCCGGCGGTCAGCCCGGAGCCGTCCTCCAGCCGCCGGGCGAACCGGCCGCGCACGGTGCCCACCGGCAGTGTGGTCTCGTAGCTGATCAGCGTGCCGGGCCGCAGCCCGGCGGCGACGGCGTCGGTGGCGGCGTCCAGCAGCGCGAAGTCGGGCCGGCCGTCGGCGTCGGTGAGCAGCGGGACGACGATCACCACGGCGTCGGCCGCCGCGGTGGCGGCGGCGGTGTCGGTGGTGGCGTGCAGGCGGCCGGCGGCGACGGTCTCGGCGAGCAGTTCGTCGAGGTGGGCCTCGCGGGGGAACGGCGGGCGCCCGGCGGTGACGGCGGCGACCACCGCGGGGGCGATGTCGGCGCCGGTGACCCGGTGTCCCTTGGTGGCGAACTGGACGGCCAGCGGCAGGCCGATCTTGCCCAGCCCGACCACGCAGACGTGCAGCGCCGTCACTCGGTCACCTTCCGGTAGGACGTCTGGTGTCATCGGGCGGCCCGCAGCGTGTCGGGGCGGCCGCGCCAGGCCTTCCGGGCGCGGCGCAGCGCGCGGCGTGCGGGGGCGGGGACCATCCGTCGCCAGCCGGTGGGGCCGGGGGCGCGGCCGGTGTCGAACAGCGTGTCGGGCAGGCCGAGCCGCCGGTCGCGGTACATCGGGTAGCGGGCGTACAGCCGGCCGCCGCGGCGTTCGACGGGGGCGGGGCCGTACTGCCGTTCCCAGTCGATGAGTTCGCACAGGGTGGCGAGTTCGCCGCGGCGGGCGAGCGCGAGGCGCAGCCGGGCGGGTACCGGTACGGCGGCGAACACGGCGGGTGGGCAGTGCCGGTCGAGCAGCCGGCCGATCTCGCCGAGGATGCGCCGCTGCATGGCGGGCGGTTCGGCGAGGAACTGCTCCTGCAGCACCTGCGGGACGTCCCAGCTGAAGTAGCGTTCCCGGACGGCGTCGCGGGCGGGGCCGGGGCGGGTGCCCCGCTCCAGCACCTCCTGGACGGCGCCCATGGCGCGCAGCCGGTCGATCGGCCCGGCGCGGTGGGTGACGTTGGAGCGGTCCTGCCGCAGCACCAGGTGGTAGTAGTCGTAGTCGGCGAGCACGGACACCTTGCGGGCGTTGAGCAGCGCGCCGAGGGTGAACGGCTGGTCGGAGCAGACCGGCAGGTCCTCGCGGCGGCGCAGGCCGTGGCTGAGCACCAGGGCGCGGCGGAACATCTTGGTGTCGGCGAGTGCCCAGGCGAGCGCCGAGTCGGTGAAGCCGACGTGTTCGGCGGTGCGCTCGAAGATGCCCTGCGGGACGATCCGGCCGTTCTCGCCGACGAGTTTGGGGATCAGCACGTCGGACTGCCAGCGGTCGGCGGTGTCGACCATCCGCTCCAGTGCCTCGGGGCCGAGCCAGTCGTCGGCGCCGAGGTACATCAGGTAGCGGCCGCGGGCCAGGTCGGTGCCGCGGTTGGTGGGTTTGGCGGGGCCGCCGGACGCGGGCTGCCGTACGGTGCGCAGCAGTCCGGGGTGGGCGTCGGCGAACCGGGCGAGTTCCTCGGTGCTGCCGTCGCTCGACCCGTCGTCGACGGCGACCACTTCCATCCGGTCCGCGCCGATGGTCTGTTCGGCCAGCGAGTTCAGGCAGTCGGTGAGGTACGGCATGGTGTCGTGGACGGCGATCACCACACTGACGTCCGGTTCGGGCTCGGTCACGAGATACCAACTCCCGGGCCGACCGTTCGGTCACCTCCCCCACCCGAACGAGTGAGTGGGTCAGACGGCGGGTTCGGTGGCGGCGCCGGCGTAGATCCGGGCGATCACGTCCTCGATGGCGGGTTCGCGCAGCGACAGGTCGACCAGCGGGTAGCGCTCGGCGACGGCGGCGACCAGCGGGGCGGCGCTCTGCCGGGCCGGGAACGCCAGCCACTGCCGCGGGCCCTCGACCTTGACGGTGCGCACCCCGGGCAGTTCGATCGGCGGGTGCGCGGTGGCCAGGTCGACCACCAGGGTGCGTTCGCTCTCGCCGGCCGCGTGCAGTTGCTCCAGCGGGCCGTCCAGCACCAGCCGGCCGTGGTCGATCACCATCACCCGGCCGCACAGCTGCTCGATGTCGGTGAGGTCGTGGGTGGTGAGCAGCACGGTGGTGCGCTGTTCGCGGTTGGTCTCGCGGAGGAACTCGCGGACCTTGGTCTTGCTGATCACGTCGAGTCCGATGGTCGGCTCGTCGAGGTACAGCACGTTCGGGTCGTGCAGGAGGGCGGCGGCGAGGTCGCCGCGCATCCGCTGGCCGAGCGAGAGCTGCCGTACGGGGGTGTCCAACAGGCCGCCCAGGTCGAGCAGTTCGACGCACCGGTCGAGGTTGGTCCGGTAGCGGGCGTCGGGGATCCGGTAGATCCGGCGGGCCAGTTCGTAGCTGTCGCGCAGCGGCAGGTCCCACCACAGGGTGGTGCGCTGGCCGAACACCACGCCGATCCGCCGGGCCAGCGCGGCCCGCCTGGCCGCCGGGTCCACTCCCGCCACCCGCAGCCGCCCGCCGGTGGGCACCAGGATCCCGGTGAGCATCTTCACCGTCGTCGACTTGCCGGCCCCGTTCGGCCCGATGTAGCCGACGCACTCCCCTTCCTCGACCTGGAAGGTGAGCCCGTCCACGGCCCGCACCTCGCGCTTCTCGCGCCGCCAACGGCCGTTCCGGGTGCGGACGGTGAATGTCCGCCGGACGTCCTCGACCTCGATCACCGCCACGGTCACTCTCCCTCTCTCAGCTTCCGGTGGAACGGTAGGCGCGCAGCCCGGCCCGCCAGGCCAGCGCCGCCGCCAGCACGCACAGCGCCGCCGCGACGGGCGAGGCGAAATGGAACGCGACGGGCAGGCCGAGCGGGTCGGGCCGGCCCAGGATGTGCAGCGCGGGCAGCCAGTTGACGAACGCCAGCGGCACCCCGAACACGGTGCCCGCGACGACCTCCTTCGCGAACACCGTCGGCGGGTACTGGAGCAGCGTGGAGCCGCCGTAGGTCACGGAGTTCTGCAGCTCGGCGGCCTCGCCCCACCAGAACTGCACGCAGGAGCAGCCGACGAAGACCGCGCAGAAGATCACCGTCCCGCACAGCAGCAGACCGGGCACCATCAGCACCCGGTCCCACGTCCACCGCACGTCCAGCGCGGTGAGCGACCAGCTGAGCACCGCGAACGCCTGCACCAGCCGGCCCAGCCGTCTCAACGAGAAGCGCTCGGCGGCGAGTTGGGCCAGCGCGGGGGCCGGCCGGATCAGCATGGTGTCCAGCGACCCGGACCGCACCCGTTCGCCCAGCCCGCTCACCGAACCGACCAGCAGGTTGGCCGCGCCGAGTGCCACCGACGACGTCCCGTACAGGAACCCGGTCTCGGCGAGCGTCCAGCCGGCCAGCTGCCGGGTGTGCCGGAACATCAGGATCAGCACCGCGAAGTCCAGGAACGTGATCAGCACGTTCGCGCCCAGCCCCAGCAGGAACGACGTCCGGTACGTCAGCATCGACCGGCCCCACATCGCGGCGATCAGCCACCACGAACGCACCGCCCAGCCCGCCCGGGCGGCGAACGACTCGCTCTCAACCACCCTGCACCACCACCTTGCGCACCGCGAGCGCCTGCACCACCCGCCCGACCGCCAACAGGGCTACCGCCCAGGCCAGTTGGAAGGCGTACAAGGTCACCAGGCTGTGCCCGGTGCGCCGTTGCAACAACACATCGGAAGGCAACTGCACCATCGCCGAGAACGGCAGCACCCCCGCCAACTCCCCCAACCAACCCGGAAACAACGGCAGGGGCAGCAGCATCCCGGAGAAGAACATCGACACCACCACCACCGCCGCCCGCACCCCCTCCGAGTCGTCCAGCCAGAACCCGGCCAACGACACCAGGAACCGCACCCCGAAACTCACCACCACCGCCAGCACCACCGCCAGCAGGAACTCCACCCACACCAGCGGCTCCGACGGCAACGCCAGCTCGAACACCAGCGCACCCAACGCGAGCGGCACCGCACCCCTGATCAGCAGCTGAAACCCCGCCCGCCCCAGGTCCGTCGCCAGCCACCACCCCTGGAAATCCACCGGCCGGTACAGATCGATCGCGATGTCCCCACTCCGGAACCGCGACTGCACATCGTCCTGGAACCCGCCGCCCCACACCGCGACCGTCACCAACAACGCCTGGCTGATCCACACATACGTCACCGCCTGCCGCGCGTCATACCCCCCGAGCCCCGGCCTCGCATGCCACAACGCGAGCATCGTCGACGCCAGGATCCCCCCGAACACGCTATTGGTGACCACCCCCGCCACCGTCGCCGCCCGATACGTCGAATACCGCCGGAACGCGCCGCGGGCGACGGCTAAGTAGACCCCGAACATGTCGGCTGTCTCCTTGGGTGCTGGAAAACAGGGGCGCGTGGGGGTACCGCCCGGCCCGCCAGGGCTGGGGGAGAACTGCGCGAAGGGGAACGTACCAAACCGCAAGGTCGCGACGCCGGGCAATTACTTGCACGTGCTCGCGACCTTGCGGACCGATAATCCCAAGCTGTTACAGGTACAGCCCCGTCGACCCTTCAAGGTCCCCGAAGCGTCCCGCCGCCACCGCGTGCAGGTCGCGTTCCCGGAGCAGGATGTAGGTCGCGCCGCGCACCTCCACCTCCAGCTTGTCCTCCGGGTCGTAGAGCACCCGGTCGCCGGGCTCCACCGAGCGGACGCTCTGGCCGACGGCCACGGCTTCGGCCCAGGTGCAGCGGCGCGAAAGCTCCGCGGTGGCGGGGATCAGGATGCCGCCGGTGGAGCGGCGCTCGCCCTCGCCGGTCTCGGTCCTGACGAGGACCCGGTCGTGCAGCATCCGAATCGGAAGCTTCTCCCCGAGCCGGTCGTGTCTGCTCTGCGTGTCGTTCTCACTCACTCCCCGACCGTACCGGACAGCGAAAACGGCGGGGTCCCGGGCGTCGAAACCCGGGTCCCCGCCGTCCGCAGGAGCTGTCAGCCCTTGCGGCGCCGCTTCGCGGAGGCGATGAGCAGCACCACGCCGACGCCGACCAGCGCGACGGGCACGATCCGCTCGGGTCGCGGCCGCCCGTCCTCGTCGACGAACCTGGACTTGACCTGCTCGACGGCGCCGCTCGCGGCGACGTACGCCTTGCCGGCCCGCTGCTCGACCGTGGCGCGCAGCTTGGCCTTGGTCTGGGCGGCGACGGTGGCCGGGTGCACGCGCATGGCGAGCTCGTCGAGGGTCGCGGCGAGCCTGTCCCTGGTCCCGGCGATGTCCGCCTCGATCTGGGCCGTCGTGCGCGGTGCCGACGTGTCCTTGCTGCTCGCTGCCACTGGGGCCACCCCATCTCTGTTACCGCTAGGTACGTCTCTGCACCGACAGTCTGTCAGCTCGCTGTCGCGCTCGCGCAGCGCCACCCACCAACGGAGGTAGGTTGGCGGGGAGCACCACCCTGTCCTGGACCGGAGGAGAGAAGCACCATCGTGAGCGAGCGCCTGCAGGCGGGCGACACCGCCCCCGCCTTCACCCTGCCCGACGCCGACGGCAACGAGGTGTCGCTGGCCGACCACCTCGGCCGCAAGGTGATCGTCTACTTCTACCCGGCGGCGCTGACCCCGGGCTGCACCAAGCAGGCCTGCGACTTCACGGACAACCTGGAGGTCTTCGCGGGCGCGGGCTACGACGTGATCGGCATTTCGCCGGACAAGCCGGAGAAGCTCGGCAAGTTCCGCGAGACGGAGCACCTGAAGGTGACGCTGCTGTCGGACCCGGAGCACAAGGTGCTCGAGGCGTACGGCGCGTACGGCGAGAAGATGAACTACGGCCGCACCTACCAGGGTGTGATCCGCTCCACGGTGATCGTGGACGAGCAGGGCAAGGTCGAACGGGCGCTCTACAACGTCCGGGCCACCGGCCATGTCGCGAAGCTGCTGAAGGACCTGAAGGTCGGGCAGTAACCGAGAACGCGGCAGCGGTGGCGGCCGACCCCCCGACCGGGTCGACCGCCACCGCCGTTCATGGGTCCGGGATCAGCAGGCCCCGAGGTCCGTCCAGACGCCCCAGGCGCCGCTCAGCGACGGGTCCTCGCCCGCGGTCCACCACTTGTTCTGGTAGTAGTGGCCCTTCCACGACACCTTGGTGACGGCGGCGTAGGTGGTCCCGGCGCTCCAGCTCGGCGCGGCCGAGCAGCTGCCGGCGGACGCCGACGGCGACGCGGACTGCGAAGCCGAGGCGGACGCGGACGCGGACGCGGACGCCGACGGCGAGGCCGACTGCGAGGGCGAGGCGGAGGCCGACGCAGAGGCGCTGGCCGAGGTGCTCGGCGACGGCGAGCCGGTGCCCGCGGTGGCGCCGCGGGTGTAGTCGCCGGTGATGCCGTACAGGGTGCCGCCGACGTTGACGGTCCAGTTGGCGGGGGTGGAGACCGGCAGGTAGTAGACGAACGCGACGTCCACCGAGGCGCCGGGCGCCAGCGACTGCCAGGTCGGCAGCTTCAGCGAGACCCGGTTGTAGGTGCCCTTCAGACCGCCGGTGTTGTTGCCGGTGTGGTCGGCCCGGATGACCTTGGAGCCGAAGCCGGACTGGTCGGCGGCGTTGCTGGGCGCGGAGTTCGAGTAGTCGAACTGGAACTCGGTGCCGCCGGGCAGGGTGACGGTCGAGTTGTTGACGATGTGGATCTTCGGGTTGATCGGGTAGTTGTTGTCACCCAGCGCGAAGTTGGTGAACGACACGTCGATCGGCAGGGTCTGCTGCGGCAGCGCGACGGTGGAGCGGGTCGCGCCGTACGCCGAGGCCGCCTTGAACTTGTCGTACAGCAGCGAGGTCATGGTGTTGCCCTGGACGTACTCGCCCTTGCCGCCATTGGCGGTGGCGTCCCACTTGTAGTCGCCGGCGAGCTCCCAGATCATCGCGCCACCGACGCCCTGGTTGACCAGGTAGTCGGCCTTGACACCGATGGACTGGTCGTCCTCGGTGGACAGGAAGACCTTCTTGTCGGCGTTCCACAGCCACGGGGCGACCAGCGAGGCGCTGTAGTTGCGGGTGTAGCTGCCGTTCAGCGCGGTGTCCTTGACGCCGTACTTGGAGAGGTAGTCCGGCAGGATGCCGTTCTCCAGGTTCTTGGCGTGCCACATCGGGTTGGAGCCGGCCGGCGACTCCTTGCCGTTGTCGTCCAGGTCGTGCCAGATGTTGTCGATGCCGACGGCGCCGTCACCACAGGTGGTCAGGCCGGAGCCGGCCGGACAGTTGGTGGTGGAGGCGGTGCCCCACAGGCCGTTGGTGCCGCCCTGCACGTTCTGGAAGCCGCGGGTGTAGTACGGCACGCCGAGGTTGATCCGGCCGGCCGGCATCGCGCCGCGGAAGTAGTGGTAGGCCCAGTCACCGTTCAGGTAGCCGATCCCGCCGTACTGCGAGGTGCCGTACACGTTGGCGGCCGCGAGCTCGCCGTCCTTGCCGTCGTCGTACAGCGCGGCGTTCGGGCCGACGTACTTGTTCCAGGCGCCGTGCAGGTCGTACGACATGATGTTGACGTAGTCCAGGTACTGGGTGACCTGGAAGGTCTCCATGCCGCGCAGCAGGTAGCCCGAGGACGGGGCGGCGACCGACAGCAGGTAGTACTTGCCGTCGGCGGCGGAGGCCCGGTCGAGCTTCTCGCGCATGGTCTTCATCAGCGCCGCGTAGCCCTTCATCAGGGACGCGCGCTTGGCGTTGGAGATGGAGTAGTCGAGCGGGTTGCCCGCGTCCTTCATCGAGGTCGGGTACTCGTAGTCGAGGTCGACGCCGTTGAAGCCGTACTTCTTGATGAAGTTGACGGCGGAGTCCGCGAAGGTGTTGATGCCGGCCTGGTTGACCGACCCGTCCGCGTTGACGGTCATCGAGTAGAAGCCGCCGGAGTTGACCCGCTTGCCCGAGTCGTCGAAGTAGCCGCCGGTCTCGGCCCAACCGCCCACCGAGACCATGGTCTTGACGTTCGGGAACTGCTTCTTGTACTTGCTGAGCAGGTTGAAGTGGCCCTTGTAGGGCAGCGACGGGTCCATCTCCGCGCCGGCCACGCCCGGGAAGGTCATCCCGGTGGAGGCGTTGTCCGCGTTGTCGGTGCCCACCGAGATGGTGTTGTCACCGGCGACGTGCGCGAACGCGTAGTTGAGGTGGGTGACCTTGTCCCAGGGGATGTTGTTCACCAGGTAGGCGGGCGTGCCGTCCTTGCCGGTGCGCCAGCCGGTGAAGTAGCCGATGACGCGGCGCTGGTGGTCGGCGCCCATCTGCTCGCGGCCGCTGGTGTCGTAGACGTTGCAGTAGGGGACGTCGACGCCGGGCGTGGTGTACATGCCGTCGGGGCGGCACGCCTGGTTGTCGACGGCGGCGGCGGACGGCGCGACGCCGAGCGTGCCCATCAGCAGGCCCGCGAGTCCCGCCGCCGCGGTGGCGGCGAACGCCACCTTGCGGCCGCTCTTCTGACGGCCGGCAGCGGTGGGACGCTGCGCCGTGGTGTGTCGGATCAACACTCGGTCCTCCGGGAGAGAGTGTCGCGTGCATGCCTGTGGGAGGGCATGCACATGTGGGGGAAGTTCCGCCGAACTTAAAAGGTCTGGACCATCCACGTCAACAGGTCTGTACCAACTTGGCAAGAAAGGCCGAACCGTCCGCACTCGGACGATCCGGCCTTCTCCAGGGCGAGTTGACGCCACTTCATACTCGCGGCCATCGCGTTGACCAGCATCCCGGACGGGCCGTCGCCCTCCGGCGAGCAGGCGAATATGCCACCCAGGCCCTTGCTGGTGGCGTAGGCGCCGCGCGCCGCGATGGCCCGCGAGGCATCGCCGACCCACAGGCTGGTGCCGTCGTAGATCCACGCGCTCCGGGTGGTCGGCACGGGTCGCTCCGAAATTCACGCCCGGCGGGGGGACCGGACGCCGCCCGAAAGGGTGGTGCACGTCGAGGTGACGGACAAGTAGCATGACGGGGAAGTCGCTGCCTGCGGTCTTGGCGGAATTGGCAGACGCCCGGGTTTTAGGTGCCCGTGAGAGAAATCTCGTGAGGGTTCGAGTCCCTCAGGCCGCACCCATGGCGAAGGGCCCGCCCGGAACGTTCCGGGCGGGCCCTTCGCGCGTCAACGCGGAGTCTCAGCCGAGCAGTTCGGCCACCACCGGGGCGAGCGAGCGGAACGCCTGACCGCGGTGGCTGATCGCGTTCTTCTCCTCGGCGCTCAACTCGGCGCAGGTCCGGCTCTCGCCGAGCGGCTGCAGGATCGGGTCGTAGCCGAAGCCGCCGCTGCCGGCCGGCTCGGTGCGCAGCGTGCCGTGCAGCCGGCCCTCGACGACCCGCTCGGTGCCGTCGGGCAGCGCGAGCGCGGCGGCGCAGGCGAAGGACGCGGCGCGGTGCTCGGCCGCGATGTCGCCGAGCTGGGCGAGCAGCAGGTCCAGGTTGGCCTTGTCGTCGCCGTGCCGGCCGGCCCAGCGGGCGGAGAAGATGCCGGGCGCCCCGCCGAGCACGTCCACGCACAGCCCGGAGTCGTCGGCGACCGCGGGGAGTCCGGTGGCGCGGGCCAGCGCGTGCGCCTTCAGCAGGGCGTTCTCGGCGAAGGTCACGCCGGTCTCCGGCACGTCCGGCACCTCGGGGAAGGCGTCCGCGCCGACCAGTTCGACATCCAGCCCGGCCGCGCCGAGGATGTCGCGCAGCTCGGCGACCTTGTGCTGGTTACGGGTGGCGAGAACGAGGCGCGTGGTCATGCCCGCAAGCCTAACCACCCGCTGATCTCAGCCCGTGCACACCTTGCTGATCCGCCCCGCGGCGTCCCCGAGCGGGCCGAGGTCGGGCGTCTCGTTGGCGTCGATGGCCTTCTGCACCTTGTCGACCTGGGTCTGCAGGTCGCCGACGGCCTTGGCCAGGTCGGCGTCGCTGGAGTTGCGGCCGATCTTGTCCAGGTCGCCCTTGATCTTCTGGACGGCCTTCCCCGCGGCGGCCGGGTCCTTGTCCGCGTTGTTGTACGCGGAGCCGAGCTGCGCCACGTCGGTGGAGAGCTGCACGGCCGTGTTGGCGCAGCTCACCGCCTTCTCCGCGGCGGAGCAGCTGACCGCACTCAGCGGCAGGATCAGCACCAACGCGGCGACGGCCAGCGCGGTGGTGCGGTTGATGCTGAGTGGCTGCTGCATCGGCGAGTCCTCCAGGAGGGTGTGCGGGCTCACAGCGGAACGTTAAGGGTCTGCCCGCGTGCCTGTACAGCACACGCGGGCCTGCCCTTCGGTTCTGACGGCCGTTCGGCCCACCGCGGTTCCCAGGGGAAGCCGTTACAGCTCGAGCGCCTTGCGCTGGATCTCGTCCAGCTCGGCGCAGCCCAGGCTGCCCAGGTCGAGCAGCTGGTTGAGCAGGTCGCGGTCGAACGGGGCGCCCTCGGCGGTGCCCTGGACCTCGACGAAGCGCCCGTCGGAGGTGCAGACGATGTTCATGTCGGTCTCGGCCCGGACGTCCTCCTCGTAGCGGAGGTCGAGCATCGGGACGCCGTCGATGATGCCGACGCTGACCGCGCTGACGCCGCCGGTGATCGGCTGTCCCTTGGCGCGCAGCAGCTTCTTCTCGCGGGCCCAGGAGACCGCGTCGACCAGCGCCACGTACGCGCCGGTGATCGCGGCGGTGCGGGTGCCGCCGTCGGCCTGGAGGACGTCGCAGTCCAGTACGAAGGTGTTCTCGGCGAGCGCCCGGTGGTCGACCACGGCGCGCAGCGAGCGGCCGATCAGCCGGCTGATCTCGTGGGTGCGGCCGCCGATCTTGCCGCGCACCGACTCGCGGTCGCCGCGGGTGTTGGTGGCGCGCGGCAGCATGGCGTACTCGGCGGTGACCCAGCCTTCGCCGCTGCCCTTGCGCCAGCGCGGGACGCCCTCGGTGACGCTGGCGGTGCACAGCACCTTGGTGTCGCCGTAGGAGACCAGGACGGATCCTTCGGCGTGCTTGCTCCAGCCCCGTTCGATGGTGATGGGGCGGAGCTGGTCGGGGGTGCGGCCGTCGATGCGTGACATGCGAACGAGCGTATCCCGTCCGGCTCCCCGCCCGTCCCCGTCCCGTCCCGTCCTGCCCTGCCCCGTCCCCACCCTCGTCCCCGTTCCGTCCCCGTCCCGTCCCTGGACGGGGACGGCCCGCCACCCGGGAGTCCGGGGGCGGGCCGGCGGGGCCTCGGCTCACATCATGTCTTCGATCTCGGCCGCGATCGGGTCGGCGTCGGTGCCGATGACGACCTGGATGGCGGTGCCCATCTTCACCACACCGTGGGCGCCGGCCGCCTTGAGGGCCGCCTCGTCGACCTTGGAGGCGTCGTGGACCTCGGTGCGCAGCCGGGTGATGCAGCCTTCGACCTCGTCGATGTTCTCGATTCCGCCGAGACCGGCGACGATCTTCTCAGCCTTGCTGGCCATGGTCTTTCTCCCTCTGTCTCGGCGCATCGGCGGTCGGTCGCCGGGTGCCGTACTGCGTGTGCGGTGGTACCGGCCGGAAGTGACTCGGGATCAGTCTGCCGCGCCTTCCGACGGCGCGACCAGCATCACCCGATTCCGGACGATATGCCATGTTGGTCCACGTTCGGACCAGCTCCGCGCGCGGTCCGCTCGGGGGTCGCCCGAAGATGACGATCACCGGGCCCATGGGCCCGGCGGACCGCCTCCGGCCCCCATAAATGGTCTACACCAATTATAGGTGTACTCGGACAACGCCGGACGATCCGCCGGTGTTCCTGGCCCTCCCACGGACGGACCGGGCACGCGAAGCACGGAGGGCCGACGATTGAGTTCAACAGGCGCCGCCGCTCATCAGAGCACCTGGTGGCACACCTTCTACGGCGGCCTGCAGAAGATGGGCCGGAGCCTCCAGCTGCCGGTCGCCGTGCTGCCCGCCGCCGGCATCCTCACCCGCCTCGGCCAGGACGACATCTTCGGCAAGGACGGCCTCGGCTGGGACCGGGTCGCCAGGGCCATCGCCGCCGCCGGTGGCGCGCTCCTCGACCCGGCCCTCGGCCTGCCACTGCTGTTCTGCATCGGTGTGGCGATCGGCATGGCCAAGAAGGCGGACGGCTCGACCGCGCTCGCCGCGGTGGCGGGCTTCCTGGTCTACTACGCCGTCCTGCGGGCCTTCCCGAAGGCCTGCCCGGTCCCCTCGGTGCTGGAGCAGACGGTCTGCGTCGACTTCGAGGCCAAGACAGTGGTGAAGGTGGACTTCCAGAACCCCGGCGTGCTCGGCGGCATCCTGATGGGTCTGTTCTCGGCCAAGCTGTGGGTGCGCTACCACCGGGTCAAGCTGGTCGACTGGCTGGGCTTCTTCAACGGCCGCCGCCTGGTCCCGATGATCACCGCCCTGGTCGGCCTGCTGTTCGGCTCGCTGATGGTGTGGATCTGGCAGCCGATCGGCACCGGGCTGGAGGACTTCTCCAAGTGGCTGTCCGACCTGGGCGCCGGCGGCTCCGGCATCTTCGGCGTCGCCAACCGCGCCCTGCTGCTGGTCGGCATGCACCAGCTGCTGAACACCTTCGTCTGGTTCCAGTTCGGCACCTTCACCAACCCGCACACCGGCAAGACCGCCACCGGCGACATCGGCCGCTTCCTGGCGGGTGACCCGACGGCCGGCCAGTTCCTCTCCGGTTTCTTCCCGATCATGATGTTCGCGCTGCCCGCCGCCGCGATGGCCATCGCCGCCTCGGCGAAGCCGCACCGCCGCAAGGAGATCTACGGCCTGATGACCTCGGTCGCGCTGACCTCCTTCGTCACCGGCGTCACCGAGCCCATCGAGTACTCCTTCGCCTACGTCGCCCCGCTGCTGTTCGGCATCCACGCCCTGCTCACCGGCGCCTCGATGGCCATCACCTGGGCGCTCGGCGTCCATGACGGCTTCAGTTTCTCGGCCGGACTCATCGACTACGTGATCAACTGGAACCTGGCCACCAAACCCTGGCTGATCATCCCGATCGGCCTGTGCTTCGCGGCGGTCTACTACGTCGTCTTCCGGTTCGTCATCGTCAAATTCGACCTGAAAACACCAGGACGCGAGGAGGAGGGCGAGATCGAGGACCCGACCAAGGCCTGACGAATTCGCCCTGCGCGCCCCCGGTGGGAGACAATTTCCGTCCGGGGGCGCCGTGTTGTCCGGCGGCCGAGGCGGCGGGCCGGGCAGGTTTCGATTCCGCAGCGCTTGACGGGGGCCGACCTTCGGAGGGTTCCGGAGCGTGTTCGGCGCGTGCTAGAAACTGGACCGGGCCACCAGTGGTCTAGACCAGGATCGCGCTGCCGTGAGGAACCGCCCGCTATGAGTACGACCGCACCGAACTCGCAGGCGGCACCGGGCGGACGGGCCCTGCGCTCCCGGGTCTTCCCCGCCCTCCAGAAGATCGGCCGCAGCCTCCAGCTCCCGATCGCCGTCCTGCCCGCCGCCGGCATCCTGCTCCGACTCGGTCAGGACGACGTGTTCGGCCCCAAGGGCCTCGGCTGGACCAAGGTCGCCGAAGTCTTCGCCGCGTCCGGCCACGCCGTCTTCGACTGGATGCCGCTGCTGTTCTGCGTCGGCATCGCGATCGGCTACGCCAAGAAGTCCGACGGCTCCACCGCACTCGCCGCACTGGTCGGCTTCCTGACGTACCACCAGGTGCTCACCGCCTTCCCCAAAACCGCCTACCAGGTGCTCCCCGGCAAGGACATCGAGGCCACCTACCAGGACCCCGGGGTACTCGGCGGAGTCGTCGTCGGCCTGCTCTCCGCCCTGCTCTGGCAACGCCTGCACCGCACCCGGCTGGTCGACTGGCTCGGCTTCTTCAACGGCCGCCGACTGGTACCCATCGTGATGGCCTTCGTCGGCACCGGCCTCGGCGTCTTCTTCGGCCTCTGCTGGGGCCCGATCGGCTCCGCCGTCGACGAGTTCAGCAACTGGGTGATCGGCCTCGGCGCACTCGGCGCCGGCGTCTTCGGCCTGATCAACCGGGCGCTCCTGCCGTTCGGCCTGCACCAGATCGCCAACACCTTCTTCTGGCAGCAGGCCGGCAACTACACCGTCGGCGACCGCACCTTCCACGGCGACCAGACCCGCTTCTTCCAACTCGACCCCAACGCGGGCCAGTTCATGTCCGGCTTCTTCCCCGTCATGATGTTCGGCCTGCCCGCCGCCGCCCTCGCCATCGCCCACTGCGCCCGCCCCGAACGCCGCCGAGCCGTCCTCGGCATGATGATCTCGCTCGCCCTCACCTCCTTCGCCACCGGCATCACCGAACCCATCGAATTCGCCTTCGTCTTCATCGCCCCCGCCCTCTACGTCGCCCACGCCCTCCTCACCGGCATCTCCATGGCCGCCACCTGGGCCCTCGGCGTCCACCACGGCTTCACCTTCTCCGCCGGCGTCATCGACTACGTCCTCAACTGGGGCTACGCCACCAGACCTTGGCTGATCATCCCGATAGGCCTGGTCATCGCGGTGATCTACTACACGGCCTTCCGATTCGTCATCCTCCGCTTCGACCTGAAAACCCCTGGGCGCGAGGAAGAAGGCTTCGAGGAAACATAGGACCGCGCGCCCCGCAGGACGCGCCCCGCAGGGGCGCGGGGAACTGCGCGAAGCGGAAGGAGCACGCCCGCAAGATCGCGCCCCCGACAGCCAGTTGCACGCGGAAGCGCCCCTCAGATCCACCCCAGCCTCGTAGCGTGCACCCCCGCCTGGAACCTCGACTGCGCCCCCAACGAAGCCGTCAGATCCGCCACCAGCCTCCGCACCGTCCGGTCCGAGATCTCCAGCTTCCGCCCGATCGCCTGATCCGTCAGCCCGGCGGCGAGCAGCCGCAGCACCTCCCGGTGCCGGTCACCCGGTGCCGCACGGCCCAGAAGCTCCGGCGGAACCCAACTCGCCGCCCAGAAGTGCTCGAAGAGCTCCCGCACCACCGAGACCACCGCCGGGTCCCGGACCACCACCGCCGCACTGACGGGCGTCTCGCCGGGGGCGGGCAGGACGGCAAGGTGGGAGTCCACCACGATCAGCCAGAGCGGCAGGCTGTGCGCGACCCGGATGCTCGCGCCGGCGGCGGTGAGCGCCTGGACGTGGGCGAGCACGGCCGCCTGGTGGAGCGCGGCAGCAGGGTAGATGGTGCGCAGCGCAACCCGGTGGGCGAGGGCGATCCGTTCGCGGGCGAGTTTCTCGGCGAGGCCGGTCTCGGACTGGTCCTGCCCGGGCCGCAGCGACAGCGCCTCGGTGCGGGCGGCCCGGGCGGCGTCCTCCAGCAGGGCGGCGATCCGGTCGGGGCCGCGAACGAGTTCGTGGGCGGCGGCGGTGCGCAGCGGCAGGTAGTGGCGGTGCAGGTGCTCGACCCGTTCGTGGGTGCGGCGGGCCTCGCCGAGCAGCGCGGCGAGCCGGTGGTCGGAGTCGGTGAGCAGGTCCCGCACGGCGGTGTCGATGGAGACGGCAGCCACGCCGTTCGCGGTGGCGGTGGTCGACCGGAGCAGCCCGAGCGCGTGCAGGTCGTCCAGCGCCTTGGCGAACTCCGCTTCCTCGCAGTCGAGTTCGGCGCGCAGGGAGTCCAGCGGGCAGCCGGGGTCGGCGAGCAGTCGGGCGTACAGGGCGGTGCTGGTCTCCACCCTTCCGGAGCCTAGGGCCGCGACCGGAGGGCGGACGCCGTCATTTCAGTATCCGAGACGGGTGCTCCGGTGGCGGCCATGGCCTGATCCGGCGGGCCCGTTGCTCTTCGCGGGGCGGGCCGGGCTGCCCAGGATGGCGGCATGGCGATCGACGAGTCTTCCGTGATCTGGTTCGACGGCGCACTGGTGCCCTGGCAGCAGGCGCGCGTCCATGTGCTCACCCATGCGCTGCACTACGGCACCGGGGTGCTGGAGGGCACCCGGGTGTTCGACACCGTCACCGGCCCCGCGGTGTTCCGGCTGCCCGAGCACCTGGCCCGCCTCGGCCGCAGCGCCCGCATGCTGCGCATGGAACTCCCCTACTCCACCCGCGAATTGGAGGCCGCCACCATCTCACTCGTGGCGGCGAACGGCCACCGCGAGTGCTACCTGCGGCATTTGGCGTTCCTCGGCTACGGCTCGATGGGGCTGGACATGCGCCACTCCCCCACCAGTGTGTCGATCGCGTCCTGGGCGTGGCCGGCCTACCTGCCGGCCGGGCGCGGGCTGCGGCTTATGACCAGCAGCTGGCGGCGCACCGACCCCAACTCCGTCCCGCCGGCGGCGAAGGCGACCGGCCCGTACCTGAACTCGGCGCTGGCCCGCCGGGAGGCGACCGACGCCGGCTTCGACGAGGCGCTGCTGCTGGCCCCGGACGGGACGGTCAGCGAGTGCAGTTCGGAGAACGTGTTCGTGGTGCGCGGCGGTGTGCTGCGGACCACCCCGGCCAGTGCGGGGGCGCTCGAGGGGATCACCCAGGACACCGTGCTGACGCTGGCCCGCGATCTGGGGGCGGAGGTCCGGATCGAGCCGCTGCTGCGCTCGGACCTGTACGCGGCGGACGAGGTGTTCCTGTCCGGAACGGCCGCCGGAGTGGTCCCGGTCGGATCCCTGGACAACCGTGAACTACCCTCGCACGAGGGCGAGTTGACGAGGAAGCTGGCCCAGGCGTACCGGGCCGCGGTGCACGGGGAGGACGCCCGCTACCGGCACTGGCTGACGCCGGTTCACAGTTCGTAGACGGCTCCGGCGCGGGCCAGGTCGACCGGTCCGGGGTAGACAGCGGCGGCGTCGCGGCGGTTGCGTTCGGCGTCCGTCCACGGCGGGATGTGGGTGAGCACCAGGCGCCGGGCGCCGGCCCGGGCGGCGTGCTCGCCGGCCTGGCGGCCGTTGAGGTGGATGGAGTCGAAGGTCTCCTTGCCGTGCGTGTACGCCGCCTCGCACAGGAACAGGTCGGCGCCGCGGGCGAGTTCGACCAGTTCGGGGCAGACGCCGGTGTCGCCGGAGTAGACCACGCTGCGGCCGCCGTGCTCGATCCGGAAGCCGTAGGCCTCGGAGTCCAGGTGGTTGACGAGGGCCACGGTGACGGTGAGCGGGCCGAGTTCCAGGCGGGCGCCGTCGGTGAGGTCGCGGAAGTCGAAGACCTCGGTCATGCCGGGCTTCTCCGGCATGTCGTAGGCGCGGGCCAGCCGCGCGGCGGTGCCGGTCGGTCCGTAGACGGGCAGCAGGGCGGGGCAGCCCTCGACCCGGTAGTTGCGGGCCACCCAGTACGCGCACAGGTCGATGCAGTGGTCGGCGTGCAGGTGGCTGAGCAGCACCGCGTCGACGTCGTACAGACCGGTGTACTTCTGCAGGTTGCCGAGGGCGCCGTTGCCGAGGTCGACGACCAGGCGGTAGCCGTCGGCCTCCACCAGGTAGCTGGAGCACGGGGAGTCCACGGACGGGAAGCTCCCCGAGCACCCCACTACGGTCAGTTTCATGCCGAGCCCTTCCCGCCCCGTCGCGCCATCGTCCGCGGCCGTCCGCGCCGCCGGGGGCGGAGCGGGTTTCTTGAGTGTCGAGGGTAAGGGCCGGGCGGCACTTTGCTCCCTCTCCCGTGCCGCGCTGTGGGCGGAATCACCAGGACGGGGCGGGCCGTTTCAGCGCCGCCCGGGGCGGGTCCTGGCCCAGTTCCGGATGGTCTGCGGGTACCAGCGGGGGCGGCCGCCGGCGTCCAGCCGGTCGGGGTGCGGGAGCAGTCCGTGGCGCTTGTAGTGGCGGACGGTCTCGGCCTGCACGCCGATGTGGCGGGCGATCTCGACGTAGGACCAGAGCTTCCGGCCGGGCATGGATGCCCACCTCCACGGTGACGGTGAACCAAGCGGTGAGCCGTCAGCCTGTTGGGCAAGTGCGCCCGGCAGGTGCGCGACGGGCTGCGGTCGCGGTTCCGTGACAGAGCGGTCACCGGGAACGGACAAATACCGGGATGTCACAGCAGGCCGATGATCCGACCGTCCGACCATGAGAACCATCCGAACGCCGACGGCGCGGCCCCCAGCCGGGGTGCCGCGCCGTCGAGTTGGCGTTCCGTCAGGCCCAGAGCTGGCCCTGCAGAGCTTCGACCGCCGCCTCGGTGGTCTCGGCGGTGTAGATGCCGGTGGACAGGTACTTCCAGCCGCCGTCGGCGACCACGAAGACCACGTCCGCCCGCTCGCCGGCCCGGGCCGCCTTGCGGGCCACCCCGATCGCGGCGTGCAGGATCGCGCCGGTGGACACGCCCGCGAAGATGCCTTCCTGCTGGAGCAGTTCACGGGTCCGGGCGACCGCGTCGGCGGAGCCGACCGAGAAGCGGGTGGTGAGCACCTCGGCCTCGTACAGCTCGGGGACGAAGCCCTCGTCGAGGTTGCGCAGGCCGTACACCAGGTCGTCGTAGCGCGGCTCGGCGGCGACGATCTGCACGCCGGGGACCTTCTCGCGCAGGTACCGGCCGACGCCCATCAGGGTGCCGGTGGTGCCGAGACCCGCCACGAAGTGGGTGACGGTGGGCAGGTCGGCGAGGATCTCCGGGCCGGTGCCGTAGTAGTGCGCGCCGGCGTTGTCCGGGTTGCCGTACTGGTAGAGCATCACCCAGTCGGGGTGCTCGGCGGCGATCTCCTTGGCGATCCGCACCGCGGTGTTGGAGCCGCCGGCGGCCGGCGAGGGGATGATCTCCGCGCCCCACATCCGCAGCAGCTCGCGGCGCTCCTCGCTGGTGTTCTCCGGCATCACGCAGACCATCCGGTAGCCCTTGAGCTTGGCCGCCATGGCGAGCGAGATACCGGTGTTGCCGCTGGTCGGCTCCAGGATGGTGCAGCCCGGCGTGAGCCGCCCGTCGGCCTCGGCACGCTCGATCATGTGCAGCGCCGGACGGTCCTTGATGGAGCCGGTGGGGTTGCGGTCCTCCAGCTTGGCCCACAGCGTGACCAGGCCGTCGTCATTGCCGGGCACGGCCGCGGACAGCCGCGGCAGCCGCACCAGGGGGGTGTTGCCGACGGCCTCGATCGGGCTGTCGTAACGCATTACTTCATACCGCCGGCCACCGCGGGGAGGATGGTGACGCTGTCGCCGTCGGCCAGCTTGGTGGCGACGCCGTCCAGGAAGCGGACGTCCTCGTCGTTCAGGTAGACGTTGACGAAGCGGCGCAGCTCGCCGCCGTCCAGCAGCCGGGCGGCGATGCCGGGGTGGCGGGCGTCGAGGTCGGTGAACAGCTCTCCGAGGTTGTCGCCGTTGCCGTCGACGGCCTTGGCGCCGTCGGTGTAGGTGCGGAGGATGGTCGGGATGCGGACCTCGATGGCCATGGCTGCGCTCCTGTGGAGTGGTTTCGGGTCGCCGGGCCGTCGCGGGCGCGGCAGAGGAAGGGCCCCGACGGCGGCCGGGGCGGAAAGGTCGAGAAAGCAGTCGGGAGGAGGCTTGCTGCGGCTCTGCCGGTCAGCGCGCGGCGGTGCCGGGACAGATCGCGCTGGCCAGTCGGCACAGGTCGACGTGCAGGCGCGCCACGAGGCGGATGCCTGGGCCCTGATTGCTCACATCGACGGAACGCATGGACTCATCGTATAGATTCCCGCCCCCGCTTTGACATGCTTGTCTCACCATACGGCCGCAAGCGTCCCGCCCCATGAGAAAACGGGCCCGCCGGCCGCGCGCCGCACGGCCTGGGCGGACCCGTCGGCGGGCCCGGGGGCTCAGACCTGGTAGGCCTCGACCACCTCGACGTCTTCCTCCGTGATCACACCGTCCACGATGCGGAACGAGCGGAACTGGTAGGGGTCGTCCTCGCCGGTGCCCTCGGCGGTGGAGACCAGCACGTAGTGCGCGAACGGCTCGGAGGCGTAGCTCACGTCGGTGCGGGACGGGTAGGCCTCGGTGGCGGTGTGCGAGTGGTAGATCACCACCGGCTCCTCGTCCAGGTCGTCCATCTCGCGGTAGAGCTTCAGCAGGTCGCCGGAGTCGAACTCGTAGAAGGTGGGCGAGCGGGCCGCGTTGAGCATCGGGATGAACCGCTCGGGCCGGCCGGTGCCGGCCGGTCCGGCGATCACGCCGCACGCCTCGTCCGGGTGGTCGGCGCGGGCGTGGGCGACCATCCGGTCGCGCAGTTCTCGGGTGATGGTCAGCATGCGGCCAGGATAGCCAGGGCCTGTCCGGCCGATCCTGCCGGACGGACCCTGGGCCTCACTCGCCGCTTTCGGCGTGCAGGTGCCCGTGCGGATCGCCGTGCACGGCGGCCGGGTCGCGGCGGCCGATCACCCGGTAACCGACGATCAGCATCAGTGCCCAGAACGGGAAGACGTACAGCGAGATTCGGGCGGTCGAGTCGAGCGCGATCAGCACCAGCACCATCACCAGGAAGGCCAGCGCCAGCCAGCGGGTCCAACTGCCGCCGGGGGCGCGGAAGGTCGGCGCGGGCAGCCGGCCGGCCTTCCAGGCGGCGTGGTAGCGGAGCTGGCTGGCCAGGATGACCCCCCAGGTCCACAGGCCGCAGACGGTGGCGACCGAGGTGATGTACTCGAACGCCCGCTCCGGCACGAGGTAGTTGAGCACCACTCCGGCACCCATCAGCATGCAGGAGACGGTGATCGCGGCGGCGGGGGTGCGCCGGGCGGTGAGCCGGGTTAGCCGGCCGGGGGCCTGCCGGCGCAGCGCCAGGTCGCGCAGCATCCGGCCGGTGGAGTACATCCCGGAGTTGCAGGAGGACAGCGCCGCGGTGAGCACCACGAAGTTGATGATGCCGGCCGCGGCGGGGATGCCGACCTTGCCGAAGGCGGCGACGAACGGGCTGACGCCGGGCTCGAATTCGGACCACGGCACCAGCGACAGGATGATCAGCAGGGCGCCGACGTAGAACAGCGCGATCCGCACCGGCAGGGTGTTGATCGCCCGCGGCAGCGTCTTCTCGGGGTTCTCGCTCTCCCCGGCGGTGACGCCGACCAGCTCGACCCCCAGGTAGGCGAACATGACGATCTGCAGGGACATCACGGTGGCCCCGAAGCCCTTGGGGAAGAAGCCTCCGTCGTTCCACAGGTGGGCGATGGTGGCGGTCTCCCCGGCGGCGGAGAAGCCGAAGATCAGCACGCCGATCCCGATCAGGATCATCCCCACGATCGCGGTGACCTTGACCATCGAGAACCAGAACTCGATCTCGCCGAACAGCTTCACCGAGATCAGGTTGGCGCCGTACAGCAGCAGCAGGAAGACCAGCGCGGTGCCCCACTGCGGCACGCCCGGCTCCCAGAACCGCACGTAGACGGCGGCGGCGGTGGTCTCGGCCATGCCGGTGACCACCCAGAACAGCCAGTACGTCCAGCCGGTGACGAAGCCGGCGAACGGGCCGAGGAACTCGCGGGCGTACTCGGCGAAACTGCCCGACACCGGGCGGTAGGTGAGCAGTTCGCCGAGCGCCCGCATGATCACGAAGATCACCACGCCGGCCACCGCGTAGGCGAGCAGCAGGCTCGGCCCTGCCTTGGAGATGGCGGTGCCGGCCCCGAGGAACAGGCCGGTGCCGATCGCGCCGCCGATCGCGATCATCTGGATCTGCCGGCCGCCGAGCCCCCGCTCGTAGCCCTCGTCATCGGGGACCGGGTCGGTCGTCTCGTCGGTCGCCTCGGTCATCTGCCACCTCGCCTCCCCGGTTCGCGCCGACCGGTCGGCCGACACGCCCCGTCTTCCGGGTGAAATAGCAGTGAACCACGCGAAATGCGCCGCTACAGCGTGAATCCGATCATCCTCGAAATAATCGGACAATTCGAGCGAATGGGTGGGCCCCGATGGCTCAGCCGGCCATCGCCTCCAGCAGGCTCTCCTGCATCGCGCCCAGCCACAGGTAGGCGATCACCAGCGGCTTGCGCGAGTCGTTCTCCGGCAGGTCGTAGAGGCCGTCGTCGTCCTCCTCGGTGACCTCCAGCCGGGAACCCAGGGTCAGCCGCAGGTCGTTGAGCGCGCCCAGCCAGCGCGGGCAGTCCCCGGCGCCGACCGCGACCACGCCGCCCTCGCCGCCGAGCCCGTCCAGCGCCCGGACCACCGTGAGGGCGTCCTCCCGCTTGCGGGCCCGCAGGTCCAGCTCGGTGTAGCGGCGGAACTCGGAGGCCATCTCGGCGTTCTGCGGGTCCTCGGGCGCGCCCGGGCCGCCGTACGCGTCGGGGAACAGCCGCAGCAGCGCCGGGTCCTCGGGCGCCTCGCTGGGGCCCTCGGCGAACAGCGCCGCCAGCGGGTCCTCGTGCTCGCCGCCGGGCGGCGGGCCGATCAGCTCCAGCATCTGCACTTCCAACGAGCGCAGGATGGAGGCCTCGAACTCGTCCAGCGGGATCGCCGCGCCGCCGCTCGCGGCGCTCTCGAACAAACCGGCCATGTGTTTCGGATCAGTCCCTCGTGGATCGGTGGGTGGCGGGCCGTCAGTCGTGCTGCAGGGTGGCCCACAGGCCGTAGCCGTGCATCGCCTGCACGTCGCGCTCCATCTCCTCGCGGGTGCCGCTGGAGACCACCGCCCGCCCCTTGGTGTGCACGTCCATCATCAGCTGACGTGCCTTGTCCTTCGGGTAGCCGAAGTAGCTCTGGAAGACGTACTGCACGTAGGTCATCAGGTTGACCGGGTCGTTGTGGACGATGGTCACCCAGGGAGTGTCCGGCTCCGTGACCGGAACCCCCTCCACTTCCGGGCGCTCGATCTCCACCGGCGCGACACTCACAGTCCGTCTCTCCTCGTCGACCTCGATCTTCCCCCTCGGCCCATGCTTCCATCCGAGGGACTCCGGAGCGAATCAGGGTCGTCCGACACGTGACCCCGGGGGGAAATCGTCACTCTGACGCTAAGTGGTAGTAGCATCATTCCCATGGACGCCATCACCGCGCAGCGCAGCTCCGCGCTGCTCACCGACCGCTACGAGCTGACCATGCTGCAGGCCGCCCTGCGCAGCGGCGCCGCCCACCGCCGCTCGGTCTTCGAGGTGTTCACCCGCCGCCTGCCGAACGGCCGCCGCTACGGTGTGCTGGCCGGCACCGGCCGGGTGCTGGACGCCGTGGAGAACTTCCGGTTCACCACGCCCCAGCTCGACTGGCTCGCCGACCAGCGGGTGGTGGACGAGGACACGCTGCGTTACCTCGCCGACTACCGCTTCACCGGCGACATCCACGGCTACCCCGAGGGCGAGGTGTACTTCCCCGGCTCGCCGCTGCTGACCGTCGAGGGCAGCTTCGCCGAGGCGGTGATCCTGGAGACGGTGATCCTGTCGATCCTCAACTTCGACTCGGCGATCGCCGCCGCGGCCTCCCGGATGACCGCCGCCGCCGGGGACCGCCCGGTGATCGAGATGGGCGCCCGACGCGCCCACGAGCAGGCCGCCGTCGCCGCCTCCCGGGCCGCCTACCTGGCCGGCTTCTCCGCCACCTCCGACCTGGAGGCCGGCTTCACGTACGGCATCCCCACCACCGGCACCGCCGCGCACGCCTTCACCCTGCTGCACGACAGCGAGAAGGACGCCTTCACCGCGCAGATCGAGTCGATGGGCCGCGCCACCACCCTGCTGGTCGACACCTACGACCTCGCCGAGGCGGTCCGCACCGCCGTCGAGGTGGCCGGCCCCGGCCTCGGCGCCGTCCGGATCGACTCCGGCGACCTGACGCTGCTCGCCCACCGGGTCCGCCGCCAGCTCGACGAGCTCGGCGCCACCGGCACGAAGATCATCGTCACCTCCGACCTCGACGAGTACGCCATCGCCGCGCTGGCCGCCGCCCCCGTGGACGGCTACGGCGTCGGCACCAGCCTGGTCACCGGCAGCGGCCACCCGACCTGCGCGATGGTCTACAAGCTGGTCGCCCGCGAATCCGCCCCCGGCGGCGAACTCGTCCCGGTCGCCAAGCGCTCGGCCGGCGGCAAGATCAGCATCGGCGGACGCAAGTGGGCCGCCCGCCGCCCCGACGCCGACGGCGTCGCCGAGACCGAGGTGGTCGGCACCGGCCCGGTGCCCGCCGACCTGGAGCCGCACCTGCTGCACGTCCCGCTGATCACCGGCGGCGAGGTGGTCGGCCGCGAACCGCTGGACGCCGCCCGCGAACGCCACCGCCGCGCCCGCGCCACGCTGCCGCTGTCCGCCACCCAGCTGTCCCGCGGCGAGCCGGTGATCGGCACCGAGCGGCACACCGGCTGAACCCTTCCGCCGCCGCCCGGCACTGCCTAGAGTGCCAACCGCCCCCGACACCACTGCGGCCGACACCCCCGGGCTTCGGACCGCACCACCCAACGAGAGAAGACCAGCCATGCACCGGGCCCTGATCGTCGTCGACGTGCAGAACGACTTCTGCGAAGGCGGCAGCCTTCCCGTCGCCGGCGGGGCCGAGGTCGCGGCCGCGATCACCGACCTGATCGCCGACTCCGCACCCGGCTACGCCCACATCGTCGCCACCCGCGACCACCACATCGAACCCGGTGCGCACTTCGCCGCCGAACCCGACTACGTCCGCTCCTGGCCCGCGCACTGCGTGGCCGGCACCGAAGGCGTGGGCTTCCACCCCAACTTCGCGCCCTCGGTGACCTCCGGGGCGATCGAGGCGGTGTTCTCCAAGGGCGAGTACGCCGCCGCCTACAGCGGGTTCGAAGGCCTCGACGAGCACGGCGGCACGCTCGCCGACTGGCTGAACGAACGCGGCATCACCGACGTCGACGTGGTCGGCATCGCCACCGACCACTGCGTCCGCGCCACCGCCCTGGACGCCGCCCGGGAGGGCTTCGCCACCCGCGTCCTGCTCGACCTGACAGCCGGCGTCGCACCCGCCACCACCACCGCCGCGCTCGACGAACTGCGCGCCGCGGGCGTCGAACTCACCGGCACCCCCGTGGTCCACGGCTGACTGAACGTCACTTCCCTATCGAGCGGCGCCTGTTGAGTTCCACGGACGCCAACTCCGCGCCGCTCAGCGCTCGGTGACCACCAGCGCCACCACGTCCTCGCCGCCGATCCGGTACGCCTCGGCCAACTCGCCGCCGACCGCGTCCCGTTCGGCGGCGAGCCGGGACGAGCCGACGTACACCACCCGCACCCCGAGGTACTCCATCCGGTGCTGCCCGGCCCGCACCCAGGCCGCGTCGCCCTCGCTGACGCAGCGCACCTCGGAGTCCACCTCGACCGCCACCGCCACCGCCGCCTCCGGCCAGAACAGGTCCGGGACCGCGATGTACGTGCCGCCGCGCATCCGCAACTCCGGGCCGGACAGCGGCAGCGGCAGGCCCTGCTCGGCGGCCAGCTCCCTCAGCGACGCCAGCGCCGACTCCCGCTGCGCGGCCAGCAGTTCGTCCACCGCCGCACGCACCCGCGGCTCCGCCAGCAGGCCCGCCTCGGTCAGCTCCGTCAGCAGCTCGGCCGCGCTTTGGCCGCCCTCGCGCGCCAGCGCCTCGCGCAGCACCGCCCGCAGCACCCCAGGGGCGACCAGACCGGACTCGAACGCGCCCTGCTCGGACCACTCGCGGATCGCGTCCGCCACCGCCCGGGCGACCGGCGCGCAGACCAGACCGTGCACCTCGCGAGCCACCAACTCCCGTTCCGTGCGCCGGATCCGGACCTGCCCGGCGTCCCGCAGCCGGCGCTGCCGGGGCACCAGCACGTCCACCCCGAACACCGCGGGCAGCCGCGGCATCGACACGAACCCGTACAGCGCCAGCGCCGCCGCCCCGGTGATCACCGCGCGCTCCCGGCCGCCCTCGGCCCGGCCGTTCTGGGCGGCGTACAGCAACGCCGCCCAGATCCGTTGCTCCGGGGTCGGCGGACCCTCCTGAAGCAGGTACACCCGGGGCAGCAGGCGCTGCCACGGACCGCCCTGCCGGCAGTGTTCGCTCACCAGGCGGGCCGGCACGCCGCGGGCGCGCAACTGGCTGGCCGTCACCACATTCTGCTGGCGCCGGGCGAGCTCTTCGAGAGAGGTGGGCTGCTGCGGAATCCGGTAGCTCATGCCGACAACACTCCCCCTCGCCTCCGACAGTCAACTCCATACCTGACGGCCTGTTACCCAACCGTCGTCAAACCGGGACTGCTCTGCACTAAAGTCCCCATACCCTCACCCATTCGGCGGATCGGACGTTCGAACCGTTGTCGGATCAGATCGGACTTGACGCCTACAATCCGATTTTCGGGGGATCCACACATCATTGCGATCCGGCCGGACCCGGCCGCCCACCTGCGCAATCTGACCGACCGTGACCGATCCCACACGCAGCGGCACGCCCCGCGGCGTCGGCGGGCGTTCCGAATTGCCTACCATCAGGCACATGTCCCGCGACGAGTCATCCGCCCAGCGCGCCGCCAGACTGCGCCTCGGCCGCCTGCCCGGCTACGTCCGCCAACCCGATCCCGCCCGGCGCGGCGGAGAGGACGGACGTGCGTACAAGAAGGGCTGGGAAGTACGTTTCACGGCGCGCAGCGAAGAGGAGATAACCGAGATCCGCGAGCTGGTCACGGCCGCCGGGTTCGCCCCCGCACGGCCGTTCTTCAAAGGCCACCAGCTGATTCAGCCGGTGTACGGAATCGCCGCCGTACAGGCCTACCTGGCCGCCCGCGAGGCCGCCGAGGAAACCGGCCGGATCCGCCGCACCGCCGGCATCCCCGAGCAGTCGCGCCGCGAGCCCGACAGCGTGGCCGCCGCCGCGCGGGCCGCCGAAGCGGCTGCCGCCGAGGCCGCGAACGCGGCTGCGGCGCAGGCCGACGCCCAGGCCGCCCCGCAGGCCGGTGGGCCGGTCGAGGGCGTCAGGGCCGCTGTGCCGCCCGTTCGGGAGGCGGGTGGCCCCGAGGGCCACTGACCGCCCCGCACGGTCGCCAGGGAGCCCTTCTGGGCTCCCTGGGGCGGTTTTTGACGGACCGTCAGGCCACCGGGTTGGCGATCACCGCCGATTCGGCGGTCCGGCGTGCCGGTCCGCACCCGCGGTGGTTCAGACCTCCGCCGGAGCGTGGTCGATGTGCACGGTGGCCGCCAGCAGTCGGGGGACGGCGCGGATCAGCGCCCGCTCGGCGGCCACCGCCACCCGGTGACCGGCCACCACCGTCAGCGTGCGGTCCACCACCACGTCCGCCTCGGCGCGCAGCGCGTGCCCGATCCAGCGCATCCGCACCGCGCCCACCGCGCGCACCCCGTCCACGGCGGCGAGTTCCCGTTCCGCCACGTCCACCAGGGCCGGGTCGACGGCGTCCATCAACCGTCGGCCCACCTCGCGCACCGTGCCGCGCAGCACCAGCAGGATCGCCACCGTGATCAGCAGCCCCACCACCGGATCGGCGAGCCGCCAGCCCAGCGCGCTGCCGGCCGCACCCAGCAGCACCGCCAGCGAGGTCAGCCCGTCGGTGCGGGCGTGCAGGCCGTCCGCGACCAGCGCCGCCGAACCGATCCGCCGGCCGGTGGCGATCCGGTAGCGCGCCACCCACTCGTTGCCGACACACCCCGCGACGGCCGCCACCGCCACCGCCCACAGGTGCCCCACCGGCTGCGGGTGCAGCAGCCGGTCCACTGCCGTCCAGCCCGCCACCAGCGAGGACGCCGCCACCGCCAGCACCACCGCGACGCCCGCCAGATCCTCCGCCCGCCCGTACCCGTACGTGTAACTGCGGTTCGCCGCCCGCCGGCCGAGCAGGAACGCCACGCCCAGCGGGACGGCGGTCAGCGCGTCGGCGGCGTTGTGCACGGTGTCGCCGAGCAGCGCCACCGAACCCGACAGCACCGCGATCACCGCCTGCGCGGCGGCGGTCAGGCCGAGCACCGCCAGCGAGACCCACAGCGTGCGCAGGCCCTCGGCCGAGGACTCCAGCGCCGCGTCCACCCGGTCGGCGGCGTCGTGCGAGTGCGGGCGCAGCAGGTGGGCCAGGCGGTGCCCGAGACCGGTCGGGTGTCCGTGCTGGTGCCCGTGTCCGCGCCCGTCTTCGTGCCCGTCTTCGTGCCCGTCTTCGCGCCCGTGTCCGCGCCCGTCTTCGTGCCCGTTTTCGCGCTCGTGACGGTCCAGGTGCGCGTGCGTGGGCCGGTGTGCGTGTTCGTGGTGGTGCTGCCGGTTCGATGTGTGATGGTGGTCATGCCCGTGGTCCGGGTTTCGCCCGTGAAGGTGAGCCCCGTTGCCGTGTCCGCGTTCACCCATGAGGCCTACAGTGGCACACCAACTGCCTTGCAGCCACTGCCGATCTACCACCTCTGACCAGGTGCGACGCGCTCGCAGCTGCGTCCACCGAGCAGCCGCTGCCGACGGCTCGTCACGCAACACTCCGCAGCGGATCCACGCCCGGGCATCTCAGCAGACTTGTCACCCACAGCACCCGACCGAGGGCCTAGAGTGAGCGTTGACGCTCCCCGTCCGGACCCAGATCGAGAGGCAGCTGATGTGACCAATCGTCATGTCCCGGCCGCAGGCTCGGCATTCGCTGATCGGTCCACCGAACTTCCGCAGGTGTCCGTCGAGTTCGCGGCCTTCTGCGAGCTGCACGAACCGCGGTACCGGAGCTACGCCCGGGTCTGGTTCCAGGAACCCGCCGCCGCCCACCGGGTGGTCCGGCTCGCGCTGCGCGAGCTGGCCGAGGTCTGGCCCGCGGTGCTCGGAAGCTCCAACCCTGCCGCCGCGGCCTGGCAGATCCTGCGCGACACCGTCACCGAGCAGCACGCGCTGGCCGGTGCCGAACGGCCGCGCCCGGACGTCGACGCCGAGGAGGACCTGGCGATCCTGCACTACGTGGTCGGGCTGGCCACGCCCGAGATCGCCGACGTGGTGGGCGTCGACACCGCCAGCATCACCAGCGCGCTCCGGCAGACGCACCGGCGGCGCACCACCGACTGGTGACCGGCCTCCGACACGGGCCGACGGCAGGCGCGCAACGAGTACCGCACGCCCCCGGATTGTCCCGGCCGCCGGGACACGCTTCCGCGCGCGGTCTCCCGCGACGCCCACTCCGGTCGCACGCGCACCTTCCGTGAGCGAGATCACCGCCGGCGCCGCTACCGGTCCGCCGTCCACCGGCGAAGGATGACGTCCTGTCACCCTTCGCCAGAGGAGTTCCCGAATGCCCATCGCCCATGCCGTGGCCATGTTCCGGCACCAGGCCGACGCCTGCGCGGAACTCGGCTCCCCACTGTCCGCCGCCCTGCTCCGCCGGGCCGCCGAGGACCTTGCCGAGGCCGGCCCGTGCGCCGAGGCGATCGCCGGCCACGAGGACGCACCCGGCCCGTCGGCCGTCGCGCTGCGCCTGCTCGGCGCCGTCCACGCCCTGGTGATCTCCGGCCGGGCGCCCGCTCTCGCCGCCCACTACCCGAGCGCCGGCGGCACCTTCGACCCCGCCAACCCCGACGCCCCCTGGCCCGCGTTCCGCACCACCGTCGCCGAGAACCTGCCGTGGATCCGCGAATGGCTCACCCGCCCGCCGCAGACCAACGAGGTCGGCCGCGCCAACCTGCTGCTCACCGGCCTCGCCTGGGCCCAGCAGCAACTCGCCGCAACCGCGCCGCTGCCGGTGCGGCTGCACGAACTCGGCTCCAGCGCGGGCCTCAACCTCCTTGCCGAGCAGTTCCGTTGCGTCTCCCCCGGCTTCGCGTACGGCCCAGCGGACTCCCCCGTGGTACTCGCCGACGCCTGGCAGGGCGAGCCGCCCACCTGGCTGCGGGACGCCCCGCTCCAGCAGGTGGTGGAACGGCACGGCTGCGACCCGACGCCGATCGACCCGCGCTCCGCGGACGGCGCACTCGCCCTGCGCGCCTACCTGTGGGCCGACCAACTCCCGCGCCTGGAACGGCTGAACGGCGCACTCGCCCTCGCCGAGAAGCTCCCCGCCCCCGTCGAACCGGTCGGCGCGGCCGAGTTCCTCCACGACGTCCAGGTCGCCGACGGGACCCTCACCGTGGTCTGGCACTCGATCATGCGCCAGTATGTCCCCGCCGAGGAATGGCGTTCTGTAGAAACCGAGTTGGACCGCCTGGCAACCTCCTCCAGCCCGTCCGCGCCATTCGTCCACATCGCCCTGGAACCCCGCCGGGTCGGCGACGGACACCGCTTCCTGCTCACCACCCGCCTCGGCACCGGCCCCACCACGGTCCTCGCCGAAGCGATGCCGCACGGCCTGCCCGCATGGACCCTCGCGGACGGCGACCCCGCGCTCACCGCCCTCTGATCAACTCCCCACGTGCATCACACCGGTGACGTCGTAGCGGTGGTGCACCGGATCGTGGATCAGATAGCGAGCGAACGACTCCACGGTGAACCGGGCACCATCGCTGCGCAGCCCCGTGCGCGCGCGGGCGGCGTCCGGCACCGCCTCGAACGACCGGGCCAACTGCTCGGCGCCGTCCGCGAGTTCCTCGGAAACCACGGCCGCCTCCTGCTCGCCGTAACGCTCCTCGACGGCAGTCGCGTCCTGGTCCCAGTTGGCGAACAGCGGGTCGTCCTCGGCCAGCATCAGCTTCAACCGCACATCGAACAGCCGGAACACGTCCCGCACATGGCACGCGTACTCCAGCACCGACCACACCTCCGCCCGCGGCCGCTCCCGCAACACCGCCGGATCACCCGCCAGCAACTCCGTCCAAGCCGCCGCATTCGCCCGAATCATGCCCGGGACCTGCTCAAACCCAACGCCCGGCGCATCCAGCCCGCACTCCGTGCAGGGCCGCTCGAGCACCCAGGTCCAGTCCTTGGTGTCAGGGATCATCATGCCCCCAGCATCACCCGCCCCCACCCCACCCCACCAGGCCCACCACCGCCACCGACCATCGAGATCCCGCCACCCCCACCGCACCCTGCCAAGCGCAGCAGCGCCCCTCCCACCGGTCTCGCTCACCTCCACCACCAGAGCCCGCCCACGCGGCACCACATGAAAGTCCACATGCACACACCCCGCCACCGAACGCAGAACGGCTCCCCCACGAACGCCCTCACCGTTCGCCGGAGAGCCGCCACTGACGAGCCCACTCAGCGCTGGTACGGATTCCCCCCTGCCGGCAGCTGCTGCTGCGGCGGGTACGGCGCGTGTTGCTGCTGCGCGTACGGCGGCGGCAGGTAGCCCGGACCAGGCTGCTGCCCATAGCCCCCCGGCTGCGGCGGCGGATAGCCATAACCGGGACCCCCGCCAGGTCCGCCGCCGCTGCCGGCCTTGGAACGCCGGACCAGCACCACGATCACCACAACGACGATCAGACCGAGAACACCGCCGCCGACCGCGATCAGCATCCCGTTGCTGCTCTTGGGGTCACTGCCCGCCTGCGGCGCGTTCGAGTCGCCCCCGGACGCAGGCGGCTTCCCGGGATCGGTGGCACCGGTGCTCGGGGCCTTCGAGGAGCCCGACGTGCTGCCGCCCGCGCCCGGGCGATTGAGCAGCGGGTTCTCCTTCGGCCCGTTGTCGACTGCAGGGTTGGCGGCCAGCGAACCGGACGGAGAGACGATTCCATAGCCGTACTGCTCGTTCGGGAACGGGCCCTTCCCCTTCGGCTCGAATGCACTCTTGGTCATCCGGTTGATGACCTGACCTGCCGACAGGTTCGGATATTTCGACCGTACGAGCGCCGCCGTCGCAGACACAAATGCTGCGGCATCGGACGTGCCAGTGCCCGTGCTGTAACCCTGCTTCTCATTTACGCGGTAGATGTTGTCGCCTGGCGCCGCAAGCGTCACCTGTGATCCCGTGGTCGACTTCGGCCACAGGTCACCGCTCTCCCCAACCCCCGTAACCACGACCACTCCGGGGAAGGCCGCCGGGTAGGCGATCTCCAGGCTGGGGTCGTTTCCAGAGCCTGCAACGAGAACGACATCCCGCTGGATCGCGTAATTGATCGCGTCCTGGTACCCCTCGTCGGATTTACCTCCCCCGACGAAGGACATGTTGATGACCTTCGCGTCGTGGTCGACTGCGTAGCGAATTGCCTGGCCGAGCTCCGCATTGCTGCCGCCAGCCTCGATGGTCGTGCCCGTGGTCATGTGGATCTTCACGGGAAGGATCTTGGCTTTGGGAGCAAGCCCCATGACTCCCGCGTTGTCACCGTGGCCGCGCCCGGCAATGACGCTGGCCATACCGGTTCCATGGCCCGTGGTGTCAGTTCGCCCATCACCGCCAGGCTTTGTGAAGTCAGTGCCGGGGAGAACCTGGCCGGCCAGGTCGGGGTGGTCTGCAACACCACTGTCGATGACCGCAACAACGACCCCCTCGCCCTGACTGACCGGCCAGACCTTCTCGGCCGCGCTGAAGTTCTTCAGCGCCCATTGCCCGTCGCGAATGGTGTCCGCAGCGGCAGGCCCGGCGCTGGCACCAAACAGCACGGCCCCCAGCACTGCCATGACCGACCGTGGCCGCGCCCCGAGTCCAACTCCCACCTTCCACTCCCCCCAGCAATGCCACAAGCACCGCGTTCAATCAACGAGACGGTCCCCCGACATCGGCTCGCCGATATCGAGGGACCGTCATACGACCCACTCCGTCAGCGCTGGTACGGATTCCCCCCGGCCGGCGCCTGCTGCTGCGGGTACGGCGGTTGCGGCGGGTAGCCCTGCCCCGGCTGCTGCCCATAGCTCGGCCCAGGCTGCTGCGGCGGGTAACCATAGCCCGGCCCCCCACCAGGACCACCCGGCCCGGCGGGCCCGCCAGGCCCGCCAGGCCCGCCACCGTTGCCACCCTTGGAACGACGGACCAGCAGCACAATCACCACAATGACGATCAGACCGAGAACACCGCCGCCGACCGCGATCAGCATCCCGTTGCTGCTCTTGGAGTCACTGCTCGCCTGCGGCGAGGTCGCACTGCCCCCAGTTGGAGGGGCCTGCGCCGGAGCCGACGCACCAGGCTCGGGAGATGTCGAGGTGGTGTTCTTCGGCTGGTCGCTGCACGTGGCGCGCTTGAGCAGCGGATTCTCCTTCGGCCCGTTATCCACCTGAGGGTTGGCCGCCAGCGAACCGCCGGGAGAGGCAATACCGTAGCCGTACTGATCGTTAGGGAACGATCCCTTGCCTTCCGGCTTCGCCGCACTCTTGATCATCCGGTTGATGACCTGCCCCGCCGAAAGGTTCGGGTACTTCGATCGCACCAGGGCCGCGATACCGGAAACGTAGGCCGCCGACTCGGAGGTGCCATCAGCCGCGGTATAACCCTTTTTCTGATTCGCATGGTAAACGTTCACCGCAGGTGCCGCCACTGTCACCTGCGGGCCAGTGGTCGATTTCTCCCACAGGTCACCGCTCTCCGCGACTCCAGAGACTGCCACTACTCCCGGGAAGCAAGCGGGGTTCGCAATCGGGACACCAGCAGTGTTTCCAGTGGCGGCGACGAGAACTACGTCCTTCTGGATGGCGTAGTTGATCGCTTCTTTGTACCCGTCCTCAGTGGACCTACCGCCGCCGAAGGACATGTTGATGACCTTGGCCTTGTTGTCAACGGCGTAATGAATGGCCTTGGAAAAGTCCGTTCCGGCGATATTTACATCGGTCTTGATCGGGAGGATCTTCGCCTTGGGGGCGATCCCCATCACACCCTCATTGTCACCGTGGCCGTGTCCGGCAATGTCACTTGCCATGCCAGTGCCGTGGCCCTCGCTGTCGCTCCGCCCGTCCGTGCCGGCGCCGGTGAGGTCAAGACCAGAAAGAACTTGCCCAGTCAGGTCTGGATGATCTGCGTCAACGCCACTGTCGATGACCGCAACGATCACCCCCTCGCCCTGGCTGATCGGCCATACCTTTTCGGCCGCACGGTAGTTCTTCAACGCCCACTGACCGTCGCGGATGGTGTCCGCAGCGGCAGGCCCGGCGCTGACACCCCACAACAGGGTTCCCGCAGCGAGCGCAGCCAGACCGCGCACGGATCGGCTGGTCGTCAAGCCTCGTCACCCCACTCGTTGAAGCGGCCGCCCCACAGACCATCAGATCTGCGGGACGGCCGGTCCTGTTCGACTGTTCTACTGACCGAACGTCATTCCACCACGTTCGGGTTGACCTGATCGCCGGATGCCCAGGTTTCCTCATCCTCGACGAGGTAGTCCGGGCGGTCCTTGCCGCGCTTCTTGTCCTTCTTGCCTGCCTGGCCGTGACCGCCCATGCCACCGCCGTGCCCGGCACCTGCCTGGCCCGGGCCGCCGGCCTGGCCACCTGCGCCGCCCTGGCCGAAGCGGTTGCGGCCGATACCGGAACCGCCCTCGGTGAAGGCACGTCCACCAGCGGTGGCGTGGGTCGAATCGCCAATCACGCCGCCGGCCTTGCCGGCCAGGCTCCCGCCGGAACGCGCTCCGATGCCGCTACCACCGGCACCGCCGCCACCGCCCAAGCCGCCACCGGAGCGTCCGCCAAGACCGTTGCCGCCGGCACCACCAGCACCGGCGCCACCCGGGCCACCGCTGCCGCCCAAGCCACCGGACCCGAAGGTCCCGGCCTTGGAGACGCTGTTTCCGCTGAACCCGGCACGACTACCGCCGATGCCGGAGCCGCCGCCAAGCAACCCGCCATCAGGACGGCCGATCAAGCCGCTGCCAGCACCGCCGGCCGGCCCGAGTCCACCGCCGCCGGACGGACCGTGTACGGTGCCCGCACCGCCGGTGCCGCCGATCGTCCCGGTGCCCCCACGGACGCCGCCGGTTCCGCTCTGCATCCCGTCGATGCCCGTTCCTGGGCCCTTCGGCTGCGCAACCGGGTTGGCAGTCCCGCCGGAGATGCCCGCATCGGTCGGACGAACCACCGCAGGTTGCAGTTTCGGAGCCTGCGGCGTCGACCTCTGCCCGGAGACTCGGGATCCTGACGAGGATCCCGATCCCGAACTGCCTTGATTCAGACCGGCACCGATACCGGCAATCATCGCTCCGAGCGCGCTGATACCACCGTTGTCCGGGGGAGCCAACTCCCGGCCGCCGTCGTCGAACCTCCCGCCCGGCGGTGGCGGCGGTGGCGGCGGCGGCTTCAGGTAGCTGGTAGTGCTCCGATAGCTGGCCGCCAACACCTGCATCACGGTGACCGCTTGCTGCTTGCGGCTGTCCGCGACAGCCGTGCGAGTGTCCTCGTTGTCGATGCCGACGGTCTGCTGCGCGCTGTCGCTGATCGCGTCGCCGACCTTGTCCCAGAAGCCGGGCTCCTCGGGCATGTCGCTCTTGGCCTTGTCGATGGCCTCCGACATCATCTGCAGCGCGTTGGCGGCGTCGTTCGAGTAGGCCGCAACATTGTTGACGGTGTTGGCGAGCGACGTCATCCGCGAGTAGAACGCGTTGCTGGTGTCGCCTTCCCAGGTGTCGCTGGCGTCGGCGGCCGCAGTGTTCAGCGCGGTGCGGATCTGCTTCAGGGTGTCGGTGGCGCGACGCCACGGGTCGGCGGCTGCCATGACCGCGCCGGAGTCCATGGACTGGACCATCTCGCGCATCTGGCCATGGCTGTAGGAGTAGAAGTTGGTCATGTCGGTCACGATTGGCTCCCCTCACGCCGAACAGTGCCTCGGCCGCGACCCGGCTCCGCTGTCTTCCGAATGATCACCACTGCGGCCTCGGCTCCCCGCTGCCCGCCGGAGAGACGTTTCCGGCCGGCGGCGCGGCCTGAGGTGCCGCCGAGGTGGTGCGCTGAGTCGAGGTCACGGGGCTGGGGGCCACCGTGGACCAGCCGTCACTCGCCAGCTTCAGGTGCTTGCTGGTGTCGTGCTCGTTTTCCTCGTAGTTGGTCGCGGTCCGGTCCGCGTTCCGCTGGGCCTCGTCGATCGCCTGCTGGATACCGTCGAGGACCTCCTTCAGCGCGTCCCGCATCTGGCCGTACTTGGCATGCAACGCCTCGGCCTCCGCGAAAGTGCCGAAGGCCGCCGGGGCCAGACCCGTCTGGCCATGGACCTTCGCGCCGCCTGCGCCGTCTTCGAACTCCTTGAGCAGTCCTCGGACTTGCGCTGCGAACGCGCGCAGGCTGTCGACCTCTACCTGGAAGCCCTTGCCGCCTGTGCTCATCTACTCGTACCTCCCCCGTACCTGCTGCCCGTCGGACTGCCCGCTTGCCGCCTGGGGCCTGATGGATAGTTGGCTCCAATCCATATGTCTAACACATGGAACGGCCCGTCAAAACGCCCCCTGCTGAGGGGAGGTGGAGTCAGGGGGTGGAGGCGGTGGCTGCGAGGGCCTGACGGCAGAGGGAGTCGGCGCGGCGGGTGGTTTCGGGGAGGCGGTAGGACGGGGTGAGTGCGAGGGTGACGGCGGTGGCTTCGGGTAGACCGATGCGGTGGCCGACGGAGAGGAAGACGGGCTTGACGCCCTGCCGGGTGCGGACGGCGCGGCCGACCGTCTCGGGGCCGTCGAGGAGCGGGGACCAGTCGCCGCGGTGCTCGCCGGGTGGTTCGTGGGTGAAGGTGAAGGGGGTCTTGGCGATTCCGAGGGTGGGCAGGCCGGTGTGGACGCCAAGGTGGCTGGCGAGGCCGAGGCGGCGGGGGTGGGCGAGGCCGTAGCCGTCGCAGACGACCAGGTCGGGGGTGCGGGTGAGCCGGGAGAGGGCGTCGAGGACGGCGGGGAGTTCGCGGAAGGCGAGCAGTCCGGGCAGGTAGGGGAAGGCCACCCGGCCGACTGCGGTGGCCTGTTCGACGACGTCGAGGGTCGCGTAGTCGAGCAGGACGGCCGCGGCGGCGACCACGTCGCGTTCGTCGTCGTAGGCGACGTCGACGCCGGCGATCAGGGTGCCGGGGCGGCGCGGGGGTTCGGGGCCCTCGGGGACGACCTGGGGGCGCAGGCGTTCCTGTTCGGCGCGGGCGGCTTCCGCGGTGGTGGGCCAGTCGGTCGGGACGGTCACGGCGACTCCGGGCGGGTCGGAAACGGGTGGCGCGGGGCGGCCACCCACCCCGGCGTTGTCCGTGCGCACGCTATCGCCCGCCGCCGAGGGGCGGGCAACGACGGTCCGGGCCGGCAGACGTGAGCCTGTGCGCCCCCTGTGCCCCCGGTCTGCTCAACTCCCAAGGGTTAGCCTGGACTTACCGATCCCGGCCGAACAGTTCGGACCACCAAGGGTCTCGACCTCGGCTTCCCCGTCCGCGCGAAGGGTCGACCACCATGACGCGCCTCCCCGCCCCGCAACCCGGCACCGTTCGCGCCCCCGCGCGAACCGGCCTCCGCCCCGCCCCGGCCCAGGTGAGCCGAGGCGCCCTGATCGCGACGGCCACCACCGTGGCCCTGCTGGCCGTGTCCGGTGAGACGGGGGTGTGGCGGGTCGCGGTGCTGGTGGCGTTCGCGATCGCGCTCGGCACGCTGTCCGCCGTCCTGCTCACCCCTCGTCCACACCTGCCCGCCGCCCTGAAGCCCGCCGCCCCGAAGCCGGTCGCCCGCCCGGAACCCGCACGCCAGCCCGAATACGCCAACCAGTCCCGGTAGCCGCACCACCAACAGACGGCCCGAACGCAACGACTCCCGGGCCCGCGGCAGGTCGATGGCTGCCACGGGCCCGGGGCCCAACCGGATCGAACGGCCGTTAGGACGGCCGCCAGAACGCCCGTCAGGCGGTGGAGACCACCACGGTCTTGGCGGCCTTGTCGTGAATGCACTGCCGGTAGGGCTTGTCGAAGACGCCGAACAGGCCGTCGACGGGCCACCAGAGGCCGCCGCAGCAGATCAGCGCGGGGGCGACGAAGGTGGCGGCGCGGGTCCAGGCGGCGCTGGAGGACGGGGACGAGCCGTCGACGAGCATCGCGACGCGGACCTTCATCAGCTTCTTGCCGAGGGTCTGGCCGTCCCGGCTGAGCATCAGGCCCTGGTAGACCAGGAAGAGCCCGTAGCCGAGCCAGGCCGAGCCGACCCAGCCGTCCTGCCGGGCGAAGTTGACGAACGGCAGCAGCACCAGGACGGCGATGCCCTCCACCAGGATCCAGTCGACCACCGTGGCGAGGATCCGCGCACCCCAGCTGCCGAGCGGGGGCATCCCGGGGACGGGGCCGGGGCCGGGCGTGCCGGAGGGCGAGCCGTACGGGCCACCGGGGGGCGGGGTCTGGCCGGGCGGGGGGCCGTAGCCGGGCGGCTGGTTGTTGTAGGGGGAGCCCGATCCGGGCGGCGCACCGTACTGGCCCCCGTAGCCGGGCGGCGTGTCGTAGGGGCTGTCCGCCGACGGCGGCTGCTTGTCGAAGGAAGGCTTGCCGCCCTCCTCCTCCGGCTCGGTCCCAGAGGGGTCGTTGGCGCTCATGCCCCGAGTAGAACACCGCAATTACTGCACTGTTGGGACATTTTCGACGTTTCTGTCCGTTTTGGCGGCATGCGACGGCACCGCCTCCCACAGTGGCGGCGCGTCGGCTCTCAGCGCCGTCCCACCCGCACCACCCGGGTCCGGGCCGCCCGGTCGTGCCAGCCGCGTCGGGCAGGACGGTCCAGCAGCGGCGTGAACAGGCCCAGCAGCAGGACGGTGCCGAGCCCGCCCACCAACCAGCGCAGCAGCGAACGCCCGAAGCCGGGCGGGCGGGTGCTTCCCGCGGCGACCACCCGGATCCGGGCCAGCCGCTTGCCGAAGGTCTGGCCGGTCCGGGCGACCGGCAGCACCTGGTACAGCAGCGCGAACAGCACCAGCACCCCGAGCACCACGGCCAGCCGGCCCAACACCACCTGGTCCAGCAGCCACACCTGGTGCTGACGCCCGGTCAGGCGGGCCGCCAGCTGCGCCTGCTCGATCTTCTTCCGGACGTGCGCCGAGACCGTGGCCGCCATCGGCACCGCGACGGCCGCCCCGACCACCAGCGTCACCGCCCCGTCCACCAGCCACCCGAACGCCCGCGCCGCCAGCCCGGCCGGGACGGGCGCCGGAACGGCCGGCCGCCGCCCCTCGCCACGAGCGCCGGCGGCACCGACACCGCCGCGCACCCGCGCGGCAGGGCGTTCCTCCACCTGGGCAGCCCGCGGCGGGCGCACCCGCTCACTGGTGACGTGCGCCACCCGCGGCTCCCGCGCGGCCCGCTCCACCGGCGACGACTGTGACGACGACGACGGCGACGGCGACGGCGACGGCGACGGCGACGGCGACGGCGACGGCGACGGCCCGCCGGCCGGCACCTCGCCGGGTGCCCCGTCGACGCCCCAGGACACCCGCCGCGGCGCCTCCCCGGTGTCCATCAGGCCCCGCTGCGCCCGCGGATCCGCCCGCCAACCCGAACCGGCAGCCGACTCGGCGGCCCGCACCTCCTCCACCGAAGCCGAAGCCGGAGCCGAGGACGCACTCGCCCCGCGCAACGGCTCGGGCATCACCCCCTCGTACGCCGGTCGCGGTTCGTACAGCGACGCCGGCCCGGCCGACATCCCCACCGAGCCGTCACCGCCCGGCCCTCCCCCGGCAACGGCACCGCCGCCGCCCCCGCCGCCATGCCAGGGCGTCCCACCGAGCGGCTGGGCGGGGCGCGGCGCGGCCTCCTCCACGACCACCGGCTCCGGCACCCGAGCCTCGGGCTCGACCGGGGCCCCCGCCCCCGCAGCGAACCCCTCCCGGACCTGACGCACCGGAGCACCCACCGGCGCCCGCCCGCGCTCCTGCGCCTCCCGACCCGTCCCGCCGCGCCGCGGTGCCACGACCGCCGCCTCCGGGACGGGCACCGGGCCCAGCCGCAGTGCGGCGGCGGTGGCCCAGGATTCGGCGGCGGCGGGCTGGAGCCCGTTGCCGGTGACGGCCCAGGGCGCGGGTCCGACCCGGTCGAGGCCCCGCACCTCGGCGGCGGCGGGCGGGGCCTCGACCGGGTCGGGGTGGGCGGGCATGTTGAAGGCGGTGTGGGCGCCTGTCTCGTCGAGGTAGATGGGGCCGGTCTCGATCAGCGGGCCGGCGGGTACGGCGGGGACGAGGCCGGGCGGGACGCTGTAGGGCGGCGGGCCGATGTAGCGGGCGACGAAGCGCGGGGGCTGGAGCTGTTCGCCGGGGGCGGGGGCGGCCCGGCTGGTGCCGGGGACCCAGGCGTGGCCGGCCCAGTAGCGGACGAAGCCGGGTACCGAGGGGTCGGGGTAGTAGCCGGGTGTTCCGGCGTCGGCGGGCACGGTCGTGCCGAGCATGGGTGCTGCGGTGGGGGGCCGGTCCGTCATTGCCTCTTCCTTCGTACCGGCACCGCGGCGTGCAGGTGTGCGGATGTGCGCAACAGGGCCGCGGGCGGAGAGTCGCCGGGCAGTCACAAAGGGTAGCGCCTGGAGGGGCCGGGCCCGCCGGGTTCACCGGATCTCGTGGAACCGGTGGTACGGGACGGACTCGAGTGGTAGGGCGCGAGTCCGGTGCGCCGGACGCCCGTCGCCCCGTCCGGAACAACCGGGGCGGCGGGGAAAAGGTTCTGCGGAAAGTCCGCCGGAAAGTTTCTCGGAAACCCGTGTAAGAGTGCGCGGCACCGCCGCTCTTTCCCTGCCGTGGGGCCGATCGGCGGCCTCACGCGTGGAGGCGAGAGGGTGAGCGGCCGTGACCGGACAGTCGACCGGAGTGGTGGAGCAGGAGCTGCAGTTGGAACTGGTGCTGTCGCCGGAGCGCAGCGTCGCGGTGCCGGCGCGGTTGTCGTACGGGAGCCACGACCCGTTCGCGGTGTACGTGACGTTCCACCTGGACAGCGGGACGCCGGTCACCTGGGTGTTCGCCCGTGAGCTGCTGGTGGAGGGAACGTTCCGCCCGTGCGGCCAGGGCGACGTGCGGATCTGGCCGACCCGGGCGGGGCGGCGCAGCGTGCTGTGCATGGCGCTGAGCTCGCCGGCGGGCGACGCGCTGCTGGAGGCGCCGCTGCCGACGGTGGCGGCGTGGCTGGAGCGGGCGCACCGGCTGGTGCCGCCGGGTGCCGAGCTGGAGGCGATGGACCTGGACGGCTCGCTCGCCGAGCTGCTGGCGTGACGGCCCGCGCCGGGTCCGCTTCCGGGCCGGCCGGGGTGTTCAGCGGGCGGCGGGGGCCTTCTGAGTGTCGGCGCTGCCGAGCCCGTCGGGGCCGGTGCGCGGGGCGGGGAGGCGGACCGGCGGGGCGCCGGCGGCGCGGCGGCGGGAGTGCACGCTGACGGCGGCGACGGCCAGGAAGCACAGGCCGAGCAGGGGGTAGACGGAGGCGGGTGCCTGGCTCAGGGCGGGCAGTTTCTGGTCCAGGTCGCCCTTGTGCGGGATGATCCACATCGCGAAGGAGAGGAAGCCCAGCAGGGTGAGGCCGAACACGATCCGCCAGCGGTGGCGCCGGCCGGCGCCGGGGCGGGAGCGTTCGTGGGCGGCCTCGGCGGCGAGCAGCACCAGCATCGGCACGCACCACACCCAGTGGTGGGTCCAGCTGATCGGGGAGATCAGCACGGCGGTGACCGCTGCGGCGCACACGCTCCAGGCTTCGGCTCGGGGCGACCAGTGGGCGCTGCGGTGGGCCCAGGCGGCGATGGCCAGGCCGCCGACGGCGACCAGGGCGGCGAGCGCGGTGGCGGGCAGCCCGGGGTGCTCGGTGTGCAGCAGGCGGGCGGCCATGCCGCTCAGTGACTGGTTGTCGACGATGACGGTCTTGCCGACCCGGGTGGAGTCGAACAGGTACTTGGTCCAGAAGCCCCAGGTGGCGTCGGGCAGGACCAGCGCACCGATCAGGAAGGTGCCGAGGAACGCGCCGGCGGCGACCAGTGCGGCCCGGATCCGGCCGGTGATCAGCAGGTAGACGGCGAACAGGCCGGGGGTGAGCTTGATGCCGGCGGCCAGGCCGATGGCGATGCCCTTGGTGCGGGCGTGATCGGGGCGGGTGAGGTCCCAGAGGATCAGGCAGGCCAGGGCCAGGTTGATCTGGCCGTAGCGCAGGGTCGTGAAGACGGGTTCCAGCCAGACGCCCAGTCCGGTGATCAGGATCACGCCGATCGGCCGCAGTTCGCGGCGCGGCCAGCCGACCAGTTTGAAGGACAGGTGGGCGAGGGTGGCCAGCAGTAGCAGGTTCCCGACGGTGACGGCCACCCGCAGGAACGGGATGCCGAACCAGGTGGTCGGCACGAACAGCATGGCGGCGAACGGCGGGTAGGTGGCGGGCAGGTCCCACTTGGTGACCCGCAGCGCGTACAGGTCCTGGCCGTGGGCGACGGCGGCGCCCTCGGCCCGGTAGACGAGCATGTCGACCATCGAGGTGCCGACGAAGTGCCGGACGATCGCGTAGCCGAGCAGCGAGACCAGGGCGATCGCCGTGGCGGTGCGCAGCTGCCGCCGGGGGGCGGCGCGCAGGGCGGCGGTGATGTCGGCGAGCAGGCGGGCGGGTGCGGTGAGGGCGCGCTTCCAGGCCTGAACGGGTGATTGTTCGGGTCCGCCGGAGGATGTGGCGCGCTCTGCTTGCACCGTGGTCACTGTGTTGCTCCGTCCGCCGTCGACCTGTGCTGGGCCAGCAGCCGACACTACCCGACCGTCCGGTTCATGCCACCGGTCGCGGTCACGGCGGTCCTGATCGTCCTGGCCGGGCGGTTCGCGGTCGCCCCGGGCTCCCCTCCGGGGGCCTGCCTCGCGGTCACGGGGAAGTGTGACGGTGCGAGCGCGGCCCCGGCCCGGGGCGACCCCTTGCTCAGGTGCCGCACCTGGTGATCGGTCGGCCGGCGCGGACGGCGGGCGACCTGCCGCCACATGCCGTGTGGGCGGCCCGCCGATGTGTGGTGATCGGCGTGCGCCCGACCCTAGCCGGGCGGGCGGGCCGGATCGGCGCGGCCGGGGCGGCATCAGGCGCCGCTGAGGAGGTACTAGGGAGTACTTAAGGAAGAGGAGCGACACCGAGCTGTCGCCCCCGCGGTAACAGCTGCTGTGTCGGGTCATCGGTCCGTCAGTCCTTGCGGATCAGCCGGCCGGGGCGGCGCCGTTGCTGGCGCGGCAGTTCGACTTGGGTGCGGGTGTTGAGCCGCACCGCGATCTGGGCGCCGCCGAGTGCGGCGGAGCGGCCGAGGGTGACGTCGCCGCCGGTGCTCTCGGCGAGTTTGCGGACGATGTCCAGGCCGAGGCCGGTGGAGCCTTCGCCGCCGTGGCCGGCGCCGCGGCGGATCTCCGGGGCCGGGTCGGCGAAGCCCGGGCCGGCGTCGCCGACCAGGACGGTGACGCCGTCCTCGTCGGCGGTCAGGTCGACGGCGAAGGCGGTACCGACGGCGGTGTGCCGGAACACGTTGCCGAGCAGCGCGTCGACGGTGGCGGCCAGGTCGCCGCGCTGCACGGGCACGGGTGCCGGTTCCTGGTCGCCGGCCAGCTGCCAGGGGCGGCCCTCGTCCTCGGCGAGGGCGGACCAGAAGGCGACGCGTTCGCGGATCACTTCGACGGCGTCGCAGCCGAGCACGACCGGCGGGGCGTCCACCGGGTCCCGGCGGGCGCTGCGGATGATCTGGTCGACCTCGCGTTCGAGCTGGGCGACGGCGTGCCGGGTGGCGTCGGCGGCGTCGCCGGCGCCGAGTGCGGCGGCGTTGAGCCGGAGCACGGTGAGCGGGGTGCGCAGCCGGTGCGAGAGGTCGGCGGCGAGTTCCCGTTCGGCGGCGAGCAGGTGGACGACGCGGTCGGCCATGGCGTTGAACGCGTAGGCGGCCTCGCGGAGCTCTTCGGGTGCGCCGGCCGCCTCGGGGCCGTCGACCGGGACCCGGACGGTGAGGTTGCCGGAGCCGAGCGTGCGGGCGGCGGTGGCGAGGCGGCGGGCGGAGCGGACGATCCGGGCGCCCATCCGGTCGGCGACCGCGACGGAGACCGCGACCAGGGCGAGCGCGACGCCGGAGAGCACCAGCCAGGCGGTGCCGACGCCGCGCGACAGATCGGAGTCCGGGACGAACACCTCGACCATGGCGACCCGGCCGTTGTCGACGGCGACGGGCTGGAGCAGGGCGTAGCCGCCGGGGGTCCGCAGGGTACCGGTCCGCGCCCCGCGGCTCGGGTCCTCGGTGGGGCCGAGCTGCCCGGCGTCGACCCGGCCGCGGCCGACCACCTGGCCGCCGGGCAGGTGGACGGCGAGGCGGTCCTGGGCGCCGGCCTCGGTGGAGGCCAGGGCGCGGGCGACGGCGTCCCGGTCGGTGGTGATGGCGAGCGCGGGGCCGAGCGCGGCGGCCTGCCGCTGGGCGGCGGTGAAGGCCCGGTCGCGGGCGGTGTGCTGGACGACCAGGCCGAGCGGGATGAGGAACGCCAGCGCGACCATGACGGTGCCGGCGATGGCGGCCTTGACCATCGCCCAGCGCAGCGAGCGGAGCAGGCGCTTCATGTCGTGCACCCGACCGGTTCCGAGGGCGCTTCCAGCCGGACGCCGACGCCGCGCACGGTGTGCAGGTAGCGCGGGCTGGAGGCGGTCTCGCCGAGTTTGCGGCGCAGCCAGGACAGGTGAACGTCGATGGTCTGGTCGCCGCCGTAGGTCTGCCGCCACACCTCGGCGAGGATCTCCTTGCGCGGGACGACCACGCCGGGTCTGGCGGCGAGGAAGGCCAGCAGGTCGAATTCGCGCCGGGTGAGGTCGAGGCGTTCTCCGTCGAGCAGGGCCTCGCGGCGCTGCGGGTCGATGGCGAGGCCGCCGACCCGCAGGATTTGAGGGGCCATCAGGGAGCCGCCGCCGAGCCTGCGCAGGACGGCGGCCATCCGGGCCGTCAGGTGCTCGCCGGAGAAAGGTTTCACCAGATAGTCGTCGGCGCCGTCGTTCAGCAGCCGGACGATCTCCGCCTCCTCGTCACGGGCCGTGGAGATGATGACCGGTACGTTGGTCAGTCCGCGGATCATCTTGAGCGCCTCGCTGCCGTCCAGATCGGGCAGGCCCAGATCGAGGATCACCAGGTCGCAGCCGACCTGGGCGACTTCGCGCAACGCCTCCAGGGCGGTGCCGACGGAGCGCACGGCGTGGCCGGAGTCGGCCAGATGGCGGATCAGGGCGGAACGCACAAAGGGGTCGTCCTCGACCACAAGCACTGTTGCCATGGGGCTGCACGGTACGGCATCCCGACCAACTGGTCTGTACCTTGGGTGGCCCGAACGGGTCCGGCCGGCGCCTGACGGGTCCTCTGGAGCCGTGATCTGCAAGGTTGCTGAGGAATGGCCGGGGCACTGACCTGCCCGTGACCCGAGTACGGCAGGATGGGCCCGCGATGCGGAGCGGATGGGTTCAACTGGGCGCCTGGACGGCGGCCACCGGGGCGGCGGTGGCGCTGTCCTGGCTCGGTGTGCACGCGGTGCTCGCCGACACGGTGTACGAAGGGCCGGTGGCGCTGCCCCTGCCGTCGGCGGTGTCCTCGCAGCCGGGGCCCGCGGTGACGGTGCCGCCCGCACCCTCGGCGACGGGCGCCCTGCCGCCCGGCCCGGACGGCCCGGGCGGCCCGACCGCCCCGCACCCCGATCCGGACCCGGACCCGAGCGCGACCCAGGGCCCGAACCAGAACCCGAACGCGGGCCCGAACCCGAGCCCGGGCCAGAGCCGCGGCCAGCCCTCCCCGTCCCACAACAGCACCATGACGGCCCGCACCTCGCCGAGCCCGACCGGGACGGTGCACAGCTACCTGATGCCGGGCGGCCGGGTGGCGGTCGATCTGCGGGAGCACGACGCCGAGTTGGTGTCGGCGACCCCCGAGGCGGGGTGGGCGATGCAGGTCTGGCACGGCGACCAGTGGATCCGGGTCCTGTTCAGCAAGGACGACCGGGTCTCCCAGGTGTACGTGACCTGGAACGGCTACCAGCCCGACGTGCAGGTCGTCCCGGGCTGACGACACCGGACGCGTCGCCCGGCGGGGGCTGACGGGCGGGCCGTGCCGACCCCACAATGTCGGTCGACGCCCGCACCACCGAGGAGCCCGCCGTGCCCCCGCAGCCCGATGCCATCGACGTGCTGGACGGAAAACTGATCCGGCTGCTCGCGGAGGAGCCACGGATCGGGGTGCTGGAGTGTTCGCGCCGCCTGCAGGTGGCACGCGGCACCGTGCAGGCCAGGCTGGACCGGCTGCAGGCGCGCGGGGTGATCGGCGGGTTCGGCCCGCAGGTGGACCCGGCGGCGCTGGGCTACCCGGTGACGGCGTTCGCGACCCTGGAGATCTCGCAGGGCCAGGGCACGGACGTGCGGGCGCACCTGGCGGCGGTGCCGGAGGTGCTGGAGCTGCACACCATCACCGGGCAGGGCGACATGCTGGTGCGGATCGTGGCCCGGTCGAACGCGGATCTGCAACGGGTGATCGACCGGGTGGTGTGCTTCGACGGGATCGTCCGGGCGTCCACCGCGATCGCCCTGGAGAACCCGGTGCCGTTCCGGGTCCTGCCGCTGGTGGAGCAGGCCGCGGGGGTCCCGGACGGGGCCTGACGGCGGGCCGGCGTGACCGTTCTGGCGTGTCCACGGGTGACGGCGGGCGATTTTTGGCATATGCCTATGGCTCATGTACGCAGTCAACGCCGTCATCATGACCCCCGGGGCCATCCCCTCCCAGGGCCGGCCGGCCGCCCGCACCACCCGGGCACCGCGATGAGGCGGGCCACCCCGGCGCCCACCTTGATCACCTCCGCCCAGCGCGCCCTGCGGCTGCTGGAGGCGGCCGCCCAGCACCCGACCGGCGCCACCGCCAAGCAGCTCGCCCGGGACACCGGACTGGCCCTCGGCACCACCTACCACCTGCTGCGCACCCTGGTGCACGACCAGTACCTGGAACGCCGGGAGGGCCGGTACCGCACCGGCCCCGCAGTGTCGGGGCTGAGCGTGGAGGACCGGCTGGACGGGCCGGAGGCCGGGCGGATGCGGCTGGACCGGGTGCTCGGCCGGATCGCCCACGAGCTGAACGCGGCCGTGCACTACGCCCGGTACAAGGACGGCGAGGTCGAGCTGGTCGCCGCCCGGGCCGCGCCCGGCGCCGCCACCGTCGATCCGGCGAACTTCAGGATCGCCGCGCACGCCCACGCGAGCGGCAAGACCCTGCTGGCGCTGCTGTCCGCCGAGGAGCGCCGGGCGCACCTGGCGCGCCACCCGATGGTGCCGTTCACCCCGTACACCCTTCGCGAGCCGTCCCAGCTGCCGCTGCTGCCCGGGCCGGGGCCGCAACGGGCCGCGCCGATCACCCAGTACCAGGAGTACCAGCTGGGCGTGGTGGGGGCGGCGGTGCCGATCGTGATGGGCAGCGACCTCGCGGCGGTCGCGGTGGCACTGCCCGCCTCGCAGGCGCACCGGCTGACGGCGGTGGCCGAGAAGCTGCGGGCCCGGGTCGGCGAGGACCTGGCGACCGCGGCGTTCGGCGTCTAGGCCGGGCGTGCGGGCCGGATCAGCAATGCGGGACGGCTCAGCAGTGCGGGACGGCTCAGCAGTGCGGGACGGCGCCGCCCTCGCGCACCGCCTTGAGGGCGGCGATCGACTCGGACAGCGTGTCCACGGGGACGAGCTGCAGCCCGTCGGGGGTGTTGACCTCGCCCTGCGTGCACTCGCTGCGCGGCAGCAGGAACACCGTGGCGCCGGCGTTGCGCGCCGCCTGGGTCTTGAGCGGAATGCCGCCGACCTGGCCGATCCGCCCGTCCGCGTCGATGGTGCCGGTGCCGGCCACGTCCCGCCCGCCGGTCAGGTCGCCGCCGTTGCCGTCGCCGGCGATCTTGTCGACGATGCCCAGGGCCAGCATCTGCCCGCCGCTGGGCCCGCCGATCTCCCCGAGCCGGATCTGGACGTTCACCTGTTCGGGCGACAGGTGCAGGTAGTTCAGCGCGGCCATGGTGGCGCTGTCCTGGGACTGCGTCATCTGCTGCTGCGTCGCCTGGTTGGCCTTGTTCGGGTCGGTCTGCGGGTAGACCTCCTCGGTCGGCACCACCGCCCGCTTCGGGTCGATCCAGGACGCCAGCGAGTCCCACAGGGTGTTGCGCTGGCCCGGGCCGGTCGCCTCGACGGTCACCACCCGCAGCTGCCCGGAGGTCTGCCGCTGCGCCGCCCCGCTGATCGTGATCACCTGGGTGCCGTCGTACGTGCCCAGGGTGTCGGCGGTCCGGCCCGGCGATTCCACGGTGAAGGGCAGCGGCGTGAACGCGGCCACCGCGAACAGTGCCAGCACCGGCAGCGCGCACAGGGCGAGGGCGCGGCTGCGGAAGGCGGTCAGGGCCGTGGGCAGGTTCTGGAGAGGCACACCCCGCATCCAAACACACCGGGGCGGCCCCCAGGGACGGCCGCGCGGATCGGCCGGTTCAGCGCAGTGCGTCGGCGACCTCGGTGGCGGCCTCCACCACGCGCGGGCCGACCCGCTCGGGCACCAGGCCGTTGAGCATCACCACGCCGACGCTGCCTTCGATGCCGCTCAGGCCGATCAGCGCGGCGGCGGCCCCGCAGGCGCCGGACTGCTCCTCGGCGCGGGTGATCACGAAGCCCTGCTCGGGGCGGCGCTGGCCGGGGAAACCGCGGGCGTCCAGGATCGCCCGGCCGGCCGCGCTCTCGGTGAGCGGGTGGCGCAGGCCGGTGCGGTAGGCGACGTGGAAGTCCGTCCAGGTCGGTTCGACCACGGCGACGGCGAGCGCCTCGTTGCCGTCGACCAGGGTGAGGTGGGCGGTGGCGCCGAGGTCCTCGGCGAGCGAGCGCAGGGCGGGCAGCGCGGCCTCGCGCAGCAGCGGGTGCACCCGGTGGGCGAGGCGCAGCACGCCGAGGCCGACCCGGGCGCGGCCGCCGATGTCGCGGCGGACCAGGCCGTGCTGTTCCAGGGTGGCCAGCAGGCGGTACACCACCGTGCGGTTGACGGCCAGTCGGGCGGCCAGTTCGGTCACGGTCAGCCCGCGCTCGGAGTCGGCGAGCAGTTTCAGTACCCGGACACCCCGGTCCAGGGTCTGGGAGGTCTCAGCAGTCACGAACGCCAGGTCCTTTCCGCGGCGAGTCCGACCCTACGACACAACTGCCGTGGGCCGCACCGGAATTGATCACACGCCAGCGGGGTTTCCGGCGTGGGAGTCCGGCCACGGCGAGGTCGGCCGGTCGCAGGGCTCCGCGGTTGCCCGGCCGAGCTGGGGGTGGGGCCCGAACGGATTGGGGAGACGCTAGTGAACGGGAGGCGCGCTACGGAAGTAGTTGTTCAAAATCCGATCCACATCGTTGGAAAGTCGCGATGAAAAAACGGACAAGACGCGCAAAACTCCAAGCCGAATAGCTCTGGTGTTCGATATCTGACCGGTAGCCGGACAGCGGCCCTCCGCGGGCGAGGGATCCAGAGGGGTCAGAGGACGTTGCGGCCGACGGCCCACAGCCCGGCGGCGACCAGGATGGCGGCGACGGTGCGCGGCGAGAGCCGCAGCTTCCAGCGCCGGCCGGCCAGTCCGTGGCGCAGCCGCACCAGGTACCAGGCGGCGACGAAGGGGAGCGCGAGCAGCAGCGCGGCGTTGTCGTGCCAGGCGGCGACCAGGTCGCCGTGCAGCAGGTCCCAGGTCATCCGGGTGCCGCCGCAGCCGGGGCACTGAAGGCCCGTCAGCCGGCGCCAGGGACAGAACGGCAGGGACTGCCCGGGCAGGTGCGGGTTCCGGGTGTACAGGTAGGCCGCGCCGGCCAGCCCCGCGGCGAGCAGCCCGAGCGGGCCGGCGGCGGGGTGGCGCAGCAGGGCGAACGGCGAACGGCCGGCACCCCCGCCACGGGTGTCCGCGGGGCGGGGGTGCCGGCCGTTCGCCTCGGCGCTCAAGATCAGCTGCGCAGCAGACGGCCCTGGGCGTCGGTGCGGGTGTCGCTGACCAGGAAGATGATGCCGTCGATCAGCGCCCAGACGCCCATGCCACCGCAGGTGAGCAGCTGCGCGATGCCCATGCCGATGTGGCCGGTGTAGAAGCGGCCGACACCGAAGCCGCCGAGCAGGATCTGCAGGATGCCGGCGACGACCTTGGACTTGTCGGACAGCTCGGGCTGGGCGTTGTACGCCACGAAAGGCTCCTCGTTCGGTGCAGACGGCCGGGCGCGCGTGGACGGCACGCCTCGACATGGGCAGCCGGCGTCGGACGGGCACCTCGGGGTGAGGCGTCCAGGCGCTGGCACGCGGAAGATTAACGGAAGATAAGACTAGATGTCTGCACACTTTCTCTAATCGAAAGCCAAATTTCCTCCGCGAACCCTCCGACCCAAGGTTCTTGACGCCAAGTCAGCCCATCGGCCCGTCAGCCCTGCGTCGCCCACTCCCTGATCCGCCCGATCCGCGCCTTCAGCTGGTTCGCGGTGGCCTGCGCGGTGAGCGGACCGCCGCACTGGCGGCGCAGCTCGTTGTGGATGGTGCCGTGCGGCTGGGTGGTGCGGTGGTGCCAGGCCGCGACCAGCGCGTTCAGCTCCTTGCGCAGCTCGCGCAGCTCCTGATGGGTGACCACCGGGCGCTGGTCGGCGGGCAGTTCGATCAGGTCGGCCTCCTCGGCGGGGCGGGCCTTGGAGCGCTGGATCTGCCGGTGCTGACGTTTCTGCAGCAGCATCTGCACCTGGTCGGGTTCGAGCAGGCCCGGGATGCCGAGGTAGTCCTCCTCCTCCTCGCTGCCGGGGTGCGCCTGCATGCCGAATTCCATGGCGTTGTACAGCACCCGGTCGAAGACCGCCTCGCTGCCCAGCGCCTCGTAGGAGAACTCCTCGCTGCCGGTGTCCGGCCCGTCGTTGGCCTTCTCGGCCTCGGCGAGCAGCCGGTCCTCCTCGTCGAACAGCCCCTCGCCGTCCTTCTTCGGACGGTCCAGGATGTGGTCGCGCTGCAGTTCCATCTCGTTGGCGAAGCCGAGCAGCATCGGGATGGTGGGCAGGAACACCGAGGCGGTCTCGCCGCGCTTGCGGGCACGCACAAAGCGGCCGACGGCCTGCGCGAAGAACAGCGGGGTGGAGATCGAGGTGGCGTACACGCCGACGCACAGCCGGGGCACGTCGACGCCCTCGGACACCATGCGCACCGCGACCATCCAGCGCGAGGTGCCCTCGGCGTAGTCGGAGATCCGCTTGGACGCCTCGGTCTCGTCGGAGAGCACCAGGGCGACCTTCTCGCCGGTGATCTCGCGCAGCATCTTGGCGTAGGCGCGGGCCACCGTCTGGTCGGTGGCGATCACCAGGCCGCCGGCGTCCGGGATGCCCTTGCGGACCTCGGTCAGCCGCCGGTCGGCGGCCTGCAGCACCGCCGGGATCCACTCGCCCTGCGGGGACAGCGCGGTGCGCCAGGCCTGGGCGATCAGGTCCTTGGTCATCGGCTCGCCGAGCCGTGCCTCCAGCTCGTCGCCGGCCTTGGTGCGCCAGCGCATGTTGCCGGAGTAGCTGAGGAAGATCACCGGTCGGACGACGTGGTCGGCGAGCGCGTGCCCGTAGCCGTAGGTGTAGTCGGCGATCGACTTGCGGATGCCGTCGCTGCCCGCGTCGTAGTGCACGAACGGGATCGGGTTGGTGTCCGAGCGGAACGGCGTACCGGTCAGCGCGAGCCGGCGGGTGGCGGGCTCGAACGCCTCGAAGCAGGCCTCGCCCCAGGACTTGGAGTCGCCGGCGTGATGGATCTCGTCCATGATCACCAGCGTCTTGCGGGCCTCGGTGCGGTTGCGGTGCAGCATCGGATTGACGCCGACGCCCGCGTAGGTCACCACGATGCCGTGGAAGTCCTTGGACAGCGGGCCCGAGGAGTACGCCGGGTCCAGCCGGATTCCTATCCGGGCGGCGGCCTCGGCCCACTGCTTCTTCAGGTGCTCGGTGGGCGCGACCACGGTGACCTGCTGCACCAGGTGGTTGTGCAGCAGGTAGGACGCCAGGGTCAGGGCGAAGGTGGTCTTTCCGGCGCCCGGGGTGGCGACCGCCAGGAAGTCCCGGGGCTGCTTCTCGATGTACTTGTCCAGCGCGCCCTGCTGCCAGGCGCGGAGCTTGCCCGCGGTACCCCAGGGGGCGCGGCCTGGGAAGGCCGGGGAGAGGTGTGCGGCGGCGGAGGTGCCGGTGGGACGGGGGTGGAGGCTGTCGGCGTGCGAGAACAGCGGGGCCATCGGTGAGGAGGCGGCGGTAGTCACGGTCTCCGAACGGGGTCGTCGCAGGTCAGAGCCTATGCAAGGCCCTTTTCCCACGGTCTGCGGGCGGTCGTGGAACCCGCCCAGCCTAGCCCCTTCCGGGGGGCGGACAGCGGCGATGGAGGGCCCTTGTGGCGCGCGTCCCACTCCCGCCGCGCGGCCCTCACCACACCTTCACGCGGCACGGCCGGCCGTTCACCGTGATCGCGCCCGGGACGCTGTGCGGGCCCGCCGCGGCGCCGGTGAACCCGGCCTCCGCGCTGGCGCCGGGCAGCAGCGCGGGGCCCTCGTCGAGCAGCACCGCCCCGGCCACCTCGTGGGCCTGCCCGGTGCCCGGCCGGGGTGCCACCAGGTGCTCGCCGTCGGCCAGCGGCCAGCGCAGCGTCCAGTCGCCGACCGGGCGGTCGGTGGTGTTGCGGACGGTCAGCAGCGCCTGGAACCCGCCGCCGGCCTGCGCGGTGATCCGGTAGCCCACCTCGCACGCGGGCTCGCCGCCGCGCTGCCCGGCGGCACCCGCCGGGGGCGCGACCAGCGCGGCCAGCAGCGCCATCGCGCTGCCCACCAGCCCGGCCAGACCCAGGTTGACCCGGCGCAGCAGGGTCAGCCGGCGCCGGCAGTCCGCGCAGTGCGGCAGGTGGCGCTCCACCTGCTGCTCGGCCCGCCGTCCGGCGCGGCCGCGGGCGTGCCCGGCGAGCGTCTCCCAGTGCCCGGCGCAGGCCGGGTCGCACGGGCTGCCCGGATAGTCCCGCAGGTAGGCCAGCCGCAGGCCCTCGCGGGCGCGGTGCACCAGTACCGCCGCCGCGCCGCGCCGCACCCCGAGCCGGGCCCCGATCTCGCGGGGCGACAGCCCCTCCACCTCGGCCAGCCACAGCGCATGCGCCCACCGCCCGGGCAGCCGGGCGAGCAGTCGGCGCATCCGGTCGGTCTCGGCCACGCCCGCGGCCGGGTCCGCGCTCTCGCCGCCGGGCACGTCCGAGGCGGCCCGCTCGCGGACCGGGGCGGCGGCCAGGTGGCGGACGGTGGTGGCCAGGTAGGCGCGCGGGTCCTCGATCCGCTGCCCGGCGGCCAGCCGCCGCCACACCCGCAGGTGGGCCTCCGCGACGAGGTCCTCGGCCCGCCAGCGGTCGCCGCCGGTGAGGATGCCGGCGTAGCGCAGCAGGCCGGGGTGGTGGCTCCGGTACAGCTCGGTGTACGCGGCGAGCGGCGGGCGCCCGGCCATCCGCGCTGATGACTCGGCGATCTTGTCCTCCCCTGGCCCGGCCGGACCGGCGGCGGCCCGGTCGGCTCCCGCGATCCTGCCCGGGAGACCGTACGAACACACACAACACCCCCACACTCGGCGGCCGAAATGCCCGGTTGATCCCCGTCAATGTGGCGCAGATCACTCAAAATGGCCCCAAAACCGGTGTAATTCCTCCTACCCCTTCCGACTCTTCAGTCACGGGAGGCGACACCGGTCGCACCCCGCGCAACGCACCCCACACTCCGGAGGAAACGTCGTGTCCCCAGCACCCGCGTCGATCGAGCAACACACCCAGGCCCGACTGATCCTCGGCACCCACCGCTCCGCCCTGCTGCGGGTCACCCTGCGCTACTGCTGCGAGGACCCGCTGGCGGTCCGGATGGTCTTCCCCGCCGAGTACGCCGTGGACGCCTCCGACGCCGATCCGTACGACCCGCATGGCCCGCACGACCCGAACGACCCGTTCGACACCGCCCCCGCCGACCCGTCGGCGCCCGACATCGAGTGGGTGTTCGCCCGCCAGCTGCTCTCCGTCGGCCTGGACCGGGCGGCCGGCGAGGGCGACGTCCGGATCCGGCCCGCGTACGGCATGCGCACCATGGTCGAACTGCGCTCCCCGGAGGGCGTCGCGCTGCTCCAGTTCGCCCGCGCCGACCTGCGCCGCTTCCTGTGGCGCAGTCACCTGGCCGTCCCGGAGGGGCAGGAGCTGCGGCACCTGGACTGCGACCGCGCGCTGGCCCAGTTGCTGGCCTGAGTTCCCGTCCGCGGCACGTATCCACCGGGTACCCGTCAGGCCCGTTGGGTGCGTACCAGATGTGCGTACACCACCACGTTCCCGTCCCAGCCGCCCTCGCGGGTGTAGGCACCCCCGCAGGTGATCAGCCGCAGCTGGGCGTCCGGGGTGGCCGCGTACACCTTGGTGTCCGGGAACTCCCGTTTCGAATAGACCTCCACGCCGTCCACCTGGAACCAGGCGGTGGCCCGGTCGGCCCGGGCGACCTCCACCAGGTCGCCCCTGCGCAGCGCGCCCAGCCGGTAGAACACCGCCGGGCCGTGCGCGGTGTCGACGTGCCCGGCCAGCACCGCCGCGCCGCTCGAGCCGGGCGCCGCACTGCCCCGGTACCAGCCCGTCAGGGTGCCGTCCTCCTCGGGCGGCGGCTGCAGGCGCCCCTCGCCGTCCAGGCCCAGCGGGCCGACGGGGGCGTCCACGCCCAGCACCGGGATCCGGATCCGCACCGGCGGCGAGGACGGCAGCGGCGGCACCGCGGGCCCCACCGGCGTCCCGTCGTACGCCTGCGCGGCGAGCGGGGCCGGCGGCAGCGTGCCCAGCAGGCCTCCGTGCAGCAGCCAGGCCCCGGCCACGATCGCCCCCGCGGCCAGCCCCGCCCGGCCCCACGTCCGTTCGCCCACCGCACCCTCCGTTCCCTCCGGGACGAGCACCAGTCAATCCAGCGCCGCCCGCCCCGGCACCTCCGCCGTTCCGCCCGGGTGACCGGCCTCAGGCCCTGCGGCCGCGGCGCAGCCGGGGGCGGGTCAGGAAGCCCTCGGCGAGCGCGGCGGCCAGGCCGATCGCGGGCAGCTCGGAGGGCTTCTCGTACAGCACGAACCGGGGCTGCCAGTGCGGCCGGTAGCGGGCGTTGGCCCGGTACAGCGACTCCAGCTGCCACCAGCGGGACAGGAAGCGCAGCACCCCGCGCCACAGCCGCAGCACCGGCCCGGCGCCGAGCCGTTCCTCGAACACCTCGCGGAACATCGCGAAGTTCAACGACACCCGCCGCACCGCCGGCCCGCCGTCCCGGGCCTGTTCGAGCAGCCGCGCCACGGTGTACTCGACCAGCCCGTTGTCGGACTCCCGGTCGCGCCGCATCAGGTCCAGCGACAGCCCGTCGTCCCCCCAGGGGACGAAGGACAGCAGGGCGGCGGTCCGGCCGGCCTCGTCGCGGCACTCGGCGATCAGGCAGTCGCCATCGGCGGGGTCGCCGAGCCGGCCGAGCGCCATCGAGAAGCCGCGTTCGGTGCGGCCGTGCCGCCAGGCGTCGGCGAGCCGCACCAGGTCGGCGAACTCCTCGGCGGGGATGTCGCGGTGGCGGCGGATCACCACCCGGTACCCGGCCCGCTCGACCCGGCGGCAGGTCTGCCGCAGTCCGCGCATCTCCCGGCCGTCCAGGGTGAACCGGGCCGGCTCGACCACCGCCTCGTCGCCGAGGTGCAGCGCCCGCAGCCCCGCCACCCGGGCGTACACGGTGCCGCCCTGCTCGCCGACGCCGGTGACGGCGGGGATCCAGGCGTGCGCGCGGACCCGCCGCTGCCACTCCTCGATGGCCTGCGGCCATGCCTCCGGGTCGCCGATCGGGTCGCCGGAGGCCAGCGCCACACCGTTCTCCACCCGGTAGGCGACGGCGGCCTTGCCGCTGGCCGAGAAGCACAGCGACTTGTCGCGGCGCAGCGCGAAGTAGCCGAGCGAGTCCCGCCCGCCGTGCCGCGCCAGCAGTTCACGCAGCCTCAGCTCCTCCTCGGGACTCTGCCACTCGGTGCCGCGTGGGGAGCGCAGCAGGATCCGCAGGGTGAGCAGCAGCAGGGCGGTGCCGAGCAGGTTGAGCGCGAGGTCGATCCAGCGCGGCACGTCCACGTCGGTGACCCGGACGACGCCGGACAGCGTGACCAGCCGCAGCAGGCCGTAGCGGGCGGCCTCGCCCCAGCTCGGGACGCCGTCGGCGTGCCCGAGCCGGACGGCGACCGCGCCGAGAGCGGTGAGCAGCGCGCTGCCGGCCACCAGCACGGCGGCGGCCAGCGGCAGGTTGCCGCGCCCGCCGCGCACCCGGAACACCGGGCGGCTCAGCACCAGCGCCACCAGCACGGCGAGGGTGAGCGCGAAGGAGAACCAGTTGAACGGGTGGGCGCGGAACTCGGGAAACGCCAGCGCCAGCCCGTACAGCGCGGCGTGCACCAGGACGACGGCCAGCGCGGCGATCCAGGCGGCCCGCTTGCGGCGGCGCAGCATCACGGCGAGCAGCCCGGCCAGCAGCGCGGTGGTGAACCCGGAGGTGACCAGCACGGGCGCGAAGTACTCGCCCCGGTCGATCCGTTGGACCTCCGCGCGGAACGGGGCAACGACGGCGCCGAGCAGGTCGATCAGGGTGGCGATCCGCAGGTACCACTGGACGAACGCGGCGCAGCGCAGCCGCCACGGCGCGGGCGGCGGCAGCTCGACCGCGGCCGGCGGCGGCTCGACGGCGGCGGGCCGCTGCTCGGCGGCGGGCCCGGGCACCGGCGGAGCGGCGGGTTCGTGGTCGTCGGGGGTGCCGGCCACCAGGTCGTAGACGGTGGTCTTGGCGGCGACCAGGCGGCGGTGGATGCGCTCCTCGCGCCGCTCGGCGCGGGCCAGCCGGCGCGGCCGGGAGCGGTAGCGCCAGCGGGCCCACGGGCTCTGCGGCCGGGCCAGCCGCAGGGCGCCGACCAGGGCGAGCGGCCAGAGCATGATGCCGAGCAGCCCGGTCCAGGTCTTGCCCTTGAGCAGGCTGACCACCACCAGGGCGAGCAACCCGCAGGCCCCGGCCAGGGTCGGCCCGTCGGGGTGGCGGGCGAAGCCGCCGAGCGGGAGTTCGCCGAGCAGCAGCAGTCCGATGGTGGCGATGGCGAGCATCACGGCGTCCACCGAGGTGCGGCCCTGTTCACTCCAGTACACGTCCTTCAGGTGCAGCACCAGCGCGAACTCGTCCAGCACGAGCCCGCAGCCGACGCCGAACCCGAAGCCGAGCAGGTTCCACCAGGAGCCGCCGTCGCCGCGCACCGCGAACGCGGAGACGCCGCAGATCAGCAGCAGGGCCTGGCCGAACACCACGTGGTGGATGTGCAGCCCGCCCGGGGCGACGTTGCCGGGCCACCAGCGGACCTGGGCGCGGATCAGCCGGGTACTGATCCGGATGAACAGGAACGACAGCACCAGGCCGAGCAGCAGCAGGAACAGCGGCTCCCGTCCGGTGTCGACGATCCGGTCCCGGTAGGCGTCCAGCAGCGACTGCCACATCGGCGGGTGCGACCTCCGTGTCCAGGGTCCGATCCGGTCCGTGCCATCTGATGCCAGCTCAGCTCGTGGGGGCCGGTGCCGCTCCGGCCCGGTGCGCCGGACAGGTGAGCCTTTCGGCGTGGTGTCCCCCGGTCATCCGTACCCCGGGCCTTGCCTACCAGCACGGCGCGGCGGCCCGTGCGATGCTGGGGCCGACTCCCCCCGGACGACGCATCGGTCATTCCACCTGATGGACCGTCCCTCCGGCCGGTGCCATCCCCTTACTCCCTGGTGAACGGATGTGAGACATGGACGCCCTCTCCCGCAGGACACTGCTGGCCGCCGGAGCGGCGACCGCCGCCACTCTCGCGGCCGGGTGCGCGAGCACCTCCGGGAACGGGAGCAACGCCGACGCGCCCGCCCGGGCCGACGGCGTCGCCGCGAGCGGCGGCTCCAGCACCGTCCCCCGGCCCCCGGCCACCATGATCGGCGACGGCTCCACCTCCGACACCGGCCCGCAGCCCGGCCAGCCCACCCCCGAACCGCTGGAACCCGGCCAGAAGCCGCCGCAGTTCGTGGTGTTCTCCTGGGACGGCGCGGGCGAGCTCGACGACCGCCTGTTCAGCCGGTTCCGGCAGCTCGCCAACGACCACAACGCCAGCATGACGTTCTTCCTCTCCGGCATCTACACCCTGCCCGAGTCGAAGAAGTCCATGTACCACCCGCCGCACCACTCCGTCGGCGCCTCCGACATCGGCTACCTGAGCGACTCGCACATCCGCTCCACCATCGAGCAGATCAGCGCGGCCTGGCTGGACGGCCACGAGATCGGCACCCACTTCAACGGGCACTTCTGCGGCGCCAACGGCGGCGGCCGCTGGTCCCCCGAGGACTGGGACAGCGAGATCCAGCAGGCGATGGACTTCGTCATGAACTGGAAGACCAACACCGGCAACACCGACCTGCCCGCGCTGCCCTTCGACTACCGCAAGGAACTGATCGGCGGCCGCACCCCCTGCCTGGAGGGCCAGCGCGGCCTGCTGCCCACCGCCGTCAAGCGCGGCTGGAAGTACGACAGTTCCGGCCCCGGCGGCCTGCAGATGTGGCCGCAGAAGTTCGCCGGCGGCGCGCTGTGGGACATGCCGCTGCAGTCCATCCCGTTCCCCGGGCACACCTTCCAGGTGCTCTCGATGGACTACAACATCATGTACAACCAGTCCGGCGACAACACCAAGGGCGACCCCGGCCGCCGCGCCTTCTGGCAGACCCAGGCCCGCGACGCCTACCTGGCCGGCTTCGACCGCGCCTACAACGGCAACCGGGCGCCGTTCATCATCGGCAACCACTTCGAGGGCTGGAACGGCGGCATCTACATGAACGCCGTCGAGGAGACCCTGAAGGCCATCGCCGACAAGCCCGAGGTCCGGATGGTGTCCTTCCGGCAGCTGGTCGAGTGGCTGGAGGCGCAGGACCCGGCGGTGCTCAAGAAGCTCCAGGCCCTCAGCCCCGGCCAGAGCCCCGAGGCCGGCTGGAACAGCTACCTCGGCGGAGCGGGCACCGCCGGCTCCGGCCCCGCCACCACCCGCCCGTCGGTGCCGCCGGTGGCCGGCGGCAAGTAATCCCCTGTCCGGTCCCCGGCTCTTCCGTCGGGTCCTCAGCCCTTCTGCCGAGCCCTCAGCCCTTCTGCCGGGCCCTCAGCCCTTCTGCCGGGCCGCCATCGCCCGGCCGGCGAGCGCCGCACCGAGCAGCGCCACCACCGGCATGGTCAGGAACACCGCCGCGAACGCCCCGGCCGGCAGCGCCGTGTCCCGCGCCACCGCGCTCACCGCGCCGCCGCCCAGCGCCGCGAACAGCACGCCCGCCAGGCCGGTCAGCAGCACGTTGCCCAGCGCGTCGCTCAGCTGCAGCGCCGCCGAGTTCTCACCCGTCTCCTCCGGCGCCGACAGCTTCATCATCAGCACGCTGATGCTGGCGATCGCCAGACCCATGCCGACGCCGCCGACCGCCCAGGCCGCCGCCGTCACCCAGACCGGCACCGAGGAGAACAGCACCAGCGCCGCCCCACCGATCGCCACCGCGGTCAGCACGAACCCGTACCGGATCATCGCCCCCCGGTAGCGCTCCGCGCCCGGCCGGCCCTGCAGCCACGACCCCAGCGCCCAGGACAGTCCGCCCGGCGCCAGCGTCAGGCCCGCCATCGTCACCGACAGGCCGCGCTGGGTCTGCATCATCAGCGGGATGAACAGCTCGGACGCGAAGAACGCGCCCGCCGCCAGCCCGCGCAGCAGGATCACCGTCGGCAGGCCGCGGGCCGCCCGCAGCGTCCCCTTCGGCAGCAGCCGCAGCACCGCCGGACCGATCAGCGCCACCCCCGCGGCCGCCGGCAGCAGCGCCCAGACGTCCAGCCGCTGACCCGCGTACTGCAGCAGCGCCGCACCGACCGCGACCATCGCCGCGTCCCGGGTCCGCCGCCAGTCGTACGGCTGCGCCTTGAGCGGCGGCTGACGGCGCTCGGAACGGCGCAGCGCCGGGCCCATCACCGCGAGCGGCAGCAGCACCAGCGCCGGCACCGCGAGGAACACCCAGCGCCAGCCCAGGTGCTGGGTGACCGCACCGGAGATCACCGGGCCGAGGATCGACGGCAGCACCCAGGCCGCCGAGAACGCCGCGAACACCGCCGGCCGCAGCCGCTCCGGGAATGCCCGGCCGACCACCACGTACAGCGCGACGATCACCAGCCCGCCGCCCAGGCCCTGCACCGCCCGGCCCGCGATGAACATCCACATGTTCACGGCCGTGCCGGCCGTCACCAGTCCGGCCGCGAACACCGCGATCCCGGTGAACAGCGGCGCCAGCGGCCCGCGCCGGTCGCACCACTGCCCCGACACCACCATCGCCAGCAGCGTGGTGGTGAAGTACGCGGAGAACGCGAACGCGTACAGGCCGATGCCGTCGAGCTGCTGGGCCGCGGTCGGCATCGCGGTGTTCACGGCGGTCGCCTCGAACGCCAGCAGCAGCACCACCGAGACGATGCCCAGCGTCAACGCCCGCCAGGGCCCGCTGAGCACCCCTCCCGTGCCGTCGTCGTCGGATATCTGCTGCGGTAGTGCCGTTTCGGCCGGGGAGGTGGTGGTCACCTCGATATGGTAAGTGCCGTCCTGGCTGTTTGATCCTGACCCGTGGACGGCCCTTTGGCGGAATGGGACCTCCACCGCCGGCCCTAGGACACACCTCTCCTAGTGCAGCACCTTCAGCCCCACCACCCCCGCCAGGATCAGCACCAGGCAGGTGATCCGGGCCGCACTCACCGCGTCCCCCAGCGCCACCATCCCGTACAGCGCCGTCCCCACCGCGCCGATGCCCACCCACACCGCGTAGCCCGTCCCCAACGGGATCGACCGCATCGCGTACGCCAGCCCGCCCATCGACAGCACCAGCCCCACCAGGAACACCACACTCGGCACCAGCCGCGAGAACCCCTTGCTGGCCTCCAGGGCCACCGCCCAGACGGTCTCCAGCACACCGGCAACGATCAGAACCACCCACGCCATGACGACGGACTCCTCGCAGTAGTCGAACCACCTACCGCGCCGTCTTGTCATACCGGGTACGACGCACCTCGTCCGGGACGGGCCACCAGCACCCGCCTCGATCCCGACCGTAGCACAGCGCCGACACACGGAATTCATCGACGAATTCCCGCTTTCCATTGACGCCGCCCGACTCCGGCCCGCTATAGTGAATTCACCGGAACGAACCGGAGCAGCCCCCGACGGCAGGAGAAGGCGATGAACAGGAAGACGGCGGCCCTCGCAGCGCCCCGCACCTGTGCCTCCTGTCCCGGCTGCCGGTGTTCCCTCTCCTGTTGCGCCTGACCGCAACTCCCCCGCGCCGACAGGCTGGTTGACGCCTGCGCGCACCCCTTCACGACCGTGTACCCGAGTGGTCCAGGGAACCGTCTGCAAAACGGTTAACACGGGTTCGAATCCCGTCACGGTCTCTCCCCGGAATTCACCGGGCGCGAATTATGCACCGCCGCGCCCGGTGAATTCCGCTGCCCATTTCCATTTCCATTCCCCTTTTCGCCGCCATCGACGCCTCATGACAACGGGCGCCGGCGACGATCCCTCAGGACCATCACCGGCGCCCGCCGCTGCCTACTGCCTCTTGCTACTCGATGACCCCCGGGTTCGCCGTGCCACCGCGCCAGGTCTCCTCGTCCTCGACCAGGTAGTCGGGACGGTGACCCTCGTTCTTCTTCTTCCGGTTGGCGCTCCCGGAACCCGGCGCGCCGTGCATACCGGCCGCACCGCCCTGTCCGGCACCCCGGCCCTTGCCGATGCCCGAACCGCCCTCGGTGAACGCACGGCCACCGGCACCGCCGGCCTTGGCGCCACCGATCGTGCCACCGGCCTTGCGCACCAGGCCGCTGCCGCCCTTGGCGCCGGCACCGCCCTTCGCGCCACCGGCACCACCCATGCCGCCACCGTGCATGCCGCCGCCCATACCACCGGCACCGGCCGCACCACGGCCACCCGCAGCACCCGCGCCGCCGGCACCGGCACCGCCGACACCACCGGCCTTGCCGCCGGCACCGGCACCGGCGGAGCCGCCGACCTTGCCGCCGCCGGCACCACCGGTCCCGAGCCCGCCGGTCGGGAGACCGCCACCACGGCCACCGCCACCGGGCAGGCCTCCGCCGCCACGGCCGCCGCCACCGGACCCGCCACCAGGCAGGCCTCCGCCGCCGGGCAGGTAGACACCGCCACCGCCGATGCCACCACCACCGGACCCGCCACCACCAGTACCAGGCCCCGGAAGGGTTCCCACCCCACCAGGCAGCCCACCACCGGGGTGACCGCCCCCACCGACCCCGGTGTCAGGCGGAGTCCACCCGTCCAGCCCCGTCCCCGCAGGCGGAGTCCAGGGCTGTCCCGGCGGAGGCACCATCCCGCCGTGCCCGGGCGGCAGCGGATTCGGCTGGTTCGGGATCCCGGGCATCGGAGCCCTCGGGTCACCCGGCGGCACATACCCGGGCGGGGGCAGGTCCTTCGGGTGCCCCTCCGGGTACTTCGGCATCGGGGAGCTGGGCGGGGTGTGCCCGGGCGGGGGGCTGACCTGCGGCGGGGGCGGGTAGGCCTCGCGCTGCCCGTCCTGGCCCGTTCCTTCCGACGGAGGATGGTCGAGGTACTCCGCAGCCTGCGTGTACTGCGGGCCAAGATGCTCCATCACGCCGATCGCGTACTGATGCGCGACCTCGGTCGCCGACAGCTCGTGCGCGTTCTTGTTCACCGCGTCGATGCGGTTCATCCCCGAGGCAAGGTCGCGCTTGAGTCCTTCGTCGGAGGACGCGAAGCCGTCGTTCACGGTCTTGACGGCCCGGTCCCAGAGGCTGGGAACCTTGATCTGGGACATCGTCGACTTGGTCTGCTGCAGCGCGGTCGCCGCATAGTTCATGGCGACCGAGGTGTTCGACGCATGCGCAGCAGTGTTGGTCAGGCTCTGCTGGATCTGACCGCCCTTCTGCGCGAAGCCCTGGGCCGCAGCACCCTCCCAGTGCGCGGAGGCGTGCTGCACTGCCTCCTGCAGCTTTGCGGCGACCTCGTTCAACTCCTGGTGAACGCTCTTCCAGTGCTCGCCGACCTCACGGATCCGGTCCGGGCTGGAGTGCCCGACCATGTCCTTGAGCGGGATGAGGGCGTAGCTGTCGAACGGAGTCTTGTGTGACGCCATGTCAGACCGTCCTCGGGTTCAGCTGGTTCATCGTCGCCTGCTTGTCGAGCTCAACACCGGTGTACCTGGCATGAGCAATCTGGGTCTTGTCGCCGTACTCGTTGATCAGCGCGTCAAGATCCGCGATCGTCTTGGTCAGGAACGCCTGCATCTTGCCGTGCGCCTCATACAGCGCCTGCGCCTCGACGAAGTTGCCGCCGAAGGCATCCCGAGAGATGTCGGTCTTGTACTTCGTATTGGTGCCGCAGGTGCTGATGTTCTGCTGGAGGGCCCGCAGTCGCTTGACGACTGCCTCCAGCTCATCCGGGTTTACGCTGAATCCGTCGGACACGAGGCCCTCTCCCCCTGGAGTGTCGAAACTTCCCCGTGGTAGCGCTCTGGCGGGTGGGCTGACCGTTTGCTCAGAGCGTTCGATCGTATCGCGTTCAGAGGGCGCATTGACACGCCCTCGACGCGACTGATTACTGTCCCTGGTAAGGGTTCTGATAGGACGTCGGCGGCTGCGGCGGGTAACCGGGCGGCGGCTGCTGACCGTACTGCGGAGTTCCCGGCTGCTGCTGGGCGGGCGGCCAACCCTGCGGAGCGCCATACGGAACCGGACCGCCCGGCTGGCCGACAAGGGCTTGCGCCCGGTTCCGCCTGCGGCTGTTCGCCACCACGATCGCAATGATCACCACCAGCAGCACAACCGCCCCGCCAACCGCTCCCAGGATCAGCGGTGTTACCGACTGGGACGGCTGACTCAACTCGGGGGCAGCACCAGGGTCTCCGAGGCCTGGCGTCGAGGGCGACGCCTCTGGATCAGGAGTCGAACCTCCCGCCGTGGAACCCGACCCGGTACCGCCGGCCGCCTTTGCCAACGGTCCCTGCGGAGAGCCCGCAGGGATGTCCATGGTCAGCGCCTCGTACGGGCGGAGAATGCCATAGCCGTAATGCGAGTCGGGAAGCTTTCCGCCAGCCGTCCCGGAAGGTGCAAGGGCCGACTTGATCAGCCGATTCGCCACCTGACCAGCAGTCAGCTTGGGAAACTTGGCTCGGACGAGTGCGGCCGCCGCGGACACGAAGGCCGTTGCATCGGAGGTTCCGCTGGACTTGCAGTAAGAACCGCCGCCACATCCGCCCGCGCTCACGATGTCCACCCCCGGAGCGGTCAACATCACTTCAGGGCCGTAGTTGGAGTCCGACCAGATCTTCCGGTTCTTGTCGACGGCACCGACCGCCAGTACCCCCGGCACATTCGCCGGGTAGTCGACAGCGGCACCGTCATTGCCGGTACTGGCCACGATGAGTACGTCGTGCTGCAGCGCATAGTCGACAGCGTCTGCCATCACGCTGTTCGTGCTCCGTGATCCCTGGGAGATATTGATGACCTTGGCACCATTGTCAACGGCCCACTTGACACCTTCCGGGATGGCATCCCTGCCTCCCGGCCCGCCCTTGTAGATCGGCAGGATCTTCACCCCGGGAGCGAGGCCAAGCACGCCCGCGCCGTCACCGTGCCCGTGGGCAGCGATGTCTGCCGCCATGCTGGTTCCGTGGGAGTCGCCGGACGCCCTCTCCCGCCCCTGGCCTCCAGGGTCGAAGCCCGGCAGGATCTGACCACTGAGGTCGGGATGGGAATCGTCCACCCCATCGTCGATGAGCGCGACGATGATGTCGCCACCCTTGGTGATCGACTGCACCTTGGCCGTGCCGAAGTACTCATTGGCCCATTGCCCGTCACGCACCTGGTCCGCGGACGCCGTCGGCAGTCCTGCAAGCAGGAAGCCCGCGGTCAGCGTGGTCGCGCCGAGCACGCGCGTGAGTCTCGTCAGCCTCATCAGTACCCCGTCAGTCGTGTGACAGCCCGTTCGTTCTCGCAACGCCCCCGGAACGCAGGACAGTCCGATCGTATCGCCCGGCCCGACCGCTGCGCAGACCCCGGATGACGAGCCCACAACATTTCGACCCGTCACACCCCGGCCGCCTGCGACCGCCCGGAATGACGAGCGGGATTCTGCTTGATCCGGCCAACCGACTGCCAACTTTGGTCCAGACGTGAATCTTGACTGGCCGTCTGCCTCTCGCAGGCCCCGCTGCCCGGCGCACCCGCGGCCGAACAGCGGGTGGCGGGCCGTCAGGCGAGGATCGCGTCCTCCGGCAGGATGGGAAGCCGGCCGACGGGGAGGCCGGTGGCGGCGCGGACGGCGGCGGCTACGGCGGCGGGGGCGACGACGGCGGGGGCGGCGCTGACGGCTTTCGCGCCGAAGGGGGCGACGACGTCGCGCTCTTCGAGGAGGGCGGCGATCCGGATGTCGGGGGTGTCGAGGGCGGTGGGCAGGCGGTAGCCGGTGAGGGAGGCGTTGAGGGGGATGCCGTGTTCGGTGCGGAGGTTCTCCAGCAGGGCGAGTCCGACGCCCTGGGCGACGGCGCCTTCGATGCGGTTCTCGATCTGGCGGGGGTTGAGGGCGCGGCCGACTTCCTGGGCGACGGTCACGTCGACGACCCGGACGGCGCCGAGTTCGATGTCGACGTCGACGACGGCGCGCATCGCGCAGAACGCGATGGAGACGAAGGCGTCGCCCTGTCCGGTCTCGGGGTCGAGGGGTTCGGTGGGGTGCGGGCGGCACTGGGCGGTGGCCCAGAGTTCGCGGCCTTCGAGGGCCTGGCTGACGGGCATGCCGAGCACACCGTCGTACGAGGTGATTTTCCCGTCGCTGATGGTGAGCAGTTCGACGGACATGCCGAAGTCGGCGGCGATCGGCTGCAGCATCTGGTGGCGGACCATCAGCGCGGCCCGTTCGACCGCGCCGCCGGAGACCCAGGTGTGCCGGCTGCGGGCGGCGGGGCCGGCCGAGGTCTGGTCGGAGTCGACGGGCGCGATGTAGACCTCGCTGACGCCGAGCACCGACTGGACGATCTGGCGGGCCAGGGTGGCGAAGCCCTGCCCGGAGTCGACGGCCGCGCAGATCACGGTGGCGTGGTCGCCGGAGACCCGGACGGTCGCGGTGGAGACCTCGTCCTCGCCCTCCGCGCCGAGCATGTGCACCATGCCGACGGCGTAGCCGATGCCGCGGCGCACGGCGGCGGGGTCGCCGGCCCCGCCCGGGCCGCCGGGCAGCAGCCAGTCGGCCTCCGGGTCGTCCAGCGGGAGGGCGGGCAGCGGGGAGTCGGCGAGCGCGTCGAGCAGTGCGGTGACGGGTGCGGGGCAGGTGACGGCCTGTCCGGTGGGCAGCGGGTCGCCGGTGGACATCGCGTTGCGGCGGCGGATCTCCACCGGGTCGACGCCGAGTTGCTTGGCGAGCTGGTCGAGCTGCGACTCGTACGCGAAGCAGGTCTGCAGCGCGCCCTCGCCGCGCATCCGTCCGGCGGGCGGGTTGTTGGTGCGCACCGCCCAGGCGTCGACGAAGACGTTGGGGCAGGTGTAGGGGCCGACCGAGAACGCGACGGCGGCGGCGAGCGCCTCGGCGGAGACGTCGGCGTAGGCGCCGCCGTCGAGCAGGATCTGCGCCTCGACCTTCACCAACTTGCCTTCGGCGTCGGCGTGGTGGCGGTAGCGCAGGAGTGCGGGGTGCCGGGTGGGGTGCGCCTGGAAGGACTCGGCGCGGGTGAGTGTCATCTTGACGGGGCGGCCGGTGCGCAGCGCGAGCAGCGCCAGGGTGACCTGGAAGGACAGGTCTTCGCGGTCGGTGCTGGCGCCGGGCACGCCGGTGACGACGAGCCGGACCCGGTCGGGTTCGAGGCCGAGGCAGGCGGCGGTGCGGTCGCGGTCGCCGTGCGGGTCGGTGGAGGACAGGTGCAGTTCGACGCCGCCGTCGGGGCGGGGCACGGCGAGGCCGGCCTCGGCGCCGATCGGGGCGGGGTCCTGCCGGCCGACCTGGTAGAGGCCCTCGACGACGATCTCGCCGACGGCGTCGGGGTCGCCGGTGCGCAGCGGCAGGTGGCGCAGCAGGTTGCCGTCGGGGTGCAGCGGCGGGGCGTGGAAGGCGGCTTCGGGGTCGGTGACGGGTTCCAGGACCTCGTACTCGACCAGGATCGCGGCGGCGGCGAGCCGGGCGGTGTCGGGGTGGTCGGCGGCGACGGCGGCGACGGGTTCGCCGTGGTGGCGCACCACGCCGGAGGCGAGCACCGGCCGGTCGGCGACGACGGCCCCGCCGGGTGCGCCGTCGGGCCCGGCGGGCAGGTCGGCGGCGGTGACCACGGCGCGCACGCCGGGGACGGCGAGCGCGGCGGAGGTGTCGACGGAGACGATCCGGGCGTGCGGGTGCGGGGAGCGCAGCACGGCGCCCCAGAGCAGCCCTTCGGCCCACAGGTCGGCGGCGTACGGGTAGATGCCGAGTGCCTTGGGGAGGGCGTCGGTGCGCAGCGGGGAGCTGCCGAGTCCGGTGGAGCCGGTCTCGTCGTCCGCGGGGGCGGCCGCCGGGAGCTCGGTGGCGGAGGTCATGCGTTCTCGTCCTCGGGGAGCCTGATGCCGTGGGCGGGGGTGGCGTCGTAGCCGGTGTACTGGTGTCCGTAGCCGTCGGTGGCGTAGACGGTGCCGTCGTAGGCGCCCGCGTCCTGCGGCGGTGTGCCGGGGGGCGGGGCCGTGTCGTAGATGCCGGCGTCCTGGTGCGGGATGCCGTGCGGCGGGGTGGGCAGGTACGGGGTGCCGTGGGCGGGGGTGCCGTAGACGGCGGCGTCGGCGGTGGTGCCGTGGGCGGGGGTGGGTTCCCAGCCGACGGGGACGGCGGTGCCGTGCGCGGGGGTGCCGGACCAGGCCTGCGGAGCGGGCTCGGCCTGGGCCTGCGGGGGGATCAACTGGTCGGCCTCGTGCCAGAGTTCGGAGTCGGCGTAGAGCGGGAGCTCGCCGGCCAGCGCGAGGTCGGAGAAGGACTGCTCGGTGGCCCGGGCGGGTTCGGGCGCGGCCGGCTGGGGTGTGTCGGTGGCGGTGGCGGCGGCCTGTTCGGCGGCGTCGAGTTCCGCTTCGAGGGCGGCTTCGCGGGCGTCGGCGACGGCCTGGACGGCGGCGAGTGCGCCCCGGTAGCCGGTGCAGCGGCACAGGTTGCCGCACAGTGCCTGGCGGGCCTCGATCTCGCTGGGGCGGTGGTTGCGCTGCAGCAGGTCGTGGACGGCCATCGCGAGGCCGGGGGTGCAGTAGCCGCACTGGACGGCGCCGGAGTCGGCGAGCGCCTGCTGGACGTCGCTGGCGCCGCCGGTGCCGGACAGGCCCTCGACGGTGTTGATCTCGCTGTCGGCGGCGAGCGCGGCGGGCACCAGGCAGCCGTTCACCAGCTGTCCGTCGACCTGCACCGAGCAGGCCCCGCACTCGCCCTGTTCGCAGCCGTCCTTGGCGCCGGCCAGACCGAGGCGTTCGCGCAGCACGTACAGCAGGCTCTCGCCGATCCAGGCGTCGCTGACGGGTCGTTCGACGCCGTTGACGCGCAGCGTGTACGAGGCGGTGGGGCGCACGTCACCGGTGAGCGCCCCGGGGTGGTTCAGCAGTTCGTCGGTCACTTCTTCAGCGCCCTTCCCAGCGCCCGGCGGGCCAGCACGGCCACGGTACGCCGCAGGCGGGCGGCCGCCGGGCCCGCCCCCTCGTCGGGCGCCCCGCCCTCGGGGACGCAGGCGCCGGCCACGTATTCGCCGAACGCGGCGAGCGCGGCCGGATCGATCAGGACCGCGCCGTCCTGGCCGCGGGCGTCCCAGTCGATGCAGCCGGCCACCCAGTTCTCGGCCTCCAGCGGCCGCAGCGGGACGGGGGCGACGGCGCCGACGGCGCAGCGCACGCCGCGCCGGGCGGGGTCGAGGACGAGCGCGACGGAGGCGGCGGCGCGGGACGGGCCGCTGCGGCCGGTGGATTTGAGGAACACCTGGGGGGCGTGCAGCAGCGGCACCCGCACCCAGGTGAGGAGTTCGCCGGGGCGCAGCGGGTCGAGTCCGGTGAGCAGGTGGCTGATCGGGACGTCGCGGACGGTGCCGGGCCGGGCGAGGGTGGCGGTGGCTTCGAGGGCGGCGAGCACCGGGAGGGTGTCGCCGGCGGGGGCACCGGTGGCGATGTTGCCGCCGAGGGTGCCGACGTTGCGCACCTGCGGGGGTCCGGCGGTGCGGGCGGCGTCGGCGAGGGCGGGGATCAGTGCGGCGAAGTCGGGGCGGTCCATCCGGGCGTGGGTGAGCCCGGCGCCGAGGACGGCGGTGCCGCCGTCCTCGTAGCGCCAGCCGCGCAGTTCGGTGATCCGGCCGAGTCCGATCAGGGCGGCGGGCCGCAGCCGTCCGCCGTTGACGGCCTCCATCAGGTCGGTGGCGCCCGCCACCGGCACCGCCCCGGGGGTGGCGGCCAGCGCTTCGACCGCCTCGTCGACCGAGGACGGCATCATGATCGTCCGGTTCACCAGGTTCCCACCGTGCTCCATTTGCAGTGCGGCCTGCCGCCCGTAGGGTACGGGCGATCGGTGCGGGTTGGGCAACTCTGGCACACAAAGACCGCTGATCATTTCCGAGGTCGCGGACAGGTCCGAACAACTCGGGACAACTCCGGGCGCGAACGCGACCGGGCCCGTCCAGGTGATCGGTTGTTCACTTGATCATGACGAGGCGGCCGCGCCCGGAGTTCCGGTACGTCCTAGCCGACGGCCGGACCGGCGCCGGGACGCCCGTCGATCGGCCGGCCGACGATGCCGGGCTTGCGCTGCCAGGGGAGCGGGCCCTCGGGGCGGCGGTACTCGATGCCGAGGGCGTCCAGGCGCGGGTAGTGGCCGGCCATCCGGGCCTCGAAACCGGCCAAATCGCGCGCGTCGGGGTCGCGCGGCAGGTCGGACCAGGCGACCTCGGCGAACGCGACCAGCCGCGGGAACACCTTGTAGTCGACGTCCCGGCCGTCGAGCATGAACTCGGTCCAGATGTTGGCCTGGGTGCCGATGACGTGCCGGGCGGCCTGCTCGTCGAGCTGCGGCGGGACGGGCTCGAAGCGGTAGACGTCCTCCAGCGTGCGCACCCAGCCGACCGGCACGGGCTCGTCCTCGCCGCCGGCCTGCCGGTGGTCGAGGTAGACGTGCTGCTCGGGGCACATCACCACGTCGTGGCCGGCCTGAGCGGCGGCGATGCCGCCCTCGTAGCCGCGCCAGGAGGAGACGGCGGCGCCGGGAGCGAGGCCGCCCTCCAGGATCTCGTCCCAGCCGATCAGGCGGCGGCCGCGCTCGGCCAGCCAGTTGTCGAAGTGCCGGATGACGTGGCTCTGCAGCTCGAACTCGTCCTTCAGTCCGAGTTCGGCGATCCGGGCCTGCGCGGCGGGGCTGGACTTCCACTGGTCCTTGGGGCACTCGTCGCCGCCGAGGTGGACGAAGGTGGAGGGGAAGATCTCCAGCACCTCCTCCAGCACGTGTTCGTAGAACCGCAGGGTGGCCTCGGAGGCGTTCAGGATGTTCTCGCTGACGCCCCAGTCGGTCCAGGTGCCGAGCGCGGCGGTGTCCACCACGTCGGTGTTGCCGAGCTCGGGGTAGGCGGCGATGGCGGCCTGGTTGTGGCCGGGCAGGTCGACCTCGGGGACGACGGTGATGTGCCGGGCGGCGGCGTAGGCGACGATCTCGCGCAGGTCGTCCTGGGTGTAGTAGCCGCCGTGCGGCTGGTCGTCGTGCCGCTTGCCGGCCCGGAAGCCGACCATCGACCGCTCCCGCCAGGACGCGGTCTCGGTGAGCTTCGGGTAGCGCTTGACCTCGATCCGCCAGCCCTGGTCGTCGGTCAGGTGGAAGTGCAGGACGTTGAGCTTGTGGGCGGCCAGCTGGTCGATGAACCGCAGCACCCCGGCCTTGGGCATGAAGTGCCGGGAGACGTCCAGCAGCGCGCCTCGCCAGCCGAACCGGGGCGCGTCGTGGATCTCCACCGCGGGCACCGTCCAGCGCGCGCCGGGCAGCGGCGCGGTGCGGTACGCGGCGGGGCCGAGCAGCTGGCGCAGGGTCTGCGCGGCGTGCGACAGACCGGCGGCGCCGCCGCCGGTGAGCCGTACCGCGTCCGGGCCGGCGCTCAGCCGGTACTCCTCGGCGGCGAGGGTGTCGTCCAGCGCGAGCACGAGGTCACCGTCCTGCCCGGCGGGGGCCGGGTCCAGGTCGAGGCCGGTGGCGGCGGACAGTTCGGCGCGCAGTCGACGGGCCACGCCCTCGGTGCCGGGGGCGGCGGCGATCCGGGTGCCGGTGTGCAGCTCGAACGGGGCGGTGTCGGCGGGGGTCCGGACGTGCAACGGGGCAGGGATGAGGTCCATGCGCCTCATCCTGCCCCGGTGAACCCCGATTGGCATAGACCACTCGGGGGCATCGCACAGGTCGGACGGTCAGTCCTTCTTGTCGTCCCCGCCCGGGTTGTTCAACCCGTCGAAGATCTCCTTGCACATCGGGCAGACCGGGTACTTCTTCGGGTCGCGGCCGGGCACCCAGACCTTGCCGCACAGCGCCACCACGGGGGACCCGGAGAGCGCGCTCTCCATGATCTTGTCCTTCTGGACGTAGTGGGCGAAGCGCTCGTGGTCGCCGTCCCCGTGCGAAGTCTGCGGGACGGGCTCGACCAGGGTGCCGGTGCCGAGGCCGCGCTCGGGCTCAAGAGTGCTCATGGGTGCCAAGTCTATGGGGGCCGCCCGGAACCCGGCCACCATGTGGGAGCAGGCCGCCGGTCAGTTCAGCATCGGGTCGTCCGGGTAGGTGGCGAGCATCGCCAGCGGCCCGCGCTGGCGGCGCAGCACGGCCCGCCACATCCGGTCCGGCTCCACGCAGGAGACGTCGCCGGCCTCGCACTCCACCGGGTACCAGGCGCCCTCGGCGATCTCCTGCTCCAGTTGGCCGGGCGACCAGCCGGCGTAGCCGGCGAACACCCGCATGCCACCGAGCACCCCGGCCAGCACCTCCGGCGGGGCCTCCAGGTCGACCAGGCCGATCGCCCCGTGCACCCGCCGCCAGCCGAGCGGCCCGGGGTGGGTCTCCTCACCGGGCACCACGGCGATCGCCAGCGCCGAGTCCAGCCCCACCGGGCCGCCCTGGAACACCACCGCGGGGTCGCCGGTCAGCGACGCCCAGCCGTCCAGCACGGCGGCCACGTCGACGGGGGTGGGCCGGTTGAGGACCACGCCGAGCGCCCCCTGGGCGTCGTGGTCGAGCAGCAGCACGACCGACCTGGCGAAGTTCGGGTCGGTCAGTACGGGCGTCGCCACGAGCAGTCGCCCGGTGAACGAGGGGGCCGCTTCCATGCCTGCCATGATGCCTCCCGAGGGGCCGCGCCGGACACCCGGCGGGCCGTGGGCAGGCCACCCGTCCGGCCCAATGGCGGTGCCGCCGGGCACCCCTTACAGCATGATCACCAATAGGGCACACGGGAACCAATCGCCCACCCTCTACCATCTATGTGGTGGCGAAGGGCCGTTCCCTCAGCTCCGCAGCCGAAAACATCCCTGCGCACCCCGGATTGCGAGAACGATGACCGACGACGTCCTGCTGGTCCACGGCGGAAACCCGCTCGAAGGCGAGATCCAGATCCGCGGCGCCAAGAACCTGGTCCCCAAGGCCATGGTCGCCGCGCTGCTCGGCCAGGGCCCCAGCAGACTGCGCAGCGTGCCGGACATCCGGGACGTCAAGGTCGTCCGCGGCCTGCTGCAGCTGCACGGTGTCACTGTCCGCACCGGCGACGAGGAGGGCGAGCTGATCCTCGACCCGTCGCACGTCGAGAGCGCCAACGTGGCGGACATCGACGCGCACGCGGGCTCCTCGCGCATCCCGATCCTGTTCTGCGGCCCGCTGCTGCACCGTCTCGGCCACGCGTTCATCCCGGGCCTGGGCGGCTGCGACATCGGCGGCCGGCCGGTGGACTTCCACTTCGAGGTGCTGCGCCAGTTCGGCGCCACCATCGAGAAGCACCCGCAGGGCACCTACCTGGTGGCCACCCAGCGGCTGCGCGGCACCAAGATCGAGCTGCCGTACCCGTCGGTCGGCGCCACCGAGCAGGTGCTGCTGACGGCGGTGCTCGCGGAGGGCGTCACCGAGCTGCGCAACGCCGCGATCGAGCCGGAGATCGTCGACCTGATCTGCGTGCTGCAGAAGATGGGCGCGATCATCTCGCTGGGCACCGACCGCACCATCCTGATCACCGGTGTGGACGAGCTGGACGGCTACACCCACCGGGCGCTGCCGGACCGCCTGGAGGCCGCCTCGTGGGCCTGCGCGGCGCTGGCCACCAAGGGCGACATCTACGTCCGCGGTGCCGAGCAGATCCCGATGATGACCTTCCTGAACACCTTCCGGAAGGTCGGCGGCGCCTACGAGATCGACGACGCGGGCATCCGTTTCTGGCACCCGGGCGGCGAGCTGAAGGCGATCGCCCTGGAGACCGACGTCCACCCGGGCTTCCAGACCGACTGGCAGCAGCCGCTGGTGGTGGCGCTGACCCAGGCCACCGGCCTGTCGATCGTGCACGAGACGGTGTACGAGTCCCGACTGGGCTTCACCGGCGCGCTGAACCAGATGGGCGCGCACATCCAGCTGTACCGCGAGTGCCTGGGCGGCACCCCGTGCCGGTTCGGCGCGCGCAACTTCAACCACTCCGCGGTGGTCTCCGGCCCGTCCAAGCTGATGGGCGGCGAGCTGGTCATCCCCGACCTGCGCGGCGGCTTCTCGTACCTGATCGCGGCGCTGGCGGCCGAGGGCACCTCCACGGTGCACGGCATCGACCTGATCAACCGCGGCTACGAGAACTTCATGGACAAGCTGCGCGACCTGGGCGCGCACATCGAGCTGCCGTCGGAGGCCGAGCTGGCCGCGGTCCAGCTGACCGCCTGATCCAAGGCCCGTAACAAGCCGGTGGCCGGCCTCCCCGAGGGGAGGCCGGCCACCGGTGCGTTCAGCGGAGGGTCACTTGCCCTTCGCGGCTTCCTTCAGCTTCGAGCCGGCGCTCACCTTGACGCTGAAGCCCTCGGCGATCTGGATCGGCTCGCCGGTCTGGGGGTTGCGGGCGGTGCGGGCGGCGCGCAGGGTGCGCTCGAAGGTCAGGAAACCGGGGATGGTGACCTTCTCGTCGCCCTTGGCGACGACCTCGCCGGTGATCTCGGCGAAGGCGGCCAGCACGGCGTCGGCGTCCTTGCGGGTCACCTCGGCGCGCTCGGCCAGCGCGGCCACCAGCTCACTGCGGTTCATGTGTACTCCTGTGGTCTGTTGCTCTGCCGTACGCGGAGGCATGGCCGGTCCGCGGCACGGTGCTCGTTCAGGCGAGGGGTGGTCAGGGGCCGGGCTCGCACCGCGAAGCGCCGCAAACTGCCCGCCTGGGTACGAATCCTGCCTCGACCGGCACTGAGAAAGCCAATCGGGTACCGGCGTGGTTGACCCGAACAGCGTCCGCCGGACAGAGGTGTGACGCTCCGTCGGTTCCGGGGTGGCCGGGGCGGGCGGCGGCCGGGACGACACGCCGTGGCACAACTGGGGACGTTCCGTACTTGTCGGACACGCCACCCCGTCGCAGGGCTACGGTACGCCCTGGCACCGACAAGCCCAAACACGCCCCTTTCCCTTGTGTCGCAAGGGATCCGGCACGTTCGCCGCAATCCGGCCGCGGCGACCGTGCCGGGCGCTCACCGGCTCAGAGCTGAACGGCCGGGAACGCGGCGGTGTCGAGCGTTCCGACGATGCCCGGGGTGGGCTTCGCCGGGGCCGCCTCCGCGCCGCCACGGGCCGCCACGGCGGCGTCCCGGACGGCCGCGGCGACGGTCTTGGCGACACCCGGGTGGAAGACGCTGGGGATGATGTAGTTGGCGTTCAGCTCGTCGTCGGTGACGGTGGTGGCCAGCGCGCGGGCGGCGGCCAGCATCATCTCGGTGTCGACGCTGGCGGACTGGGCGTCCAGCAGGCCGCGGAAGACACCCGGGAAGACCAGCACGTTGTTGATCTGGTTGGGGAAGTCGCTGCGGCCGGTGGCGACCACCGCGGCGGTGTGCCGGGCCACCGCCGGGTCGACCTCCGGGTCGGGGTTGGCCAGCGCGAAGACGATCGCGTCCTTGGCCATGGTGGCCAGGTCGTCGCCGTCCAGCACGTTCGGGGCGGAGACGCCGATGAAGACGTCGGCGTCGGCCACCGCCTCCTTGAGGGTGCCGGTGCGGCCGGAGCGGTTGGTGTTCTCGGCGATCCAGCGCAGGTTCTCGTTCAGGTCCTCGCGGCCCAGGTGGACCACGCCCTGCACGTCCGCCACGGTGGCGTGCGCTACGCCCGCGGCCATCAGCAGCTTGAGGATCGCGGTGCCGGCGGCGCCGGCGCCGCTCATCACCACGCGGATCTCGCCGATCTCCTTGCCGACCACCTTCAGCGCGTTGGTCAGCGCGGCCAGCACCACGATCGCGGTGCCGTGCTGGTCGTCGTGGAAGACCGGGATGTCCAGCGCCTCGCGCAGCCGGGCCTCGATCTCGAAGCAGCGCGGCGCGGAGATGTCCTCCAGGTTGATGCCGGCGAAGCCCGGGGCGATGGCCTTGACGATCGCCACGATCTCGTCGGCGTCCTGGGTGTCGAGGCACAGCGGCCACGCGTCGATGCCCGCGAAGCGCTTGAACAGCGCCGCCTTGCCCTCCATCACCGGCAGCGCGGCCTTCGGGCCGATGTTGCCCAGGCCCAGCACCGCGGAGCCGTCGGTGACCACGGCGACCGAGTTGCGCTTGATGGTCAGGCGGCGGGCGTCCTCGGGGTTCTCCGCGATCGCCATGCACACCCGGGCCACACCCGGGGTGTAGATCATGCTGAGGTCGTCACGGTTGCGGATCGGCAGCTTCGAGGACATCTCGATCTTGCCGCCGAGGTGCATCAGGAACGTACGGTCGGAGACCTTCCCGATGGTGACGCCGTCGATCGTGCGGAGCTTCTCCACGATCTCCTGGCCGTGCGCCACCGAGGACGCCGCGACGGTGACGTCGATGCGCAGCGCCTCCAGGCCGGAGGCGGTGACGTCGAGGCCGGTGACCGAGCCGCCGGAGGACTCGACCGCGGTGGTGATGGAGCTCACCGCGTTGCCGGTGGCCGGCACCTCCAACCGGACCGTGATCGAGTTCGAGACACTGGGCACCGTCGCCATCGACGTCCTTCTTCCTAGAATCAGCAGACCGTGACCGGCCTGGTAATCGCGCAGCATGCTAGGTATCGATCGTCGCACCTACCGGGTGCTTCCCAGAAATAACGTTCATTGAGTGTGCGGATCCGACAAACCCGCACGGCCCGGGCAGAGGGCCTCCTTGCCCGTGGGCGCCGATGCGTTACATTGGAACGGCACCGGCTCGATCCAAGCCCCCGGGCCCAACCTTCGTCCCTTCGAGGGACCACTTGCCGCGAGGCGAGCATGGCGGGTCGGTGTTCAGCTTCACGAAGGCCCCCCACCTCCTGGTGGGGGGCCTTCGCGTTACTTCAGCAGGGCCGGGACTCCGGCGGCGTCCGGCAGGTCGTCCGGGCCGGACAGCACCGTCAGCCGCTGGGTGGCGCGGGTCAGCGCCACGTACAGCACCCGCAGGCCCGCCTCGGACTCGCCGGCGATGCCGGTCGGGTCGGCGACCACCGTGGCGTCGTACTCCAGGCCCTTCGCCTCCAGGCTGCCCAGCGCCACCACCCGGTCGCCCAGGCCCTCGGTCCAGGACGCGGCCTCCGCGCGGCGGTCCATCGGGACGACCACCGCGACGGTGCCGTCCACCTCGGACAGCAGCCGCTCCAGCTCGGCCCGGGCGGCCTTGCCGAAGGACTCCGCGCCGGCGTCCCGGACCGCCGCGAACCGCGGGTGCACGCCGGTGGCCCGGACCGCGCTCGGCGACGGGGTGCCCGGCGCGGCCAGCGCCAGCACCTTCGCCGCCACCTCGGCGATCTCCGCCGGGTTGCGGTAGTTCACCGTCAGCGTGTGCCGGCGGCGCGGCTTACCCGCCAGCACCTCGCCCATCGCCGCCTGCGCCTCCTCGGGGAACGGCCAGGACGACTGCGCCGGGTCGCCGACGATGGTCCAGGTCGCCATCCGGGCGCGGCGGCCGATCAGCCGCCACTGCATCGGCGTGAGGTCCTGCGCCTCGTCCACGATCACGTGCGCGTACTCGCGGCGCTCCTCGGGAATGCGCTCGCGCTCGCGCCGCCCGTACGCCCGCTCGCCGTACGTGGTGACTTCCTCCAGGCCGGTCAGCAGGTCGATCGCGTCGACCTCCCGGACCTTCGGCCGGGCCGGCTCGCCGAGCAGCACCTGCAGCTCGTCAACCAGCGCCACGTCGTGCACCGACAGGTCGCCGGCGCCGCGGTCGTCCAGGTGCCGCCAGGACGCCGCCAGCAGGCGGGCCTCCTCCGGGGTGACGGCCCGGCGGGCGATCCGGTTGGTGTGCCGGTGCTGGCGCAGCGTGGCCAGCACCCGGCGCGGGGTGACGGCCGGCCACCAGGCGTCCAGGAAGTTCAGGAACGCGGCCTCGTCGGAGACGTACTCGTCGAAGGACTCGCGCTCCTCCTGGCGCTGCTCGCGCTCGCCGTGGCTGACCGGCTTCGGCAGGTCGCGCACGGCCTCCGACCAGAGCGCGTCCAGCAGCAGGCGGCGGGCGCGCGGGCGCAGCAGGTTGAGCGGGGTGCCGCCGCCGCCCACCACGTTGCCGCGCACGGTCTTCAGCCGGCCGGCGTCCAGCCGCAGCGCCTGGCCGCGGGCGAACACCTTCAGCTCGGTCGGCGCGCCCAGCTCCAGGGCCGCCCGGGCGGCCCGGCGCAGCAGCTGCACCATCCGCGAGGAGCCCTTGATCCGGGCCACCTCGGGGCTGTCGTAGCGGGCCGCCTCGATGCCGTCCACCAGACTGCCGACCGCGCGGATCGCCACCTGGCCCTCCTCGCCCAGCGAGGGCAGCACGCCCTCGGTGTAGGAGACCAGCAGCGCCGTCGGGCTGACCACCAGGATGCCGCCCGCGTAGCGGCGGCGGTCCTGGTAGAGCAGGAACGCGGCGCGGTGCAGGGCGACGGCGGTCTTGCCGGTGCCGGGGCCGCCGGTGACCAGGGTGGCGCCGGCGGCGGCCGCCCGGATCACCTCGTCCTGCTCCTTCTGGATGGACGAGACGATGTCGCGCATCGTGTGACCGCGGGCCCGGCCCAGCGTCGCCATCAGCGCGCCGTCGCCGACCACGGCGAGTTCCTCGCCGTCCAGGGTCGGGGTCAGGTCGGGACGCAGCAGGTCGTCCTCGACGCCGATGACCTTGCGGCCCTTGGAGCGGATCACCCGGCGGCGGATCACCCGGCCCGGCTCCAGCGGCGTGGCCCGGTAGAAGGGTGCGGCCGCCGGGGCCCGCCAGTCGATCACCAGCGGGCCGAACTCGGCGTCGAGCACGCCGAGCCGGCCGATGTGCAGGCTCTCGGCGACCGCCGGGTCGGCCGGGTCCATCGGTGTCTGCGAGGGAATCCCGTGTTCCTCGGGGGCGTCGGCCTGCTGGAGGTCGATGCGCCCGAAGAGGAAGTCCTCGAACTCGTTGTTCAGCCGCTGCAGGTGCGCGCCGGCGCGGTACACCTGGGCGTCGCGCTCGGCGAGTGCGCCGGGGGTGCCGACCTGCACGCGCTTCGCGGCGTCCTCCAGGATGTACTCCGCCTCGGCGAGCTTCTCCTCGAGCCGTTGGTAGACGGTGTCGAGATGCTGCTGCTCCTCCGCGATCTCGCGGTCGCGGAGAGTATCGGTGTGGTGCTCGGCAGAGCCGTGCGCGCCCAAGGAGCCCCCAGAGGTGCGGAGAAAAAGGCGGACGGACGATCTTACGGGATGAACTGTTCCGCGGACGAGGACCCCCGCCCACCGACGCCCGGACCGGGGACCGGGGACCGGCCCGGAACGCACGAGAGCCGCCCTCCTGGTGGAGGACGGCTCTGCGATGCACATGGGGTGGTGGAGATGCCGGGAATCGAACCCGGGTCCAGTGGAGAGGATTCAGGACTTCTCCGAGCGCAGTCCGCTGTGAGTTTCTCGGCCCTGGCAGTCACGCGGACAAGCCGCCAACAGGCCCAGCCACTGTTTGATTTCCCCGCCACCCCCGTGACCGGAGTGGAAGGTTGAGTTCCCTAGATTATGCCAGGATCCGGGTCGGGAACGCCCCGGGCTGACACCCATTCACTTTCGCAGATCAGGCTGCGAGAGCGAACTGCTGGGAATCGCGCTTAGAGTTGGCGATTATATTTTTGCGACAGATGGTTTACGAGATCATTGCCGCGTTCCTCGGCTCGCTTCTCCTGTTTCGACAGCCACTGTCGAAACCGATCATCCCCATGTTGATTTGACAAACAGCACCGGCGGGCGAGGCCCTCCGGGTGATGCGCTGCCATAGTACTCGGGCGGCGCGTCAAGGGTCCAGCGCATTAACGAGCGGCGGCCGGCGGGTTCTTCGCGGCCGCCCCCGGAGTGCCCAACTGCTGGGCCAGCCACGGCAGCTGGCGCTCGAAGGCGCCGGCGGCGAACTGCCAGACGTGCCGCCCGGGCTCGACGTTCAGGCGGGTGGTCAGCCCGGCCTTCCCGGCCGCCGCCTCCAGCTGCTTGGCGTGCGCGAGCTGCCCGCTCTCCTGGTCGCCGACGTCGAACATCCCGGTGACGCCCTTGTACTTGCCGCGGTGCGCGGCCAACACGGTCTGCGGGTCGTAGGCGGCCCAGGCGGCGGCGTCGCCGCCGTACAGCTTCTCGATGGTCTGCTGCTTGTCGCCGATGTACGGGCCGAGGTCGCCGGAGATGTCCAGGAAGTGGCCGAACACCTCGGGGTGGGCGGCGGTCAGGGTGATCGCGCAGGTGCCGCCCATCGACCAGCCGGCCATCGCCCACTTCTTCGGGTCGGCGGACGTGTCGAAGGTCTTCTCGACGTACTTCGGCAGGTCCTTGACCAGGTGGTCGGCGGCGTTCCCGGCCGGGCCGTCCACGCATTCGGTGTCGACCTTGAAGCCGCCGGTGGCGTCCGCGAACACCAGCACCGGGGAGAAGCCGTTGTGCTTGGCCGCGTAGGCGTCGGCGGTCTTCACCGCGTTGCCGGCCCGCACCCAGTTGTCGGGGGCGGCGAACTCGCCGCCGACCATCTCCACCACCGGCAGCTTGGGCCGCGTCTTGCTGCGGAACCAGGCCGGCGGCAGGTACACCAGCTCCTGCCGGTGCGCGAAGCCGCTCGGCACCGCGGGGACGTCCACCGCGACCACCCGGCCGGTGCCGGTGCGGCCGGTGGTCTGCAGCGCCTGGTCCAGGCTCATCTGGTCGGGCACCGGGGAGCCGGAGAGTTCGCCGATCGCGTCGCCCAGCGTCGGGTAGTAGCCGGTCGCCGCGTTCAGCGTGTTCGCCCCGGCCAGCACCGCCGCCAGCATCGCGACGGGCACCGCCGCCCGGTGCCACCAGCGCGCCCCGCGCCAGCCGGCCACCAGCACCAGGGCGGCGAGCAGTGCCACGCCCAGCCAGACCCACAGCGCGGCGGGAAGCGGGTCGGTGATCCCGGACAGCTCCAGCACCCCGACGGCGAGCAGCCCCGCCGCGCCGGCCGCCGCGCCGACCGCCACCGGCAGCCGGCGCAGCCACCAGCGGCGTCCGGGCCGGCCGATCGCGGCCAGCAGTGCGGCGACGGCGAGCGCGCGCACCGTCCACGGGAACCAGCCGTCCAGTAGCGATATGTCCACTCGAGGATGGTAGGCGCCCGGGCGGTGGCGGTGCTGGTCCCGCGGGTGGACGGTGACGAAGCTGCGACAGTGCCGCCGGTCAGCTGCCGGTGCCCGGCACGCCGAGTTCCTTGGCCAGCCAGGGCAGCGATTCCCGGAACGCGAAAGCGCCGAACTGCCAGTCGTGCTTGCCGGGGTGGATCTGCACGCTGGTCTTCAGGCCGGCGGCCTTCGAGAGCTTGTCGAGCTCCTGGGCGGTGTTGCGGTGCGCCTCGGTCTCCTCGGAGCCGACCATGAACATGCCGCTGGAGTTCTGGTAGGTGTCCTTCTTCGCCTTCGCCATCACCGTCGCCGGGTCGTGCGCCTCCCAGGCGGCCACGTCGCCGCCGAACAGCTGGTTGATGGTGGTCTGCTTGCCGCCGAGGTTGGGGCCCATGTCGCCGGAGATGCCGACGAAGTGACCGAACACCTCGGGGTGGACCACGCCGAGGTCGACGGCGCAGGTGCCGCCCATCGACCAGCCGACCACGCCCCAGGAGCGCGGCCCGGTGGCGGTGTCGAAGGTCTTCGTGATGTACGGCGGGATGTCCTTGACCAGGTGGTCCTCGGCCTTGCCGTGGGCGCCGTTGACGCACTCGGTGTCGACGTTGAAGCCGCCGGTGGCGTCGACCATCACCAGGATCGGGGCGTAGCCGTTGTGCGCGGCGGCGAAGTCGTCGGCGGTCTTGACGACTTCACCGGCCCGGATCCAGTTGTCGGGGGCGGCGAACTGGCCGCCGATCATCTCCACCACGGGCAGCTTGGGCCGCGTCTTGCTGCGGAACCAGGCCGGGGGCAGGTAGACCTTCTCGCGGCGGTGCTTGAAGCCGCTCGCGTCGGCGGGGATGTCCACCACGACGACCCGGCCCTCGGTGGCCTTGCCGACGGTGGTGAGGGCCTCCTCGAGGCTCATCTCCTGCGGCACCGGCGCGCCCGACAGGTCGCCCAGCGCGGCGTCCACGCTCGGGTAGTAACCGGTCGAGATGTTCAGCGAGTTGGCGGCGCACAGCATCGACAGTCCGGCGGCCACCGGCACCGCGGCCAGGTTCCACCACTCGGAGTTGCGGACGCCGGCCGCCAGACTGCCGAGCGCGAGCAGGGCGCAGCACAGCCAGAACCACAGGCCGAACGGCAGCGGGTCGTCGATGTCCCCGAACACCTTGGCCAGCAGCGCGAGCAGCGCGGTCAGCGCGACCGCGCCTCCGGCCACCCAGGGAAGTCTGCGGCGCAACCAGAACGGACTGACCCGGAACAGCGCCACCGCGGCCGCCGCCAGGGCGAGTATCCGCAAGGTCCAGGGCAGCCAACCGCTCAGCAGTGAGATCTCCACCCACAGATCGTACGCAAGCCCCAACTGCGCAGGCCCCAACTGTCCGCGTACGACCGGGAGGTACTGTTTACCTGACGTGCAGTCAACCGCTCCTGGCGGCGGCCTCAGCCCTGCCGGCGGCGGGCCGCGGCAACGGCGCGGTCGGACTCGCGGCGGTCCTGGCGCTCGCGCAGGGTCTGCCGCTTGTCGTAGAGCTTCTTGCCGACGGCGAGGGCGATTTCGAGCTTCGCGCGGCCGTCCTTGAAGTACAGGGACAGCGGGACCAGCGTGTGGCCGGTCTCCTTGGCCTTGGACTCCAGCTTGCGGATCTCCATCTTGTGCAGCAGCAACTTGCGCTTGCGGCGGGCCGAGTGGTTGGTCCAGGTGCCCTGGGTGTACTCGGGGATGAAGACGTTGTCGATCCAGGCCTCGCCGCCCTGGATGTACGCGTAGCCGTCGACCAGGTTGGCCCGGCCCTCGCGGAGCGACTTGACCTCGGTTCCGGTGAGCACCATTCCGCACTCGTAGGTGTCGAGGATGGTGTATTCGTGCCGCGCCTTCTTGTTCTGCGCGACCAGCTTCTTGCCCGTTTCCTTTGCCATAGCTCCGTCATTCTCGCACCTCGGGGGCGCCCTCGGCAGCCCCTTTACGGCGCGCCGGACGGTTCGGGGGCGGGGCTCAGCCCGTCCAGCACCCGCAGGGCGAGGTTCTCGGTGCCGGTGTCGTCGCCGGCGGGGGCGGGAACGTCGGGCTGGACGCCGGTGCCGTCCGGGGAGCGGCCGGCTGGGGTCTGGTAGCGGCCGACGGTGAGTTCGAGCACCGAGCCGTCGGCGAGCGTGCTGGGCTGCTGGACGGTGCCCTTGCCGAAGGTGCGCTCGCCCACCAGGACGGCCCGGGAGCGGTCCTGCAGGGCGCCGGCCAGGAGTTCGGCGGCGCTCATGGTGCCGCCGTCGACCAGCACCACCAGCGGGACGGCGGTGTCGCCGCCGGGGGTGGCGGTCAGTTCGCGGTGCTCGCCGCGCGCCTGGTAGCTGGCCACCGGGCCGCCGTCGAGGAACGCCGAGGCGACGCCGACGGCCTCCTCGACCAGGCCGCCGGAGTTGCCGCGCAGGTCCAGCACCACGCCGCGGGCACCGGCCGCGGCGGCCCGCACCTGGCCGGCCACGCCCTTGGTGAAGGCGTGCACCGCGATCCGCGCCACGCCGGGGCTGGGGCGGTCGGTCTCGACCTCACGGGCGGCCAGTTCGGCCCGGGTCAGGCCGAGTTCGCGCACCGGCCCGTCGCCGTCCTGCACGCCGACCACGACCTCGCTGCCGGCCGGGCCGCCGCGCAGCCGGGACACCAGTTCGGTGACCGGCAGTTGAGCGGCCGGGACGCCGTCCACGCTGACCAGCCGGTCGCCCACGGCGATGCCGGCCCGGGCGGCGGGCGAGCCGGGCAGCACCTCGGCCACCTCGGTGGGGCCGTCGGCGCTGCGCTCGACGGTCAGTCCGACGCCCGGGTAGCGGCCGCCGGTGAAGTCCCGGTACTGCTGCGGGCTGAGGTAGGCCGCCCACCGATCGCCGCTGGCGCCGACCAGCTGCCGGGCCTCCTGCGGGCTCAGGTCGGCCCCGGACAGGTCCGCGCCGCGGACCCCGTCGGACGACAAAGGGGCCCGGGACGAACCGATCGGTTCGCCCCAGGCCCCGGAAGCGGCTCCGGCGAACAGCACGGCGCCGAACACCAGGCCGAGGGTCATCCCCTGGCGTACACGTGGAGCTGTCGGCATGCCAGCGAGTGTAGGGCCACCGGCGGGCGCTGCCGACGGCCCGTCAGACCTTCAGGTACTTGCGCAGGGTGAAGAACGCCGCGATGCCGGCCATCGCCATACCGACCACCACCAGCAGCGGAATGACCGCCAGCACCGAGGACAGGCCGATGAAGTTGATGAACAGCACCTTCTTCGCCAACCACCCGTGGACGAAGAAGTGACCACCCAGAAGCAGCAGCGAGGCCAGGCCCGCGCCGAGCAGCGCGGAGAACGCGGCCTCCGCGATGAACGGCATCTGCACGTAGAAGTTGGAGGCGCCGACCAGCCGCATGATGCCGGTCTCGCGGCGCCGGCTGAACGCCGACACCCGGACGGTGTTGACGATCAGCAGCAGCGCCACGCAGAGCATCAGTGCCATGATCACGAAGGCGGCGGTCTGCAGGCCGCGCAGCAGGCCGAACAGGTTCTCCAGGATCTTGCGCTGGTCCTCGACCGACTTCACGCCGGGCTTGCCGGCGTAGGCGCTCTGGATCACGTCGTACTTGGTCGGGTCGTTGAGCTTGACCCGCCAGGACGCCGGCAGCGCGTCCGGACCGACCGCCGCGAGCAGCGGGTTGTCCGGGTTGGACGCCTTGAAGCGCTGGTACGCCTCCTGCGAGCTCTCGAAGGTCGCGCTCTGCACCAGCTCGGTACGCTTGTCCAGGTCGGCCTTGACGTCCCTGATCTGGTCTTCGGTGGCCGCGCCGGCCGCGCACTGGGCGGAGTTGTGGTCCGACTTGGCGCAGAAGTAGATGCTGACTTCGACCTTGTCGTACCAGTAATCCTTCATGGAGTTGACCTGGTCGCGGACCAACAGCGAGGCACCGGCGAGGGCGAGCGAGAGCGCGACACTGACCACGACGGCGATCGTCATGGTCAGGTTGCGGCGGAGACCGACGCCGATCTCCGACAGAACGAACTGGGCGCGCATGCTTCTCTCTTCTAGCTCTGGTAGCCGTAGACGCCGCGGGCCTGGTCACGGACCAGCAGACCCTTGTCGAGCTCGATGACGCGCTTGCGCATCTGGTCGACGATCGCCTGGTCGTGGGTGGCCATCAGCACGGTGGTGCCGGTCCGGTTGATCCGGTCCAGCAGCTTCATGATTCCGACCGAGTTCTGCGGGTCGAGGTTGCCGGTGGGCTCGTCGGCGATCAGCAGCATCGGACGGTTCACGAACGCGCGGGCGATCGCCACACGCTGCTGCTCACCACCCGACAGCTCGCCGGGCATCCGCTCCTCCTTGCCGCCGAGGCCGACCAGGTCGAGCACCTCGGGCACCACCTTGTTGATGGCGCTCTTCGGCTTGCCGATGACCTCCAGGGCGAACGCCACGTTCTGCCCCACGGTCTTGTTCGGCAGCAGGCGGAAGTCCTGGAAGACGGTGCCCAGTTGGCGCCGCATGTGCGGCACCTTCCAGTTGGAGAGCTTGCCCAGGTCCTTGCCGAGGACGTGCACCTCGCCGGTGGACGGGCGCTCCTCGCGCAGGCACAGGCGCAGGAACGTCGACTTGCCCGAACCGGACGAGCCGACCAGGAAGACGAACTCGCCCTTCTCGATCTCCAGCGAGACGTTGTCCAGGGCCGGACGGTTCTGCTTGGGATAGGTCTTGGAGACGTTGTCGAATCTGATCACGGCTGCATCACGGGGCCATCCTAGGTGGATCGGAGCCAGTGACCTTACGCGATGCCCTTGCGTACCCGCAGTAACCGGGCAGCTACCCATGGGGATTTCGTCTGCTTCGGTTCCGGTTCGGACCCGAAATTGCGAGCTACGTCACAGCTCGATAACCCTTCCCCTCCGGGGGCCCAGGTGTCCGGAACCTGGCAGAGTGGTAGGGAGTCGGAACAGAAGCCGCCTCCGGCACGTTGGCTATGCAGCAAGGAGGACACGCATGACCTGCGACCAACTGGTGTGCGCCAACTGCAACGGCCGCGTCATCGACGGCCGCTGCCCGGTGTGTCGCGCCAACCGCGCCCGGCTCCAGCAGGAGCAGCACGGGCCGTTCGCCACGCTCAACCCGACGGTGCTACTGGCCGTCCTGTGCGCCGCCCTGATCGCGCTGGCGCTGCTCGCCCGCTGATCCCCAGGACCGAGAACACGGAAAGGGCCCCACCGCCGAAGCGGTGGGGCCCTTTCTCATTGCCTCGCCATGACGCTCAGCTCTCGCGCTGCTTGCGCCACCGGATGCCGGCTTCGATGCTGCGTCTGATGTTCATCTCAGCCGGCCTCCTCCCTCGCAGTGTCAGCTCTCGCGCTGCTTGCGCCACCGGATGCCGGCTTCGATGAAGCCGTCGATGTCGCCGTCCAGCACGCCCTGCGGGTTGCCGACCTCGTGCTCGGTGCGCAGGTCCTTGACCATCTGGTACGGGTGCAGGACGTAGGAGCGCATCTGGTTGCCCCAGGAGCTGCCGCTGTCCTTGAGCGCGTCCATCGCGGCGCGCTCCTCCTGGCGGCGCCGCTCCAGCAGCTTGGCCTGGAGGACGTTCATCGCCGAGGCCTTGTTCTGGATCTGCGAGCGCTCGTTCTGGCAGGAGACCACCACGCCGGTGGGCAGGTGGGTGATGCGGACCGCGGAGTCGGTGGTGTTGACGCCCTGGCCGCCGGGGCCGGAGGCGCGGTACACGTCGATGCGCAGGTCGCCCTCGTCGATGTCGACGTGGTCGGACTGCTCGACGACGGGGAGCACCTCGACGCCGGCGAAGGAGGTCTGGCGGCGGCCCTGGTTGTCGAACGGGGAGATGCGCACCAGGCGGTGGGTGCCCTGCTCGACGGAGAGGGTGCCGTAGGCGTAGGGGGCCTTGACGGTGAAGGTCGCGGACTTGATGCCGGCCTCTTCGGCGTACGAGGTGTCGTAGACCTCGGTCGGGTAGCCGTGCCGCTCGGCCCAGCGCAGGTACATGCGCATCAGCTGCTCGGCGAAGTCGGCGGCGTCGACGCCGCCCGCCTCGGCACGGATGTTGACGAGGGCCTCACGGGCGTCGTACTCGCCGGAGAGCAGCGTGCGCACCTCCAGCTCCTCGACGGCCTTCTTGACGGCCTCCAGCTCGTTCTCGGCCTCGACGCGGGTGTCCGCGTCGTCCTCGGCCTCGGCGAGCTCGAACAGGACGCCCAGGTCCTCGACCCGGCCGCGCAGGGACTCCACCTTGCGCAGCTCGCCCTGGAGGAAGGAGAGCCGGCTGGTGACCTTCTGCGCGTTCGCGACGTCGTCCCACAGGGTGGGGACGGCTGCCTCCTCCTCCAGGGTTGCGATGTCGGCCCGGATCTTGTCCAGGTCGAGGACTGCCTCGATCGACGACATGGTCGAGTCGAGGTTCTTGAGCTCTTCGGAAGGATCGACGGCTGCCACGCCCACAAGGGTAATGGTTCGCCGGGGGGGCTCGGCTACAACCGGGGGTACCAGGCGGTGTGGACGGCTCCGGCGGTGGACGCGGGGGGCTCCGCGGCGAACGCCGTCCAGGCGGCGGCGGCCCCCGCGAGCAGCAGGATCACCGCGATCAGCACGGCCAGCGTGCGGCGGCGGCGGATCTGCTGGGCCCGGGTGCGCCGGTGGGCGGGCGCGGGCTGGGTGCGCTGGGCGCGGGACTCCTCCGCGTAGGAGGCGAGCTCCCCGGCGGACGGGCGGCGCAGGCTGGTGTGGGTGTCGCGGGTGGAGTCGGGGGTGGGCCCGGGCACCAGCGGGACGGCGGGGCCGCGGCGGCGGCGGTGGGTGCCGCGGCCGGTCTCCGTCTCGGCGTAGACGGCCTCGCCGGGGGTGGGCGCCTCCTCGGTGGCGGTCCGCTGGGCGGGCACCGCGAGCGGGCCGACCCCGGCCAGTTCGGGCAGCAGCTCGCGCAGCCGGGAGGCCAGTTCGGCGGCCCGCAGCCGGGAGGCGGGGGCCTTGGCCAGGCATTCGGAGATGATCCGCCACAGGCCGTCCGGCATCCCCTCGACCGGCGGGACGTTCTCGGTGACGTGCCGGCGCAGCACCGCGCCGGTGTGGCCGCCGCCGAACGGGGTGGTGCCGGTGAGCAGTTCGTACAGCACGGTGGCGAGGGCGTAGATGTCGACGGCGGCGCGCGGCTCCAGGCCCTCGATGATCTCGGGGGCCAGGTAGTCGGGGGTGCCGATGATCCGGGTGGCCCGGGTGCGGCGGGGGGCGTCGACCAGGCGGGCGATGCCGAAGTCGGTGAGCTTGGCGCGCGGGGCGCCGCCGGGGCCGGGCGGGGCCGCCAGGTCGAGCAGGACGTTCTCCGGCTTGACGTCGCGGTGCACGATGCCGGCGGCGTGCGCGGCGGCCAGGCCGTCGGCGACGTCGGCGATCACCGAGGCGGCGACCAGCGGGTCGAGCACGCCGTCGCGCTCCAGGCGGGTGCGCAGGTCGGTGCCCTGGACCAGGTCCATCACCAGGGCGAGGTCACTGCCGTCCACCACCATGTCGTGCACGCCGACCACCCGCGGGTGGTCGAGGCAGGTCAGTGCGGTGCGCTCCTGGACGAAACGGCCGACCAGGACCTGGTCGGCGGCCAGGTCCTCGCGCAGCAGCTTCACCGCCACCGGCCCGTCCGGGCCCTCGCCGAGCCACACCGTGCCGGCCGAGCCGCGGCCGATCACCTGGTGGACCGTGTACCGGCTGCCGATCTTGCGTGCCAATGCTGCTCCGTGGGCTCGTGAGGTCGGTGCTCGCGGAACAACCTACGCGCCCGAGCGGCCTCCGGGGGCCGCGGAGGGCCCCCGGAGCGGTTCCGATCCGGAGGAATTTCGTCGGAGTGTCGACAAAGCGTCAAACCTAGTTGCCGGTATGGCTGCCGATCCAGGACTTCGCCGAATCGAACCAGCCCACCACGTTGTGCCAGTAGTCCGGGAGCGGCGTGAAGTTCCACAGCGCCAGGCAGCCCAGCGCCAGCACCACCAGCACCAGCAGGCAGCCCTTCGCGCAGCCCAGGCCGGGGATCCACATCCGGTTGCGGCTGCGCGGGCGCGGCTCGCGCTCCCGCGCCCGGGGCGGCTCCGGCTCCCGGTACGGCGGCTCCTGGCGGCGCGGCGGGGCCGGTTCGGGCCGGCGCTGCGGCGCCGCGTGGCCCTGCGGGCGGCCGTCGTAGCCGGGCGGCGGGCCGGGCTGCTGCGCCTGGTACGGCTGCGGGGCGACCGGCGGGCGACCACCGCGGCCCTGCGGGTACTGGCCGCCGGGCTGGCCGCCGCCCTGCTGCGGGTGCCCGCCCTGCTGCGGGTGCCGGCCGGGCTGCGGCTGGTACGGGCCCGGCTGCGGGGCGTACCGGCCGCCGCCGGGCGGCGGGCCGGGCTGCGGGGCCTGGTACGGCGGCGGGGCGACCGGCGGGCGCTGCCCGGGCGGCGGGTACTGGCCGGCCTGGTAGGGGCGGGGCGCGACCTGCGGGTCGGCCAGGTCCTCCGGCTCGAAGTAGCCGATCCGGGTCTGCTCGTTGCGGTCCCGGGCGGCCTGCAGCTGGGTCTGCCACGGGTGCGGCCCGTCCGGCCGCGCGGGCGGCTGCTCGGGCGCGGGCGGCATCGCGGGCATCACCCTGGTGCGGTCCGCGGGCGGCGCGGGCGGCTGCGGGCTCATCAGCTGGGTGCGGTCCTCGGCGCCCTGGACGGCCTGACTGTGCGTCATGACCTGGGTGGCGGCGGCCGGGTCGTACCCGTTGCCGCCGAACGCGGGGTCGTGGGCCGGCGCGGCCGGGGCGAGCGCGGGGTCGGGCACCAGCAGGGCGGCGACCGACAGGGCGGCGTCCACGGCGGCGGGCGAGGAGTGCACGCCGATGCCGGCCGCCACCACCCGCAGCGCCTCGGCCAGCGAGACGGCGGTGGGCCGCTCGGCCGGGTCCTTGCGCAGGCAGCGCTCGACCACCGTCCACAGCGGCTCGGGCATGGTGCGGGGGCGCTGCGGCTCCTGCGCGAGGTGGGCCTGCAGGATCGCCAGCGGGTTGTCGCCCTGGAACGGCGGGCGGCCGGTGACCAGTTCGTACAGCATGATGCCGGCGCCGTAGACGTCCACCGCGGCGGTCTGCGGGCGGCCGTCGGCGGACTCCGGGGCGACGTACACGGGGGTGCCGACGAACTCGTGGGTACGGGTGATGCCCGGGGAGTCGGCAAGGCGGGCGATGCCGAAGTCGGTGAGCATCGGGTACATCTGCTCGCCGCCGTCCATCTCCAGGGTGGCCAGCAGGACGTTGGCGGGCTTCAGGTCGCGGTGCACCACGCCGTCGGCGTGGCTGGCGGCCAGCGCGTCGGCGATCTGCGCCATCAGCAGCGCGCCGGCGATCGGCGACAGCGGGCCGGACTCGCGCAGGTAGCGGAACAGGTCGGGGCCGTCGATCAGGTCCATCACCAGGGCGAGCAGCTCGCCCTCCACCACCAGGTCGCGGGTGCGCACGATGTTGGGGTGGGTCAGCCGCAGCAGGACGGAGCGCTCGCGCAGGAAGCGCATCACCACGTCCGGGTCGGCGGCGAGCTCCTCGCGCAGCACCTTCACCGCGACGGCCTGGCCGGGCTGCAGGCCCGGCACGGCGACGTCCTCGCGCACCCGGCCGCGCCAGACCGTGCCGGTCGCTCCGCGTCCGAGGCTCTCCTCGAGCAAGTACTTGCTTCCGACAGGCCGCACCTGTGCACTCCGTTCGGTCACCCCGCGCCCGCTGCGGGGCCGCGTTCCGGCACTCCCCCGTTCCCGTGAACGGCGCCGGGGCCTTTGGGATCCGCCCGCGCGCGAGGGCTCCCGGTTTTCGGCAACTCTAACGGTGCCCGCGCGGGTTTCCGAGGTGTTGCCGGGGCCCGTCGCGCGCTGTCGGCCACCTGGGGCGCCGGGGTCTCCTTGACCTGACTCGGCGTCGGATTCACCATGGCGATGATCGCAAGATCGTCAAATCCGGTACCGTGCGCGGACTGTCCGTCCCGAGTGGCAGGATGGCAGGCACCACACGTGTGCAGAAGGGACCCCGGGCGTGATGCAGATCCGGCTCACCGTCCTTCGACCGCGCAGCGGCCCGACCAGCCCCGGGAGCTCTGCCGACGTCCTGGTCACCGCACCGGTCGGCACCACGCTCGGCGCCGTCGCCACCGCGCTGGCCGGCGCGGTCGGCGTCCGCGGACCACGCTCCGCCACCCACATCCACCTGTACGCCGGTGAGCAGCGCCTGGACGAACAGCTCCCGATCGGCCACCCCCCGCTGATCGACGGCGCCGTCCTCGCCCTCGGCGAGCCCGACCCGGACACCGGGGACACCGCCGGCCACCCCGCCGCCGAACTCCGCGTCGTCGGCGGCCCCGACGCCGGCGGCGTCCACCGCCTGCACGGCGAGCGGATCCGGATCGGCCGCTCCACCGAGGCCGACGTGCCGCTCGACGACCCCGACGTGTCCCGGCTGCACCTCGCCCTCCACCTCACCGCCGACGGCCACGCCACCGTCCAGGACCTCGGCTCCACCAACGGCACCCTGCTGGACGAGCGCTACCTGCGCGAGGAGAGCGCCGAACTCGCGCCCGGCGCACTGCTGCGGATCGGCGAATCCACCCTCCAGCTCGCCCACCCCGCCGACATAGCGGCCCGCAGCACCACCCCCGACGGCGAAGGCCGGCTCCGGCTCGCCCCCCGCCCCACCGCCCGCACCGCACCCGGCCGCCCGGCCGGCCCCCCGCCCCCCGCCGAACCGCCCGCCGAGCCCGGCGGCGGCCGCGGCCGCTGGCTGCGCCGCACCCGCCCCGAGCCGCCCGCCGTCGACACCGACCGCCAGCACGCCACCGCCCGCCTGCGGCAGGCCGCCAACCAGCGCGAACGCTGGCCCGACCCGGCCGCGCTGCTGCTCGCCGCCCTCGGCACCGGCCCCCGGCTGTGGGAACGCGGCCCCGACCACCCCGACGCACTCACCCTGCGTCTGGGCACCGCCGACCTCCCCGGCGGCCCCGGCACCGCCCCCGGCACCCTGCTGCCCGCCGTCCCCGCCACCGTCGACCTGCAGACCGCCGGCAGCCTCGGCCTGGCCGGCCCGCGCCACCGCCTCGCCGGCCTGGCCCGCGCCGTGCTCGCCCAGCTCGCCGCGCTGCACCCGCCCAGCGGCCTCGCCCTGGTCGTGATCGCCCCCGAGCACCACGCCGAGGACTGGTCCTGGGCCCAGTGGCTGCCCCACCTGCGGCCCGCCCACGGCCAGGCCTGCCGGCTCCTCTACGGCCTCGGCCCCGAACAGGCCGAGGCCCGGCTCACCGAACTCGCCTCCGCCACCGCCGCCGCGCCCGCCACCGTCGTCCTGGTCGACGGCGATCCCGGCACCGACGCCGGCCGACGCGCCCTCGGCCTGCTGCTCCGGCAGGGCCCCGCGGCCGGCGTATTCGTCCTCTGCCTCGCCGAGGTCCCCGAGGAACTCCCCACCGGGCTCGGCGCGTTCGGCCTGATCACCGGCGAGGTCGCCACCCGCCTCACCCTCGACCGGCCGGCCGGCGGCGCCCGCGAACACCTCACCGACATCGCCCTCGACGCGGTCTCCCCCGCCTGGGCCGAACGCCTCGCCCGCACCCTCGCCCCGCTCCGCGAAGCCGCCACCGACGCCGACCACGCCGCCCGCGGACCGCTCCCCGAAGCCCTCCGCCTGCTCGACCTGCTGCGCTCCGAATCGCTCTCCCCCGCCCGGCTCGCCGAGAGCTGGAACGCGCTGCCCGCCGGCGCGGGCGCCGCCGCCGCCCTGCTCGGCACCGCACGCGGCGCGGCCGGCGAGGAGACCTGCGCCGTCGACCTCGCCGAGGACGGCGACCACCTGCTCATCGGCGGCGGCCCCGGCTCCGGCAAGTCCGAACTGCTGCGCGCCCTCGCCGCCTCGCTCGCCGTCTCCGAACGCCCCGGCCGTCTCGCCCTGCTGATGATCGACGGCGACCGCGCCGACGACGGCGGCCTGGCCGGCTGCACCGACCTGCCGCACGTCACCGACCACGTCAACGCCGCCGAGGACCCGCGCGGCGCACTGCTCGCCGCCGAACGCCTGCTCGACGAACTCGCCCACCGCGAAGCCCTGTTCGGCGGCCTCAGCTTCACCGAGTGGCACACCCGGCAGATCTTCGACAAAACCCCCGCACTGGTCGGCGGCCCCGCCGCGGACCGCGTCCGGGTGGTCGAACCCCGCCGCTCCCCCGACGCCCCGTCCGCCGACGCCCCCGCCCGCCTGATCGTCGTCGTCGACGACTACGACGCGCTGCTCGGCCCCGCCTCCCCCGGCGGCCGCCCGCTCGCCCGCGCGCTGGCCGCCGCCGCCACCCGCGGCGCCCGCCTCGGCGTACACGTCATCGCCACCACCGGCTCGCCGGAGAGCACCGCCGACACCGAACTCGACGAGGCCGCGCAACTGCGGATCGCCCTGCGCACCGAACAGCCCGGCGACTCCGACCTCCTGATCGACCTGCCCGACGCCGCCGCCCTGCCCGGCACCACCCCCGGCCGCGGCTACCTGCGCCGCCCCGACGGCGCCGTCACCGCCTTCCAGGGCGCCCGGGTCAGCGGCCGCATCCCGCGCACCGCGACGCTCCGGCCCACCGTCGTCGCCCAACGCCTGGAGGACCACGGCGCCGCCCCGTCCCCGCGCCCCGTCCGCGAACTCGGCAACGGCCCCACCGACCTCGCCCTGCTCGCCTCCGCCCTCCGCCGCGCCACCGAGAGCTGACCGCTTCAGGCTTCCGGGCGCCGCTCAGCCGGCGGCGTCCGGAAGCTGCGACGGGCAGCGGCCGCCCGGCGTGGTCAGCAGCTCGAAGTGCCACATCTCGTTCGCGAACACCTGGCACAGCCCGTACTTGGCGCCCTTCCGGTTCAGCCAGTCGTCGGCATTGGTCGGCCCGACGTCCACCGCCTTGCCCGACACGTGCGAGGACTTCTCCGGCGTGTTCACGTACCGCCGCGCCAGCTCCAGACTGCCGTGCTTCTCCACCGCGGCATCCAGCAACCGCTGCTGATAGCTCCGGCTCCGCCACCCCGAAGTGACCCGCAGCTCGATCCCCTGCTCCTTCGCGTCCGTGGCCGCCGCCCGCAACGCGGCGAGCAGCGCCGGATCGAGCTTGCTCACCGCCGCCGAGCCGTTGTCGAACGGGCTGGCCGAGACACCGGCGGCCAGCTCCCCGTCGGCCTCTCGCACCTGGTCCGATCCCCCCACGGCAAACGCCGCCACCGCTCCGAGCACCGCCACCGTCCCCGCTGCGGTGATGGTCCGCCGTGTGGTCTTCCTCATCTCTGCCTCCTGCTCCGTGCGCTTGCTTCCGGGCTCCATTGCAGGGCGGGCGGTGTTGCGAGGGCGTCTGCGTTTCCGCATACGTTTTCGACACCCGCCGCCCCCGGCCGCCCCGCGCAGCGGCACACGAAGCACCCGCGCCAGCCGCGCGCAGCGGGTGGTGAGGGCGGGCACACGTCTTCGACACCCACCGCATCCCCCCGGCCGCCCCGCGCAGCGGCACACGAAGCACCCGCGCCAGCCCCGCGCAGCGGGCGGTCGAGGCAGGCATACGTCTTCGACACCCACCGCCCCCGGCCGCCCCGCGCAGCGGGTACCGCCGGACCGGTCACCCCGGCCTGCCCCCCCCCGGTTCTCGCGCCGGCCCCGCGCAGCGGGTGGCGGGCATACGTATCCGACACCCACCGCATCCCCCCGGCCGCCCCGCGCAGCGGCACACAAAACACCCGCACCGGCCCCGCGCAGCGGGCGGTGGAGGCAGGCATACGTCTTCGACACCCACCGCATCCCCCCGGCCACCCCGCGCAGCGGGTACCGCCGGACCGGCCACCCCGGCCTGCCCCCGGTTCCCGCGCCGGCCTCGCGCAGCGGGTGGCGGGCATACGTTTTCGACATGCGGGGTCCGGTTCAATGGATGTTCGATCGTCGAGGAGCGGAGCTGTGCGTGCGGGTGCTGGTGGTGGAGGACGAGGTGTACCTCGCCGAGGCGGTGCAGGCGGGGTTGCGGTTGGCGGCGATCGCGTGCGACGTGGCGGGGGACGGCGAGGCGGCGTGGGAGCGGTTGGGGGTGCACCGGTACGACGTGGTGGTGCTGGACCGGGACCTGCCGGGGGTGTCGGGTGACGAGGTGTGCCGGCGGATCGTCGCGGCGGGGCTGGGCTGCCGGGTGCTGATGCTGACGGCGGCGTCGCGGCTGGATCAGAAGGTGGCGGGGTTCGAGCTGGGCGCGGACGACTATCTGACCAAGCCGTTCGACCTGGCCGAGCTGGTGGTGCGGCTGCGGTCGTTGGCCCGTCGGCCGGAGCAGTCCGCGCCGCCGGTGCTGGAGTTCGCGGGGCTGCGGGTGGATCCGTTCCGGCGCGAGGTGTTCCGGGACGGGCGGTATGTGGCGTTGCCGCGCAAGCAGTTCGCGGTGCTGGAGGTGCTGATGGCGGCGCGCGGCGGGGTGGTGAGCGCGGAGGATCTGCTGGAGCGGGCCTGGGACGAGCACGCGGATCCGTTCACCAACGCGGTGCGGATCACCATCTCGGGTCTGCGCAAGCGTCTCGGTGAGCCGTGGGTGATCCACACCGTGCCGGGTGTCGGCTACCGCCTGGACGCGGCGTGAGCCGCCCGCGCCGGTTGACCGCCCGGCTGCGGCTGACGTTGAGCTACACGCTGTTCACCGTGACCACCGGCGCGCTCTGCCTGGGCGTGGTGTACGTCGGCATGAAGTACGTCCCCAACTACCCGTTGACGTCGGCGAATCCGCGCTACCGCTCGGACGCCCCGTCGCGGCAGGAGATCCTGCGCTCGCTGCTCACGGCGGAGGCGTACGCGCTGGCGGTGCTGACGACGGTGGGGATGGTGGGCGGCTGGCTGGTGGCGGGGCGGGTGCTGCGGCCGTTGCAGGAGGTGACGGCGGCGGCGCGGCGGGCGTCGGACGGGGATCTGGGGCACCGGATCGCGTTGGCGGGGCCGCGGGACGAGTTCACCGAGCTCGCGGACGCGTTCGACGAGATGCTGGCCCGGCTGGAGCGGGCGTTCGACGCGCAGCAGCGTTTCGCGGCGAACGCCTCGCACGAGCTGCGGACGCCGCTGGCGATCAACCGGACGATGCTGCAGGTGGCGGCGGCCGACCCGGCGGGGCAGGACTGGCCGCGGCTGGTGGACCGGCTGCTGGACACCAACCGGCGCGGCATCGAGGTCACCGAGGCGCTGCTGCAGCTCGCCGAACTCCCGCACCGCGTCCCGGAGTCGGCGCCGGTGGAGCTGTCCGCGCCGGCCCGCGAGGCGTTGGCGGCGGTGGCCGCGGAGGCCGCGGAGCTGGGGGTGGCCGTCAGTGCGGAGCTGTCCGCGGCCCCGGCCGCCGGCAACGAGGTGCTGCTGCGGCAGGCGGCGGTGAACCTGCTGCAGAACGCCGTCCGGCACAACCTGCCGTCCGGCGGCCGGGTGGAGCTGGCCACCGGCCCGGACCGGCAGCATCCGGGCAGGGTGCAGTTGACGGTGCGCAACTCCGGCCCGGTGCTGGACAGTTCGGTGGTCGCCACGCTCACCGAGCCGTTCCTGCGCGGCAGCGGCCGGACGGCACAGCGCGGCCCGGTGCGGCGCGGACACGGCCTGGGGCTGGCGATCGTCGCGGCGGTCACCGAGGCACACGGCGGACAGTTGCGGCTGGCGGGCAACCCGGACGGTGGGTTGACGGTGGTGCTCAGTCTGCCCGGTACGGCAGGTAGTGGGGCTGCGGTCGCGGCCAGGTGATGTCGAGGAACAGCGGGTAGTTCTCGCGTTCCAGGCAGCGCAGCAGGAACTCGGGGAAGGTGCCGCGGGTGGCGTACCACTGGCCGGTGTCGCTGACCACGGCGATCGGCCAGCGGTCCGGGTCGGGGCCCTGGGCGAGGAAGAACCAGGCGCCGCCGTACTTGTCGACCCCCCAGCCGATCAGCCCGCCGGGCTCGGGGTGGTACGGGAACGGGTCGATGTCGTGGTTGCGTGTCTGGCCGGGCTGCGAGCCGTACCACACCCCCCACAGCCCGCGGGCCTCGTCCGCGGTGCCGTCGACCGGTCCGAGGACGGTGAGGAAGCTGTCCAGGGTGCCGGGGCCCCAGCGGTCCACGAAGGTCTTGTAGCCGCTCGGCAACCGGACCCCGAGGTAGGTCTCGGCAGCGTCCCAACTGCCGTGCGGCGCTTGCCTGTCGGGTTCGCCGAGCAGGTCCGTGAGCCGGTCGAACGCGGAATCGCTCATGCGGGTCATTGTGCCGGGAACGCCCGAAGGGGCCCCGGGCGGGTTGCCCGGGACCCCTTCGGGGTGGTGCGGTCAGCGACCGGCGCGCAGCAGGGTGCGGATGACCCGCATGGCGACCGAGAGGCTGGACAGCTCGTAGTTGTCCGAACCCCTTATGTCGTCGAGGGTGGTGCGGGCCCGACCGAGCAGGTTGCCGTTGAGCTCGGCCCACTCGGTGTAGCGCTCCTCGGGGCTGGATCCGGCCGGTCCGGCGGCCAGCACGTCGGAGGTGAGCGCGGCGTGCGCGGCGAACAGGTCCTCGCGGATCGCGGCGCGGGCCATCGAGGACCACCGGTCGGTGCGCGGCAGTTCGATGATCCGGTCGAGCAGGTGGCTGATCTCCAGGCGGTCGCCGAGGTCGTAGTACAGCTCGGCGACCTCCATCACGTCCGCGTCCGAGCGGTCCGCGACACCGACGATGTCGAGGGTCGGGAACGCGGAGGACAGTCCGGCCATCCGGCCGGCCAGGTCTTCCGGCACACCGGCCGAGGACAGCCTCTGGTACACCGACTCGTACCAGGCGAGGTCCTCGCCGCGCAGCGGCTTGGGCAGCGAGTCCCAGACCTGGTTGACCCGGTCGTGGAAGAACGCGATGGTGCCGGCGATGTCGAGCGGCTGGCGGCGGTTGCCCAGCATCCAGCGGGTGGCGCGCTCGACCAGGCGGCGGGCGTGCAGCCGCATGGTGGTCTGGATCTTGGCGCCGACCTGGTTGTCGAGGCCCTCGACCTGGTCCCAGAGCTGCTCCAGGCCGAACACCGCGCGGGCGGCGGCGTGGGTGCGGGCGATCTCCTCCATCGTCGCGCCGGTCTCCTCGCGGAGGCGGAACGCGAAGGTGCAGCCACCGCGGTTGATCGTGTCGTTGACGATCAGCGTGGTGATGATCTCCCGGCGCAGCGGGTGGTTGTCGATCTGCTCGGCGAACCGGGCCCGCAGCGCGGACGGGAAGTACTGGTGCAGCACGTCCCGGAAGTACGGGTCGTCGGGCAGGTCGGTGGCGAGCAGCTCCTCGGCGAGGGTGATCTTGGTGTAGGCCAGCAGCACCGACAGCTCGGGCTGGGACAGGCCGCGGCCGGCCTGCTGGCGCTCACGGATCTGCTTCTCGGTGGGCAGGAACTCCAGCGCCCGGTCGAGCTGTCCGTTGGACTCCAGCCGGTTGATCATGCGGGCGTGCACGTTGACCATGCTGGCGGCCTGCGCGACGGCGTTGGCCAGCACCACGTTCTGCGCGTAGTTGTTGCGCAGCACCAGGCGGCCGACCTCGTCGGTCATCTCGGCGAGCAGGGTGTTGCGCTGCTTGACCGTCATGTCGCCGTCGGCGACCACCTGGTTGAGCAGGATCTTGATGTTCACCTCGTGGTCCGAGGTGTCCACGCCGGCCGAGTTGTCGATGGCGTCGGTGTTGATCCAGCCGCCGCTGGACTGCGGGCCGCCGTGCGAGGCGAACTCGATCCGGCCGAGCTGGGTGCAGCCGAGGTTGCCGCCCTCGCCGATGACGCGGGCGCGGATGTCGGTGCCGTTGACCCGGATCGGGTCGTTGGCCTTGTCGCCGACCTCCGCGTTGGTCTCGGTGGAGGCCTTCACGTAGGTGCCGATGCCGCCGTTCCAGAACAGGTCCACGGGGGCCTGCAGGATGGCCTTCATCAGCTCGGCGGGGGTCAGCTTGGCCGCTTCGATGCCGAGCACCTCGCGGACCTGGGCGGACAGCTGGATCGACTTGGCGGAGCGCGGGAACACGCCGCCGCCGGCCGAGATCAGCGACTTGTCGTAGTCGTCCCAGGAGCTGCGCGGCAGGTTGAACAGGCGCTGGCGCTCGGCGTGCGAGGCGGCCGCGTCCGGGTTCGGGTCGAGGAAGATGTGCCGGTGGTCGAAAGCGGCGACCAGGCGGATGTGCTCGGACAGCAGCATGCCGTTGCCGAACACGTCGCCGGACATGTCGCCGATGCCGATGACGGTGAAGTCCTCGGACTGGGTGTCGACGCCGAGCTCGCGGAAGTTGCGCTTGACGGACTCCCACGCGCCGCGGGCGGTGATGCCCATGCCCTTGTGGTCGTAGCCGGCCGAGCCGCCGGACGCGAACGCGTCGCCGAGCCAGAAGCCGTACTCCTGGGCGACACCGTTGGCGATGTCGGAGAACGTCGCGGTGCCCTTGTCGGCGGCGACCACCAGGTAGGTGTCGTCCTCGTCGTGGCGGACCACGTCGACCGGGTTCACGACCTCGCCGGCGACCAGGTTGTCGGTGATGTCGAGCAGCGCCGAGATGAAGGTCTTGTACGAGGCGATGCCCTCGGCCAGCCACGCGTCGCGGTCCACCGACGGGTCCGGCAGCTGCTTGGCGACGAAGCCGCCCTTGGCGCCGACCGGCACGATGACGGTGTTCTTGACCATCTGGGCCTTGACCAGGCCGAGGATCTCGGTGCGGAAGTCCTCACGCCGGTCGGACCAGCGCAGACCACCGCGGGCGACCTTGCCGAAGCGCAGGTGGACGCCCTCGACCCGGGGCGAGTACACCCAGATCTCGAAGGCGGGGCGCGGCGCGGGCAGGTCCGGGATGGCCTTGGGGTCGAACTTCATCGACACGTACGAGTGCCAGTTGCCCTCGGCGTCGTGCTGGAAGAAGTTGGTCCGCAGGGTGGCCTTGATCAGGTGCAGGAAGGAGCGCAGGATGCGGTCCTCGTCCAGCGACACGACCTCGTCGAGGGCGCCGGACAGCTCTTCCAGGATGGCGTCGGTCAGCTCGTCGCCGCCGGAGCGGTGGCTCGGCGAGAGCCGGGCCTCGAACAGGTTGACCAGCAGCCGGGTGGTGTGGGTGTTGTTGCGGAGCGCGTCCTCCATGTAGTCCTGGGAGAACGTGGAGCCCGCCTGCCGCAGGTACTTCGCGTAGGCGCGCAGCACCACGGCCTGACGCCAGGTCAGCTTGGCGGTGAGGACCAGCTCGTTGAAGCGGTCGTTCTCGGCCTGGCCGCGCCAGGTCGCCGCGAAGGTGTCCTGGAAGCGCTCGCGGTCCTCCTCGGTGAGGTCGGTGCCCTCGCGCAGGCGCAGACCGAAGTCGACCACCCACGCGGTGGTGCCGTCGGTGCGGCGCAGCGCGTACGGGTGCTCGTCGAGCACCTCGACGCCCAGGCGTTGCAGGACCGGCAGGACCTCGGTGAGCGAGATCGGGCCGCCCACCCGGTAGATCTTGAAGCGGCGCTCGTCGTCGCCCGCGCCGACCGGCTGGTACAGGTTCAGGCGGAAGTCGCCCTCGCCGGTGAGCGATTCGATCTGCTTGAGGTCGGCGACGGCGGTGCGCGGCGAGTAGTCGGCGCGGTAGCCGTCGGGGAAGGCGGTGGCGTACTTGTGGCCCAGCTCGGCGGCGTGCTCCTCGCCGAACTCGGTCTGCAGCTGGTCGTTGAAGCCGTCCATCCAGAACCGGGCGGCCTCGGCGAGCCGGTTCTCGATCCGCTCGATGTCGGCGTCGGACAGCTGCGGCAGCTCGTTGCCGGGGGCGACCCGGACCACGAAGTGCAGGCGGGTCAGCACCGACTCGGTGGCGTACACCGTGTAGTCGATGGTGTCGCCGTCCAGCTCCTCCTTGAGGATGCTCATCAGGGCGAGCCGGATGCGGGTGGTGTAGCGGTCGCGCGGCAGGTAGACGTACGCCGAGAAGTAGCGGCCGTACTCGTCCTGACGGAGGAACAGCCGCAGCCGGCGGCGCTCCTGCAGGTACAGCACGCTGGTGGCGACGGACTGCAGCTCGGCGGCGGCGGTCTGGAACATCTCGTCGCGCGGGAAGGTCTCCATGATCTGGAGCAGGTCGCGGCCGTCGTGGCTTTCGCCGGAGAAGCCGGCGCCGTCCATGACCTCCTGCACCTTGCGGCGCACCACGGGGATCCGGGTGACCGACTCGGTGTAGGCGGCGGAGGAGAACAGACCGAGGAAGCGGCGCTCGCCGATCGGCTCGCCGGCCGCGTTGAACTTCTTCACGCCGACGTAGTCGAGGTACGCGGGGCGGTGCACAGTGGCCCGGCTGTTGGCCTTGGTGAGGATCAGCAGCTTCTTCTCGTGCGCCTTGGCGCGCACGGGGGCGGAGAGCCGGCCGAAGGCCTCGGAGACCGGGTGGTGGTCCACGTCGTGGCTGAGCGGGTCGGCGCGCAGGATGCCGAGGCCGGTGCCGGCGACCGCCTTGAGCACCTCCTCGCCCTTGTGCTCGACCAGGTCGTACTCGCGGTAGCCGAGGAAGGTGAAGTGCTCGTCGGCCAGCCAGCGCATCAGCTCCCAGGCCTCGCCGACCTCCTGCTCGGGCAGGTGCGCGGGGGGCTGCTCGGCGAGCTCGTCGGCCAGACGGAGCGCGGAGTCGCGCATCTTCGTCCAGTCCTCGACGACCTCGCGGACGTCGCCCAGCACGCGGCGCAGGCCCGTCTCGATCTCGCGCAGGTCCTCGCGGGCGGTCTCGCGGTCGATCTCGATGTGCATCCAGGACTCGATCACGGCGTCCGCGGGCCACTCGGCGCCGGCGGCCTGCGCGCGGTTGCACGCGTCGGTGTCGAGGATCTCCAGCAGCTTGCCGGTGAGGTCGCGGCGGACCGCCAGCTGCGGGTGCACGACCAGGTGGATGGCGCGGTTCAGGCGGGTCAGCTCGTTGGTGACCGAGTCGACCAGGAACGGCATGTCGTCGGTGACGACCTCGACCACGGTGTGGCCGCAGGACCAGCCGTTCTCCTCCACGGTCGGGGTGTACACCCGGACCTCGGCGGTGCCCTGCGGGCGCTTGAGGCCCAGCCGGTAGTGGGAGGCCGCGGCACCGTAGACGTCCACCGGGTCCCGGTTGATCAGGTCCTCGGGGGCCGTGTGGAGGTAGTAGTGGTGCAGGTAGGCGGCCAGAGCGCCGTTGCTCAGCCCTTCGCCGGGCGCCGCTCCCCCCACCTGGCTGTTCTCAGCGGCTGCTGCTGCCTTCTTGAGCAGGTCGGCCTTGGCTGCGTCCAGCTTGGTCTGCATAGCTGTTTGGCTCCTGTCGCGCGCCGTTGCGTGACTCGGTGATGACGGTGGGTGCACCGCCGGGCCCCATCGGCAAATCCTCCCGCGCACCAGGTGGAAAAGCGCTCATGTCACGCATGAGTCGCGCTCAACCCGGGTACGACAAGTCGTTTGGCCTGCCTGACCGAAACCGGCGACGCCAGCCAGCCTAACGTGGCGGCACCAGGGTGTCAGGGGACATGGAGGCACAATCCCGGACGAAGATCGTTCCTTCCTGGACACCTTGTCCAAAGCCGTCCGGGCGTCCTGTACGTCACTCGGGTGACCACTCCATGTGCGGGTGCACGTAGTCGGTCGGCGGGGTGAACGTCTCCTTGATCGACCTGGTGGACGTCCAGCGCAGCAGGTTCTGCGCCGCGCCCGCCTTGTCGTTGGTGCCGGACGCCCGGCCGCCGCCGAACGGCTGCTGTCCGACCACCGCTCCGGTCGGCTTGTCGTTGACGTACAGATTTCCGGCGGTGAACCGCAGCCGCTCCACGGCCTGCGCGATGGCCCGCCGGTCCTGCGCGATCACCGAGCCGGTCAGGCCGTACGGGGCGGCCGCGTCGACCCGGTCCAGCGCCTCCTCCCAGCGGGTGTCCTCGTACACCTGGACGGCCAGGATCGGCCCGAAGTACTCGGTGGAGAAGATCTCGCCGCGCCGGGCGCCGCCGAGCAGCACGGTCGGCCGGACGAACCACCCGATCGCGTCGTCGTACTGGCCGCCCGCGAGGAGTTCCACCTGCGGGTCGGCCTTGGCGCGCTCGATCGCATCGCGGTTGCGCGCGAACGCGCGTTCGTCGATCAGCGCGCCCATGAAGTTGCTCAGGTCGGTGACGTCGCCGACGGTCAGCGCGTCCACCTCGCCGAGGAAGTCGTCCTTGATCCGCCGCCACAGGCTGCGCGGCACGTACGCCCGGGACAGTGCCGAGCACTTCTGGCCCTGGTACTCGAACGCGCCGCGCAGCATCGCGGTGCGCAGCACGGCCGGGTCGGCGGAGGGGTGGGCGATCAGGAAGTCCTTGCCGCCGGTCTCACCGACGATCCGCGGGTAGCTGCGGTAGTGGCCGATGCTGCGGCCGATCTCCCGCCACAGGTGCTGGAAGGTGGCGGTGGAGCCGGTGAAGTGCAGCCCGGCCAGCGCCGGGTCCCGCAGCGCCACCTCGGTCACCGCCTGCCCGTCGCCGGTGACCAGGTTGACCACGCCGGGCGGCAGGCCGGCCTCCTCCAGCAGCCGCATCAGGAAGTGCGCGGCCAGCATCTGCGCCGGTGCGGGCTTCCACACCACCGTGTTGCCCATCAGGGCGGGCGCGGTCGGCAGGTTGCCGGCGACGGCGGTGAAGTTGAACGGGGTGATCGCGCAGACGAAGCCCTCCAGCGGGCGGTGGTCGGCGCGGTTCCACACCCCGGGGCCGGAGATCGGCTGCTCGGCCAGGATCTGCCGGGCGAACCGCACGTTGAACCGCCAGAAGTCGACCAGCTCGCACACGTCGAGCTCGGCCTGCTGCACGGACTTCGACTGGCCCAGCACGGTGGCGGCGGCCAGCGTCTCGCGCCACGGCCCGGCCAGCAGGTCGGCGGCGCGCAGGAACACCGCCGCCCGGTCGTCGAACGACAGGCCCCGCCACTCCGGCGCGGCCGCCAGCGCCGCGTCCACCGCGGCCCGCACGTCGGCGGCGGTCGCGTTGCCCAGCACGCCGAGCTTCGCCGCGTGGTGGTGCGGCTGCGCCACCTCGATCCGCTCCCCGCCGCCGATCCGCTGCCGGCCGCCGACGGTCATCGACAGCGTCGTGTACTGCCCGGCCAGCAGGTCCGCGACCCGCAGCAGCCGGGCCCGCTCGGGACTGCCCGGCGCGTACTCCCGCGACGGCTCGTTGACGGGTGTGGGGACGGTGGTGACCGCGTCGATCGGCATGCTGCTCAACTGCTCCGTACGGTGGTGCGTGCTGTTCCCCTCCCAGGGTGAACGCGCGTACCCGCGTTGACGTGCCGTGACACGCCTAGCGCGACAGCTCCTCGGCCACCGCGACGGCCTCCGCCAGCGAATCCACCACCGGCACGCCGACGTGCACCAGCTTCTCCCGGGTGTGCGAGCCGCCCGTCCACAGCACCGACTTGATGCCCTGCGACAGCGCCGCGTGCGCGTCGTCCGCCGCGTCCCCGATCAGCACGGTGCGCTGCCGGTCGATCTCCCCGTCCAGCGCCGCCAGGTGCCCCGCCAGCTCCTCCGCCTTGCGCCCGCCGGAATCCCCACGCCGTCCGTCCACCCGCACGAAGTGCCTGGTCAGGCCGAACGCGTCCACCGCCGGCACCAGCTTCTCGTGCTCGTACATCGACAGCACCGACTGGCTGCGCCCACCCGCCGCCCACCCCGTCAGCAGCTCCTCCACGCCCGGCGTCAGCCCGCAGCTCGGGAACAGTTCCAGGTACTTGACGTGGAACGCGTCGTCCAGCTCCAGCCACTCGTCCCGGCTCGGCATCCGCCCCAGCAGCCGGTGGTAGAACCGCGGGACCGGGATCTCGTACTGCGCCCGGTACTCCTCCAGCGACATCGGCGCGATCCCGACCAGCGAGAGCGCCGCGTTGCTGGCCCCCAGCACCGCCGGCATGTCCGACAGCAGGGTGCCGTTCCAGTCCCAGACTATGTGTGTACGCACCCGCCAAGGGTACGGCCGGGGCCCGGAATCCCGTTCGGAACCCCGGGCCCGGGCCGGCCGGATCAGGCAGCGTTGAACTCGTCCGGGTTCGGGCCGGTGCGCAGGCCGCGGTCGGTGGCGGCGATCGCGGCCATTTCCTCGTCGGTCAGGGTGAAGTCGAAGACGTCGAGGTTCTGCCGGATCCGGGCCGGGGTGACGGACTTCGGGATGACCAGGTTGCCGAGCTGGAGGTGCCAGCGCAGCACCACCTGGGCGGCGGACTTGCCGGTGCGCCCGGCGATCGCGGTGATCGCCGGATCGCCCAGCACGGCGCCCTGGGCGAGCGGGCTCCAGGCCTCGGTGGCGATGCCGTGCTCGGCGTGGAAGGCCCGCAGTTCGGCCTGCTGGAGGCCGGGGTGCAGTTCGACCTGGTTGACGGCGGGCACCAGGCCGCCGTTCTCGATCAGCCGGGTGAGGTGCGCGGGCTGGAAGTTGGAGACGCCCGCGGCGCGGATCCGGCCGTCGGCGGCGAGGCGCTCGATCGCCCGCCAGGAGTCGAGGTAGAGGTCCCGGGCGGGGGTGGGCCAGTGGATCAGGTACAGGTCGACGGTCTCCAGCCCGAGCTTGTCGAGGCTGGCGTCGAAGGCCCGCAGGGTCGCGTCGTAGCCCTGGTCGGCGTTCCACAGCTTGGTGGTGATGAACAGCTCCTCGCGCGGCAGCCCGGACGCGGCCAGCGCCTTGCCGACGCCGCGCTCGTTGCCGTAGATCGCGGCGGTGTCGATGCTGCGGTAGCCGGCCTCCAGCGCGGTGGCGACGGCGGCGGTGGTCTCCTCGTCCGGGACCTGGAAGACGCCGAAGCCGAGCTGCGGCATCTCGACGCCGTTGTTGAGGGTGACAGTGGGGACGGTCATGCGGATCAAGCCTTTTCGGTGAGGGTGTAGTTCAGGGTCTGGGCGCGGATCAGGCCGTCCCGGAAGACGAAGGTGTCGACTCCGTCGGTCACCTGCCGGGTGGCGGTGGCGGCGCTCCAGCGGAGGAACAGCAGGTCGTCGGCGAACAGCGGGGTGAGCTGCCATTCGGCGTCGGGGAGTTCGGCGAGCAGCCGGCCGATGACCTGCTTGACGCCGCCGCGGCCGGTGCGGACGCCGTCGGGCGTCAGGAACACGGCGTCCTCGGTGTAGCTCTGGGCGATCAGGTCGAGGTCGCCGGTGGCGAGGCGCCGGCCGTGCTCGGCGAACACCTCCTGCGGGGTGCGGGCGCTCACCGGTCGAGCTCCCGCAGCGCGGTCGTGGCGAACCCGTGGTCCTGCTCGGGGGCGCCGCCGCCGACGCCGAGGGCGCCGATCAGCCGGCCGTCGCGGTGCACCGGGACGCCGCCGGCGATGAACAGCAGGGGACGGTCCAGCGCGGTCGGCAGCGAGTGGAACGGGCCGTCCGGCTTGACCAGGTCGACCAGGTCGGCGGTCGGCGCGTTCAGCTGGAGCGCGGTGTACGCCTTGCGGGTGCTGGTCTCGCCGGAGATCAGCACGGCCCGGTCGTCGCGGCGGAACGCCAGCAGGTGCCCGCCCGCGTCCAGGACGGTGACGCTGACCGCGACCCCGGCCGCCTCGGCGGCGGCGCGGGCGGCGACGATCAGGGTCTCGGCGTCGGTGGTGGTGAGCGGGGTGGTGGTGAGGGTGGTGCTCATGGTGCTTCTCCGGTACGGGGAGTGAGGGTGGATCAGTGGTTCAGCGCGGGAGCGGGGACGGCCGCGGGGGCCGCCGCCTCGCGGCGCTCCAGGCCGGCCGAGACGAAGGCCAGCAGCAGGGCGGAGCCGGCCAGCGCCGCGCCCACCCAGTTGGGTGCGGTCGCGCCGAATCCGGCCGAGATGACGGCGCCGCCGAGCCACGCGGCGAGCGCGTTGCCCAGGTTGAATGCTCCGATGTTGACGGCCGAGGCCAGCGTCGGCGCGCCGTGCGCCTGGTCGAGGACCCGCTTCTGGAGCGGCGGCACGGTGGCGAAGCCGAGGGCGCCGATCACCAGCAGGGTGACCGCGGCGGTGATCTCGTTGTGCGCGGTGACGGTGAACAGGGCGAGGGCGAGGGCCAGGCCGCCGAGGGTGGTGAACAGCATCGGCATCAGCCGGCGGTCGGCGAACCGGCCGCCCAGCAGGTTGCCGAGGAACATGCCGACGCCGAGCAGCACCAGCAGCCACGGCACCGCGCCTGCCGAGAAGCCCGCGACGTCGGTCATCATCGGCGCGATGTAGGTGATCGCGGCGAACACGCCGCCGAAGCCGAGGACGGTCATCGCCATCGCCAGCACCACCTGCACGTTGCGGAACGCGGCCAGCTCCCGGCGCAGGCGCGCGCCCTCGGGCCGGGGCAGGTCCGGCACCAGCTTGGCGATGCCGAGCAGTCCGATCACGCCGAGCGCGGCGACGACCGCGAAGGTGGCCCGCCAGCCGACGCTCTGGCCGACGAAGGTGCCGAGCGGCACGCCGACGATGTTGGCGACCGTCAGCCCGGTGAACATGGTGGCGATCGCCCCGGCCTTCTTCTCCGGCGCGACGAGCTCGGCGGCGACCACCGACCCGATGCCGAAGAACGCGCCGTGGGCGAGCGAGGCGACGATCCGCCCGACCAGCATCGCCCCGAAGTTCGGCGCGAGGGCCGAGAACAGGTTCCCGACGGTGAACAGGACCATCAGCAGCATCAGCATCCGCTTGCGGCTGATCCGGGTGCCGAGCACGGTCATCAGCGGTGCGCCGACGACCACGCCGATCGCGTAGCCGGTGACCAGCAGGCCGGCGGTGGGGATCGTCACCCCGAAGTCCGAGGCGACCTCGGGCAGCAGGCCCATGATCACGAACTCGGTGGTTCCGATGCCGAACGCCCCGATGGCCAGGGCGAGGAGCGCGAGAGGCATGACTGCCGACCTCCATGCGATTGCGGATGCGCCTTACGTGCTCCGACAATAATTGCAGACGCATCTTCTTGCAAGCGCAATGATTGCAGACGCCTTGTACGGGGTGGTCGGTGCAATGGGCGCGGAAACGCGAGGACCCCGCCCCGGCCGGGTGGCCGTGACGGGGTCCTGGAGCGAAAGATCAGCCGATCAGACCGGGGATCTCCTGGGTGGCGAACCAGAGCAGCTCGTGGTCCTCCGCGCCGTCCACGGTGAACTGCGCGTCCTGGTCGCCCTGGTCGGCGGCGGCGATCGCGTCGGCCGCGGCGGCCACGTCGGCCTCCACGTCCGCGTCCGCGTCGTCGGCGTGCACCGAGGCGGCCTTCACCAGCCGGATCGGGCCGGCCAGCACCACCCGGCCCAGCGAGGCCTGGTCCTGGTACTCGTCGCCCGGGAACGGCGACACCGCGGAGTCGGCGACCTCGACGGCCACCACGACGCGCCGCCGCGCCGCCTTCGGGTCGGCGGCCAGCAGCCGGATCGAGGACAGCGCCGCCCGGTTGAGGGCCGCGTACTCCAGCTCCTCCATGTCGTCGCTGACGTACCACTCGCGAAGCGCCGGAGTCACCGCGTACGCGACGCTCTGCTCCAGGACCCCCTCGGGGTGCGCCACCGTCAGGTCGTTCAACGTGGTGGGCACGTACACGCGCATGGGGGGCACCTTCCTCGGTCACAGTGCGACGGGTCAAGAATACGCAGCCCGCGGCCGCCGGTTCCGCGCTGGGCCGGTCAGGGGAGGGGCGGTGTCCCCCTTGGTGCCGCCCGGCCGCCGACCGTGCGTCAACTCCGCGACCGGCCGGGCCCGCCGGGCCCCTTCCGCCCCCGCGAACACCACCCGCACGAGTGGATTTTCCGGCCGCCTCGCGGGCGCGCGACCCGCCTTGGGCCTGCCCCTGCGGGCCCGATAACAAGGTCCGGCACACCCGACTCACCGGCCCCCACGCCCCGACGCCCGAGAAGGCCCCGATGACCGAGCAGCTCACCCGGACGCCCGGCCCCCGCATCCGCCCGCTGGTCCATCCGGTGCACTCCGCCCGCCGCCCGGTCCGCCACCCGCACCCGGCCGGCGACGCGGTCCGGACCGTCCGCAGCCCGCGGGCGGCCTGCGACGGCGGACGCCCGGCCCGGCCGCGCAGCCCGGCACCGACCCGGACGGGGCACAGCGAGCTGGCGGCCCGCTTCGCCCGCCGCCTGGTGGAGGTGCTGTGCGGGGTGCGCCCGGTGCACCAGCTGCAGCGGCACACCACGCTGCCGGGCTTCCACCAGCTCGCGGCACTCACCCGCAGCGGCCCGCTCCGCCCGCGCGGGCGGTCCTGGCAGCCGCGGCTGGGCCATGTGCACGACTCGGCGCCCGCGCCGGGCGCGGTGGAGGCCTGCGTCCGGATCGAACTCGGGCCCCGGCACCACATGCTGGCGTTCCGGCTGGAACTGCACACCCGCACCGGCCAGTGGCAGTGCACCGCCGTCGAGGCCCGCTGAACACCTGCCGAGTGCGCCTGAGCACCCGGGGAAACGCCGCGGGGCGCCACCCCCGGAAAGGAGGTGACGCCCCGTCGGACGCGTGCTGCCGGTCAGCTCTTGCGACGCCGGCCCTTCGCGGCCTTGGCCGCCTTGCGGCGCTCGGCCCGGGTCAGGCCGTCACCGTCGGGCACCAGGCCGTCCTCGTCGAAGTCGCCCTCGACCACGCCGCCGCCGACCTCGTCGGACGGGGCGGTGTAGTGCAGCTTCTTGCGCTCGGGGGCCTCCAGGCCCTTGGCGCGGATCTCCGGGCGGGCGGCGGGGACGGTGGCGTCCTTCTCCAGCTTCTCGAGCAGCACCTGCTCGTCGTCCGGCACCGGCACCTCCTCGACCTGCTGCTCGACCTGGACCTCCAGGTTGAACAGGTAGCCGACGGACTCCTCCTTGATGCCCTCCATCATCGCGGAGAACAGGTCGAAGCCCTCGCGCTGGTACTCGACCAGCGGGTCGCGCTGGGCGTAGGCGCGCAGCGCGATGCCCTCCTGCAGGTAGTCCATCTCGTAGAGGTGCTCGCGCCAGCGGCGGTCCAGCACCGACAGCACGACCCGGCGCTCCAGCTCGCGCATGATCTGGTCGCCGAGCTGGTCCTCGCGCTTGCCGTAGGCGGCGGCGATGTCCTCCTGGATGACCTTGGTGAGGTACTCCGGGGTGAGGCCGCCGTTCTCCGCGGCGTCCTCCTCCAGCTCGTCGAGGTCCAGCTCGAGCGGGTAGAGCTGCTTGAGGGCCGTCCACAGCTTGTCGAGGTCCCAGTCGTCCTCGAAGCCCTCGCCGGTGGCGGCGTTGACGTACGCGGCGACGGTGTCGTCCATGAAGTGGCCGACCTGCTCCTGCAGGTCCTCGCCCTCCAGGACGCGGCGGCGCTCGCCGTAGATGACCTCGCGCTGGCGGTTGAGGACCTCGTCGTACTTGAGGACGTTCTTGCGGATCTCGAAGTTCTGCTGCTCGACCTGGGTCTGCGCGGAGGCGATGGCGCGGGTGACCATCTTCGACTCGATCGGCACGTCCTCGGGGACGTTCGCCATGGAGAGCACGCGCTCGACCATGCCGGCCTTGAACAGGCGCATCAGGTCGTCGCCCAGCGACAGGTAGAACCGGGACTCGCCCGGGTCGCCCTGACGGCCGGAGCGGCCGCGCAGCTGGTTGTCGATCCGGCGGGACTCGTGGCGCTCGGTGCCCAGGACGTACAGGCCACCGATCTCCTGCACCTCCACCTGCTCCGCCTTGACCGCGAGCTTGGCCTTCTCCATCGCGGCCGGCATCGCGCCCTCGTACTCCTCCGGGGTGTCCTCCGGAGTGATACCGCGCTGCGCCAGCTCGGCGGCGGCCAGGTGCTCGGGGTTGCCGCCGAGCATGATGTCGGTGCCGCGGCCGGCCATGTTGGTGGCGACGGTGACGGCGCCCTTGCGGCCGGCCTGCGCGACGATCTGCGCCTCGCGCTCGTGGTGCTTGGCGTTCAGCACCTCGTGCGGGATGCCGCGCTTGCGCAGCTCCTGCGACAGGTACTCGGACTTCTCCACCGACACGGTGCCGACCAGCACGGGCTGGCCCTTCTCGTGGCGCTCGGCGATGTCCTGGACCACGGCGGCGAACTTGGCCGGCTCGGACTTGTAGATCAGGTCCGGCTGGTCGATCCGCAGCGGGGTCTTGTTGGTCGGGATCGGGACCACACCGAGCTTGTAGATCTGGTGGAACTCGGCCGCCTCGGTGGTGCCGGTACCGGTCATGCCGGACAGCTTGTCGTACAGGCGGAAGAAGTTCTGCAGGGTGATGGTGGCCAGCGTCTGGTTCTCGTTCTGGACCTCGACGCCTTCCTTGGCCTCGATCGCCTGGTGCATGCCCTCGTTGTAGCGGCGGCCGGCCAGGATGCGGCCGGTGTGCTCGTCGACGATCATGACCTCGCCGTTGATCACGACGTAGTCCTTGTCCCGCTTGTACAGCTCCTTCGCCTTGATGGCGTTGTTCAGGAAGCCGACCAGCGGGGTGTTCACCGACTCGTAGAGGTTGTCGATGCCCAGGTAGTCCTCGACCCGGCTGACACCGTCCTCGAGGATGCCGACGGTGCGCTTCTTCTCGTCGACCTCGTAGTCGCGCTCGATCTTCAGGCGCTGCACCAGCTTGGCGAAATCGCTGTACCACTTGGTGGCCTGGTCCGCCGGACCGGAGATGATCAGCGGGGTACGGGCCTCGTCGATCAGGATCGAGTCGACCTCGTCGACGATCGCGAAGTTGTGGCCGCGCTGCACCAGTTCGTCCTGCGACCACGCCATGTTGTCGCGCAGGTAGTCGAAGCCGAACTCGTTGTTCGTGCCGTACGTGATGTCCATCCCGTACTGGCGCTTGCGCTCGGCCGGCGTCATGTTCGCCAGGATCACGCCCACCTCGAGGCCGAGGAAGCGGTGCACCCGGCCCATCCACTCCGAGTCGCGCTCGGCGAGGTAGTCGTTGACGGTGATCAGGTGCACGCCCTTGCCGGTGAGGGCGTTCAGGTACGCGGGCAGCGTGCCGACGAGGGTCTTGCCCTCGCCGGTGCGCATCTCGGCGACGTGACCGTGGTGCAGCGCGGCGCCACCCATGATCTGCACGTCGTAGTGACGCTGTCCGAGCACTCGCTTGGCGGCCTCGCGAACGGTCGCGAAGGCCTCGGGGAGGATGTCGTCCAAGCTCTCCCCGTCGGCGAGCCGGGCCTTGTACTCGTCGGTCAGTGCGCGCAGCTCGTCGTCGGTGAGGTTGACGAAGTCCTCTTCGATCGAGTTGACCTGGGCGGCAATCCGCTGCAGCTTGCGGAGGATCTTGCCCTCGCCTGCGCGCAGGATCTTGTCGAAGACGGACACGTGAGCGGGCTCCTTGCCTCATTCGGCTCTGGATGACTGCCGGTGGGGAGTCCACCCCACCGTACGGGCCATCGTATGCGAGGAGCCCGAGCGCCCGGGAGGTCCGTCAGCACGCTATTCCTGTGTCACCCCTGGGCGCACATCGCCCGAAGCAGGGTACAAACGGTCAAAGCGCTCGGGCGTGGCCGCACTGTCAGTGCCCTCCCCTAGCCTCGCCCCATGGCCGCGACCCCTGCCCCGACCGTCCGGATCTCCGCCGACCACGCCCGCCGGCTCGCGCTGCGCGCCCAGGGACTGCTCGGTTCCCCCGACCGCCGCGCGGGCGCCCGCGGCGTGCTGCGCCTGCTCGGCGCCGTCCAGCTCGACACCATCTCGGTGCTCGCCCGCTCGCACGAACTGGTGCCGTACGCCCGGCTCGGCGCGGTCGGCCGTCGCCCGGTCGAGCAGGCGTACTGGGGGCGCGGAACGACCTTCGAGTACTGGTCGCACGCCGCCTGCATCCTGCCGATCGAGGAGTGGCCGCTGTTCGCCTTCCGCCGCCGCGCCAACCGGATCAAGGGCCGGGTCTGGGGCCACCAGGTCTCCGAGGAGGTGTACGCGCAGGTGCTCGCCCAGCTGCGCGCCGAGGGCCCGCTGACCTCGACCGGCCTCGGCGGGGCGAAGAAGACCGCCGAGTGGTGGGACTGGTCCGACACCAAGATCGCGGTGGAGCGCGCACTGGCCTTCGGCGACGTGGTGGTCACCGAGCGGCGCGGCTGGAAGCGGGTCTACGACCTTGCCGAACGGGCGGTCCCCGGCGATTTGTTCGAGCAGGACCTGACGGACGCCGAGTGCCTGGAGCGCCTGGTCGCACAGGCCGGCGCCGCGCTCGGAGTGGCCACCCGCGCCGACCTGATGGACTACCACCGCCTCAAGGGCGCCCAGCTGGACGCGGCACTGCCCGCCTCCGGCCTGGTCCCGGTCGCGGTGGAGGGCTGGTCCGCCCCGGCCTGGGCCGACCCAGCGGCGCTGGAGACCGCTGGGTCGACGAGCGGCTCCGCCGCGGGGCGCGGACGGCACCGCACCACCCTGCTCTCCCCGTTCGACTCGCTGATCTGGGACCGGCCCCGCACCGAGCGGATCTTCGGCATGGCCCACCGCCTGGAGGCGTACACCCCCAAGCACAAGCGGGTGCACGGCTACTTCGCGATGCCGCTGCTGGCCGGCGGCCGGCTGGTCGGCCGGGTCGACCCGGCCCGCGAGGGCGCCACCCTGGTGGCCCGGCAGGTCTCGCTGGACGGCCCCCGCTCGGTACCCGCCCTCGCCGAGGCGCTGCGCGAGGCCGCCGAGTGGGTGGGCTGCTCGGACGTCCGGGTGGAGCGGCTGGACGACGAGGCGCTGCGGCCGGAGCTGGAGAAGCTGCTGGCCTGACGGGCCATCGGCGTTCACTCAGCCTATTTCGAGGATCTTTTCACGCATCGCGTACACCACGGCCTCCATCCTGGAGTGCAGCTGCAGCTTCTCCAGGATGTTGCGCACGTGGTTCTTCACGGTGTTCTCGCTGATGAACAGCTCCTTGGCGATCTCCCGGTTGTTCATCCCGGTGGCCACCAGCTTGAGCACCTCCAGCTCCCGGTCGGTCAGCCGGGGCGCGGGCACCAGCTCCCGGTCGTCGGAACGGCGCTGGATCATCGACTTGAACTCGGTCAGCAGCTTGGCCGCCATCGACGGGCTGATCTGCGACTGGCCGTCGGCCACCGCGCGGATCGCGGTGGCCACCTCGTCGGTGGAGATCTCCTTCAGCAGGTAGCCGGTCGCCCCCGCCTTGATCGCCTCGTAGAGGTCGGCCTCCTCGTCGCTGATCGTCAGCATGATGATCTTGGCGCTGGGCACCACGTCCTTGATCGCGGTGCACGCCTCGATGCCGCTGCGCCGGGGCATCCGGACGTCCATCAGGATGATGTCGGGCAGCAGGTCGGCGGCCTTCAGTACGGCCTCCGCGCCGTCCCCCGCCTCGCCGATGACCCGGATGTCCTCCTCCTCGGCGAGCACGATCTCCAGGCCGCGGCGGAACAGCGCGTGATCGTCCACCACCAGCACCCGGATCGGCTCCGCGCGTCGCGGCGGGTAGCCGGCGTCCTCCGCGCCCAGGCTCTCCCCCATCCGGTCCTCCCCCGCCTCCGGTCACGTGACGCGCTCATCATTCCACGCCCCGGACGACCTGAGATCACCCTGTGCCGCCGAACCGCCCGGCTGGGTGACTCCCCGAACGCCGGTGACCCCGGCGGCCGTTCACGGCCACCGGGGTCACCACTTCTGTCATTCGGCGGACGCGGCCGCCACTCACTCCTCGTCGGGGCCGTTGATCGCGCCCCCGGCCCCGGCGAAGTCGGCCGCCGCGGCCTGGTCCTCCTTCAGGTGGATCACGCCGTAGTGGTAGCCGTGCCGGCGGTAGACCACGCTCGGCAGCCCGCTGTCCTTCTCCTGGAACAGGTAGAAGTCGTGGCCCACCAGCTCCATCGCGTACAGCGCCTGGTCCAGCGACATCGGCGCGGCCGAGTGGGTCTTCTCGCGGACCACCAGCGGCCCGTCCCCCTCCACCTCGAGGCTGCCCGCCAGCGTCTTGCGGATCGTGCCGTTCACGCCCTCGGCGGCCTCCGTCGAGGGCGGTTCGGCCAGCACGGCGGTGGCGGCGGCGACGCTCAGCGGGCCGCGCCCGTTGGTGCCGCCCTTCTGCACCCGGCGGCGGTCGGCGGACTTGCGCAGCTGCGCCTCCAACTTCGCCGAGGCCAGGTCGAGCGCGGCCCACGGGTCGTTGGCGGACGCCTCGGCCCGGATCACCGGGCCCCGGCTGCGGAGGGTGATTTCCACCCGGTCGGAACGGTCGGCCTGCCGCGGGTTGTGCTCCTTGGACACCTCGACGTCCAGGCTGATCGCCTTGGCGTCGAACTTCTGGACCTTCTCCAGCTTCTCGGCCACGTGCTCGCGGAACCTCTGGGGCACCTCGGTCTTGCGGCCCTTGACGACGATGTCCACGCAGAACTCCGATCCCTTGGTACTGACCGGCCCGGAGTGCGTCCCGGACCGGCGTGAGACCCAGCCGGACCGGCCGGCCACCGCCCGCCCCCGGAACACTGCCCGGGAGACCCGCGAGAACCGCCGGCCCCTTACCTCACTTCCTCCCCACCAGGAGCGTTCGAAACCCCTGGAGCCCTTATGCAACACCTCACGGGGGAATCTCGCCTCCCCAGTCGAACGAACGTACCGACGAGCGGTCGACGGCCCGGCTGTTCCCCCCTGTTTACCCTCCTACGGGTGAAACAGTGGTAAACGGCTGGACAACACGCCTGACACCGCCCACCGTATGGCTGAAGTCGCCGCCCGGCGAGGGTTCCGGAGGGGTTTCCGTGACGAGCCGCAGCACCGCCCACCGGCCCGGATCCGGCCCCGCACCGGTCCTCGCCGCCCTGCTCGACCTGCTGATCCCCGCCCGCTGCGCCGGCTGCGGCGACGGCCGCACCGCGCTCTGCCCGCCCTGCCGGGCCCTGCTCGACGGCACCGGCGCCGGGCCGGCCGGGCCGATGCGCCCACCACCCGGCCTACCGCCGGTGCACGCCGCCGCCCCCTACGCCGGGCCGGTGCGCCAACTGCTGCTCGCCCACAAGGAACGCGGCGCGCTGCGGCTGGCCGCCCCGCTCGGCTGCGCGCTGGCCGCCGCCGTCCGCTCCGCCACCGGCGCGGGCGCCGCCCCGCTGCTGCTGGTGCCGATGCCCTCCGCGCGCGCCGCCACCCGGGCCCGCGGCCACGATCCGATGCTGCGGCTGGCCCGCGCCGCCGCCCGCGAACTGCGCCGGGGCGGGGTGGCCACGCTGGTCGCCCCGGTGCTGCGGCAGTCCCGGCCGGTCGCCGACCAGGCGGGCCTGGGCGCGGCCGAGCGGCACCGCAATCTGCACGAGGCACTGACCGTCCCGGCCCGACTGGCCGGCCGGCTGACGGGGCACCGGCTGGTGCTGGTGGACGACCTGGTCACCACCGGCGCGAGCCTCGCCGAGGCGGCCCGGGCGCTGCGCGCGGCAGGCTGCCCGCCGCGGGCGGCGGCCACCGTGGCAGCGGCGGCCAGGCGCGGCTCCGGACCCGGCCGACGCGGCGCGCCGGCCGGGGAAGCCGGGGAGGCCGGTCTCAGCCCGGGTAGATGAACGCCACGGGCGTGTCTTTCGTGTCCGTGCTGGTCACCGCGTGCCACTGGTTGTCCTTCAGCCGGTACACGCCGTTGCCGGACGCGGCAAGCACCGCCGGGCCGGCCTGGTCGGCCTGCACCCGGGCCTCGGTGGCGGACAGCGCCGTCATCGACTCGCCGCCCTGCAGCGGGGAGTCGGTGGACTGCGAGCCGTCGGTGCCCAGGAAGTGCAGCTGCTGCAGCCGGTCGGCCTCCTTGCCGAGCACCACCAGCTGGTCGGTGTCGCTCCAGGAGACGGCGGCGACCTCGGTGAGCTGCGGGGCGAGCTGGCGCAGCCCGGTGATCCGGGCGGTGGGGGTGGCGGGGGTGCCGCCGTGCGTCACCAGGCCGAGCCACAGCGTGGTCTTTCCGTCGGAGCCCCGCAGCAGCAGCGCGACCCGGGTGCCGTCGGAGGAGATCCGCAGCGCCTGCACGGAGCGCTTGTCCAGCCCCTCCACCGTCACCGGGACGACGACGGGCTCGCGCACCATCAGCACCCGGGACGCGGCCGGGTCACGGTCGACCAGCCACAGGCTCCCCTGGCCGTCCCAGCTGGGCGAGGCCAGGCCCTGCGGGGCGCGGCTGGAGACGATCGGTTCGCCGTACTTGCCGGACTTGGCCAGATCGACCTGGTACAGGTTGCGGCCGTCCTTGTCGATCACCGCCACGGCGCCGCCGTCCCGGCGGACGGCGAGCTCGCCCGGCTTCGGCTGGTTGCCCTGCGCGGGCTGGCCGAGCACCCCGGCGACCGAAGGGAGCGGCCCGGCGGTCTGGGCGGCGTCCCCGCCGGACTGGCTGTAACGGGTCAGCCGGCCGTTGGCCAGCTGGATGTACGCCTGCATGCCGTTCTCGCCACCGGCCAGGAAGCCCGGCGCGACCGCCGCGGCCTCGGCGCTGCCGACCGAGCAGCCACCCTTGGGCGAGGACAGGTCGAGCCGGTCGAGCTTGCCCTGCTGGTCGGCCAGGGTCTGGAAGAACTGCTTGGCCAGCTGCTTGCAGCCGTCCTGGTACTTCCCGAGCTCGACGCCGTCCACCTTGACCGAGGCGATCCGGTTGTCGCCGACGGTGGCGCTGAGCACCTTGACGCCTTCGAGCGGGGCGGTGACCACCGGGGCGAGCCCCTGCGAGGGCCCTTCGGCGGTGGCTCGGACGGCCTCGGTGAGCGGGTCTATTCGGCGGCGCAGGTAGATCGGGTCGGGCACCAGCACCGCGCTCCGCTGGGCGGGGTCGATGGACGGGTCGGGAGTGGCGAAGAAGTACCGGTGGACCGGCTTGTAGGTGTTCTTGAAGTTGGTCAGGTCGACGATCAGGCCGTCGGGCAGGTCGTTGATCCGCCACTGGCCGGCGTCGGGCCCCTCGGCGACCTTCACGAAGGTGAAGGTCTCCTTGTACTCGGGAGAGCGGGGCGGCTGGTAGGTGTGCCAGCCGTCGAGTTCGGCGACCCTCGTGCCGGTGACTTTGATCGGCATGGTGGTCGCGTCCGGGCCCGGGACGGAATGGCTCCGCCCGGGGGGTTCGGCCAGCACCACGACCTGCGCGTCGGGGCGCCAGCGCTTGGCGGCGTCCGCGGTCAGGTACTGCTTGGCGGTGTCGTAGTTGGCCTGGTCGGCGTTGGAGGAGTCGAGGAAGCCGGCCAGCAGGTCGCTGGGGCTCTCGTCCTTGTGCGGGGCGACCGGGTAGACGTGCACCTGGACGCCGTCGGCGGCGCCCTGCGGCACCTCCAGGCGCTGCGGCGGGCCGCCGGAGGGCATCGAGACGCAGCCGGTGGCGGCGGCCGCCAGCAGTGCGACCCCGCCCCAGGCAAGCGCCCGTCGCTCAGCCGTCCTGTCGTCCCTGTGCACCGGTGGTCCCCTCCTGATCGGTGTCGGCGCCGTCCGGTGCGGACGGGGCCGGCTGCGTCGGGCGGCCGCTGCGGTCCACCACGACCTGTGCGCCGGTGGCCCCGTATCCGGCGGCTGCGGCGCGAACGTCCGACGGGTCGGCGACCGGGGCGGCGCTCGGCCGGCCCAGGCCCGGGCCGATGCTGAGCACCCCGCCGAGGCCGGAGCCGAACGTGTGCCGCTCGCCGGTGTCCGGGGTCTCCGGGACGGCGGCGGGCTCGCCGCCACCGCGCACCGCGCGCCGGTAGGGCGCGCCGACCGAGGACATGCCGCGGTTGTGCCGGGAGTCCTCCGGTTCCAGCCGGAACGGCGCGCGGGAGATCTCGCCGCCGCGGGTGCGCGGCAGGGTCAGCCGGAAGTGCGAGCCGCCACCGGGCTCGCCCCAGGCCTGCAGCCAGCCGCCGTGCAGGTGGGCGTCCTCGACCGCGATGGACAGGCCGAGGCCGGTGCCACCGGTGGTGCGCACCCGGGACGGGTCGGCCCGCCAGAACCGGTGGAACACCCGGGAGGCCTCGCCGGGCTTCAGGCCGATGCCGTAGTCGCGCACGCCCACGGCGACCGCGCCGTCCCCCGCGCCGAGCCGGATCACCACGTCCCGGCCCTCGCCGTGCTCCAGGGCGTTGACCACCAGGTTGCGCAGGATGCGCTCGATCCGGCGGCTGTCCACCTCGGCGATCACCGGGGTCTCGCCGCCGCGGATCAGCACCGCGCTGCCCTTGGCCTGGGCCAGCGGGTCGGCGGCCTCCACGACGCGGGTCACGATGTCGCGCAGGTCGACGGGTTCGGCGTCCAGGATGGCCGCGCCGGCGTCGAAGCGGCTGATCTCCAGCAGGTCGGCGAGCAGCGACTCGAAGCGGTCCAGCTGGTCCTGGAGCAGCTCCGCCGAGCGGGCCGCCATCGGGTCCAGGTCCTCGCGGCTGTCGTAGATCAGGTCGGCGGCCATCCGCACCGTGGTCAGCGGGGTGCGCAGCTCGTGCGAGACGTCGGAGACGAACCGCCGCTGCACCCGGGAGAGCTCTTCCAGCTTGCGGATCTGCGCCTGCAGGCCGTTGGCCATCCGGTTGAACGAGTCGCCGAGCCTGGCGATGTCGTCGGTGCCGGTGACCTTCATCCGCTCGTCGAAGTGCCCGGCGGCCAGCCGCTCGGAGATTCCGGCGGCCATCCGCACCGGGGTGACGACCTGGCGGACCACCAGCCAGGCGATGCAGCCGAGCAGGATGACCAGGAACAGCCCGGCGGTGGCCAGGGTCCCCATCACCAGGTTCAGGGTGCTGGTCTCCTGGTAGAAGGAGAAGACGTAGTACAGCTGGTACGGGTTGCCGTCCGGGCCGCTGAACTGCTTGCCGATCGCCAGGCCCTTGTTGTCGTCGGGCTTGGCCTGGCTGTCCGGCGAGCGGAGCAGCTTGACCGGCTGCTCGTGCGGGACGGACGGCTCGGCGGCGACCTTGGCGCGCATGTCGAAGGTGATCGAGTCGGGCAGGATCGAGCCCGAGTAGCGGGCGCTGCCGCGCAGGCCGGCGCTGGCGGCGCTGTCCTCCTGGCCGCCGGGCCCGATCGCGATCACCGAGTAGACGCCGGCGCCGCCGGACGCCAGGTCGGAGACCTGCTTGGTCAGCCAGGCGTTGATCTGGTCGCGGGTCGGGTCGGCGGTCGCACCGGCCTTGGCCTGCAGGTTGATCGCCTCGTTGATCTTGTCCTGCTCGATCTGGAAGCCGCCGATGGCCTGCCCGTGCGCGGCCTTCTGCTTGGCCTCCAGCAGGCCGGTGCGCACCTGGGCGACCACCACCACGCCGAGCACCAGCACCACCACGAAGGACAGCAGCAGCGTCGCCGCGACCACCCGCAGCTGGATCGAGCGGCGGTACAGCGCCAGCACCCGGCCCACCGGGTGCCGGAACTGCCGGATCACCGGCGCGAACAGCGCCGCCCACCACCGGCGCCGGCGCGGCCGGCCGGTGGTGGAACTCAGCACGTCGCCGCGCACAGCAGCCTCCCCGCCGGCGAACTCGTCCGACGGGGAGGAGGCGGCCTGCTCTTCGCTCATCCTCAGCTGGGCCCGGCCTTGTAGCCGACACCGCGGACGGTGACCACGATCTCCGGGCGCTCAGGATCCTTCTCGATCTTGGAGCGCAGGCGCTGCACGTGCACGTTCACCAGCCGGGTGTCGGCAGCGTGCCGGTAGCCCCAGACCTGCTCCAGCAGCACCTCGCGGGTGAACACCTGCCAGGGCTTGCGGGCCAGCGCGACCAGCAGGTCGAACTCCAGCGGGGTCAGCGGGATGCCGCGGCCCTCGCGCTTCACCGAGTGCCCGGCAACGTCGATCACCAGATCGCCGATGGTCAGCTGCTCCGGCGTGGGCTCCTCGGCCCGGCGCAGGCGGGCCCGGACCCGGGCGACCAGTTCCTTGGGCTTGAACGGCTTCGTGACGTAGTCGTCGGCACCGGACTCCAGGCCCACCACGATGTCGACCGTGTCGGTCTTCGCGGTGAGCATGACGATCGGGATGCCCGACTCCGCCCGGATCTGCCGGCATACGTCGATGCCGTCCCGTCCGGGCAGCATCAGGTCGAGCAGCACGAGGTCCGGCTTGGTCTCCCGGAAGGCGGCCAGCGCCTTGTCCCCGTCCGCGACGAAAAACGGCTCAAAACCCTCACCACGCAGCACAATGCCGAGCATCTCGGCCAGTGCGGTGTCGTCATCGACGACGAGGACACGTCCCTTCATGGCTCCATCTTCTCATCACCCGAATGTGACCTGACGCACAGCTGTTCCGTTGCCGGCCCCCCGGCCGTCGGCCGAAGCAGTCATACCATCGCAAAGGTATCGGCTCGACGGCCTTGCCCGCACCGTTGCGGATCAGCAACGGGATACCTCTGGGGTGCGCGTGCGCACCATGGCACGATGGGCACCCCGATGCACCCGCGCCAGGGTGCCCCGACGAGGAGCGTCGATTGTCCGAGACCCCGGGTTGGACCTCACCCGGTTCTCCCGAGCCCGCGCCCGGCCCGTCCGAAACCGGCCACTCGGTTCCCCCGGCCCCGCAGGCCACCGCCGCAGCCGCACCGCCCCCGCCCGGCCCGCATCCCGGCCCGACGCCCGGACCGGCCGTGCCGCCCGGCCCGACGCCCGGCATCATCCCGCTGCGTCCGCTCGGCTTCGGCGAACTGATGGACGGCGCGTTCGCCCTCGTCCGCAGGTACTGGAAGACCGCCTTCGGACTCAGCCTGCTCCTCGCCTGCGTCCTCGAACTCGTCCAGGCCGGGGTCTCCTGGTGGATCCACGTCTCCGGCACCAGCCTGGAGGCCACGTTCTCCACCTACTACACGCTGCCGCTGGAAATGCTCGCCGGCGTGATCGCCACCGGACTGCTCACCCCCGTCATCGGGAACAGCCTGCTCGGCCGTGACACCCCGCCCAAGGAAGCCTGGGCGCAGGCCCGGCCGCACCTCGGCCGGCTGACCGGCCTGGCCCTGCTGCACACGCTGATCATGCTCGGCGCGCTCGCCGTGCCGCTCGTCCCGGTGCTGCTGCTGACCGGCTTCATCGCCGAGCCCGCCCTGCTGGTGCTCGTCCCGCCCGCCCTGCTGCCCATGCTGTGGATCGCGGTCAAGCTCACCTTCGCCGCCCCCGCGCTGGTCCTGGAGAAGCAGGGCGTCGTCGGCGCCCTCAAGCGCTCCTGGCACCTGGTCCGCGGCTCCTGGTGGCGGATCTTCGGCGCCCTGGTGGTGTTCCAGATCGCCGTCGGCCTGCTCGGCGCGGTACTCCTCGTTCCCGGCCAGCTGATCTCCCTGGCCATCGGCGGCGGCCCCGGCGAGCTCTACGCCACCGACACGGAGGCCGCGCTCAGCATCGGCGTCACGACGGTCTTCGGCGTCCTCGCCAAGACACTCACGATTCCGCTCACCGGCTGCCTGCTCGGCCTGCTCTACGTCGACCAGCGGATCCGCCGCGAGGCGCTCGACATCGAACTCGCCCGCGCCGCCGGCCTGCCCGGCCACTACCCGACCCCCACCACCGCGCCCGTCCCGGGCCAGTACCCCCCGCCGGGAGCCTGATCGCCATGGGACTCCGGGGGGGAGGGGCGCTGCTCGCGGACAGCGTTCCGGTCACTGTGCCGCGCGACGCCGCCCGCGACGCCGCGCACGAGGAACTCCGCAAAGCCATCTACCACCAGCACGAACCCGGACTGGTCGACCGCTTCGTGGCGTGGGTCCAGCGCCAGCTCGACCACCTGACCGCCACCGGCGTTCCGCTCGGCGGCGGCGACGGCGCCGCCCTGGTGGTGGTGATCGTCCTCGCCGTGGTCATCGCCGTGGTGGCCTGGCGACGCTACGGCGCGCCCCGCCGCGACGCCCGTTCCGCCGGCACGCTGTTCGCCGCCGACGGCCCGCGCAGCGCCGCCCAGCACCGCGCCGACGCCGCCGCCCACGCCGAACGCGGCGCCTGGGCCGACGCCGTCCGCGAACAGATGCGCGCCCTGGTCCGCGGCCTGGAGGAACGCACCGTCCTCGACCCGCGCCCCGGCCGCACCGCCGACGAGGCAGCCGCCGAAGCCGGTCGCGCCCTGCCCGAACGGGCCCGCGAACTCGCCTCCGCCGCACGGCTGTTCGACGACATCGCGTTCGGCGAACGAACCGCCGACGAAGCGTCCTACCGGCTCCTCGCCGACCTCGACCGCGCCCTCGAACGCACCCGCCCCACGCCCGTGGCGGCCGGCGGAGGAACCGCATGACCACCACCGCACCCCCGCCCGCCACCGCCGACCCCGCCGAGCAGCCCACCGCCGCCGCGCCGGCCGACACGCCCCGCACCACCCTGCGCACCCTGTGGCGGCGCTGGCGCTGGTGGCTGCTCGCCACCCTCGCCGTGCTGCTGGTCGGCGCCATGGTCGCCGGCATCCCCAACAACGGCTCCGACTGGCCGCTCGACCCCCGCTCCGGCGCCCCCGGCGGCATCCGCGCCGCCGACCAGCTGCTCCAGCAGCGCGGCGTCTCCAGCCGCACCGCCGCCACCGAGAGCGAACTCGGCGCCGCCCTGCGCGCCGACGACACCACCGTCGTCCTCGGCCACCCCGACGAACTGACCGCCCAGCAACTCACCCGGCTCGCCGCCGTCCACCGCGGCGCCAACAGCCGACTGGTGCTGATCTACCCCGACCAGCCCGCCCTGAAGGCCTTCGTCCCCGGCATCGCCACCTACTACTCCGCCACCGACAGCACCACCGCCATCGAACCCGCCTGCGCGCTGCCCGAGGCCGCCAACGCCGGCGCCGTCCAGATCGGCGGCGAGAGCTACGAACCCGGCGCCCACGACGTCGGCTGCTACCCGCACGGCAACGGCCGCAACTCCCTGATCAGCCGCACCACCGGCACCCAGCAGGTGATCGTCGTCGGCAGCGCCCGGCCGTTCACCAACGAACGCCTCGACCGCGAAGGCAACGCCGCACTCGCCCTCGGCCTGTTCGGCGCCCACCGCCAGCTGGTCTGGCAGACCGTCGACCACAGCACGGCCAACGCGGCCGCCCGCCACAACAAGACCCTCGGCGACCTCATCCCGGACGGCTGGTACTGGGGCTCCCTGCAGCTCCTCCTCGCCGCCCTGCTCGCCGTCGTCTGGCGCGCCCGCCGGCTCGGACCGGTGCTCAGCGAACGGCTGCCCGCCGTGGTCCGCGCCTCCGAGACCACCGAGGGCCGCGCCCGGCTCTACCACCGCGCGAACGCCCGCGGCCACGCCGCCGAAACCCTGCGCCGCGCCGCCCGCCGCCGGACCGCCGCCGCCCTCGGCCTCCCGCACACCTCCGGGGACCCCGACCAGGCCACCCTCACCGAGGCCGCCGCCGCCCGGCTCGGACGCCCCGCCGCCGACCTCCAGCAACTGCTGTACGGCCCGGCCCCCTCCGACGACGCCGCCCTGCTGCGGCTCGCCGACGACCTCGACGACATGGAATGGCAGGTACGACAGCCGTGACCGACCAGCTCTACAAGACCGACCCCGGCCAGACCCGCGACGCCCGCACCGCCCTCACCGGCCTGCGTGACGAGATCGCCAAGGCCGTGGTCGGCCAGGACGCCGCCGTCACCGGCCTGGTCGTCGCCCTGCTCTGCGGCGGCCACGTCCTGCTCGAAGGCGTCCCCGGCGTCGCCAAGACCCTGCTGGTCCGCACCCTCGCCACCGCCCTCGACGTCGAGACCAAGCGCATCCAGTTCACCCCCGACCTGATGCCCGGCGACGTCACCGGCTCCCTGGTCTACGACACCCGCACCGCCGAGTTCTCCTTCCAGCCCGGCCCGGTCTTCACCAACCTGCTGCTCGCCGACGAGATCAACCGCACGCCGCCGAAGACCCAGGCCGCGCTGCTGGAGGCGATGGAGGAGAAGCAGGTCACCGTCGACGGCGAGCCCCGCAAGCTCCCCGATCCCTTCCTGGTCGCCGCCACCCAGAACCCCGTCGAGTACGAGGGCACCTACCCGCTGCCCGAGGCCCAGCTCGACCGCTTCCTGCTCAAGCTGATCCTCCCGCTGCCGACCCGCGAGCAGGAGTTCCAGGTCCTCACCAAGCACGCCACCGGCTTCGACCCGCGCGACCTCGCCTCCGCCGGCGTCCGCCCCGTCGCCGACGCCGCCGACCTGGCCGCCGCCCGCGCCGAGATCGGCGCCCTGACGGTCTCCCCCGAGATCCTCGCGTACATCGTCGACCTGGTCCGCGCCACCCGGCAGTCGCCCTCGCTCGCCATGGGCGTCTCCCCCCGCGGCGCCACCGCCCTGCTCAACACCTCCCGCGCCTGGGCCTGGCTGGCCGGCCGCGACTACGTCACCCCCGACGACGTCAAGGCCCTCGCCCTGCCCACCCTCCGGCACCGCATCCAGCTCCGCCCCGAGGCAGAGATGGAAGGCACCACCGCCGACAGCGTCATCCAGGCCGTCCTCTCCCAGACGCCCGCACCGCGCTAGCCGCTGCCCGGGGGAGAGCGCCACCCGCCTCTCCCCCTCCGCGTCCACTGCTCCAGAAAGCGAGCCCCGCACCCCATGGCCCTGACCGGCCGCACGGCCCTGATCGCCGCCCTCGGCGTCCTCCTGGTCGGCCTCGTGCTCCCCTCCTGGACCGGCATCGGCGTGGTCATGCTGCCGCTGCTCGCCGCGATCGTCGCCGACCTGGTGCTCGCCGCCCCCGTCCGCCGCCTCACCCTGGAACGCTCCGGCGACCCCAGCGTCCGCCTCGGCGAAGCCGTGGACGTCGACCTGCTCGTCGCCAACCCGTCCCGCCGCCCGCTGCGCGCCCGGATCCGCGACGCCTGGTACCCCTCCGCCTGGGCCCCCGGCACCTCCCTCACCGCCTCCCGGCACTCCGTCACCATCCCCGCCGGGGAACGCCGCCGCCTCACCACCCGGCTCGCCCCCACCCGGCGCGGCGACCACCACAGCGGCCGAGTGACCATTCGCTCGCTCGGCCCGCTCGGCCTGGCCGGCCGCCAGGCCACCCTCGACGCGCCCTGGCGGGTCCGCGCCCTTCCGCCGTTCGCCAGCCGCAAGCACCTCCCGTCCCGCCTCGCCCGCCTGCGCGAACTCGACGGCCGCACCTCGGTCCTGACCCGCGGTCAGGGCACCGAGTTCGACTCCCTGCGCGAGTACCTCCCCGGTGACGACGTCCGCTCCATCGACTGGCGGGCCAGCGCCCGCCGCAGCGTCGTCGCCGTCCGCACCTGGCGCCCCGAACGCGACCGGCACGTCCTCATCGTCCTCGACACCGGCCGCACCTCCGCGGGCCGCGTCGGCGACGCCCCCCGCCTGGACTCCGCCCTCGACGCCGCGCTGCTGCTCACCGCCCTCGCCACCAAGGCCGGCGACCGGGTCGACCTGCTCGCCCACGACCGCCACCGCCGCACCGCCGTCGCCGGGCGTTCCCCCTCCGAGATCCTCCCCGCCTTCACCGACGCGATGGCCCTCCTCGAACCCGCCCTGATCGAGACCGACCTGCGCGCCATGGTCTCCACCGCGCTCCGGATGGCCCCCCACCGCTCGCTGATCGTCCTGCTCACCGGCCTCGACGCCCACCAGATCGAGGACGGCCTGCTCCCCCAGCTCCCCCTCCTCACCAAGCGCCACGAGGTCGTCATCGCCTCCGTCGCCGACCCCCGCCTCGACGAGCTGGTCAACACCCCCCGGGTCACCGTCCGCGACGTCTACGGCGCCGCCGCCGCCGAACAGACCCGCGCCGACCGCCGCCGCACCGCAGACCTCCTCACCCGCCGCGGCATCACCGTCCTCGACTCCCCACCCGAGTCCATCGCCCCCGCCCTCGCCGACACCTACCTCAGCCTCAAGGCCGCCGGCCGCCTCTGACCCGCCCCGGCCACATATTCGGAGCCGACGATCGACACCAACCTGCAGCTGATCAGCGACGGCGACGGCCTGGCGGTCATCGGCGACCCGACCGCCGTCGAACGGTTCCTGGTCTCCGAAGGCCTGCCGTCCCGCGACCTCGGACTGTCCCGGCTCGGCTCGGCCTTCAGCGCCACCGCCGGTGCCGCACAGACAGGCTCGGAGATCGCCGCCAACTCGGGCCGCTGGGTGAAACTGACCAAGGAATCCGCCCAGGCGCTCAGCAAGCACGGGCTGATGAAGGGCTCGACCGCGAACACCAGCCGGGCCGTGCTGACCGAGAACGGCAGGATCAAGGGAATCCTCGAACTGGTGCGGACGCCCGGCTCGATGCTGTCCAACCCCGCGATGCTGGCAGGTGCCGCAGGACTCATGGCGCAACTCGCCACGCAGCAGACCATGGACGAAATCACCGACTACCTCACCGCAATCGACGAGAAGGTCGACGACGTGCTCCGCGCCCAGAAGGACGCGGTGCTGGCGGACATGATCGGAGCCGGCTTCGTCATCGAGGAGGGCCTGACCGTTCGGGACCAGGTCGGCCGGGTCTCCGAGGTCACCTGGTCGAAGGTGTCACTCACCTCGGTCACGATCGCCCGCACCCAGGCCTACGCCCTCCGTCAACTCGACGCACTCGCCGAGAAGTTGGAACAGAAGACCAAGATCGGCGACCTCGCCAAGGTGTCCAGGGACGCCGAGACCACCGTCCGGGAGTGGCTCGCTGTGCTGGCGCGCTGCTTCCAGTTGCACGACGCAATAGCCGTACTGGAACTCGACCGCGTGCTCGACACCTCGCCGGACGAACTGGACCTGCACCGCCTCGCGATCCGAACCGCCCGGCAGAACCGCGTGGAACTCATCGCCCGGTGCACCGAACGGCTCATGGCCCGCATCGACGCGGCCGTCGGCACCGCCAACACCAAGGTCCTGCTGCACCCCACGACTTCCCCCGCCGTGGTGAACTCGGGCAACCAGGTCGCCACCACCGTCGTCGACTTCCGCGGCCGGCTCGGGATCGAACGCGACCGCCAGTCCTTGGACGCCAGGCGCTGGGTGGACGCGGCCACCGACGCGAAGGACCGGATGCTCGAAAGCGGCGCCGAGGGTGTCGACGCCGCCAAGCGCCTCGGGGCGGAGACCTTCGACCGTGCCAAGTCGGTGACGGGCAAACTGTCCAACGGAATCGCCGGACGAGTGCTCCGCCGCCGCGGAAACGACGACGGAGAAGCCAAGAAGCTCTGAGCCCGCCGGCCGGCGGGCCCCGGGCCCGCTGGCGTTCGGCACCGGCTCCAGAAATGCAGAAAGGGCCCCAGCCATAAGGCTGGAGCCCTTTCCAGAAGAATTGTTCGGCGGCGTCCTACTCTCCCACAGGGTCCCCCCTGCAGTACCATCGGCGCTGTGAGGCTTAGCTTCCGGGTTCGGAATGTAACC
>NZ_JBIALQ010000012.1:0-225654 GCF_042873545.1 Kitasatospora sp. NPDC004615
TGAACTCCTCAAGGTCCTCCCGGACCCCAACCATCTCCCCAGTCGTCACACACCCTCAACGACACAACCCGCCAACGGACACGCCACACCAAAACTGACCTGACCAAGCCCTACTAGTGACGCACACCGACCCCCGACGCCGCTTTCCCACCGGTACCGAAAGCTGACGCCATGACCACCTCGTGGACCACCCACGGTGTCGAGTTCCTCCCCGACACCGTCCGCAAGCGTTTCCGCCCGGACGCGGACGGCGACCCGGACCGCGAGTGGCGGGCGCTCACCCTGCTCGACCGGTACGCGCCGGGCCTGGCGCCGCGCCCGCTGTCGCTGGACGGGCGCACCGTCACCATGTCCAGGCTGCCCGGACTCCCGTTGCGCGGCACCGAGTTGACGACCGCGCACCTGGACGCCCTGGCCCGCGCCACCGACCGTCTGCTGCACGCCGTCCCGCCCGAGGAGGTGGCCGCGCTCCCGGAGCGCCGCTGGTACGTCGGCGACTCGGTGGCCGCGATCCGCCGCCGCGCGGCGCTGCCCTCGCTGCCCTCGCTGCCGGCGCTGGTGGCCGGGCTGCGCTGGCTGGCGGGCGCGGAGGCCTCGTTGTCAGCACCGTGGGCGCCGGTGCTCGGGCAGGCGGACGGGAACCTGGCCAACTTCCTCTGGGACGGCGCCGACGTCCGGCTGGTCGACTTCGAGGACTCGGGGCGCAGCGACCGCCCGTACGAGCTCGCCGAGTTGGTCGAGCACCTCTCGGCGTGGGTGGACACCGACCTGGACGCGGCGGCGTTCCTCGGCCGGCTCACGCTCTCTCCCGCCGAGCAGGCCCGGCTGTTGGAGTGCCGGCGCCTGTTCGCCCTGCTGTGGCTGGTGTTCCTGGCCACCGACCCGGCGACGGCGGCCCGCAACCCGCCGGGCACCACCGAGCGGCAGGCCGCCCGCCTGCTGGCTCTGCTGGACTACTGAAGGGTCTTCTTCAGCACCGTTGAACTGTGCCGGACCGTCATGCCGGCCTTCAGGTAGAGGTCGAGCGCGCCGGTCCCGGAGTGCGTCCACAGGGTGCAGCTGCGCAGGCCGGCGGCGCGGCAGGCGTGGAAGGTGTGGCGCAGCAGGTGGCGGGCGATGCCTCGGTGGCGGTGGCCGCCGTGGACGGCGACGTTCTCCACGTAGCCCTCGCCGGTGTCGGGCAGGTCGAGGGCGAGGGCGGCGCCGACCAACTGGCCGTTGGCGGCGAAGGCGAGCGGGGAGCGGTCGGCGGCGAAGCTGGGGCGGCGCACGGTGTGGGCGGCCCATTCGTCGAAGTCCTTGCGGCGCTGCTGCCATTCGTCGAAGGCGTCCTCGATGAGCCGGTGCGTGGCCTGCTCGTCCGCCGGATCGCCGGCCCGGAAGGGGCGGACGGTGATGCCCTCGAGTGCGGGCGGCAGCTGCTCGGGCAGGTCGTCGAGGTCGATGGCGAGCAGCCAGCTGGTGACGGCGGGGCGGAAGCCGTGGGCGTGCAGCAGACCGGTGGCGGCCGTGTCGCGGTCGGGAACGACCTGGGCGAGTTCGGCGGTGCCGCGTTCGCGGGCCCGCTGTTCGATCCAGCGCAGCAGTGCGGTGCCGATGCCGCGGCCGCGGTGGTCGGGGTGCACATCGGCGTCGGTGCGCCGGTCCGTCCAGGCCCAGCCGGCGAGTCGCCCGTCGGGGGCGTGCACCAGCAGGGTGTCGGTGGCCGGGTCGAGTCCGGGGCGGGCGAACACGGCGGCGAGCGCGCCGGCGTCGGTGGTGGCCGTGCCGTCGAGGGCGCGTTCGCAGGTGTGGACGAGGTCCTGGACGGCGGGGAGGTCGGTGGCCGGGTCGATCGGCCGTGCGGTGTGGCCGGGGGGAAGTTCGACCTGCGCCATGGGGATTCCCTTCGGTGGTGCGGACGGGGTGTCAGCCGATGGTGACGCGCAGCAGTGCGGGGTGTCAGCCGGTGGTGGCGCGCAGCAGTGCGGGCAGGTGCTGGGCGTCAGCCGGTGGTGGCGCGCAGCAGTGCGGGCGGGTGCAGGGCGTCAGCCGGTGGTGGCGCGCAGCAGTGCGGGCAGCTGCCGCATGTCGGAGAAGAGTACGGTGCCCGGGCCGGTGAGCGCGTCCGCGCCGGTGGGTCCGCCGGTGTAGCCGAAGCAGCGCATGCCGGCGGCGCGGGCGGCCCGGGTGCCGGGGCCGCTGTCCTCGACCACGGCGCACACCTCCGGGGCGAAGCCCATCCGCTGGGCGGCGTGCAGGAACAGGTCGGGGGCGGGCTTTCCGCGTTCCACCTCGGTGGCGCTGAAGATCCGTCCCTCGAAGTGCTCGTACAGGCCGGTCCGGCCGAGGGTGTGCCGCATCTTGTCGTGCGTCCCGCTGGAGGCGACGCAGGACGGCAGGCCGAGCGCGGCGAGTGCCTCCACGATGCCGTCCACCGGCTCCAGTTCGGTGTCCACCAGCTCGCGGTGCCGCTGTTCGAAGCGCTGCTCCCACTCGGCGGCGACGGTCTTGCCGAGGCGCTCGGCGACCACCTGCCAGCCGGCGGCGTGCGAGCGTCCGATGAAGTGCCGCACCACCTCGGCCTCGGTGAGCGGCCAGCCGAGCTGCGCGCCGACCTCCTGTTGAACGCGTACCGCGATCCGCTCGCTGTCCACCAGGACGCCGTCGCAGTCGAAGATCACCAGTTCGACGGGCTTGCTGTTCGAGTCGCTCATCCGCTCAGCATATTTATCACTGCCCGAACGATCGTGCGGCCAACGGAAATTGAGTTGCCGTCGGGGCGTGGCGTCGATCACGATCACCGCATGGACTTTTAGCGGATGCCACGCATCGGGGCCTGGCAGGCCCTGACCGCCGACCTGTCGCGCGACCGACCTCGCGGCCCCCAGCGGGGCGATGCATCGCGCCCTCGTGTGGCACCCGCCTATCCACGGGGGGCCCGCTCCGGCCTGCGCGCCGGCCGCTGAACGCTCCCGCCCAGCCCTGAAAGCCACCCCATCCTCATGCATACCGAACGCAAGGCCCTGTGGGCCGTGCGCCAGTCCGTCCTGCCCGCCGTCCAGCGGCCGCACGAGGAGGCCCTCGGGGCGTAACGACCACCGCGACACGGCCTCCCGGACCACCGTCGCCCGGGAGGCCGTGCCCAACTCCGCGCTCTCAGCCGAGCGTCAGCCAGGTGATCCCGGCGCGCTTCACCTCGGCCTGCTCGGCGGCGTCCAGCTCGGCGCGGCCGGTGGCCTTGCGCAGCAGTGTTGCCCGGTCCCAGCCGAGCGCCTTGCGGACGGACGGACCGTCGGCGTCCGTGAGCAGTAGGTCTTCCAGGACGTCCGAGGCCTGGTTCGTCAGCCAGGCCGGGCGGTCGAGCGCGTCGGCCAGGTCGAGGCCGTGGACGGCGAGTTCGACCACTCGGGTGATCATGAACTCGGTGAGCAGCATCGGGTCGCCGTGCCGGGTCCGTACCACTCGCGTCGCGGATTCGGCCTCGAACCGGTCCGCCACGCCCCGCCAGGTCCGTTCGAACTCGCCGACCGGCTCGGTGCCGCCGGCCGTGTCGCGGGCGAGCGCGATCCGGGCGCTGTTGGTGGCCGCGTCGAAGCGCTCGTCGGGACGGTAGTAGCCCACCGCCGTCACCTCGGCCCGCTCCGGTTCGGGCGCCGCCACCATCGCCTCCACCCGCCCGATCGCGACCCGGACGTGCGCCAGCAGCTCGACCACCGTCCACGGCTCGCACCGCGTGGCCCGCGCCCAGTCCGCGTCCTCCAGCCCGGCCATCGCGGCCCCGAGCGCCCCGGCCTCGGCCCGAAATGCCGTTCCCACCAGTTCAGTTCGCATACCGGCCCACGCTACCCGAACGCACCCGACGCCCTTCGGTCAGAGCGTGAGCGCCCCGGCCGGAGCGCCAAGCCTGCGACCGTACTCGGTGAGAGCGAGGACGCCGGTGCCCCGAGCCGGTGTGCTCGCGTCGACCGACCGGGGGTCCAGGCTCAGTTCAGCGGCCAGGCCGGGCGCCAACTCGAGCAGTTCCCATACCCATTCGTCGTCCTCCTCCTCGATGTTCACGTGGCCGCCTGCCAGCGCGGGCAGGCCCAGAGCGGTTCGACGCTGCTGCTCGTAGGGAAGCGGCGCCCCCAGTTCCAGGTCCTGCGCATCCTCGCCGGGTATGTAGGCGAAGCGCCGTACGATCGTGCCCTGCTCGGCGACCAGAACCGCCGAGCCGTCGCCCTGGTAACTGTGCCAATAGGCCTGGGTTCTCCCGTACTTGGCACTCAGCTGCGCACACACCTCCAGGACCTCGCCCTCGCGCTCGGCGGAGCTCGGGTCGCACCATGACCCGACCACCAGAGTCCAACCGGCGAGCTCAGGGGTGACGAACACGCGGCGGTACTGATCGAGCGGGTTCTCGTCCAGGCCGGCGTGACTGTCGCAGTCGGCAACGTCCACACCGGTGGCGAACGGCACCGGACGCGGCGACGAGAGGCCGAGCAACTCGATCACCCCCGCCTGGTCACCCGTACTCACCGCAATCCACGAGAGGGAGCAGCAAGAGATGGGAGTGGGTACGTCGTCGGGCAGCTTGATCCGCACCAACCGCTTCAGCGCCGCCAGGTCGCGCGCGCTCAGCACCGCTTCCCCGCCGATCTCCGCCAGCGCCTCCAGCGCGCCCGCCCGCGCGGCGCCGGGGCCACCGCGACGCACCGCCTGCAGCAGGGGCACCACAGCGTCACCCCACCACGCGAACGACCGCAGAGCCGCCCGCCGCACCTCAGCGTCCGGGTCGCCCAGCAACGGGACCACCCGCTCGGCGAACCGCAGTCCGTCGTCCCCGCACTCGCCGATGGCCATGACCGCCGCGCGACGCACCACCGGGTCCTCATGCGTCAGCGCACCGTTGCAACCGTCCAGCGCCACTGCCCCGAGACCGGTGAACACCCGGAACGCCCGCCAGTACGTCTGCCCCGCAGCCACGCTCCGCAGAACGTTCAGCACCAGCGGAAACGCCGAGGGTCCCATGCGGCGAAGGACACCCAGCAGCGCGGCCTCGCTCACCGGCGAGGCAGCGTCGCCCAGATGCTCCATCAACGCCGGCAGAGCAGCCGGGCCGAGCGCGGCCAACGCGTCCTCGGCGGCCCGGCGGTCCGCGTCGTCGGGAGCCGCGAGGCGCAGAACCAGCTGGTGGGGGGTCATGGCCGAACGCTAGCGGGCGGCACGGACAATCGGGCAGGTCGGCGCAGCGGCCGCGACCGGCCCCCGGCTCAGGCCCGGTCCGGGGTGCGGATGGCCAGGACGGCCATGTCGTCGTGGCCGTCGCCGGGGTGCAGGTCCGCGAGGAGGTGGACCAGTTCGTCGAGTGGAAGGTCGGCGTGTGCGGCGGCGAGGGTGGCGAGGGCGGCGAGGCCCTCGTCGATGTCGCGGTCAGGGTGTTCGACCAGGCCGTCGGTGAAGAACAGGACGGTGGCGCCGCTGGGGAGCGGGTGGGTGTGGTCGGGGCGGTGCAGGGTGGGGTCGACGCCGATCGGGATGCCGGGTTCGCCTTCCAGGTACCAGGTGCGCCCGTCCGGCCCGAGGACGAGTGGCGGCGGGTGCCCGGCGGTGCTCCAGCGCATGGTCCGGAGTGAGAGAGGGCCTCCGTCCTACGCTTCGGGGGTAGCGCAGGGCGGAGGCCGGATCTGCCGCTGAGGTTGTTGGGAGCGGCAGGGTGCGAGTTGGTCAGTGGTCGAAGATCCGGATGTCGAAAGTCAGGCCCGTCCGCCAGATTTCCACGGTTCGCCGCGCGTTGACCCGCGCGTACATGAGCTTTCCGGGGGCCTTCTCACCGTGCGATGCCCAGTGGTATCGGAAGCCGGTCAGTAGGTAGACGGTCAGGGCGGTGAGGAGGACGGCGCGGGCCACGGGGTGCTCCGGAGGCGCGGTGAACGAGGCGGGACGGTGCGGTTCGAGATTTCGGGCCTCACGGCCGGGGCGGCGGCGGGAGGTTCACGGGCGTGCGCAGGGCTCGGTCACGCGCATGGAAGCCGAAGCTGATGAGGGTGACGCTCTCTCCGGCACTGACGGGTGTGCGGCCGTGGGGCGTGAGTGCGCCGTCGAAGACGACGCAGTCACCTGCGGCCAGATCGCATTCGAGGTAGCCGTCGGCGGTGATGAAGACGGTGGAGCTGGGCACGGCGGTACCGCTGGGGCGGTCGTGTTTGAGGCACAGGATCAGGTTGGCCTCGCCGAAGCCGAACTCGTCGACGTGGAAGTCGAGGAACTGCCCGCTGTCCCGGTACGCGATGTAGACGGCGGCGTGCGGCTGTTCGACTTCCAGCCCCGTGGACCGGGCCACGACGGCGGCGAGATCGAGGTGGTCGGCGAAGCGGGCCGCCGCGTCGCCGACGGCCGCGTTCCACTTGCCGTTGTGGAGGTACCCGGCGGTGGCCAGGGCGTTCTCCGCCTCCTGCGCCATCGCGGCGATCGGCTCGGTGGAGAACGACTGGTCGCGCAGGTGTCGGAGGAGGCGCGGGTGGACGCGCTGGTGTGCGGTGAGTCCTCGTACGGCGTCCCGGAGGCCCGGGAAGTTCTCCGCCCATCGGGCCGGCGTCCGGGCGGTGGTGCGGGACTGGAACCAGGCGGTCCATCCGGCGCTCCACCCGTGCGGTGCCGAGGAGTTGGGGTTGGCCCGGCCGAGCAGCAGCGCGACCCGGTCGAGTGCGGCCTGCGTGGACTCGACCAGTTCCGCGTTTCCCTTGGCGATCCGCAGCCGCAGCGCCTCTTGCAGGTGGGCCAGGGCCCCCGCGTGATCGCCGAGTTCCATGAGGTGCTTGCCGAAGTGCTGGTGCGCGAAGTCGAGGAGCTCTGGGTGGAGGCTTCGTGCGGTGGCAAGCGCGCTGCGGTAGAGGGTGTCCGCAGCCTGTGTGTCGCCGGCGTAGCGGTGGGCGTCGCCGAGGTTGATCCCGGAGGCGACGACGGATCGGGTGTTGCCTGCGGCGGTGGCCATGTCGAGCGCCTGCCGCAGGAGTGTGCGGGCCTCGTCGTGGTTGCCCAGGGTCATCTGGGCGATGCCGATCTCCCGGGTCAGGAACCGGGTCCGGGAGGGGTCGGTGGTGACGTCCAACTCCTGGCGGAGCTGGCCGACGACGATGGTCAGCTCGTCCCGGTCGATGGGGACCATCCGCAGCCGGTCGTCCTGGGTGATGAGGTGCTGGAGCACGGGGTCTTCCCTCGTTCGGTTTGCGCTCAGCGTCGCACTACAGCTGGTCGGTCTGGTGACGCAGGTCGGCCAGCAGCTCCACCCCGTGAGGGGAGAAGTTCTCGCCCAGCAGCTCCAGTTCGCGCATGAGGTAGCGGACGGCCGGCAGTCCCTCGTCGTAGGCGTCCTGGAAGCGCGCACGCTCGTTGGCGGACAGGTCGTCGCGGTCCAGTTCGGTCCGGCGGAACCTCAGCAGTTGGTTGTAGACGCAGGTCGCGTGGAACGCCCTGTCGATCTCCCAGAACTGGTTGCGGGCCTCGCCCTGCGTCGCGCGCCACCCGATCTCGATCTTGGGCGAGGTCCGGGAGGAGTAGCCCTCGGCGAACACCCGATTCTGGAGGACGTGGAAGCTGATCGCCTGGTGTGTCCCCTCGTGCAGCAGGTTCTCCGCCAGGAAGAGCGACGACGGCTCCGGGCTGACGGTGTTCGGCGGGATGTGGCGTTGGGCCTTGTCGGAGAACACGATGACGTACGGGAGCGCCGGGTCGCTGGAACTGGTCAGCGAGGACGCGCGGACACCGTGCTTGAGGCCGACCCACAGCAGGCCCCGGACGAACTCCCGCACGCGAACGAACCCCTCGGGGTGGACCAGCGACAGCCGGTCCAGGGCCTGGGTCAGCGTCGTGCGGCGCTCGTCGGTGTGCTGGGCGATCTCGTAGTCCGTCAGGCTGAGTTCGTCGGCGATCTCGCGGGGAAGCTCGGCGTCGAACCAGTCGAAGGTCACGCCCGCCACGGTCACCGTGTCACTGCGCAGGACTCGGGCGTGCTCCGCGAAGGGAGTGCCCGAGCGCACCAGGCGCTCCATCAGGGCGAACGGGAGCACCGGTTCGGCGCCCGCCTCACGGAGCCGGGTCAGCGCCGGGTCCTTGCGGCTGAGGTCGAAGAAGGAACCGGGCTCCACTCGGGCGGCAATCGTCGGCGACACGATGGTTCTCCTCTTGGTCGAGGCGTGCAGGTGGCAGGTCGGGGAGGTGGCGGGCCGACCCGGTTGCGCATGCCGAGTCGGCCCACCGCGCCGTCAGTCAGACGGCATCAGTTCGGAGTTGAGGTCAGCTCTCGGTTCCCGCCGGGCCGAAGTCGCCGTCCGGGACGGAGTGGTCCAGCCGCCGCGTCAGGGACACGACGGTGGCCGGCGCGAAGTCGCCGTCCGGGACGGAGTGGTCCAGCCGCCGCGTCAGGGCGGTGACCTCCGGGTCGGGCGTGATGGTGGTGTCGCTCACGATGCCTCTCCAATCGGGTTGGCTCCGCTCGTCCGAGGTGGACGAGCCGTGGTGCGGGTGATGCAAACCCGGCCCGACGGACCCTTTCCAGCGGGCCGGGAACTCATGGGCGCCCAGCGGGCGCGGGTGGGGCTGGTAGCGGCCGGAGGCGATCAGCGCCATCGCGAGCGCTTTGAGTGCGAGCAGGGAAACCGTGTGCGCGACGGCAAGCGTCCAGGGCGTGGGGGCCTCGCGCGAGGCCCGCCCTGCGGTGTCCCCGCAGTCGTTCCGGCCGGCGTCCACGGCGTTCTCTCCTCGGGGCGTCACGGCTACGCCGGCCGCCGGTCGAGTGCGGCCCGCAGCGCGGCGCGGCGGTGGGGTGTGCGGGCGCGGGCGATGCAGTCGTCGCAGATCGCGTGGAGCGTGCTGTCCTCGTCGCCGGGGGCGCGGAGCGTGGTGCCTGCGCAGACCAGCTTCTCCTGCCGGCAGACCCAGCACGTTCCCTGGCGGTAGCCGTCGGGCCGGTCCACCACGTACTTGTCGTCCGCGAGGCGGAAGGGTCTCAACATGCTCACTCCGCAGACTCCAACTCGGTCAGCAGGACCAGCTCCGGGTACCCGTCGCGGGAGGAATCCCTGTTCACCCAGGCGTGGTTGGCGTGCTCGCCCGGGGTCTCCGCGACGGTACCCGTCCAGCCGTCCTCGCAGTGCCGGACCGGGTCGCCCTCGACCACCTTCAGGCCCCGCTTCTGTCGGATGATCACGCGGCACCCCTGCGGGCGATGCAGTTGCGGCAGCGGCACGAGGACCGCACGGCCGATTCCTGCACGGCCTCACCCGGGGACGGGGCCCGGCCGGCCGCGTTCGCCTTCTGGTACTCGGCCAGGGGGTTCCAGCCCTTCGGGAGCTTGTACTTCTCGGCCTTCGACGGGCCGGTCTCGGGGTCGCGGTAGACCCTCGGGGTCTTGCGTCTCGTCATGGTGGTGTTCCCTCCATCCCCGAGGCCACCGTGGGGAGGCCGCTCCTCGGGACTCGTGCGACAGCCTGGGGTTTGTGGGATCAGGTGTCGCGGTCACTACGGATCTACCGGAAGCGCTCGCCGAGCGTGCCGACGGACGGCATGGTGCTGGTGGGCATGCTGGTCCTCCTGCTGGGTGGTTGAGGCTGCCGCAGGGGGCTCTACGGCAGGGCAGCACCGTCGTTCGCAGAAGACCGAGTTGGCACTAGGCTTCCGCTGCCACCGGCGATGCCGTAGTCATGACGTTACGGCCGGTGAAGACAGGGCTCGACGGACTGTCAGTACGAGTTACCTGGACGACCGGGGCCAAGGGGGGCAGAAATGGCTGGGCGGACACCACCGAGGCGCACCGAAACACTGACTGACAGTCCGTCCGAGGTCGTCAGGGTCCCCGAAGGGGTGATTTCCGGCTTCCTGTTCAAGGTCATCCGGGAACAGATCCCGAGAACTCAGGACGAGTTGGCCGTGGACCTGGGCATCGACAAGAGCACCGTCCAGGGCTGGGAGTCCGGCCGCCGGCCACTCTCCTCCACCCGAGCCGGGAACCTGGTGATGCTGCGCCGGAGGCTGATCCTGCTCGGCGCGCCAAGTGGGCTGGTCGACCTGATCAGCCTTGCCATGGACGCGGACTTCGTCCTCAGCGAGATACTGCGGTTCAGGCCCGCGAGGGCCGAAGTTCTGGAGCATCCACTGGCCGGGTGGGTGCTTACTCGCGACACCACGCACATGATCGGCTGGGCCGTCAGCGGGGTTCTGCCTGGTGCGGTGGCAGCCGAGTTGAGCATTCCTGCCGCCCGACGCGGGCCTGTCTCCACCGCGCCGCTTCTGGGGCAGGACATGCGCGCGCGATTCTTCGACAACCTCCGGCATACCGCGGACCTGGTGGAGAGCGGGGGTGAGGAGACCGCCTTACTCCGAAGGCAGGTCTGGTACCTGTCCTCCTACGACCGGGCCCGCGATGTGGCCGAGTGGTTCGGGGGGATGCAGCGTCGAGGGCGGATCCCCTCGGCGGGCTCGGGATGGTCGCCCCGCTGGGCCGAGGCGCGTTCGGTCGCGGCAGCGCCGGCAAGGAAGGGAGATCCGGAGCTACTCCGGGACTTCATCGCCCGCTCGATCACCGACAACGACGACTTCGAAGCGGCGAACCTGAACTACTGGGCTCATTGGCTCGGGCTCGATTCACGTCCTCAGACCAGCAATGACTTCATGGCCGAGCAGGAACGCCCCGCGTGGGACGCCTCCTCGCTGCTGCGACAGTTCGCCATCCGGCTGGACCGAGCGGGCGAGTACACCGATCTGTACGTTCATTCGATCTGGGCACTCATGCTCACCCGCAGGGGACTGGCCGACGCGGACCCCCGTACAGCCCGGGACCTGGCTTCACGAGTGTGCACGTTGCTGGACGGTGACGGTCTTTCAGGGCAGTCCCGCCGAGAGCTGGAGTCTGTGCACTACGGTCTGCGGGTAGGCGGATACAGCAACAGCCGATCCAACAGCGAAGGACAACAATGACGGACGACAAGCAGGCGAAGGGCACCGCTGGCTACCTGTTCGAGGCGGGCATGCTCAAGCGGGCGAAGCGCTCCGGCTGGTGGATCGCTGGGGTCAAGGACCCAGAGACGATCGCCGAACACTCCTTCCGGACGGGCATCGTTGGCGCGGTGCTCGCGATGATGGAGGGCGCCGACCCGGCCAAGGTCGCGCTGCTGTGCCTCTTCCACGACACCCAGGAGACCCGGGTCAGCGATATCCCCCACATCAGCCGGCGCTACCTCACCGCGGCCTCGAACGAACGCGTGACTGCCGATCAGGTCAGCGCCGCTCATCCGGCTGTCGTCGCCGGAGTGCAGGCCATCGTGGAGGAGTACGAGAACGCCGAGAGCCTGGAAGTCGTCGTCGCCCATGACGCGGACAAGTTGGAGTGCCTGATCCAGGCAGTGGAGTACCGCGAGCAGGGCTATCAGAACGTCCAGCCGTGGATCGACAGCAGCCTCGGCAGCCTCAAGACCGAGTCGGCGCGCACCCTCGCCGAGGCCGCACTGACCATGACGTCCTTGGAGTGGCAGAAGGTCTACCTCGGCTGACGGCTCACTTCCCCACCCCCACTTCCGATGGAGGTGGGGGTGCTCCGCGTCTGGGCCGCACGCTCGGTCACGACGAGGGGGTGGGGCTTGGCGTCACCCGGTACTGCTCAAGTCCTTCCGGGGGCGGGAGCGGGACGGTGATGGACAGTCCAACGGCGGCGACCTGGCGGGTGAGGTAGCCCGATCGGCCGGCCGCGGCTCCGATCCAGGCTCCGGCGGTGTTCTTGGGCATCCAGACGCCGCCGTGTTTCTCCACGGTGCCGATCTGTTCGCCGAGGCCGCGCACGACCCGGTAGCGCCCTTGGCGGCCTTCGTAGTCGAGTTCGAAGAGCCGGTCGTCCCATCGGCCGTCGGGCAGCAGGTTGGCGGGGTGGATGGTCAGGGGTGTGTCCTTCCGTTCGGGTGGGTCGGGGTGGGGCCTGGCGCCAGCGGCCGGCGGGGCGGTGGAGCACGAACGGGTGGAGGCCGCGGGGGTGGGGTCTGGTGTCCGGGGCCCGAGTTCGACGCCCTCGGCGAGCAGCTGGCGGACGGCGGCCTCGGTCTGATGGCGGTATGGGTGCACGTGCTCCGCAAGGACGCCGCCGACGCCGGCCGCGCCCGCAAGAGGGCCGCCGCGATGCGCTGGCAGCCCGTCCGAACCCGTCGACCGCACCCCGGGGAGGTCCGTTGAACGTCGATCCGACGCGGAAGGACCCGCAGGCCGTCCGCGCAGCGCTCATCGAGCTGTACGAAACCGAACTCGACCTAGAACCGGGCGACTTGGTGGCGATCGACATTGCCGCGGCCATGCTCGCCCGCGCCGCGCAGCTCGACGCCGTGGTCAAGCGCGAAGGCCAGATGATCCCCGGCGGCAACCGCGCCGGAATGTTCGTCCTCCACCCCGGCATCGCGCAGGCCCAGACGAACCGCGCGAGCGCGGACGGCCACCTCGCCAAGATCCGCGGTGCGGGCGACGGCCCCAAGCGCGACCACAACGCCCGCGACGCCGTCGGCGCCCGCTGGGGCAACCGAGTCTGAGCTTGCCGTTTAACGTTGGCAGGCTTGGTGTTTCTGGATCGTCTTGGCGCGTTTGACGGTTTTGCCGACGTCGTGGCGTGTAGCGCGTTGCTTGTTCTTCGAGCCGGGCGGTCGTCCGGGGCCGGGCCGGGAGGGTTTTGGTGCGGCTGCCGGACGGGCCGCTGTCGGGCGGAGGTTGCAAAATCCCCGCCGGACGCGGGCGGGGGTGAGTCGGCGGGGTTCGGCAGGCTTCTCCCAGGGGCGCCGGAGGTCTTCGGCAAGCGGGCGGGCGAGGCGGAGCTGGGTGTGGGCGGCGATGATCAGCCAGGTCCAGAGGTCGGCGGTGTCGGCGTGGCGGAACCTGGGGCAGGTCCAGCCGAGGGTCTGCTTCATGAAGCGGAAGGTGTGTTCCAGGTCGAAGCGGCGGAGGAACGACTGCCACCAGCGGTCCACGTCGGCGGGTGTCGCTCCGGTGGCCGAGCACCACAGCCAGACGGGCTTCGGGCTGCGGTCGCCGGGCAGGCGATCGACGTTCAGACGGATCAACGTGCCGTGCAGGACGGGGAGTTCGTCCTGTGCGTGTTCCAGCCAGGGGCCGCGGTGGGAGAGTCTGGGGTGCATGCGGTCCCAGGCGGTCGTCTCGGCGGTCCCGTAGCGGGTGGTGGACGTGGAGGTGGTGATGTCGGGCGTGTGCCAGGCGTCGGGCCGGGAGAGGCCGAGGACGCCGCCGTGCTTGCGGGGCCGGCCCGGACAGGTGCGGGCGGGGCCCGGGTCGCGGAGCATGACACGGTCCGAGCGCAGGCGTCCGACGAGCACGACGGGCAGGTCCGTCAGGGCGTGGGAGAGGTAGGCGGTGTCGTAGCCGGAGTCCATGACGATCAGGATCTCCGGGTCGCCCTCGCTCCAGTGCCCGGCATCGATCAACCGGACGACAACGTCCCGTAGTTGGGCGGTGGTGGCGAGCGTGGCATCGTCCGCCGGTCCGAGGCGCACAGCGTCCAGCAGCGCGGTCCAGGAGGTCCGGCCTGACTCCAGCGCGGCCACGAACGAGTACGGCCAGCCGGGCACGAGCTGGTCCCTGCTGCGGTCTCCGCGCCCGTAGACGTGACAGAACAGCCTCTCGTCGCTGGTCGGAGCATCGGGGCGGAGCCAGTGGGACACAATCGACAGCAAGCACGATCCGCCCGTCCGCCGCCTTCGGCAGCGGCAGGCCCGCCAGGGTGCGGCGCAGGCGGGCCGGCTCGCACCAGCCCCGCTCCAGAGCCGCGTACATCGCTCCGTGCCCGCGCCGGTGCTCGGCCGCCAGCGACAACTCGACCAGCGTCCTCACCGGCCCGTCCGCACACAGCACCGCATCGGCGAGCTCGAACAGCGCGTCAGCACGGGCGTACAGACACTCGTAGAACTCGACCCGAAAGCGGGACAACACGTCCAACACCCCACCAGCGGGCGTACCGACCGGGAGACTCACAAGTAGCGGCCGCTCTCTCGCACTTCGTTACTCGACATCTCGAAGCGTGGAGAACGGCCGCATCACGTGCTGCCGGATCCGGAAGATCTCAGCAGGTCGAGTGACCCACGAGGTTAAACAACAAGCTGAGAAGAGGGGCCCACCGCGGCACGCCGCAAGACCCGGGCCGCCGGACCCTCGGGCGAGGCCCTTCGCATCGCCCGGACGATCGTCTACTACGAAGCCTGCCTGGACTCCGAAGTCGCGCACGCCATGGCCCGTGAACTGTGGGCCCACGACATGAAGTTGCCGTTCGCGGCCGGTGAGCACGTCTCCACAGACGCCGCCCGGCTGCTGGAGGAACGCGCCCGCCGCGAGACAGCTGAAAGGTGAGAACCCGTTGCAGGCGCGGGCGGATTACGGAAGCCGGACCAGTCACCTCTTCACACCTCTGGCTCACCTGCATGGGTGGTTTGACATCTGATGCCGCAAATGCCGTGGAAGGGCACTCGTAATCTGAGCCCCGTTCGTCGAAGGACAGCACATGCGGCACTCCTGAGGAGCGTAGATGCCCAACTTCCAGCTCGGTGACGTCCCAACCGGCTTCGTGTTCAACGAGAGCGACGGCCTCATCCACTACAGGTACGGCCTTCTCCTCCCCATCCCTCAGCCCAACCAGACCGGCGTATGGGGCGACGCCTACTTCAGCCTCGGCTCCAGCTGGGTCGATGTGCGGCTGAAGGTGCAGTTCCACAACGGCACGACCTGGCTCCCCGCCAAGGACTGGGACGTCAGTCAGGGTGGTGCCCGCGTCACCGAGAAGCTCCCCAAGGGAATTCAGAAGATTCACGTCGGGCGAGTGAAGAAGAGCAGCACCGACGTGGCGGACGACAACCCGGTCGGCTGGCTCCTGGAATACGTGTAGCAGCCCGGAAGCCCTCCAAGCGCCTCGGACTGCTTAGCGCCAGTCCGAGGCGCATCACGTTCTCCCGGCTTCCACGAGAACAATGGCTCGACCCTGACTGCGTCGGGGGGCAACCTGCACCCGGCTCGCGTGGGGGCGTCACCGGCCCCCGAAGCCAACTACGCCCACCCACTGCCGAAGTGGTCGTAGGTCATCACGTAGATGCCCTCGCTCTCGGGATGGAGGAGAAGCGGAAGGTCGTCGGCCTTCAGCCGGGATGTCGGGACAGTCTCGTAGGCGGAGACCATCTGCCCCGACCCGTCCACGACGGGAAGCGCTGAAGGAATCAGCTTCCCCCCGCTGACGACGATCACCGGCTGGCCGTTGCGGTATTCGAGCGTCAGCGTGCCGACGTCCTCGGGAGCGACCTCGGACGCCGGGACCCGGCCCGGCCGCTCGGACGCCGTCGCCCCAGGGGCGGGCGTCCCCCCGAGGCCCGCAAGCATCTCGGGTGGCATCTGCACCTTGGCAGGGCCCTTTGAGTTGGGCGTGGTCTCGGACATGGGCATCTCCTTGCCGGCTGGCTTGTGTCGGGCCGGCCCGGATCTTCCCACGACTAAGCGTTACCGGGCAATCACTCCTTGCGAGCCAGAGAGCCTGGGTGAGGAGGCCCCGCTTGACCCTCATCTACGAGCCACTCCGCACGATCCCGGACACCGTCCCGCATCCGCACCGCACCCTGGCAGGCGAGCTGCTGCGCTGGAGCGCCCCCGCGTTCCGGCCGGACTGGAAGTACACCCCGGAGCAGTGCCGCATCCTGGCGCGCTGGCACGAACTGCGCGACGACGCCGTTCCCCAGGACCCGAACGACCCCGAGACGTCGGGCCGGATCTTCCGCCACGAGTCCGACACCCTGCGCCGCCTGAAGGGCTGGGGCAAGGACCCGAAGATGGCGTCGGTCTGCGCGTTGAAGTTCGTCGGCCCGTGCCGCCTGGCCGGCTTTCGCGCTGACGGCTCGCCGATCAGTGGTCCGCCGCAGGAAGCCTGGGTGCAGATCTTCGCCACCGCGGCCGGCCAGAACGTGAACACGATGTCGGCGCTGTCCACGATCTTCAGCCAGGCCGCCATCGACCGGTACGCGATCAAGCTCGGCCAGGAAGTCTGCTACGCCTCGCAGACCGACACCGACGGCCGCCAGTGCCGGCTGGAGGCCAAGGCCTCCTCGTTCCGCGCCACCGAGGGTGGGCGCCCGTCGTTCGCCCTGCTGAATGAGACCTGGCACTGGGTGGAGGGCAACCACGGCCCCGCCTCGCCGCCACAACTCGCCCGAACGCCACGAAGGTTGGCGGGCGGACGATGGAGATCGCCAACGCCCCGGTGATCGGCGAAGAGTCCGTCGCCGAGGGCCCTCAGCCCTCTCTCCCCGGTCGCGGTCGAGCACCTGGCGGGGCCCTGTGCTTCAAGGAGGCTGCTGTGTCTGCGAGTTCGCGCCGGACGGCGCCTCTTCCCTCGCACTGGCCGCGCCTTCGCCGCGCGGTGATGAACCGCGACGGCTGGATCTGCCAGCACGTCCGCTACGACACCGGCGAGGTCTGCGCCGAGCCCGCGCGCCACTGCGACCACATCGTCCCCGCCTCCGAAGGCGGCTCCGACGACCCCACGGACCTCCGCGCGCTGTGCGACTGGCACGTCCTGCGCAAGGACGCCGCCGACGCCGGCCGCGTCCGCAAGAAGGCCGCCGCGATGCGCTGGCAGCCCGCCCGAACCTGTCGACCGCACCCCGGGGAGGTCCGTTGAACGTCGATCCGACGCTGAAGGACCCGCAGACGGTCCGTGCCGCGCTCATCGAGCTGTACGAGACCGAACTCGACCTTGAGCCGGGCGACTTGGTGGCGATCGACATCGCCGCGGCCATGCTCGCCCGCGCCGCCCAGCTCGACGCCGTGGTCAAGCGCCAAGGCCAGATGATCCCCGGCGGCAACCGCGCCGGGATGATGGTCCTGCACCCCGGCATCGCGCAGGCCCAGACCAGCCGGGCGAGCGCGGCCGGCCACCTCGCCAAGATCCGCGGCGAGGGCGATGGCCCGAAGCGCGGCCACAACGCCCGTGACGCCGTCGGCGCCCGCTGGGGCAACCGAGTCTGAGAGGAGCCCGCCATGGCACGTGGGTCGCCCGGTCAGTGTGGATCTGAAGCCGGGGAAGCCTTTGGGTCAACTCGCGGCAAAGCTGCTCTTGTTAACAGGTAGACGATGGTAGGTGTCGCGGGCATCCTGAAGGTTGGCAGTAGCCATCGCTCGTGAAGGAGGCGCCGTGCGGCGCGGATTCGGAGCACCTATCGCACTCCTGCTCTTCTTTGCCTCGTGGATCTTGCTCAGCAAGTTCGTGTTCCCCCACCTGCCGCACCGCCCTGCGGGAGATCCGGGCTACACCCAACAACCTTATTTTCCCCAGCCTCTCGCTCCGCCCCCGCCTGTCATTCCGCAACCGGACATCGGCGTTCAGCGCGGGCGGTGACCGTCCGGGCGTGATCGCTCCGGCAGCGAATGATCAACGGAGAGGAGCCCGCCATGGCACGCCGCAAGGCAGCTTGGACCGCCGGCCCCTCGAACGAGGCCTTGCGCATCGCCCGGACGATCGTCTACTACGAGGCGTGCTTGGACTCCGAGGTCCCGGACGCCGCCGCCCGCGAGCTGTGGGCCCACGACATGACCACGCCGTTCGCGGCCGGTGAGCACGTCACCGTCGACGCTGCCCGGCTGCTGGAGGAGCGCGCCCGCAGGGAGGCGGCCGAAGGCTAGAAACCTGCTGGTCTTCAAGGACGGGCCCTGGGCGCGATGCCCGGGGTCCGCCGCGCACTCAAATTCAGGCGGTGACCCGCTTGAAGGTGAAGGCGTCCGAGGCAGAGCCGGTGATGCTGTTCAGCACCTCGACCTGGCTTTCCTTCCCGGGCTCCCTGACCATCCACGCCGAGCCGCCGCGGGGTTCCACGATCCGATAGGTGTCGTTCTTCCCGTTCACGGCGACAAGCTGCCACTGCACGGCGTACTGGGGGTCCATGAGCAGGGCGACGAGCTTGTTGTCCTCGATCGCCGTGCCCGCGTTGTCCTGGATCGGCGCCCTCGTCCCCTTCGCACTCAGGGAGTAGAGGCCGTTGGGCAGCGCCTCGACAACCCACGGCCTGTCCGCGCTGCCAGCCTGATTGATGATCGCCTTCGGCCTCAGGCTTAGGTCCTCGATGCCGCGACGCCCGACCAGGTCTTGACCGTTTTGAATCGTGTAGTAGCCGGATTCCAGGCCCATCGTTACCTGCCCGTCCTTCCCTATGTGATCACCGGTGCCCGGCTGTTCTATGCCCAGAGGTTGGGAAGAGACGGGTCGGTTCGACTTGAGTTCACCCGATCGAGCGAACGGCAGCAATTGATGCGGGGGTGGCGCTCTGACCATCACCTACGAGCCGGTCCGCACGATCCCGGACGACGTCCCGCACCCGCACCGCACGCTGGCGGGCGAGCTGCTGCGCTGGTCCGCCCACGCGTTCCGGCCGGGCTGGAAGTACACCCCGGAGCAGTGCCGCATCCTGGCGCGCTGGTACGAACTGCGCGACGACGCCGTTCCCGAGGACCCGAACGACCCCGAGACCTGGGGCCGAGCCTTCCGCTACGAGTCCGGCACCCTGCGCCGCCTGAAGGGCTGGGCAAGGACCCGAAGATGGCGTCGGTGGCCGCGATGGAGTTCGTCGGCCCGTGCCGCCTGGTGGGCTGGCGCGACGACGGTTCGCCGATCGGCGGGCCGCCGCAGGAGGCGTGGGTGCGGATCTTCGCCACGGCGGCCGGTCAGAACGTCAACACGATGTCGGCGCTGTCCACGGTCTTCAGCCAGGCCGCGATCGAGCGATACGCGATCAAGCTCGGCCAGGAGGTCTGCTACGCCTCGCAGACCGATACCGACGGCCGGCAGTGCCGGCTGGAGGCCAAGGCCTCCTCGTTCCGCGCCGCCGAGGGCGGACGCCCGTCGTTCGCGCTGCTGAACGAGACGTGGCACTGGGCCGAGGGCAACCACGGCCCGCGCCTGGCGGCCACGATCCGGCTGAACGCCACGAAGGTGGGCGGGCGGACGATGGAGATCACCAACGCGCCGGTCATCGGCGAGGAGTTGGTGGCTGAGGGCACCTGGTACGCGTTCGAGAAGCAGCGCGACGGGGTGAACCGGGACGTCGGCATCTATTCCTGTGCGCGCGGGGCGACTCGGTGTGGATCAACCCGGAGCGGGCGATGAAGGACATCTGGGCGGCCTCCACCACCGAGGACGAGTCCCGCCGCAAGTACCTCAACCAGCTGTCCAGCCACGATGACGCGCTGGTGGACCGCGACACCTGGGGCCTGGCCACGGTCGAGCCCGCGGAGGGCATACGGCCGGGCGAGCGGATCGTGCTCGCCTTCGACGGCGGCAAGACGGACGACTCAACCGGCCTGGTGGCCATGCGCGTTCGGGACAAGCTGGTCCAGAAGCTCACGCTGTGGGAGAAGCCCGACGGCCCGGCCGGCAAGCGCTGGGAGATCGACGGCACCGAGGTCAACGACATGGTGGCCCACGTCTTCCAGAAGTACACCGTCGTCGCGTTCTTCGCCGATGTCGCCGGGTGGGAGTCCTGCGTCGCCGACTGGTCGGAGACGTACGGCAAGAACCTGCTGATCAAGGCGTCCGGCAAGTCCACGGCCGGGTTAGACATGCGCGCCAAGCAGCGCGAGATCACCACCGAACACATGGCGATGGTCGGCGCGATCGAGACCGCCGCCCTGCCGCACGTGCGGGACTACTCGCTGACCCGCCACACCCTCAACGCCCGCAAGCGCCTCAATCAGTACGGGATTTCGTTCGGCAAGGAGTCCCGCGAGTCGAAGCTGAAGATCGACCTCTACGCCGTGATGGTGCTCGCCTGGATCGCCCACCGGCGCCTGACCGAGAGCGGCAAGCTCAAGCCCCCGAAACAGCCCGGAACGCTACAGACCAGAGGAGGGTTCTGACGTCCTCCCTCCCCGTCGTTCTCCAGCGTGCCCGGCACGCGAAGGGCCTGGTCGACCGCGACTTCGAGCTGCTGAACCTGCCCGACCGCTACGCCCGCGGCCTGCACCGGCAGCACCGGGGCGGGCGGAATGCTCGTCCAGGACGGCGGCCGGGACATGATCCGCACCACCCTGCAGAACGACCCCGGGGCGATCGGCTACTACCGCAAGACCGACGCGAGCCCCTGCCACTTCTGCGCGCTCATGGCCTCGCGCGGCGCGGTCCACGTCGAAGCGCACCGCCGCGTTCGGCGCCTACCCCCACTGCCACTGCCAGGCCGTCCCGATCTTCTCCCGCCGCTGCCAACTCCCCGAGGAGAACGCGCGGTTCGCCCTGATGTGGAAGCGGTTCGGCGGGGGCTCGCTGGCGGACTGGCGCACCTACTACGGCACTGCCTAGTGAACGGCGCGCTTCAGCAGCACTTCCCGGTGAACAACCTCCGTGGAGCTGCCGATCTTCTCAACGTAGCGGTTCGCACTCACCGCCTCCCAGCCCTGCGAGCCCAGAGCGTTCAGCTCCGAAAGATCGACGTTCCAGCCACTCACCCTTACGTCGATGATCTTGTACTCCCAACTCGCTCCCACAGCTTTCCCTTCGCCCTCGCGGTGGCGTCCTACGTCGATGGTGGCACGCCTGCGGCCCCGAAGGGCTGACTTGGAAGTCGATAGGCAACACGTCGCTGGACAACGGCATCGAGATGACCGTGGACGGCGACGAGCCCGAGGTGCTGGGGAGCTGGCTGAATCGGGCATCCTGGCGCAGTGGCCGCGACCGGCCCGCGGCTCAGGCCCGGGGCGGGGTGCGGATGGCCAGGACGGCCATGTCGTCGTGGCCGTCGCCCGGGTGCAGGTCCGCGAGGAGGTGGACCAGTTCGTCGAGTGGAAGGTCGGCGTGTGCGGCAGCGAGGGTGGCGAGGGCGGCGAGGCCCTCGTCGATGTCGCGGTCAGGGTGTTCGACCAGGCCGTCGGTGAAGAACAGGACGGTGGCGCCGCTGGGGAGCGGGTGGGTGTGGTCGGGGCGGTGCAGGGTGGGGTCGACGCCGATCGGGATGCCGGGTTCGCCTTCCAGGTACCAGGTGCGCCCGTCCGGCCCGAGGACGAGTGGCGGCGGGTGCCCGGCGGTGCTCCAGCGCATGGTCCAGCCGTCCCCGGCGGCGGGTTCGATCCGGGCCAGGCAGGCGGTGGTGACGGGCAGGTCGGTGATGGCCTCGACGGTGCGGTCGAGCTGGGTCAGCACCGAGCTGGGCGGGCTGCGGCGGTCGTACAGCAGTGCGCGCAGCATGTTGCGGGCCTGGGCCATGGCGGCCGCGGCGTTCAGGTCGTGGCCGACGACGTCGCCGATGACGGCCGCGCACGCGTGGTCGGGCAGGATGACGGCGTCGTACCAGTCCCCGCCGACGCCGGCCGGGTCGGCGGCGGTGCGGTACGCGGCGGCCCCGGTGAACGGCGACAGGTCCGGCAGTGTGGGCAGCAGCATCCGCTGGAACTGCGCGGCGCTGTCCCGCATGTACCCGAACAGGCGGGCGTTCTCGATGGCGATGCCGGCCGCGCCCGCGAGTGCCTGCACCACCTCCTCGTCGGCCTGGTCGAACGGCCGCCCGTCCCGGCGTTCGGACAGGTACAGGTCGCCGTAGATCGCCCCTCGGACGGTGATCGCCACGCCGAGCAGCGTCCGCATCGGCGGGTGGCCCGGCGGGAAGCCGACCGACGCCGGATGCGCGGCGATGTCCGTCACCCGCAGCGGTTCGGGGTTCCGGATGAGGTGCCCGAGCACCCCGCGTCCGCGCGGGAAGTCGACCCCGGCCAGATCCGCGCGTTCCTCCGGCGACAGCCCGGCCGTCACGAACTGCTCCAGCCGGTCCCCGGACGGCGCGAGAATCCCGAGCGCGCCGTACCGCGCGCCGGCCAGTTCCATCGCCGTGGTGACGATCCGGTGCAGCACCGTCGGCAGATCCAGGTCACCCCCGATGGCCAGCACCGCCGACAGCAGCCCCTGCAACCGGTCCCTGGCCTCGCCCAGCGCACGCAACTGCGCCGCGATGTCCTCCACCTGCTCGTTCATCGCCCCCACGGTAGCCACGACACCACCGTCCCCACCGGTCAACACGCGCTGCACGCCCCGGCCCGCGCCCGGTTTTCGCCGAGGACATCCGCCTGCGGGGACGGCACGGGCCCGCCGGCAGACGCGGTGGTGGCCCGGTTCGACAGGCTCAACTGCCGTGCGGCTCGCAGGAGGCCAGCTTCAGGCGGCAGTCGTCGAGGACCTGCGCCACCGCGGCCCGCGCCTCGCCCCCGTCCGCCAGTTCGACGAGCAGTTCGCCGGCCGCCACCAGGGCTTCCCAGAACTCCACCGGCCGGCCCCGGCCGGTTCGCGGGCCGAAGCGCGCGAGCGAGCGCAGGACCGAGTCCAACTCGCCCTTCGCGAACCGGCGCAGGAGCCCGTGGGCATGGCCGCTCCCCAAGCCGCCCATGGCACCCATCGCGGCGCGCAACCGCTTCTCCACCGCCGACTCCCGCGCGTCGAGTTGCCGGTGGATGTCGAACACGCCCGCCATCTCCAGCAGTTCGCCGTACAGCGCCTCGTCGCCGTCCTCGAACGGACTCTGCATCTCGTCCGGATCATCGTGCAGACGCCGCCGCAACTCCTGCTCCGGGATCCCCATCGCCAGGCCGACCGCCACTGCCGCGTCCCACCACCGCACCGTCCGTACGGCCAACTCGCCGCACACCACGGCCGGTTCCGCGCCCGACCGCAGCCGCTCCCGAGCCTCCTCGGCCAGGCTCCCGCCGTCCGCCACGCCCGTCTCCCGTCGCATTCGATCCGCTGCCGCTACCGCCGCGATCCCGCTCGCTCCCGGCTCTTCCCACTATGGTCTCGGCCCATGAGTACCGACATCGCGATCGCCCGCGAGGCGAATGACGAACTGGTGACCGCATTCGCCCGCTTGCTCCCCCAACTGTCCGCTACAGCCGCGCCGTTGGACCACGACGCGGTTGCCCGCCTGGTGACCTGCGACTCGAACACGCTGCTGGTGGCCCGGCTCGACGGGGTGATCGTGGGTGTGCTGACGCTGGTCGTGTCGCCGCTGCCGTCCGGGCTGCGGGCCCGGATCGAGGATGTGGTGGTCGATGCCGCCGCCCGCGGACACGGCGTCGGTGCCGCACTGACCGACGAGGCCGTGCGGCTGGCGAAGGACGCGGGTGCCCGGACCGTCGATCTGACGTCCCGTCCGTCGCGGGGAGCGGCGAACCGCCTCTACGAGCGGGCCGGGTTCCGGACCAGGGACTCGACGGTCCACCGGTACACCGTCACCGAGTAACTCGCCTGCCGGGGCTCAGAGTTCCGACGCAGCGAGAGCAACGCGAGGTCGTGCCGTCTCCCCCGGTGCAGGCACGCGCGCCCGGGGCATTCGCCTGGTGCGCGCTGCCAGTCGGATCGCTGCGCGCCGGCAGCGACCCGGCCGGCCCTGCGGTCGGCCTCCGTTCCGGCCGGGAAGCCGAGGGCGGTCAGGTGGAGGCGAAGTAGCGGCGGGCGGCCGGCGTGCCCAGCGACGACCGGGCGGCCAAGGAGACCCCTGCCTGCGAGAGGGCGGCCAGGTGGGTCAGCCGCTCGCGCTCCCAGCCCGCGAGCCGCTCGTGCGGCAGGCCCCGGCCCGGTACCCATCCGCGCAGGGCAGTCGCGAGCGAGGCGGCGTCACCGACCGCCTTGGCGGCTCCTGAGGCGGTGTGGGGGCGCACCGTGCCGGCGGCGTCGCCGATCAGCGCGACGTGGTCAGCGACCATCCGGTGGGGTGCGAGGTCGAAGATCGGCTGCATGAAGACCTTGGACAGCCTGACCAACTGCGCGAACGGCGCCGGCATCACCTGCTCCGCCGTGGCCGCCAGCTCGGCCTCGATCTGCGGCAGCAGTTCACCGGGCGGCAGGAAGGTCGAGTACGCCTTGCCCGAGCGGCTCGCCAGCAGCCTGGGCAGTTCGGTCTCCGGAACGGTCATGTGGCAGACCCAGTTGACCCGCCTGGACCCCTCGGTGCGTTCGCCGTTCGGGCCCGGGACGAGGTAGCACAGCATCTGCAGGCCGTCCGCGCCGAAGAAGGTGAACCTGCCGGCCAGCAGTTCGAGCAGCTCGCCGGGCAGCGCGGACTCCGGTTCCAGGCCTCGCCAGGACACGTACCCCGCGTACCTGGAGCGGGAGGAGGGGTCGAACAGCCGGCGGGTCGTCGAGCCGATTCCGTCGGCGCCCACCAGGAAGTGCCCCTGCGTCGTGTATCCGTCCGCGAACTCGGCCGTGACCTTGCCGTCCTCCACCCGGACGTGCCGCAGTGCGCTGTCCATCCGATAGCAGACCTCGTCGAGGGGCACTCGCAGCGTGCGGTGGAGGACGTCCCACGCGCTCATCAACTGCGGGGCCTCGTAACGGGTGGGCCTGCCCCGGCGGTGCAGCCACTGGCGCTCCGTCAACTCGACGCTGACCTCTCGCGCGGAGCTGCCCAGCTTGGCCAGCAGCGCCCCCACCTCCGGCTGCATGACGATCCCGGCGCCGCGGGTCGCTATCTGGCCGCCCGAACGCTCGTACACCGCCACCTCGGCACCCGTACCCCGCAACTCGTGCGCCGCCGCCAGGCCCGCGAAAGACCCCCCGACGATCACCACCCTGGCTGCCTCGTCAGTTCGCATTGCATGCCTCTCTCCGCCACCGGCCCCGATGCCGCTGGACCATTCGATCTTGGGCCGCGCCGCGAACTTCCCGCAACCCCAAGCCAGTTCGACCGATGATCTGTGCGCCGAGAGGAAAATTCCGTGGGCGCGCGTGGACAAACAGGGCCGGAACGGCCCGGCAGACTTCGCTCAGCGAACACACACGGCACCACCGCTCGACCTGCCGAGGCACCGGGTCTCCGTGGTGCCGGTGCCGGTGCCGGTGCTACGGGAGCGCGAAGCGCCACATGTCGCGCGGTTCGCCGCCGACCTCCTGGTGCGCGGGCACCAGCGTCTCGCGCCGGTAGCCGGCCCGTTCGGCGGTGCGCAGCGAGCCGGTGTTCCACGGCTCCACGTACAACTCGACGCGGGGGACGGCGAGTTCGCCGAACGCCCAGTCCGTGACGGCTTTCAGCCCGACGAGCGCGACGCCCCTGCCCCGGCCGCTCCCCGGCACCCAGTAGCCGGCGGTGGCACTGCCGCGCAGCGGCAGTTCGCCGACCCACAGGCCGACGTTCCCGACGGCCCGCCCGTCGGGGTCCTCGATGACGAACGGGTAGCCGGTGCCGATCTCGGTGCGCCGCCACTGCCGTTGCACGAACGCGTCGGCCTCCGCGTCGGAGTAGGGCGCGGGCACGGTGGTGATCAGCGGAATGTACGGGTCGGTGGCGGCCTCGCGCAGCAACGCCCGGTCCGTCAGCTCCCAACGCCGCAGCCGGAATCCGTTCTCCGCCGCGATCTCCGGCATCACTCTGGGCAGGTCCACTCGCCCATCCTCGCCCAACCGCCCCACCGACGGCCAATCACCTCGGCTTTCCCGCCGGGCCTGCCCCCGTCCCCCGTAACGGTGATGACGGAAAGCCGCCAGCCTCCACCCGGGGGCCCTGCTGAACTGACCGGACATCGAACGATCCGGTACAGGACGGAACTCATGGCCACCTCCGCTGCTTCACGCCCCCGCACGGCCAACCGGCCGGCCCGATCTCCCGTGGTCGGGTGGCTGTCCGTGGTGGCGGTCATGTTGGGGATCTTTTCGATCGTCACGACCGAGATCCTGCCGATCGGCCTGCTCACCTCGATCGGGTCCGACTTCGCGGTCTCGGACGGGGTGGCGGGGCTGATGATGACCATGCCCGGCCTGCTCGCCGCTGTCTCGGCGCCGCTGGTCACCGCAGCCACCGCCCGCATCGACCGCCGGGCGATGCTGGGGGCGTTCATGCTCCTGCTGGCCCTGGCGAACGGACTGGCGGTTGTCGCGCCCAGCTTCGAACTGGTGGTGGTCTCACGGGTCTTGGTGGGCGTCACCATCGGCGGCTTCTGGTCGATCGCGGCCGGGGTCGCCGATCGGCTGGTGCCTGCGGACCGCGTCGGCCGCGCCGTCTCGGTGATCTTCTCGGCCGTCCCGCTGGGGTCCGTCCTCGGGGTACCGGTCGGCACGTTCATCGGCGACGTGGCGGGTTGGCGTGCGGCGTTCGCCGTCATGGGCGCGCTGTCGGCCGGCGTGTTCGTCCTGCTGCTGGTGGCCGTGCCGCCCCTGCCGCCGGCCGGGGCCACCCGGCTGCGGGTGCTGGGCGGCCTGTTCCGCAGCGTGAACGTCCGCTTCGCGCTGCTGCTGACAATGCTCATCGTGCTGGCCCACTTCGGGGCGTACACCTATGTGACGCCGTTCCTCGAACAGGTCACGCATGCGGGCCCGGCACTGATCACCGTCTTCCTGCTGGTCTACGGAGCCGCGGGCATCCTCGGCAACTTCCTCGGCGGCTCCCTGGTCGCCCGGCGCCCCCGCACCGGTTTCGGCGCGGCGGCGGCCCTGCTCGCCGGGGCCACTCTGCTGCTGCCGGTGCTGGGCGGCTCGAAGGCCGGCGCGGTGAGCCTGTTGTTCGTGTGGGGTGTCGCCTACGGAGCGGTGCCCGTGTCCTCGCAGACCTGGTTCGCCAAGGCGGCCCCGAACGTACCCGAGGCGGCGTCGGTGCTCTTCACCGCCTCGTTCCAGGCCACCATCTCGCTCGGCGCACTGGCCGGCGGCAGCATCGTGGACCACACCTCCCCGTCCACGGTCATGACCCTCGCCGGCATCACGTCCGGCCTCGTGGTTCTGACCGTACTGACCCATTTCACCCGCGGCCTCACCTGGCCGAACGGCAGCACCGGCAACTGACGGCTGCGACCGTCGTGTGTCCAGCGGTACCAGTCCGAGGTGAGTCTTTCAAACGCCGGCCGAGCGCTGCGGGCGGGCCGGGCAGAACGGGCAACTCCCGGGGTGCCGTCCCAGCGGGCGGAGCAACAACGTCGCTTACACCGGACTTGCGCGGGAGCTGTCAGGTTCTCGGCTGACGGTTCGTCAATCAGGCGTAGGCTCCGAGTCAATCCATCACGAACGACACCTTTGGGGGTACCGCCATGACCGATTCGCCGCTCCTGGACGTACTGGCCCGCTACCAGCGGGCGATGCTCCGGCTGGACGCCGATGCGCTGGCGGAGCTGTATGCGCCGGACGGGGTGCACGAGTTCCCGTTCCGGTTCCCGGGCTTTCCGGCGCGGTTCGAGGGGCGGGAGGAGATCCGGGCGGGGTACAAGGCGGCGTGGTCGGGGACTCCGGCGCGGCCGACGGGAATCGAGGAGACGGGCGTGCATCTGTCGACCGATCCGGAGGTGCTGGTGGCCGAGCAGACGGTGCGGGGTGAAATCGCGGGTGGGCGCGGCGAGTTCGCCATCCCGGGGCTGCTGGTGCTGCGGGTCCGCGACGGACTGATCGTTCACGCCCGCGACTACATGGACGGCCTCGCCGTCACCGGCGGGCTGCGCGAGCAGTAGGAATCGGGCCGGCGTCAGCCCCGTACGGCCTCGCCCGCGTGGACGGCGCGGAGAGCCCGTTCGACCGTCTCCTGCTGTTCGCCGACCGGGGCCACGTAGCCGATGGCGCCGCGCGCGGCGTCGGTGCCGAGTGCGCGGGTGATGACCCAGGTGGCGAGGTACTGGGATGCCAGGCAGCCGCCCGCGGTGGCGATGTTGCCCTCGGCGTGGAACGGGGCGTCCAGGACGGTCACGCCGCGCGCTTCGACGAAGGGCCGGGTGGTGACGTCCGTGCAGGCGGGCATGTCGTTCAGCAGTCCGAGCCGGGCGAGCACCAGCGCGCCGGAGCACTGTGCGCCGATCAACTGCCGGGCGGGGTCGAGCGGGAGCCGCGAGATCAGCCGGTCGTCGGCGACCACGTCGCGCGTTTTCACGCCGCTGCCGATCAGGACGACGTCGGCTTCGGTGACGAATTCCATCGGGCGCTGTCCGGTCACCTCCACGCCGTTCATGGAGGTGACCTGCGGCGTCGGGGTGGTGATGAAGGCCTCCAGGCCGTCCTTGCGGCAGCGGTTGATGATGGCGGAGGCAATGAAGCTGTCGAGTTCGTTGAATCCGTCGAAGGTGACCACGGCTACCTGCATCACAACTCCTTCAAGGGCACGGTGCCCCAAGTCTCCCCCGACGCATCGTCCCGTCAAGTGAGGCGAACGAGCTGTCAGTCGTGACCGAGCCGTTCCAGGACGGCCATGGCCGCGATCACCGTCTGCCGTTCCGCTTCGGTGCACTTGGTCTGGAGTTCGGCGGCGAGCCATTCGCTGCGGGCCCGTCGGCCGTCCTCGGCGCGGCGGCGGCCCTCGGGGGTGAGCACGATGAGCATCCGGCGGCCGTCGTCGGGGTCGCGGCGGCGTTCTACCAGGCCCTGGGCGGTGAGGGCGGCGATGGTGGTGGCCATCGACTGGTGGCGCATGCCCTCGGCGACGGCCAGGTCGCTGGTGGTCAGGCCCTGGCCGTCGTTGTCGAGCAGCCGTCCCATGGCGGAGGCCTGGGTGAGCGTCAGGTCGCCCGTTCCGGCGGCGGCCCGGATGCGCCGGCGCAGGCGGCCGATCACCGACCGCACCTGCTGCGAGGCCTGCACGGCGGACGGTGCGGCCTCCGGGTCTTCACTCACCTCCGGGTCTTCACTCATGGGGGTCACCCTAGGTTCCCGGCGGCCGGATGTAGCGGCGAACTGTGTATTCGGGCCGCTCAAAAGCTCCGGGACCGACGGCTCACCTCGGTGCCCGGAAGCCGCCGATCTCCCGTTCCAGCAGTTCGGCCAGCCGCAGCGGGGTGCGGTCCTCGAACATCGGTCCGATGATCTGCACGCCGACCGGCAGGCCCTCGGGTGACGGTCCCGTCGGGACGGCGGTGGCGGGCAGGCCGGGCATGGTGGCCACGCCGGCCCAGACGAGCTGATCGAAGTACGGGTACTCGGCGCCGTCGATGTCGAGCCGGCGCTGGAGCGGGTCGGGGTTGTGGTCGTGCGGGAACGCGGGCGTGGGCGTGATCGGGCACACCACGGCGTCGTACTCGGCGAAGAGCTGCCGCCAGCCGTGGCGGTGGAGCTCGCGGCGGAAGTTCACTCCCATCCAGTCGCTGTGGCTGAGCACCATGCCGCGCAGCCCCGCCGCGTCGAGGCTCTGGTCGTCCGCCGCCAGCCCGGCGGCGCGGGCCTGGATGTGCTCACGCGCTTCGACGGGGAAGCGTGCGATGGTGCCTGCGAACAGGAGCTGCCGGTAGATCCGGGCGGCGTCGGCGAGGTCGGGCAGCAGCGGACTGTGCCGGTCGACGCGGGCGCCGCCTGCGACGAGCGCGTCTGCCACCCGGTTCAGGCCCGCCCGCACGGCGGAGCCGGTCGGAATGTACGGGTGCTCCTCGACGACCAGGACCCGGAAGTCGCCGATCCGGTCGTGGCGCGCGGGCGGCAGCGCCAGCTGGTACGCCACACCGTGCGTCAGCGGGTCCGGCCCGGCCATGACGTCGAGCAGCAGCGTGAGGTCACGGGCGGTGCGTGCCATCGGGCCGACGACGGCGAGGTCGTGCTCGGACGGCAGGGCCGGCCCGGGCGGCGGAACCATGCCGCGGCTCGGCAAAAGCCCGAGTGTCGGTTTGTGCGCGTAGACACCGCAGAAATGCGCGGGGGTGCGCAACGAGCCGCCGAGGTCTGAGCCGATGGACAGCGCGCCGAAGCCGGACGCCAGGGCTGCCGCCGATCCGCCGGAGGATCCGCCCGAAGTACGGCCGTGGTTCCAGGGGTTGTTGGTGGTGCCGTAGATCTCGTTGAAGCTCTGGATGTCCTGCAGCCCGGGGGGCACGTTGGTCTTGCCGAGCACCACCGCGCCCGCGGCCTTGAGCCGCGACACCTGGAGGGCGTCCTCGGCCGGCACGAAGTCCCGGTGCGGCGGCAGGCCCCAGGTGGTGGGCAGCCCGGCGATGTCGTAGCACTCCTTGACCGTCACCGGGATGCCGAGCAGCGGCCGGTCCTCGCCGCGGGCGCGTGCCTGGTCGGCGTCGCGCGCGGCGGCCCGGGCGCGGTCGAAGTCCGGCACGCAGATCGCGTTGATCGTCTTGTCGTCCCGCTCGATGCGGGCGATCGCCTCGTCGGTCAGCTCCACCGAGGTCACCTCACCGGCGCGCAGGGCAGCGGCGAGTTCTTCGGCCGACTTGAAGTTCCAGTCCATGAATCGGACCGTACGCGCCCCCGGGACCGGGCACGAAATTGAATTTCGCACAACGGGCCCGCTGTCCGAATACCCGTCAATTCACTCCGACCAGCGGCAAATCGACCCGACCCGTCAAGCCAGTACCAGCCCGTAGTCCGCCAGCCAGCCGCGCAGCTGGGCCCGTTCGGCGCGGGCCAGCGAGCCGCCGGTGAAGCGCGGGTCGTCGGTGACTTCCGCAAGACAGTTCGCCGGGGGCACGAACGTTTCTGCGTCCTCGGTGGTCTCGAACTCGGCCTCCGCCAGCACCAGTCCGAGCAGCCGGCCGTCGAAGACGTCGATGCCCAGCGGCGGGACGCTCAGCCGGGTCTTGGTCAACTCCCGGCCGGGCAGGCTGTCCAGCAGCACGGAGTACTCCTCCCCCGACAGGTACAGGTTGGTGATCAGGCCCTGCACCGGGCCGGTCGTACCCGGCGGCGCCGGGATCTTCTGGGTGAGCTTGTGCGCGCACTCCCCGGTGTCGATCCGTTCGACGTGACGCAGCCGCAGACGGGTGCCGTCCACGTACCGGTCGGTGATCAGCCGGGCGCAGGTGACCGCGCCCGGCGCCGGGACCCGGGCGAGCAGGAAGCGCCGCTCCCGCTCCACCCGCGCGTACTTGCTCCCGGCCGCGGCCTGCACCGGGCCGTGCCCCGAAACCGCCGCTCCCGAAACCGCCGCCTCCGAAACCGCCGTTCCCGAAACCGCCTCCGAAACTGAAGCCTCCGGAACCGACCCCTCCGAGCCCGTCTTCACCGGGTCCGTTCCCGTCCCCGCCGCGGGCGAATCGCCGCAGCGCCGCCCCTCCGCGTCCTGCGCCCCCATGCCGTGTCTCCCCGCTGCACGTTGTACCGCCGCGCCCGCACCGCCCATGGCGGCCCGCCGCGCGACCTCCCCGTTCGGGCCGCCCGTCCCCTCGGGGGCGGCCGTGCCCAGCGTAATGCGCGAACCGGACCGGGGCCCGCGGATGTCCGTCATCTCCGCGGCTCCGGCTACTGGTTGAGGGACGGGAACAGGTCCAGGAACGGTTGCGTGGTGACCGACATGCCGCGCCCGAACGGGTCGTCGAAGTCCCAGATCAGGAACAGCAGGAAGCCGATCAGCGCGCTGAACGTGCCGGCCAGCACCAACTCCCGCCCGGAGCGCCGGATCTGGAGCGCGAACAGCATGCCGACGGTGACCAGGGCGCCGACGATCAGGCCGAACCAGACCACGCCGGGCATGGTCGGACCGGTGTTGCCACCACGGGAGTTGCGGGTCTCGTCGGCGATGGCGATCTTGTCCATCATCGCCTGGTACGCCTGCGCCTCGATGTCGTTCTGCGGGGCCCGGGAGGCCACGCCGGTGCGCAGCTTGGCGAGCAACTCGGTTCCCTCCGGGGAGAGTTCCCCGTCGGTGCGCATGTGGTGCCACTCGGTGTTCACCACGAACGACACGTAGGCGTCGACGTCCTTGACGACCGTCGCCCGGTAGTCGGCGGGGAACACCTCGGCCCGGGCGCTGACTTCGTGCAGCGACTGTGCCTCGCGCTGCACGTCGTCCTGCGCGGACGACCGGGTCTCCCAGACGCCGGCGATCGCCAGGCCCAGCACGATGGCGTACACGACGCCGATCATCATGGTGATGTACTCGATGACGTCGGGCGTCTCCGAGGTGTCGTCGTGCAGGTCGGTCTTGCGGTGCCTCACCAGCATGACCGCGACGACGACCAGGCAGGCCCCGGCCATCGCGATGGCGAGCGCCAACCATTCGGACATGACAGGTCCTCTCCTGTTGCTTGGGTAAACGTCAACAACTCGGCTGAAATGAAAGGGACTTGACGGCCCGTCAGGAACGGCCTCGGGCCCGGGACTTCCCGCTCGGGCGCAGCGCCGCCGCGGCGAGGACGGCGGGGATGGTGACCACCAGCATGCGGGTGGTGGTGGGGGCGCCGTGGCGTTTGGGCGGTTCGGCGTGCACCACCGGCGGCGGCAGATGGACGGACGGCGTCGGCGCGGGAATCGGGGTGAGCGTCGCCGGTTCGGGGGTGGGCGGCGCGGGCGCGATCGGCGCGGCGCTGCGGGTGGGCGCGGGCCGCGGCGGCGGGGGTGTCGGCGGCGCGGGCTTCGGCGGTGTCGGCACCGGCGTCGGCGTCGGTTTCGGCGGCGGGCTTGGTTCGACTGTCGGGCTGGGCTTGGGAGTTGGCGAAGGCTTGGGTGTCGGCGTGGGCGTCGGCCGCGGGTGGCAGTGGTGCCCGTGCCCGTGCCCGTCCCCGTCCCCGTCGCCGTCGCCGTCGCCGTCCTGATCGTCTCCCCCGCCGTGGCCGTGCCCGCCACCGCCCCCGTGGCCCCCCTGGCCCCCCTGCAATCCGGCCGTCGCGAGCTGGACGTCGGCCCCGCCCTCGGCATCCACCTCGACGTGCGCCCCTGCGGCGTCGACGGAGGTGTGCACGTGGACGCAGATCTCCAGCCACCGCCCGTCGCCCCCGTCCCCCCGTTCGCTCACCGTCGTGGCGGCCTGCGTACCGGCCTGCGCGCCGGCCTGGGTGGCACTGGTGAGCACCGCGCACACCACGACGACCCCGGCGAACGCCCCGGCCGTCCGAACTCCCGCCGCCCGGGCCGCCCGACGTCTGGTCCGGGTGGGTAAGGTCTCCGCCGCGTTCCCGCCGCTCGCGGGCGGCCGGTCGTTCCGCTGCCTGGGCGTGTGCATGGGCGTGGTCCAACCTTCCTGTGGCTGTGGACGGGTGGCTGTGGACCGTCGAACTGGCCGCGGCCGGGGCCGGAGCGCAGTCGAGGGTGCACCGGAGGACCGGTGCCGTTCCGCGCAGAAACGGAACAGCATGATCAATCCGACGCACCCTCAACTGGGCGGACCGCCGTTTGGTTACGGCCTCCGACGGTTCACCCTTGGTCTTCCTCGTGACAGCTCTCGGCCTTGCCTCAGCGGACGGCGATCTCCACGTTCTCGAGCACGCCGAGCGCGTCGGGCACCAGGATGGCCGCGGAGTAGTACGCGGTGACCAGGTAGTTGATGACAGCCTTCTCGTCGATGCCCATGAAGCGGACCGACAGGCTGGGCTGGAACTCGTCGGGGATGCCGGTCTGGTGCAGGCCGATGACGCCCTGGTTGTCCTCGCCGGTGCGCAGCACCAGGATGGAGCTGGTGTTCTCCGGGGTGATCGGGATCTTGTTGCAGGGCAGGATCGGGACGCCGCGCCAGGCCGGCACCTTGTGGCCCTGCATGTCGACCGTGTCGGGGTACAGGCCGCGCGAGTTGAACTCGCGGCCGAGCGCGGCAATGGTCTTGGGGTGGGCCAGGAAGAACTCGGAGTCGCGGCGGCGGCTGAGCAGTTCGTCCAGGTCGTCGGGGGTGGCGGGGCCGGAGTGGGTCTGGATGCGCTGGTCGAAGGCGCAGTTGGAGAGCAGACCGAACTCGCGGTTGTTGATCAGCTCGTGCTCCTGGCGCTCGCGGAGCGCCTCGACGGTGAGCTTGAGCTGCTGCTCGATCTGGTTCATCGGCTGGTTGTAGAGGTCCGCGACGCGGGAGTGGACCCGGAGCACGGTCTGCGCGATGGACAGCTCGTACTCGCGCGGCTTGAGCTCGTAGTCCACGAACGCGGTGGGCAGCAGGTGCTCGCCCTCGTGGCCTGCGGACATCGCGATCTCGGCCTCGCCGAGCTCGTTCTGCCGCTGCAGCGGGAGGCTGGCGAAGTCCCGGATGTGGGCCTGCAGGCTCTCGGACTGCGCGAGCACCGACTCGAAGTCGGACCGGGTGAGGGTGAGCAGGGTGCCGGAGGTCTTGGCGGTGGCGGTGTAGTCCCAGCTGGCGTCGGCGTCCAGCAGGGCGTTCTCGCCGAACCGGTCGCCGTCGCCGAGGACGCCGATGACCGCGTCGTCGCCGTACTTGCCGGTGGAGATCTGGTTGATCTTGCCGTGCGCGATCAGGTGGATCTTGTCGGACGGGGTGCCGCGCTCGACGAGGGTCTCCCCGGCCCGGAAGTCGCGCTGCACGCAGCGGTCGGCGATCGCGGACAGCACGTCGTCGTCCTCGAAGCCGCGCAGCAGGGCGAGTTCACCGAGCTCCCGGGGGATGACCCGGACATCGCCGCCGGTCTGGATGAACTCGATCCGGCCGTCGCCGACCGTGTAGGTCAGACGGCGGTTGACCCGGTAGGTACCGCCGGAGGTCTGCACCCAGGGCAGCATCCGCAGCAGCCAGCGGGAGGTGATCTCCTGCATCTGCGGTGCGGACTTGGTGGTCGTCGCCAGGTTGCGTGCGGCGGCGGTGGTGAGGCTGGTCTGCTGGCGCTGCGCCTGCTGAGTCTCCGGGCTGCTGTCCACGGACATCGGGCCGGGCTCTCCTTCGTCTCGCCACGTGAGCTGACGCTGCGTCAGATCCGTGGGTGTGTTGGGGTCTTGGCAAGGTAACGAGGGGATGGCTGAGGGTGTCGGAGGGCCTTCGGGTCACCGGGCCGCCCACTGCCTCCCGAACAGTAGATCTTTGCCACTCCCAGCACTGCCCCCGAGGCCGATGGTGCACCCGATCAGGTGAATCTTGCCCCCGCGAGGATTGGGACTGCCTCCGTCCGGTTTGCCATTCGGGGGACGCGCGGCAACTCAGGTTGACCGCGAACCACCCGCCCCGGAGGCCACAGCGCCGCCCGGCGCTCCGTCAGCGGGTCTCCGGCTGCACCCGAACCAGGACCTCACCGGTGCCGGTGCGGAGGTAGAGCACCGACCGCCCGGCACGCCGGCGCTGCACCAGCCGGGCGTCGAACAGCACCTTCAGGTGCCGGCCCACCGAACCCAGGCCCTGCCCGGTCAGAGCGACCAGCTGGGTGGTGGCCTTCCGGGCGCCGAGCAGCACCAGGACGTCCGCCCGGGCCGGGCCGAGCAGCCGGCCCAGCGCCTCGCGGCCGCGGCGGACGGTCTTCCTGGCGCTCTGGGTGCCGAACGGGCTGGTCGTCGGCTGCGAGTCCTGCTACGTCCGCTACGCGCCGAAGGAGGCCGCGGCCTGCTGCTCGCGGGCGGCGCGGTCGACACGCCGGCCGGGGGCATCGCCGTCGGCCGCTTCGTCTCCCGGCAGTGGCAGGACCGGCTCGGCGTCCCGCTGTGCCTGCTGCTCGCCGCGCCGTTCCTGCTGTTCGCCCTGCACCCGCCACTGCCCGTGCTGCTCGCCGCCGCTGTCCGTACTGCTCGCCGCCGTCACAGTCGCCGCGCTCGGCTACGCGACCGGCCTGATCTTCCAGGACGGCCTGACGCAGCTGACCCCGGACGAACTCGGCGGCCACGCCTTCGGGTTGCACGGCTCGGGCCTGCTCGCCGTGCGGGGCGTCGGCGCCGCCCTGGCCGGCGCGGTGGCCGAACGCACCTCGCCCGCGACGGCGATCGCCGTGCTGGCGGCAGCCTCCCTGACCGTCACCCTGCCGCTGGCGCCCGGGCTCCGCTCCGGAACGGCAGCTGCGGCCTGACGCCCTTCAACGGGCGGCCGGCCGGTCCGTAAACACCGCACTTTCCCTCGTTTTCCGCCACGCCCCCGCTTTCCTCCCGGCCCGGAATTCCACCGCCTACGATCGACCTCGAGCGACTTCGCACCTGACGCTTCGTCAACTCGTCGCCCACGGAGCCGGAAAAGGCCATCAGCGGGTGCCAGGAATTGGCTTCCCCCTCCAGCGGAGCTGTCACCCCGGTGAGCGTTTCCGCCCGTCGGGCCTCCCGGGCGGGGCCCGCATGCCTGCGCCGAACCTATTGACCCCCGGGTTGCGCCGCCGCATACTCCCCCTGTCCCCGACCACCGTCGGATTCGCGGGGACTCCGGTGGAACGGATTATCGCTACCTGGAGGATCGGAATTGGCTGGGCCGTGGGAGGGACTTCCGCGCGATTTGTCGGCCGAACTCAGGGCGGAGCAGCAATCCTTGGCTTCCGAGATCATCCGGGAGATCAGGTCCGCCGTCCCGGAATTCGCCCGCCCGCTCTCCGGCCAATTCGGCGCCGGAATCCAGCAGGGCGTGGAGACGGCGCTCGCCGAGTTCGTCGACCGGGTGGCCGGGCTGCCCGCCCCCGGCCTGCGGCAGGTGCGGGTGTACCGCTCGCTCGGCCGGGGCGAACTCGCCGAGGGCCGCAGCCTGGACGCCCTGCAGGCGGCGTTCCGGCTCGGCGCCCGGATCGCCTGGCGCCGGTACGCCCGGGTGGCCCGCCGCCGCGGTCTCGGCCCGGAGCAGCTGGTCACGCTGGCCGAGGCGGTGTTCGCGCACATCGACGAGGTCGCGGCGGCCAGCGTCCAGGGCTACATGGACGCCCGCACCGACCGCGCCGGCGCACTCGGCCGGGCCCGGCACCGGCTGCTCGACCTCCTGCTGTCGGGCGCCGAGCCCGCCGAACTCGCCGCCGCCGCGCAGTCCGCGGACTGGCCGCTGCCCGCGTTGCTCTCCGGGGTGTCGCTCGACCCGCGCTCCCCCGCTCCGCTCCCCACCGCCCGTCAACCCCTCGCCCGCGTCGCCGCGTTCGGCGCCCGGCCCGCCGGCGGCGGACGGCTGCCCGAGCACGTCCTGGTCAACCTGGACGGCCCGCAGCCGCACCTGCTGCTGCCCGACCCGGCAACGACCCTCGCCGACCCGCGAGTTGCCGCGGCGTTGCACGGACGCGGCGCGGTGATCGGCCCGCCGGTGCCGCCCGCCCTGGCGGCGCAGTCGCTGCGCTGGGCCCGGCTGGTCCGCGCCTCCCTCCCGCAGGCCCCGGATCAGCCGGTGGACTGCCGCGAGCGCTTCTCCGACCTGCTGCTGCTCACCGACCCGGCCCTGGTCCGCCTGATCGCCGAACGCCGCCTGGCCCCCCTCGCGCCCCTCACCCCCAAGCAACGCGAACGCCTCGCCGCCACCCTCCTGGCCTGGCTCCAGACCGGCCGCGGCACCGCCCCTCAGGTCGCCGCCCGCCTCGGCATCCACCCCCAGACCGCCCGCCAGCGCCTCCACCGCGTCCACCGTCTCTTCGGCCCGTCCCTCGCCTCCCCCGACGCCCGCTTCGAACTCGAGGTCGCCCTCCGCGCCACGCCCATCCGATAGGCCCGGCGGCCCCTGCGGCGGAGCCCGTCCGGTGCCGAACGGGCAGGCCGGTCAAGGCCGTTCGAGGTCGGACGGCTACGATCCGAACAGGAGCGATCAAGGGGAGGCATGAACGTGCTGGACAAGCTTGGTGTGCTGGACGGACTGGACGAGTTCTGCGAGAAGGCGCTTGCGGCGCACGGCTGCCCGTCGGCGAGCGTGGCTGTGGCGCAGGGCGACGAGATCGTGTTCGCGCGGGCCTACGGGCTGGCGGACGTCGCGGCGGACGTCGCCGCCACCCCGGAGACCGTCTACGGGCTGGCGTCGATCACCAAGTCGTTCACGGCGGTCGCCGTGTGCCTGGCGGCCGATCGCGGGCTGATCGACCTCGACGCACCGCTGCCCGGCGAGCACCCGTGGGCGACGGTGCCGACGCCGCGTCAGCTGTTGCAGCACCGGGGCGGGTTCCCGGCGTACTACGACTTCTACTACGGCGAGGAGCCGTCACCGATCGACCCCGCCTTCTACCGGCGCCAAGTCCGCGAGCCGGGCGGCGACTTCGAGTACTCCAACCACGGCTACCAGGCACTCGGCCGCCTCCTGGAGCAGGCCACCGGCCAGCCCCTGCGCACCTACCTGCGTGAGCAGATCGCCGAACCGCTCGGCCTGTCCTCCTTCGAGCTGGCCGACCTCCCGCCCGCCGCCGCGCCCGTCGCGCAGCGCTACACCCCCGACGGCCGCGGCTACCCCGGCTGCCGCACCAGCGTCCCGGCCGCCGGGGCGGGCTGGGCCACGGCCGGTGACATCGCACTGTTCGCCCGCCGCTCCGCGCGGCTGCTCCGTCCGGCCACCGCGGCCGCCGTGCTCGACGCGCTGCCCATCACCGACCGTCTCGGTTACGGTCTCGGCCGGATCGTCCAGCGCGAGAACGGCTCGCTGATCAGCAGCCACGGCGGCGGCATGGGCGGCGTCGCCGCCATGATGATCGACCTGCCCGACCGCGAACTCTCGCTCGCCGTCCTGACCAACAGCACGAACAAGGCCGCCCGCGACGCCGTGGTCCGCCACCTGATGGACGCCCTGGCCCCCGAGTTCGACCCGGCCCACCTGGCCCCCGTCACCAAACAGGACACCGAGCTGACCCTGCCCCCGGGCAGCTGGACCGGCCACATCGACACCCCCGACGGCGAAGTCCCACTGCACCTGGACGCCCTGACCGACGGCCAGTTCCGCGTCCGCCTCGCCGACCTCCCCCCGGCCACCGTCCCCGCAGCCGCCTCCGACCTCTGGGACGTGCGCCTCATCGCCGACCTTCAACTCCCCACCACGGACGCCCGGGTGAACAGCCCGTCGTTCGGACTGGAACTCCGCACGGACGGCGCCGAACTGACCGGCCGCGCCATCGCCCTCAAGAACGGCGACCGCGAAGGCTTGCTCGGCCCCTACCTGATCCACTCCTGCCGACTGCGCCCCGCCGGCTGAAGTCCTCCCGCTACCTCTTCGGCCACACCACCGCCTGAGCCACGATGACCCGCTCGCCGTCGAACGTGACGGCGGGCCCCTCGTGCAACTCGTAGCCCAGCGCGAGCGCTTCGCTGACCCGGTGGCAGAACGCGGCGTCGTCCGGCCCGGTCAGGACGCGGTAGCGGGGCAGTCCGTCCGGCGGCGTGCTCGAAAGTGTGCTCATACCCACAGGATTCCAGACCGCGCCCCCTCACTCCGCGCCGGAGGGGGCGCTCCGCCCTCACCGAACACTCCGTCCGCGCACCACCCGCCGCTGCCGCAGGCCAGGGGCCCGCCGCTAGCTTGGAGGCAGGTCAAGACCCCATCCCCCACGGAGGGTCGGAGCATGAAGCTGCGTGTTGCGGCCGCGCTCGGTACGGCGGCTGTGCTGGTCTCCCTGGTCGCCGGCTCCGGCACGGCCCACGCCTATGTGAACGTCGACAACATCGTCATCGGCAGCAGCGAGTTCATCGATCACCACCTCGGAAGCGTGTACGGCAGCTACGAGTTGAGCTCGACCACCTACAGCACCAGCGCGGCCAACCTCCGCTGGAAGATCGCTTCCGCCGCGCCCGACACCGGATACCCCAACGTCCAGATCCGCAACGACAGCAGTGGGCGCTGCATCCGGGCGATGAGCTCCTCCGTCGTCCAGATGAAGTCCTGCAACAGCCAGGACCCTTTCCAGATCTGGGCGATGACCCAGGGCGCGATCGGCACCCAGTTCTTCAACTTCGCCGTCCGCTCCTGCCTGGACAACGGCAACAACAGCCCCTACCTCTTCCACGAGGAGGGCTGCAACCGCAACAACCCGTACCAGAGCTGGTTCCTCGTCCGCTGACCCACCCAACCCACCCGACAGCCCCTGCGAAGAAGCGCCCTACTCGCCCGCCACGCCCTCGCCGCTCGTTCCCTCACCGTTGAAGAACGCGGCCAGACCCCGGGCCCCGGCCGGCGAGTGGACCAGCGCCATCACCCGGTCGGACTCGGCGGCGACCTCGGCGGTGCGGGCGAACATCTCGGACTCGTGGACGCGCAACGCCCTACCCGGATCGCCGGGGTGAGCATCTGGAAGCGCCCCGAACCCCCGGCCCGACGAACCCCGCACCCCCTCAGCCGCGAACTGATCGTCGGCGCGGCACTGGAACTCGCGGACGCGGACGGCCTGGAGGGCGTCTCGATCCGCCGGGTGGCAGCGGCGCTGGAGGTCGGCCCGATGCGGCTGTACGGGTACATGGACACCAAGGACGAGCTGCTCGACCTCCTCGCAGACGCGGTCTACGCCGAGATCGTCCCGCCCTCCCCCGGCCACCTGACCTCACCACACGCTGGCGTCAACCGCAGGCGGCCAGGGCTCGATCTCGGCCGCCCACTCTGCCGCCGCCTGCAACACCGACTCGGCCGTCAGCCGGCACGCGACCACGAACGGCTCGCCCGGACGGGCCCGGCGCTGCCAGGGAGGCGAGAACTCGAGATCCAGGCCGACGCGCAGCTCGACCAGACCCTCATCGGTCCAGCTGACGGCAAAGGTCAAGTTCGGCTCGGTGAAGCCCAACTGGCTTCCACCCGCCTGCCCAGGGCCGGAGGGCCGGACGCCTGCCCGGCCGAGCCATCGCGCCAACTCGACGGCGTCGTCGGCGGTCAGCGCCTGCCAGCGGAACGACCACGTCCCCTGCGGACAGTGGGCCGCCCCTTCTACGACCAGCCAGCTCTGCCGCTGCCGCGGGTCGACCGCATCGGGGAACTGGTAGCCCACAAGGCCCAGTTCGACACCATGCCCGTCGTTGTCGATCAGCCTCATCGGCCCAGCATTCCACGCCGGGAGACGAAAGGGCCGTCAGAACCAGACCTGGAGGCGGTCCCACAGCTGGTTCACCACGGCAAGCAGGCCGTCGACACCGGTGAAGGCGACGCGGAGCCGCCCCCGGCCCGTCCGGACCCGGCCGGGATCGCGCTCCGGACGGGTGCTCAGCGGCGCGATCCGGCGGAGCCTAGTCTCATGCCGTGACCGACGAACACCGGGCAACCGACGCCTTCAAGAACCGTTGCACCAATGCGGCGCTGGCACTGGAGTCCTGCGCCAACTACTTCCTCGACCGCATCTCGTTGGACGAGTCCAACGCCAACCGCAAGGACAACACACTGGACGTGTGGCTGCGCGAGGGACCCCAGCAGCCCGATGTGGTGATCTCACTGTCCGGTCTCCACTCGGTCCGCCCGTGGGAACCCGAAGCGACCCCTTCCTTCATCGACGGGATCTCCCTCGTCCATCTGCCGAAGCTGCCGTCGCCCTGGCCCGCCGACGCGGTCGGCCGGCTCGACCGCTCCGGGGACCTGCCCGAGCTGGTCTGGTTGCGGATCACCGGACCGCTCGAAGTCGACGCTGTCGCCTCGATCGTGACCGTCTACCGGGCGCAGAGCGACGATGCGGCCTCCGTGCTCCGGTGAGCGGCGTCAAGCCCGCACAGCATCACCGCACAAGTGCCCTACCCCGGGGGCTCTTTCGGGCAGGCGGCCGAACATCCCCGGCCAGGCCGGCGCTCGCCCGGCCATTCACCACCAACGGGCTTGCCGGGGCGCAGCAACGCCGCAACGCTGGTGAGCGCTGCCCCGCCGTCCCGCCCGCCGGTCTCACCGGACGGGCGGGTACGGCGTGCGGCCACAACTCACCGAGGGGCTGCCGTACTTCGCCCCGGACGTCCGGGCCTTCTCGCCTCAAGGCGCCCAAGTCGCCCGGGAGCCAGGAACTACGAGTAACGCTCGACGAGAGCCAGGATGTACTCCTCCAACCTGCCGGCCAGCAGCGCAGGAGTCAGGTCCGAGCGGCCGAGTTCTCGCCAGGGGACGGCGACCTTCTCGGCGTCCGGGGCAAAGGCCAGGGCGTCGATCAGGCGCCAGTAGAGATGCGCCGCCGGGTCCTCGTCGAGCTGTCCGCCCGCGGCGACGTACCGGTCCGCGAAGCTCATGCCCAGCGGGACGCCGTGGAGCAGGGCCAGGGCTGTCGAGCAGTGGGCGACGTCCAGGTCGGCCGGGCCCCACGAGGTCTCCACCCAGTCGACGACACCGCTGATGCGGGCATCGTCGCCGGCCCCCTCGAACAGGACGTTGCCCGGGTGGAAGTCCCGGTGCAGGAAGCACGGCCGGTGGGCCGGCGGTTCCTGCCGGATGACGTCGACGGCCTGCTGCCAGAGGTCCGGTCGTGCCGTCGATTCGGGCAACCGCACCCGATCCGTGGAGGTCCATGCCTGCCAGGCGCGCGGCCTCGTCTCCGGCGGGACCTCGACCTGGTGGATGCGCAGCAACTGCGCGGCCAACAGGTCGGCACGATGCTCGGCGCCCTGGTCGTCCACGCTGACGGTTCCCGGCAGCAGCGACATCAGCAGTGACGGGTGGTCGCAGGAGGTCGCCGTCGGGTCCGCGTCCACGAGCACTGCCGCTGGGACGTCCGTGCCGTCGAGTAGGCGGAGGATCGCGGCCTCACGCGACAACAGGCCGTCCGCGTGCTGGAGAAAGAACGGCTTGACGAACGACCGCAGCACCAGAGCACGCCGGCCTTCCGGTCCGCTGATGCTCAGTCGGCGCATCTCCGAGGTCCAGCCGCCACGCAGGCGCGCGACAGCTTCGATCCGTTCGCCGGCGGCGAGTCTCCGCTCCACCCAGGACCTGGTGAACGCCCAGCCCTGCTCCTCGAGATCGCCGCCGACCAGCTCTGCACCTTCGCTCTTGACCACGGCAGCGAGGCTATCGGCAACGCAGCCTCCAAGACCGATTATCAGAGAATCCCGCCCCAGACATGCAGCTCAAGTCGACCGAACCGCACGGCACCCGACCCCCCTCTCCGACCGCCCGTACGCCGTACCACCATGACCCTCCGACAACTGGGAGTTGGGGGGCGCAGCATGGTCGGCGAGACCTTCAAAGCGGGCGTGAAGGCGTGGTGGGTGCGTCGGGTTTCGGGGGTCCTGCTGTGCGCGTTGCTGGTCACGGCCGCCTTCACGGTGGTGGAGACCGTCCAGGGCCGAACGGGTTGGCAGGTGGCGACCGGGGCCGGCCGCCCGGGGTTCTTCACGGTGACGAAGGAGGCGCCCCACAACTGTGGCGCCCGGGCCAACCCGTGCGACGTCGTCGGCTATTTCGTCCCGGACGACACCGGGCAGGAACTGGCCTACTCCCAGGTCGCGGACGACGGTCTGGGGGTGCATCGCCTCGGCGAGCGGACGGCCGGCGAGGACCTCCGCGGGACGGTGTACCGGCCGAACGACGACCACATCTGACGGATCCACGCCTTCCTGGCCTGGCTGGGCGTGATGGTGATGACCGCGATCCTGGGCCTGATGGTGCGCCACTGGCGATTCGGCCCGACGGTGCAGCTGCGCCGCTTCGCGCCCCAACCGGTCCGGCGCTACTGACGGATCGCCAATCCCCGGACGCCCCGAGCCCCGAAAGTCGAGCCCCGAAAGCCCGGAGCCCCCCAGCAGACTCAGTCCTCGAACGCCACCAGCCGCTCCAGCACCGGCAGCGCCTCCAGCAGCATGGCGCGCTCCCGCGCGTCGAGTTCGGCGGTGCGGCGGGCCAGTAGCTCGGAGCGGCGTTGGCGGATCTCGGCGAGCAACTCGACGCCCTCGGTGGAGAGTTCGACCAGCGCGGAGCGGCGGTCGTCCGGGTCGGGGTGGCGGGTGACCAGGCCGGAGGCGACCAGGGGGGCGACGGTGCGGGTCATCGAGGGGGCGGCGACGCGTTCGCGGGTGGCGAGTTCGCCGAGCCGGATCGGGCCGTGCGCCTCGATCCGGGCCAGCGCGGAGAGTTGCGCGAACGTGAAGTCCTGCCGTCCGGACGCCTGCGCGAGCTGCCGGTGCAGCCGGGCGACGACAAGCCGCAGCCGCACCAGGTCCGCCGGGTCGAGCCCGCTCTCCACTGTCGAACTCCCACCCTCCGCCGAACTCCCGTACTCTACCCCGGAGTTCACGGCGAAACATCCGGCGCCACGGCCGAATCGGCCGCCGGATCGACCGCCGAATCGACCTCCGGGTCGACGACCGCGACCCGCTCCCGCAGCAGCGAGGCGACGGCGGCGACCAGCGACATCGCGATGGCCAGCGAGAACACCACCATCAACCCGTCGTGGAACGGCCCGGAGATCAGGTGCGGGAAGAACTCGCGTCCGGTCAGGGTCTGCGCGTTGGAGGCCGGAAGCGTGGACAGCACGTGCGGGCCGAGCAGTTCGCGGATCGGGTTGTAGCCGAGGAACGCCGCGAACAGCGTGCCGACGGGCGGCAGTCCGGCCACCGCGTGGGCGTCCGCCGGGGAGACGCCCTGGGCGGTGAGACCGTTGGCCAGGGTTCCGGGCAGGGAGCCGGCCAGGCCGGCCACCATCAGCGAGAAGAACACGCCGATGGACAGCACCATGCCGGCGTTCTGGAAGGTGGCCCGCATGCCGGAGGCGGCGCCCCGGTCGGCGGCGGGGACGCTGGACATCACCAGCGCGGTGTTGGGAGCAGCGAAGAGGCCGCCGCCGAGCCCGTTCAGGAACACCAGGAGCGCGAACCAGAGGTATCCGAAGTCGGTGGGCAGGAGCAGCAGTCCGGCGAACGAGGCGGCCATCACCACCAACCCCCCGGCGGCGAACAGGCGGGCGCCGAAGCGGTCGGAGAGGTGGCCGGCGATCGGGCCGGCGGCGAGAAATCCGATGGTCAGCGGGACGAGGTAGATGCCGGCCCAGAGCGGGGTGTCGGCGTAGTCGTAGCCGTGCAGCGGCAGCCAGATGCCCTGGAGCCAGACGATCAGCATGAATTGGAGGCCGCCGCGGGCGATGGAGCCGAGCAGGGTGGCCAGGTTGCCGCCGGCGAACACCGGGTCGCGGAACAGGCGCAGCGGGAACATCGGTTCGGCGACCTTGGTCTCGATCACGCAGAACGCGACCAGCGTGGCCGTTCCGCCGATCAGCCCGGCGAGCACCCACGGGTTGGTCCAGCCCATGGTGTGGCCGCCGTACGGTTGGATGCCGTAGGTGATCGCGGCGAGCAGCGCGGTCAGGCCGACGGCGAAGGTGATGTTTCCCCACCAGTCGATCCGGCCGGGCCGGCGGATTCCGGTCTCGTGCAGGGAGCGGTAGGCCCAGACGGTGCCGATGATGCCGATCGGGACGTTGACCCAGAAGATCGACCGCCAGTTCCACTCGGCGAGCAGGCCGCCCAGCACCAGTCCGACGAACGAACCGGCGATCGCGGCCACCATGTTGACGCCCAGCGCCATGCCGCGCTGCCGGGCGGGGAACGCGTCCGTGATGATCGCCGCCGAGTTGGCCATCAGCATCGCGCCGCCGACGGCCTGGACCACCCGCCAGCCGATCAGCCAGAGCGCACCGCCGCCGCCGTTCATCGGGTCGAGCGAGAGCACCACGGAGGTCAGGGTGAAGATCAGGAATCCCGCGTTGTAGATCCGCACCCTCCCCCAGATGTCCCCGAGCCGCCCGAGCGTCACCACCAGCACGGCGGTGACCAGCATGTAGCCCATCAGCATCCACAGCAGGTAGCTGACGTTTCCGGGCTGCAGCGGGTCCAGGTGGATGCCGTTGAAGATCGCGGGCAGCGAGATCAGCACGATCGAGGAGTTGATGGTGGCGATCAGCATCCCGAGCGTGGTGTTCGACAGCGCGATCCACTTGTACCGCGGGTGCTCAGCGCCGATCCGGCCCAGCCTGCCCGTTCCCTCGGTCACATCGGCCATCTCCTGCCCCACCCCTGGAAGCCAGATGATAATTAGCTGATGTGAACTAAATTACTCCCCACCGATGCCACCGGCCAGACCCCGGCCGGCGACAGCACAACTCCCGGCACGGAAGCCGCGCCGGGAGTTGATGCACGAGCCGTCACTGCTGCTGGTCGTCCTGCCGGTCGTCCATGTTCTGCTGGTCCTGCGGCTGGTCGGCGGCCTTCTGCTGGTCGTCGCCCTGCTGGGGCTTCTGACTCATCCGCTGCTTGGCCTGCTCCGCAGCCTGCTGGGCCTTGTCCTTGAACTTGTCGCTCATACCCATGGTTACTCCCTGCGATCAGTAGGGGATTCGGGCAGTTGCCAGGCTGCCACGGACTCCCCACCCCCGCAGTTCGGCAGACCCCTCACCCCCGCAGGTCGACAGGACGGGGGTCAGCGGGGTCAGCCGTGCAGCCGGACCGGCAGCTCGCGCGGCCCGTCGGAGATGAACGACTCCAGCGGCTTGACCTCCGCCGTGGCGAGAGTCAACTGCGGGAACCGGTCGAAGAGCGCGGCGAGCGCGATCCGGGCCTCCAGGCGGGCGAGTTCGGCGCCGAGGCAGTAGTGGGTGCCGTGTCCGAAGGAGAGGTGTTCGCGGCGCGATTCCCGGGTGTGGTCGAAGCTGTCGGCGTCAGGGCCGTGCAGAGCAGCGTCGCGGCCGCCGGCGGTGAAGTTGACGACCAGCATGTCGCCGCGCGCGAAGGTGATGCCCGTCGCCTCGTCGTGCAGTTCCTCGACGGCGAACCGCGGCAGGATGCTGGAGACCGGCGGCCGCAGGCGCAGCGTCTCCTCCACCACGTCGGCCCAGCGGGCCGGGTCCTTTCGGACGGCGTCGAGCTGTTCGGCATCAGCGGCGAGCGCGATGATCGCGCTGCCGAGCAGGTTGACGGTGGTCTCGTGGCCTGCGCCGATCAACAGCAGCAGGCTGTCGAGGAGTTCGCGTTCGGTGAGGCCGGTGCCGGTCTCCTCGTCGTGGGCCTGGATGAGCGCGCTGGTGACGTCCTCGCCGGGGGTGCGTCGCTTGGCCTCGACCAGGTTGGCGAGTTGGAGGTAGACGGCCTCGCCGTTGCGGACGGCTTCCTCGGGGGTGGCGTCGGTGTCGAAGATGCGGCCGATGCAGGCGCGGAAGGCATCGTGCAGGTCTTCGGGGACGCCGAGCAGGGTGTTGACCACCATCAACGGCAGCACCCAGGTGAATTCGCCCCGCAGGTCGACGATCTGGTCCTGCGGCCGGTCGGCGAGGCGGTCGAGGAGTTCGGCGGTGATGCGTTCGATCTCGGGGGTGAGGACGCGGATCCGCCGCGCGGTGAACGCGGGGCTGATCAGGCGGCGCAGCCGGCCGTGTTCGGGTCCGTAGGCGGTGAGCGCGTTGCGGACGTCGATCCACATCCGCAGCGGCCAGTCCTCGGCTATCTCGCCGTCGATGTAGGCGGGCCAGTGCTGTTGGGCGTCCTTGGAGACCCGCGGGTCGGTGAGCAGGCGCTTGATCAGGGCGGGGTCGGTGACGGACCAGGCGGGGATGCCGCCGGGGAGTTCGACGGGGGTGGCGGGCCCGAGGGCGCGCAGGGCGACGGCTTCGGCGGGCAGGTCGGTTCCGACGGTGTCGAGGCGGTACGGGCAGCGCTGAGTGTCCATCAGGATCGGCCTCCGGCAGGTCAGTTGTACTGTGCTTGATCGAACGCGCGTGAGCGCCTCGGACTGTACCTGCCGTCCCGCCGGGCCGGGTGCGGTTTCGCACCACACCCGGCCCACTCCCCTATCGCTCGTCAGCCGCGCCGGTAGCGGGCGTGGAGCATCGACCCGACCTGCTCGAGGGTGTCCTGGACGAGGTCCTCGACGTCCCGGAAGGAGCCGGTCATCCGGCAGCAACAGGCCGTCAGTTCGCCTCTGTGCGCCTCGAGTTCCACCCTGGGATGGTCCATGGTCCCGCAGCGGCTCGATTGTCGGAGCCTCGTACTAGGGTGTCCGGCGTGTCAATGATCATGGATCGTGATGGGGTTGCGGAGCAGCTGGAGCCGTTCCGCCGCGAGTTGACGGCGTACTGCTACCGCATGCTGGGGTCGGCCTTCGAGGCCGAGGACGCGGTGCAGGAGACGATGGTCCGCGCCTGGTCGAAGTTCGCCGGGTTCGAGGGCCGGGCGGCGCTGCGGACGTGGCTGTACCGGATCGCCACCAATGTGTGCCTGGACATGGGTCCGGCGGCGCAGCGGCGGGCGCGTCCGATGGATCTGACGTCGCCGTGTTCGGCGGGGGCGCCGGATCTGACGCAGCTGGAGGAGAACATCTGGGTGGGTCCGGTGCCGGACGGCCGGGTGCTGGCGGGTGATCCGGCGGAGGTGGCGCTGGGCCGGGAGTCGATCCGGTTGGCGTTCGTCTCGGCCTTGCAGAAGCTGCCGGCCCGGCAGCGGGCGGTGCTGATCCTGCGCGAGGTGCTGGCCTGGTCGGCGGCGGAGACGGCGGAGTTGCTGGAGACGTCGGTGGCGTCGGTGAACAGCGCGCTGCAGCGGGCCCGGGCGACGCTGGCGGACGGCGCGGGGTCGGCGGGTGACACGTTCAAGCCGCTGGACGAGGCGCAGCGTGCGCTGCTGGCCCGCTATGTGCAGGCGTTCGAGTCCTTCGACATCGAGGGGTTGAAGCGGCTGCTGCACGAGGACGCGGTGCTCAACATGCCGCCGTTCCGGATGTGGCTGCAGGGCCTCGCGGAGCTCGAGGTGTGGTGGCAGGGCCCGGGCCGCGGTTGCGTGAACTCGCGGATGCTGCCGGTGGAGGCTAACGGTTCGCCGGCCTTCGCGCAGTACCGGGTGGCGGAGGACGGCAACGGCTGGACGCCGTGGGGCATCATGGTGTTGGAGATCGTGGACGGCCGGATCGCCATGATGACCAATTACATGGATGTGGATCGGCTGTTCCCGCTGTGGGGTCTGCCGATGCGGTTGACGGAGGATCCGCGCGGCTGACATCCCGTCAGCCCTCGTGGAGGGTGTCGGCCAGCCCGGTGAGGTCGAGCACGATTCTCAACCGGGGGCCGACCCCGCGCAGTACCACCTGGTGGCCCGCCCGCCGTGCGAGTACTCCGAGCCTGCAGAGGCGTTGGAGGTCGCCGGGGGCGGGCCGCAGTACGTTTCCAACCAACAGGGCGACCAGTACGGGCGGTCGGTGGGCGTCCAGCAGCGCGGTGTACTGCTCCTCCAGTGCGGGGTGGGCGGCGTGGTGGGGTGGTACGTCGAACTCGACGGTGTCATCAAGGCTCATGCCGGTGCTGACCGGTCGGCGGCCGCGGACTCATCGGTGGGGCGAGCCCTCGGATCAAAAAAGTTCTTCAGATTTCCTCGCCGGGACCGATGAGTCCGGTGCGCGGGCTCCGTCTGACCAGTTGTGAGCGAGCAACGCACACCGGGAACGAGCAAGGAGCACCACCCCATGAGGAAGATCACCGCCGGTCTGTTCATCTCCGCCGACGGCGTCGTGGAGAGCCCCGAGCAGTGGCACTTCAAGTACTTCGACGCCGAGTTGGGCGCGGCGGTCGGCGCGCTGCTGGGCGCGTCGGACACCGTGCTGATGGGCCGCACCACCTACGACGTGTTCGCGGGCACGTGGCCGGCCGTCGAGGAGGCGGGCGGCGACGAGGCCGAGATGGCGAAGGCGATCGGCGACACCCGCAAGATCGTGGTCTCGCACCAGGACCTCTCCTTCACCTGGCGCAACTCCGAGCAGCTGAAGGGCGAACTGATCGAGGGCGTCCGGGCGCTGAAGCAGGAGGAGGGCGGCCCGATCGGCATGTCCGGCTCGGTCTCCGTGGTCCGCCGGCTGCTGGCGGCCGGCCTGATCGACGAACTCCACCTGTTCATCCACCCGGTGGCCCGCGGCAACGGCATGCGTCTGTTCGACGAAAGCGCCGACCCGATCGAGCTGAAGCTGCTCTCCAGCACGGCGTTCGCCGGCGGCACCATGCACGTCGTGTACGGCCCGGCGTCCGCCGCCGCCGAATAACCCACCCTCCCTACCGAGCAAGGAGCACCGAACCATGAGGAAGATCACCGCAGGCCTGTTCATCTCCGCCGACGGCGTGGTGGGCAGCCCGGAGCAGTGGCACCTGCCGTACTTCGACGACGAGGTGGGCGCGGCGGTCGGCGCACAGGTCGGGGTGTCCGAGACCCTGCTGCTGGGCCGCACCACCTACGACATCTTCGCGGGCGCCTGGCCGGAGCGGGAGGCGGCGGGCGGTGAGGACGCGGGCTTCGCGAAGTCGCTGGGCGACATGCGCAAGGTCGTGGTCTCGCACCAGGACCTCGACCTCACCTGGCGCAACTCCGAGGTCCTGAAGGGCGACCTGGTGGAGGGCGTCCGCGCGCTGAAGCAGGAGGAGGGCGGGACGATCGGCATGTCCGGCTCGGTCTCCGTGGTCCGCCGGCTGCTGGCGGCCGGCCTGATCGACGAACTGCACCTGTTCATCCACCCGGTGGCCCGCGGCACCGGCATGCGCCTGTTCGACGGGATCGCCGAGCCGATCGAGCTGAAGCTGCTCTCCAGCACGGCGTTCGCCCGCGGCACCGTGCACGTCGTGTACGGCCCGGCGTAGCGGAGAGCGGCCGGCTCCGCCACTCCCCCCGGGAAACCTTGTCCGAACGGTCGGCAAGGTTTCCCGGGGGGAAGCTGCACCAAGACTTCATCAACCGTCGGCAATCACCATGCAATCTAGCCATCCATGGTCATTTTCCGGCCGAGCACCTCATTTCCTCCCCAAAAGGCCTTCGGGCATTCGAACCTGTGGCAACTTAGGTCCTGCACCTGTGACATTTCACATGTGACAGGCCATTAGTACGTGCCCCCAGCTGGGCACCACCACATGGAGGAGAACTCGCGATGAACCGACCTTCGATGAAGGGGCTGACCCTGCTCGCCGCAGGCGTGGCCACCGCCGGCGCCCTGATGACCGCTCCCGCCCAGGCCGCCACCACCGCCGTGACCACGACCACGGAGACCTGCAGCCCGTGGTCGCTCCAGTCCGGGCTGATGACCCAGGTCTGCGCCGCGATCACCGGTGGCAGCGTCCAGTTCCTCGGCCGTGTCGCCCTGGCCGGCCCGCCCACCCCCGACTTCCCGCCGCAGCCCCAGACGCTCTCCACCACGCTCTCCGGCCAGGTCGTCGGCGGCGCCTCGCTCGGCTCGATCGCGCAGAACGTGAACTTCCTCGCGAGCACGGTCACCGTCAACGGCCCGACCGCCACCGTCGCGTGCGGTTCCACCGTCAGCGGCACCTTCGGCGTCAGCAAGTTCGGCTGGGGCCCGTCCCCGGTCACCGTCAACGCCGTGGTCCCCTGCTGACCCCGAGCAGCCATGGGCCGGGCCCGGGAGTCGCGAGCAACTCCCGGGCCCGGCCCGCGTTCTGTCCCGTCAGACCCGCTCGGCGACGCGCTCCGACCGCTCCGGGGCGGCAGGCAGGCTCGCCCCCTCCAGGTCCACGTCCGGGGTGATCCGGTCGAGCCAGCGCGGCAACTGCCAGGCTCGACGGCCGAGCAGGGCCATCACGGCGGGCACCAGGGTCATCCGGACCACGAACGCGTCGATGAACACACCGACGGCGAGCGCGAATCCGATCGACTTGATGATCGGGTCGTGGTTGAACACGAACCCGCCGAACACCGCGACCATGATCAGCGCGGCGGCGGTGACCACCCGCCCGCTGCTGGCGACGCCCTGCGTGACGGCCCCGGCGGCGTCGCCGGTGTGCTGGTGGTGCTCGCGCATCCGGCTGACCAGGAACACCTCGTAATCCATCGCGAGCCCGAACAGCACGCCGATCAGCAGCACCGGCAGGAAGCTCGTGACGGGCGCGGCGGACGGGATGTCGAGCAGGCCGTTCAGGTGGCCGTCCTGGAACACCCACACGGTGATGCCGAGCGCGGCGCCCACCGACAGCAGGAACCCGAGCACCGCCTTGAGCGGCACCAGCACCGAGCGGAACGCGACGGTCAGCAGAGCCAGCGCGAGGATCACGATCAGGCCGACGAACAGCGGCAGCGCGTCGGCGAGTTTGCCGGACACGTCGATCGCGGCGGCGGTCGCGCCGGCGATGTACAGCGTGCCGCCGGTCGCTGCGACCTCGGCCTTGTGGGCGCGCAGCCGGTCGACCAGGTCGCTGGTGGCCTGGTCGTCCGGCCCGGTGCGGGGGACGACGGGCACGGCGACGGTGCTGCCGTCCGCGCTCGCCACCGGCATGCCGACGGCGGCAACACCCGGGTCGGCGGAGAGCGTGGCGTGCAGCTCGCCGAGCGCGGCTTCGCGGCGCTCGGCGGGGATGCCGGTGGCGTCGACCACGGCGGCCAGGGTGGCGTTGAAGCCGGGGCCGAAGCCCTCGCTGAGCAGGTCGTAGCTCTTGTGCTGGGTGCTGGCGGCGGGCTGCGAGGCGTTGCCGGGCAGGCCGAGCCGCAGGTCGCGGGCGGGCAGCGCGAGGGCGAGCAGCCCGACCACGCCGGCCAGCAGCACCAGCAACGGCTTGCGGGTGACGATGCGCGCCCACGCCGCCGACCAGGTGCCTCCCTGCGGAGCGGCCTTCACCTTCCCCCGGGGCCGCAGACGCTCGCCGAGCAGGCCGAGCAGCGCGGGCACCAGGGTGACGGCGACCAGCACGGCGAGCAGCACGGTCGCGGCGGCGGCCAGGCCCATCACGGTCAGGAACGGGATGCCGGTGACGGCGAGCGCGGCCAGCGCGATGATCACGGTGGCGCCGGCGAACACCACGGCGCTGCCGGCGGTGGCGGTGGCGCGGGCCGCCGACTCCTCGATCTCGCTGTCGGGATCGGCGAGTTGCTCGCGGTGCCGGGCGATGATGAACAGCGCGTAGTCGATGCCGACGGCGAGGCCGATCATCAGCGCGAGCACGGTCGCGGTGTTGGTCATCTCGACCACGTTGGCCAGGATTTGAGCCCCCAACACACCGATACCGACGCCGACCAGGGCTGTCAGCAGCGGGAGTCCGGCGGCGACCAGCGAACCGAGCGCGACGGCGAGCACCACGAACGCGACCAGCACGCCGATCGCCTCGGCCGGGCCGCCGACCTCGATGTCCGGCGCCATCACGGTGCCGCCGAACTCGGCCTGGAGCCCGGCCTCGCGCAGCGGCACGGCGACGTCGTTCAGCGCGTCCTTGGCGCTCTGCGGAACGCCGCTCGCGGACTGCGCGAACTGCACGTCGGCGAACGCGATCCGCAGGTCCGGCGAGACGGTGCGGCTCTCGAACGGGTCGGCGACGTGCACCACACCGGGTATCCCGGCCTCCCGGTGCAGACCCTCCTGAAGTGCGGCCCTGGCGGCGGGCGTGTCCAGGCTCTGCCCGGCGGGCGCGGCGACGACCAGGCGGGCGGTGCCGCCGGCGGACTCCGGCAGTTGACGTTCCAGCAGGTCCTGGGCCTGCTGGGACTCGATGCCGGGAACGGTGAACTCGTTGCTGACGGGCCCGGCGAAGGTGGTGCCGAGGGCGCCGATGGTCGCGAGCAGCAGCAGCCACAGGCCGATCACCCGGCCTCGGCGGCGTACCGCCCATCGTCCCCAGGTGTACAGGACCGACGCCATCGCGCCCCCTCGTGCTCAGAACCAGTGGATTTTTGCACCCTAAGGTAACTTTGCATCCGACTGCAAAATTACCGCCACTGGTAAAGACTGGGCTAGCATGGCCCGCATGACCGAGGGTGCGAGGGAACGCGGCAAGGCCCGCCGCCGGGAGGCGATCCTGCGAGCGGCCTACCAACTGTTCGCGGAACGCGGCTTCGAGGCGACCACCATCGCCGACATCGCCGACCGGGCCGAGGTGTCCGCACGGACCGTCACCCTCTACTTCCCGACCAAGCTCGACCTGGCGACCTCCCACATCGCCGAGTTCACCGACCGCCTCAGCCACACCCTCAACCACCGCGAACCCGGCACCACCACGCTGGAAGCACTCGAGCACTGGCTGCGCACCGACCTCGCCGAGAACCCCGCCGACAACGAACTCGACGCACTCTGGGAAGCGATGCTCGACCGCAACCCCCAACTGCGCGCCGTCGCCAACAGCCGCCTGACCGAGGCCATCCAGGAGGGCGCCCGGATCTTCGCCGCCGAACGCGGCGACGCCCCCGACGACTTCGCCCCCCGCATGGTCGCCGCCACCGCCGCCGCCGTCGTCTGCGAGCTCTACCTCCGCCCCACCGAGGCCCACCTCGACGCCGCCATGTCCTTCCTGACCGCCGGCATCAACACCCTCCCCCCGGGCCAACTCCCCTGACGCTCCAACCTCGTTGACGCCAAGGGCGGAACGCCCCGGGCCCTCTTCCCGCGCCACCCCGGAATCCGCCCGATGCCCGCCGCCGGGAGCCACCGCGGCCCGGCCCGGCACGTGCGGGAGGCCCTCGACGAGCCCACCGGCCAGGCCGTCGCCGAGCACCTGCTGCGCGGCACCGTCGCAGTGGTGACTCGCGAGGAGGGCCCGGGCTGCCTGTTGGTGCACGGCGCACTGGCCGCCGGCGAGGGCTCCGCCGCCGTCCGCGCCGATACCGTCGCCCGCCGCGCGGGGGCGCGCGTCGCGCTCTGCGCGCGCCTCGAACTGGCCGCCGAGGCCGACGAGTTCGCACCCGGCACCGATCCGGCCGTGCTCGCCGACTACCTGACCACCCTCACCCACGGCCTCGCGGTGCGCGCCGCCGACGGCACCCCGGCCGAACAGCTGGACCGCATCGTCGACTTCGCGCTGAGCACCTGGCCCTCGGCCTGACGGCGCGTCAACCCAAGCAGAGGGCGCATGCGATAACCACACTGCGCCCCGCGCACGCATCAGGTAAACAAACGGAATATATGATTCCGCGCGCCCCTGGTGGGCAGCGTGTCACGGACACGACGATGGCTCACGGCCTGCTGACGCCTCATCACGCTACGAGACGTCCCTCGCCGGGCCGGGTTCTCCCCCGGCCCCGCTGCACCCGGACCGCCCTCCCGCGCTCCGGGCATCGTCTGGAAGGACGTCCATGTCTCAGCGCACCACCACCGCGCTCCGCCTCCTGGTGCCGGCCCTGCTCGCGGCGGGCGGCATCGTCCCGCTCACCGCGACCGCCGCCTCCGCCGCGTCGCCGATCTGCATGAGCGGCAACCTCCAGTACGACTACCAGTCCGCCGAGGCGGGCACGTCCAAGCCGACCCTGACCAAGGCCGCCCGCAACGCCTCGGTCGAGCTGTGGGGCCGGGAGAAGTCGACCGACACCGACCACAAGCTGAACACCGACACCCAGCTGACCGGTGCCGCCGACGGCTCGTTCAACCTCTGCTACACCCCGGTCACCACGACCGCGATGGACCACCTGTACGTGCACTTCGCCACCCAGAACAACCACGTGTGGCGGACCGCCGACAACACCGGCACGGTCTACACCTTCAACACCCCGACCCAGTCGAACATATCGGCCGGCGTCGCCCTCGGCACCGTCAAGCCGACCACCGCGCAGCGCGCCTGGCACGCCTTCGACACCGTCAACATGCTCTGGTCGCGCCGGGTCAACTCCACCTCCCCGTGCTGGACCGCCGCCGAGACGAGCGCCGCCACCTGCACCATGCTGACGGAGCAGTGGTACACGGGCTCCACCGACGGCGCGTGGTACGACCTGTCGAACACCCTGCACCTGGCCGACGCCGACCCGGACTCCGAGCACACCGTGCTGCACGAGACGGGGCACTTCTTCCAGCAGCGCCTGTACAACGGCAACTTCCCGGCCGTCACCAACTGCAACCCGCACTACGTCAACACGGCGTCCTCCGCCACCTGCTCATGGACCGAGGCCTTCGCCGACTCGCTGGCCGCCTACCTGGAGGGCGACCAGCGCTACGTCTGGTCGAACGGCTCGTCCATGCAGTTCACCGCCGGAGCGGGCTGGCAGACCGGCGACCAGGTGCAGGGCAACGTGGACGCCGCGCTGCTCCAGCTGTGGAACACGGTGGACGGCAGCTGGGACCGCACCATCTCCACCCTGAGCTCGCACACCCCCGCGACGTTCTCCGACTACTTCAGGAACGTCCGCCCGACCGCCGCGCCGCCGCTCTCCACCACCGGCTCGGCGCTGACCGCCCTGGACGCCAGTTCCATCAACTACGGCCCCACCATCGTCGGTGACAACGGCTACCACCAGCTCACCAACGGCGGCGGCGTCGCCCTCCAGCGCAACGGCACCTGCACCAACATCCTCCCGACGGTGGCCGTGTTCGCCGCACCGAACAACAGCATGGCCTCGCAGCGCTGGAAGTTCGTCTCCAACGGCGACGGCACCGTGCAGGTCTTCGACAGCTGCCCGGTCCCGCTGTACCTGACCGCGCCGACCACCGCCGGCGGCCAGATCTCCCTGACGGCCCTCAACCTCGGTGGCGCCAGCCAGCGTTGGACGGTCACCCAGAACTCCTCCGGCACCTACACCCTGATCAACCCGGCCACCGGCTTCTCCCTGGATGGCAACGCCACCGCCGGCCAGGCGGTCACCGCCAACACCGCCAACGCGAGCTCGACCAGCCAGAACTGGGCGTCGATCTTCTCCAGCTACTAACACCCCCTGCAACGCCGAACCGCCCGGCTGCCGCATCAACTGCGGCACCCGGGCGGTTCGTTGCTGAGCTCCTCCGTCAGGCGGTCTTCGCCCCCACCGGCGCGGCGGGCTTCGGCGCGGAAGCGCTCGCCTTCGGCTTGCGGAAGAAGAAGTACAGCGTCGGCGCCAGGTACATCAGCCAGATCACGACCTGGATCACCGTCGGGTTCGGCTGGAAGTTGAACACACCCTTCAGCAGGGTGCCGTACCAGCTGTCGGCCGGAATCGTCGAAGAGATGTCGAACGCCAGCTCGTGCAAGCCGGGGATCCAGCCGGCCTCCTGCAGGTCGTGCACGCCGTAGGCGAGGACGCCCGCCGCGACCACGACCAGCATGCCGCCGGTCCAGGTGAAGAACTTCGCCAGGTTGATCTTGAGCGCGCCGCGGTAGAAGAACCAGCCCAGCAAGGCCGAGGTGAGCAGGCCGAGGATCGCGCCGGCCAGCGGGCTCCAGCCGTCGCCGGTGGACTGGACGGCGGTCCAGATGAACAGCGCGGTCTCCAGGCCCTCCCGGCCGACGGCCAGGAAGGAGGTGACGACCAGGGCGACGGTGCCCATCGCGAGCGCGGCGTCCAGCTTGCCGTGCAGCTCGCTCTTCAAGTGCCGGGCGGTGCGCTTCATCCAGAACACCATCCAGGTGACCAGACCGACGGCGAGGATCGACAGGCTGCCGCCGAGCGCCTCCTGCGCCTTGAAGGACAGCTGGTTGGAGCCGAACTGCAGCACCGCACCGAAGGCCATGGACAGCGCGACGGCACTGCCGACGCCCATCCAGACCGGGCCGAGCCGGTCCTTGCGGCCGGTCTTGACCAGGTAGGCGATCAGGATGCAGACCACCAGGCTGGCTTCGAGGCCTTCTCGAAGGCCGATCAGGTAGTTGGCGAACACGGCGGTTCTCCTCGGGTGGGGAGTGAGGGTGAGGGGGGCGGGGGTCAGCCGAACAGGGTCTGGCCCCACCACTCGCCGGGCTTGCGGACCCCGGGCGGGCAGGCGAAGTGGGCGGATCCGACGTGCGTGATGTACTCGTTCAGCTTGTCGCTGGCCGCCAGCTTGGTCTGCAGCGGCACGAACGCCTTGCGGGTGTCGCGCTGGTACGCCAGGAAGAACAGGCCGGCGTCGAGGCGGCCGAGACCGTCGGTGCCGTCCGTGAACGAGTAGCCCCGGCGCAGGATCATCAGCCCGTCGTTGCTGTCCGGGTGGGCGAGCCGCACGTGCGAGGTGGCGGGCATCGCGGACAGGTCGGGCGCGTCGCGTTCCTTCTGCTTGCCGTACGGGGCGCCTTCGATCTTGGTGCGGCCGAAGGTGTCCTCCTGGTCCTGCAACGAGGCGCGGTCCCAGGTCTCGATGGTCATCCGGATCCGCCGGGCCACCAGGTACGAACCGCCGGTCATCCAGTCCTGGCCGTCGCCAGGCGCCACCCACACGTACTTGGCGAGCGAGTCCGCGTCCGTCCCGGCGACGTTGTGGGTGCCGTCCTTGAAGCCCATCAGGTTGCGCGGGGTCTGGCTGTCGGGCGTGGTCGACGAGGTCTTGCCGAAGCCGAGCTGCGACCACCGGACGTTCACCACGCCCATGCCTATCCGGGCCAGGTTGCGGATCGCGTGCACCGCGACCTGCGGGTCGTCCGCGCACGCCTGGATGCAGATGTCACCGCCGCTGCGGTTCGCCTCCAGCCGGTCGCCCTTGAACTTCGGCAGGTCCACCAGCGCCTCGGGCCGCTTCGCCTTCAGGCCGAACCGGTCCTGGCCGTCCTTCTCGAACAGCGTCGACCCGAAACCGATGGTCAGCGTCAGCCGGGACGCCGGCAGGCCGAGCGCCTCACCGGTGTCGTCCGGCGGCGACTGCGGCACCACGCCGACCGCACCGCCGCCGACCTCGCGGCCGCCGGTGATCGAGGCGGCCGCCTTCGTCCACTCCTTGAGCATCTTGACCAGCGCGTCACGGTCCTCGGTGATCACGTCGAACGCGGCGAAGTGCAGCCGGTCCTGCACGGGGGTCGAGATCCCCGACTGGTGCTCGCCCCAGAACGGCACGTCCTGGTTCTGCGGCGCGGCGGCCGGGCTGTCGGCACTCCGCGTGGCGGCGGCCACCGTGCCCACCCCCGCCGCGCCGATCGCGACACCCGCACCGGCCCAGCCGATGACGGCCCGTCGGCTGAGCCCGGCACCCTGCTGTGCCCCACCGGCCTCGGCGGGAGCCGCCTGCTGCTCGTTCTCGGCGTCCATCTCTGACGTTCCCTCTCGCACGTGTGACCTGCTCGAAAGCCCTGCCGACCTGCTGGTCCACCGACCCGCCGATCCCCAGACAGGGACTTAGCTTACGCTGCCCTTACTTCGCCGACGCCGGCCGCGTCGGCTACTTGACCACGACGGCGGCGGCCAGCTTCGACAGCGGCTCGCTCAGCGCGTTCACCGCGTCGGTGAAGGTCTTGCGCTCGCCCTCCGTCACCTTGTCGTACGAGGTGTAAGTGCCGTCGGCCTGGCGGTACTTGGCCAGCAGGTCGGCGATCTTCTCGAACTCGGTGTCCAGGGTCTTCGACAGGCTCGGGTCGTTCTCGGCGGCGACCGGCTTCAGCAGCTCGTAGGCCTGGCGGGCGCCCTCGACGTTGGCGACGAAGTCCGACAGGTCGGTGTGGCTGTAGCGCTCCTCCTCGCCGGTGATCTTGTTCTTGGACACCTCGTCCAGCAGCTCCTTGGCTCCGTTCGCCATGCCGGTCGGGGTGATCTCCGCGCTCGGGACGCGCTTCTGCCAGTCCTTCAGGTCGGTGACCAGCTGGGTGGCGAGGGTCTTCTCCTCGTCGCCGATCTTGCCGTCCACCCACAGCGCCTTCTCCAGGCGGTGCCAACCGGTCCACTGCGCGCCGTCCTCCAGCGCGTCCTCCCGGACGTCGGTCTTCGGGTCGATGTCACCGAAGCTCTCCGCCACCGGCTCGGTCCGTTCCCAGCCCACCCGCGACGGCGCGTACAGCGACTTCGCCTTCTCCACATCGCCCGCGGTGACCGCCGCCGCGAACTGCTCCACCACCGGGATGGTCGCGTCCGCCTGCTCCTGCGCGTACTTCCGGTAGTCCGCGACCGCCTGCGTCAGCCGGTCGTCCGTCTTCACCGGAGCCCCGCCGGCCGCCGTCACGGTGATCTTCTGCCGAATACCGTCACCGGCCATACCCGGCTTGCACGCCACCTCGTAGGTACCGGCCTTGATCTCGGCGTTGATGTTCACCTTGGTGCCCGGGCCGATGTTCTCCCGCTCGGTGACGATCTTGTCCCCCTCTGCGTACACGTACACCTCGGTGGTCTTGCTCCCCTTGTTCGCCACCGCCAGCTCGACGTGCCCCGCCGGAAACGTCGTCTTCGACAGCTCGCACTTGCTGTCCGTCGCCGTCACCTGCACCGGCCCGCTGCCGTCCGCCGAAACCTTCCCGTCGTCCTTCTTCGAACACCCCACCAACGCGGCACCCGCCACAGCGAGAACGAGGAAAGTCGCGGCAGTCGTACGGCGGGCGGGCATGCTCACTCCAAGGACGAGGGTACGGCGGACTCTGCGGCTCCCGAGGCCTGAACCCCGGCGCCGCTCAGTAAGCTAAGGCATACCTTATGTCGCCCATCACCCGGGGTCGAGATCCCCCTCACCCCACCCCACCCCACCACCCTGCACCTTTCGGCCAACCTCCCCACCCGCCACGCCAGTTCACCCCCAGCAAGCCTGCCCCACCCCCCTCGGATGTGACTGGGGCCACGCTCAGACCCTCCGTCAACTCCGGCAAAACGGACAGACCCTAGGCGGCCGCAGCCGCAAGGAGCGCGTCGAGCAGGCCAGGAAAACGGAAGTCGAGGTCGGCGCGGCGCAGGCTGACGAACCGGTTGCGGCCGGCCACCCGGGTGGTGGTGACGCCGGCTTCGCGCAGGACGCGCATGTGATGGGAGACGGTCGACTTGTGCAGGTGCTCCAGGCCGAGACCGCGCGGGTCGCAGGAGTGTTCGGCGCCGTCTGCGTAGCTGAGCAGCAGGGTCATGCGGACGGGGTCGCCGAGGGCGTGCAGCAGGGTGACGAGGTCGATGTCGGCGAGGGCGGGCTGGGGAAGCCGCTCGGTGTCGCTCATGGTGGCACGTGCTCCTCGAGGCCGAGGCCGGGGCGGGATCGGGACAGTTTGACAATCATCCACCCATCCTCGAATGTTTGGCGAGCGTCAAACTGTTGCATCCTCATCCAACAGAGCTGCGACAGCCCTGCCGCCCGTACGACGAACCGTTTTACGACGAACCGTTTCCTGCGCCCCGGGAGGCTTCCCTGTGCCCATACGTCTGCTCCTGCTCGCCCTCGGCACCTTCGCCGTGGGCACCGACTCGATGGTGGTGGCCGGCATCCTCGGCCCGGTCTCCGCCGACCTGAAGGTCTCGGTGCCGGCCGCCGGCCAACTGGTCACCGTCTTCGCGCTCGGCTACGCGCTGCTGGCTCCGGTGCTGGCCACCCTCACCGCCCGCTGGCCGCGCCGGCGCCTGCTGCTGACTGCGCTCGCGATCTTCAGCGCGGCCAATGCACTCAGCGCGCTCGCACCCACGTACGGGCTGCTGCTGGCCACCCGGGTGCTGGCGGCGGCCGGCGCCGCCCTCTACACGCCGACCGCCAACGCGGTGGCCACCACCCTGGTCGCCCCCGAGCGGCGCGGACGGGCGCTGGCCACCGTGCTCGGCGGAATGACAGTGGCCACCGCGCTGGGCGTGCCGCTCGGCACCTGGGTCGGACGCGCCGACTGGCGGCTGACGATGTGGCTGGTCACCGCCCTGGGCCTGGCCGCGCTCGCGGGCCTGGCCCTCCTGCTGCGCGACCTGCCCTCCCCCCTCGCCGCCCCCACCCTGCGGGCACGCCTCGCGCCGCTGGGCCGACCCCGGGTGCTCGGCGCGGCGGCCACCACGCTGGTGTTCTTCCTCGCCTTCCAGAGCGTCTACATCTACCTCGCCACCGCCGTCTCGGGCGCCACTGGCGGCGACGGCGCCCGGCTGAGCGTGATCCTGCTGACCTGCGGCGTCATGTCGGTGGCCGGCAGCTGGCTGGGCGGCCGCCTGGTGGACCGCGTCGGAGTGCGCCGGGTGCTGCTGACCGGCTCGGCGGCAGCGGCGGCAGCGTTCGCGGCGCTCCCGTGGCTGGGGCGCTCGATGCCGGGGGCGCTCGGGTACGCCCTGGTGGTGCCGCTCGCGGGATGGGCGGTCTCGGTGGCTCTGCCGCACCGTCTGGCCTCGATCGACCCGAACAGCGCGCCGCTGCTGATCTCGCTCAACAGCAGCGCCCTGTACCTGGGCACGGCAGCCGGCGGCGTGGCCGGCTCGGCAGCCATCGGCCTGCTGGGCGGACGCTGGTTCCCGCTCGCGGCGGCGGCACTCGCCCTGGTGGCCTGCGCGGTGGCCGCAGCAACCACCCGCGACGAACGGACACCCCGCACCCACGACCGGACGCCGGAGCCCGTCCCCGCCTGAGCACCCGCACTCCCGGTCCGGCCGACAACTGCCCAGGCCGGGAACCCAGTTGTTCAGCGGGTGCCGGCGGCGAACCGTCCACGACGCGACGCGGGCCGTTCGGCCACTGACCGCCGCAATCCGGTCAACCCGCCGGCGCTCCCGGCCGGTTGGGCCTGAACCCGGCCCCGGGAAGCCACCGCCCCCTCACGGTCCGCCGGTAACAGCAGGGGACCGCCCCCGAAGCCCGCAGGCCCCGGAGGCGGTCCCTTTCACCTTCACCGGACGAGCGGCGAAGGCGCGGGTACTACCCCACGAACCGGTCCGCACCAGCCCGACGCCGTGCCCGGTACAGCAGCACACCGCCCAGCGTCAGCAGACCGCCACCGGCCAGACCCGCCGCCGCGAGACCCGCGGGCGAACCCGTGTCCGGCAGATGACCCCCGCCGGCGTGCGGCGGCTTCGAAGGACCACCCGGACGCGGCACCTTCACACAGCCCTCGCCCTTCTCCTTCTCCGGGCACTCCGACACCGTGACACACAGCGACACCGGCCGGCTCTGCACCAGCTGCCCCTGCGGATCCCGCGCCGAAGCCGTCGCGATGTTCGTGACATGACCGGCCTTCGCGTCCTCCTCGGTCACCACGTAGGTGCCGCGGCACGTCGTGCTCTGACCCGGCTCCAGCGTGGTCGACTCGCACACCACCGGGGACACCCGGTCGTCGCTGACGGAGACGTCCGTCAGCACCGTCGACCCGGTGTTCGTCACCGTGTACGTGTAGGTGATGGTGTCACCCACCTTCGCGGACCCCGACACGTCGGACTGCTTGGTGACCGACAACGACGACGCGCCCGAGACGGTCTGCACCGTCGCCTCACCCGGCGGGCTCACCACCGGGTGACCCTCCGGGTCCGTGCCGTTCGCTGTCGCTTTGTTGGTCACATGTCCCGCCTCGACGTCCTCCTCGGTAATCGTGTACGAGCCATGGCACACCGTGCTCTGACCCGGGTTCAGCGTGGTCGCATCGCAGGTCACCGACGCGACATGGTCGTCCGACACCGCGACATCATGCACAGCCACGGCACCCGTGTTCGTCACCGTGTACGTGTACTGCACCACGTCGCCGGCACGGAACGGACCAGCACCATCGGCCTTCTTCACGATGGACAACCGGGCCTCGCCCACCACCGGAACATCCACCTCACCCGGCGGAGACTCCACCGAGTCACCACTGGGGTCGATGCCACTCGCATGCGCCACATTCATCACATGACCCGCCGCCGCATCCGCCGCAGTGATCACATACGTGCCGTGGCACAGCGTGCTCGCACCAGGGTTCAACGTCGTCGCGTCACACGCCACCGACGCGACATGGTCGTCCGAGACGGTCACGTTGTGCAGGACGACCGTGCCCGTGTTGGTGACGGTGTAGGTGTAGTGCACCGTGTCACCCACATGGAACGGGCCAGCGCTGTCGGACTTCTTCTCGATCGACAGCTGTGCCTCGCCCACCACCGTGACCGTAGCCTCCCCGGGCGGGCTCACCACCGGCCGGCCCTCGGGGTCGGTACCGTTCGCGTGAGCCGTGTTCGTCACATGACCAGCCGCAGCATCCGCGGCGGTGATCACGTAACTGCCGTGGCACAGCGTGCTCTGACCAGGGTTCAACGTCGTCGCATCACACGTCACCGAGGCGACGTGGTCGTCCGCGACCGTGACATTGTGAACAACCGCCGTACCCGTGTTGGTGACGGTGTACGTGTACTGCACCGTGTCACCCACATGGAACGGGCCGGCGCTGTCCGCCGTCTTCTCGATCGACAGCCGGGCCTCGCCCACCACCGTCACCGTTGCCTCACCAGGGGGACTCACCACCGGCTCACCCTCGGGATCGGTACCGTGCGCGTGAGCCGTGTTCGTCACATGACCAGCCGCAACATCCGCAGCAGTGATCACGTAACTGCCGTGGCAGAGCGTGCTCGCGCCCGGGTTCAGCGTGGTCGTGCCACACGTCACCGAGGCAACGTGGTCGTCCGCGACGGTCAGATTGTGCACCGCCGCCGTACCGGTGTTGGTCACCGTGTACGTGTAGTTGACGGTCTCACCCACATGGAACGGGCCGGCGCTGTCCGCCGTCTTCTCAATGGTCAGCTGGGCCTCGCCCACCACCGGAACAGTCGCCTCGGCAGGCGGGCTCAGCACCGTCTGACCCTCGGGGTCGGTGCCTTCCGCGTGAGCGGTGTTCGTCACATGACCAGCCGCAACATCCGCCGCCGTAACGATGTACGAACCGTGGCAGAGCGTGCTCGCACCCGGGTTCAGCGTCGTCGCGTCACACGTCACCACAGCGACGTGGTTGTCCGCGACAGTCAGGTTGTGCACCGCCGCCGTACCGGTGTTGGTCACCGTATACGTGTAGTTGACCGTGTCACCGACATGGAACGGACCAGCCGAATCAGCCACCTTCTCAATGGCCAACGCAGCCTCGCCCACCACCGGAACAGTCGCCTCGGCAGGCGGGCTCACCACCGGCTCGTTCTCCGGGTCGAGGCCGCTCGCGACCGCCGTGTTGGTCACGTGCCCGGCCTGCACGTCCGCCGCCGTGACGACGTAACTACCGTGGCAGAGGGTGCTGTCACCGGCGGGCAGCGTGTTCCTGTCGCACGTCACCGGCGAGATGCGATCGTCACTCACGTCCAGGTCGTGCACGGGAGCGGTGCCCGCGTTGGTGACGGTGTACGTGTAGTTGACGGTGTCACCGACGTGGAACGGGCCGGCGCTGTCCGCCACCTTCTGGATCGTCAGCACCGCGTCACCCGCGATGTTGATCGTGGCCTCGCCGGGAGGACTCTGCACCGGCTGGCCCTCGGGGTCCGTGCCGTGCGCGACAGCCGTGTTGGTCACATGCCCGGCCAGAACATCAGCCGCCGTGATCACGTACGAACCGTGGCAGAGCGTGCTCTCACCGGGGTTCAGCGTCGCCGTGTCACAGTCCACGTCCGCGATGTGGTCGTCCGTCACAGTCAGGTTGTGCACCGTCGCCGTACCGGTGTTGGTCACCGTGTACGTGTACTCGACGGTGTCGCCCACGTGGAACGGGCCGGCACTGTCCGCAGCCTTCTGAATCGTCAGCAGCGCCTCACCCAGCACGGGGACAGTCACCTCGGCGGGCGGGCTCAGCACCGTCCCGCCCTCGGGGTCCGTACCCTCGGCGTGAGCCGTGTTCGTCACATGCCCGGCCGACACATCCGCCGCCGTCACAACATACGAACCGTGGCAGAGCGTGCTCTGACCGGGGTTCAGCGTCGTCGTGCCACAGGTCACCACAGCGACGTGATCGTCCGACACCGTCAGGTTGTGCACCGTCGCCGTACCGGTGTTGGTCACCGTGTACGTGTAGGAGACCGTCTCACCCACATGGAACGGACCAGCAGAGTCCGCCACCTTCTCAATGGCCAGCTCCGCGATACCCACCACCGGAACAGTCGCCTCACCAGGAGGACTCACCACCGGCTGACCCTCAGGATCCCTACCCTCGGCGTGAGCCGTGTTCGTCACATGACCGACCGACACATCCGCCGCCGTGACGACATACGAACCGTGGCAGAGCGTGCTCTCACCGGGACTCAGCACCGTCGTGTTACAGGTCACCGAGGCGACGTGGTCGTCCGTGACAGCCAGGTTGTGCACCGTCGCAGTGCCCAGGTTGGTGATGGTGTACGTGTAGGTGACGGTGTCGCCCACGTGGAACGGACCGGCGGAGTCCGGCGTCTTCTGGATGGCCAGTTCCGCGGTGCCCACCACCGGAACGGTCACATCGACCGGCGGGCTGTGCACGTCCACGCCATTCGCATCCGTGCCGTTCGCCTGAGCGGTGTTCGTCACGTGCCCGGCCTGCACGTCCGCCGCCGTGACGACGTACGAACCGTGGCAGAGCGTGCTCTGGCCCGGGTTCAGTGTCGTCAGGTCACAGATCACCGGCGCGATCAGGTTGTCCGTCACCGTGATGTCGTGGACGAGCTCCGTACCCGTGTTCGTCACGGTGTACGTGTAAGGGATCTTGTCGTCCAGGCGGAACGGGCCCGTAGCGTCGGGCGTCTTCTGGATCTCCAGCGCCCCGACACCCGCCACATCGGCGGTCGCCTCCGAGGGCGGTGTGATGAACGTGCTGCCGTCGGGGCCGGTGAAGCTGGCGGTGACGGTGTTGGTGGTGGGTTGGGTGATGCCGGGGAGGTTGCAGAAGATCTGATGGCTGGTGCCGACGGGTAGGTCGAAGGTGCCGGCGTTCGCGGCACAGGAGGGGGTCACGGGGTCATCGAGGGTGATGCCGGTGATGTCGGTGGGGCCCACGTTGGTGGCGGTGATGCGCCAGTAGGCGGTGCCTCCGGGGGGAAGGGTGGTGGTACTGGCCCACGGGCCTGGGCCGCCCGGACCGCAGTCGCCGGCGTTGGGGGAAGCGCAGACCTCCTTGAGGACGGTCAGGTCCGCGGTGCACTCGGGACCGGCGGGCACCTGGAGGGTGACGGTGTTGGAGAAGTTGGGCGGCTGGCCGTTGGTGACGGCGCTGGCCTGGTTGGAGACGGAGGTGACGGTGCAGTCCTTCGCCACGGTGGTCTCGAAGCAGATCTGGGGCGCGTCGCCGACGAAGGTGACCTCCATCCGCACGTTGGCGGGGAAGGTCTCGCCGCCGTTCAGGGTGAGGTTGGCGATGACCTGGATCGGTGAGTCGGCGACCGGGACGGAGGAAATGTCCGCTGTTTCGGTCGCGGGGTTGAACGGGAAGGTGCCGACGGTGCTGCCGTCCGCCGCCAGTACGGTCACCGAGGACTGGGTGAAGTCGATGACGCTCGGATCGATGCCGAAGAGCTTGACCGTCCCGTAGGACTGGACATGCCCGGAGGCCCCGTCGCAGTAGAAGTCGGCGGGGTTGATGGTGCTCTGCGTCCTGGTCTTCTGGCAGGGCGAGGCGCCGGTGACGGGGTCGATCGAGAACAGGTAGCCGGTGTCACCGAGTCCGTACTTGCACTGGCCGTCGTAGGCGTAGCCGTACGGGCTGGTGTTGCCGCCGTTGACGTTGGGCGGGCCGTCGAGGACGCCGTCGGCACCGTACTGGGCGCAGGGGCCCTGGATGTTCCAGTCGTAGCAGTACGAGGTGCTGTTGAGGGTCGGCGTGATGCCACGGTAGATCCAGAACGGGAACTCGGTCTCCAGGTGCCCGTTGGGGGCGGTGATGGTGAGCGGCACTTGGAAGTTGGCCTCGCCCAGTGCGAGGTTGGTACTGACCAGGGCGCTGAGGCCGGGGGGCGCGGCGATGGGGTTGCCGGTCAGGTCGAAGCACTCGACGGTGCCGACGGCCGGGTTGACTGCCTGGTAGAAGCCGCCGACGATCGTGCAGACGCCGGTGACGGTGCCCGCCGCGTCGTACATCTCGAAGACGTTGTCGGCCCGGGCGGGTTCGTCGGTGGTCGGGGTGGCCACGATCTTGGGGGTGGGCCAGCCGGCGCACGCGGCGTTCGTGGACGGGTCGAAGCAGGACATCACCGTTGGCAGCGGGGCCAGTTGGTTGTCGGTGACGTAGATCTTTCCTTCGATGGTCCGCATGATGCCGGCGTAGTCGCCGCTGAAGGAGACCTGGCCCTCGTTGGGAGGCAGGCCGATGTCGAAGGTTCCGCAGGGGACGTTGGCGGCGGCGTCGTAGCAGAGGATCTCGCCGGTGCCGGAGACCGCGTAGAGGTGCTGGTTCGGTGCCTGGACGACACCGCCGACCACCAGCCCTTCGCCGGTCTGCAGCGGGGTGAAGCCGCAGCTGGCCTGCGCCTGGAGGTCGATGCAGCCGACGCCGATCAGTGCGGACGTGTCCCGGCTGATCGCTGCGTAGTACAGCTTGGAGCCGATTTGCACGTAGGTCGGGGTGCGGGTGCTGCCGAGGTCACCGGTGGTCGTTCCGGGAACGGAGGAATTCAGCGCCTGGGGCCAGCTGGCGGGGGATCCGTCCGGGGCCGGACAGGGGCCGTTGGTGAGCAGGTCGGTACAGACCACGCTTTCCGGGCTGGAGAAGCCGTGGTGGTAGATGTTCCAGACCTCGGGTGTGGAGACACCGTTGATCGTGGCGGTGTACAGGATGGGCGTGAAGCCGTCGCCGCCGGTGGCCGTGTTGACCGGGGTGAACGGCGGCGGGATCTGCACCACCACGCCGGTCGCGGGCGACGCGAGATCGGGGTTGTGGGCCTGGACGACGTTGGTCGCGGTGCCCTGGTCGGTGTCGGCGAAGCTCGCGCCGCCGTCGGTGGACCACTGCCTGCTGTAGCCGGGCGGCACCTGGAGCGAGCCGGGTACGTAGGTCTGACGCTGCGGGACGCTGCCCGGTCCGCCCTGGATCACGTCGGTGATCGTGGCGTCGACCGGGACGCCAGCCGGATTGGTCTTGGAGACCACCCAGCGGACGGTGCCGCCGTGCGAGGTCTGGGTCGTGCTCCCGGTGGCGACGTCGGTTCCGGTCTTGCTCAGCGTCACCGGCACCGGGGCCTCGACCGCCCGGTCGTCACTGGCGACGGTGTGCCCGGCCGCCGGCGAATGCGCCGCGGCGGGCCAGGCGAAGGAGGCCGACGCCGTGGCGAGCGCGACGACGAGGGGCAGCAAGGCCTTCACGGCGCGGCCGCGGATCGCCGCCGGCCCATAGCGTCCGGGCGGGCGTTCGCAGGGAGGTCGACGGCGTCTCATGACGAATCCTTCCGATCGGGCGGTCCGGTGTCACACGGGGTGACGGTGAGGGTGGCGACCTGGGCGGCAAGCCCGCGATTCACGCACGCAACACACACGAGTGGCTACTCACCGCGACCATACAATCGGGCATCTCGTCTGAAAATCTGTCAAATACCTTTACTGACCCACTAGCCGGACGCGTTCACCCTGCCGGCCGCGAAACCCTCACCCGAGAGAGCCCCGCCCACCCCCACCACACCCCATGACCCGACGTCAGACCCGAGCCCGTCAACGCCGACGAACCACCCCGGCCTGGAGCGCAAAACGGAAGGCGCCCGCCGGCCGGGTCGCGCCACGGGCAGTGAGCTGCACGTGGGAGCGACCCGGTGGACGGGCGCCTGAGGGGGCCGGGGCTGCCGTTACGGCAGGTTGCGGGCCATGACGATGCGCTGGATCTGGTTGGTGCCCTCGTAGATCTGAGTGATCTTCGCGTCACGCATCATCCGCTCCACCGGGTAGTCCCGCGTGTACCCGTACCCGCCCAGCAACTGCACCGCGTCCGTCGTGACCTCCATCGCCACGTCCGACGCGAAGCACTTCGCCGACGCCCCGAAGAACGTCAGATCGCCGTCACCGCGCTGCGACTTCGCCGCCGCCGCGTACGTCAGCTGCCGCGCCGCCTCCAGCTTCATCGCCATGTCCGCCAGCATGAACTGGACGCCCTGGAACTCCGCGATCGCCTTCCCGAACTGCTTGCGCTCCTTCACATAGCCCTTCGCGTAGTCCAGCGCGCCCTGCGCGATGCCCAGCGCCTGCGCGGCGATCGTCACCCGGGTGTGGTCCAGCGTCCGCATCGCCGTCGCGAAACCCGTGCCCTCCGCGCCGATCATCCGGTCCGCCGGGATCCGCACGTTGTCGAAGTACACCTCACGCGTCGGCGAACCCTTGATGCCGAGCTTCTTCTCCGGCGCGCCGAACGACACACCCTCGTCGCCCTTCTCCACCACGAACGCCGAGATGCCCTTCGACCGCAACGAGGGGTCGGTCACGGCCATCACCGTGTAGAACTCCGACACACCCGCGTTGGTGATCCACCGCTTCACACCGTTGAGCACCCAGAAGTCGCCGTCCCGCACCGCCCGGGTCTTCATGCCGGCCGCGTCCGAACCCGCCTCCGGCTCCGACAGGCAGTACGAGAACATGCCCTCACCGCGGGCCAGCGCCCCCAGGTACTTGGCCTTCAGCTCCTCCGAACCGGACAGCTGCACCGGCAGCGAACCCAGCTTGTTCACCGCCGGAATCAGCGACGAGGAGGCGCACACCCGCGCCACCTCCTCGATCACGATCACCGTCGCCAGCGCGTCCGCACCCGCGCCGCCGTACTCCTCCGGCACGTGCACCGCGTGCAGGTCGTTCGCCTGCAGCGCCTCGAGGGCCTCCGAAGGGAACCGCCCCTCCTCGTCCACCGCCGCCGCGAACGGGGCGATCTTCGCCTCCGCCAGCGAACGCACCGCCTCGCGGAGCATGTCGTGCTCCTCGCTCAGCCGGTAGAGGTCGAAGTCCTGGGTCATGGCAGTCTCCTCGGTGATGGCACTCAGTACCCCCGATTATGCACACTGAGTATCGCCTCGCCCAGCCTTCTCCTCCGGGTCGGTGCTACCGTCCGGGGTATGAGCGAGGTGCATGAGCAGGGCGGAACCACGGCGACCCGGCCGACGATGCGGGACGCCCTGGTGGAGGCGGCGTTCGAGCTGTTCTCGGAGCGGGGCTTCGAGCAGACCACGGTCGACGACATCGTCTCGCTCGCGGGGGTCGGCCGGCGGTCGTTCTTCCGGTACTTCCCGTCGAAGGAGGCGGTGGTCTTCCCGGACCACGACGGCTGCCTGGCGGACATGACGGCGTTCCTCGATCAGGCGGATCCTTCGGGCGACCCGGTGGAGCAGGTCTGCGACGCGGCCCGGCTGGTGCTGCGGATGTACGCGGGGAACCCGGCGTTCTCCGTGGGGCGCTACCAACTGACCAAGAAGGTCCCGAACTTGCGCACCCACGAGCTCTCCGTGGTGTGGCGCTACGAGCGCACCCTGGCGGGCCATCTGCGCACCCGGTACGCGGCCCGCGCGGACGGCGCGCTGCGCGCGGACGTGATCGCGGCGGCGGTGGTGGCGGCGCACAACTACGCGCTGCGGGCCTGGCTGCGTTCGGGCGGCGAGGGCGATGTGGGCGCGGCGGTGGACGAGGCGCTGCAGTTGGTGATCGACACCTGGGGCGACGGCGCGGCCGAGGGGCGGGCGGAGTCGCAGGACGAGGAGGTGGTCGTCATGGTGGCCCGCCGGGGTACCCCGATGTGGCGGGTGGTGCAGGGCGTCGAGGCGGCCCTGGAGCCGTGACCGGGCCCGGCGGCCACTCCCCCGGCCGTCCTCACAGGCCCCATTCGCCACGCGGATGATCCGATTACCCGCCTGGCACTCGGTACCTTTACACGGGGCACTGAGTGCCATACCTTCCTTCTGGCAGACCGCCCCGACCGCACGCCCGCCCGGGTGGCGGTACGGCGGCGCACACCGGCTCAGCAAGGAGACGGCCATGATGACCCTCACTCTCGCCCCGGCCGCGCCGACGACGGCCCCGACCGCGACGACCACCCCCACCACCGACCTGTTCGACCCGGACTTCGCCCCGTCCGCCTTCCGGCCACAGCCCGAACTCCCGGTCGCCGAGACCGAGTTGCGCTACCGCCGCTGCCGCTGGTGCCACTCGGCCAGTGCGGTGACCTGCCTGCTGTGCCCGGTGTGCGGGTCGGCGGACCTGGAGCCGGCGGTGGCGTCCGGGCAGGGGACGGTGCAGCGCCTGCTGCGTCCGATCCGCCGCGGCCCGCACCTGGGGCGCCCGTACCTGATCGTGCTGGACGAGGGCTTCACCGTGCAGGCCTCGGTGCTCGGCGGGCTGCCGGGCGCGGTGCCGATCGGGGCCCGGGTGCAGCTGGTGACCAGCGAGGAGGGCGGCCGGGTGCTCACCTTCCGCCTGGTCCCCCGTACCTGACGAACCGCCAGCTCCCCCCCTCCTGGCACCGAGTGCCACCGAACCCGGCCGCACAGGGCCACCCCCCCCACCCCAACGGCCCGCAGGGCGCACACACTTCCCACACCCCGCGATCCGAGGGTGTGGGCGTGGCCCGATCCCGTGCACGGAGCGCCACCACGCGGGTAGGGTCGGTGACGTTTGCCGTTCCGGGGGAGGTACTACACGTGCTCGATCTGAGCGCCCATCAGCCGGCCGCCGTCTGGCGACCGTTGTCCGGCCCACCGCCGGGAAGGAAGTGGCGCGCCGGTCTGGCGGCCAATCCGGCGGCCCCGGCCGAGGTGCTGGTCCGGCTGCTGGACGACATCGCCGACGGCGGCGACTCGACCTGGCCGGCCCGCCGGCCGGAGTTGCCCGACCGCGTGGTGGAGGCGGCGCTGCGGCACCCGCACTGGCGGGTCCGGGCGGCGCTGGCGGAGCGTCCGGGGCTGTCGCCGGTGGTGCTGGCGGCGCTGGCCGGGGACGGCGAGCGCCGGGTGCGCCGGGCCGCGACGTCGGCGGCGCACTCGGTGCCACTGCCGGAACCGACGCTGGTGGCGCTGGCGGCCGACCGCGATCCGGACACCCGCCGCCTGGTGCCGGGCTGCGCGGGCCTGCCGGAGGATCTGCTGGTGCGCCTCGCGCAGGACGGTTCGCCGCTGGTGCGGGCCGCGGCGGTGGCGGCGGACAGCTGGGCCCAACTCCCGGCCCGGGTACGGACGTCGCTGCGCGCGGACCGCGATCCGGCGGTGCGGGCGGCGGTGCAGCGCGCGCTGCGGGTGGACCGGCCGCTGCCGGTGACGCTGGCGGGGTACATCGCGGAGAGCGACCCGGTGCGCCGGGAGCGGACGGCGGCGGGGGCCGCCCTGGAACGCGCGCTCGGCGAGTGGCTGGTGCTGGACGACAACCCGCGGATCCGCCGGGCGGCGGCGGGCAATCCGCAGCTGCCGACGGACCTGGCGCTGGCCCTGGCGGCCGACCCGGACACGGCGGTGCGCCTCACGGTGTCGCTGCGTTCGGACCTGACGGAGCAGCAGCGCTCCGCGGTGGACTACCAGGTGCCGGACGCGGCGCCGCCCGAGCTGCCCTGGGTGGCCGAAAGGGCCGACGATCCGGCGGAGTTGCTGCGGCTGGCCCGCTCGGGGCATCCGCTGGTGCGGCGCGCGGTGGCGGCGCTGGAGCGTCTGCCGGGCGAGGTGGTCGCGCTGCTGGCACAGGACCCGGAGCCGGCGGTGCGGCTCGCGCTGGCGGAGCACTGCGCGGACGCGCCGGGCGAGTTGCTGCGGTCGGTGTACGCGGAGCTGCTGGGCCCGTCCTCGCTGCCGGCCCTGGAGCGGTTCGCGGCGCCGGGGCTCGCGCGGTGGGCGGAGCGGCCGGAGCCGGCCCTGCGGCTGGCGGCGCTGCGCGATCCGGAGCTGGCGCCGGAGGTGCTGGCGCGGCTGGCGGAGGATCCGGACCGGACGGTGGCGCGGGCGGCGGCGGGCGATCCGCGGCTGCCGCTGGACGCGCTGCTGGCGCTGCTGGAGGCGGATGCGCACCCGGCTGCGGCTGCGGCGAATCGGGCGCTGCCGGTGCCGTTCATGCTGCGGCTGCTGGACCTGGCGGAAAACTCCTGAATCGCTCCTGGAATAGGGGCCGATAGGTGAACGTTCAACCACCCGTCGGGCCACGGAGGCCCGGCAGAGGAACCGGAACGGCAAGGAGCACGGCAATGACCACCGACTTCCGCCAGCAGACCACGGGCCTGTCCACCGAGCAGGCGGCGCTCCACGAGGGGACGGTCGCCGAGCGCTGGGTGCGCGCCCAGCTGTTCTTCGACTCCAAGGCGTACGCGGACGCCGCGCGGATCCTCGCCGAGCTGGTCGAGGAGGCCCCGGAGCAGGTCGGCCCGCGCCTGCTGCTGGCCCGGTCGTACTACCACTCGGCCCAGCTGCGCCGCGCGGAGGAGCAGCTGCGCAAGGTGATCGAGCTGGACCCGGTGGAGCACTACGCGCACCTCGTCCTCGGCCGCGTCCTGGAGCGCCAGGGCCGCCACGCCGAAGCGGTGCCGTACCTGCGCCTGGCCGCCGCGTTCGAGGGCACCTTCCCGCAGGACTGACGACAGCGCACCGCCCCCGACGGGTTCCCGCCCGCCGGGGGCGGTGTGCTGTCCGCACTCGGCAGGCGTCCCTGTCCCCTGTCAGTCTGGAGGGGGGCGTCGAGAATGCGGAGGTGCGCGCGATGCGGACGTTGGAGGAGCAGATCGAGGTGACCGCCCCGGTGGGGACGGCGTGGTCGCAGTTGCACCGGGTGGCGGAGTATCCGGAGTTCGTCGGCGGGGTGGTGCACGCCAGCGCGCGGGGGCGGCGGCACGCGGATCTGGAGGTGGAGATCGGCGGCGAGCGGCACCATGTGGACGCGGAGCTGACCGATCACGGCCGGGGCCGGGTGATGAGCTGGGAGACCGTGGACGGCCCGCCGCTGCGCGGCACCTTCGCGCTGCGCCCGCTGGACGCCGCGCACACCCAGGTGCAGGTGCGCCTTGAGTACGACCCGGAGGAGCTGAAGGACGCCGTCGGCGGTCCGCGCGGGTTCGCGCAGAGCAAGGCGGTGGAGGAGGCGGTGCGGACGGATCTGGAGCTGTTCAAGCAGCTGTGCGAGGAGTGAACGACGGCTCCACTCCGCCGAACGTGCCGTCCGGTGCCCCGCCGGGCGGCGTGCCGATCGGCAGTTCGGCCCAGATGACCTTGCCGCTGGCGGGGTAGCGGGTGCCCCAGCGCTCGGCGAGCTGGGCGACCAGGAACAGGCCGCGCCCGCCCTCGTCGGTGTCGGTGGCGTGCCGCAGGTGCGGGGAGGTCGCGGAGCCGTCCCAGACCTCGCAGATCAGGGCGCGGTCGCGCAGCAGCCGGACCCGGATCGGCCCGCTGGCGTGCCGGATCGCGTTGGTGATCAGTTCGCTGAGCACGAGTTCGGCGGCGAACGCCTGCTCGGTCAGGCCCCAGTCGTCGAGCCGTCGGGTGACGGCGGCCCGGACCCGGGCGACGGCGGCCGGGTCGGCGGGGACGTCCCAGTCGGCGACGTGGTCGGCGGGGAGCGCCCGGGTGCGGGCCACCAGCAGGGCGATGTCGTCGGCCGGGTTGGCGGGCAGCAGCGCGTCGAGCAGGTCGTCGCAGGTCTCCCGGGGGCTGCGGCCGGGGTGGGCGAGCGCAGCGCGGAGCAGTTTCATGCCGTGGTCGAGGTCGTGCGCGCGGGATTCCACCAGGCCGTCGGTGTACAGCACCAGCCGGCTGCCTTCGGGGAGTTCCAACTCGGCGGTCTCGTAGGGCAGTCCGCCGATGCCGAGCGGGGGCCCGCCGGGCAGGTCGGGGATGTCCACGTGTCCGTCGGGGAGCACCACCGCGGGCGGCAGGTGTCCGGCGCGGGCGAAGGTGCAGCGTCGGGTGACGGGGTCGTAGACGGCGTACAGGCAGGTCGCGCCGGTGATCGGGCGTTCGCCGCCGTCGGGGCGGGGGTTCTCCTGGTCGAGGCGGTTGACCAGGGCGTCGAGGTGGCCGAGCAGTTCCTCGGGGGCCAGGTCGAGCGAGGAGAAGGTGTGCACGGCGGTGCGCAGCCGTCCCATGGTGGCGGCGGCGTGCACGCCGTGGCCGACCACGTCGCCGACCACCAGGGCGACCCGGGCGCCGGACAGCGGGATCACGTCGAACCAGTCGCCGCCGACGCCGGCCTGTGCGGGCAGGTAGCGGGAGGCGACTTCCAGGGCCTGTTGTTCGGGCAGTTCGGCGGGGAGCAGGCTGTGCTGGAGTGCGACGGCCATGGTGTGTTCGCGGGTGTAGCGGCGGGCGTTGTCGACCAGGACGGCGGCGCGGGCGGTGAGTTCCTCGGCGAGGGTGCCGTCCTCCTCGTCGAAGGCGGGGCGGGGGCGGGCGCGCCAGAAGGTGGCGACGCCGAGCATGGTGTCGCCGACGTTGAGCGGCGCCGCGATCAGGGTGTGCACCTGCTCGTCGCGCATGGCGTCGACGGCGCCGGGGCGGACTTCGTCCCAGACGTCGAGCGCCGCGGACAGGTCGGGTTCGACCACCGAGCGGGCGGTGGCGACGGCGCGGGCGCGCGGGGTGTCGGGGACGACGGGCACGGACGAGCCCGGGGGGAGCAGCGGGGGCCGGGCGGTGATTCCGGTGAGTGCGACCCGGTGCATCGCCCCGCGCCGGCCGGGGCGGGGTTCGCCGCCGTCGAGGACGCCTTCGCAGAGGTCGACGCAGGCGTAGTCGGCGAAGGCGGGGACGAGTGCGGCGGCGAGTTCCTGGCAGGTGCGGGTGATGTCGAGTGTGGTGCCGATGGAGCCGCCGGCCCGGTAGAGCAGTTCGAGGCGGCGGCGGGCGGTGTCGGGGTTGGCGACGGTGGTGTCGCGCAGGGTGGCGAGCAGGCAGGCCGGGCCGCCGGCCCGGTCGGTGTGGCGCAGGTCGAGGGCGAGGGTGCGGCCGTGCGCGGTGATCGGCGTGTCGGTGAGGTCGGCTCCGCCGTCCAGCAGGGCGATCAGTTCGTCCTGTAGGCCGAGGGTGCGCAGGGGGCGGCTCTCGCAGTCGGTGGGCAGGTCGAGCAGCCGGCGGGCCTCGTCGTTGGCGTACAGCAGGTGCCGGTCGGCGTCGATCAGCAGCAGGCCTTCGCGGACGACGGCCGGTTCGGGGTCCGCGTGCCGGGGCGTGTCGTCGGTCATCCGTGCCGTCCGGTCTGCGCGGTGGTCACCGGGGCCGGCGGGCCGGAGCGGGGGCTCGTGGACGTCCGGCGCGCGGAGGTCCGGCCCGCCGCGCGCTGTCCGCCGGGTGCTGCCCGAAACCGGGTCATACGCCCATTCCTACACTCCCCGCTCCGACCGGGCCAATGGCAGCACCCGGATTTCGCGCGCTGATGTGCTGCGCCTTTGACTGGCCCTTGTCGCGGCCGTAGGACTACTTGCCTTCCAGTTCGGCGCGCACTCGGCGGGAGGGCTGGAAGGCGTACAGGTCAAGGATGTCCGGCGGTTCGGCCAGGCCGGGGCCTCCGGCGGCGACCCAGGCGGTGATGTCGGCGGCGGCGTCGCGGTCGTTGACCTGGCCGAGCCAGACCGGGCGTCCGCCCGCCCGGCGGCCCTCGGCGGAGGGCTGGACGACGATGACGTTGGCCCGCTCGCAGGCGTCGAGGCAGTCGGTGCGCCGGATCATGGCGATGCCGGCCAGCGAGGTGCGCAGGTCGACGAGCTGGGCCTCGTGGTCCAGGCGGGGGACTTTCGCGGTGGTGCCGCAGCAGCAGCCGCGGCAGACCGTGACGGTGCAGCGGGATTCGGTCTCGGTGCGGCGGCTCATGCGGTGCTCCCTGCCCGTCGGGCCTTGGTCCAGGCGGATTCGCGCAGCAGGCGCAGGCCGTTGAGGCCGACCAGGACGGTGGAGCCTTCGTGGCCGAGGACGCCGAGCGGCAGCGGGAGGGTGGCGACCAGGTCCCACACCACCAGGACGGTGATGAACGTCGCCGCGATGGCGAGGTTCTGCACCACCAGCGCGCGGGCCCGGCGGGAGAGCGCCACCACGGCCGGGACGGTGGCGAGTTCGTCGCGGACGATCACCGCGTCGGCGGTCTCCAGGGCGAGGTCGGATCCGGCCCGGCCCATCGCGATGCCGGTGTGCGCGGCGGCCAGTGCGGGCGCGTCGTTCACGCCGTCGCCGACCACGAGCACCTTCCGCCCGGCCGTCTCCCACTCCTTGACGGTGGCGGCCTTGTCCTGCGGCAGCAGGCGGGCCCGGACTTCGCCGACGCCGGCCTCCGCGGCCAACTGCCGGGCGGCGCGCGGGTTGTCGCCGGTGAGCAGCGCGGGGGTGGTGCCGGTCAGCGCCGTCAGGGCGCGGACGGTGGCGGCGGCGTCGGGGCGCAGCCGGTCGGCGATGCCGAGGACGCCGACGGGGGTGCCGTCGGTGGCGACCACGACGGCGGTGCGCCCGGCGTCCTCGAGTTCGGCGACGGCTGCGCCGGTGGCCGGGCAGTCGTGGTCGGGGGCGTGGACGGTGACGGTGTGTCCGTCGACGGTGGCGGTGACGCCGACGCCGGGCGTGGAGCTGAAGTCCGCGGCGGTGGCCAGGGTGAGCCGGCGGCTGCGGGCGGCGTCGACGACGGCGCGGGCGAGCGGGTGTTCGCTGGGGTGTTCGGCGGCGGCGGCGAGGGCGAGCAGTTGGTTCTCGGTCAGGCCGGAGTCGGCCTGCGGGCGGATGTCGGTGACGCGGGGGGTGCCTTCGGTGAGGGTGCCGGTCTTGTCGAGGGCGACGGTGTCGATCTGGCCGAGGCGCTCCATCACGACGGCGGACTTGACCAGGACGCCGTGGCGGCCGGAGTTGGCGATCGCGGACAGCAGGGGCGGCATGGTGGCGAGGACCACCGCGCACGGCGAGGCGACGATCATGAAGGTCATGGCGCGCAGCAGTGCGTCGGTGAACGCGGAGCCGAGGGCGAGCGGGACGGCGAACACGGCCAGGGTGGCGGCCACCATGCCGAGCGAGTACCGCTGTTCGACCTTCTCGATGAACAGTTGGGTGGGGGCCTTGGTCTCGGAGGCTTCCTCGACCATGGCGACGATCCGGGCGATCACGGTGTCGGCGGCGTCGCGTTCGACGCGTACCCGCAGTGCGCCGGTGCCGTTCAGGGTGCCGGCGAACACCTCGTCGCCGCTGCGCTTGGCGACCGGCAGTGGCTCGCCGGTGATGGTGGCCTGGTCGACCTCGCTGGTGCCGTCCAGGACCCTGCCGTCCGCGCCGATCCGCTCGCCGGGCCGGATCAACACGGTGTCGCCGACGGCCAGTTGCTCGACCCGGACGGTCTCCTCTCCGGCGCCGGTGAGGCGGGTGGCGGTGGCGGGGGCCAGGTCGAGCAGGCCGCGCACCGAGTCGGCGGTGCGGGCGGTGGCGATCGCCTCGAGCGCGCCGGAGGTGGCGAAGATGACGATCAGCAGCGCGCCGTCCAGCACCTGTCCGACCGCTGCCGCGCCGAGCGCCGCGACGATCATCAGCAGGTCGACGTCGAGTGTCTTCTCCTTCAGCGCCTGAAGCCCTGCCCAGCCGGGCTCCCAGCCGCCGGTGGCGTACGCGAGGGCGTACAGCGGGCCCCACGTCCAGGCGGGGGCGCCGGCCAGGTCCAGCGGGAGAGCGACCAGGAACAGCAGCAGTGCGGCGAGCGCCCACCGGGCCTCGGGCAGCGCGAGGACGCGGGTGCGCCGTTTCGGCGGGGCCGGGCGGGGTTCGGCGGTGGGCGGCGCGGGCCGCCGGTCCAGGACGGAAGACATGGCGGGGCAACCCTTCGCGGGGCGGGGAGGACTCCTCCACCATACCGGAACATCTGAACAGGTCTTCAGGTGTTACCGGTATGATGACGTCATGGGCCACGGAATCGACACCGCCAGCAGCGCCACCACCCGCGAACGCCTGGACGCCGTCGGAACGGCCGATGTCGCGGCCACCCTCCAGGCCCTGGCCACCCCCTCCCGCCTGCACATCCTGGCCCGCCTCCAGGAAGGCCCCTGCTCGGTGGGCGACCTCGCCGAAGCCGTCGGCCTGGAGGCCTCCGCCTGCTCGCACCAACTGCGACTGCTGCGCAACCTCGGGCTGGTCACCGGCGAGCGCCACGGCCGCTCGATCGTCTACGCGCTGTACGACAACCACGTCGCCGAACTGCTCGACCAGGCGCTCTACCACGTGGAACACCTGCGCCTCGGCATCCGCGACACGCCTCCCGCCACCGACTGATCTTTTTCGACGCCGCCCTGTCCAGCATGTGGGACCCCGGACGCAGGACCCGAGCGGGGCGGGGCTTAGATGGCAGATGTAGAAGCCAAGCACCAGCATCTGCGCGAAGAAGGTCCGCCATGCCTCACATCACCGTCGACTACTCACCACAGCTGGCCGACTCCTTCGACCGCCCCGGATTCGTCCGCGAGCTGCACCCCCTGGTCCGCGACCGGGTGTCCTCCCGGGGCGTGTGCAAGACCTTCTTCCGCCAGGCCGCCGAGACCTGGGTGGGCGACGCGGACGGCCAGTTGACCGCCTTCGTGCACATCGCCATCGGCCTGCTGCCGGGACGGCCGGAGGGGCTGAAGGCGCGGCTGTCCGAGGAGGTGCTGCGCCTGCTCGACAAGCACCTGCGGCCCGTCCTCGGCCGCGAGGTGGTCCGCTCCGCCGAGGTCCGCGACCTCACCCCGTCCTACCGCCTGCGCACCGGCTGGTGACTCTCACCGTCGCAGAAAACGCGTCAGCTCGGCGTTCACCCGCTCCGCCCGGGTGTACGGCAGGGCGTGGTGGGAGACGCCGTCGAGGGTGCGGGTCTCGGCCTGCGGGAGCAGCCGTCCGGCCCGGGCGGTGAGGGTGCGCGGGTCGTGGCAGCGGCTGTTCGCGGCGACCAGCAGCAGGCAGCGGGCGCGGAGGGTCTTGAGCGTTTCCGGGGTGGGGCGGCGGCCGGTGACGGGGCGGGCGGCGGGGAAGGTCGCGGCGAGGCCGTAGAGGCGGGCCCAGTCCGGGTCGAGCGGGACGCCGCCGGTCTCCCAAGCCAGAAACGTCCGGGCTCGGGCTTCGCCGGGCCGGGCCAGCATGGGCGCCGCGTGCAGGAGATAGCGGAGCGAGTAGCCGGTGAAGCAGCCGGTGGGGTCGAGCAGCGCGAGGCGGTCGACCCGTTCGGGGCGGCGCAGCGCGTGGCTCAGCGCGATCCACCCGCCGTAGGAGTGCCCGCACAGGTCGACGCGGTCCAGCCCGAGCCCGTCCAGCACCGCGTCCAGCCAGCCGTGCAGGTCCTCGACGCGGCGCACCGGCTGCCGCCCGCTGCTCGCGGAGCGGCCCGCGTCGCCGATCCGGTCCACCGCGAACACCCGTGCCGTGCGGGCGAGTTCGCCGACATTGGCCCACCAGCTCGCCGCCGTGGCACCACCCCCGTGAAGCAGCACCAGCGGCGGACCGCCGGCCGGTCCGGCGGCGTTGACCCGGGTGATTCCGTACGGCGTCTCGACGTCGATCGTCTCGACCGGGACGGGCCAGCGGCCCAGCAGGGTGTCGTACGCGGACAGGAAGGCGGAACGGTCGAACGCCATGGCGGCAGCCTCCACGGGCAGAGTTGTCTCGCTGAGCAAGTGTCTCGCTCGGCGAGATACTATGCACCCGCATCTCCACCCAGGAACCCACCCCCGCCGAAAGGCCGCACCCCATGACCGACCAGCACGGACTCCAGACGGTGCATCAACTCCGCGCCCTCACCGTCGAACTGGACCTGCTCGCCGCCACCTTCGCCCAGCGCAACAACCTCCACCCCACCGACCTGCGCGCCCTGATCGCCCTCCTCGACGCCGCCCGCGCCGGCACCCCCGCGACGCCCGGCCTGCTCGGCCGCGAACTCCGCCTCAACTCGGCCGGCACCACCGCCGTCCTCGACCGCCTCGAACGCCACGGCCACCTCCGGCGCACCCGCGACCCCCACGACCGCCGCCGCGTCCTGCTCGAAGTCACCGAGCAGGCCATCGCCCTCGGCGAGACCTTCTTCGGCCCGTTGATCGCCGACACCGTCGCCCTGGTCGACGGCCTCTCCCCCGCCGAACTCGCCGCTGTAGAAGGCTTCCTGACCTCCATGCGGTCACTCGTCGCCCGCCACGCCCACTGACGGCCGGCCGAGCGCCCTGGAGCAGCGCCCGGCCGGCCGGCCTGCCGGAATGTGCGTCAGCAGACGCGCACGGAGTAGGCGGCGGAGAAGTTGGCGTCCCGGTAGCCGGGCGGGCGGCCGGAGTAGTCCTGGGAGACGCTACGGATGGGATCGACGCCGTCGCGCTTGTAGTAGAACGTGGTCCACACCCCACCGGTCTGGTTGTTGTTGATCCAGGTGGGCATCTCGGAGCTGCCGAAGTTGTGGACCTCGCAGGCGTACCACGGGCCATACCAGTACCACGTGTCGTTGGACGTGTTGTGGATGTGCACGCACATGCTGCCCACCGGCGGCAGGTCGCAGGTTTCCGCCTGCGCGGGAGACGCGGTTCCGAAGCCGATCGCGGCGGCGAGCAGCAGGCTGCTGGCCGCGAAGGTGACCAGGCGCTTTCCGATACGCATGTTCAAGTACCCCCCTGTGCGAAGGAATTGACCTTGCGGTTCGGCTCTGAACGAACCATCGCCACGTTCCCACAAACCTTCGCCAAAGGAAGCAAAACGAGCAGCAAAGCCGCCGGTGGGGGCGCAATTCGGCCACCCCCTTCCGCCGGCGGCCGGGTGCGGCATCGGCTTGCCTGCACCCGGCCGCCTCGCGCCATGTCCCAGCGGGGTCGGGTCAGTTGGAGCGGCCTCAGGCGTGGAGCGAGGCGAGTGTGACCACCGTGATGTCGGACGGTGCGCCGACCCGGACCGGCGGGCCCCAGGCGCCCGCGCCGCGGGTGACGTAGAGCTGGGTGTCGCCGTACCGTTCCAGGCCGGCCACGGTCGGATTGGCCAGTTCGGCAAGGTAGTTGCCGGGCCAGAGCTGGCCGCCGTGGGTGTGGCCGGAGAGCTGGAGGTCGACGCCGTGGCGGACGCTGTCGTGGACGGTCACCGGCTGGTGGGCCATCAGGACGGCCGCCCGGCCGCGGTCGCGGTCGCCCAACGCCCGCGCGTAGTCCGGGCCTTGGCCCTGCGAGGTGCCGGCGATGTCGTTGACCCCGGCGAGGTCGAACCAGGGCAGCTCGACGCGGGCGTTCTCCAGCGGATGGACGCCGAGTTCGCGGACGAAGTCGACCCAGGGCGCGGCGCCCGAGAAGTACTCGTGGTTGCCGGTGACGAAGTACGCGCCGTCCTTGGCCCGCAGGTCGGCCAACGGGCGGGCGGCGGGGCCGAGTTCGGGGACGGTGCCGTCGACCAGGTCGCCGACCACGGCGATCAGGTCGGGCTGGGTGGCGTTGATGGTGTCGACGATCCGCCGGGTGTGTGCGCGGCCGAGGATCGGGCCGAGGTGGATGTCGCTGACCACGGCGATCCGGTAGCCGTGCGCGGCGCGCGGCAGTTTCGCCAGCGGCACCGTCACACGCTTCACCTGCGGCCCGCGCAGCACCCCGTACGCACCGTTGCCCACCACGCCGACGGCGACTCCGGCGGCCGCCCCGGCCACCACCCGGGACACGAACAGCCGCCGCGAGGGCTCCACCGCCTTCCCCGCCCCAGCAGACCCCGCCGCGGACTCTTCGGGCTCCGCCGGCCCAGCAGCAGGCCCTGCAGGCCCCGCCGCCTCGACAGAAACCGCCACCACTTCGGCAGGGACCGCCACGGGCTCGACAGCCACCGCCGGCTCACTCTCGCGGCGACGCGGAAGCCGGAGCAGCAGGGGGCGCAGCAGTTCGCCGGCCAGCAGGGCGAGCAGGAGGTAGAGGAGAACGGCCATCCAGAGGTAGCCGGGCCAGGCGAACCAGCGTTCCACGGCGAGCGGGAAGGCCCGGCCGCCGACCAGGGCCAGCAGGGAGAGCACGGGCAGCAGGACGGCGAGCACGGTGCCTGCGCGCCGGTAGCGGCTGCCGGGGCGGGAGACGTCGCGGACCAGTCGTCGCCACACGTACCAGTGCGCCGCCCCGAACAGGCCGAGCACTGCCACCAGCCCCACCACCACGATCACCATGCGGGCAAGTATCGGGGCCCGGTGATCGCGGGCTGTGACCGGGGTGCCGTTCCGTTCGACCGGGCGTGTTCGTCCGGGTGCGGGGCGTGCCGGTGCGCGTTCGGTTCCTGTGAGCCCTCCCACATCGTGGCGGGCTTCTACGACTCTCAATAGTCGGTGCGCGAACCAGCCTCGCGGGCGGCCACGTCGCCTTCCTGTCTGCCCGCCGAAGCTTACCGCAACTTCGCAGGTCAGAGGCATTCCGGTGGCCACCGGCCGATGGTACGGACCAAGCCCGGCCCGGGGTCGCCGAAGCCCGCCCGACCACCCACCCTCCGACCGACCCGCTACTACGAGGCATAGTTGCCGGGGCTTTTGAGCCACTCTGCGTGATCTGCCAAGAATGTCCCCCGTCCGCCGGGCAGTCCGGCCGCTCCGGCCACCATCCCGCTGCCACGTTCGTCCGATTGCCGCGCTGCGCCGTGTTCCACGGTGCGGGGCCGGTGCCGTGCGTGCCGGTCGGCGGGCCGCCGTGTCCCACCGGCCGTCCGGCCCGTACAAGAAGAGATCGCCATGCCGCAGCGCCGCCCGCACCGCCGCCCGTCCCGCCTTTCGCGGACGCTCCGTCGCAACCGCCACTCGATGGTGGCGGGTGTGGCGACCGTCGCGGTCGCGGGTGCCGCCGCCCTGGCGATCGTCCTGCCGCAGCACTCGGCCCCGGCCGACGCGGCGGCCCGGCCGGCGAGCGTCGAGCAGTTGGCGACAGACGCTCTCCCCTCGCCGGACGCCGCGTCCGCGCAGGCGCGGGCCGAGGCGGAGGCGAGCGCGAGCGCGAGCGCCAGTGCGTCCGCGCAGGCCGAGGCGGAAGCGGAGGCCAGTGCGAGCGCCAGTGCGAGCGCCGAGGCGAAGACCAGGGCGGACGCCGAGGCGGCGTCCCGGTCGCAGCAGCGCCAGGCGCTGGCGAGCAGCAAGCCGTCCGCCACCCCGTCGGCGTCCGCGTCGGCGTCCGCGTCGGCGTCCACGTCGGTGTCCGCGTCGGCCGTCGCCAAGGCGCTGAGCGGGACGCCGCAGCAGATCGCGGCGCAGCTCGTGCCGGCGGGGCAGTTGCAGTGCTTCAACAACATCGTGGAGCGCGAGAGCGGCTGGAACGTGCACGCGACCAACCCGTCCTCGGGTGCGTACGGGCTGATGCAGGCGCTGCCGGGTTCGAAGATGGCGTCGGCGGGCGCGGACTGGCGGGACAACCCGGCGACCCAGATCAAGTGGGGCCTGCAGTACATGAACCAGACCTATGGCAGCCCGTGTGCGGCGTGGGCGTTCTGGCAGGCTCACAACTGGTACTGAGGGCCGTTGGTCCTTGCCCCGGAGGGACATTCGGCACGGTGTGTGCGCAGCTCCACCACCATGCGTACATCTGACGATACGTCAGCAAGTCGCGGCGTTCCGCCCTCTATCCGGACATTTCATCGCATGCTCGTGTTCGTTTGGTGAAGATTCAGCGAACTTCCCATGACTGCTGTCCGGAATAGCCGCTTTAGAGCGGCTTCCGACCTTTGCCTGAGGCTGTCCCCGCCCCTAGCCTCCCGCCCATGGCCCCACCACTGATCACCGTCGTGCTCCCCGCTTACGACGAGCAGGAACAACTGAAGGAGTGCCTCGACTCCCTGCTCGCACAGTCCTTCCGCGAGTTCGAGATCATCGTGGTCCAGACGCCCTCCCCGCACTGCCCGGAGGAGCGGCTACTGGAGGCGTACGAGCTGCGCGACGCCCGGGTTCGGGTGCTGCGGCTGGACACGGAGCCCGGCATCGGACGGGCCCGGATGGCGGGCGCGGCACACGCGCGCGGCGACTACCTGCTGTTCCTGGACGCCGACCACCTGCTGCCGGCGGACGCGTTCGAGGCGATGGACGCCCGGCTCACCGAGACCGGTGAGGTCGATCTGCTGCTGTTCGGCCACAACCGCGAGTACCGGGGCAAGGTGTGGCCGGGCAACGCGGCCGAACTGCTGGACGCCGCCGGCCCCGACGTGTTCACCCCGGCCGAGCACCCCGAATTCTTCGGCGCCCCACCGCTGATCTGGGACCGGCTGGTGCGCACCGCCACCGCCCCGGCCTTCCCCGACGGGTTCTACGAGGAGGTCCCGGCAGTGCACCGCACGCTGCTGGCCGCCTCCCGGATCGCGGTGCTCAACCGCGAGTGCATCACCATCCGCCGCCGCCACACCCTGCACCCGGCGGGCGGCGAAGGAGCAAGCCACTTCGACCTGTTCGACCGCTACGAGGGCACCTTTGAGCTGCTGGACGCGCAGCCCGAGGAGGCCCCGCCGGTCAACCCCGAGGTGCGCACCCACCTGTTCACCCGGATGATCCGCCACTACCTGTTCGTCTTCGACCTGCCGGGGGCCCTGACCCGCACCGAGCGCCCGCAGTTCTTCCAGCGCGCCGCCGAGCACTACAAGCGCTTCCTCCCGGACGGCTACAAGCGCCCGGACGGCCGCGAGGGCATCAAGTTCTCGCTGCTGGCGTCGAATTCGTACGCCACCTTCGAGGTCGCCAAGTTCTCCCGCCTGGCGGGCGTGCGCCGCTGAGCGCGCCCTCGCAGGCCCGAGGCGCGGGCGCCGCTGAGCGCGCCCTCGCAGGTCCCAGGGGCGGGCGCCGCTGAGCGCGCCCTCGCGCGAACACGCGCCGGGAGTGGGGACGGCGTACGTCGGCTCGCGGCAGGGATTTCGGAAATCTTCCGCCCGGGCCGCGTGCCTTGACGATCCGTCGGGCAACCTCCTGACGAGCATGCGGTTGGCCTGGACCAAGGGGTCCTGACGAACCGTCGGCCCCGGGCGGACGGTAGAGTCCCTCCCCGCGCCAACCTCTGCCGCGCCACCTCCGTGCACCCCGTGCACCTCCGTGCATCACCGGACCGGAAGGCGAACTCTCGATGACCTCCCCTGTCTCCCCGTCGGCCGATCCCACTGCGGACCCGTTCTCCGCCGCCGACGGCGGCCCCACTCCGGGGCCGGTCGGCCAACTCCCGCCCCAGCAGCAGATGGCCGGCTGGGCTGTGCTGCTGCTCGGCGTACTGCTGCTGGCCGAGGCGTTCGTCTGCGTGGCCGCCCTGATCAGCGTCTGGACGCCGCTCACCACCCTGACCGCCGAACGCGCCCCGTCCGAGGTCCCCGCGACCTGGGAGGTGCTCGGCCTCGGCCCCTGGCACCTGACGTCCAACACCGCGATGCTGATCGCCGTCCTGGCCGCCAGCGGGCTCGGCAGCTTCGTGCACGCCGCGACGTCCTTCGCCACCTACGCGGGCAACCGCCAACTCCTGCCCAGCTGGCTGCCCTGGTACCTGCTGCGCACCGCGATCGGCGGCGCACTCGCCCTGCTGGTCTACTTCCTGCTGCGCGGCGGCCTGTTCGCCAACGGCACCGACGGCACCGCCACCAACCCGTACGGCTTCGCCGGCATCGCCGGCCTGTGCGGCCTGTTCTCCAAGCAGGCCACCGACAAGCTCCGCGAGATCTTCGACACCGTCCTCACCACCCGCGACGGCGCCGGCGACGACGAACGCGACGACAAGATCCAGCCCACCGCCCCGACTTCGCCCACGGCCTCGACTCCACCGACCACACCCGCCGCATCCGCCGCATCCGGGCCGCAGCCCACCGAACCGGTCGTGGCCACCATCCCCAAGCAGGCAAGCCCGGTCTCCGAATCGGCGCAAACCACCGGGAGTTGACCGTTCACCGGCTCAACCGAGAGGGCGGCCGGGTCCGGTTCGCGACTCGTGATGATCCGATCTTCATGCTCGCGTGGCGTGGTGCGTGCGCGCGTCCCGCAGCGGGGGGTGGTCGATCAGCTCGACGTACATGATCCGGTCGTCCACCACGTCCAGGACGGCCATGCCCTCCTCGGCGGGCAGTTCGAGGCAGCGGTGGCCCGGGCCGTACGGCTGTCCGACCGGGTGCGGGGCGGTGCGGAAGCTCTGGCAGGAGGTGTCCTCGCACTCGCACGGTGCGACCAGGCGCAGTTCCCGTGCGCCGGCGGCCAGTTCGGGTTCGCCGTCATGCTCCAGCAGCGCCGCGAGTTCGTCCACGAGTTCGGGGAAGACGTCACGGACCAAGGGATGTTCGGTTTCCATGCCCGCCAAGGTAGCCGTCGGCCGGACACAGCGCGGAACCGCGACTGCCCGTCGAGCTCCGACCCGCCGTTCACAGGCCCGCGACCGGGGCCGGACGCCCCCGGCTGGGATGATCGGCGGATGGCTTCCGATCTCGCCCGTACTCTCGCCGCCGCCGTCCGTGGTGAGGTCCGCTTCGACACCGCGGAGCGGGCCGTGTACGGGCAGGACGCGTCCAACTACCGGCAGGTGCCGCGTGGGGTGGTGAAGCCGGCCGATGCGGACGATGTGCGGGCGGCGCTCGCGGTGTGCCGGGAGTACGGGGTGCCGGTGGTGGCGCGCGGGTCGGGGACGAGCATCGGGGGGCAGGCGATCGGGCCTGGCGCCGTGGTGCTGGACTTTCGGCGGCATCTCGGCAAGGTGCTGGCGGTCGATCCGGAGTCCCGCACCGCGCGGGTCGAACCGGGCACGGTACTGGACGAACTCCAGCGCGCGGCAAGGCCGTTCGGGCTGCGGTTCGGGCCGGATCCGTCCACCCACAGCCGGTGCACGCTGGGCGGGATGATCGGCAACGACGCCTGTGGCTCGCACTCGCTGGCCTGGGGCCGCACCTCCGACAATCTGCACAGCCTGGACCTGCTGCTCGCCGACGGCACCGAACTGACCGTCACCGGCCCGCTGCCACCGGCCGCACGGGCCGCCCTGGCCTCCGCGCCGGGCCGACTCGGCCGTCTGCACCGGGAGTTGCAGGCCCTGGCCGCCGACAATCTGGCGCTGCTGCGCCGCGCCATGCCGGTGCTGCCGCGTCGCGGTTCGGGCTATCCGCTGGACGCGCTGCTCCCGGAGCGCGGCTTCGACCTGGTGCGGGCCGTCACCGGCACCGAGGGGACGTGCGCCCTGCTGCTCGGCGCCACCGTCCGGCTGGTGCCCGAACCGCCGTACCGCGCACTGGTGGTGGCGGGTTACCGGGACGAGACGGCCGCCGCCGACGCGGTGCCCGCGCTGCTGCCGCTCGAACCGTTGACCTGCGAGGGCATGGCCGCCGACCTGGTCGCCGCGCTGCTCGCGGCGGGGCCGCGCCCGCCGGTGCTGGACCGGCTGCCCGACGGTGCGTGCTGGCTGTTCCTGGAGACGGGCGGCGCCACGGCCGCCGAGGCCGCCGACCGGGCGCGTCAACTCGCCGACGCCGTACGGCGGGAGCGCACCGCGACGGTCGCGCTGGTCACCGACCCGGCCGAGCAGCGTGCGCTGTGGTCGATCCGGGAGGCCGGCGCCGGCATCGTCACCCGCCTGCCTCCGGGGCCGGACGGCCGACCGGGTGGCGCGGCGTGGCCGGGCTGGGAGGATTCGGCCGTCCCGGTCGAGCAACTCGGCTCCTACCTCCGGCAGTTGCGGGCCCTGCTGAAGCGTCACGGGCTGCGCGGGGTGCCGTACGGGCATTTCGGCGAGGGCTGCGTGCACCTGCGCCTGGACTTCCCCGTGCGTGAACGGCCGCAGGTGATGCGGGAGTTCCTCACCGAGGCGGCGGATCTGGTGGTGGCGCACGGTGGTTCACTCTCCGGCGAGCACGGCGACGGGCAGGCCCGGGCCGAGCTGCTGCCGCGGATGTTCCCGCCGCAGGTGATCGACCTGTTCGCCCGGTTCAAGCAGATCTGGGACCCGGACGGCCTGCTCAACCCCGGCCTGCTGGTCGACCCGCGCCCGCTGGACGCCGATCTGCGCTTCCCCGGACGGGAATTGCCGCTGACCCTGGCGTATCCGCTGGACGCCGGCAGTCTGCTGAACGCCGTCCACCGCTGCGTCGGCGTCGGAAAGTGCGTGGACACCAACAGCGGGGTGATGTGCCCGAGTTACATGGTGACGGGAGAGGAACGGCACTCCACCCGGGGCCGGGCCCGGCTGCTCGGCGAGATGCTGCGCGGCGAACTGGTCACCGACGGCTGGCGCTCGCCGGAGGTCCGGGAGGCGCTCGATCTCTGCCTGGGCTGCAAGGGCTGCGCGAGCGACTGCCCGGTGCAGGTGGACATGGCCACCTACCGGTCCGAATTCCTGTACCACCACTACCGGTTCAGGCCCCGCCCGGCCGCCCACTACTCGTTCGGCCTGCTGCCGCTGTGGCTCCGCCTGGCCCATCTCGCGCCGCGCGCCGCGAACGCCGCCCTGCGCGGCCGGTTCAGCGGCGCCCTGCTCAAGCGCCTCGGCGGCATCGACCCCCGGCGCTCGCTCCCCGCCCTCCCGGAGCGCCGTTTCTCCTCCTGGTTCCGCAGCTACCGCGCCGCCCACCCGGCCGACCCGGCGGCGTCGGCGGTGCTGCTGTGGCCCGACTCGATGTCCGAACTCCTGGACCCCGCACCGGCGATGGCCGCCGTCCAGGTGCTGGAGCGGCTCGGCTTCCGGGTGCAGCTTCCGACCGGGCCGGTGTGCTGCGGGCTCACGCTGATCGCCAGCGGCCAACTCGGCGCGGCGCGCCGGGTGATCCGCCGCTCCCAGCGCCAACTGCCGCCCGGCCTCCCAGTGGTGGGCCTGGAGCCGTCCTGCACCGCCACCCTGCGCGGCGACTGGCCGAAACTCCTCGACGGCCCCGAACTCCCGTCCCGGGTCCGCACCTTGGCCGAGTTCCTGGACGAAAACGAGGTGGCCCTGCCGCGGCTGGGCGGTACGGCGATGACCCAGGTGCACTGCCACCAGCACGCCGTCCTGGGCACCGACGCCGACCGGCGCATCACGGCCGAGCTCGGCCTGACGAACCGTCAACTCGACGCCGGCTGCTGCGGATTGGCCGGGGCTTTCGGTTTCGAGCGCGGCCACTACGAGGTGTCGGTGGCCGCCGCCGAACGCGCCCTGCTGCCCGCCGTCCGCGCCGCCGAGCCCGGCACGCTGCTGCTCGCGGACGGCCTCAGCTGCCGCACCCAGCTCACCCAACTGGAGCCGTCCGCCCGGCCGTTGCACCTCGCCGAAGTCCTGCTCCGCGCGCTCGAGCAGACCCGGCGGAACGAGTAGCCCCCGTCAGCCCTCCCGCCCGACCGCCACCATCGCCGCGTCGTCCATCAGCCGTCCCCCGACGTAGGCCAGCAGGTCACGGCGGAGGCGGTCGAGGAAGTCCGTGGGTGTGATGGGCTCCGGGGCGAGGTGGGCGGCGCGGGCGGGCAGGGGGTAGAAGACGGCCTCGTGGTTGCGGGCCTCGGTGACGCCGTCGGTGTAGAGCAGCAGGGTGCTGCCGGGCGGGAAGGCGAACTCCTCGGTGCGGCGGTCGGCGGGGGCGAGGTCGCCCATGCCCAGCGGGGGGCCGCTCCGGTGCAGCGGGAGCAGGTGGGCGTGGCCGGGGGTGAGCAGCAGGGGCGGCGGGTGTCCGCAGTCGGCGAGCCGGATCACGGGGCGGTCGTCGGGCAGGTCGAGCACGAGCGCGGTGGCGAAGTTCTCCCGGACGTCGTGGCCGGCGTCGGCGACCTCGGCGAGATGGCGCTGGTAGGAGGTCTCCAGCGCGTCGGCCAGCTGTGCCGGGTCCTGGTGCAGGTGAGCGAGCTCGCGGAAGGCGCCGAGCAGTGCGGCGGCGTCGCCGACGGCGTCGAGTCCTTTGCCGCGGACGTCGCCGATCAGCAGGCGGGTGGCGTGCGGGGTGCGGACGGCCGCGTACAGGTCGCCGCCGACGTTCGCTTCGTCGTCGGCGGCGAGGTACCGGGTGGCGATCCGCAGCGGTCCGGCCTGTTCGGGCAGCGGGCGCATCAGGACGCGCTGGACGGCGTCGGAGACGGTACGGACCCGGGTGAGTTCGCGTCCGTGGCGTTCGCGGGCCCGGCGGAAGGCGACGACGACGACGGTGACCAGGGCGAGCGCGCCGATCTGGGCCTGGTGGTTGGCGGTGAACAGGCCGCCGTGAAAGGCGGCGATGAGGATCAGGGCGATCAGTGCGAGCGCGCCGATCAGGGCGGTCATCCGGGTGCCAGCGAACGAGGCGGTGATGGCGGGGGCGACCACCAGCAGCGGGCCGAGGTGGATGTTCGGGGAGATCGAGATGTCGATGACGGAGATCAGCACGATCAGGCTGATCGGCAGCAGCACCAGCAGGTGTTCGGCGCGCCACTCGCTCCGCAGTTCCGCCAGACTCCGCCGCCGCACTCCCACCCCACCACCATGCCTCGCCGCGGGGTTGCCCACGACCGGTGGACACTCCGCGTCCGGGGTATGGCGCCGCGTCACCGGCAGCTCCTACGATCACGCCATGACGACCCCGCCGAAGGCTGCCGAAGCCGGTAAGAACCCCTTGGAGCCCGCCGAGGGCGACCTGATCCTCGCCGAGCGATTCGCACCGTGGGTGCGGGCCCTGGGGCTCTCCGTGGTGGAGACGGGGACGCGGCACGCGGTGCTGCGGCTGCCGTGGTCCGACCAGTTGGCCCGGGACGGCGGCGGGCTGTCGGGGCAGGCGATGATGGCGGCGGCCGACACGGCGACGGTCGTCGCGGTGTCCTCGGCGCTGGGCGGGTTCGCTCCGATGACCACCGTCCAGCAGTCGATCACCTTCCAGCGTGCGGCGCGTGACACCGATCTGCTGGTCACGGCGCGGCTGACCAAGCTGGGCCGCCGGATCGCGTTCGCCGAGATCACCCTCACCACGCCGGACGCCCCGGACGACCCGGTCGCGCACGCCACCACGGTCTACGCGTTCCCGGGCTGAACCACCTCGCCCCGGAAGATCAAGTACGTGCACACCCCTGTTCCTGCGGGTGTACCGAGCAGTAGCCTCCTCGGATCCGTCTGATCGCGATCATTCGCCCTGGAGGCTCCATGCGCCCGATCCCCCGCCGCCGCGCGCTCGTTGCGGCCGCGCTCGCCGCTCTGACCCTCACCGGCGCGGCGGCCGTTCCCGCTTCGGCGGCGCCGGGCGGGCAGCACGCCACGGCGTACTACCTGGCGATCGGCGACTCGCTGGCGGCCGGCTACCAGTCCACGCCGACCGGCGGCCACATCGTGGGCCGCGGCTACGCCCAGGACCTGGCGCGGACGCTGGGTGAGCGGGCGGCGGACGACCACCGCCCGTTCGAGTTCACCGACCTGGGCTGCCCGGGCGAGACCACCGGCACCATGGCAAACGGCGGCTGCCCGTACCCGCACTCCTTCGGCGGCTCCCAACTGGAGGCTGCGGTCGCCTACTTGAAGGCGCACTGGAAGGACGAGGTGCTGGTGACGATCGACATCGGCGCCAACGACGTGCAGCGCTGCGCGGCCGGTGGCTCGCTCGACCTGCCCTGCGCGATGAACGGCATCGAGCAGGTCCGAACCGGCCTGGACCAAATCCTTGGCGAGCTCCAGCAGGCGGCCGGCCCGCACACCCGGATCGTCGGCATGAACCTGTACGACCCGTTCCTGGCCGCCTGGATGACGGGCGACAAGGGCAAGGAGATGGCCACCGCCTCGGTGCCGCTCGCCAACGCGCTCAACTCGGTGATCGAGACGGTGGACGCGCGCCACCGCGTCCCGACCGCCGACGTGGCGGGGGCGTTCTCCACCACCTCGTTCGCGCCGCTGGTGCCGCTGGGCAACCAGCAGGTGCCGCTGAACGTGGCCCGGGTCATGCAGTGGACCAACATGGCGCGCGGCGACATCCACGCCAACGACGCGGGCTACCAGGTGATCGCGGACGCCTTCGTCGCCAAGTTGCCGAAGCAGTACATGCACTGACACCCCGCCACCCCGCCGCACCACCCGGTGTGGCGGGGTTTCGCCCTACCGGTTCTCAGTGGGAGGTGACGGCGGTGACGGCCGTGACGAACTCCGCCACCCGCTCCTGCGGCAGGTGCCGGGCGATGTCGGCTTCGCTGATCATGCCGACGAGTTTGTGGTCGGGGTGGTTGATCACCGGCAGCCGGCGCACCCGGTGGTCCTCCATCACCGACAGCACCAACTCCGCGTCCTCGTCCTCCTCGATCACCATCGGGCGGCCGAGGGCGAGTTCGAGGCACTTGACGGTGCCGGGGTCGCGTCCGTCGGCGACGCACCTGAGCACGATGTCCCGGTCGGTGACGATGCCCAGCAGTTTCTGGTTCTCGTCGCAGATCGGCAGCGCGCCGACGCCGCGTTCGCGCATCATCCGGGCGGCGTCGCCGAGGGTCTGCTCACCGGTGACGCACGCCGCTCCCGGGTGCATGATCTCTTTCGCGGTGGTCATGGCCGGACCTCCCGAGCTGGTTGTGTCCACTGGCCGTCTTCCATGCTGGCCCCGCCACCGGACCGCCCGCCACCGCTGAGGCCCCGACCGTCCGTCCGGCGGGTCACGCCGCGTGCCGCGGGGCGACGTCCAACGGGCGCTCCGGACGGCCCACTTCGGCGGCCGCCGCGACCTGCGGCAGCTCCAGCTGCTCGACGTCCGGATCCGGCTCCAGCGTCCCCTCGGCCTCGTTCTCGGCGAGTTGCGCCGCGACCTCGGTGGCCTCGACGGCCTGCGCGGTGTTGCGTTCGGTGGAGCTCTCCAGGAAGCGCAGCAGCTCCACCGGGAACGGCAGCACCAGCGTGGAGTTCTTCTCCGCGGCGACCTCCACCACGGTCTGCAGCAGCCGCAGTTGCAGCGCGGCCGGGGTCGCGGACATCACCTTCGCGGCCTCCGACAGGCGCGCGGACGCCTGGTACTCGCCGTCGGCGGTGATGATCCGGGCCCGCCGCTCCCGGTCCGCCTCGGCCTGCCGGGCCATCGAGCGCTTCATCGACTCGGGCAGGGCGACGTCCTTGATCTCCACCCGGTCGATCTGGATGCCCCAGCCCAGCGCCGGGCTGTCCAGCATCAGCTCCAGGCCCTGGTTGATCGGCTCGCGGTTGGCCAGCAGGTCGTCGAGCTCGCTCTTGCCGATGATCGACCGCAGCGAGGTCTGTGCGACCTGCGACATCGCGAAGTTGTAGTCCTGCACGTTGACGATCGCCTTCACCGGGTCGACCACCTTGAAATACACCACCGCATCCACCCGGACGGTCACGTTGTCCCGGGTGATGCCCTCCTGCGCCGGGATGGGCATGGTGATGATCTGCACGTTCACCCGGCGCAGCCGGTCCGCGATCGGCATGATCCGCACCAGCCCCGGCGTCCTGATCTCGTCCCGCACCCGCCCGAACCGGAACACCACGCCGAGCTGGTACTGCTGCACCATGCGCACACTCAGCCCGGCCAGCACCGCCAACAGCACCAGCACCGCAATCAACGCGTCAACCACGATCATCGCCGTCACCTCGACCCGTACGGCACGCAGACTCGTATCTCTACGCTACTCCGCCCCCGCCCCCACCGGCCGGGCCGCGCGAGACCCAACGGGAAAACGCTTTCCCGTTGCCTCGCCGTCCCGCCTGTCACGGTCTGCGCGCCCCTAGGATCGGCGCCATGGAACTGCCCTCCGAACCGTCCTCCGCCCTGCCCTCCGAACTGGTCGGACGTGTCCACGGGCTGGCCGAACTGGACGAGTTGGTGGTCGGCTGCCGGGCCTGCCCGCGCCTGGTCGAGTGGCGGGAGGAGGCGGCCCGGGTGAAGCGCCGCGCGTTCCAGGACCAGGACTACTGGGCGCGACCGATCCCGGGCTTCGGACCGACCGACGCCCGCCTGATCCTGGTCGGCCTCGCCCCCGCCGCGCACGGCGGCAACCGAACGGGCCGGATCTTCACCGGCGACCCTTCGGGCGACCTGCTGTACGCCTCCCTGCACCGACTCGGCCTGGCCTCCCAGCCGCACTCCACCTGGCGGGACGACGGCCTCGAACTGTTCGGCGTCCGCATCACCGACCCGGTCCGCTGCGCCCCTCCCGAGAACAAGCCCACCAACACCGAACGCGACACCTGCCGCCCCTGGATCGTCCGCGAGTTCGAGTACCTCCGCCCCACCGTCCGCGCCGTGGTCGCCCTCGGCGGCTTCGCCTGGCAGGCCGTCCTCCCCGCCCTCGCCGCCGCCGGCTGGCAAGTCCCCCGCCCCCGCCCGCAGTTCACCCACGGCGCCCACGCGATCCTCCCCGCCACCGACGACGGCCCGCCCCTCCACCTCTACGGCTGCTTCCACGTCAGCCCCCGCAACACCTACACCGGCCGCCTCACCCCCACCATGGTCGACGACCTCCTCCGCACCGCCGCGACCACCGCGGGCCTGAACCCGACCGCGCCGTAGGTCCGTTGTGCGATCCGGTCAGAGGGGCGGAATCCGCTCGGGGACGAGTCCGGCCTGGCGGAGGAGTCCGTAGAGGTCGGTCTCGCCCCAGAACTCCACGATCCGCCCGTCCCGGAGCCGGTAGGACTTGACGCCCGTCATGGTGAGGTCCCGGCCGCTGCGGTCGTGGGTGTAGGTGAGTGTGAAGGCCACGGTGACGCGGTCGCCGGCCGCGAAGAGATCGTCCACCTGGACGCGGCAGTTGGACAGGCCCGGGGTCAGCACCGATCCCTCGGGGTAGTGCCGCCCCTGACCGTGCAGCCCCGCGCCGTGAACGAGCACGTCCTCGGCGACGAGCTCCTCGAACTCGGCGACCTGCTTCGTCTCGAAGACCCGGAGGTAGCGGCGGACGACCTCGACGTTGCGCTTGCTGACAGCTTCGGACATGGCACCGACCGTACCCAGCAGCCGACCCGGCCCGCCAGTGCCCCCAACTCGCCGCCCTGTGCGGCCGATCCGCGCACCACCCGGCCGATCGCCGTACGACACGCGTCGGGCCGGGTCGCGAATACCACGCTCAGCCACCGAGCGTCTCCACCCGGGTGGTGACGGTCCGCGGGCCGGCCGCGTACGGCAGCTCCAGATCGACGGTCGTGCGGCACACCTGGTGGCGGTTCACCCGCCCCAGCACCGTCGGTTCGGAGCGCACCGCGACGATCGGCAGCCTCCGCTCCGCCCCGCCCGCCTGCGCGATCCGCCGCACCTGCCGCCCGTCGGCCTCGTCCGGCCCGTTCGCCTGGGCGAGCGCGGCAACGGAGGCGAGCACCAGGCCGACGCCGAGCAGCCCTGCCAGCAGCCGCGACGGCGTCGACTTGCTCAGGTCGGCCCGCCGCCGGTCGAGCACGGCGGCCACCAGCCAGGCCAGCGCGCACAGCACCGCGACCAGGGTGGGCAGCACCCGCTCCGCCGTCGGCGAACCCGCGACCTTCAGCAGCGCGTCCTTCAGCTCGGCGCCGTTCGCCGCTCCGCCGTCCCGGCCCGCTGCCCGGACGGCAGCAGCGCCACCGCCACCCCCGTGCCCGGCCGCGAACACGCTGCCCAGCACCGCCGCCCACCCGGCCACCCGGGTCCGTCCGCGCGCCATCGCCCCTCCCCCGCCCACGCGTTGCGTGCGCTGAACCACGGCCGGACACCGTGATCGAGCGACCGCGATCGCCCGCCGCATATCGCTTGATCGGGGGGAGAGCGGCCCCCAGAATGCAACGGACGGATCGCCTGAGGAGGCAGAGTGCGGCTGGGTACGGTGGCGTTGACCGGCGCGGCGGGGAACATCGGAACCGTTGCGCGCAAGGCACTTCGGGACGAGGCCGAGCGGCTGATCCTGCTCGACCGGGTGCCGCTACGGCCGGAGGCTCCCAACGAGGAGGCGCGCACCGTCGATCTGCGCGACGCGGCCGCCGTGGAGGCGGCACTCGCCGGCGCCGATCAGGTGCTCCACCTGGGCGGCGTGCCGGACGAAGCGCCGCTGCCGGAACTGCTCGACGTGAACGTGCTCGGCACCCACAACGTCCTGGAGGCGGCGCGCCGTACCGGCATCGACCGGGTGGTACTGGCCAGCAGCAACCGCGTCACCGGCTTCCACCCGGTCGGCCACCACACCGACCCGGAGGATCCCGTCCGGCCCGACGGCCTGTACGGCGTGAGCAAGGCGGCCATCGAGGCCCTCGGGCGGCTCTACGCCGACAAGTTCGGCCTGTCGGTGATCTGCCTGCGCATCGGCAGCTTCGAACCGGCCCCCACCGAGCCCCGCCACCTGGCGACCTGGCTCAGCCCCCGCGACGCGATCGGTTTTGTGCGGGCCGCGCTGACCGCCCCTCCCACCGTCCGCTTCGCCACCGCGTACGCCGTCTCCGCCAACACCCGCCGCTTCTGGCAGCTCCCCGACCCGGCGGTACTCGACTACGCCCCCGTCGACGACGCCGAACTCCACGCCCCAGCCATCCCCGGCGCCGACCACCCCGCCGACCCCACCGCTCCCCAGGCCGGCCCGTACGCCCTCCCCGAGTTCACCCTCCGCCACCTCGCGCCCTGACCGCCAAACACCCCCGTCACCGCATCCGCTTCGGCCGCCGCCCCGCCCGCTCCCACACCCCCGGCAACAACTCCCGCGCGAACACCGCCTCCCCCACCTGCCGCCCGAACAACACCCCATACCCAAAACCCCCGTCCGACAGCCCCCGCACCGCCCCACAGGCAACGAACCGCCGCCCCTCCACCCCCTCCACCTCACCAAACACCCCCATCACCGAATCCGCTTCGGCCGCCGCCCCGCCCTCTCCCACACCCCCGGCAACAACTCCCGCGCGAACACCGCCTCCCCCACCTGCCGCCCGAACAACACCCCGTACCCAAAACCCCCGTCCGACAGCCCCCGCACCGCCCCGCGGGCGACGATCGCGTCCTGGTGGCGGCCCAGCACGTCCTGCAGGGCCTTCATCCGGCGGGTGAAGCTGCGGGCCGGGCGGCCGGCGGTCTCGCCGGCGTAGCGGGCGCGCTTCGCAGCCTTGCGGGCGTCGTGCAGGGCGTGTTCGCGGGCCGGGCCGTCGGGGGTGTGTTCGGCGGTGGCGAGGCGTTCGGCGGTGCGGCGGTGTTCGCGGCGCAGGATGCGGGTGAGTTCCGGCCCGGCGGGCCGTGTCGCGCGGGCGTTGAGCGGGGGGTCGTCGGCGAGTGCGGTGAGGGCGTCGAGCAGTTCGCGGAAGGCTTGGCTGTCGAGTGCGGCGAGGACGGCGGCGCGGCCTTCGCGGGCCTCCCGGCTGCTCCAGGTGGTGAGTTCGGCGAGGACGCGTTCGCGGTCGCCGCCGTCGGGGAGTTCGCGGGCCTGGGTGAGGAGGCGTTCGCCGAGCACTTCGGCATCGCGGGCCCGGCCGAGGTTCCGACCGAGCTCGCGCAGTTCGCTCTCCAGGCCGGTGTGGTCGCCGGCCAGGTGGCGGCGGTGGGTACGCAGGGCGCTGCGCAGGCGGCGGGCGGCGACGCGCATCTGGTGGACGGCGTCGGGCCGGTCGGCGCGGACGTCGGGCTCGAGGGCGACCAGTTTCGCGGTCTGCTCGCGCAGGCGTGCAGTGAGAACGTCCCCCGCGCTGCCGTCGATCCGGTGTGCCACGTTCGCCACGTCCTTCCGTGCCGCCAGGGCACGTCCTTCCGTGCCTGCCAAGGGTAGGCCGGTGGCGGCGGGTTCGCGCGGGCACCGCGCTGCGACGGTGCCGCGGGCCGGGGCGGCGGGCTCAGCGCCTCAAGGCCGTGCACCGGCCAGTGAGTCGAGGTGGCTGCGGAGAACGGCGCAGAGCTCGTCCGGGCCGACCAGGAGGGGGTGCTGGACGGCTTGGAGGGTGAGGCCGTCGAGGAGGGCGGAGAGGCGGCGGGTCTCCACGGCGAGGTCGAGGCCGGGGGCGAGGGCGCCGGTGCGGCGGGTCTCGAGCAGGACGCGGTGGATGAGTTCGTCCAGGCCGGACTGCATCGTGGCGAGGCGGCCGCGCAGTTCGGGGCGGGTGCGGGCGGCGGTGACGAAGGACAGCCAGACGGCGGACTCTTCGCGGCGCACGGTGTCCAACGGGAGTGTCTCGGCGAGGAGTTGCAGTGTCAGCTCGCGCCGGTCGCCGGTCGCGGCGGGGTCGAGCAGGGCGGCCGCGTGGGTGCGGATGCGGGCTTCGATGCGACGGGCCAACTCCCCCATCGCGAAGATCATCAGCTCCGAACTGCCGGCGAAGTAGTGCCGGACCGAGCCGATCGCGAGTCCGGCCTCGTCGGCGACGTTGCGCAGCGAGGCGTGTTCAAGGCCTTCCCGGGCGGCGACGCGCAGTACGGCATCGGCGACGGCCTGGCGGCGCTCCTCGGGGTCCACGATCTTCGGCATGTTGCCGTTATAGCACGGGCGAGCTAAATTGCGTTTTGGCACAGTCGAGCTAAAAAGATTTCGGGGGAGCGGAACGATGCACGGATGGATGAGCGCGGTCCTGATCGCGGCGGTGGTCGTCGCGGTGGCGGTCCGGCGGCTGCGCGGCGAACCGCTCAACGCGCGGGACCTGTTCGGACCGCCGGTGGTCCTCACAGCGCTCGGCGCGTGGTCGCTCTGGCAGCACCACGACCTGCACCACGACCTGCGCCACGGCCTCGGCGCGGTCGACTGGGCCTGGATCGCGGCGGGCCTCGTGCTCAGCCTCGCGACGGGCGCGCTGCGCGGCGCGACCGTCCGGGTCGAGGCGCGCCAGGGCGTGCTCTGGCAGCGCTGGACCGGCTGGACGTTCCTGGTCGCCGCGGGCTCGCTGGCGGTGATGGCCGGGTTCTCGTTCCTCGCCGAGCACAGCGGGCTGCCCGCCGACGCCCGCCCGACCCAACTGTCCATCGGCATCGGCTTCCTGGGCGAGGCCCTGACCGTCGGCCTGCGCGGCCTCACCTCCGGCATCCCGTTCGCACCGGAACGCCGCGGCCCGTCCGCACTGCTCGGCCTCGACCGCACCCGCCAGCAGCGCCCCTGACGCCCCGTCAACCTGACGCACAACACCCCACCCCACGAACCCACGTTCGTCATGCCCCGCCACGCCCGCCGCCCGACCGGTCCGGCAGGCGACGGGCCGCCGGGCGCGGTCCGCCGCCGACCGGGGCTGCCTACCGTGGAGGGATGCCGCACTCGCCGCAGCGCTCATCGCAGCACCCGTCGCAGCCCCCGACCTACTCCGCCGCCGTCGCGCCGGGCGCCCTGCCGCTGCTCGGCCACGGGCACCGGCTGCTGCGCGGGTCGGCGGGGTACCTGTCCTCGCTGCACCGGCACGGCGACCTGGTGGCGATGCGGCTGGGGCCGACGACCGTTCAAGTCCCGTGCCACCCTGAGCTGTTGAACCAGGTGCTGGCCGACCACCGGCTGTTCGACAAGGGCGGTGCGTTCTACGACCGGGCCCGCGACGTGGCGGGCAACGGCCTGGTCACCTGCCCGTACCGCGACCACCAGCACCAGCGCCGACTGGTCCAATCCGCCTTCCGGCGCCCGCAGTTGACCAGGTACGCGCAGGTCATGCAGGCCGAGATCGAGTTCGCCACCGGCGGGTGGCAGCCGGGCAAGGTGATCGACGCCTTCCCCACCTTCCACGGGATCGCGCTGCGCACCCTGGGCCGCACACTCTGCGCGACGGCGATCGACGCGGAGCTGGCGCGCAGCGTGGAGCGGGCGTTCGACACCGTGCTGAACGGGGTGTTCCGGCAGATGCTACTGCCCACGCCGGTGCGCGAGCTGCCACTGCCCGGCAACCTGCGCTACCGCCGGGCGCTGAACCAACTGCACGACGCCACCCGGCAGTTGATCGCCACCTACCGCGCGCCCCTCCCCCAGCCCGACCTCACCGCGCCCGACCCCACCGGCACCGGCACCGGCACCGGCACCGAGCCCGACCTGCTGGCCTCGCTGCTCGCCGCCCGCGGCGAGGACGGGGCGCGGCTCTCCGACGCCGAGGTGCACGACCAGGTGATCACCCTGCTCGCGGCCGGCACCGAGACCGTCGCGGCCACCCTCACCTGGGCGCTGTGGCGGCTGTCCCAGCACCCGGCGGCGGCCGAGCAGGTGCGGGCGGAGCTGGCGGAGGTGCTGCCGGACGGCCGCGCCCCGGGGTGGGCGGACCTGCCGCGGCTGGGCGCCGTCGACCGGGTGGTGTCGGAGACGCTGCGCCTGCACCCGCCGGGCTGGCTGTTCACCCGGGTGACCACCGCGCCCACCGAGTTGGCGGGCCGCACGCTCCGGACGGGGACGACGCTGGTGTTCTCCCCCGCGGCGGTGGCCCGGCACCCGGCCGCGTACCGCGCGCCGGCCCAGTTCGACCCGGACCGCTGGCGGCCCGAACGGGTCACCCCAGCCGCCAGGCGGGCCTTCCTGCCGTTCGGGTCGGGCGCCCGCAAGTGCGTGGGCGACCTGTTCGCCCGCACCGAGTGCGTCCTCGTGCTGGCCACCCTGCTCTCCCGCCGGCGCCTCGTCCCGGAGCCGGACGCCGACCTGCGTCCCGTCCCGCTGGCCACCGTGCTGCGCCCGCGCCGCCTGCACCTGCGGATCGCGGCGCACTGACGAGTAGGACCCGTCAACTCCCGCTGCCCGGCGGCCGGATCCGCGCCGTGCCCGCCGCCAGGTCGATCCCGGTGCGCGGGGGCGCGCCGTCGTGCTCGTCGTCGCGCAGCACCAGTTCGATCCGCCGCTGCTCCAACTGCACCCGCTTGCCCGCATACAGCAGCGCGTGCAGCTCCTCCCCCGCCTGCGCCCCGACCCCGCGACCGCTCTCCGCGGGGCCGGTCCACCGCACGGCCGCGCGTCGCGCCGCCGAGGCCGCGAACCCCAGCAGCACCAGCGCCGCGGGGAACACCAGGCTGCCCATCACCGCCACCAGTGCCACCATGCCGGTCTCAACGCCCCACCGCACCAACGGAGTTCCCCACCGCACGTGCGGCGCGCGGCAGCGGGAGGGCCCGCCGCCGCGCGCCGAAAGCGGTCTCAGTGCAGCAGGTCCAGCGTGTTGTCGGCGTCGTTGACGAACCAGACGGCGTCGCAGTCGATGTCCAGGGTGAGGCCGAAGAGCGCGCCCGCGCCCGCCGGGTCGCCCTCGTTGTTGATCTGCTTCACCGCCACCTGTTCCCCGCGGGGGGTGGTCTCGACGATGTTGCCGTCCTGGCTGTTGACGGTCAGCAGATCACCCTTGGGGGTGAGGGTCATGCCCAGCGGGCCGTTGAGGTCCCCGCCGGAGGTGATGACCCGGCCGATGCCGGCGCTGTCGTCGCGGGTGAGCGCGCGCGGGATGGCGGTGATCCGGTTCGGCACCGTGTCGGCGACGTACAGCGTGCCGTCGCGTCCGAGGCTGACGCCGGTCGGGCCGATCACCAGCGCGGCGGGGTCGGTCCGTTGGGGGAAGCCGGAGCCGATCACGGTGGTGTCGCCGCGCTGCGGCGGCTGGTCGTCGTTCGTGGTCAGGGAGATCCGCAGCACGGTGCCCGCGTCGACCTCCGCGCCGCCCCCGGCGACGGTGCCGTTGAGCACGTTGGTGACGAACAGGTCGCTGTGCCTGCCGTGGCTGACGGCGGTCATGTCCCAGGGGCCGTTGATGCCGCCGCCGACGAAGGTCTCACGGACGGTGCCGTGGCGGTCGAGCACCAGCAGGCAGCCGGCCTGCGCGGTGGCGGCCGTGCCGTCGGCGGTGGGCAGGCTGCCGACCACGACCCAGCCGCCGGGCAGCACGGTGAGCGCGGTGGTGAGGCCGACGCCGCCGGGGCAGGGGCCGGGCAGATGGGCGGGGTCGATGGTGGCGAACGTCGTCACGGCGCCGTCCGGGGCGACCTGCACCAGGGTGGTGCCGGTGCCCTGCAGGTTGGCCGCGTTGTTGAAGTTGCTGACCAGGACGCTGCCCCGGTGCAGGTCCCCGACGTTCTCCTTGATCGTGAACGTGCCGTACGGGTTCTGGTCACCGTTCCCCGGCACGGTGGACGGGCCGGGGGTGACGGTGTTCAGCCGGTCCAGGAACGGCCGTGGGCCCATCACGTGGCCCGCGGGCGCGGCGGCGGTCAGGCCGAAGGTCAGCGCGGCGATCGCCAGCGCGCTCGAACATGCCCGAAGTCTCATGTACTGCCTCCTGAGGAGCGGGCCGGACCTGCGCAATCGGCGGTCCCGACCCGTGAACGTGCTCTGAACTGCCCCCCGGCAGGCCACGTTAGGCACGCCGCCCGGCGCGCCGCTTGCCGGTTCCGCCAATTGACCCCGGCCGGACCCTAAGGTCGGCCGGCCAGCTCCAGGGCACGGTGGGCGAGCCACAGGTCGTGGACGGCGGTCGGTGGGCGCAGCAATGCGCAGTTGAGCAGCGTCTCGATCCGGCCGAGGCGTTTGCGGACGGCCGAGGGCGAGAGCGCCAACTCCTGGGCGGTGGGGCCGATTCGGGCGTCGTGGCGCAGCCAGCGCGCGAGGGTGTCGGCCAGCGCGGGCGGGGCGTCGGGGGCGTGCAGCGGGTGGAGCCGGCTCGAAGCCCAGTCGATCACCTGCGGCTGGGCCAGAAGTTCATCAAGTCTGGCTCTACCAACGCACATTGACTGTTCGTCAGTCCGCACTCGCAGGGCCAGGGAGAGCGCGGCCCGGTCGGCGAGGCGGTGCGGGTCGGTGCCGAGGCGGTGGTGGAGGTGGGTGAGGCGGGCGGCCAGGGTGTTGCGGTGGATGCCGAGGCGGGCGGCGGCGTCGGTGGGGTGGTGCAGCCACGCGGTGGCGGTGGCGAGCAGCGCGGGGCCGTCGGGGTCCTGGGGGCGGGCGGGCCGGTGGGTGCGCAGGGGGGCGAGGGTGGCGGCGGCCCAGGCGGCGCCGGCGGGGCCGAGCGCGGGTGCGAGGTCGCCGAGTTGGGCGTGGGCGGCGCGGCGTTCGGGGTGCCGGCGGGCGGCGGTGAGGGCCCGGAGGGCCTGGTGGTGAGCGAGGGCGGTGTCGCGCAGCGGGACGGCGTCGCTGATGCCGACGTGGCAGGTGTCGGCGACGGCGGGGTGGTGCAGCCAGGCGGCGAGCGGGCGGGTGCCGGTGGCGGGTTCGAGGACGAGGGTGCGGCGGGCTCCGCCGGGTTCGCGGCCGACCCAGGCGGCGGTGGTGGCGGCCCAGTCGGCGGCGTCCCGGCGGGCGGCGGCGGGTCCTTCGACGGCGTACATCCGTACGGTGTCGGGCAGTGCGCTGCGCAGGGTTCGGGCGAGTCGGCGGGCAACGGCGACCTGGCCGGCCATCAGCAGCTGGAGGACGGCTTCGCGGGTTCCGGTGTCGGCGAGTTGCGCCCGGTGGGCCTGTTGGCGGCCGCGTTCGGCGTCCCAGGTGAGGCTGAGGACGGTGGCGGCGTCGGCGAGCAGGACGGGCAGGTCGGGCGGGGCGGGTCGGGGTGCGACGGCGGCGAGGACGGGCAGCCGGGTGCCGGGGCGGCCGGGCAGGGTGACGACCAGGCAGGTCAGGGCGGTCTGTCCGACGGCGGCGGAGCCGGTGCCGCGGGTGACGGCTTCGCGGACGGCGCTGCGGGCCAGGGCGCGTTCGGCGGCGTTGACGGGTGCGGGTGGCGGGCAGGCGTCGGTACCGGAGGGGTGCAGCAGCAGGACGCCGGCCCGGGTGCGGGCAGCGAGCAGGCGCAGGACGGCGGGGGTTCCGCCGCGGCGTCCGGCGGCCTGGAGGTCGAGGACGTCGTCGGCCCGGCGCAGGCGCTGGACGGTCCGACCCCCCGGCGGGGGCGTCTCGCGCATGTCGCTTCCCCCGAGTGACATCCGAAGTCGATTCGTCCCCAGGCTATCCGCGCCACGAGCGGAAGATCAACGCGCTCGGTGTGCAGTTCGACACCGTCCGGCGGGGCTCACCGGGCACCGTCGCACCTGGCTGGCCGGGGCGTCGCCCTAGGTTTGCGGGGCACCGCACCAGCAGCACCGATCTGGAGGACCCATGACCCGCAGGACCGGCCTCGGCCGTCTGCTCACCACCGCCGGCGCCGTCACCGCGCTGACCGTGACGCTCTCGCTGACCTCGGCGGGCTCCGCGTCGGCGGCCAGCGACTTCCAGGGGAACCTGAAGAGCAACGCCACCAACAAGTGCCTGGCGCTGGACGGCGGCGGCGACGGCAACGGCCTCCCGGCGTTCCAGTGGGACTGCAACGGCAACAACGACCAGCTGTGGACGTTCGAGAACACGGGCGGCGGCGCCTACGAGATCGTGAACCGCTGGGGCCTGTGCCTGGAGGCGCCGGGCTGGACCACCCAGCCGGGTGCCCAGCTCGGCCAGTGGGAGTGCCACGGCGGGGCGAACCAGACCTTCTACATCGACAACTACATGATCGACAGCTCGAACATGCGCTTCAAGAACAAGAACTCGGGCCTGTGCGTCAGCGTGCAGGGCGGCAGCTCCGCGCTCCGCACGCCGATCATCCAGTGGTACTGCAACGACGCGGCCGACCAGCGCTGGCACGTCTGACCGCGACGGCGGTGAGCAGGCCGAGGGCGGCGGTGAAGATCCACGGCTGGTCCAGCGGCGAGAGGCTGTAGGCGACCAGCACGACGACCGGCGGCAGCGCGCGGTGCGCGGCCCGGTGGACCAGCAGCGGGCCGGTGAGCAGGACGGCACCGGCCAGGCCCGTCCACCAGCCGTGCACCGCGGCCTCGAAGACCGCGAAGGCGGCCGAGAACAGCGCCAGGACCGCCCACCCCAGCCGACTCGCCGGGCCGGGTCCGTCCGGCCGTCGATCCGTCAACTTCCCCATGGAGAGCATCCCTTCTGCCGTCACGCCACCAAAAGCTAAGGCTAATAGCGTTAGCCGTCAACCCACCGACCCTTGGCGCGAATATTCGTTGTACACCGTAGAAGGATTCCTCTACGGTGTACAACACATGCCCGGCCATCACCGGGCGCCTTCGTCCGCGTCCGTTCCGGGGGAGCCCTCTTGTCACCAACGTCCGTCCCATCCACCGCCCCGCACCCGCGCCGCTGGGTGATCCTGGCGGTGGTGTGTCTCGCCACCCTGGTGGTCCTGCTCGACAACACCGTGCTGAACGTCGCGATCCCGTCGCTGACCGAGGAGTTGGGCGCGGGCACGGCCGACATCCAGTGGATGATCAACGCCTATTCGCTGGTGCAGTCCGGCCTGCTGCTGACGGCCGGCAGCCTCGCCGACCGGTACGGCCGCAAGCGCGCCCTGCTGGCCGGGCTGGCACTGTTCGGCATCGGCTCCGCCACCGCCGCCTTCGCCCAGTCCACCGGCCAACTGATCGCCGCCCGGGCCGGCATGGGCATCGGCGGCGCGCTGCTGCTGACCACCACGCTCGCCGTGGTGATGCAGGTCTTCCAGGGCGACGAGGTGCCCAAGGCGATCGGCATCTGGGGCGCCGTCAGCTCGCTCGGCTTCGCGGGCGGCCCGCTGCTCGGTGGCGTGCTGCTGGCGCACTTCTGGTGGGGCTCGATCTTCCTGATCAACCTTCCGGTGGCGCTGATCGGCCTGTTCGCGGTGGCCCGCCTGCTGCCGGAGAGCCGCGACCCGGCCGGCCGCCGGCCCGACATCCCGGGCGCGGTGCTGTCCACCGTCGGCATGGTCGGCGTGGTGTTCGCGATCATCTCCGGCCCGCTGCACGGCTGGGGCTCGGGCCGGGTGCTGCTGTCCGCGGCGATCGGCGCGGCCGCCCTGTCCGCCTTCGTGGCCTGGGAGTTCCGCACCCCGACGCCGATGCTCGACATGGACTTCTTCCGCAACCGCCGGTTCAACGGCGCGGCGGCGGGCGGCGTCCTGGTCGCCTTCGGCATGGCGGGCTCACTGTTCCTGCTCACCCAGTACCTGCAACTGGTGCTCGGCTACCGCCCGTTGGAGGCCGGCCTGCGGATGACCCCGCTGGCGCTGGCGATCGTGGTGCTCAACCTGACGGGCGTCGGCGCCCGGCTGCTGCCGAAGCTCGGCTTCCCGGGGGCGGTCGCGCTCGGCATGGCGCTGCTGTCCGGCGGCCTCGCGGTGATCGCCTTGACGGGCTCGGCGCACGGGTACACCGGCCTGCTCGCCGGCCTGCTGCTGATGGGCGCCGGCATCGCGGTGGCCCAGCCGGCCATGGCCACGGCCCTGATGGGCGCGATCCCGCCGGAGCGGGCGGGCGCGGGCGCGGGCGTGCAGGGCACCGCCACCGAGTTCGGCGGCGGCCTCGGCGTGGCCGTCCTCGGCGCGGTGCTCGGCTCGCGCTTCGCGGCGGGCCTGCCCGCCCAGGTGCCCGACTCGGCCGCGAAGTCGCTGCCGGACGCGCTGGCCGCCGCACCCGACGACAGCCTCCGCGAGGTGGTGCGGACGGCGTTCTCCGACGGACTGACCTCCAGCCAGCTGATCGGCGCGGCCGCGATCCTGCTCGGCGGCCTGGTCTCGGCGGCCCTGCTGCGGGGCACCGAGCAGCCGACCGCTCCCGCTGCCGTACCGGAGCCCTCACCTGCGGCTTAGCAGCGCCGAGCACCCCGGGCCCGCGCACCGCGCGCGGGCCCGAACGCGTACGGTGGGGGCCGTCGAAGCCCGTCCCACCGAAGGCGAAGGAGCAACGTGGCCGCCAAGCGCGCCTCACAGATCAAGAAGAGCGTCTGGCTCACCCCGCAGCCCGCCCGGGGCCGCCGCGGCGGCCGCGCGGCGGGTGCCGCCGCGGGCGGCGCGGGAGGGCTCGACCGCGAGGTGATCGTGGCGGCGGCGGTGCGGCTGCTGGACGAGCAGGGCGAGGCGAGGTTCTCGATGCGCGCGCTGGCGGCCCGGCTCGACGTCACGCCGATGTCGCTGTACTGGTACGTCGCCGACAAGGACGACCTGCTGGAGCTGGCGCTGGACGTGGTGGCGGGCGAGATGGAGCTGCCCCGGCCCGGCGACGGCCTGAGCTGGCAGGACGGCCTGCGGGCGCTGGCCGCGACCTGGCGGGCGACGATGCTGGCGCACCCGTGGGCGGTGCGGATCTACAACGACTACCTGAACGTCGGGCCGAACTCGGTCCGCTACTCCGCTCGCGCCGTGGAGGTGGCGCGCAGCTCGCCGCTGCCGGAGCCCGACGCGATGGCCGCCCTGTCGGCGATCTTCCAGTACACGTACGGCTTCACCGCCACCGAGGTCAACTGGCAGGAGAAGGCGGCCGCGGCCGGCGCCACCGTCGACGGGCTGATCGAGGAGATCACCGAGGCGGTGCGGGAGGTTCCGGAGATCGCCGAGTCGGGCGCACTGGTGGAGCGGCCGGATGAACCCGAAAATCTGCTGCGCGAACAGCACTTCCACCGCGCCCTGGACTGGATGCTGGCCGGCATGGCGGCCGGCCTCGCGAACCCCGCTACGTGAACTCCTGCTGACAGCGCTCCAACCAGTCCAGCTCGGCCTTCAGTTGCAGCACCGCGCCCTCGATCAGCAGCCGGGAGGCGCCGAGTTCGCGGGACCGGTCGGCACTGGCGTCCAGTCCGCGCAGGGTGGCCAGGCAGTGCGAGCGCTGAAGGTCGATCAGGGTGCGGCGGTCGGCGAGCCGGGTCTGCGGGGCGAGCACGAGTTTCAGGAAGAACTCCTCGCGGACCTTGGCGCCCTCGGACGGCCGGGCGAACCAGTCGGCGAGCTCGCGCCGTCCCGGGTCGGTCAGCGCGAAGACCCGCTTGGCGGGACGGCCGTCCTGGGCGACGTCCTGTCCCTCGATCAGGCCGGACTTCTCCAGCCGACCCAGGGTGATGTACACCTGCCCGTCGTTGGTGCGCGGCCAGGCCGGGCCGAAGGTGTTCTCCAGGGCCCGGCGGAGCTGGTAACCGTGCGCGGGGCCCATGGCGAGCAGTGCGAGCAGGGGTAGCCGCACGCGGGTGCCTCCTTGAACTTCAGGGGGGTGCGCCGGGCGGTCGGACCGTGTTCGGCCGCGCGCCGGGCGGCGCTCCTGGGCGTGCCCTACCCCCGAGCGCGCCCGGTTATTCGTCCGGAACCCGATCCGAAACGGCCCAAGTGGTGGCACCCTGTGGCGCAGAAGGTGACAGACGTCCCCCCAGTCTCCTGGACACACTCTTTGGCGTATACCTAACATGCAGGTATCCCCGAGGAACTGACGGCCTGTCAGCCGGTTCCCACGCCTGCCAGCGCGACCTCCCTCGCGCGCTCCCGTGAAGGTGACGCATGATCACGCCCGTCGTCCCCGGCGATCCGCCGCGCCCCGCCCAGCTCCCCGGCCAGTCCGCCGAAGCCCCCGCGGAACGCCGACTCCCGGCCGAACAGACGGCTCCGGGCGCGCCCGACGAGCTCTGGTGGCGGTCCGCGGTGATCTACCAGGTGTACGTCCGCAGCTTCCAGGACTCCAACGGCGACGGCATCGGCGACCTGCCGGGCGTGCGGGCCCAGCTGCCCTACCTGAAGCGCCTGGGCGTGGACGGCGTCTGGCTGAACCCGTTCTACCCGTCACCGCAGCACGACCACGGCTACGACGTCGCCGACTACAAGGGCGTCGACCCGATGTTCGGCACCCTGGAGGACTTCGACCTGCTGGTCGAGGACTGCCGCAAGCTCGGCCTGCGCCTCGTCCTCGACACCGTGCCCAACCACTGCTCCACCGAACACCCGTGGTTCCAGGATGCGTTGCTCGCCGCCCCCGACAGCCCCGAGCGGGCGCGCTTCCACTTCGCGGACGGCCGCGGCACGGACGGCGAACTGCCGCCCAACAACTGGCGGGCCATGTTCGGCGGCCCCGCGTGGAGCCGGATCACCGAACCGGACGGCACCGCCGGCCAGTGGTACCTGCACATGTTCACCCCCGAACAGCCGGACCTGAACTGGCGCAACCCCGAGGTGCCGGCCGAGTTCGAGAAGGTCCTGCGCTTCTGGCTGGACCGCGGCGTGGACGGCTTCCGCATCGACGTCGCCGCCGGCCTCTTCAAGCACCCCGAACTCCCCGACTCCCCCGACCCGGAGGCCGACGAGCGCACCCGCGACTCCGTCAATCCGCTGGCCTGGAACCAGCCCGAGGTGCACGACATCTGGCGCGCCTGGCGGGCGATCTGCGAGGAGTACACCGCGCTCGACGGACGGCAGCGGCTGCTGGTCGGCGAGGCCTCCGTGCCGACCCCCGCCGAACAGGCCATGTACGTCCGGGCGGACGAGCTCCACCAGGCGTTCTTCTTCCACCTGCTGCACGCGCCGTGGGACAGCGAGCACTTCCACCAGGTCATCGACGCCGCCGTGCGCGACATCACCGCCACCGGATCCACCGTCACCTGGGTGCTCAACAACCACGACCAGGTCCGCACCACCACCCGCTTCGGCAGCCCCGAACGGGCGCGCGCCGCCGCCCTGTTGATGCTGGCACTGCCCGGCGCGGCCTATCTGTACCAGGGCGAGGAACTCGGCCTGCCCGAGGTCGACGACCTGCCGGACGATGTGATCACCGACCCGATCTTCCACCGCACCGGCAGCCGCAAGGGCATCCGCGACGGCTGCCGCGTCCCGCTCCCCTGGGCCGGCACCGAGGCCCCGTTCGGCTTCAGCCCCGACGGCTCCGCCCCCACCTGGCTGCCGCAGCCCCCGTCCTTCGCCGCCCACACCGCCGAGCGCGCCCTCACCGACCACACCTCCCCCTACCACCTCTACCGCGAGGCCCTCCACCTGCGCCGTCTGCTCCCGCAACTCGGCGAAGGCACCCTCCGCTGGCTGGAGACCCCGCCCAACGTCCTCGCCTTCACCCGCGGCGACGGCATCCTGGTCGCCACCAACTTCGGCACCACCCCCGCCCCCGCCCCCGTCACCGGCACCCCCCTCCTCTCCTCCGCCCCCTGCCCCCCGGGCATCCTCCCCCCGGCCACCACCGCCTGGTGGCTCCAGCCCCGCATGTGACGGGCCCCGCCAGGTACCCTGCCCCGAACACGACGAAGGGGGCAGGGACTTGGCGGGTCACAGCATCGGCGGGGAACTGATCGGCGACGAGCACGACGACTCCTGGGGACACGTCCAGGAGTTCGCCGGCCTGTTCGCGGGGTACGACTACTCAACCCCGGAGGAGGACCAGTACCTCTGGGACGTGCAGTTGCTCGGCTGCACACCCGCGGGTTCGCTGCTCGCCGCCCTCGACCGCATCGGTACCCGCAGGGCCGCGCTCGAAGGCTGGGCCGACCTGTATCTGCACGACGCGAAGGACCGCCGCATGGGCCGGCTGTCGGTCTACGGGGTCACCGTGCTGGCCGCGCAGCCGTCCGAGCGCGGCGCGGGGCTGTGGGACATCACCGTCGAACTGTGCGGAGACAGTCTCTCCCCGGCCTGCGAACTGCCCTGGCGCCTGCGCCAATCGGGAACCCTCGACCGCCCCGGCCTCTGGCACGGCCTGGACCGGGCGGGCCGGAAGGCATGGGCGGGGGCCGCACTGTTCTCCCACCGGCCGCCCGCACCCGAGAAGCAGTGGCCGCCGCACGGCCATTACCGGCTCGACGGGCGGCACATCGTGGACGAGTACGCGTTCTACTGCGCACTGGGCGAGGCCGTGAACGGCCCCGGCGGCTACTTCGGCTGGAACCTCGACGCCCTGAACGACTGCCTCTGCCTGCCCAGTTGGGGCGGCGCGGCCTCCGTCACGCTGGAGTGGGAGCACTCCGGCCCGAGCCGGGCGGCGCTCGACGCGGAGCTGCTGGATCCGGCCGAGCCCGGGCGCGGATCCGTGCTCCGCATCATCGACGAGATCTTCGAGAGAAACGGCGTCGCAGTCCTCCTGCGCTGAGCACCGAAACGTCACCGGATCCGCACGATTCTTTGAGTTTGGGCATTGAGGGGGGCCGAGCGGCCGAATTCACCCGATCGGGTGTTCACATGCTGGACACGCTGTCGATGAATACAGGTCAGCACTGTGACAATGGTGTGGACCATAGGTCCCACCCCGTCGCGCGGCGCGTGTCAGGCATGCCGGCGGCGATCCTCAACGGCGAGGAGGACCAAGGGCGGCCCCCTCGCGGGGCGCCCTCGTGCACCATCCGATTCACGGAAGGTTGTGCCTTGATGCCGGCCACCCACAGCTCTGCCGCGTCCACCGACGCCGGCGCCCGCCTGATCGAGCCGCTGTACCAGGAAGTCCTGCGGCGGAACCAGGGCGAGAACGAGTTCCACCAGGCGGTCCGTGAGGTCCTCGAAACGCTCGGCCCGGTCCTGCTGCAGCGCCCCGAACTCGTCGACGCGCGGATCATCGAGCGGGTCTGCGAGCCCGAGCGGCAGCTGATCTTCCGCGTGCCGTGGTCCGACGACAAGGGCGGTATCCACGTCAACCGGGGCTTCCGGGTGGAGTTCTCCAGCGCACTTGGCCCGTACAAGGGCGGACTGCGCTTCCACCCCTCCGTCAACCTCGGAATCGTCAAGTTCCTCGGCTTCGAGCAGATCTTCAAGAACGCCCTGACCGGCATGCCGATCGGCGGCGGCAAGGGCGGCTCCGACTTCGACCCCAAGGGCCGTTCGGACGCCGAGATCATGCGGTTCTGCCAGTCGTTCATGACCGAACTCCACCGCCACCTGGGCGAGTACACCGACGTCCCGGCCGGTGACATCGGCGTCGGCGGCCGCGAGATCGGCTACCTGTTCGGCCAGTACAAGCGCATCACCAACCGCTACGAGTCGGGCGTCCTGACCGGGAAGGGCCTGGGCTGGGGCGGCGCGCAGGCGCGCACCGAGGCCACCGGCTACGGCTGCGTGATGTTCACCGAGGAGATGCTGCGGGTCCGCGGCGAGAGCCTGGCCGGGCAGCGCGTGGTGGTCTCCGGCTCCGGCAACGTGGCGATCTACGCGATCGAGAAGGCCCAGCAGCTGGGCGCGACCGTGCTGACCTGCTCCGACTCGACCGGCTACGTGGTCGACGAGAAGGGCATCGACCTGGCGCTGCTCAAGGAGGTCAAGGAGACCCGTCGCGGCCGGGTCTCCGACTACGCCGAGGCGCGCGGCGAGCACGTCAAGTACGTGCCGGGCACCGGCGTCTGGAACGTCCCCTGCGACGTGGCGCTGCCCTGCGCCACCCAGAACGAGCTGCACGAGGCGGACGCGCTCGCGCTGGTCCGCGGCGGCGTGAAGGCCGTCGCCGAGGGCGCCAACATGCCGACCACCCCGGAGGCGGTGCGGGTGTTCCAGGAGGCGGGCGTGGCGTTCGCGCCCGGCAAGGCCGCCAACGCGGGCGGTGTCGCCACCTCCGCGCTGGAGATGCAGCAGAACGCCTCCCGCGACTCGTGGACCTTCGAGCACACCGAGCACCGGCTCGGCGAGATCATGAAGCACATCCACGACTCCTGCTTCACCACGGCGGAGAAGTACGGCAGCCCGGGCAACTACGTGGTCGGCGCGAACATCGCCGGCTTCGAGCTGGTCGCCGACGCGATGCTCGCCCAGGGCCTGATCTGACGCCCTGCCACTGAGGAGGCCCGGACCGCGGCGGCGGTCCGGGCCTTCCTCATCCGCGCAGCAGCGTGCGCAGCGCCCGCCGGAACACCACCCGGCCGCACCACGCCGTCGGCCGGTCGAACAGGCCGGGCAGCACCCCGATCCGCAGCTCCTCCCGCCACCGGACGGCGCTGCCGCCCCGGTACGGCCGCACCTCGATCTCGGCCCACCCCGTCACCACCGGCCCACGCTTGACCAGCCGGCACCGCCCGGCCCCGAAACTCCCCTGCGGCGGCTCCCACCGTTCGACGTCCATCACGTCCGCGAACCCGAACCGCCCGATCCCGGTCCGCCCCACCACCGTCCGGCCGTCACCGGTGACCACGGTGAACGGCACCGCCTCCCCGTGCCGGGGCCAGTCGGTGACGCGCCGCCAGGTCTCCTCGGGCGACAGCGCCACTGCTTCCACGATGCGGAACTCGGTCATTCGATGATCCTATCCGCGACCCGCTCACGGGAGTAACTTGTGCGCCCCGCGGCCTCGTACGACAAGGAACAGGTGAGGGCCCGTCATGGCCACCAAGAAGCACCACAAGAAGCGCAACCGGACGAAGCACGGGCTCACCCCGAAACGCCGCGATCTGTCGCCGGCCCCCAAGCGGACGCCGCCGCCTGCGTGGCTGCTGCAACTGATCGGGGCGGTGATCGGACCCCTGTTTCTGTTCGGCGGCGCGCTGCAGACGCTGGCCCTCGCCGACGTGCACAGCAGGCCGGAGCTGCGGATGACTGTCGGAGCGTGCGAGACCCACCACGGGAGCAAGGACTCCGTCACCAGCTGCTACGGCACCGGCGACCCTGGCGCACCCGTCACCGGCGCAGGCTTGCTGTTGCGCCAAGCGCCGGAGGAATACCCGGCCGGCACCGTGGTGAAGGTCCGCTGCGCCCAGGACGGCATCTGTGACGTCATCACCGCGGGCAGGCTCTTCATCACGCTCCTCACCACCGTCGCCGGACTCCTGATCGTGGGCGCCACCCTGGTCGCCCTCACCCTCCGCGCCGTCGACCGGTTCGCCCCGCACCGCTCCGAACTCCTGCGCACCCGCCGAGTCCGCCGCGGCCTCGCCCGGACAGGCATCGGCACCGTCCTGCTCGCCGTCACCGGATCCCTGTTGTTCATATTCCTCTGACAACCACACCACAACGGTGCTGCGGCGCGAGTAACTTGTGGGCCGCACGGTCACGTGCACCAGGGGGCTGGGGGAACCGTCATGTCAAGACGCGGACAGGAAGCGCACGCCTACCGGGCTGCCGCGCGGCGCGAGCAGGAGAAGAAGCGGCCGCGGATGTGGAACGGCTCGGACCGGTTCGATCCCGACAGACCGGGCCTCGGCATCGCGATCAGCCTGATCGGGCTGGGCCTCGGCACCGTCGCGCTCGTCCTCGGAACGGGCAACCTCCGGGCCATGAACGACGCCGACTCCCTCCCCCAGCTGCGAATGACCGTCAGCTCCTGCGAGAGCGTCACGCCTCCCCCGAGCTCACGCAATCGCCAGCCGGAGATCACCTGCTACGGCCGGGGCACCGACGGACCGTCCGGCGTCACCACCGAGCAGTGGCACCTCGACGAGGCTCCGGACGTCCTGCGGAGCGGCCAAGTGGTGAACGTCCGCTGCACTCCGGGCGGCTCGTGCCGGACCGACCTCGACGATTGGGGCCTCCCCGGCGTCTTCCAGATCACCCTGGGCGTGCTGCTCCTCTCCGCCGGCGTCTACACCGGCAGCCGCGTCCTGACCCACCGCTACGCGCCCTGGCACGACGACTTCTTCCGCCGCCGATCCACCGTGGTGGCGACGCTCGCGTTCTTCGCGACGGTCCTCGTGCTCGGCATCGTCGCGGGCGTCCTCATCTGAACCGGCCTGCGCGGTTTCCTGGACCGACCCGGTACCGCGGCCATCGCCGCCGTACTGCTCAGCCTCGTCGGGTCCCTGGTCTACGTGTTCACCTGACGCCCCGTCGGCAGAAGGGCCCGGACCGCGTCGGCGGTCCGGGCCCGTTCTGTGCAGTGGCGCTTCACGCGGCCTTGACCAGGTTCTCCGGGGTGTGCCGGGCGGCTGCCACCGTCGTACTGGTGGTCTCCGGCCCGTCGTGGCGCGGCCACAGGACGAGGGCGCCGGTGGCTCCCGCCGCGGCGAGGCCCGCCAGAACGGTCCAGGTGACCGGGTAGCCGGCGGTCGTGCCGAGCCAGCCCGCGATCGGGTAGGTGATCAGCCAGGCCAGGTGCGAGAGCGAGAACTGGGCGGCGAACACCTCGGGGATCGCGCTGCGTCCGACGGAGGCGCGCAGGACCTTGCCGGTCGGGGTGATGATCAGCGCCATGCCGATCCCGGTCGCGATCCAGATGACGGCCGTACCGGCCCAGGTGGCGATCCCGGCCGCGATGACGGTCGCCGCGGCGGCGGTCGCGGCCACCAGGACGGCGGCGCCGGCCATCATCACGGTGCGGGCGGCGATCCGGTCGAGGACCCGGGGCAGCGCGAGCGCGGCCAGCAGCGTTCCGGTGCCGGAGGCGGCGAGCATCCAGGCGACGTCCGACTGCGAGCCCCCGAGCTCGTCACGCACGTAGTTGACGGTGTTCACCACGACGATCGAACCGGCCGCGGCGACCGTCAGGTTCAGCGCCATGATGCCGCGCAGCCGCGGTGTGGTGAGGAAGGTCCTGATCCCTGCCGCCGCCTTGTCCCAGGCCTTGCTGTGGGCGCTCGGGCGGGCGTTCGGGATGCGGGTCGACAGAACGAGGAGCGCGGAGAGCAGGAACCCGACGGAGGTGCCGAGGAACAGCCGGTCGAAACTCAGGAACGTCAGGGCCAGGCCGGCCAGCACGGGACTGAGCAGGCTCTCCATGGTGGAGGCCACCTGGGAGGCGGACAGCGCACGGGTGTAGGCGGCGTCGTCGGTGACGATGTCGGGGATGACGGCCTGGAACGTCGGCGTGAACGCCGCGGAACCGGCCTGGAGCAGCCCGATCAGGACGTAGACGTGCCAGATCTCGCTGACGAACGGCAGCAGCAGGACGACCGAGCCGCGGATCACGTCGAGCGCGACGAGCATGGCTCGTCTGGGGAGCCGGTCGATGTACGCGGCGGCCAGCGGCGCGATGACCACGTACATCACCATCTTGATGGTCAGTGCGGTGCCCAGCACCGTGCCGGCGCGGGGCCCGGCGAGGTCGTAGGCGAGGAGGCCGAGGGCCACGGTGGTCAGTCCGGTGCCGAAGAGGGCGATGACCTGGGCGGCGAAGAGGTGGCGGTAGTCACGGATCGCGAACAGTCGCATGACGGGTTCCTTCCGGGTCCATGCGGCCGGGCACGGCCCCCGGGGTGGCGGCCGTGCCCCGCACATACAGGCAGGGGTGTTGTCGCTACTCATCGGTGTCGCCCTCGTTTCCCGGCGTGAGGCCGGCCAGGAGGTTGAAGGCACCGGTGAGGATGTTCAGCGCGACGACGCCGACCACATCCGCGATCGCGCGGTCGCTGTAGCCGTGCGCGCGCAGCGCGGTGACCTGTTCGTCGGTGATCGACGTCGGTTCGCGGTAGACCTGGAGGGCGAGGGCGATGATCGCCGCGATCGCGGGATCGGCCGAGGTGCCCTTGCGGGCCCGCTCGATCTCGTCCTCGTCCACTCCGAGCGCGCGGGCGGCGCCGACGTGGGCGTCGAGACAGCGGCCGCACCCCTGTTGCACCTGGATGGCGACGGAGATCCGTTCGCTGATCCTGCGGTCGAGCTTGGCGCGGCCCATGGCCCGGCTGAGCTGGAGGTATCCGCCCAGGACGGCCGGTGAGTGGGCCATGGTGGAGACCATGTCGCCGATGGTGCCGTGCCGGGAGACCAGGTCGGCGAGGAGGTCGCGCGAGGCGCCCACTGCCGTGTCGGGCGTGAGGGCGGTGAGGCGGGGCATGTGCGTACTCCTTTCTTCGGAGCGGACGGGGGTCGCGCTTTCAGTGGTGACCGTGGTGCCCGTGGTGGGCGTGGTGCTCGTGCTCCGGCGCGGCGGTGGCGGTGGCGGTCTTCGTGGTGGTGCGCACCGTGAACTCGGCGGTCCGCACGGTGCCCTCGTGCTGGAAGTCCAGGAACAGGCGGTAAGTGCCGGCCGAGGGCGCGACGGCCATGAAGGAGATCTCCGGGCCGGGCGCGGTGACGCCGTCGCCGGGGGCGCCCTCCGGGTGGACGTGGAGGTAGCCGAGGTCGCCGACGCGCAGCGCCACCAGGTGTCCGTAGGCGGCCAGGTAGGGCTCGAGGTCGGTCACGGGGTGTCCGTCGCGGCTGACGGTGAGGGTCAGCTCGCTCGCCTCGCCGGCCAGCAGCTCGCCGTCGAGCGTGACCGCGTAGTCGCCGATCCGGGCGATCCCGGTGGTCTCCGGGAGCGGGCGCGGGTCGTAGGCACCGGCGACGGCGACGTCGGCGCCGAGCGTCAGGGTTCCGGTGTGCGCGGCCGGGTGGATGTCGGTGAAGAACTTCCAGTCGCCCGGCGTCAGGGTCAGCTCGGTGGTCCAGACGCCCTTGCCGTCCCGCACCGGGTGCACGTGCTGGAAGCCGGTGGTGTCGCGCCGCACGGCGATGAAGTGCAGCTCCTTCTCGTGCTCGGGGACGTACTCGGTCACCGGTTGCCCGTCGGGGCCGGCCACCCGGAAGGTGATCGTCTGCGGACCGGCGCCGAGGATCGTCGCATCGAGCTCCAGGGTGTAGCCGCTCTCCGACACCGAAAGTCCCCCGGCCTGGGCGCCGCCGTGGCCCGCGTGACTGTGTGCGGCGTGCTCGTGTCCGGCGTGGCTGTTCATGGCATCTCCTCGAGTGAGTACTGCGTCTCCGGGGGGCTCGTCGCCCTCTCGATGACTGGAAGATATACCCCCCAGGGGTATCAGGGGAAGCCCTCCCGGCCTCAGGCTTGCCTCCGGAATCCGGATTCGCACGGAGTCGTCCGACACCGCGGCTCGCACCCGGCGCACCCGAACGAAAAGAAGGTGATGGCCCGTCATGGCCCAGGAACGGAACCCGAATACCGGCGGGCGCCTCTCGGTCCGGGCGAACGCGGTCGGCCTGCTGATGACGCTGCTGCTCACCGCCGTCGGCGTCGGCATCCTGGTGACCGGCGCGGCCCGGCTCACGGAGCTGTCGGACGCCCGCCGCCGGCCCGTGGTGCCGATGACCGTCTCCTCGTGCAGCACCGTCCGCACCCTCCGCCTCGCCACCACCACCTGCCACGGCACCGTCCCCGCCGGTCCCGCGCAACTGACCGACGCGCCAAGGAGATTCGCGGAGGGCGCCGTGGTGAACGTGCACTGCGCGGACGACGGCACCTGCACCACCGCCGCCTTCCGCGACTGGGCGGGGCGCGCCGCGCTGGTCGGCCTCGGCCTGCTGGCCTGCGGCGCCGGCCTCACCGGCCTGCTGCGTCGCGGCATCCGCCTGTTCGCGCCCACCCACGACGCGTTCCTCCTCCGCGACCCCCGGCTGACCCGCTTCGCCCAGGTGTACTGCCTCGTCACCGGGCTGATCGCCGCCGGTGGCTACCTCGGCCATCTGCTGGCCTGACGGCGGGTCACCTCACGCCGCCGCCGGGCCGCCGCCGATAGTGGGCGGATGAGCACACCTGGTCTCCCCCGCCGGGCCGCCCTGCTGGCCGGACTCGGCTGCGCCGCGCTGACGGCCTGTTCCGCCTCCCACCCGATCGCCCGGTCCTTTGGCTCGCCGTCCCCGTCCCCGGCCGGGTCCGCGTTCCCCTCCCCCGCCGCCTGGCAGCCCGGGCCGGGCGAACTCCAGCCGGACGTCAAACTCCGGGCGGTGCAGGTGGTGGAGGCGATCGGCAGCTGGCCGCCGGGCGGGCAGGGCGCGGCGGCGGCCGGGCAGCGGGTGGCGGCGCTCGGGCTGCCGGCCGGGCTCGCCCAACAGGGCGGAGCGCTGCTGGCGGACGCCCCGCAGGCCGCGGTGGAGGTGATCGACGCCCAGTACGGCGGGCTGCTGAGCGACTCGGCGAGCGTCCTGGTGGTATGCCGCCAGTGGCTGGCCGGGCCGAACGGCGCCCCGCAGTCCGCGGGCACCACGGTCGACGTGCGGCTGTCCCGGGCCGACCCCCGGTGGGACGTCACCGCCCTACACCCCGCCGACCCCGGCCCGCCGGCGGCCACCCTCTCCGACCCGGCGACCCGGGTGCTCGCCCAGCCCCGGATCGTGCTGCCGCCCGCCGCCGCGGCCGACGTGCGCAGCGGGCAGGTCCACGACTCGGTGCTGAGCGCGATGCTGACGCTGGCCGGTCCGTACAGTTTCCAGGTCAGCGTGGTGCGTTCCGGCCATCCGCTGCTGGTGTTCGGCACCGACCGGCCGAGCGACCACCCGCTGGGGAAGGCCTTCGACACCTGGCAGATCGACGGCCACCCGGTGGTGGACCCGGCCACCCCCACCGACCTGGTCGACTCCTTCATGCGCGCCGCCGCGGCCGCCGGCTCGTACAACGTGGGCGGCCCGCGCCTGCTGTCCGGCGGACAGGCGGCGAGCCAGTTCTTCAGCGACCCGACCCACCACGACCACGTTCACGCCGGTTTCACCTCCTGAGAACTTTCTCGATCCACCGGCCGAAATCCCTTGCGCTCCACCCCTGACCTGCGACAACGTGTCGGCCGCTGATCAAGTCGAGGGTTGCGGTGGGGGTTGGGGTCCGTGGTGACGCACAGGGGCGGCGTGGCGGTCACGGTGGCCGCAGGGGTGCTGGCGGCAGCGCTGACGGGGTGTTCGGGGGGCGTGTCCGCGCCGAGGCCGCTGCCCGCGCCGTCCGGCGCACGGGCCGTACCCGCGTCGGCCGGCGCGGCGTGGCCGGTCAGCCCCGACCAGGAGTTGGCCGAGCTCCGGGCGGCTCTCGCGCTACCCGCGCAGCCGTTCTCCGCGGTGCTCAACGTCGAAGTCACGGACGGCACGCGCACCGTGCGGCGGCAGGGCGTGGTCAACGTGTCGGACGACCAGCAGACCGGGGCACTCAGCGTGATATCGGCTTCTGCGGAGCAACAGGCCCGAAGCCAGGCATATCTGACGATCACCCGGGAAGCCGCGTACACCCGCTCCGACGACGCCGCGTGGGTGCGGTCGCCGCGCCCGCCGGAGCCGCTGCTCACCGACCACCGCGTGCTGGCCCGGGAACTGCTGCGGAACGACCCGGGGTCCTTCCGCGGGCGGGCGAGGATCCGGACACTCCGCGGCGGCATGGGCTTCCACCTGGTCGGGCGACTCCCACTCGCGACGGTCGCCGGGGCGTTCGACGCCGCCTCCCGTTCGCAGCTGGCCCAGCATCACGCCTCGGACTGCGTCGCCGACCTGCTGGTCGACGCCGACGGCCGGCTGTCCGTACTGACGCTGACCTGCGAGGCCGATGGCTACCGTCTCCGGTCCACCACCGGCCTCGCCGAGTACGGCCCGGTCGCCGAGACCTCGCCGCCCGCCGACCTCTGACGCCGGATCAGCAGTTGATGCTGCCCTTGCGCAGTGCGTGGCTGCCGGTGTTGCTGTCGTCGGACCAGTAGACGGGCTTGCTGCCGCCCACGCACTCGTCGGCGCCGGCCAGGGTGAAGCCCTCGTTGTTGATGTTCGGCATACCGGCGGGGCGGTTGTGGACGGCGGTGACGGCGAAGGACCCGGCGGTGTTCACCTGGAAGGTCCGGTGCTGGCCGGAGCAGGTGTCGTCGCAGACCACCCAGAGCCGGTTGGCCTGCGGCTCCCACTGGAGTTCCATCACGCCGGCCATGCCGCTGCTGAGGGTGGCGACCTTGGTGAACCCGCCGGCCTCCAGCAGCACGTAGCCGTAGACGGTGCCGGAGCCCTCGACGCCCACGAAGAACACGCCGCCGGTGTGTGCGGCGTAGCGGCTCGGGTCGTAGGCGGCGCCGGTGGCGGCGTCCTTGAAGCCCGCGCCGGTCAGGTAGCTGTCGGGCACCCAGGTGATGCCCTCCAGGCCGAGGTTGGCGCCGGTGGCGGGCAGGTCGGGGGTGAGGTTCCACTCCCGGGTGGCGGTCAGCGTGCTGCCGGTGCCGGACACGTCGTAGCGCAGCACGGACAGCCGGCTGGTGGACGAGGCGTCGGCGTTGCGCTCGCTGGAGACGTACACGCCGCCGGCCGAGCCCGCGCCGGTCAGGGTGACGCCCTCGTCGTCGGGGGTGCCGGTGCCGCCGGGGAAGCGCAGCGCCTTGCCGGAGCCCCAGCCGCTGGCGGTGTCGGGCGTCCAGCCGCCGGAGCCGTTCGGGACCAGCCGCCACAGCTTGCCGGAGTTCTGCGCGCCCCACATCACGCCGCCCTCCTGGTAGAGGCCGGACAGGTCGGTGCCGAACACGTTGGCGGCGTCGGCGGTGGCGACCGTCGAACCGCCGGGCCAGGCCACCGGGGTCGTGGAACCGCCGCCGCCGGAGCCGCAGTTGTTGGCGGCGCCGAGGGTCAGGGTGGCGGCCTGGGTCCAGTCGCCGGTGCCGTCGGCGCAGCGCGACCAGGAGGGGCTGGAGTGCGAGCTCCAGCTGAACGAGTCGACCAGGGTGGTGCCGTCGGCCAGGTACAGCCGGGCGCTGTCGGCGGAGCCGAGGCCGAAACTGCCGTGCACATCGAAGGCCTTGAAGCCGCCCGGGGCCAGGCTGGTGCCGGAGGCGATCTTGTACTTGTTGCTGTCGTTGTCGTCCTTGAGGATCCACCCCGACAGGTCGATCGTCGCGGTGCCCTTGTTGTACAGCTCGATCGAGTCGTTCACCGACCCGGTCGTCACCACCTCGTTCAGGCGGATGTCGTCGGTCGGCGCGGCGGCGGCGGGCCCGGCGGTCAAGACTCCCACGCCGACGGCCGGCAACGCGACGGCGGCCAGCAGCAGCGAGAGGCGACGGCGCCACTTCGGGGCGCGCGGTTCGATCACGGTTTCCGTCCCTCGGTTCGGTGTGAACACGGCGCCGACCAACCTCCCGACCCCGCCCCAACGAAGCCCCACCGCGACCTGGTCCCTGCATGAACGCCCGGCGAACCCCGCCCCGGCCCCGGTGCTTGCGGGAACTGTGCCCGGACCGATCGCGTTGTCGGGCGGGGAGGCGATGACATGAAGACCCGACGGAAGGACGGTCCCGACCTGCCGGGGCCGCCCGAGGAGCCGTGGAACGAGGTCGCACCCGGCCTGTGGATGGGCGGCCACTACTGGCACGACCCCACCGGTGAGCTCCAATTCGTTTGCGTCGGCGCCGAGTTCGACCTGGTGGTCAGCCTGTTCACGGCACCCGGCCACGGGCCCGACCCGGGCGTCGAACACCTGGTCGCCGAGGTGCCGGACGACCCGCTGGACGCCGGGCAGCTGGCCGCCGTCCAGGCCGCGGCCGAGTACACGGCGGCGGCGGTCGCGGCCGGACGCCGGGTGCTGGTGCGCTGCCACTCCGGCTACAACCGGTCCGGGCTGGTGGTGGCCCAGGCGCTGGTCGAACTGGGTGCGGACACCGCCGGGGCGATCCGCCGGGTACGGGCACGGCGCTCGCCCTGGGCGTTGAACAACGAACTCTTCGTCGCCTACCTGGAGACCGGTCTCGACACGGCGCGCCTGCTCAGCTCGCTGACCGCGCCCGGAAGCTGACGAGGCATCGGGCGGGCGCGCGCGGGGCCGCCGGGCGGGGCCCTGGGTGGGCCGCCGGGCGGGGCTTCGGCGGACCTTTGGCGGGTTGGCTGCGGGTTATCGGTGGCTTATGACCTCCTTATCCGCCGGAGCCGTCGCACACCGCGCGCGGAGGGTGGAGGTAGCCGCGCGGGCGGGTGGACGTAGCCCGGCGGGTACGGCGGCGGTAGGTTCCGGGCCTGGTCCGAGGCCGATTCCGCTGGTGCTTTTCGCCGAGCGCGCGGTCGGCGGATTCTGATGCAACGCCAGGTCGGCTGCTCGCCAACGGTGTTGCTTGTGGCCGGATGCCGCCATCGGGGCACCGGCCGAATGTGGCAGACACTTGTCAATTGGTATAGGCCAATCGTAGCCTTCGGTCCGTTCGCGGTGTGCCGGGTCCACACCGCGCCGCCCACGGGTCGCTCCCTGGGCGTCGGGCGGACGTACGTCCGCCCCTTCCCCCACCATCGGCCCGGCACTTTTCCGAGGAGAACCATGTCCTGGTCCCGTCGTCTGCTCACCGCGTCCGCGGTGGGCGCGGGCGCCCTGGTCGCCACCACCTTCGCCGCCGGCACCGCCGGCGCCCACGGGGCGATGTTCGGCCCCGCCAGCCGCGTCGCCGCCTGCTACGCGGAGGGCCCCGAGGCCCCCAAGTCCCAGGTCTGCAAGGACCTCGTCGCGGACAGCGGCACCCAGCCGCTGTACGACTGGAACGAGGTCAACATCGCCAGCGCCAACGGGCAGGCCCAGCAGATCATCCCCGACGGCCACCTGTGCTCCGCCAACCGCGACAAGTACCGCGCCCTGGACTGGGCCCGCACCGACTGGCCGGCCACCTCGGTGGCGGCCGGCGCGAAGACCTTCAACTTCCGCGTCACCGCGCCCCACCAGGGCGTCATGACGCTGTACATCACCAACAGCAGCTACAACCCGACCCAGCCGCTGAAGTGGTCCAACCTGGACCTGGCGAACCCGATCGCCACCTTCGCCAGCCCGCGCACCTCGGACAACGGCTACTACAACGTCAACGTCAACCTGCCGCAGCGCACCGGTCGTCAGATCGTCTACATGGTGTGGCAGCGCACCGACAGCCCGGAGGCGTTCTTCGGCTGCTCGGACGTCGAATTCGGCTCGGGCACCGCGGCCGCGGCCGGCGCGCTCGCCGCCCAGACGCCGTCCGCGCCCACCGAGGCGCAGATCGCCGCGGGCGCCGACCATTCCTCCGTCTCCCACACCGGCCACGGCGGCGACGCCCTGACCGCCCAGGAGGCCGCCGCCGGCACCGCCGCGACCAGCACCGCCGCATCGACCCACACCAACAGCAGCAACGCCCTGCTCGGCCTGGCCGGCGCCGGCCTGCTGTCGGCCACCGCCTCGGGCGTGTACCTGGCCCGCCGGATGCGCAACGCCGCCGTCACCGCCTGACGGCCCATGAACGCCTGACGCGAGTCAGGCGGGTGGCGCGGCCCCATCCCCCACAGCTCCGGGGCCGCGCCCTCCGTCACCATGACCTGCCGGAGCCATCGCTCTCCCTCTGCCGCACCCTCCCCACACCATGGCCTGCCGGAGCGCCCCAGAACCGGCCCGGAGCCGACCCCCGCGGAGCCCGGCGTTGCCCCGACGCCGGCTCGACGCCGCCCCGACGCAGCCTGCCCGTCCCGTCCCGCCCGCGCCTCGACGAACCGTCAACTCTCTGCAAAACCGCAGGCTTTCACCTTGACGGCCCCAATTGGTCTGGACCATCTTGAGTCCGCCCCCAGCACCGCGCACCGCACCGCACCGCAGCCGGTGCACCCCATGCACCCGTTGCACCACCCCACTCCCCCACACCGTCGAGGAGAACCCGCCCATGAGGCGCGTCACCCTGTCTCTCGCCGCCACCGCGGCCCTGCTCGTCGCGCCGCTGGCCGCCACCTCGGCCGGCACGGCCAACGCCGCCGGGGTCTCCGGACTGGTCGCCGACTACGCCGTGACCCAGAGCTGGTCGAACGGCTTCCAGGCCAGCTACACCGTCACCAACCACACCAACACGACCGTCAACACCTGGTCGCTCTCCTTCGACCTGCCGACCGGTGAGACCGTCTCCAGCCTGTGGAACGGCACCCTCACCTCCACCAGCACCTCCACCGGCACCCACTACACGGTGACCTCGCCGACCTGGGCCTCGCCGCTCGCCCCCGGCGCCAGCGCCCCCGCTGTCGGCTTCGGCGTGACCAGCGGTGCCACCCAGACCGCGCCCGCCAACTGCACCATCAACAACCTGCCGTGCGCCGGTGCGCCCGCCGACGGCACCCCGCCGACCGTCCCCGGCAACCTGCGCAGCACGGGCACCGGGCCCGGCAGCATCACCCTCGGTTGGAACGCCGCCACCGACAACGTCGGCGTGGCCGGCTACCACCTGCGCGAGGGCAGCACCGTCGTCGCCACCGCCACCGGCACCAGCGCGACCGTCCGCGGACTGCTCCAGGGCAGCAGCCACACCTTCACCGTCAGCGCCTTCGACGCCGCCGGCAACGAGTCCGCCGCCTCCGCCGCCGTGACCGCCACCGCCGACACCGGCACCGCACCCGGCACCGCCGCGCCCTACGTGGACCTCGGCGCCTACCCGACGCCCAGCCTCCCTGCGCTCTCCGCCGCCAGCGGACTCAAGGAGTTCTCGCTGGCCTTCATCATCAACGGCAGCCAGCCCTGCACCGCCAGCTGGTTCGGCGCGTACGACCCCGCCACCGGCTGGGACAAGGACGACATGGACGCCATCCGGGCCGCCGGCGGCGACGTCCGCCCGTCGTTCGGCGGCGCGAACGGTACCGAACTGGCGCAGTCCTGCACCACCGTGGCCTCGCTCGCCGCCCAGTACCAGAAGGTGGTGGACGTCTACACGCTGGACCGGGTCGACTTCGACATCGAGGGCACCGCCGTCACCGACCACGCCTCCGTCGACCGCCGCTCCGCCGCCCTCGCCCAGGTGCAGGCCGCGCAGCGCGCCAAGGGCCGCGACCTGAAGGTCAGCCTGACCCTGCCGGTGCTGCCCAGCGGACTCACCGCCGACGGCGTCTACATCCTGCAGTCCGCCAAGAACGCCGGCCTGGCCGTCGACCTGGTCAACGTCATGGCGATGGACTTCGGCGACTGGGCCGCCCCGAGCCCCGCCGGCAAGATGGGCGCCTACGCGATCCAGTCCGCCCAGTCCACCCAGGCACAGATCCGCTCCGTGTGGACCAACCTGACAGACGCTCAGGCGTACGCCATGGTCGGCGTCACCCCGATGCTCGGCCAGAACGACACCAGCTCCGAGGTGTTCGGTATCTCCGACGCCCAGCAGCTGCTCACCTTCGCCCAGCAGAACCACCTCGGGGAGCTGGCCTTCTGGGAGATGACCCGGGACGCCAACGCCTGCACCGGCTCGCTGCCCAAGTGCACCAACATTCCGCAGACCCCCTACCAGTTCTCGAAGATGTTCGCCGCGTACAACGGCTGAACGTTGACGGCCGAGGGCCGATGATCGACGGCCGCCGGCGGACGGCGGACCCGATTGACCGTCGGCCGACGGCGGATCCGATCCGAGTGACCGGCCGGTCGGTCGCCCCTGGCGCTCGATGCCCGGGGCGGCCGATCGGCCGGACCGTCATTGACGAGACGTCACACCGCCTGGTGCTCCCCTTCCTTGCGGGGTTCGGCCGGTGCGTCCGCACCCTCGGCGCTCTCCCCGTGCGCGCCCTCGGCACCCTCGGGGCGGGCGTGCTTGGGGAGCAGGAAGATGGCGGCGAACACCACGGCCATCATGCCGATCTCGAACCAGAGGGTGAGCTGCTCGGCGTTGGCGAAGTCGGCGGTCTTCAGCCGCTCGAAGAACACCGTGCCGAGGATGGCACTGCCGAGCGCGCCGCCCAGCTGCTGAACGGCCGTCAACGTGCCCGAGGCCGAGCCGGTCTCGTGCGTGTCCACCGAGGCGAGCACCATGCCGAAGAACGGTGCCATCACCAGGCCCATGCCGAGGCCCGTCACCAGCAGCGCCGGCACCGTCTGCCACGGGGTGACGCCCGCGCCCTGGCTGTGCAGCGTGTACATCAGGCCGAGCACGCCGGCCAGCATCACCAGCAGGCCCGCGTGCATCACCTTGCGGCCGAAGCGCTGCAGCGCCTGCGAGGTGACGAACGCGATCACCATGCCGATCGAGGCGGGCACCCCTGCCAGGCCGGACTTCAGTGGGCTGTAGTGCAGACCCAGCTGGGTGTAGAGGCTGAACGTCAGCCAGAAGCCCGTCATGGCAGTGAAGAAGATCAGGCCGAGCACCATGCCGCCGCTGAAGCCGCGCTTGGCGAACAGGCTGGGCTCGACCAGCGGGTCCGCCCCGGTGGCCTTGCGCCGCGCCTCGTACCAGCCGAACACTCCGAACACCGCCACGCCGACCGCCAGCAGCGCGAACGCCCACAGCGGCCAGTCGTGCTCACGGCCCTGCACCAGCGGGTAGATGACGGTGGCCGCGCCGAGCGCCGCGAGCAGCGCGCCGACCAGGTCGAGCCGGACCGTGCGCCCCTCCGCCTGGGCCGGCAGGAACACCCGGCCGCCTATGAGGGCGAACAGGCCGAGCGGAATGTTGATCAGGAAGATCATCCGCCAGCCGGTGCCGGCGAAGTCGGCGTCGATCAGCCAGCCGGCCAGGATCGGGCCGCCGACCGTGGACAGGCCCATCACCGGACCGAACAGGCCGAAGGCCGTGCCCTGCTCGCTCGGCGAGAAGATCTCCTTCATGATGCCGAGGCCCTGCGGGAGCATCACGGCGCCGAGCAGACCCTGGGCGATCCGGGCGGCGATCAGCTGCCACGGCTCCTGGGCCACGCCGCAGGCGAGCGAGCCGAGCGTGAACCCGGCCGCGCCGAGCATGAACATCCGCCGACGACCGAAGATGTCGCCGAGCCGGCCGCCGGTGATCAGGCCGATCGCCATCGCCAGCGTGTAGGCCGCGCCGAGCCACTGGATGGTGGACTCGCCGCCGCCGATGTCCTGCCGTATCGCGGGCGCGGCGATGTTCGTCACCAGCGAGTCGAGCAGGTCCATCACCTCGGCGGCGAGGATGACGAACAGCGCGACCCAGCGCCAACGGTAGGGCTCGGCCGCGCCGGGCGGCTTCGCCAAGGTGGTAAGTCCGACCGCATCGGTCATTGCTAACTCCTGCTGAATGCCAGGGCGCGGTGGACGGTGGGCCGCGCAGTGAACGGTGTTTCTTCTAACGAACACTGTTCTACGAGTCGAGCAGCGTTCCCGTCAAACGATTTAACCCCGACTTCTCCCGGAGGGCGCCCCGGACCCACCCCTGACCCGCCCCCGACCTGCCCCAGACCCGCTCCCGACCTGCCCCAGACCCGCCCCGAGGCTCCCACGATCGGCTCTCGAGCCGGGTGCTTCGCCCACCGGTCGAACGGCGTTCGTCCCGAGTACGATGATCGACATTGGACGTTCAGCGAAAGCAGGTGGCCCGATGTCCGCGCAGATGCCCTCGATCCCGTGGCACAAGCCACGCAAGGCCGACCCGCGCCAGCCGCTCAGCCGCTCGCTGATCGTCGAGACCGCCGTCCGGGTGCTGGACGCCGAGGGCCTGGCCGGGGTGACGATGCGCCGGATCGCCCAGGAGCTCGGCACCGGCCCGGCCTCGCTGTACGCGCACGTGGCCAACAAGGAGGAGCTGTTCGACCTGATGCTGGAGCGGGTTGTGTCGGAGATCCGGCTGCCGCTCCGGCCGGAGCCCGAGCGCTGGAAGGAGCAGATCACCGAGATCTGCTTCGAGGCGCAGCGGGTGCTGACGGCCCATCGGGACGTGTCGCTGGTGTCGCTGGGCAGCATCCCGGTGGGTGAGAGCCAGTTGCGGATCACCGAGTTCCTGCTCGACCTGCTGCTCCAGGTCGGTCTGCCGCCGCAGGTGGCGGCCTGGGCGCTGGACGCGCTCGGCCAGATCATCGACACCGACGCGTACGAGGCCTCGGTGTACACCGACCGGATGGCCCGGGGAACCGACCTCGGCGCCTACTTCGACCAGCTGCGCGGCTACCTGGACGATCTGCCGACCGACCGTTTCCCGACCATTCAGCGTCTGGCGGGCACCATGATGACGGGCGACGGCGACCAGCGGTACGCGTTCAAGATCGAGGTGTTCCTGCGCGGCGTGGAGTCCTACCTCCCGGCGAACGCACCGGCCCCCGCCGTCGCCACAGAGCCCGGCCCCGACCCGGCGTCCGACGGGCCCGCCTGGCACGGCCCGTCGGGCGGGGCGGACGGCACAGGAAGCTGACGGGGCACCGAAACCCTCCGGGCGCCCGGCATTCGACGTCGCGCGCGCCGGGCACCGGGCGCCGGGCGTCAGGCGTCAGGCGTCAGGCGTCAGGCGTCAGGCGTCAGGCGTCAGGCGTCAGGCGTCAGGCGTCAGGCGTCAGCAAGGGTTGACGACCATCCGGCGCAGGTCTATACCAGTGGGCAGTCACGTCAACCTCGGCTCGGTACCCGACCGTTGACCCGGCCGCGCGCCCCCACTTCGCGCCCCCGGGCCGCCGTCCTCGCCGCCTCCTGGAGAGGTCTTCGATGGAACGCGCACTCCCCCCACACCCCCCTGCCGTCGCCCCGGCGCGCCACCGCCCGCGCCGCGCCCTCGCGGTCGCGCTGTCCGTGTTCGCCTGCTGGCCGGCGGGGTGGCCGCCGTCACCGCGTCCGGGTCGGCGAACGCCGCCACCACAGACGGGCTCGGTTCCAACTGGTACGCCTCCGCGCCGTATCTGATGCCGGAGGACAACAGCCCGCCGAACGCCGCCGCGGTGATGGACGCCACCGGCCAGAAGGCCTTCCAGTTGGCGTTCATCCTGGCCCAGGGCAGCAGTTGCAGCCCGTCCTGGGGCGGAACCTCCTCGATCGACTCGGACACCACCATGCCTGCGGTGATCCAGACCATCCGCGCCAAGGGCGGCGACGTCTCGGTCTCGGTGGGCGGTTACGGCGGCACCAAGCTCGGCCAGACCTGCGGCACTCCGGAGGCGACCGCCGCCGCCTACCAGAAGGTGGTCACCAAGTACAACCTCAAGGCGATCGACTTCGACCTGGAGGAGCCGGAGTACGAGAACACCGCCGCGATCCACAACGAGATCGGCGCGGCCCGGATCCTCCAGCAGAACAACCCGGGCATCTACATCTCCGTCACCACCGCCGGCACCAACGCCGGCACCGGCTGGTTCGGCACCCAGATGCTGCTGGAGGCCAAGTCGCAGGGCTTCACCCCGAACAACTACTCGATCATGCCGTTCGACGGCGGCTTCAACGGGGCCGCGGCGCAGACCGACGCGCTGGTGAAGTTCAATCAGATCCTGCAGAGCACCTTCGGCTGGAACGAGGCCACCGCGTACGCCCACGAGGGCGTGTCGATGATGAACGGCCGCACCGACGCCGCCGAGTACTTCAGGCAGGCCGACTTCCAGACCGTGCTGGACTTCGCGACCGCGCACCGGCTGGCCCGCTATACCTACTGGTCGGTCAACCGGGACCGGCAGTGCCCCGGCACGGTGGACCCGGGCCTGTCCGGGTCGTGCTCCAGCGTGGCGCAGAACGACTGGGACTTCACCAAGTTCACCGTGCGGTTCGCCGGTGCGACCCCGCCCACCGGCTCGTCCTCGCCTTCGCCCAGCGGCAGTTCCAGCTCCTCGCCCGGCACCACCACGTGCAGCCCGGTCTGGCAGCCGACCGCCACCTACGTGGGCGGCGACAAGGCCAGCTACAACGGCCACAACTACCACGCCAAGTGGTGGACCCTGAACGAGAACCCGGCCGCCAGCGGCCAGTGGGGCGTGTGGGCCGACGACGGCCCGTGCACCTGAGCCCCTGCGCCCCTCGGAACGCCGAACGGGCCGCCCACTCCCAGGACTTCTGGGGGCGGACGGCCCGTCGGTGTCTGTCGGCAGTCGGTGTGACGGCGCGTCAGACGGTGGCGCGGTTGCGGTACTCCTCCACGACGGCGCGGGTCGAGGGCAGGTCGGCCAGCGGTTCGCCGACCACCCGGGAGGCCAGCTCGGTCGCCACCTTGATGACGTCCTCGCGCAGCTCGGCCTCGGCCAGCACCTTGTCGGCAGCAAGCTGCACGTGCGCCTCGGCCACCAACTGCTCGCGCTGCTGGAGGCCCTCGGCGCGCAGGGCGGCGACCAGGGCCGCGCCCTCCTCGGCGGCGGTCTGCCGGATCGCGGCGGCCTCGTGCCGGGCGGCGGACAGCTCCGCCTGGAACTCGTCACGTATGCGTTCGGCCTCGGCGCGGGCGGCCTCGGCGCGGGCCAGACCACCGTCGGTCTTGTCGTGGCGTTCGGCGAGCGTCCGTTCGATGCGCGGCAGCACCACCTTGCCGAGCACCACGGACAGGAAGAAGAAGAGAATCAGGCCGAGGATCAGCTCGGGCACATTCGGTTCGAGAGGTCCCATACTCAGTATGTTATCCGGTCACCTGACGCGCCGTTCGATCGGGCCCGCCCCATCCCCCTTGCCCCGCACGGCATTTCGGCATCTCTCAGGCGCCGGCCACCCCGTCGAGGTGCTCACGCAGCAGGTCCGCGTGACCGTTGTGACGGGCGTACTCGGTCGTGAAGTGCAGGAACGTTATCCCCAGCGACTGCTCCTCCAGCAACTGCCGGTACTCCTGCTCGGCACGGGCCGGGTCCAGCAGGTCGAAGTCGGCGTCCTTGTGGCCCTCAACGGTCAAGGTCATGCGCACGATCGTGCCGAACGCCCGCACGGGCGCACGGGCGCACGGGCGCACGGGCGCACGGGCGCACGGGCGCACGGGCGCACGGGCGCACGGGCGCACGGGCGCACGGGCGCACGGGCGCACCAGGGAGTTTCCGCCGCCGGGCGGGGATGTGCCCTGGCCGGGGCTGGTCCGGACCGGGCGTGGGTGGTTGGTAGAGTCGCGGTGAGCCGTGACTGGCGCGCTGGGATGGATTTCACCATCGGGGAGCGGCTCCGCACGGAACCCGCGGGTTCCGACGTGCTGTAGCCGAGCGCCTGGGCCGTCCGAATCGTCGCCATTCCGAACGAGGAGACCGCCTTGGCCGAGTCCCTGACCCCGCACACCTTCGGCAGCCCCGCCGCCGACACCGCCTTCCGCAGCGCACTGGACGTGGTGCGCGCCGTCGAGCCGCGGATCGCGGCGGCGATCGGCGGAGAGATCGAGGACCAGCGCGCCTCGCTGAAGCTGATCGCCAGCGAGAACTACGCCTCGCCCGCCGTGCTGCTGGCGATGGGCAACTGGCTGAGCGACAAGTACGCGGAGGGCACCCCGGGCCGCCGGTTCTACGCGGGCTGCCGGAACGTCGACACCGTGGAGTCGCTGGCCGCCGAGCACGCCCGGGAACTGTTCGGCGCGGAACACGCCTACGTGCAGCCGCACTCCGGTATCGACGCCAACCTGGTGGCGTTCTGGGCGGTGCTCTCGCAGCGGGTGGAGAGCCCGGCGCTCCGGCGGGCCGGGGTGCGCAACGTCAACGACCTGAGCGAGCAGGACTGGGCGGAGCTCCGCCGCGAACTGGGCAACCAGCGGATGCTCGGCATGTCGCTGGACACGGGCGGCCACCTGACGCACGGCTTCCGACCGAACATCTCCGGCAAGATGTTCGACCAGCGCAGCTACGGGACGGACCCCGTGACCGGGCTGGTCGACTACGACGAGGTCCGGCGGATCGCCCTCGACTTCAAGCCGCTGATCCTGGTCGCCGGGTACTCGGCCTACCCGCGGCTGTTGAACTTCCGGAAGATGCGGGAGATCGCGGACGAGGTCGGCGCGACCCTGATGGTCGACATGGCGCACTTCGCGGGCCTGGTCGCGGGCAAGGTGCTGACCGGCGACTTCGACCCGATCGCACACGCGCAGATCGTCACCACCACCACCCACAAGTCGCTGCGCGGCCCGCGCGGCGGCATGGTGCTGTGCACCTCCGAGCTGGCCGAGCACGTCGACCGGGGCTGCCCGCTGGTGCTCGGCGGCCCGCTGTCGCACGTGATGGCCGCGAAGGCCGTCGCGTTCGCGGAGGCCCGGCGTCCCGAGTTCCAGGTGTACGCCCGCCAGGTGGTGGACAACGCGCACGCACTGGCCGAGGGCCTGCTGAAGCGCGGCGCCCGGCTGGTGACCGGCGGCACCGACAACCACCTGGTGCTGGCGGACGTCTCCTCCTACGGCCTGACCGGCCGCCAGGCCGAGGCGGCGCTGCTGGACTCGGGCATCGTCACCAACCGCAACTCCGTTCCGCAGGACCCGAACGGCGCCTGGTACACCTCCGGCATCCGCCTCGGCACCCCCGCCCTCACCACCCGCGGCCTCGGCACCGCGGAGCTGGACGAGGTGGCGGACCTGATCCACACCGTCCTGGCCGCGACCTCCGCCGCCGGCTCTTCCAAGGCCCAGTACGTCCTCGACCCCGCCATCCGCGACGCGGTCGCCAAGCGCGCCGTCGACCTGCTGGCCGAGCACCCCCTCTACCCCGGCATCACCCTCGGCTGACCCGACCGTCCCTCCCCTGCATCCCTGCATGTCCCCGACGCCCGCAAGCCGGCCCCGCGGCCAATTCCGTTGCCCGATAAGGCCGACGGCGACGCGGCGGCTCTGCTAGCGTCGCGCGGACCGCGTGCGTGGGCATGCAGGGGGCGGGGGGCGAAGGTGTCGGAGACCGGGGAACGCGCAGTGCGATGGGCGATCGGCCTCACACTGCTGACCGTCTTTACCCTGATGTGTCTGTGGGTGGCACGCCTGTTCACCGCCGAAGGGCTGCCGGCCGGCGACCGGCGCGCCTGCAAGGGCACCGTGCTGTCGCTGAACCAGGCGCTGGCCACCTACGAACTCGACCTGCCCGCCGGGGCGACGGACCTGCACCACCTCGCCCGGGTCGATCCGGAGAGCGGCCGGCTGCAGGTCGCGGTGGCGCTTCGCAGCACCCGCGCCGCAATGACCGACTACTTGCAGCAACATGGCCTGACGGCCGATCAGCTGGCGCACCTGGACGACAGCGCCTACCCGCACGGCGACGTCGCGGACTACGCCGGCCTGTGCGGCAACACCGCGAAGGTTCCTGCGGTCTCGGTCCCGCTGAAGCCCGTCACCAGCACCGAATCGGCCCGGGTGGCGGTCGAGCTGGACGGCCGGGCCATCCGCGAGAACACCGCGGTGGTCCTGGCCGTCGTCCCCACCTAGGAGTGCCGTGGGCCGGCGCCCCGGGGCCGCCTAGGATGGCCGGCGTGATCGCGGACGAACCGATGGCAGCGGAAGCGGACGGGACCGCCCTTCCCGGGGTGCGCAACTTCCGGGACGCGGGCGGGCTCGGGGCACTGCCCCAGGGCATCCTTTACCGCTCCGGTGCGCTGGACCAGTTGACGCCCGACGGCGCCCGGACGCTGCTCGGCCTCGGTGTGCGCACCGTCCTCGACCTGCGCAGCACGCCGGAGGTCACCGCCCGCCCGGATGCGCTCGGCGACAGCGGCATCCGGCACCTGCACGTCCCCGTCTTCGCCGAGCAGCGCTGGCCCGAGGAGCAGGCCGAGCTGTACCCACTGATGGCCGAGCTCGCCGGACGCCCGGCCGTCGCGCTCGTCCGGACCTTGCTGGCCGCCGAGCGCCGGGCCGTCCTGGTGCACTGCGCGTCCGGCAAGGACCGCACCGGCGTGGTGGTCGCGCTGGTGCAGTCGCTGCTGGGCGCCGGGGAGCCGGAGATCCTCTCCGACTTCCTGCGTTCCAACGCGGCACTGGGACTCACCGCCCACGACCCCGACGTCCCCGGCCATGCCGGCCGCCCGGTCGCGGCCGTCCACCTGCGACGCGCCCTGATCTCCGTCCGTTCCCACCACGGCACGCTCGAGGAGCACCTGCGCGCCCACGGCGCTCGAACCTCCGAACTCGCCTCCCTGCGCGCCGAGTTCCACCCCACGGCCTGCCCGTAGGGCCTTCCCCGCACCGTCGCACCGGCCTGCCGCGACGCACCCGCCGCAGCATCCTGTTCCGCCTAGACCTCCTCCGTTCCCCGCGCTGCCCGACACCCGCACGGCATCGCATCGCTCGTCCTCTGACTGCGACCCCGGGGCCATGACCCCGGAGTTGCCGCCCCTCGCCACCGCCGGCGACAACCGCCGGCGGCTGATCAGTTGCGCGGGCTGATCAGTTGCGCGGGTGCGTCTCGTACATCCGCACCGCCACGGTGACGCCGGCCACTGCGGTCAGCGCGGCAACCGCCCAGATCGCGGTGGTCACGCCGTAGGCGTCGGCGAGGATGCCCGCCACCAGCGCTCCGACCGCGAAGCCGCCATCACGCCACAGCCGGTAGACGCCGACGGCGCGCGCCCGCCATGCGGGGTGGGCGACGTCGCCGATGACGGCCAGCAGCGTCGGGTAGACCAGGGCGGTGCCCGCACCCAGCAGTGCCTGGGCGGCGGCCCACACCGGGAAGGTCGTCCCGACCGCGACCAGGCCGAGGGCTGCGGCCTGCAGCAGCATGCCCGCGGTGATCAGGTGCTTGCGGCCGATCCGGTCGGACCACCAGCCGGTGAGCATCTGCCCCGCGCCCCAGACCGCCGGGTAGAGCGCGGCCAGGATGCCGATCCGGCCGATCTCCAGACCGTGCGCGGCGTACAGCAGCGGAAAGATGCCCCAGGCGAGGGCGTCGTTGAGGTTGTTGACCATGCCGGCCCAGCTGGCGCTGGACAGCGCCCGGTCTCCGAGGCTGGTGGTGCGCGCTATTCGGGCGGTGCTGAGCGCCGCCTGGTCGTCACCACCGGCGTTCGCGCGGGCAGTGGCCGCATCCTCCGGCGTGGCAGCGACCGTACCCTCCGGCGAGGCCCCGGCCGCCGCTCGCTCCAGCGCCGCGCTTGTGGTGACCGCATGGGCGGCGGCCTCCGCCCGGGCGTGCTCGCGCGTCTCCCGGACGGCGGCGACCGTCAGGCCCAGGCCGAGCGCGACGTAGGCCGCGCCGAGCAGGAACGGCTGTGGGCGCAGGCCCCAGTGGGCGGCAATGGCGCCGGTGCCGGTCGCGGTGACGGCCACCGCGAGGTAGCCCGCCGCCTCGTTCAGGCCCATCGCAAGGCCACGCCGGGCCGGGCCGACCAGGTCGATCTTCATGATCACCGTGGTGGACCAGGTGAGGCCCTGGTTGACGCCCAGCAGCACGTTCGCCGCGACGATCCAGCCCCAGGTCGGGCCCCAGGCCAGCATCGCCGGTATCGGCAGGGCCACCAGCCAGCCCGCGATCAGCACCGGCCTGCGCCCGTACCGGTCGGAGAGGGTGCCGGCGAAGAAGTTGGTGACCGCCTTGGTCGCGCCGAACGCCAGGATGTACGTCAGCGCACCCGTGTAGGCGGACAGGTGGAAGACCTTGTCGGCGAGCAGCGGCAGAACCGTCCGCTCCTGCCCGAGCATGCCGCCGACCAGGGCGTTGACCGCCACCAGCAGGCCGAACTGCGCGAGGTTGGCGCGCAGCCCGAGCCGGATCGGGCGGCCACCCGGCCCGCCGGCCGGGGTGGCGGGCGGAGCAGTGGTCGGCGCGGCTGCCCGGTGTGGCAGCGGGCGCTGGGCCTCGACGGACATGGGCGGCTCCCGGGTGGTGCGTATTGCGTCGAACGTGGTGCGTGGTGCGGTGCTCCGCCGGCGGTGACCGAGCGGCGTGCACGACGAGCATATTCCACTCTTTCATGGATTACTGGATAGGTGCGTCCACCTGTGGTCGTGCGGGCAGCTTCCGGACGGCCGGCAGCGCGAGCAGGAGGAGGGCGGCGGGCACTCCCAGCGCGGTCATGCCGAACAGCGTTCGGTGCACGCCGATCCCGTCCGCGAGCGGGCCTGCGAGCACCAGGCCGAGTGGCATCAGCGCCACCGAGATCAGGTGGTCGTAGGAGCTGACCCGGGACAGCACCTGCTCGGGTATGTGCACCTGGAGTGAGGTCTCCCACAGCACGAAGCACAGCGAGACGCCGACTCCGGTGCAGGCCTCCAGCAGGGCGATCACCGCGACCGGAGCGCCGGATCCGATGATCAGCGCCTGGCAGGAGGCAATCGCCATCCCGACGGCCGCCACCGCCATCGGCCGGGCCGGTTTCAGGCGGTAGGCGCAGACGTCGCCGACGATCGAGCCGAGGCCGAAGGCGGTGACCACCACGGCCCAGGCGCCGGCCCCGCCCCACTCGCGATCCGCCAGGACCGGGCCGAGCACGAACACCGAGGGCAGCACCACCACGTGGTACACCGCGATCGCGAGCATGCCCGACCACACCCAGGCCCGTTCTCGCACTTGCCGCCAGCCGACCCGGAGTTCGGCCAGGAACCCGAGTCGCTCGGCCTGCTCCGCACTGGCCCGCCCGCCCACCGCACCGAGTCTCACCAGCACGGCGGCGCTGGCCGCGAAGCTCGCGGCATCCACCATCAGGGCACCGCCGGGCCCGGCAAGGGCCACCAGCGCGCCGGCCAGCACCGGGCCGATCACCAACCCCACCGAGTGGACGAGCCCGCGCAAGGCATTGGCCTCGCTCAGCCGTTCACCGGACACCAGCAGCGGGATCAGCCCGGTGGAGGCGGGCAGGAAGAACGCGTCCGCCACCCCGAACACCACCATCAGCAGTGCCAGCACCCCGACCCGGGCCGTCCCGGTGAGCAGCAACACCGCGACGGCCGCCTGGACCACGCACCGCACCAGATCGGAGGCCAGCATGATCCGCTGTCTTGGCATCCGGTCCGCCCACACGCCGCCGATCAGCATGAACACCAGCGTCGGCAGCAGGCCCGCCGAAGCCACCAGGCCGACATCGGCGGCCGACCCGCCGATCGACAGCACGGCGAACGGCAGCGCGACGAACGACACCCTGTCGCCCAGGACGGACAGCGACTGGCCGACGAACAGACGGGCGAACTGGCGCTCCACCCGGAGTACTTCGGGAATCAGCACAGCCACGGGCACCTCCACAGCGGGTCGGGGAACAGCGATCACCGCGATGGTAGGAAGCTCCCGAAGCAGCTGTCGCGCGATTTATCCGCAACGCCTGCAATGCCCAGATCTCGCTCAACTCGCTTTAATGTCACGGTATTTGATGACCACTCGGCTTCCAAGCGCCCAAGCGGGACCGTCCGCCTTCCCTCCCCACGCTCCCCCAATCCCACCGATCGGCCAGACTTTCGCACCCGACCATCGGACCGCCGGATCACCCGACCGCCCGACCGCCCGGGCGGCGCAACTCGGCCGTAATACGGTCGCGATGAGCTTGTGATTGCTCCGTTCGAGTGATTAGGCTCGGTCCGGCCCGCACCGTCGGGCCCCGCACGCGGCAACGCCGAACCCTGTCCGCCGCGTTGCCGGGTCGACCACCACAACCCTTGGACAGGGACGGGGGAACCAGGTACGTCGCCGCCCCCACGGCTAGGGGTGAAGCCGCCGCACCGGCTCCCGCCGGCACACGGCGGCCGGGCCTCCCTCCGGTCCGAACCCGACAGCTCACCTCGCAGGCGTGCGGAGAGGATCTGGCATGCTCTTCACGGGTTCCGGGCGCCACCGTCGGCAGAGCCAGGCGGAGAAAGCCGCCGAGCGGGCGATCGCCGCAGCCGGCGTCGCCGGCGTCGGCCTCGCCCTGCCGCTGCTCGCCGTGACGGGTGCGCAGGCCGCGCCCAGCACGGTCTGGGACCGGGTCGCCGACTGCGAGAGCGGCGGCAACTGGAGTTCCGACTCGGGCAACGGCCTTTACGGCGGCCTCCAGATCACCGCCCAGCGCTGGATCGACTACGGCGGTACCCGGTACGCCGAGCTGCCCAGCGGAGCCACCCGCAGCCAGCAGATCGCGGTCGCCGAACGGATCCTGGCCACCGAAGGCCCGCAGCCGTGGGTGTCCTGCGCCGACACGGCGGGCCTGCGCACGGTCAGCGCCGCCGGCGTGGTGGACAACAACGACTCGGCGGACGAATCGGGTGCGCTGCGCGGCGCCCGCGGCATCGCCGCCGTCAACACCGCCTCGGACGGCACCGTCGCCCCGCAGAACGCCACTCCGGTGTTCTCCGGCCTGCCCGGCTACGACCCCGTGTACCACGTGTACTGGTACGAGAAGAACGGCGGTTGGTTCTGGACCAGCCACCAGAGCCTGTACGAGCGCTACATACAGCTGACGCACCCCCAGCCGCCTGCGGCCACGCCGTCCCCGGCACCCACCCCGGAGAGCCCGGCCACCCCGACCGCTCCGACTACGCCGACTGCGCCGTCGACCGACCCGAGCACCAACCCGAGCCCGAACCCGACCACACCGTCCGACAACCAGAACGGCAACGGAAACGGGAACGGCGCCGAGAACGGCAACGGCACAGGCCACGGCAACGACCAGGGCCAGGGTCAGGGTCAGGGTCAGGGTCAGGACGGCCACGGCAACGGCGGCACCCAGCAGCCCACCACCCCCGACCCGGCCACCACCACGCCGCCCCCGAGCGCCTCCACGCCCGGCAGCGCACCCGCGCCCGCCGAATCCCCGTCCGCTGCGACCCCGTCCCCGCAGCCGTACACCGTCGGCCCGGGCGACACGCTGGCGAAGATCGCCCGCAGCCACGAGCTGAACGGCGGCTGGAGCGGTCTCTACCAGAGCAACCAGCAGGTGGTGGGCGAGAACCCGGACCTGATCCACCCGGGCCAGGTACTGAACCTGGGCTGACGGCCGCCCGGTCGAGCCGCCGTCACTTCGGGACGGCGGCCAGTCCGGTGCAGCCGCGCAGGCCGTCGCGGCGCTGCTGGGCGGCCTTCGCCGCGCTGCCGGTCTGCGGGACGGGCACGCCCCGGCCGTCGATGTGGGCGGGGGTGAACGCTTCTCCGGTGACGCGCCCGTCGGTGCTGATGGTGAGTGTGGTGACGCCGGTCTCGTCGGAGGCGGTGTAGTTCGAGGTGCCGTACCAGAGGAAGTTGCCGAAGCCGTACGCCACGTAGGTGTTTCCGAGCATGCCCGCGCCGAGCATGGTGTGGGCGTGGGTGCCGACCACGGCGGTGGCGCCGGCGGTGGCGAGCTTCTTGGCGAGTGCGGTCTGCGCGGCGGTCGGGCAGGCCACGCCTTCCTCGCCCCAGTGCAGGTAGACCAGCACCACGGGCGCCTGCGCCTTGGCCTCGGTGACGGCGCGCAGCAGGGCCTTCTCGTCGAACGCGGAGGCGATGCCGGCCTTGTGCTCGCCGGCCCGCCACTTCTGGTTGGTGATTTCGTCGACCTGGCTCGCCGCCAGGACGGCGACCTTTGTTCCGCGCACGTCGGCGATGTGGGGCGCGAAGGCTTCGGCCGTGTCCTTGCCGATGCCGATCAGCGGAATCGGGGAGTTGGCTTTGGCGGCGAGGGTGTCGGCGAGGCCGTCGGCGCCGAAGTCGACGGCGTGGTTGTTGGCCTGGGAGAGCACGTCTATCCCGGCGTCCTTGAGCGCGGTGAGCGCCTTGGGGCTGGTGCGGAACGTGTAGGTCTTGGGCTCGGGCTTGCCGCGGCCGGTGATCGCGGTCTCCAGGTTGAGCACCGCCAGGTCGGCGGCGGACAGGGTCTTGGCGATCGGCCCGAGCGCGGTCTCGCTGGCGGGGGCGGTCAGCCGGGAGCCGGTCCGGCCTTCGAAGTGGACGTCGCCCGCGAAGGCCACGGTGATGCTGCCGGCGGCGCCGCTCGGCGCGTTGTCGCCCGAACCCGTGCTCGGATCGCCCGTCGTTCCCGGGCTGCCGGACGACGCGCCTCCGGCGGAGTCCCCGGCGGGGGCGGTGGCCGTCGTCCCGCCGCCCCCGGATGGCGTCGATCCGCCGCATCCGGCGACGGCGGTGAGCAGCAGGACGGCGGCAGCCGTGGTGAGTGGTGCGCGGCGCATGGTGATTCCCCCGGATCGTTCGCTGCGTCGCACTGTATCCGCGCCACTCGATCACCGGAAGCCCATCTCGCCACCAAATGATCACAACTGTGCGACCTGATCCGCCGTCGAACCGCTCAGGCGATCACTCCGGCCGCGCGCAGCAGCCAGCGGTTGGCGCGGCCGACCAGTCCGGCCCGGTCCAGCACGCCGATCACCTTCTGCGCCATTTCGATCTTGGTGGTGCGCCAGTGCGGGTTGGCCCGGGCAACGGCCTTGCCGATCTTCGGGTCGATGCCGACGGCGGCGTAGAGCCGGGGGTGGATCAGCGCGGTGGTGGCGTAGTAGATGACCACGCCGAGGAACAGCTGTTCCCACCGCCGTCGCAGCGGCCCGAGCCGCTTGCGGACGAGTTCCTCGCGGGCGTAGGTGATGTGCCGGGACTCTTCGATGACGTGGATCCGGGAGACCTGCCGGGTGAGCGGCTGGACGGTGTCGTCGTTCATCATTTCGCGCTGGAAGGCGTCCAGGATCTCTTCGACGTACATGGTGCCGCCGAAGGTCTGGCTGTGGGTGGAGATCGCCTTGAACAGCCGGCCGAGGTTGTGGGCGACGAATCCCGCACCGTACGCGGGGACACCCATTTTGGCGATCATTCGGGCGAACATGATCGAGTGCCGGCATTCGTCCGCGATCTCGGTGAGCGCGTACTGGACGTGGTTGCTGGTGGGGTCCCGGTCGAAGGCGTGGCGCAGCAGCATCTGCATGAGGATCTCCTCGAACCAGATGCCGACGCTGGCTATCGAGGCGACCTCGTGCTTGGAGAGTTCGACGCGCTCGTCCTCGGTCAGGCGCTCCCACAGGTCGGTGCCGTAGAGGGAGAGGTGGCGGGGCGGGCAGTAGTAGGCGCCGGGGACGGGGTCGGCGTCCCAGTCGACGTCGTTGAGCGGGTTGAACGAGAGCTTCGCGGAGGAGGCGAGCAGGCGTTCGGCGGTGCGTTCCCGGTCGGGGGCGGTGCGCTCGCGGTCGGGGGCGCCGGGGGTGGCGGCGGGGTGGGGCGGCATGCCGGCTCCTTCGCGGTGGGGCGGAGTCGAGGGTGGTCGGGGTGGAACGGTGCCACTGCCGCGAAGGTAGAAGTTATTAGACTGGCCGTCAATACACTGCGCACAAGGAGGCGTTCGCCGTCGGCCCGAGGGTCCGTCAGCCGTGCCAGTCGGCCGGATCGGCCCACGCCGCCAGCACCCGTCCGCTGACGAAGCGCCGCCGGGTGCCGTCCACGGGGTCGGTGAACTCCAGCGACCGTGCCAGCAGTTGGAGCGGACGCCGGTAGTCCTCGGGGTCCTGTTCGGGCAGCAGTTCAGGGTAGATCGGGTCGCCGAGGATCGGCAGGCCGAGGCCGTTCATGTGCACCCGCAGCTGGTGGGTGCGGCCGGTGCGCGGGGCGAGCCGGTAGCGTCCCAGACCGTCGCGGGTCTCCAGCAGCTCGACCCGGCTCTCCGCATTGGGCTCCCCCGGCACCTGGTAGGCGTCCAGCCGGCCGTGGTCCTTGACCAGCCGGTTGCGCACGGTGGTCGGCAGGGCCACTGCGGGGTCATGCCGGGCGATCGCCTCGTACGTCTTGACGGCCTCCCGCCGTTCGAACAGTCCCTGGTAGGCGCCCCGGCGGGCGGGGTCGGCGACGAACAGCACCACGCCCGCGGTGAGGCGGTCCAGGCGGTGTGCGGGGCTGAGCTGGGGCAGGCCGAGGTCGCGGCGCAGCCGGGCGAGCGCGGTCTCGGTGGCGTGGCTGCCGCGCGGCGTGGTGGCGAGGAAGTGCGGCTTGTCGGCGACCACGATCCGCTCGTCGCGGTACAGCACCTCGACGGGGAACGGCACCACGGGTTCGGGCGGCCCGGGTTCACGGTGGAACCACACGTGGCCGCCGGGCCGGTAGGAGGTGTCGGGGGCGATCGGCCCGTCGGTGCCGACGAATTCACCGGCGTCGAGCATCGCCACTATCCGTCCGGTCCCGGCGGCGGCGCCGTAGCGCTCCTCCAGGTAGGCGCGGACGGTCGGCCAGGGGCCTTCGAGGGGCAGCCGCACGTGGACCGCGTCAATGCCGTCGCGCTGCGGCAGCGGGCTCACGGGAGCGGGGGGCCTACGCGCCACCGGGCGCCACCTGGGGATCTGTCCGACGGGTGTCCATCCGGCCCACGATAGCGGTCGCTCACCCGTCTGGGCGCGGGCGGCCCGGCATGCGACGATGGCAGGGCGGTACCCGCCCCCGGAACGGCAGGTGGCCAGATGGACACCGACAAGCAGGGTAGTCACCGGATCCGCGCCACCTCTCCGCTGGCGGAGGGCGGTGCGCAGCTGCCCGACGGCCTGCTGGCCATTCCGGTGGCGACGGCGCTGGTCGCGTCCGACGGCCGGATCCTGCACTGGAGCCCGGACGCGGAGACGCTGCTCGGTTTTCCCGCCGCGGCGGCGGTGGGCGCCCGCGCCGCGGACCTGCTGGTGGGGGCGGACCGGCGTCCGGAGGTGCTGGAGCTGTTCTCCCGGATCCTCGAGGGCCGCCCGTTCTCGGGGGTCTTCCCGGTGCGGCACCGGGACGGGCATCTGGTGCGGCTGGAGTTCCGCGCTTTCCCGATCCTCGGCCCGGACGGCACCCCGATGGTGCTGGCGGTGGCCTCCGACGTCAGCGCGGTGCGCCGGCTGGCCTCCGACCTGGCGGTGCTGGACGGTTTCTTCACCCAGTCCCCGCTCGGCATGGCGGTGTTCGACACCGAGCTGCGCTTCGTCCGCCTGAACGAGGCGCTGGCCCGGATCAACGGAGTGCCCCGGCAGAAGAGCGTGCGGCGGCGCCTGACCGAGGTGCTGCCCGCCATCGACGGCCAGCAGGTCGAGGCGATGATGATGAAGGTGCTGGCCGACGGCCGGGCGGTGCTGGACGCCCGCACCCACGGCTGGACGCCGGCCGACCCGGAGCGCGAACACGCCTGGTCGGTGGCGTGTTTCCGGCTGGACGAGCCGGACGGCACGGTGCTCGGGGTGTGCGTGACGGTCGTGGACATCACCGACCGCTTCGAGGCGGAGATCGCCGTCGACGCCGCCCAGCAGCGGCTCGCGCTGCTGAACGACGCGTCCGCACGGATCGGCACCACACTGGACCTGGCCACCACCGCCCGGGAGCTGGCCGAGACGGCGACGCCGCGGCTGGCCGACGCCGTGGTGGTCGAGGTGCTGGAGTCCATGGTGCGCGGCGAGGCCGTGGTGCTGCCGGACCGCTCCGACCGGTCCGCGGTGCTGCGCCGGCTGGCGTTCCACACCGTCCCCGACAGCGGAATGTGGCCGATCGCCCCGGTCGGCACGGTGCGGCGTTTCCATCCGAGCACCCCGGACGCGTGGGCGCTGGCGCACAGCCGGCCGGTGCTGGTGCCGCAGACCGACGCCCCCGCGATGAAGTGGTTCACCGACGATCCGGTGCGCGGCGCCGCGATCCGGGAGCAGGGGGTGCGGTCGTTCATGGTGGTGCCGCTGATCGCCCGCGGCTCGGCGCTCGGCACCGCGACGTTCCTGCGCGCGCACACCGCGGCCCCGTACGACGAGGCGGACGTGGCGCTGGCGGCGGAGCTGTCGGGCAGGGCGGCGGTGTCGATCGACAACGCGCTGCTGTACACCCGGGAGCGGGACGCCGCCGAGCAGCGCCAGCGCGCGCTGGAGGCCGCCGAGACCGCCCAGCAGCGGCTGGCCCTGCTGAACGAGGCGTCCACCCGGATCGGCACCACGCTGGATCTGCACCTGACCGCGCAAGAACTGGTGGACGTGGTGATCCCCCGCTTCGCGGACTTCGTCACCGTCGACATCCGTGAGGCGGTGATGGCGGACGAGGACCCGGAGCCGGTGCCCGAGTCGGGTTCGGTGCTGCTGCGCGCGGTCGCGGTCGGTGAGCGGGCCGACGACAGCGAGGGTGCCCGCGCCAAGCTCGTGCACGCGGCCGACGAGGTCGGTGGGGCGTCGCGTTCCGCGCACCTGTACGCGCAGGCGATGCGTACCGGCCGGTCGGTGCTGGTGCCGCACGTGGACGAGTTCGCGCTGCGGCGGATCGTCACCTACCCGGAGCGGGTCCAGCCCAGTCTGGACGCGGGCCTGCACTCGTATTTGATGGTGCCGCTGCTGGCGCGCGGGCAGGTGCTGGGCGGGGTGGAGTTCGCGCGGATGGCCAATCCGGAGGCGTTCACGGCGGCCGACCTGGCGCTCGGCGAGGAGTTGGCGGCGCGGGCGGCGGTGTGCATCGACAACGCCCGGCTGTACCGGCGCGAGCGGGACACCGCGCTCACCCTGCAGCGCAGCCTGCTGCCGCAGGACGTGCACCTCACACCGGGGTTGGAGATCGCGCACCGCTATCTGCCCTCGACGGTGGGCGACGAGATCGGCGGCGACTGGTTCGACGTGGTGCCGCTGACCGGCGGCCGGGTGGCGCTGATCGTCGGCGACGTGATGGGCCACGGCATCCGGGCGGCCGCCACCATGGGCCAACTGCGCACGGTGGCGCGCACGCTGGTGACGCTGGACCTGGATCCGGCGCGGGTGCTGCGCCGGCTGGACGATGCGACGGCGCAGCTCGGCGAGGGCCAGTTCGCGACCTGTGTGTGCGCGGTGTTCGACCCGGTGGACGAGGAGTGCATCCTCGCCTCGGCCGGGCATCTGCCGCCGGTGGTGTCCGAGCGCGACGGGCAGGCGCGGCTGGTGCAGCCGCCGCCGGGGGCGCCGTTGGGCGTGGGCGGGGTGCCGTTCGAGTCGATCCGGTTCCCGCTGCGCAAGGACGGGCTGCTGGTGCTGTACACGGACGGTCTGGTGGAGCGGCGTGGCCAGGACCTGGACGAGGGCCTGGAGTTGCTGCGCTCGACCGTTACTCACCGTCAGGGCACCTTGGAGCGGGGCTGCGATGTGGTGCTGGACGCGCTCGGCGCGACGCTGGGGCAGGACGACGTGGCGGTCATCATGGCGCACGCGGGTCCGGTCGGCGAGGACCGGCTGGCGACGCTGCCGCTGTCCGGCGACCCGGCGCTGCTGCGGCACGCCCGGGAGTTCACTCGGCGGACGCTGACGGGCTGGGGTCTGACCTCGCTGGTGGAGCCGGTGGTGCTGCTGACCGGCGAGTTGTTGACGAACGCCCTGGTTCATGCCGGTTCGCCGCTGCAACTGCGGGTGTTCCGTGGTGCGTTGCTGACGGTGGAGGTGTCGGACGCGGACAGCCGGGAGCCGCGGCTGCGGCCGTCGGGTCCGCACGAGGAGGGCGGCCGGGGCATGCAGCTGATCAACGAGTTGGCGCTCCGCTGGGGCAGCCGGGCGACCCGGGACGGCAAGGTGGTCTGGTTCGAGATGGAGCTCCCGGCCCGCTGATCCGATCGTCATACCGATTGGTACTTCAACTGCCTTGTCCGACAAGCGAATCGACGGACCGTCAGCCCGGTACGGCATCCGGCGGTACCTCACTCACCCGTCACGGCAGTGGCGTTGCCCCGGACGGGTGACGACACGGCCGGAGGCCCACGCCACGGGTCGGCCCTCCTCCAGGATCGGTCGCGATCGGTCGCGATCGGCGCCAACCATGGAGGACTTGATGCGTTCCAGCATTGCCAAGCTCACCACCGCCACCATCCTCACCGGGCTCGCCCTGTTCGGTGCCGCGGGCACCGCGTCCGCGCACGAGCACCACCCGCACGGACACCACCACCACCCGCACGGAGCGATCGCCTTCGGCGGCGACGCGCTGGCGATCGACGGCGACGCGGTGGCGGTCGAAGGCGACGCCTGGGCCGTCCGCGGCAACGCGCTGGCCATCGACGGCGACGCCGCCGCACTGGGCGGCAACGCCGCCGCGCTCGGGGGCGACGCCTTCGCCGCGGGCGGCGACGCGCTGGGCGTCGAGGGCGATGCGGCCTCCCTGGGCGGCAGCGCCGCCGCGATCGGCGGGGACGCCTTCTCCGCGGAGTGAACAGTGCCGGTGCCGCCCTGCCGGGCCGGAACGGCTCGTGGCAGAACGACTCAGGCTTGAACCAGGGTCGAACGGCTCAGCGTTGAACGGCCGGGCGGTGTCCTCGCGACCCGCCCGGCCGTCCCGTTGAGCCCGCGCCGGCTAGAGCGGGGTGACGTAGGCGCCGGAGATGCCGCCGTCCACCAGGAAGGTGTTCGCGGTCATGAAGGAAGAATCGTCGCTGGCCAGGAAGGCGACGGCGGCGGCGATCTCCTCGGGCTCGGCGAACCGGCCGAGCGGGATGTGCACCAGGCGGCGGGCGGCCCGCTCCGGGTCCTTGGCGAACAACTCCTGCAGCAGCGGGGTGTTGACCGGCCCCGGGCACAGCGCGTTGACCCGGATCCCCTCGCGTGCGAACTCGACGCCCAGCTCGCGGCTCATCGACAGCACCCCGCCCTTGGAGGCGCTGTAGGAGATCTGCGAGGTGGCGGCGCCCATGACCGCCACGAAGGACGCGGTGTTGATGATCGAGCCCTTGCCCTGGCGCCGCATGTGCCCGATCGCGTACTTGCAGCACAGGTATACGGAGGTCAGGTTGACGTCCTGGACGCGCTTCCACGCCTCCAGCCCGGTGACCAGGATCGAGTCGTCGTCGGGCGGCGAGATTCCGGCGTTGTTGAACGCCACGTCCAGGCTGCCGTAGTGCTCGACGGCGGTGTCGAACAGCACCCGGACCTGCTCCTCGTCGCTCACGTCGGTGCGCACGAACAGGCCGCCGACCTCGTTGGCGGCCTTGGCGCCGGTTTCCTCGTCGATGTCGGCGCACACCACCTTCGCCCCTTCGGCGGCGAACCTGCGCACGGTGGCCAGGCCGATGCCGCTGCCCGCGCCGGTGACGACGGCCACCCGGCCGTCGAGTCGCTTGGTCATGGGGTTCATTCCTCCGTCGCGATGAAGACATTCTTGGTCTCGGTGAAGGCGTGCAGGGCGTCGGGGCCGAGCTCTCGGCCCAGGCCGGACTGTTTGAAACCGCCGAACGGCGTCCAGTACCGCACCGAGGAGTGCGAGTTGACGGACAGGTTGCCCGCCTCGACGGCGCGGGCGACGCGCAGTGCCCGGCCCACGTCGCGGGTCCAGATCGAGCCGGACAGGCCGTACTCGGTGGTGTTGGCGATCCGTACCGCGTCGCTCTCGCCGCGGAACGGCACCACCGCGACCACCGGCCCGAACACCTCCTCGGTGAACGCCCGGTGGTCGGGCGCGATCGGGGCGAGCACCGTCGGCGGGTACCAGAATCCGGGCCCCTCCGGGGCGCTGCCGCGGAACGCCACCTCGGTGTCGCCGTCCACGTACGAGGCGACCCGCTGCCGGTGCGCGGCCGAGATCAGCGGGCCCATCTCGGTCTTCTCGTCGCCCGGGTCACCGACCCGCACCGCCCGCACCGCGGTCTCCAGCCGGGCCATGAACGCCTCGTACACGCTCGCCTCGACCAGGATCCGGGAGCGGGCGCAGCAGTCCTGCCCCGCGTTGTCGAACACCGCGTACGGGGCGGTGGCGGCGGCCTTGTCCAGATCGGCGTCGGCGAACACGATGTTGGCGCTCTTGCCGCCGAGCTCCAGCGTCACGGGTTTGACCTGCGCGGCGCAGCCGGCCATCACGGACCTGCCGACGGCCGTGGAGCCGGTGAACACCACCTTGCGGACATCCGGGTGGGTGACGAACCGCTGCCCGACCACCGGCCCGCGGCCGGGCAGGATCTGCAGCACGCCCTCCGGCAGCCCCGCGCGCAGGGCGAGTTCGCCGAGGCGCAGCGCGGTCAGCGGGGTCGCCTCGGCGGGTTTGACGATCACCGTGTTGCCGGCGGCGAGGGCGGGCGCGAGTGCCCAGGCGGCGATCGGCATCGGGAAGTTCCACGGGACGATCACGCCGACCACGCCGAGCGGCTCGTGGAAGGTGACATCGAGGCCGCCCGCGACCGGGATCTGCCGACCGAACAGCCGCTCCGGCGCGCCCGCGTAGTACTCGATAACGTCGCGGGCGTTGCCGGCCTCCCACCGGGCATTGCCGATGGTGTGCCCCGCGTTGGCGACCTCCAGCGCGGCCAGGTGCTCACGGTCGGCGTCCACTTCGGCGGCGAAGCGGCGCAGCAGCCGGGCCCGGTCGCCCGGGGCGACTGCCCGCCAGCTCTCGAACGCGACCTTGGCGCGGGCGATCGCGGCGTCGGTGGCCTCGATGCCGGCCAGCTCGACGGTGGCGATCACCTCCTCGGTGGCGGGGTTGACCACCTGGTACGGATCGGGCTGGTCGATCACGGCGCTCTCCTGTGGTGTGGTGTCCGGGTGGCCGGGCCCACGCGGTGGTGTCCGGTGGTGGCGGCCACGAGTCCGCGTCCTACAGCCGCTCGAAGCCGCGGCGGCGTTCCCAGTCGGTCACCGCGGCGTCGTAGGCGGCGAGTTCGACCCGGCCCGCGTGGGCGTAGTGCCCGACCATGTCCTTGCCGAACGCCACGGTGGCGGCCTCGCTGCGGTCGAACAGCTCGATCGCCTCCCGGAGCGTGGCCGGCACGCGTGGGGCGTCGGAGGCGTAGGCGTTGCCGGTGAATTCCGGCTCCAGCGGCAGTTGGTGCTCCACCCCGTGTAGTCCGGCGGCGATCAGTGCGGCCACCGCCAGGTACGGGTTGACGTCCCCGCCGGGCACCCGGTTCTCGAACCGCAGGGAGCTGCCGTGCCCGACCACCCGCAGCGCGCACGTCCGGTTGTCGCGGCCCCAGGCGATCGCGGTCGGGGCGAAGCTGCCTGCCACGTAGCGCTTGTAGGAGTTGACGGTCGGCGCGAGCAGCAGCGCGAACTCGCCGAGGCAGGCGAGCTGCCCCGCCAGGAAGTGCTCCATCGTCCGGGAGAACCCTCCCAGCTGCCCGTGCCCGCCCTCGATCCCCGTCTCCGTGTCCGTCTCCTGCGTGCCGTTCCCGGGGAACACTGGGCGGCCCTGCTGGTCCCGCAGGCTCAGGTGGATGTGGCAGGAATTTCCCTCCCGCTGGTCGTACTTGGCCATGAAGGTGAGACTGACGCCCTCCTGTGCGGCGATCTCCTTCGCTCCGGTCTTGTACACGGCGTGGTCGTCGCAGCAGCGCAGCGCGTCGGTGTAGCGGAAGGCGATCTCGTGCTGCCCGAGGTTGCACTCGCCCTTCGCCGACTCCACCACCAGCCCGGCGCCCGCCATCCCCGTACGCAGTCTGCGCAGTAGCGGCTCGATCCGTCCGGTGCCGAGGATCGAGTAGTCCACGTTGTACTGGTTGACGGGCGTCAGGTCCTGGTAGTGCTTCTCCCAGGCCCGCTCGTAGCTGTCGCGGAAGACCATGAACTCCAGCTCGGTACCCACGAACGCCCGCCATCCGTACCCGGCGAGCCGCTCCAGCTGACGGCGCAGCACTTGGCGGGGCGACACCGCGACCGGGCTGCCGTCCTGGTGGGCGAGGTCGCACTGCACCATCGCGGTGGCCGGGTGCCACGGCACCATCCGCAGGGTCGTCAGGTCGGGCCGGAACACCAGGTCGCCATAGCCGTTCTCCCAGGAGGACACCGCGTAGCCGTCCACGGTGTTCATCTCCACGTCCACCGCCAGCAGGTAGCCGCAGCCCTCGGCGCCTCCGGCCAGCACCTCGTTCAGGAAGTACTCCGCCGCCAATCGCTTGCCCTGCAACCGCCCCTGCATGTCGGTGACGGCCAGCACCACGGTCTCCACGGCGCCTTCGGCCACCAGAGTGCGCAGGCGCTCCACCGTGAGTCGCGCGTCGGTCATCCGCCCTCCACCTCCGCCGCCCCGGGTGCGTCCCGGCAGCCCTGTCCGGCTGCCGCGACGCCGACCACCACAGCGACGATGATCCCGCCCTGGACCTGCCCGCACCAGTGGCCGCGCGCGTGTCGATCCGAACTGATTCATCGTCAGCTCATCACGTTTCCAAGCAATATGACGCAGCATCAGTCACCAACTCCTTTCACTCGGCCCTCCTTTGATCCGCCGCGATATCCCCCGTACCAACCGCCCACAGGCCACAGCTGCCACAGCCCCGCGCCCGGTTCGACAACCAGCAGCGGACCGGAAATCGCTTGCACCGGCCGGATTCACCTGCTTCGGTGCCGCATGCACGCCCATTGCTCGCCCGCCCTCCCTCTGGAGTCCACCACTCGTGACATTCCGTCTGACCGCCCTCACCGATTCCGTCCCACCGCCGCTCACCCGTCGTCTCACCTGGCTGGCGTCCGCCCCTGACGGCACCCCGCTCGGAACCGCCGTTCTGGGACTGTTCACCTCCCCCGCCCAGGCCCACCTGTGCTCCCTGACACTGAACGTCCACCCCGCCGAACGCCGGCGCGGCGTCGGCTCCGCGCTGCTGTCCGCTGCCGCCGCGGCGGCCCGCGAGGACGGCCGCCGGGCGATGCTCGTCCAGGCGGTTGAGGGATCCCCGGGCGATGCCTTCCTCACCGCACGGGGCTTCGGACGGGCGCTGGCCCTCGACTACGCCCGGCTCGACCTGACCTCACCCACCTCTGCGCCGGCCGCCACCGAGGTGCCGCTCCACCCCGGATACCGGCTGATCTCGTGGCTCGGCAGCTGCCCGGACGAGTGGCTGGCCACCTTCACCGTTTCGCGCACCGCCATGGACGACACGCCGATGGGTGACACCGATTTCGGCGTGGTCGTCTGGGACGAAGCCCGGGTCCTCGCGGCCGAGAAGGCCGTTGAGGACCGAGGTGAACTCCTGCACACCGTCGCCGTGGTCGAGGAGGCCACCGGCAGCATCGTCGGTTTCACCGAACTCGTCCTCCCCGCCGACCGCTCCGGCAACGGCCAGCACTACGGCACCGGTGTGATGCCCGCCCATCGCCGACGGGGTCTCGCCCGGGCCATGAAGGCCGAGGCCATCCGCTGGGCGCGCACCGAGCAGCCGGAGATCACCGGCCTCCTCACCGACACCGCCGACCACAACGCCGGCATGATTGCCGTGAACCAGGCCCTCGGTTACCGCACTACGCACCGCTCCATCGAGTTCCGCCTCTCGCTCGAGTCCTGACGTCGATCAACTCCCGGCCCGCGCAGCCATATCCGTCGTCTCCGCCGCTGCCCGCCGGGTGGCGGCAGCGCCGACCAGTGCCGCCCCGGCGCCGAAGGCCAGCGCTGTCGGCCAGTCCGGCGACCCGCCCCAGGCAAGGCCCTGCACGGCCCAGTGCGCCAGCGCCCAGACGGTGGCGGCCAGGCCGACGGTCAGCAGGAGCGTCCGCCACGCCCCGGTGATCGCGGCCTGTGGCCGGGCCCGCCGGGCCAGGCGTATCAGCAGGCCGTCCACCGGCCGCAGGGCCAGCAGCAGTAGGCAGAACAGTGCGGCCAGCACCAGGATCCAGCCCGGCCGCCAGGCCCACCAGGCTCCCGAGCCCACCTCCGGCTCGGGGGCCAGGTCGGTCAGGTAGAACGCGGCGCCGGCACCGAGGACCGGCACCATGTGCCACAGGTAGAGCGTCATGCTGACCCGGCCGAGCGGTTCGACGAACCGCCTGCGGCGCGCCGACCGCAACGCCCGCTCCGCGCGCGGAGCCAGCAGCAGACAGAGCCCGCACTGGGCGACCAGCCACGCCAGCATGGCGAGCGAGGGCGGGTTGGTGTTGGACACCTCCTCCCCGGTGACCAGCACCAGGCTGACCGGGAACGGTCCGAACTCCACCAGCGCCGCGTAGCCTGCCGCGCCGCCCACGGCCAGAACGGCACCGAACCACGGCCGAGTTGTCACCCCGCCGTCCTTCCAGTCGAATCCGAGTTGGTACGAGACCGTCCACACCAGCAGGTAGTTCAGCAGACCGGCCCGCCCCGCCCACTCCATGTCCACCCCGAGAACCACCAGATCGACGCCGACAGCCGCGACGGCCGTCACCGCGACGGCGCTCAGACCCCACCGCCGGTGCAGCGCGTACAACCACGGTGTCAGGGCGCTGATCATCAAGTAGACCGGCAGGAACCAGAACTGCATGGCCAGCGCCCAGCCGATCATCCTCAGCAGCACCGGATCGGCTCTGAACGCTGCCGCGATCAACAGCCCGCCCAGCGCCAGGACCAGGTACGGACCGGTCGGCATCAGCAACCTCAAGGCCCGCCCGCGGATCCACCCGGCCGCAGTACCGCCCTCGGCGCGGCAGGCGCTCCAGGAACCGGCCGCCGCGTAGCCACCGGCCAGGAAGAACACCGGCATGATCTGGAAGACCAGCGTCAGCCACTGGGTCCATGGCACGACGGCCATCAACTCGGGTGCCGCCAACGATCCGTCGGACGCCCGTTCCAGTGCGGTGATCAGCCAATGCCCGACCACCACCAGGACGATCGCCGCCGCCCGCAATAGGTCGACGTACCCGTTGCGCACCGACGTTTCCTTCACGTCGATCCCCCTCTCCCCCATGTCGGTCATCATCTCCGGTCAACATTGACGCCTGTCCCACGCGGCGCATTGCGGTTCAGCCACAACCCCCGCCCATCCGGCCACCTCCACCGCCCCCGTGCGCGCCCCGAGTTCTCCCTTCGGCCGGTCGGCCCGTGTCCGCCATTTCCCCAGGTCCGACCACGTTGGGGTCAAACCCTGGTCAAGCATGGGGTTGCGGGGGTGGCAGTGGCCCTATCCTGGTCGCACAGGACAGACACCTCGTTCGGTGAGGCGTCTTCACGGACACAGGCCACTGATCCCACCCGTCGAGAGACGCTCCGGATCAGGACAGGTCTCCCCGGCCCAAGGGGTGATCCCAAGTGGCTTCCCCTGACCTGGGGACACGCCGTGGAGTGCCAAAGCTCTGACGAGTTGGGGTGCGCCGGGCCGTCGTGGCCTGGTCGCCTGCCGCGCGGCCGCGAGTGGGACTCGCTGGTCAGAATCGGGAGGAGGCGAGATGGACTGCAGTAGTCCGGGGCACAGTCAGCCCCTTCCCGATTCGTCCTCGCCGTTTTTCTGCGGTTTGAGACAGTTCCTCCTTCACTGATTCCGTGACCCTGCTCGGTCGAGCGCCGCTGGTACCCGGCCGCGGTCTGCCGTCCTCCGGCATGCCCGGTCCGTGGCTGCGCCTGGCTGCGGTCCGGCCCGGTCGGGTCCGGCCTCGCCATGGGCTCCGCCACGGCTTCGTGCCGCCTGCTGTGGGGCGCTCGGCGGTCCGCTGCCGTCGGCCCGCTCGGTGAACCGCCCGCGACCGGGCCACCCCGGAGCCCACCGCACCCGGCCGAGCCGTTTCCGCCAGGCCGAACTGGGACCTGGTCGCGGAAGTTGACCGGCACTCATGAGGAGCTGTCTCGAATCGCCCGTCGGCCCCGCCTCGCCGGGGCAGAGGGGTGTTCGCCATGGCCACCAACACACTTTTCAATTCGACTTCTTCCAGGCTCCGCGATCGCCGGACCGGTCTGGGCCACCGCGCCACCGCCGGCCGTGCGGTGCGTTCCTCCCTTGTCTCCTTGGCCGGGCTGATCGGAGCGTCCGTCACCAATCAGGCGGGCGCGGAGGTCGGACGGCTCACCGATGTGGTCGCCCGGCTGTACGGCCCGGAGCCGTATCCACCGATGACCGGTCTGATCCTGCGGATCGGACGTCGCCGGGCCTTCCTCCCGGCGAATGCGATCGGACGTCTCACGGCCGGACAGGTCCGGTTGCGCGCCTCCCGGGTCGACCTGCGGGACTTCCAGCGCCGTCCCGGTGAGGTGCTGCTGGCCCGCGACGTGCTGGACCACCAACTCGTCGATGTGGACGGCGTCCAGGTGACCAGGGCCGCCGATCTGTACCTGGCCCCGCTGGTGGGCCGGGTGGTCCTGGTCGGGGTGGACGTCTCGCTGCCGACGCTGCTGCGCCGACTCGGCCCGCGCCGTTGGCAGGTCCGACCGACGCCGGAGCGCGTCCTGGACTGGCAGTCTGTCGCTCCGTTCGGCGAGCAGGCCACCGACGGCCCCACGGAAGTCCGGTTGCGTGCCTCACGCTCCGCCTTGCACCGGCTCCGCCCCGCCGATCTGGCCGACATCCTGGAGGACCTCGGCCGCAGCGAACGCCAGGAACTCCTGGGCTGGTTGGAGCCGGAGCAGGCCGCGGACGCTCTGGAGGAAATGGTGCCGGCCGAGCTCGAGAACCTGCTCCGCGAGGCCCAGCCGGAGCATGCCGCACGGCTGGTCGATGCGATGGAGCCCGACGAAGCCGCCGACGCGCTGCGCGATCTGGCGCCCCGTGAACGGGAGAGTCTGCTGGAGCGGATGCCCAGCGAGGAGGCCGCCGAGCTCCGAGACCTCCTCTCCCACCGCGAGGGCACCGCCGGTGGCGCCATGACGACCCGGCTGGTCACGGTCCGGCTGGAACAGACCGTTTCGGAAGTCCGGGCCGACCTTGCCGCCCAGGCAGAGCACCGCGCCGAGATCGACGCCGTGGTGGTGCTCGACGCCGCCGGACGGCTGGTAGCCGACGTGCCGCTGTTCGAGCTGGCGGTGGCCGAGGACTCCACCCGGATCTCCGAGCTGGCGGACTGGCTGGCCCAGTTCGGTGCGCCGGTGACGCTCACCCCGGACACCCGGCTCGCCCAGGCCGCCGACCAGCTGATGGCCGCTCGCAAGTCCTCCCTCCTGGTGGTCGGCGAGGACGGACGCCCTCTGGGCCGCATCCTCGCCGACGACATCCTCGACGCCCTGCTGCCCGAACGCGGGCGCCTGCACTTCCGGAGGTTCCGCCAGTGAACGCCCACCTCGACCCCATCGCTACCGATTCCACTGCGCCGCAGGCCGCTTCGGCCCCGGTCGGCGTTGCAGCGACCGAACTCGGCGTCACCGCAACCCTCTCCGGGCCGGCCGCCGCCCCTGCACCGCCACGCGGCCGCAGGCGCGGGTTGCGCCGGATCGCCGCCGTGGCGATGATCGCCGGGCCCGGACTGGTCGCCGCCAACGCGGGCAACGACGCCGCGGGCATCGCCACCTATGCCTCGGCCGGATCCCAGTTCACCTACGGCACGCTGTTCTTCATGGTGCTGGTCACCGTCGCCCTGGTGATGGTCCAGGAGATGGCCGTCCGTCTCGGGGCGTACACCGGAAAGGGTCTCGGCGCCCTGATCCGCGAGCAGTTCAGTCTCCGGCTGACTGCCCTGGCGGTCGGCTGCCTGCTGCTGGCCAACACCGGCCTGGTGGTCAGTGAATTCGCCGGAATCGGCGCGGCGTTCGAACTGCTCGGCGTACCGAAGTGGGCGGTCGTTCCGCCGGCCGCCGTGCTGCTGTGGGCGCTGGTGCTGTTCGGCTCGTACCGGTGGGCCGAGCGAATCTTCCTGGTGATGTCGCTGGCGTTCTTCGCCTACCCGATCGCCATGATCCTCGGCCACCCGCACTGGGGCGACGTCGGCAAGCACCTGGTGACTCCGCACCTCGAGCCGTCCAGCGACTTCATTCTCCTCGCGGTGGCCCTGATCGGAACAACCGTCAGCCCGTACATGCAGTTCTACGCCGCGGCCGGGGTGGTGGACCGCGGAGCGAAGCCGGAGGACTACAAGCTGATCAGGGCGGACGCCGTACTCGGAGCGGTGTTCGCATGCGTCATCAGCCTGACCATCATTGTGGCCACCGCGTCTGCGATCGGCGGGACCGGTCCCTTGCAGTCCGCGGCCGAGGCGGCCCGGGCTCTGGAGCCGGTGGCCGGACCGGGCGCGGAACTGCTGTTCGCTTTCGGACTGTTGGGTGCCTCCGCCCTGGCCGGCGCCGTGGTCCCGCTGTCCGCCGGCTACGCGATCGGCGAGGCCGTCGGGGTGGAGCGCTCGGTCTCCAGGCGGTTCCGCGACGCACCGTTGTTCCTCGGTGTGTTCACTGCACAGCTCGCCCTGGGCGCGATCGTGGCGTTGACGCCCGTGGACGTCATTCAGTTGTTGATCGGTACTCAGGTGCTCCAGGGGCTGATCAGCCCGATCGTGCTGGTGTACCTGCTGGTACTCACCAACCGCCGTTCGCTGCTCGGCGATGCCGCGAACGGCCGCCGGTACCGGATCGCCGCGACCACGGTGGTGGTCGGGGTGGCCCTGATGTCCACCATCCTGCTGGTGCAGACCGTCCTCAGCTGGTTCGGCCTGGCCTGAGCTGATGCCCCGTCGGCACCGCAGCAGCAATACCAGCACAGCGGCCCACCGTACGTTCGTCATACGCATGCATGTTCTCCTCTGTCGGTGACGCCGGCCCTCGGGCCGGCGTCCCGCGTCGAAATCCGGTTGTCCGCCCAGCAGCCGCCCTGCAAGGCTTCATGTCATGTCCGCCAACGCAACGCCGACCGTCCTTGCCGCTTTCTTCAGCGAGGGCCGTCTGACGTCGATCCCTCGCAAGCCGGCCCGTCGCACCGCCCTGCTCTCCCACCTCGCACAGTCCCTGTTCGAGCCCGACCGCTCGTACAGCGAGCGCGAGGTCAATGACGTGCTACTCACCGTCCATTCCGACACCTCCATGCTTCGTCGCTATCTGATCGAGGCCCAACTGCTGACCCGCACCCGGGACGGATCCAGCTACCGCCGCTCCGACGCCGCCGCCTCGCCGGATACTCAGCCGCCCGCCGCGTAGCGCCAGAACTCCCGCATCAGCGGTGGCGGGGTGGGGCCAGTCATCTCCTGCTGGGTGAGCAGGATTGTCACCAGCCCGGTCGTCGGGACGAGGTGGGCCGCCGTCCCGGTGCCGCCCACCCAGCCGTACCGGCCTCGTGCGTTCCACGGCTCGCGACGTGTCACGTCCACCGATCCGCCGAAGCCCCATCCCTGACCCTCCAGGAACAGCTCGCTGTCCGCACGCTGTTGTTCCGTCAGGTAGTTGGTGGTCATCTGCCAGACTGCGCGCTCGGACATGACGTGCCGTCCGTCTTCGGCCCGGCCGCCGGACAGCAACATTCGCTGGAACGTGAGTACGTCGTCCAGGCTCGACACCAGACCACCGGCCCCCGAGGGAAATGCCGGGAGAATGCTCCACTGCCCGCCCGGCGGGTCCACCACGGTCGGTGCCCCGTCCGGGTTCGGCCGGTACAGCGGGCTGAGTCGGTCGGCCTCGCCAGATGGTGCGGAGAAGCCGGTGTCGGCCATCCCCAACGGCTCGAACAACCGCTCTGCCAGCGCCTCGTCGAGCAACTGCCCGCTTGCACGGGACACCAATACGCCCTGGATGTCCGAGCAGATGTTGTACAGCCATGCCTCCCCCGGCTGATGGAGCATCGGGATGCGGGCCAGCGCCGCCAACCACTCGTCCGGTGGCATCACCTTCTGTGGCTGGGGTGGCCCCTGCAGCAGTTCGCCGACCAATGGCGCCAGGGCCGGCAGCGAGAAATCCGCCGGAAATCCGTACCCCGCCCGGGATTCGAGAAGGTCCCGCACCGTGATCGGCCTGTCGGCAGCCACGGTGTCCGTGACCGGCGACTGCGGTGTTCGCACCACCCGGCGATCGGCGAGCTCCGGCAGCCAGTGCTCCACCGGATCGTCCAGGCCGAAGGCGCCGTCGTCGACCAGTTGCAGTACTGCGGCGGCCATCATCGGCTTCCCGATCGACGCGATCCGCACCAGGGACTCCCTGGTCAGATCGCCTGCCGTCGCGACTTCCACCGCCCCTCCTCGGGCCACCAGTGCCACCGCACCCGGCACCGTGCCGTCCGCGACCCGGCTGTCCAGCATGCTCTGCAGTTCACGCATGTTGATCCCCTTTCAACTGGGGTGCCACCTTCGCACCTTCTGTTCCGTGTTGTCTGGAGTGTGCCCGGCCGCCGCGACGCCTTCTCAAGCCGATCGGATATCCCTTCCCTGTCGATCAGTTGATGGACCATCAACCGATCAGTTGACCCCGGTGTCCACCGAAGGGAGATTTCGCGATCGTGGGCTCCGATGGCCGTTATGACGGCCAATCGCCCGGGTACGTTGCCGAACACCACATTGATTGCCATATGTATCAGGAGGCACTGATGTCCCAGCTTGTCCTGATGATGTCGGTGTCACTCGACGGCTACTTCGAGGGCCCCGAAGGCGATCTCGGCTGGCAGTTGATCGACGACCAGTTGCACAAGCACTTCAACCGACGGCTGGCAGCGATGAGCGGCTTCCTCGATGGCCGTGTCACCTACCAGCTGATGGCGGGCTACTGGCCGACCGCCGACCAGGACCCGGCCGCCACCCCGCCCATGGTGGAGTTCTCCCGCATCTGGCGCGACATGCCGAAGACCGTCTTTTCCCGCACCCTCACCCACGCCGACTGGAACACCACGATCGCCCGAGCCGTCGACCCGCAGGCGATTGCCTCTCTCAAGGCCGCCTCCGCGTCCGACCTCGCGGTCGGCGGCGCCGTCCTCGCCACCGAATTCCGACGGCTCGACCTGATCGACGAGTACAGCCTGTATGTCCACCCTGTGGTGCTCGGCCGTGGCCGACCACTGTTTCCACCGTCCGACACGCGAACCGACCTGGTCCTCGCCGAGACACACACCTTCGAAAGCGGTGTCACCATGCTCCGATACCTGCGCCACTGACACCTGGCGCTGCTCCACGGCATACCCGGACCCGCCGCCGTCCCACCTGCCGGAGCGCCACCGATCGATCCCAGCTGTACCCGTATTCGCCTATCCCGATGTCCCGGCACCGGCGTATGGCGAAGTAGGTTCAGAACCCGGCCCAGCCCCTGAAGAATTGTTCCCCGATGATCCCGAAGCTCCTGACGGCATCCCCGACTGCCCGCCAGGGGACGAAGGACCGAACGGCGACGCACTGCCGGGCTGGCTTGTGTACGGTCCTGAGCCGGATTCGCCGGGCGTGGCCGAACTGTCCGAATTGCCAGTCCCGCCGACCGGCCAGTCGAACTGGCTGCCCCTGGCCTGGTTAACCAACACCATCTGCGTCACCGGTGCCGCCGCTGGCTGGACCGTCACCACATCGTTCGCCTGAAAGGAGGCCCAAGCCATGCCGGTATAAGTATCACCCGTGCCGTTCGGCGGGAGCAGCGGATTGCCGCACTCGCACCGCACCCGGGGCACACCCTGGTTGTCAACCAGAACGGCGGCTTCGGCACGTCACAGCTGGCGACCTCCCGCGTACCTCCGCACAGACCGGGTTCGTCACCTTTCACGGTGCCGCGGGTGACGGCCGGGGTGGCCGTCCCTGCCCCACCGGTCGGGTACCCGCTTGAGCCGCCGGCACCAGTCCCAGCGGCGTAGGCAACGGAGTCGGTGAACGGCTCCTGGCCGACCGCCCCGGCGGGCTGGAGGGCCACGTTCTGGGCGGACCCGCCACCGGAGGAGTCGCCGCTGAGCACCACGCCCAGCGCAACACCGAGACCGACGACGAGCACCGCGGCGGCCAGCGCCGGCCCCTACCGCCACCACGACCGCCTTCCACCCCCCCATCACCGTCCCCACCGTCCCCGACCAGCACTCGCCCACCACCACTCGGCGGTGGCGTCCCGTCGCCCGAGGCCATCAACCGGCCGCACCCCGTCCGACTGGCCCGCGCCACCTGCCGACAACGGACCGGACGGCGGCCCGGCCTCAGCCCCGGAGCCGCCACCGGTACCAGAACCTGACCTCAACCCGCCCGGTCCGTTACTCGACGGCCAGTCGCTCTCCGCACGCAGCCCGGCCCCCTGCGCATCCACCCGCCCAGGCGCCGACCCACCGTTCGCCCCTGAAGGAGGCTCGACTGTCCCGCCCACCGACTCGGTCGGAGGCTCCCCACCCGACGCGCCATCACTCCGCGGGCCCCGCCCGGACCGTGCGGATCCCGCAGAGCCCTCAGAGCCCCACTGATCCGACGCCGTCGCCCACCGACGCCCCTTCGCCACCAGCTACCAGCTACCAGCTACCAGCTACCGCTGCAGGAGGCCCCGATGTTCCGTCCACCAGCTCCGTCGGCGGGCCTGCGCCCGAGGCACCGTCACCCACGACGTCCGGCGCACCCGGTACGCGCCCGGTGCCTCCTTCCGAGGCCGCTGCGCATCCCCGACCAGGCGCCGGGCCTCCAACTGCCTCGGTCGGGGCCCCGGATGTGTCTGCCACCCCTTCCGTCGGCGGGTCGGTCGACTCGCCCACCACCTCGGTGGGGCGGTGAGGCGGCAGCGGTGCGTTGTTGTTCTCGTTGTCCGGTTCTTCGGGTTGCCGAGGTGTCGGCTGATCAGCCACGGAACTGCCTCTCAGTCGGACTCCCCCGAGGCCACGCTGCGCATCCACCATTGTCCGCCAGCACCGGCGAACTCGCTGCCTCGCGCCCGGGTCGAGCCGTAACTCGCCCTGCCTTGCGGGGTGTCCGAAGCTGGAAAGGTCGGCCGGTCCCGGTCGGCTGCCCGCGGGGGGCTCAGTTCGAAGGGCCGGTGAGACGCGTGCCCCCTGTTCCTGCTCCCCCGCAGCCGGGCCTCGGGCCCCGCTCGGCGCTGCCCGGCTGGGTCACCGTGCTGGTCTCCGCGCTGGTGGCCGCCGTGGGCTCGCTGGTGGCGATGGCGGCCGTGGCCGCACTCGGGCTGTGGCTGGCGCGCGCCGACGAACTGCCGGGTGACGGTTTCGGTGCGGTGCTGGCTGCAACGGTACTGATGTCGATGGGGGCGCCGGTCCAGCTCGAGGGCAGCGCCGCCTTCGTGGCGACCGCGCAGGGCGGGATCACCGCCATCCCGCTGTCGGTCACGCTGGCGGGGGCACTCGCTGCGGCGTTCCTGTTTCTGCGCCCGCTGCGCCGACACCCGGTGGTGGGCGGACGGGCTCTGCTCGCGCGAGTTCTCGCACTGGCAGGATGTTGGACGGTCGTGGTGCTGCTGCTCTCCTGGGCGGCGCGGCACAGTTTCATGGTGTCGACGGGCAATCCACTGATCGACCAGCTCGGCAGCGCGCTGGGCGCGGCCCCGGTCGTGGGGTTCCGGGCCGACCCCGGCCCGGCGGTCGGTTTCGGGTTGCTGTGGCTGGCGGTGGTCGTCCTGCTGGCGCTGGCCGCCTCTCGCCGCACGCCGTTGCCGACCCGCTGGGTGCGCTGGCACGGCACGCTGCGTCCGACGGTGCACGCGGTGCTGTCGTTGCTGCTGCTGTGCGTCGGGCTGGGCCTCATCAGCGGGCTGGTCGCGACGGCAACGGGCAGTGAGCCACGGGAGACGCTCGCGGTGCTGTGCCTGGGCCTTCCGAACCTGGCCTGGATGGCGCTGGGCATCGGAATGGGCGGGTCCTGGCACGGGCATGTGGACGACAGCCTGGGCCTGCCGTTCCCGCAGCCGCTGGCGGCGGTGCTGCACTCCGGAAAGAACGTGACGCTGGACCTCGGGTCGCTGGCGGAGCAGAACGGCTGGGCGTGGCTCCTGCTGCCGCTGGCATCAGTGCTGATCCTGGCGACCGGCGTGGCGGTGGCGGCCCGTTCGCGTCCGGCACTCCCGGCGTGGCGGTCGGCCGTACAACTCGCTGTGGTGCTGGCCCTGGCACTGCTCACGATCGGCCTGCTGACCCGGGTGTCGGCCGTGTACGGGCTGTCGCTGCTTGGTCTGGGAGGAACGGGCTCGACGGTGCTGGACCCAAATCTGCTCACGCTGGTCCCGCTGGCCGCAGGCTGGGGCGCCCTTGCGGGCTTCGTCGGCGGAATCCTCGCGCCACGCCTTGCCGGGCGGAGTCCCGGCACGCAGGCCCACAGTCACCCGGCGTCACCCGAAGAAGGGGCACCGCACTGACCGAGAACCGATGCAGAAACAGAAGGAGAAGCGGCCAGCCCGGCCCGCCCGGCGGAGGTCCGGGACGGGCGGGCGGGGCCGATGGCGGGTGCTCAGCCTTCGATGCGGTGCTGGGTCCAGAACGAGGTCAGGTCCACGGTCGTCGCGGCCTGCGCGGCGGCCTTGAACTCGGCTGTGGTGGAAACCCCGTACCAGTGCGCTGCCGCGTAGTCGTGCAGCAGCTTGGTCATCGCGGTGTCACCGATGGTGCGGCGCAGGTCGTGCAGGGCGCACTTGCCGTAGTTGTAGATGACCGTCGAGTAGCGGGAGGAGTTGGCGTCCCAGTAGGCCATCGAGTTGGTGATCTTCTCGGCGGAGGATGCCCAGGAGACGCTGCTCCAGCAGTTGGTGCCGGTACCGCCGAGGGCGAGGTCGGTGGCGTAGTCGGTGAAGGCCTCGTCCAGCCAGGGGCTGTTGTACTCGTCGTCGCCGACGATGCCGTACCACCACTGGTGGCCGATCTCGTGGGTGAGGGCGGTGGTGGAGACCAGGTCGAGCACGAAGCCGGGGTATTCCATGCCGCCGAACCAGAAGTTGTTGTCGATCACCGCGTCGAGTTCGCCGTAGGGGTAGGCACCGAAGCGCGCGGCGTGGGAGTCGACGGCGGACTTGGCGGTGGTCAGCATGGACTGCGCGCTGGACGAGCTGATGCTGCTGACGGAGTACACGCTGACGGCGACTCCGCCCGGCGAGGTGCCGGATATCTTGCTGAACGGCCCGGCCGCCCAGGCGAATTCGCGGACGCTCTTGGCGGTGGCGGTGGTGACGGTCCGTCCGCTGCTGCCGGGGGTGTCCACCGAGGTGCCGGTCGCGGGGACGAGCAGGCTGCTCGGGTGGTCGAGGGTGACCGTGTAATCGGATGCCAGCGTGTAGAAGGACTCGCCGTTGTTGGTGTACGGGTCGAGGTGCCATCCGGCCGCGTCGCGGACGGCGAGCACGGGCAGGGCGTTGCCGATGAAGTTGAACGCGCCGTCGCGTCCGAACCGGTCCGCGCCGGAGGGGACGGCGATGGACAGGTCGAAGCCGACGCTGCCGCTCGCGCCCTGGGCGAGCGGTGCGGGCAGGGTGACCTTGAGTGCGGTGCAGCCGACGGTGAGCGGCGCGGTGGTGCCGCCGGTCAGGTTGCTGACGGTGATCGGCGTCGTGGGGCAGCTGCCGTGGTAGTTGTCCCACAGCCGCAGGTACACCTCGGTCAGCGGGGTTGCCGAGGGGTTGGTGAAGCCGATGCTCTGGTGGCCGGACCAGTTGGCGCCGCTGGTGTCACTCGTCAGGTTGACGGTGTATCCGGTGGGTGCGGGGGTGCGGGTGCCGTCGGTGGTCGGCGGCGGGGTGGTCCCGCCCGCGGAGACGTCGAGCGCCACGTCGTCCAGCACGAAGCTGGTCTGCTGTCCGGAGTCCTCGACGCCGCTGAACGAGACGCTGACGGTCTGTCCGGCGTAGGCGGATACGTCGAAGGTCTTCTTCACGTAGCCGGCCGCCGCGTCCAGGTTGGAGTAGGTGGCGAGGGTGGTGGTGCCGATCTTGGCGGTGAGTTTGTCGTATGCCGTGGTCGTGGTGGTCTCGGCCGTGTCCACGTGCAGCCAGAAGCTGAGGCTGGCGCTGGTGCAGCCTGCGGGAAGGGTGACGGTCTGCGCCAGCGTGTCGGTGTGGGCCGAGCCGTAGCCGTTCAGCCAGGCGAAGGACGTTCCGCCATGGGCGCTCTGGCCTCCCCCGCTGGTGATCACGCCGCTGGACGAGGTCCACGGCGAGGTGCCGGACTCGAATCCGCCGTTCGCCACCACCTGGGTAGCTGTGCAACTCGCGGCCGCGGTGCCACTGTTGCCCTGGACGGCCTGGGCGGTGGGGGCGGCCAGGGCCGCGGTGCCGGCGGCCACCAGCACAGTGGTGCTCAGCAGCGCTGCGGCGCGGGTGGCGAGGGCGCGGAGTCTGTCGCTCATCGGTGCTCCTCTCGGTTGCCAGGGTCTGTGGGGGCCCTGGCCGAGGGGCAGATTGCCAGCAAACTCTCAGGATTGATAGGTGCATGCCATCAATCGTTACGACACCCACCCTCACCGGCACGCCGCGCGCACCCGTCAGCGCGTCCCGTCCGGGTCGAACACCGGCCGCGCCCACGCCGGGGGCAACGACGGTGCCTGGTGCGGCCGTTCGGGCCGGACGTCGGACGCGGCCCGCAGCGCCGCGACAAACTCCAGACAGCCGGCGTACCGGCTCTCCGGCCGTTTCGCCATCGCCCGCCGCAGGACAGCGCCCACCTCACCGGGAAGGTCCGCCCGCTGCTGCAGCGCGTCGGGTGGCCGGTCGTTGAGGTGCGCCCACAGCAGCGCCAGGTCGTCGTCACGGCGGAACGGCGGACTGCCCGTGAGCATTTCGTGCACCACGCAGCCCAGGCTGTACACGTCGCAGCGCCCGTCCACCGGCTTGCCGGAGATCTGCTCGGGGGCCACGTAGTCCAGCGTGCCGACGAACTGTCCGACGCTGGTCAGGCCGGTGAGCGACAGCGACTTCTTGGTCAGCCCGAAATCAGTGAGGTAGGCATGTTCCGGATGGTCGGGGTCGGTGCCCTCGGCGATCAGCACGCTACCGGGCTTGACGTCGCGGTGGACGAGGTCATGGGCGTGCACCGCGTCCAGGGCGCTGGCCACCCGCACGGCGATCCGTACGGTCTGGCGCACCGTCAACGGGCCCTGCCGGTCGAGCAGGCTGCGCAGGTCCCGGCCTCGGACGTACCGCATGGCGATGTACAGCACGCCATCGACCTCCCCGGCCTCGTACACCGGGACGATGTTCGGATGATCGGGGGACGCCGCCACCCTGGACTCCCGGACGAAGCGCTGCCGGAAGGTCTCGTTGCGGGCCAGTTCGGGTGCCAGCAGCTTCACCGCCAGGGTGCGGCCCAGCCGGCGGTCCTCGGCCCGGTAGACCACTGCCATCCCGCCCCGCCCGATCACGTGCTCCAGCCGGTATCCGGCGAGCGTCCGGCCGCCGAGTTCGTCCTGCCCGGCGGCGGCGAGCGGCTCTTCCCCTGTCATCGTCAACTTCCTCCGCGCTCGGCGCTGTCCCGCACTGCGGCGCCCCGTTCAGCCACGGCTGCCACCCCCACCGTCATCGCGCTCGCCCTGGCTGCCGGTGTCGCCACCTTCGCGAGCGCCGTCGGCCACCGCGTAGCCCTGTACCTGCGCGGCGGCGCAGTAGAGCCAGCGGTCCCGTTCGAGATCGAGCAGCCAGGCTGAGACTCCGTCGATCACGGCGCCCAGCCGCAGGTCGCGGGTGCCGTCGCGGAAGGTCTCCAGGTCGGTCCGGCCGGCCGCGTAGTCGTCGAGCAGCCGCCGGTAGTCGGCGAGGCTGCGCTCCAGAGCGGCGAGCAGCGGGCGCGGGTCGTCGCCGGCGGTGAGTGGGAGGCCGGGGGCCGTTGCGGGAGGGCCACCAGCAGTCGGCCGTCGACCCAAGCCGTCCAGCCGTTGGAGCAGACGCTCCGGGCCCAGTTCCCGCGGGCCTCGGCGAGGACGACGGGCAGCAGCGGGTCCAGTGGCACCCTGACGGCGGCCGGGCCGGGGCCGGTCCAGGTCGGCAGGCCGCCGCCGGGGGCGACGTGGGTGGGGCCGGAATCTGCCAGGGGTTCCCATCGGCTACCGCCGCATCACGGCCGGTTCGTACTGGCGCAGCAGCCGGCGACGATCAGGCTGTACAGCACGGCGAGGACGATCAGCATGCCCACGTCGAGCAACCAGATACCGGCCCGGTGGGCGAACAGGGGATCGTCGGTGAGGCTGCCGGGGACGATGGCGTGCAGGTCGATCGTGGCGGCCATCGCGCCGAGCGCCCAGCGGGAGGGGACCAGCCAGGAGATCTGGTTGAGCACCGGAATGTGGTCGAGCTGCAGCAATGCCCCGCGGGGCGAGGGCGAGGAAGGTCCGGTCGGCGGCGAGGGCACTGGCGTAGCGGCGGCAGAGCGTGCCGACCTGTCGGCGCCAGCGCTGCGGCCTCGGCCCGGCAGCGAGGCGGTCTGCGGTGGGAATGCCGGCGGCGGGCGTCCCTGCGCCCGGCTGTTGAAGTCACCCGGCGCCTGCCCGTCACCGGGCACCCCGGTCGATGTCGCCGGTGTCGACGAATTCCTGGAGTTCGTCGCCGACCAGGCAGAACATCGAGTGGCCGATGCCGACCAGGTCGCCGGGCCCGACGAGGGCCCGCGGCACGGGCCGGCCGTTGAGGTAGGTGCCGTTGTGGCTGGCCAGGTCGGCGATCTCGTAGCGGCCGTCGGGGCGGGCCCGCAGTTCGGCGTGGTGCCGGGAGACGGACAGGTCGCCGAGCACCAGGTCGTTGTCCGGGGCTCGCCCGATCCGGACCACTCTGGTCGGCAGCGGCCGGACCCTGGACGGCGGCCGGAGCGAGCCGGTGATGGCGGTCAGTGCGGACGGCCGGGCTTCGGGCGACGGTCCCCCGCCGGGCACCCGGTGGACGGCGGTCGGCCGCGGCAGAGCGTTGAAGGTGCAGTGCGGCCCGTCGGCGGGGCTGCCGAGGCAGAGCACGGTGCCGGGTTCGATCTCCTGGTGGACGATGCGCCGCCCGTCGGCCCAGGTGCCGTTGGTGGAGCCGATGTCGTCCACGATCCAGTGACCGTCGCCGACATGCAGTCGCGCGTGGTGCCAGGAGACCCGGGGGTCGGTGAGGACGATGTCGGCAGCGGGGTCACGGCCTGAGGAGTAGGTGCGGCTCGGGGTGATGACGGTCGAGTCGTCGCCAGTTTCGAGGACCAGTTTCGGCGCGGGGGCGCCGTCTCTCGCTCTCCCATGCGTCGATGCTGTTCCCGGCGCCGGGCACCCGCCCGGGGGGCGGTTTTCGGCCTTCCGAGTGACAGTGGAAGACGGTCGCCACGGGTTGGGTACCTGTGGGGTCGGGACCGAGCGGCCCATAGGGCGGCGGATGGGAGCGGGTTTGTGAACACCTGGGCAACCTGGACCACGCAGGGCATTCTGTCCGGCCACGGTGGCGTGAAGACCGTGGAGATTGGCGTCATCACCGGGGATCTGACGGTGCACACCATGTGGATCGAGGGCGAGGCGCGGCTGACCGTGCAGTACAGCGGGGCGCTCGACTGGTTCACCGTGGAGGGCAGCCCGGTCGCCGCGGCGGACGAGGCGGCGGCGCGCGAGGTGCACCAGCACATGGTGGAGGCGGTGAAGACGGGCGGCGGCGCGGCCGCCCCGCAGGCCTGACTCCCCCCGAACCCGGGCTGCGGCGGCACAGTCAGGTGCGCGACGGCCCGGGTTTCGGCCTGCCCGGGCACCGAAGCCCTGCACCCATGCACCTGCACCCAGGCAGGCCAAACCCCGCAGACCGCCCGCCATGGCCGAGTGCCGGCCCCTCGACACCCGGCGCCCCGCCGTTCGGTGACTACGGTGTGTCGCGCCGACGGGCGGATTCGACTGCTTCGGCGGCGGTCGAGCCGCGGTGGATCAGTTGCTGCCCGAGGGCTGCCAGTGCGCGTCCGACGGCGAGTTCGTCGCCGATCGCCGGGTCGGCGGGGTCCTGGGCGCTGCGATGGGCCTCGGCGTCGACCTCGATCAGGTTGACGCCGGTGTCAAGGACGGCGTGTGCCTGGGTGAGGTCGCCGACCTCGACCAGCCGCAGGCGCACGTTCCAATCGGAGGTATGCGGTTCGGGCACCGCGGCTCGCGCGTTCACCGCTGCTCCTCCTGCTGGGGCGGTTCGGCGATCCGCTCGCCCTCCGCCGGCGGCTCCCCCCAGGCGCTCATGTTCTGGTCGGAGGTGATGCCTTCCAGGGGGTCTGCGGCGCGGACATCGTCCTCGTCGCGCTGCGCCTTGTCGTTGAGCCTGTCATTCATCTCGGACATCCTCGGCTCCTCGCTGTCGGCCCCCACTGCTCCTTCCAGCCTGCTCCCGCCGAACGCTTCAGTCGAGTTCGGCCAGCAGCGGGGGGTTGACGGCGGCGAGGACGGTCCGCAGGTCGGCGTCGGCGACGGCGGGCCACAGGACGGCGCGGGCGTCCCGGTAGCGCGCGGCCAGCCGGGCGCGGTCCGCCTCGGGCAGCCGGGCGGACCGGTCGGCGCGGGAGTTGTGGGCGTTGTCGGCGATCTTGACGAGGGTCGCGGCCTGATCGGTGACGATGTCGAGCAGCATCGCCCGGTAGTCCGTCCCCGGCTCCCGGGTGACCCGGCGGACGGTGGCGACCACTCCGGCGGGGATCCCTGCGACAAGCAGATCGTCGGCGCGGGTCGGGGTGTCCTCCAGCACGTCGTGCAGCAGTGCGGCCATCTGCAGGCCGGTGCCGAACGCCGCGACGCCTGCTGCCACGGCCCGGACGTGTTCGATGTAGGGGACCCCGATCCGGTCGTACTGTCCGGCGTGGGCACGGGCGGCGAGGGCATCCACGTCGGCGAGGTTCGGCGAAGGCACGGCGGGATCCCCCTGGGATGAGTGACGATCAGGTATCGGAAAATATAGTCCGGTTGACGGAACGTCCGGTTGACGGAACGTCCGGTCGACGGAGAGGAAGTGATCGTCCGGTGCGGGTGACCCCGATCTCCCCGGAGCGCCTGGTCGCCCTGCTCGCGGAGCGGATCCACCGGCTGCCCGGCCCCGACGATCCGGACCGCCGTCTGCGGGTGGCGATCGACGGCGCGGCCGCCGCCCGCCCGGGCGAGTTGGCGGATGCGTTGGTGGAGCCGCTGCGGCTGCTCGGCCGGCCGGTACAGCGGGTATCGGCGGGCGACTTCCTGCGTCCCGCCTCGGTCCGCTTCGAGTACGGCAAGCAGGATCCGGACGCCTTCCACGACCTGTGGCTGGACGAGGGCGCGCTGCTGCGCGAGGTGCTCGACCCGCTGGAGCCGGGCGCGGACGGCCGGATGCTGCCCACCTTCTGGGATCCGGCCACCGACCGTTCCACCCGGGCCCGTTACCTGGAACTGCCACCACGCGGAGTGCTGCTACTGGACGGCCCGTTCCTGCTCGGCCGCTGGCTGCCGTTCGAACTCACCGTGCACCTCACCCAGTCCGCTGCCGCGCTCGCCCGCCGCACCCCCGCCGATCAGCACTGGACGCTGCCCGCCCACGAGCGCTACCGCACCGAGACCGACCCGGCCGAGCTCGCCGACCTCACCGTCCGGGTGGACGACCCGCGTCACCCGGCGCTGGTCGAGCCGGACTGACACCCCCGCGTCCCGACGCCGTCCAGCGTCGGCATGCCGCCGTCAGCCGATCGGCGCCGGGCCGCGCTGGCAGCGCGGGCACCAGTACGCGGTGCGGTCCTGCGCGTGGGTACCGGTGCGGATCGGCGTGCCGCAGCGCACGCAGTTGCGGCGGGCCCGGCCGTACACCCAGTTCTGGCAGCCGGGCCGGGTGTCGCCGGTGGTGATGTGGCCGTGCCGCAGCTTGTTGGCGTCCAGCAGTTGGTGCGCCCGGTGCAGCAGCCGGTCGAGGTCGGGCAGTTCGGCGACCGGCAGCCACGGGGTGACTCCGGCCAGGAAGCTCAGTTCGTTCGCGTAGACGTTGCCGATGCCGGCCAGGTTCCGCTGGTCGAGCAGGGCCGCGCCGACCGGGCGTTGCGGGGCGGCCAGCAGGCGGCGGCGGACTTCGGCGACGTCCCAGTCGGGGCCGAGCAGGTCGGGGCCGAGGTGGCCGACCACCCGGGCCTCCTCGGCGGTGCGCAGCAGTTGCACCACGGGCAGTCGGTAGCCGACGGCGGTGCCCTGCTCGGTGCCGAGGATCGCCCGGATCTGGAACGCCGGTCCGCTGCGCCAGCGCTCGCCGGGCCGGAACACCTGCCAGCGGCCGTCCATCCGCAGGTGGGTGTGGAGCGTCACGCCGCCCTCGAACCTGGTCAGCAGGTGTTTGCCGCGCGGCACCGTCTCCAGCACCCGGCGGCCGGTGAGGTCGGCGGTGGCGTGGGCGGGCACGCGCAGGTCCGCCACCGTCAACACCGCGCCGGCGAGCGCGTGGTTGAGCTGAGTGGCGACCAGGTAGATGCTGTCTCCTTCGGGCACGCCCCCATCATGCCGTCAGCCACGGACACCGCCCGGCCCACCCCCACCGTCTCTGCTGACAGGTAATCCCCTGGTCAGGTCACGAGTCGCTGTTCTAGGTTGGCGCGATGACGATCACTCACGAGGTGGCCGGCTCCGGCCCCGCGGTACTCCTGCTGCACTCCTCCGTCTGCGACCGGCGGATGTGGGACGGCCAGTGGGACGCGCTGCGCGAGGCCGGGTACCGAGTCGTGCGGTGCGACTTCCGCGGTTTCGGGGAGACCCCCTGCGCGGACGCGCCGTACAGCAACCTGACCGACCTGGAGGACCTGCTCGACGAACTCGGCATCGACCGGGTCTCGCTCATCGGCGCCTCCTTCGGCGGCAACATGGCCGCCCGGTTCGCGGCGCTGCGCCCGGAGCGGGTGCACTCGCTGACGCTGCTCTGCCCGGGCAGCGCCACCCACGAGCCGAGCGCCGAACTGGTGGAACTGGGCGAGCGCGAGGTGAAACTGGTCGAGTCCGGGCGGCTGGACGAGGCGGTCGAGCTGATGGTGGACACCTTCCTCGGGCCCGACGCGGACGAGGCCGCGAAGGCCAAGGTCCGGGTGATGCAGCGCAATGCGTACGAGGTGCAGCTGGCGCCCGAGGAGGAGTTCCACCCGACCGAGCCCGAGGTGGACCTGCGCAACGCCGTCGCCCCCGCGCTGGTGTTCGGCGGCCGGCACGACGTGGACGACTTCCGCCGGATCGCCGTCGACACGGCGGCCGTGCTGCCCGCCGGCGAGCACCGCGAACTCCCCTGGGCCGGCCACCTGCCCGCTCTGGAGCGCCCGGCCGAGGTGGCCGAGCTGCTGATCGCCCACCTCGCCAAGGTGTGGAAGGCCTGACGCCGAACGTCAACGGCGAACCCCTCACATCCCCTCCCCCGAGTGAACATCGGCATCCCGTTCGAACCCCAGGGCCCCACGCGCCGCCACCCGCGGGAGGTGATTGCACCTCACTTTTGCGCCTCAACAGGGCAATCGCCTCATCGCAGAACCGATTCGGCATTCGACGCCGACGCAGACCCTGCCAGACCGACATGGTCGAACAGGCCGTGCTCACGGTTCGAAAAAACAGGTGCACGCGTCCGATCGCCCTGCTTTGATTCCGCGTGATCAACCTCCACGAGAGGACGCACCACACCCTTGGACGGCACGATGCGCGACACCCAGCACGACACCGACCTCACCTCCACCCCGGGGGCGGAGGCAGGCGGGCCGTCGGCCGTCCTGGCCCGGCTCGAGGAGTTCTTCGACGCCGTTCCCCGGTTCTCCGCGACCGCCGAGGAACACGGCCCGTTCACCCTGTTCGTCCGCACAGGGCCGGGCTGGCACTACTACGCACGTCCGCGACTCGGCGGCGACGGACCGTTCACCGCCGCCGACGTGGAGCGGGTCCGGGCCCGCCAGCGTGAGCTGGGCGCACCGGAGAGCTTCGAATGGGTGCACGAGACCTCGCCGGGTCTGCGCGCCCCGATCGAGTCTTCGGGCCTGGAGGTGCACGAGCACCCGCTGCTGGTCCTGGAGCTCGACGGCCCGTCGGCTGCCGCCCCGGCTGCGGAGAACGACCCGGAGGTCCGGGTGCTGACGATCGACGACCCGCTGCTGCCGAACGCCGTCACCGTCCCGCACCTCGCCTTCGCCGACCCGGGCACCCAGGTCGGCGTGGCCGGCCCGGAGCAGCTCGCCGACGCCACCCGGACGGCGATCGCCGACGGCCAGGTGACGCGGATGATCGGCCGCATGGAGGCCGGCCGCACGGTCGTCGCCGCGATCGCCGGGCCCGACGGCCTGGCCGTCGCCTCCGGCTGTCACCAGCCGGTCGGCGACGTCAGCGAGATCGTCGCAGTGGCGACGCTCCCGTCGCTGCGGCGGCAGGGCCTGGCGCGCCGGGTCACCGCGCAGTTGGTCGAGCACGCCCGGGCCACCGGCATACGCACGGTCTTCCTGTCCGCCAGCGACGACGCCGTGGCGCGGATATACGAGAGCGTCGGCTTCCGCCGCATCGCCACCGCCCTGATCGCCGAGCCCGCCGCGGAGGCCGCCACGTCCTGACACCACACCGCCGCCGCACGGCCCGGGCCTCCCCTTGCGCCGGCCGGCCTGCCGCCGGGATCAGCCGTCGGGCTCCGGCAGCGTCTGGTCGTCGCTGAGCAGGTCGGCCAGCAGGTCGCCCTGCTCGGCAAACCGGTCGAGCACCTCCTCCGGGCTGAACATCAGCTCGGCCGGGTCGGTGCACTGCTCCACCTCGCTCCAGCTCACCGGGGCCGACACCCCCGGAACGCTGGTGGCGCGCAGAGTGTAGGCCGCGGCGGTGGTCTTCGCCGTCGCGTTCTGTGACCAGTCGACGAACACCTTTCCCCGGCGCAGCGCCTTGGTCATCCGGGACACGACCAGGGTGGGGTGCTCGCGGGCGAGGCGCTCGGCGAGGGCGTGCGCGTAGTCGCTGACCTGCCGGGCGGGGGCGGGGCGCAGCGCGGCGTACAGGTGCAGTCCCTTGCTGCCGGAGGTCTTGGGTCGGCAGACCAGGCCGTCGGCGGCGAGGGCTTCGCGGATCAGCAGGGCGACGCGGCAGCAGTGGGTGAGGTCGGCACCGGGTCCGGGGTCGAGGTCGACGACCAGGCGGTCGTGGGCGTCGGGTCCACTCTCGGCGGTCCACTGCGGCACGTGCAGTTCGAGGGCGTAGCCGTTGGCGACTGTCATCAGCGTCGGCAGGTCGTCCACGGCGACGCGCTGCTTGGGGCCTTCGTGGCTGGGCGCGGTCACGGTGTGCACCCAGGCGGGCAGGCCGGGTGGCGGGTTCTTGGCGAAGAATCCCTCCTCGCCGATGCCGGAGGGGAAGCGCAGGAAGCTGGCGGCGCGGCCGCGCAGGTGCGGAAGCATCGCGGGGGCGATCTGCGCGTAGTAGTAGAGGGCCTCGCCCTTGGTCCACCCCGTGGCGGGCCAGAGGACCTTGTCGAGGTGGGAGAGGACCAGGCGGCGGCCCTCGACTTCCGTGACCTGTCGCTCGGGCATACCGTGGGAAATCCCCGCGAAAGGGCCATGACATGCCACAGGTCACCTGGAAAGGCGTCATCACGTTCGGGCTGGTCAGCGTACCGGTCCAGCTGTATGCCGCCACGGAGGAGCACAGTGGGCCGGCCCTGCACCAGGTGCATGCGAAGGACGGCTCGCGCATCCGGATGAAGCGGTTCTGCGAGGCGGAGGACAAGGAGGTTCCGTACGGCGAGATCGCCAAGGGGCATGAGTCTGCGGACGGTCGGCAGGTGGTGCTCGACGATGAGGACCTGGCGGAACTGCCGCTGCCGAGCAAGAAGGTGGTGGACGTGCTGGCGTTCGTCCCCGCCGAGTCGATCGACCCGCTGATGTACTCCAAGGCCTACTACGTGGCCACCGCCGACAAGGCCCCGGCGAAGCCGTACGTGCTGCTGCGGGACGCGCTGCGCGCGTCGGGGCAGATCGCGGTGACCAAGGTGACCATGCGGACCAGGGAGTCGCTGGCGGTGCTGCGGGTGCACGAGGACACCCTGGTGCTGCAGACCTGCCTGTGGCCGGACGAGGTCCGCTCGGCCCAGGGGATGGCGCCGGACGAGAAGGTGACGATCCGTCCGCAGGAGCTGAAGATGGCGCGTTCGCTGATGGACACGCTGTCGGAGGACTTCGACCTGTCGGCGCTGCACGACGAATACCAGCTGGCGCTACAGGAGTTGATCGACGCCAAGCTGGCCGGGGTGGAGGCACCGCACCTGGAGGAGCAGGCCGGAGGCGGCGAGGCCGAGGTGATCGACCTGATGGCGGTGCTGCGCAACAGCGTGAAGGCCGCCAAGGGCGAACACGGCCGGGGAACGAAGGGCGGCCGACCGGCCGGGTCTGCGGCGGATGCCGAGGATGCGGAGGCGGCGCAGGACGCGGCCTCGGGCGGCGGTGCCGCGAAGCGGACCCGGAACGCGTCGGCGAGGCGGAACGGGGCGGCGTCGCAGAAGAGCACGAAGGCGCCGGCCAAGAAGGCTGCCGTGAAGAAGGCCGCACCCCGCAAGGCGTCCTGACGCTCCATCACTTCGGCGATTCACGCGTCCGGAGCGGGGCGTGCGGCCCCGGCTGGGGCGGAGCCGCACGGCGGTGTGCGAATGGGGGTCGGGTCAGGAGAAGACGACGGAGCGGAGCTTGAGGCGGTCGGAGGCGCGGCCGCCGGGGCGCAGCGAGTAGTACTCGCCGTCGCAGTCGGGGCCGGTGAACATGGTGGCAGTAGAGCCGGTGAGGTTCTGCGGGGCAAAAGCGGGTTCGGTGGTGTCAGGGTCGGCGACCTCGGGGAGGGTGTGGCAGACCCGGCTGTCGGGGTCGACGAGCCGGCCCTCGGCACGGTCGCCGAAGTTGTCGAAGTAGGTGTAGCGGAACTCGCCGACGGCCGCGGCGGCGGGACACGGCGTGGCGAACAGCAGGGCGAGCGAGGCGACGGCGGCGGCAGCCGTGGAACGCAGGTGCATGGGGGTGGTACGGCCTTTCCGATCGAACGCCGGGATCGGCGGGTCCGTCCCGGCGCGAACTACCGTATGGGCGCGGCCCGGTGGCGAATCGGTTCTGCGCGTGCACGTCGCGCGCCGTCGCAACGGCCGTGCGGACGCCGCCCGGAGGGGTGCGCCCGGTGCCGGTGGGGTGGGCGCGGCGCGCGGGTCATTTGGGTCGCGGAGGGACGAAACGCCGGTCGCAGCACGGCGGTTCGGCACCGCGTTCGCATGTTAGAACCGGCGTGCAGCGGGCAGATGTGTTGCTACCTGGGACGTAGGGACGCGCCGGCGGGGAAGGCCGGGCGCGCCTGCCTGGCGGCGCGGAGGTGGTTGATGGACGGACCGGCACTCTCCCCGCGTGAGCTCCTGATCCTTCATCAGATCGAGGCCGAGCTGGGAAGCGATCTGGAGCTGGAGCGCGAGCTGCGCACGATGCGACCAGCACGGATGGCGCGGCTTCGGCGGTCGCTGGTGGCCCGCCCACGATCGGTGGTCGTGGTGATCGCGTGCTGTCTGGCCGTGTCGTTCGGACTTTTGGGACTGGCGGTGGCGCTGCGGGCGCCGATGCTGCTGGTCGCCGTGGTGGCGGCCTGGGGCACGGCGCTGGCGGCCCTGATGGCGCTGGCGCACTTCTGTCGGCGCGCACGGAATCGATAGCGGGCGCACCCGCCCGCGCAGGGAGCGCGTTCGGCCGGCGCACCGCCAGAAGACGGCGGGCGCCGGCCGATCGACGTCGCCTGGCCGGAACTCCGGGAAACCGGGGCCGCAGCGTGAATCGGAGCAGCAGGGCCGCCGGATCAGACGCCGGGCAGGCCGGTCTCCACCCCGTCCAGGGCGTGCGAGCAGAGGCAGTCGCGGGTGGCGGGCAGCGATTCGAGGGCCTTGAACAGGACGGCGCGCAGGCGGTCGACGTTGCGGGCGAAGACCTTCAGCACCTCGGCGTGGGTGACGCCCTCGCCGGTCTCCACCCCGGCGTCCAGGTCCGTGACGAGTGTCAACGAGGTGTAGCAGAGGCCGAGTTCGCGGGCCAGCACGGCTTCGGGGTGGCCGGTCATGCCGACCACGGACCAGCCGTTGGCGGTGAACCAGCGGGATTCGGCGCGGGTGGAGAAGCGCGGGCCCTCGATCACCACCAGGGTGCCGCCGTCGACCGGTTCCCAGGCGAGTGACCGGGCGGCGGCCAGCGTGGCGTTCCGGCCGTCGGGGCAGTAGGGGTCGGCCATCGCGACGTGCACCACCTCCGGCATCGAACCGTCGGGAAGGCTGCGGCCGTCGTAGTAGGTCCCCGCCCGGCCGGAGGTCCGATCGACGAACTGGTCGGGCACCAGCAACGTTCCGGGGCCGTACTCGGGACGCAGGCCGCCGACGGCGCACGGGGCGAGGACCTGACGCACCCCGAGCGAGTGCAGCGCCCACAGGTTGGCGCGGTAGTTGATGCGGTGCGGCGGCAGGCGGTGGCCGCGGCCGTGGCGGGGCAGGAAGGCGACCCGCCGGCCGGCCGCCTCGCCGATGAACACGGCGTCGCTGGGCGGCCCGTAGGGCGTTTCGACGTGCACCTCGGTGACGTCTTCGAGCAGCGCGTAGAGTCCGGATCCGCCGATGACGCCGAGTTCGGCGGTCGGGGTGCCGTCGGTGCGGGGCGGTTGGACGTCGGCCATGGCTCTCCTCGGCTCTGCCGGTGGGACGCAGGCCCGCCACAGCCCGAGGGGCGCGGTGGGGCTGCGACTGGGGGCGCCGCACGGTGGGCGGCGCGGCCTGCCGTGGGCACGCTGACACCCTACGAGCAGTCAGGTCCGGCGTCCCGCATCGGAGCTGTGCGGTTCGGACTCACGCGCTCGAACACCGGGCGATCCGCACGCTCCCGGTCGGCGGTGGCGTCCGCGTACAGTGGCAGCCCAGGTGGGCACGGCGACGGGACGGTGTGATGAACGACGGGCGGCTGGCGGTGCACTCCGGCGAGGACGGGACCATGGCAGCGCACCGGGCACTGTCCTGGCGGGTGCGGCCTTCGGCGCCGGACGCGGCGGTGCTGGTGCTGCACGGCGGGCGGGAGTTCGGCCCGGAACCGGTGCCGGCGCTGAACCTGCCGGGCCTGCGGATGCGCCCGTTCGCGCGGGCCGTGGAACGCGCGGTGCGACGCTCGGCACAGCCCGGCTCGGACGGGGCTGCGGGCCGGTCGCTGGCGGTGGGCACCGTGCACTACCGCTGCCGGGGCTGGAACGGTGAGCGCGCGGACGCGGCCCGCGACGCGGAGGCGGCGCTGGCAGAGTTGGCGGAGACGCTCGGGCCGGTGCCGACGGTGCTGATCGGGCACTCGATGGGCGGCCGGGCGGCGCTGCGGGCAGCCGCGCACCCGTGCGTGCAGGGAGTGGTGGCGCTGGCGCCGTGGTGCCCGCAGGACGAGCCGACCGAGCACCTGCGGGGCACGTCGGTGCTGATGTTGCACGGCGACCGCGACCGGGTGACGCCGCCCGCCGACACCGATCTGTTCGCTCTCCGGGCCCGCGACCACGGGGCGCGGGTGGCCGGCTACCGGGTGTTCGGCAGCGGCCACACTCTGATGCGCCGGGCCGGCGACTGGCACCGCACCACCGCCGGACTGGCGCTGGCCCTGCTGGGACTGGCGACGCTGCCCGACGAGATCGGCACCGCGCTGGCCCTGGAGGGCGGCGGCCCGGAGGGTCTGGGCATTCCGCTGGCGGGGCGCCGCTGAGCGCGCGCCGCTGGGTCCGTCTCCGCTCAGTCGGTCGGGCGCGGGGAGTTCATCCCTGCAGGGATAATCTCCGCATAGATGATCTCCCTCGGCCGATCAAAACCGATCACCGCTCACGGAAAACATCCCCGCAGAGATAATCTCCGCGTAGATCATCTCGCCGGCCCGTCCCTGCCCCACCGCGCACACCCACCCAACGACCAACTAACGGGCGAGCACCCCAACGCCAGACCGGCCCGGGCGACCGCACAGCGACGGACAGTGAAGGCCGATTCCCCCGCTCGACGGGGACGGGCCGGGGGCGCACACTCCGGGGGAGGAGACGTCCGCCAATCGAATGAGGGAGGACCCGGCCATGGGGATCAGACTGACCACTGATCGGCTCGTCGTCCGCGACTGGACGCCCGACGACGCCGAGGACGCGCTGGCCGTGTACGGCTCCACGGACGTCGCCCGCTGGCTGACGCCGGCGATGTCGCAGGTCGCCGATGTCCATGCGATGCGTTCGGTGCTGCAGGCCTGGGCGCAGGAGCAGTCCGGACTGCTGTCTCCGCGCGGGCGGTGGGCGGTGGAGCGGCGGGAGGACAAGAAGGTGGTCGGCGGGCTGAGCATCCGTCCGCTGCCGCCGTACGACGAGGACCTGGAGATCACTTGGCAGCTCGCCCCGCACGCCTGGGGCCAGGGGTACGCGACGGAGGCGGGTCTGGCGCTGTTGAGGTGGGCGTTCACCCAGGACGTCGAGGAGGTGTTCGCGGTGGCCCGGCCGAAGAACGACCGGGCGCACGCGGTGGCGAAGCGGCTCGGGATGCGCTGGGTCGGCGAGACCACCAAGTACTACAACCTGAATCTCCAGGTCTACCGGATCCGCCCCTCCGACCTGGCCTGATCCTCCCCCCTCCCATTCCCCCTCCCCCTCCCCGGCCACTGCGCCGGCGGGAGGTCACACGTGGCAGAGACGCGCGGCGAGTTCGGCGGGCAGTGGGTAGCGGCGCTCGTCCGGAAGCAGCCGGCGGGCCTGTTCGGTGCGGCCGGCGCGGACCAGTTCGGCGGCGCGGCGGATCTGCGGAGTGAGGTCGGCGAGGGACACGATCCACTCCTCGGCGAACTCCCGGACGATCCCCCGCCCCAGGCCGACCTGGATGCTGTAGTGGTTGAGCGCCGCCCCGCGCAGCGACCGCTCCGGGTCCCACTGGACGTGCACCCGGGCCGCCGCCAGCCGCTGCTGGTCGCCGGTGGTCAACTCGGCTGCTGCCAGCGCGCGTTCCCAGCCCTGCCGGGTGATCCGGACGGCCAGGATGCGTTCCTGTCCGGACTTGGTGCCCCAGTTGCTGCGGTGCAGCAGCCAGGGCAGCGAGGGCTTGATCCAAGTCATCCGGCGGAACGAGAACGGCGCGACGAACCGTCCGGTCCGCAGCGCGGGTTCGGCGATCGCGGGCGCGTAGGCCTGGTAGACGACGATCGTGCTGTCGTCGAAGTCGGCGCGCACGGCGTGCAGTTCGGACGCCCGCCCTGACGTGGCGGACCGACTGGACGACCGATTGGGCGCGTGGCGGGGCGAGCTGTGCTGCTGAGCCATCCTCCGACCCTGCCACTCGCCCGATCCCGCCGGCCACGCATTTTCGGTGGCCAGCCGACCGCCCTTCGACAGCTGGGCGCGCGCTGCTGACGTGACGCCAACTCCCTACCGGCGCCTACGCATTCACAACGGCTTCGGCGGCCACGCGCGCGGGCCGGACCGGGTGCTTGCTCAGAATGGAGACGCGGTTGAAGGCGTTGATGGCGATGGCCACCCAGATCACGGCGGAGATCTGCTCGTCGCCGAGCACCGCCCGGGCCTGCGCGTACGCCACGTCCTGGGCGGTGGCGTCGGCGGGGTGGGTGGTGGCCTCGGCGAGCGCCAGTGCGGCCCGCTCTCGCTCGTCGAACAGGGCGGTGTCGCGCCAGGCGTTCAGCACGCCGAGCCGCTGCACGCTCTCGCCGGCCTGCAGGGCGGCCTTGGTGTGCACGTCCAGGCAGTAGGCGCAGCCGTTGATCTGCGAGACGCGCAGGTTGACCAGTTCGACGAGGCGGCGGTCGAGTCCGGCCTCGGCAGCGGCCTCGCGGACCGCCTCGGCGTTGGACCGCAGAGCACGGAAGGCCTGCGGGTGCTGCTTGTCGATGTAGACCCGCCGGCCGGTCGTGGTGGTCGCCACCTCGGTCACCTGGAGCTCCTCCGCCTGCGTACTGGTATTTGTCTGACGATACGCTCCATAATAGTTGAAGCTGGAACGATTTGTTGGAACGGGCCGACCGGGAACTCCGGTAACCGGACGGCACGGGAGGGAACACAACCATGAGCACCACCGAGAACGACCCCCGCGCGGCCACCGTCCGGGTCCTCCCGCCGCGGGACGTCCCGCTCGGCGGCCCGCGCGCGATGACCGTCCGCCGCACCCTCCCCCAGCGCGAGCGCACCCTGATCGGCGCCTGGTGCTTCATCGACCACTACGGCCCCGACGACGTCGCCATCACCGGCGGCATGGACGTCGCCCCGCACCCGCACATCGGCCTGCAGACCGTCAGCTGGCTGTTCAGCGGCGAGATCGAGCACCGCGACAGCCTCGGCGTGCACGCCTTCGTCCGGCCCGGCGAACTCAACCTCATGACAGCCGGCCACGGCATCGCCCACTCCGAGACCTCGACGGCCGCCACCAGCACCCTGCACGGCGTCCAGCTCTGGGTCGCGCTCCCCGACGAACACCGGCACACCGCACGGGACTTCCACCACCACGTCCCCGGCCCGGTCACGCTCGACGGCGCCGAGGTCCGCGTCTTCCTCGGCACGCTGGCCGGCGAAACCTCCCCCGTGCCCACCTTCAGCCCGCTGCTCGGCGCCGAACTCGTCCTCGACCCTGGCGCCACCCTCACCCTCGACGTCGACCCCGCCTTCGAACACGGCCTCCTCGTCGACCAGGGCGACATCACCTTCGCCGGCACCCCCCTGCACCGCGCCGACCTCGGCTACCTCCCGCCCGGCCCCAGCACCCTCACCATCATCAACCCCTCCCCCACCCCCGCCCGCCTGATCCTGCTCGGCGGCACCCCCTTCGACGAGCAGATCGTCATGTGGTGGAACTTCATCGGACGATCCAGTGAGGAGATCACACAAGCACGAAACGACTGGGAGAAGGGGGTCCGGTTCGGCGAAGTCCAGGGCTACCCGGGCGACCGGCTGCCCGCTCCGGAGCTCCCGAACGTCGCCCTCAAGGCGCGGGGAAATCGCGCCTGACCTGTGCATATGCCGCACTCGGCGGTCGCGGCGATCAGCCCCATGCGGGGTGGCCCGCGACCGCCTTCGGCTCTGGGCGAGACGCCGGCGAGCGTCGCTGGCAGAGCTCCCGACAGCAGTCCCGGAGACCTTGCCGATTCCCACCTGCGGGCGGGTTTTGCACGCTGTGGGTGGATGAATGCTGACCTTTTGCTGACTTTTCTGACGGGTCGTCAGCAGATGGGAGGAACCGTTCGCGCACGTGTCGGACATGCGGCCGACGGCCTCGCAGCTGCACCACCCCGCGATCCGGCCCGTTTGCTGGCCTCGTACCTTCCGCCCACATCGCACCTCGGTCGGCACTCCCCAGCCGTAGCGGCCAGCACGTTGCGCGCGAAGTCTTTGCCGCCGTCGGTCATCGCGGTGGGCCAGCGTGCCTCGTGGACCAGGAGTGCCTGGACGGTTTCAGGGGTGAGGGCAGTGTGGGCGGTGCCGGTGGCGTTGGCGGTGGTGAGCGGTCGCCGCCGGCGGCGAGGGGCCGGTACCCATCGAACATGGCGAGGTCGGTGCGGGCGCCGACGGTCAGGACGTTCCGGATCGCCTCCCGGCCCCCGTCCTGCCCGGGGCGACTCTCGCCCCGTGTAGGAATCCCCCGGCTTAGCAGGCCGGTTGAGGAGCCGTCGTGCCGGCCAGGTCGACCGCGACGTCCGGGTGCCACGGGAGCAGCGCAAGGTCCTGGTCCTGCAGGGCGAGGACCAGGGCCGAATCGGGCAGCGCCCGGCGCAGGTCGCGCAGCAGTGCCTCGGCGGTCGGCCGGTCGAGTCCTGCGGTGGGTTCGTCGAGCAGCAGGATGCGCGGCCGGCGCAGGATCGCGCGGGCGACGGCGAGGCGGCGGCGCTGTCCTTGGGAGAGCGCGCGGCCGGCGGGGCCGACCGGGGTGTCCAGGGGCAGGGCGCCGAGGCCGACTGTCGCCAGCGCGGCACGCAGATGCTCCGGGTCCGCGAGTGGTGCGGCCAGGCGCAAGTTGGTCGCGACGGTCGTGTCGGCGAGCCAGTCGTCGGCCTCGACCAGGGTGAGCACGTCGGCGACGGCTTCGGCGGGCAGGTCGGCGACAGGAGCGCCGTCCAGCCGTACCCGGCCGGAGGTGGTCGGCAGCCGTCCGGCCAGTTGCCCGAGAAGCGTGGACTTCCCGCTGCCGTTCGGGCCGGTGACGACGATCAGCCGGGGAGCGCGGACGGTGAACGACAGTGGCCGCCCACCGTTGGCAGCGGGCAGGTCCATCACGGTGAGCACCGGGCCGCGCCGCGTCGGCGCGGGCGGCTGCCGGTCGGCGGTGGTCGCACCGAGCGGGCCGAGACGCGCTGCCGCGTCCTGGGCGGCGGCCAGCTCCTGCAGCAGCTGCGGAAGGCGCTCCAGTAGGTCCCACACCGCCGCGAGCAGCAGCACCTCGCCGACGGCGTCGGCCACCGGCTGCGACCAGGCGCCTGCCTGCAGCGCGAGAACCAGGGCGAGGCCCTGGCCGAGGGCGGCGAGCAGCCTCAGGCCGAGGCGGCCCTTGCGCTGCTCGGCTGCCGCGGCGGCGGCAGCCGCCTCCTCGCGCTCCAGCGCCGTCGCGACGAGGCCTCGGGCTTGCGGGATCACGTCCAGGCAGCGCAGTTCGTTGAAGGCGGTCCGGGCGGCGATCAGGTCCGTCCCGGCGCCGGCCCGGGCGGCAGCCGCGCTTGCGAGGTGCCGCCGGGCCCGGCGGCCGGTGCGGATCGCCCACCAGATGCCGCCCGCGAACACGGTGAGCTCGGCCGCACCGAGCGTCGGGCTCGCCCGCAGCAGCAGCGCCTCCACCAGCACCGCGGTGACCGCGCAGCCGGCGAGTGGCGCGACGACCTGGGCGGGCAGGCCGGCCACCGTCTCGACATCGGCGGTCAGGCGGGCGAGCAGGGTTCCGTCGCGCTGGGCTCGGAGCTCGCGCGCGCTCAGTTCGCCGGCACCCCGGACCAGGCGGCCGCGCAGGGTCACGGTCGTGGCGAGGACGACCCGGTGGCTGACCAGCCGTTCGAGGTAGCGCAGCGACGTGCGCAGCAGGGCGAGGGCGCGGACCGTCCCTGACGGGTACATCCACGACCAGGTCGTGTTGGCCAGCAGGGTCACCAGCGCGCAGGTCGTCAGGAACCAGCCGGACAGGCCCAGCAGCGCCGCTGCGCTCAGTTCCGCCGCCGCGGCCAATGCGATGGCGACGGCCAGGTCGCGGCGGGGCATGGAGTGGCGCAGCAGTTTCCAGGCGTTCATCGCGTCCTTCCCCGGTCCAGGTGGATCGTCCGGTCGGCGAGCGGGAGCAGTGCGGGGCTGTGGGTGGCGAGCAGCACGCTCCGGCCGCGCGTCAGCGTGCGCAGGGCCGCCACCACGCGGGCCTCCGCCACCGGGTCGAGGTGGGCGGTGGGCTCGTCCAGGCAGAGCAGCGGGGCGTCCCGCAGCAGTGCCCGGACGAGGGAGAGTTGCTGGGACTGGCCGGAGGAGAGCCCGCTGCCCCGCTCGCCGAGCGGGGTGTCCAGACCGCCCGGCAGGTCGGCGAGCAGGTCGCTGAAGCCGAGCGTGCGGAAGGCGGCGGAGAGTGCTTCGTCGGTGGCATCGGGTCGGGCGAGGAGCAGGTTCTCGCGGACGGTGCCGGGCAGCAGGTGCGCGGGTTGGCCGACCCAGGCGACCGAGGCGGGTGACGGCGGCTGGAAGGTGCCGCCCCACTCGTGGGCGACGGTTCCGGAGGTGGGTTGAGCCAGTCCCGCGGCGACGGCGAGCAGGGTCGACTTGCCCGCGCCGCTGGGCCCGGTGACGGCGACGAGGGCACCGGGGGCCAGCTGGAGGCTCACGTCGTCCAGTGCCGGCTCCGTACGATCGGGATGACGGACCGTCACATGGTCCAGGTGCACGCCGACCCCGCCGCCGGTGTGCCGGGTCGGCGCGGGCGGGTCCGGATCGTCGCCGTCATTGCCGGTGCCGGCGACGATCCCTTCGATCAGCTCCGCTGCGGCGCGGGCCTCGGCTCGGGCGTGGTAGCCCCGGGCCAGGTCGCGGGCGGGGGCGAAGTAGGCGGGGGTGAGCACCAGCACGAAGAGCGCGGTGGCCAGGCTCATCCGGCCTGGCACCAGCGGCAGTTGGAGGTAGTCGAGGAGCGCCAGTCCGCAGTAGGTCGCCACCACGGCGAGCGTGCCGGTGATCAGCAGCTCGATCCAGGCGGTGGAGAGGAAGGCGACCCGTAGCACCGCCTGGGTGCGACGGGCCAGTTCCTCGTCGTCCTCGCGCAGCGCGACGGCGGCGGTCTCCCAGGCGCCCAGTCCGATCAGGGTGGGCAGGCCGCGCAGGTGGTCGAGCAGGCGCGCGCCGTGCCGGCGCACCGCCGTGAGCTGCGCGTGCACGGCGGCCTGTGTACCGAGGCCGATGACCTTGAGGTTGGTCGGCAGCAACGGGGTGGCGATGACCAGGATCAGTGCTACGAACCAGCTGCGAACCGCGATGGCGGCCAAGGTCAGACCGCTGCCCAGCAGCATCGTGGTGCGAGCGGGGACGTACTCGGTGAGCCACTCGGTCAGCCGGGCGACCTCGCCGGTCAGGGACTCGGCGAGGGCGGCGTCACCGTTGCCGGGCCGGGCGGGGCCGCGCGCCGGCAGAGCTGCGGCGAGCAGGCGCTCGCGCAGTGCCGCGCGCACCCGGCGGGCGCCGCGCGCGGCCGCCGCGTCGGCGGTGGCCAGCAGCGCGGCCCGGACCGCCACACCGGCCAGCACGAGCCCGGCGCCGGGCAGGACCCGTACTGGGAGCCGTCCGCCGTGCTGGCCGGTGAGCCCGCGCTGCGCCGCCCAGGCCAGACCGGCCGCCCAGAGCACGGTGCCCAGCGGAGCCAGACCGCGCAGCAGGCCCGCCCGCCGCAACTCCGCGCGGCCGGGCTCGGCCCACGCGTGCAACCGGGCCGACACCTCGTCGTCCTGGTCCCGGACGCGCGCGTCGCCGAGTTCGGTCAGCAGGGCGGTCGAGGTGCTCACGTCCCCGTCCGAACGGGGTCCTGGTCGTCCGGGTCGAGATCGAAGACCCCGTCCCGCTGGTCCCTCCGGTCGCTGATGATCCAGGCGGCCAGGGCCGCCGCCGAGAGGAGCGTGACGCCCAGCGGATCGATCCAGGTCGCAACGCCACCGAAGACGTCCTGGGACACGGCCGCCAACCCGACGCCCAGCACGGTGAGCAGTGCGCGCCGGACCACGACCACGAAGCCGCCCGGCTCGGGCCGGGCTTGGCGGGGTGCCCCCGTGCGCACCCGCAGCGGGTCGAGCGGCGCCTCCGGGGTCTGCGTGAACTTGCCCCGGAAGGCCCACCAGGCGTACGCGTTGTAGGCGAACACCACCGGCATGCACAATCCCACGCCGACGACGAGGAAGGTCTGCGAGCCGGGCGGGCTGGACGCCTGATGGAGCGTCAGTCTGGGCGGGACGACCACCGGCGCGGTCGCGGCCACCAGGGCGAGCAGGCCGCAGACCTGGGCGGTGACCACACCCGCGAACGGCCGCCAGTCGGGCCGCCGTCCGAAGCCGTACCAGGCCACCGCGCCCGCGGCCGCCGCCCCGGCGACGGCAGTCCAGAACAGTGCCGCGCGCACCGGCTCGTCGAACCCGAACTCCTGCGGGTCGGCGGCCTGCAGGCCGCACCCGAGGATCAGCGCGGCCACGGCGGTGGCCGCCAGCAGCGGGCGCCCGGCTCGACCGGCGCGTTCGCGGGCGGCACCTTCGGTCTTGTCCTGCAGCCAGGCGGCCCCGGCCAGCAGGTAGAGCGCCACCAGGCCGAGTGCGCACAGCAGGCTGTAGGGGGTGAGCCAGTCGAAGGCGCCGCCGCTGAACGACCCGTCACGCTGCTCCAGTCCGGAGAGCACGCCGCCGAGCACCAGGCCCTGGCAGAGGGTCGCAGCGAGCGAGGAGGCGCCGAACAGCAGGGCCCAGCCGCGCCGGTAGCCGGCGGCGGCGCTCTGGAACTCCAGTCCCATGCCGCGCAGGATGATCGCGAGGAGCATGCCGATCAGCGGCAGGTAGACCCCGGGGAGCACGGTCGCGTAGACGCCGGGCAGCCCGGCCCACAGGGCCACACCGGCCAGCACGAGCCAGCTCTCGTTCGCGTCCCAGGCGGTGGCGATCAACTCGCCGTACTCGCGCCGGCTCTCCCCCTTGGCGAACAGGCTGAGCATGCCGACGCCCAGGTCGTAGCCGTCCAGGACGACGTACATGCCGAGCGAGAGCAGGACGAGGGCGTAGGTGGCGTACTCAAGCAACGGAAGCCTCCGTTCCGGGGGCGGCCATCGCGGCTTCACCCGTGGGCAGGTCGGGTCCGGCCTTGACGGTACGGACGATGTAGCGGACCCAGATGGCCAGCAGGGCCGCGTAGAGGAGCACGAAGGCGGTCAGGGTGGTCGCGGCCTGCGCCGTACTCAAGTGCGACAGCGCGTCCTGTGTGCGCAGCTTGCCGTAGACCACCCAGGGCTGGCGCCCTGCCTCGGCGGTGATCCACCCGCCGGTGATCGCGATGACACCGGCCGGTGTCATCCAGACCATCCAGCGCAGGAAGCGACGGGAGTCGAACAGTCGCCTCCGCAGGCGCAGCACCAGCCCCGCGAGAGCGGTGGCGAACATGGCCAGGGCGGTGAAGTACATGGCCCGGAACCCGTAGAAGGTGCTCCACATGTTGGGCCGCTGGTCGGGCGGGGTCTCCAGCAGGCCGGGCACCGCGGCCTCGCCGGTGAGATCGTGGCCGATCACCGCGCCCAGGTGCGGGACCGTGATGCGCAGATCGTTCGTGCCCCGGTCGGTGTCGGGGATGACGACCACGTTGTACCCGTTGTTGTCGGTGCGCCAGTTGCCTTCGAACGCCTGGAGTTTCGCGGGCTGGTGCTGCGCCATGAAGATGGCGGTGGCGTCGCCGATGTACAGCTGGACCGGCATCAGGACGGCGAGCACGCCGAGGGCGACGGACAGGCAGCGGCGGGCGAACGGCAGCGCGGCCCTGCGCTGCTTGACCAGGTACCAGGCGGAGATGCCTCCGACGAACCAGCTCGCACTGATCAGCACGGCCAGCAGCATGTGCGGGAAGCGGTAGGTGAAGGCCGGGTTGAGCAGGACCTTGCCCCAGTCGCTCGGGTGGAACTGGCCGGCCGTCTCGGTGTAGCCGGCCGGGGCCTGCATCCAGCTGTTGGCGGACAGGATCCAGGTGGTGGACAGCAGGGTGCCGAAGGCCACCATCCAGGAGGCGAAGGCCATGGTCCGCGGCTTGACCCGGCCCTCGCCGTAGAGCATCACGCCGATGAAGCCGGCCTCCAGGAAGAAGGCCGTGATGACCTCCATGCCGATGGTCACCCCGATGACGGGTCCGACGGCGTGGGCGAAGACGCCCCAGTTGAGGCCGAACTCGAAGGTCATCACGGTGCCCGCGACGACGCCGAGGCCGAAGCCGACCGCGAAGATCTTCTTCCAGAAGCGGAAGATCTGCTGATAGAGCGGGTTTCCCGTGCGTACGTAAGCGGTCTGCACGACGGCGAGCAGCACGGAGAGGCCGACCGTGAGGGCCGGGAAGGACATGTGGAAGATCGCCGTGATGGCGAACTGCCATCGGGACAGTTCCAAGGCGGCCGTTGAGGGCATGAGGTCTCCGGAAGGGACGCAGCGCGGGTGGGGAGCCGAGCGAAGTGGTGCCGTCTCACTCCCGGTTGAGCAGGACGGTGGCGCCGGCCAGCACCGCGCTGGCCACCAGGGCCCAGGCGATCTGGCCGTGCAGCACCAGGACCGCACCCGGCAGGGCGCCCGCCAGCATGGTGGCGACGGCGAGGACCCTGCGGCGCTGGCGCGGCGCGGTGCCACCGGCAAGGCGGGAGTCGGCGGCGAGGCCGGTCAGGGTGAGGGTGAGGACGGTGGTGGTGAGGTCGGGGACGGCGAGGGCGCGCACGGTGCCGTTGCGGATGCCCATCGCCACCGCCACCAGGGCGATCACGGTGTACTGCGCGGCCCCGTCGACGCCCCGGGCGAAGGCGACGGCTGCGGCCGCGCCGTGCAGCGAGACCTCCAGGACCAGGGCCGCGCGCAGCCACCGGCCGCGCCGCGTAGTGGCGTACCGCCCCGCGAGGCGGCCGGCCAGGACCGCGCCGGCGAGGAAGGCGACGAGGGAGGTCAGCGAGCCTGCGACGGAGAAGCCGGGTGCTCCGGCCAGGGCGAAGGCGATGACGACGACGTTGCCGGTCATGTTCGCGGTGAAGACATGGCCGAGGCCGAGGTAGCTCACCGCGTCGATCAGGCCGCTGACCGCGGTGAGGGCGAACAGGGCCAGCGCCAGCGGATGACGGTCGTGAACCTGTGGTCCGGGAACCTGTGGTCCGGGAACCTGTGGCGGGGCGGTGCGGGGATCACCTGCGGGCGTGGTCATGACGCCTCCTCTCCGAGTTGTCGCATCGTCAGAAGAAGCACGGGTCCAGCGGCGCCGCGCCCTGCCCCGGGAGGGCGAGACCGCGGGCCGCGCGCCAGGCCGACCGCCTGGACCAGTCCGTCCCGGACGGCCACGGCACTGGCCCGGGGGCGGCGCGGGTCGTTGGTGTGCACCTTGGCGTTGCGCACGACGAGGTCGGCGGGCTCCTCGGGAGCGCCGGGGCGGACTCCGGCAACGGGCATGGCGGACAACGGGGTTCCTCTCTCGGGCAGTCCGGTGGGACGACCCGGCGAACCTAGGCGGCCGGCCGCGTCCGCAGTGCCTTCGCAGTGCATCGCCGATTGCCTCTCAGCGCACGGCTCCCCCTCGGCAAACCCCCCGAGGCCCGCGGTCGGTGCAGTGCCGGAACAGTCCCGGGGCACGGAGCGGGCAGCCATGCCGTGCGAAGCGCCCTAGCGTCGTCCAGCGTGCCGCCCCGCCGGTCCGACGGGGCCCGGCGCTTCATCGACTCCCTGACGTTCCGAGAGAAGAGAAGAATCATGGTCGACTTCGACACGGTCCACGCCGCCCCGAGCCCCGATCTGCTCACTCCGGACAACGCGATGATGCTGTTCGTCGACCACCAGCCGCAGATGTTCTTCGGCACCGGCAGCGGCGACCGCACCGCCATCATCAACTCGACCGTCGGCCTGGCGAAGGCCGCGAAGATATTCGACGTGCCGGTGGTGCTCTCCACCGTGGCGGCGGAGTCCTTCTCCGGGCCGATCCTCCCGCAGTTGCGGGCGGTCTTCCCCGAGCAGAAGTTGATCGACCGGACCAGCATGAACGCCTGGGAGGACGCGGCGCTGGTCGAGGCGGTCAAGGCGACCGGCCGCAGCAAGATCATCCTCTCCGGCCTGTGGACCGAGGTCTGCCTGGTCCTGCCGGCGCTGTCGGCGCTGCATCAGGGCTACGAGGTGTACGTGGTCGCGGACGCCTCCGGCGGTGTGAGCCCGCAGGCGCACGAGCACGCCCTGCAGCGGATGACCGCGGCCGGCGCCGTGCCCGTCACCTGGGTGCAGGTGCTGCTGGAGCTCCAGCGCGACTGGGCCCGGACCGAGACCTACGTCGCAGTGACGGACCTGGTCAAGGAGCACGGCGGCGCCTACGGCATGGGTGTCGTCTACGCCCAGGCCATGGTCAGCCCGCACGCCGCCGGCTGACGGGCCGCGACCGAACTCGACCGGAGTCCATCATGAACACGGGCTTTCTCCTGCTGCGGGTGGTCGCAGGCCTGCTGGTCGCGGGCCACGGCGTCCAGAAGGTCAGCTTCCGCCTTGGCGGCAGCGGACTGGCGGGTGGCACCGCGGAGTTCCGCGGTCAGGCTCTGCCCGCCGGCGAGCACCTGGGCCGTCCCGTCCGCGGAGCCGAGCAGTTCGACGGCCTCGGGCACCGTGCGCGGTGCGGCGTAGTCGAAGGAGGCGGGCTTCATCGGGGCGCCTCCGTGAGCTTCGGGGCACGGGCCGCCCGCCACACCACATCCGGGGTGAGCGGCATCTGCAACAGGTCGGGGTCGGCGATCCGCAGCGCGTCGACCACGGCGTTGACGACCGCGGCCGGAGTGCCGATGCAGCCCGACTCACCCGCCCCCTTGGCGCCCAGTGGCGTGCCAGGGCCCGGGGTGCAGGTGTCCCTGACCTCGATGGACGGCACTTCGGTGAAGGTCGGCAGCAGGTAGTCCAGCAGCCCGGAGGCCAACAGGGGTACGCCGTCGTCCCGGTAGGGGATCCCCTCGTACAGGGCCTGGCCGATGCCCTGTACCGCCGACCCGAAGGCCTGCCCGCGCACGATCACCGGGTTGAGCTGCACTCCGCAGTCGTCCACGGCCACCACCCGCAGCAGTCGTACGGTACCCAGCTCCGGATCGACCTCGGCCACCACCGCGTGGGTACCGAAGGGAAAGGCCATGCCGGTCTCGAACCGGTCGTCCACCCGCAGCGGCCCGGTGGCCCGCACCAGCTCGGCCAGTCCGATCGCCTGCGAGCCGCTCGGGCCGAGCTGTGCGGCGCCGTCGGACCAGCCCACGGCCTCGGACGGAACGTCCCACAGCCGCGCGGCCCGCTCCCGCGCCTCGGCGACCAGCAGCCGCGAGGTGTGCCGCAGCATCGCGCCGGCCACCTGGGCGGATCGGCTGGCGAAGGAGCCCAGGCCCTCGGGCTGCTCGCCGGTGTCCCCCTCGACCAGCCGGACCCGGCTCGCGTCCACGCCCAGGGCCTCGGCCACCAGCGCGGGGAAGACCGTCTCGCACCCCTGGCCGGCGCAGGCCGCGCCGCACCGGACGACGACTGTGCCGTCCGCCGCGGCCTCGACGCCGCCGAACTCGTGCAGTCCGCCGGGTTCCCTGCCGGAGCGTTCGACGTAGCAGGACAGGCCGATGCCCAGCGGCAGCGCGTTGGGATCCGTTCGGCGCCGGGCCTGCTCGGCCCGCCACCCGGGGTAGTCCAGGGTTTCCAGCGCCAGGTCCAGCGCGGCAACGTAGTTCCCGCTGTCGTAGCACCGGCCGGTGGGCGTCCGGTACGGGAACCGGTGCGGCGGGATGAAGTTGCGCCGCCGCAATTCGGCCGGGTCGATGTCAAGTTCACGAGCCAGCTGGTCCATGGCCCGCTCCAGCGCGATCGCCGCCTCCGGCCGGCCGGCACCGCGGTACGGGTACGTCACCATGGTGTTGGTCAGCACCGAACGGACGGTCGCGTGCACCTGCGGGGTCGCGTACGGGCCGGTGGCCATCCAGGCGGTCTGCATCGGCAGCCCGGCGCCGAGGTGGGGATAGGCCCCCACGTCGGCTTCGACCTCCAACTCGTAGGCGAACAGCCGTCCGTCGGCATCGGCGGCGAGCCGCGCCCGCTGGTCCTGCCCCCGGCCCCGGGTGGCGGCCGTCATCGACTCGCAGCGCACCAGCAGGTCGGCGCCGGTGGCGGCCAGGTGGTTCAGCAGTGCGGCGGAGGCGAAGTTCCGGTCACCCAGCAGCAGCATCCCCGCCCGCAGGTCCGCTGCCAGGCGGCGGGCGTACTCCAGCTCGCCGGTGGTGGCCGGACCGAAGACAGCCCCGATCACCGACCGGGTCCCGCAGGCGACCAGCGCGGCCAGGCGCAGTTGCGGGTAGCCCGAGATCCCGTTTGCGGAGCCGCTGGCGAGCGAATACCGCGAGGTTGGCCGGGCAGTCCGGGACCGACAGCAGGGTGCCGTCGACCGCGACGACTCTCAGCCCCTGCCACCGCCCGGCGGCAGCGATGGTGGCCGCAGGGCCCTCACCAGGTCGAACAGCGCTTTCATCGGTGCCGGCTCCAGCCGCTGACGGGCCTGACGAAGAGCGCTGCCGCTGGGCCGGACCAGGGCTGGGCCCGTCAGCCCGGCGCACAGCCGGTCGAACACCTGCTGGTAGCCCAACCCGGTGAAGAGCGCCGCGGCCAGCAGCAGGTACACCGTGACCCGCGCCGGTACCAGCCGGACCCTGCGCTGCACCGCGCCGGTCTGCGTCAGCACCTCGTCGACCATCTCGAATGGCACGATCCGCGTCAGCTCACCGATGTGACCTGGCGCGAACACCCCTGCCGCTACCCCGAAAGTCCTTGATATGGCAGCCTGTTCCAACAGCGGAGCTCCTGTGGTGAGGATGTCTTGGAGTGACAGACCTCTTCTACAGCAGCTCCGCTGCCTTGTTCACCGGCTTGACCAACAACTCCCCCGCCTAACTGAACGGCGTTGCGGCTAGCCGGGCTTGCGGTTGACGCTGCGGCAGCTTCTACGGTCGTCAGCAAGGCCGGAACGACCGGCCCGGCGAGACGAAGGCACGGAACGAGGACGATGGACCTGTCGATCGCGGAGGTGGCCCGGCTGTCGGGCGTGACCGCCCGGACGCTGCGGCACTACGACGAGATCGGCCTGCTGCCGCCGGCCCGGATCGCCGCCAACGGGCACCGGCACTACGGGGAGACGCAACTCCTGACGCTGCAACAGATCCTGGTGCTGCGGGCCCTCGGCGTCGGCCTCCCGGAGATCGGCCGGATCCTCTCCGAGCAGGTGGACGAGGTGGAGGCCCTGCGCGGCCACCACCGCCGTCTCCTCGCCGAACGGGACCGGCTGGACACCCTGGCCGCCACCGTCGCCCGAACCCTCGCCGACCTGGAACGATCCCGAAAGGACGGCCAGCCCATGACCATCAACCGCCCGGAGAACCTCTTCGAGGGCGTCCAGCCCGACCAGTACGAGGACGGCCTCCAGAACTTCCCCGAGCTCGCCGAGGCGACCGACCGCCGCAGCGCAACGATGGACGCCGCCGAGCTCCGGGCGGGCCAGCGCGAGCGAACGGCCGGGATGATCCGCCTCGCGGAGCTGCTGGCGGCCGGCACCCCGGCCTCTGCCGACTCCGTCCAGGCCGAGATCGACGCCCAGTACCGCTCGCTCGCCGAACTGCACCCCGTCACGCCCGACGAGTTCCGCGCCATGGGCCTCGGCTGCGTCCAGAACCCGTCCTGGCGCGCCGCCTACGAGGCCGTCACTCCCGGCCTGGCCGAGTACCAGCACACCGCGATCGAGTACTACGCCACCACCCACTTGGCCTGACCCGGCCCGGGCCGCTCCTCCACTTCCCATCGGAACCGTCACCGCAGCCACGCTCATCATCCGGCTCCGCCCGTGATCGCCAGGACACTGCCTAGCTGTAGAGCGGCGGCGCCCGGCGCCTTCGCGGACACCACCACACGGAGACGGGTGTTGACGGCCCGGGGACGCCAAGCGGATGCCCACCTTGCCGCCCGGCCCGTGGAGGCCTCAGGGCAGACGAGCACCGCTTGGCGTCCCCAGGCCGTCAACACCCGATCGACCTGTACCTCGTTGGAGTTGCACTGGAGCCCGGCCGGTGACGTCTTCACCCCGGGTGCGTGCCGCTGGCGGCGACCGGTGACCGATGACCAGCCGACCGCACCGCGCGAGCCGCTGCACGTCTCTCTCCGACGCCGTCGAAGCCGCCCTCGCTCAGTTGCGCCCCGACGAACTGGACGCCGTCGAGAAGCTGGTCGAACGCCTCGCGCTCTACCCGCGGCTCGGCATCCCGGTGCCCGGCGGCACCGACCCCGAGGTCGACGACTACACCGCCCGCATCAGCCTCGTCCACCGAGTCCACGACTCCATGCAGGCCGTGTTCGTCACCTGGGTGATCGCCGGACCCTGATCCCGCATCAGCACCGGCCCCGAAGATGGCCGGGCCCCTCATGCTCGTCGACGTGAGGGGCCCGGCCATCAGCGTAGTCCGCAGCCTCACGCCCCTCGCCGGCCGGGACCGAAGCGAACCGGAGCCCACCATGGACACCACGACCACCGCCACCGTCGGCCTCCCCGGACCGCGAAAGGGCCGCACCCTGCCCCTCCCGGTTGCGCTGCGCGCCGAAATCGAGAGCGGCCGGTGGCAACCCGGCAAACCTCTTCCCGGCGGCAGCGAGCTCGCGGCCGCGTACAGCGTCAGTCACACCACCATCTCCAGCGCCATCAGACTGCTGAAGGACGAGCAACTGCTCACCGGACCGGCCGGCGGCCGAACCCGCTTCGCGGACCGTTGACGGGCCCAAGGAGGACGCCGTTTGCGGCCGTTCCAAGCGGCTCACCGAGGCGCTGCCCGCCGACATCGGTCCGTGCGTCGGTTGCGGAACCCATCAACCGGGTCCCGTCGGAGGCCGCTCGATCGGGCGGCGCGTTTGCAAGGGCCGGAGGCAGTGAATGACGTGGCCGCGCCGGGTCACTGCGGCGGGGGGTAGACGGTGTCGAGGAGGGTGCGGACGAATTGGTCGGGGTCGTCGAGTCCGGCGCGGGTGGTGGCCGTGGTGGCGGGGCCGCGGGCTACCAGGTGGAGGAGTGCGCCGTGGAGGGCGAGGGTAACGGCCGCCGCCGTGTCCGGGGTGACGGGAAGGCCGGCCGTGCGCTGGACTGCTTCGAGGCCGGCGATGTCGGCGGCGGCGATGTCGGCGACGATGGCCGCCAGCCAGGGCTGGCGCGCTGCCTCGATCTGCAGTTCCAGGTAGGCGACGATGCGCGGGCGCCCCGGTCCCGCGACGTTTTCCAGCAGTCCGCGCAGGACCGCGGTCAGGGCCTTGCGGTCGGCGGGCGGCCCGGAGGCGGCCAGTTGCTCGGCGACGGCCCGGTACTGCTGCGCGCACCGCTCGGCAACGGCGCGCAGTAGGGCCTCGCGGGAGGGGAAGTAGTTCTTCGCCGTGCCCTGCGGGAGTTGCGCGGCCGCGTCGACGGCCCGGTGCGTCAAGCCGCGTCCGCCTGACGCCGCCAGAACTTCGATGGCGGCGTCGCCCAGTCGATCGCGGCGTTCGTGATTCATCATCAGTTCCCTGTCCTCATTGCCCTGTTGCCCTGTTGCCCTGTTGCCCACACTACCCCGATCGTGGTACCACAGGTGGGTTACCACATTTGTGGTGACTCTGGTCGGCTGCCTCCTGTGCCCGGCCGGCGCCTACCCGCCCCGGCGGGGGTGACGCCGAGCCGCGGCAGGCCGGAGGAGCCTCCGCCTTTGGGGGAGCGATGCTGGACATGGATGCGCTGCTCGGTCAGGTCGTACCCGCCGTGAGTGCCGCGGCAGGCGTCTACGGCGCGGGAATACTGACCAGGGCGGAGGACGAAGCCGCGGATGCGACCGTGCGGCTCGGTCATCGGCTGCTGAACCGGATCCTGAGCCGCAACCCGCGGCCCGAGTCCGTGGTGGACGCCGTGACCGACCTCGCGGAAGCCGCCGAGGACCCCGACACGGTCGCGGTGCTGCGCCGCCAGCTGCGCCGTCTGCTGACCGAGGACCCCGAGCTCGCCCGTGAACTGGCGGCGCTGCTGCCGGCCGCCGACGCGACTGTGCAGGCATCGGGCGAGCGGAGCATTGCGGTGGGCGGCTCGGTCAGCGGGATCGTCTCCACCGGCGACAGCGCCCTGAACGTCCAGCGCCGATGAGCGAGCGCGAGGGGAGCCGGCCCGGTCACCGGTCCATCGTCAACCACGGAGACAACCTGGGCGTTATCAGCTCCGGCGACTACGCCACCAACGTCGTCTACATCGACAACCGCTTCGCGGGCACGCCGAGTCTTCTGGAGCTGCCCGTCCGGCAACTCGACGTACTGAAGCCCCCGTTGCGGCGCACGCTGTTCGGCCGGGAGGCGCTGGTCGGGAGGGTTACCGACCAGCTCCGCAGCGGCCGGAGCGTGCAGCTGCACGGCCTGTCGGGCGTCGGCAAACAGGCGATCGCCCTGGAGGCGAACGGTTGCCTGGGCGCGCACGGCCTGCGCGGCGCCGTGTTGCTGCCGCAGGCCGGCCCGGCCGACACCCTCGCTGCCGTCTACGACCGCCTGGCGCGACGGATCTTCGGCAAGGAGTTCCTGCGCGGCGTCGATGAGGAGCTGCTGCGCGCCGCCGTCGCCGACGTCGACGCCCATTTCACCATCATCGACTGCGCGTTGACCGGCGCGGACCTCGCCCGACTGCAGCAGACCTTCCCCGGCTGCACCTTCCTGTTCACCTCGCCGTACCGCACCCTGTCGAACGACCCCGAGGCCGTCCACCATGTCCAGCCCCTTGCCCCGGGCCCCGCCGCTGAACTGCTCAGCGCCGAACTCGGGCTCCCGCTCGGCCCGGTGGGTTTGCAGAACATCCAGTTCGAGCAGGCGTACCGGATGTCCGAGGGCCGGCCGCAGCGCCTGCTCCAGTACGCCGCGTTCATCCGCACCTCCGACGAATGGCGGGCCCGGACGGGCGAAGCGCCCTTCGACGGCCCCGGCCCGGTCGACCCCGGGCAGGTCAGCCCCCAGCAGCAGGCCGAAATCCTGGCGGTGGCACTGAGCGAACCTGCCCGCCAGGTCCTGGTCGCGCTCGCCACCTTCGGAGTGCCCCTGCACGCCGCCTGGTTCGCGGCCGTGACCGGCCATCCGCACGCCACGTCCTGCGGCCCGGAACTGTACGACCGCCGCCTCGTCACCCTCCACGGCGACGGAGCCGAGTACCGGATCACCGCCGACGCGCTCGCCGCCGTACAGTCGCAGCGGTGGCCGCCCGTGCCGTCGGCCACCGCCGCCGAGGGAATCCTCGCTCTGCTGGCCAACGCCACGGTCCCAGGCCCTGCGCTGCCGTTGCCCGACCCGCAACTGCTGCTGGCCGTCGCAAACGGGCTCGACGCGGCCGGCAAGCGGGCTCAGGCGTCCCGGTTCGCGCGCGCCACCATCCCGCTCGCCCTCCGTGCCGGCCACCGTCGCGCGGCGCTCCAGCTGTACGCCGTCGGGCAGATGGCCGCCTCCCAGGCCGGGCTGACCGAGGACGTCGACTTCTACCTGCGGACCGGCGAACAGACCCGCAAGCTCCTGAACGGCGACGCAATCGCGGCAGCCGCCGCCCTGGCCTTCCTCACCTCCAGTGCCGGGCAAGCCGCCGTGACGGCAGTGACCGGCGCGGGGCAGTCGGCCTCCGCCGGGCAGATCGGCCGGCACGTCGCCCGGATCGGACGCAAGCTGTTGCAGCTCGCGCAGGCCAAACCGGCCGTTGCGGCGGTGACAGCGATCGCGGTGGCCGGCGGCGCGACGACGGTGGCCGTCGTCGCGACCAGCGGCCCCAGCATCCCGGCGGGTTGTTCCACCGCTTACCGCGCCGCGTCCCATCAGTCAGACAACGTGCGCACCCCGCAGGACCTGGCCGCGTACTACCGCACATCTGCCAGAGCCCTGAGCGCGGCAGCCGCCGAGGCCACCGACTCCCAAGTGAAGTCGGTGATCCAGGCACGCGCCGACGACCTGAACAACCAGGCCGACGTCCAGGAACGCGCCGGCAACAGGCTCGCCAACAGCAGCGTCAGCCTTGACAACGCCCACCCGGACGTCGTCGCCGCACTCGCCTCAGGTGATGTGGTGCTGAGCGACGGTGAGACTCTGAAGGCCCTCCTGCCGGTCTGCCCCCAGGAGTGAGCCCGTCCCGCCCGCCCGGGGCTTCGCGCAGGAGAGGAGGCGTGACGGCGCGCAGAGCGGGGGCGGAGACGAAATCCCCGCCACCTGGTGCTGCGCGCCGTCCGGCATCGGCGGCACGTGCGCTTCTCCTCCAGGTGTCACGGGTGCGTTTTGGTCCTGGCGGCGGCGTCCGCCGTCTGCTGCCGGACGCGGGATCAGCGGGTGGCGGCGGCAAGGGACGCGACGATGCCGTTGAGGAGAACCCGCCGACCGCCGCCGCCTCGGGGCGTGGAGGACCGGAAACGAGGGTCGCGGTCAGTGGATGTTCTGGGTGAGGGAGGCCACGAAGTGCAGGATGGCCTGGCCGGCCGGGGTGGCGGCGATCAGGACGCCGAAGACCACGCAGTACACCGCGCTCAGCTTCTCGTCGAAGCGGGTGCGCGGCTGGGTCGGCCTGCGCAGGCGCAGCACGATGATGACGCCGAGGAGCGCGATCGCGCTGAAGGTGAACTGCATTGCCTACCCCAAGTGATGCTTCGGATGCTCTGGGTGAGAGTGCCAGAAGTGTGGCGGTCGCGGGGCGGGATCGGGAAAGTTCGGCCTTGGGCAACACGGCCCGTTCGGCCACCGACCGCCGCGATCCGGCCGGTTGGACCCGACCGCCTGCGACGAGCGGCCGCCGCCTCCTACGCTCTCGGCCAGGATTCCGGCCCGGAGGGGGAAGTGTCGTGGCCCGCACCCGCAGGCCCGTTCGACGCCGCCGCAGCGCCAAGCGCCGCGCGCGGGCCCGCAACGACGGCATCGTCGTCGTCTTCGGCCTGGCCACCGCCGCGGTCATCCTGCTGCTGCTCGCGCTGGGGTGGCTCCTGCACCATCTGCTGCTCCTGCTCGGCCTGCTGGGCGTCGCTTGGACCGTCGCGCTGCTGGTAGTTCGCGGCCGGGTGGCGGCGTCGAGGCGGGAGCACGAGGGGCAGGTCGCGCAGCTGCGGCATGTCGGGGCGTTCCTGGCGATGGGGCCGAAGGAGTTCGAGCACGCGCTGGCGGTGCTGTGCCGGCGCGACGGCTGCACCGAGGTCACCGTCGTCGGCGGCGCCGGCGACCTTGCCGCCGACGTCCTGGCGACCACCCCGGCCGGGCAGCGAATCCTCATCCAGGCCAAGCGGTACGGGCCGAAGACGCTTGTCGGCTCCCAGGACGTGCAGAAGGTCAACGGCACCTACCGCGACGTCCACCGCTGCGACCTCGCACTGGTCGTCACGACCAGCACCTTCACCAAGGCCGCCGCCGCGTTCTGCGCCCAGGTCGGGATCCGCGCCGTCGACCGCCGGGCGCTGGCCCTGTGGGCGGAAGGAACCGGCCGACCGCCTTGGAGTTGACCCGTATTCAGTACGGCGGGAGGCGGCCGGAGGGCGTCCGGGGCGGTGCCGGATGCTGGGCGCGCGAAGTCCTTGGCGGCCTGTGCGTTGGCTCTAGTCACGAGTTGTGGTTCTGGTCCAACTTCTGCGGTCGGTTGCGGTGAGTGATCGGCCTGGTTGCGGAACGTTGCGTCGGTGCTCTTCCGGCCGTCCGCCGCACACCGCGCGGTCCTGGTGTACCTGCCGCTGGACCCGGACACGGTGGAGCTCGTGAAGGGCTTCACGCGCGACATGCGCACCGGCGCAGTGCGGAGCACGATCCATGGACCAAGCACCTCCGCAGCCGGTCCTCCACCAGTGCGACCGGGCAGACCTCGTGCGTCCACTGCCGCGGGAGAAGGCCCGTCATCCCCGGGTGATTGCCGGAGCCCCGATCGATCACAGGCACCCGTGCCGCGAGCCGGCGCGAATGCAGCCACCCCGGGAATCATCACCGGTCGCGTGGGTGTGCCTGTTGATTCCGAAAAGTGTGAGTGGTTGAATACTCACATGAGCAAGGAGCGAGCCCGCCAGTTGTCCACCGCCGAGGAACGCCGCGAGACGGTGCTGCGCACCGCCATCGGCGCCTTCGCGGCGCGGGGCTACTGGGGCACCACGACGACCGAGGTCGCCAAGGCGGCCGGCATCTCCCAGGCCTACGTTTACCGCCTGTTCCCCAGCAAGGAGTCGCTGTTCGCGGCCGTGGTCGAGCACTGCTTCGTCCAGGTGCGGGCAAGTCTGGAGGGCGGGGCCGCCGAGGCCACAGGCAGCTCGCCGGAGGCGGTACTGGAGGCCATGGGCGATGCCTATGCCCGGCTGATCAGCAACAACGACCTGATGCTGATCCAACTGCACGCCCAGGCCGCCGCCGTCTCGGAGCCAGCTGTGCGCGAGGTGGTCCGCCGGGGCTACGCGCGGCTGGTGGAGTACGTGCGCGGCGCCTCCGGAGGTAGCGACGAGCAGATCCAGCAGTTCTTCGCCGTCGGCATGCTGTGCCACCTGATCGTCTCGATGGGCGCGGACGAGGCGGACGGGCCCTGGATGCGGACGCTGGCGGCAGGCGTCACGCACTACTGAGCAGGACGGTCGGCGGGGTAAGCCCCGCCGTCTCCCTGGCTCCAAAAGTGAGTGGCTAATCACTCATATTTTTGGCTCATGAGAGTGAGTGGTTAAACACTCATGGAGGATGGGATGTCCAGTACTTCCGGAACCACGAGAAGCCCCGGGCCCACGCTCGCGGCCCTGGCAGGAGCTCAGTTCACCGTCATGCTGGCCACCTCGATCGTGAACGTGGCCCTCCCGCAGATCCGCGCAGGCGTCGGCCTGTCGGACAGCGGCACGACCTGGGTGGTCAACGCCTACGGCCTGGCGTTCGGAGCGCTGCTCCTGGCCGGCGGCCGCGCCGCGGACCTGCTGGGACGGCGGACGGTCCTGCTGGGCGGCCTCACGTTGTTCGGCGCGGCCTCGGTGGCGGCGGGGGTCGCCTCCTCCCCCGGCATCCTGATCGCGGCCCGCGCCGTGCAGGGCCTCGGGGCTGCGGCCATCGCCCCTGCGGCCCTGGCTCTGGTCATGGATCTGTTCCCATCCGGCCCCGGACGAGGGAGGGCGCTGGGCGTGTGGGGAGCGGTCTCCGGCGCGGGCGGCGCGACGGGAGTACTACTCGGCGGGGTGCTGACCCAGGCGCTCGGCTGGCGGTGGATCTTCCACGCCGTCGCGATCGGCGCGTTCCTGGTCCTCGCCGCGGCCGCCGCCTTCGTCGTGAGGACTTCGGTGCGGGAGAGCGGGAGGTTCGACGTCCTCGGCACCGCCGCCGTCACGCTCGCACTGACCGCCCTGGTCTGGGGGCTGACCACGGCCCGCCGCTCCGGCTGGACCGACTCACAGGTCCTCGGCGCCTTCGCGGTCGCCGCGGTGCTGACGGTCGCGCTCGTCCTGATCGAGCGCCGCCACCCGAACCCGCTCCTGCCCCCGCGTCTGTTCGGCGCCGGACGCGTCACGGCCGGAAACGTGCTGATGGCCCTGCTCGGCTCGGTCTGGATCGCCCTGTTCTTCTTCCTACCGCTCTACCAGCAGCAGGTCCTCGGCTCCAGCCCGCTCCTCACCGGCCTCGGCCAACTCCCGCTCGCCGCAGCCAACATGCTCGGCTCCACGCTGGCCCCGCACGTCTCTCGCCGCATCGGCGCCACCGCCACCGTCACCGCCGCGCTGTTCACCGAGGCAGCCGGCCTGCTGTGGCTGTCGCGGATCAGCGCCCGCGGCGGCTACCTCGCCGACGTCCTCGGTCCGAGCATCCTCATCGGCCTGGGCCTGAGCATCGCCTTCGTCCAACTGACCGCGCTGTCCGTCGAAGGCGTCGACCGGCAGGACTCCGGCCTGGCCGGAGGACTGGTCAACACCACGCGCCAGGTCGGCGGCGCGATCGGCCTGGCCGTCCTGGCCACCCTGGCCGGCACCGCCACGGCCCGCACCGCGACCCACCAGCCCCACCTGGACGCGCTCACCGCCGGCTACCGCACCGCCTTCGGCATCTCGGCCGCGGTCCTGGCCGCCACCGCCCTGCTCGCCGCAGGTCTGACGCGGCGCGGCGGCGCCCCCGCCGCGGAAGCACCCGACCCCGCCTCGACCACCGTCCCCACCAACTGACCCACCGCCAGACCCGACACCCATCACCGGATCACCCGAGAGGAATCACCGCAAAATGTTCACCATCGACGAGACCGCCCCCGTCATCGTCCGCCTGTCCACCGTGATCGACGCCCCGATCGAGACGGTCTGGGCCCTGCACACCGACATCGACGCCTGGGCCGACTGGAACGCCGACGTCGACCGGGCCGAGCTCGACGGCCCGCTGCAGCCCGGCAGCTCCTTCCACTGGAAGACCCACGGCCTGTACATCACCTCCACCGTCCGAGAGATCGTCCCCGGCGAGCGGCTGGTGTGGGGCGGCCCCGCCAACGGCATCGACGGCGTCCACGTGTGGACCTTCGAGCAGACCGGCGGTCAGGTCACCGTCCGCACCGAGGAGTCCTGGAGCGGCGCCCCCGTCGACGCCGCCGCCGAGGAGCTCGGCCGAGCGCTGGAGCACTCCCTGACCACCTGGCTGGCGAGTCTCAAGGCCCGTGCCGAGCAGCAGCGCTGACCCCACCCCGACCGCCGATCCGGCTTCCGCAGCTCACCGTTCGAACCGACCAGAGAGGTCCCCGCCATGTCCAACAAGCCGTACCTGACCGGCCACTACACCCCCGTCGCCGACGAGGTCACCGCCGTCGGCCTGACCGTCGAGGGCAACCTGCCCCCGGAGCTGACCGGCCGGCTGATCCGCAACAGCCACAACCCCAAGCCCGGCGTCACCCCCACCCACTGGTTCAAGGGCAGCGGCATGGTCCACGGCATCCGCCTGCGCGACGGCGAGGCCGAGTGGTACCGCAACCGCTGGGTGCACACCCCGGCCCTGGACGGCGCCCCCTACCTGACCGACCACGGCCCCGATCTGACCGCCAGCACGGCCGGCACCCACGTCATCGAGCACGCCGGACGCCTGCTCGCCCTGTGCGAAGCCAACTTCCCCTTCGAGCTCACCCCGGAGCTGGAGACAGTCGGCGCCTACGACTTCGACGGCAAGCTGCGCAGCGCGATGACCGCCCACCCGAAGACCGACCCGGTCACCGGCGAGCTGCACTTCTTCGGCTCCTCCCCGTTCCCGCCCTACCTGATGTACTACGTCGCCGACGCCACGGGCCGGGTCACGCGCAGCTTCGAGGTGCCGGGCGCCACCGCCTCCCTCAAGCACGACTTCGCGATCACCCGCAACCACGTCGTCTTCGTCGAGGGCACCGTCACCTTCGACCCGAACGAGCACTCCGGCATCCCCTACGGCTGGAACGACGCCCAGCCCGCCCGGATCGGCGTCATGCCGCGCGGCCCTCAGGGCGCCGGGAAGATCCGGTGGTTCGCCATCGAGCCGGGCAACATGCTGCACGCCGCCAACGCCTACGAGGACGCCCAGGGCCGCATCGTCCTGGAAGGGCCGACCGTGGACCGCGAGGGCTTCCAGCTCTCCTGGAACTGGTGGGTCGGCGCGCCGGGGCGCGGCACCGAACCCAACACCCGCTCCTACACCCGGCGCTGGGTCGTCGACCTGACCACCGGCCGCGTCGACGAGCAGGTCGTCGACGACCTCGCGGTCGAGTTCCCCACCCTCAACGAGGACTTCCTCGGCGCCGAGCACCGCTACCAGTACGCGGTCTCCTTCCCCGACCAGGAGGGCTTCGGCGGCTACGGCATCGTCAAGTACGACCGCACCACCGGCAGCCGCCTGGTCCACCAGGCCGGCGACGCCCGGCTGCCCAGCGAGGCCGTCTTCGTCCCCGCCGCGGGCGCCACCCGCGAGGACGACGGCTACCTCCTCACCGTCGTCTCCGACCTCAAGCAGGACGCCTCCCAGCTCCTGGTCCTGGACGCCTCCGGCCTCGATCGGATCGCCACCGTCCATCTCCCGCGCCGAGTCACCGGCGGCATCCACGGCTCCTGGATCCCCGACAGCGACCTCGACTCCCCCCGCGGCTGAGCCACCGCACCACACCGGGGACGCGGAGCCGGTCGTCGTTGTCATGGCGGCCAGAGTGTGGCTCAACCCCATTGCGGACGCCTCCCGGTGAGGCGGTGGTCCGGTTCTCCCGGACCACCGCGCTGGTTCGGGCCGATTTCCTACTCGGTGGCGATGACGTAGACGCTCGCCCGCTCGCGCTTGGAGTTGGCGAGCGAGGCGTGGAAGGTCCAGGGCTCCACGGTGGCGAAGCCGGCCTCGGTGAACAGCTGGGCCGGCTTCTCGAAATCGCAGGCCCAGAGGTGTGGCGTGCAGGTGGGGTTGTCGTCCCGATCGCGGAAGACGTAGTTGATCAGGTCGAGGTAGGTGTTGATGTCGTCGCGACAGCTGCGCTGGGAGTACCAGCGCTCGATCAGCTCGTCGGCGGCGACCGGGGCGGCAGGGTAGCGGCCGAGCACGTGGGCGGCATCCGGCACTCCCGTGATGATCTGCCCGCCGGAGGCAAGCACCCGGAAGCTCTCGCGGGCGAAGCCCTTGGCGGAGCGCGGATGGTCGATGTGCACCATGAAGTGCTCGTTGAAGAGCAGTTCGAGGGTGTTGTCCGGCAGCGGGATGCCTTCACGCACGTCCGAGAGGAAGTCGGCCGGCGCCACCAGGTCGATGTTGAAGAAGCCGTCCAACTGGTGGCTGCCGCCGCCGATCTGCATTGGCCCCCTCCGGTAGTTCCAACACGCTGACCTGACCCGCCAAACCCCTGCGCCAGGCCGGTCGGCCGCACTGAGGCCCCTGATCACCGGCGTAGCGTCAACCGCCGTACCGCAGCCGTTGGCGCCGAGGATGATCACGGATCGGGCGGTGGGGTGATCCCGAGCAACTGCTTCCCGCCGGACGAGTGGTCCGGTGAAGGGGCTCGAGCTGAACACTGTCGGCCTGGAGGTCGGCGGAGAGCGTCATCAGCTCGGCCGCGTTCGTGGCGAGACGCTTCAGCTTGTGCACCGTGAGGATGAAGGACGTCTGCGGGACGGCCTACTTGAACTGGTCGGCCGGAGCGAGCGCCATCTCCAGCTCGGACCAGACCTTGGCCCTGACTGATCTGCTGCTTGAAGACCTCCGTGGAGGCTCGCTGTGACCCACCGTCCGCGCCGCCAGGAGAGAGCCGCCCGGGAACAGACCCGGGCGGAGTCCGGTCGGCCGGCGCCTACGCTTCGAGGGACTTCGCGGCGTCACGGATGACGTCGAGGACGAAGTCCGGGTTCGAGAGCATCGGCACGTGGCTGCTGTCGACGTCGTAGGCCTTGGCGCCCATGCGCTCGGCGGAGGCCCGTTCCAGCTCCGGGTGAACCGTCCGGTCGTTGTTCGCGACGATGCACCAACTCGGCTTGGTGCGCCAGGCGGTACCGGGCACCTGCTGGTCGAACAGGTCGGGGACCGGCACGGCGCCCACGGCCCGGACGAGCTTCTGCTCGGCCGGCGGCAGATCGCCGCAGAAGTCGCCGGTGCCCGACTCCTTGAGCCAGATCCGGCCGTGGGAGACGTCGATGTGATCGAACACGGGCGTACGGGGGTAGTTGTTCTGCTGCTCCTGCGAGGTCTCGTCCTCGTCCGGGCCAAGCGCGGCGATGTAGACCAGCGCGCCCACGCGGTCGTGAACGCCGGCCTTGGTGATCAGAGTCCCGCCGTACGAGTGCCCGACGAGCACGACCGGGCCGGGCACGTAGTCGATGGAGCGGGTGACGCACGCGACGTCGCTTTCGAGCGAGTCGAGGCCGTGCTGCGAACTGGAGACCGCGTGCCCCTCGGCCTGGAGCGCGGGGATGAGCTTGTTGAAGCACGACCCGTCGGCCCAGAGTCCGTGGGCGAAGACGATGCTGGCCCTGCTGGCCATGGGGTCCTCATTTCGTCGTCGTCGAGCCGCGAGATCCGGCTGCACCGAGTGGTCACGCTATGACTCCTCGCAGTCGACCGCGACCGCTGGCCATTGCCTCCTCCGTCCACGGGTTCGGACCGCCTGGTCATCATGGAACCGGGGCCGACGCCGTCTATCCGACCGCCAATGACCACGCGACCCACGCCGCGCCCACTCTCACCTTCCCCACCGGTCAGACCCCGCCCGCTGCCGACGCGTTGCAGTCGCTGACCGCCTACGACGCCGACGGCTTCCTCATCGGCAACTCCGCCGGCATCTACTCGATCGGCCACCCCACCGCCCCCGGCACGGACCCCGACACCAGCGACACCGTTCTACTCATCCAGGCCCGGGACCCGGGCGCCCCGCTCAACCGGACCAAGTCGCTGCCCCTCGCCGCCGACGGCGCCTTCACCCTCACCCTGCACCTGTACGTCCCCGAGTCGAGGAGAACGCACGGGCGGTGCCGAAGCCCCTAACGGCGGCCGACGTCGGCGGCCGGTGTTCACCACGGGGCGGACGCTGCCGTGCGTCGTCCCGAAGGAGAAGCCGGCCGCGTCGGCGCTGCGCTCCCGGAGCGTCGGCACGGCAAGCGACTTCAACCGAAATGCGGCGGTGAGCACCATCGATGGCCGGAAACGGCATCGGCTGGCCTTGTCGATCGGCGCTTCCGGCTTCGCCAGGCGGGAGCGTGGCGGTACGGATACCGTCGATGCGCACCGTCAGGTCGAACTGCTCTGCGCGGGAACGTAGTTGCCAGTGTGGGGGATGTCCTGACCGGTCGTCACATTCGCGGAGAAATATGACGGCCGGTGACACCCGGGTGATGACGAGCAACCAACGCGCGGCCCGTCCCGCGTTCGGCTCAGGCATGCCCTGCCTTGACGCGGGCGAGGCTCCGCTTCCCGATCGCCTCCGGCAGCAGACCGGAGACCAAGAAGGAGCGAGAGATGGCGGGCAATCCGACGACCAACGACGAGCTGCTGCTCGTGGCAGAAGAACTGAGTGCCGTGCACGACCGGTACGGCAACCTCCGATCGGACAACGCCGGCTCGGGCGGCGACGACCCGTGGCCCGGCGGCGACGGCAACCTGCACGAGAGCGAGTGATCAATCCGGCCGGTGGCCCAGCGGCTGCCGCTGAGCCACCGGCCGGTCCGGCAACCGGAATTCAGAGGAGGTACACGTGGAGCACAAGCTGATCGACGCCGTCGAAACGGCGCTCGGATGGACGGGACCGGAGCCGATCGGCCACCGGTTCGCGCGAGGTCGCACGGACGAAGACGGACTCGTGGAACGGCTGCTCACCCCGCAGCGGCTCCTCGACCTGGTGATGCGGCGCAGCCTGTACCGGCCGCAGTTCCGGGTGTTCCAGAAGCAGGTCGAGGTTCACCCGGCGGTCTACTTCACCGACAACGTCAGCCCCCGGGGCCAGAGCATCCCGATGGTGAACATGAACGCGCTGGCGCGGCTGCTCCGGGAAGGCGCGACGGTGATCCTCGATCAGGCGAACGTCGCGGACCCCACCTTGGAGGTGGCGTGCCGGGCGTTGCAGTGGTGGAGCGGGGAGCGGGTCCAGGTGAACGTCTACTGGACCACCGGTGAGGCGGAGGGCTTCCCGTTGCACTGAGACGACCACGACGTTGTGGTGGTCCAGCTGGCGGGCGAGAAGGGCTGGGAGGTCCGCGGCCCGTCCCGGGTGGCACCCATGTACCGGGACTCCGACCCCAACTCCACGCCGAGCGAGGAGGTGCTGTGGTCCGGCGTTCTGCGCGCCGGCGACGTGATGCACATTCCGCGAGGGCACTGACACTGGGCGGGTCGCGCCAGTCACGGGGACGGCGGGCACTCGCTGCACGTCACGTTCGGCATCACCAAGCGCACCGACGCCAGCTGGATGGCCTGGCTCGCCGACTGGTGCCGCGAGCAGGAGGTGTTCCGGCACGACCTCGCCCGCGCCCCGGGTGCCGACGACACCGGACTGCGGTCCGCCGCACGGGAGTTGGTGGACCTTCGGACACCCGCCGAGTTGCTCACCGCCTACGAGCGCGCGGCCTGGCCTGCACGGCAGGTTCCGCACCTGGACGTCTTCGGGCCGCTGACCGCCGCGGTGTGCACGACGAACTTCCGTCCGGAGATCCACTCGGCCGACAGCACCTGGAGGTGCTCGCCGCCGGACAGCGTCTCGTCTTCGCGGCCAAGGCAGAACTCGCCCTGCGGCTGCTGCTCAGCGGGCGGCCGGTGGTGCCCTGTTCCCGTCGTTCGAAGGGTTCCCGCTACCGCAGTCGTTGCGGCCGCAGTGCCCAGGTATCGACGTGGTGGCGGAGCCTCAACGGAATCGGCGGACATGACGCGGGCTTCGGGAGCGACAGGCCCGTCAGGCCCGGGTCGGTCGCCGTCCGCTCAGTTCCCTTCGCGCTCGCGGTCACCAGCCCCCGCAGATCTCCCTCGAGGCGCCAACTGGCCACAGCCCTTCCGGGAAGTGTCCCAGCCCATGCGGCGTCATCGGTGTTGCGGTGGCTCCGGCTCGCCGTATCCGCCGCCGCCCGGGGTCTCGACCTCTAGGACGTCGTCCGGTTCGACGTGCACGGTCTCGAAGCCGGCCAGTGGCTCGACCGTGCCGTCCCGGCGCAGCAGGCGGTTGGAGCCGAGTGCGCCGGGTGCGCCGCCGGCCATTCCGTACGGGGGGACGCGGCGGTGGCTCGACAGGATGCTGACCGTCATCGGCTCGCGGAAGCGGATCCGCCGCACCACGCCGTCACCGCCACGATGGCGGCCCGTTCCGCCGCTGCCGGACCGGACGGCGAACTCGTCGAGGAGGACGGGCAGTCGCCACTCCAGGACCTCCGGGTCGGTCAGCCGTGAGTTGGTCATGTGGGTCTGGACGGCGGCGGCTCCGTCGAAGTCGGGGCCCGCGCCGGAGCCGGAGGCGATGGTTTCGTAGTACTGGTGGCGGCCGTTGCCGAGGGTGAGGTTGTTCATCGTGCCGGACCCTTCGGCCTGGAGGCCGAGGGCGGCGTAGAGCGCGCCGGTGACGGCCTGTGAGGTCTCGACGTTGCCGGCGGCGACGGCCGCCGGTGGGTGTGGGGCGAGCATCGAGCCGGGTGGGACGACGATCCGCAGCGGGCGCAGGCAGCCGTCGTTGAGCGGGATGTCGTCGGCCACCAAGGTGCGGAAGACGTACAGCACCGCGGCGTTCACCACGGCGGACGGCGCGTTGAGGTTGCTGTCGAGCTGGGCGGAGGTGCCGGTGAAGTCGACGGTGGCGGTGCGCCGGCGGCGGTCCACCCGGATCTGTACCGCGATCACCGCGCCGCTGTCGGTCTCGTACCGGTAGGAGCCGTCGGCGAGTTCGCCGATCGCCTCACGTACCGCCCGTTCGGCGTTGTCCTGCACGTGCCGCATGTAGGCCTGGACCACATCGAGCCCGAACTGCTCGATCATCGCGTTGACTTCGTCGACTCCCTTGCGATTGGCGGCGATCTGGGCCCGCAGGTCGGCGAGGTTGGTGGCCGGGTCGCGCGAGGGATGGGGCGCGTCGGTGAGCAGGCGCAGCGTCTCGGCCTCGCGGAGCCTGCCGTCGGCCACCAGCAGCCAGTTGTCGAAGAGCACGCCTTCCTGTTCGATCTCCCGGCTGGTCGCCGGCATCGAGCCGGGGGTGATTCCGCCGATCTCGGCGTGGTGGCCGCGGGAGGCGACGAAGAACAGGATCTCGCGGCCGGCCGGGTCGAAGACCGGGGTGATGACGGTGATGTCGGGCAGGTGGGTGCCGCCGTGGTAAGGGTCGTTGACGGCGTAGGAGTCGCCCGGCCGCATCACCGGCCCGCGGCGGCGGAGCACTTCCTTGACGGTGGTGCCCATCGAGCCCAGGTGCACCGGGATGTGCGGGGCGTTGGCGACCAGGTTGCCTTCCGGGTCGAACAGTGCGCAGGAGAAGTCCAGCCGCTCCTTGATGTTGACGGACTGGGCGGTCGACTCCAGCCGGGCTCCCATCTGCTGCGCGATCGCCATGAAGAGGTTGTTGAACACCTCAAGCAGCACCGGGTCTGCCTCGGCGGTGACCGCGGGCCCGGCCCGGTCGGCGATCCGCTCGATCTGCAGGTGGCCGGCGGGGGTGACGGTGGCGCGCCAGCCGTCGTCCACCACCGTGGTGGCACCGGCCTCGGCAATCACGGCCGGCCCGGTGACGGTGTCGGCCGGGCGCATCCGCTCGCGTTGCAGCAGCGGCACCTCGCACCACTGGCCGCCGGTGGCCATCCGGACGGCGGGGAGCACGGCAGGTCCGTTCCGGTGGACCTGCGGCGCGCCCAGGTCCGGCTGCTCGGTGAGGCCGGTGGCCTCCACCGCGAGGGCTTCGACGACGATCGGACGGTCCATCAGGAAGGAATAGGTGGCTCGGTGTCGCTGCTCGAACTCCCTTACCATGTCGCCGAGTTCACCGAGTGCGACGTCCAGTGTCGTGTCGGTGCCGTGGTACCGCAGCCGGGCCCGGTGTGCCAGCCTGATCCGGTCCGGCGCGATCCCCTGCTCCCGCAGCTCGGATGTGGCACCCGCCGCCAGTTCCTCGGACAGTGCGCGCAGGTCCGCCATGACCTCGGGCTCCAACAGGCGTTCGACGGCGTGCTCGCGCAGCACGGTGGTGTCGGCCAGGCCGATGCCGAGCGCGGAGAGCACCCCGGCCATCGGCGGGACCAGCACCGTGCGGATGCCGAGCGCCTCGGCGACCGCACAGGCGTGCTGGCCGCCGGCGCCGCCGAAGGTGGTCAGCGCGTACCTGGTGACGTCGTGGCCCTGCTGCACCGAGATCCGTTTGATCGCGTTGGCGATGTTGCCGACCGCGATCCGCAGGAAGCCTTCCGCGGCCTGCTCCGGCGAGCAGCCCGTCCCCGAGTCTGCGGCGATCCGGCCGGCCAGAACGGTGAATTGACGGCGGACCAGGTCGAGATCGGGCGGTTGGTCGCCGTCCGGCCCGAGGACGCGTGGGAAGTGCTCGGCCTGGATCCGGCCGAGCAGCAGGTTGGCGTCGGTGACGGTGAGCGGCCCGCCCCGCCGGTAACAGGCCGGCCCGGGGTCGGCGCCGGCCGAGTCCGGGCCGACCCGGAGCCGCCCGCCTTCGAAGCGCAGCACCGAGCCGCCGCCGGCCGCCACCGTGCGGATCGCCAGCATCGGCGCCCGCAGCCGCACCCCGGCGACCTCGGTGGTCACCACCCGCTCGAACTCGCCCGCGTAGTGCGACACATCGGTGGAGGTGCCGCCCATGTCGAAGCCGATCACCCGCTCGAATCCGGCCAGTCGGGACATCCGCACCATGCCGACGATGCCACCGGCCGGGCCGGACAGGATCGCGTCCTTGCCGCGGAAGTGACCGGCTGCGGCGAGACCGCCGTTGGACTGCATGAACATCACCGGCACACCGCTCAACTCCCCTTCCACCTGCCGGACATAGCGCCGCAGGACGGGCGAGAGGTAGGCGTCGGCCACGGCCGTGTCGCCGCGCGGCACCAACCTCATCAGCGGACTCGCCTCGCTCGAGAGCGACACCTGGCCGAAACCGAGCCGCTCGGCAAGCCGGCCGATCTCCTGCTCGTGCGCGGGGTGCAGGTAGCTGTGCAGGCAGAGCACCGCGAGCGCGCCGATGCCGTCCCTCCTGCACTGGCGCAGCTCGCCTTCGAGCCGGTCCAGGTCGGGCCGGCGCAGGACCGTGCCGTCGGCGGTGATCCGCTCGTCCACCTCGATCACCCGGGTGTACAGCGGCTCGGGCAGAGTGATCTCCCGGGCGAAGATCTGCGGTCGGTTCTGGTAGCCGATCCGCAGCGCATCCGCGAAGCCCCGGGTCACCACCAGGGCGGTCGGTTCGCCCGCCCGCTCCAGCAGGGCGTTGGTGGCCACCGTGGTGCCCATCCGCACGGAGTCGATCCGCCCGTCGCCCGACGGGAGCAGGGCGCGGATGCCGGCGACGGCCGCATCGCGGTAGCGGGCCGGGTCGTGCGAGAGCAGCTTGCGGGTCAGCAGCCGGCCGTCGGGGGCCAGCGCGACCACGTCCGTGAAGGTGCCGCCGCGGTCCACCCAGAACTGCCAGCCCCGGCCGGGCATTTCGGCCCCTTCCGCCGCTTCGGGGCGCCGGTTCGGCGGGCCGCGCCCGACGGCGCCCCTCGTCGAGTATCCGCCCGGGGGAGCCGAGGTCGCAATCAAGGACATACTGGACATACGGCCAGTCCCGGAGGGCGGTGAGACGCACATGGAGACCGGAGCACCCCGAACCGTCCTCGGCGTTTTCCGGGAGACCGTGCCGGGCGAACGGCGGGTGGCCCTGGTGCCCGACGTGGTTCCCGCCGCCGGACAGCTGGGGCTGACGGTCCTGATCGAGCCCGGCGCCGGCGCCCAGGCCTGGCTGCACGACGAGGAGTTCATCGCGGCCGGAGCCGAACTCGCTGGACACGCCGAGCTGTTGCACCGCGCCGACGCGCTCATCGGGGTGCATCCGCCGGCCCTCGACCGACTGCCCGACCTGCGCCCCGGGCACCTGCTGATCGCCCTGCTGCGCCCCACCTCGATCCCCCGTCTGGTGGGGCAGTGGGCCGACCGCGGGGTCACCGCGATCGGCCTCGACCTGGCGGACGCCCGGCTGCCCGCAGCCCGTCCGATGGACGCCACGGCGTCCCAGGCGCGGATCGCCGGCTACCGGGCGGTGCTGCTCGCGGCCGAACGACTGGGCCGCTGCCTGCCGCCGTGGGGCACGCAGGACACTGCGTTCGAACCGGTCCGGGCCCTGGTGGTCGGCGCCGGGCCCGACGGGCTCCAGGCCGTCGACACCGCCCGCCGCCTCGGTGCCCGCGTACAGGTCGTCGAACTGCGCCGCGTCGAGCGGGCGCAGGCCGTCGCGCTCGGCGCCGAGCTGCTGGCCCTGCCCGGACTCGATCCGGTGGCCGATGACCTGGAACTGGGCGAGACGCTGGCGCACCGCCGCTCCGCGCTGAGCGAGGCCCTCGCGGCGGCCGTGCCCCACTACGACCTCGTGGTGACCGCACTCGACGTGCCCGGCGGGGATCCGCCGATGCTGCTGCGCACCGACGCGGTGGCGGCGATGCGGCCCGGCTCGGTCCTGGTCGACCTGACGACCGGGCCCGCGCACGTGCCCGCTCCTGCGGACGGCTGGGCGCAGGGCAACCTCGAGTGCGCCGGACCGGACGCCACGACCCTGGTCGGCGACGGGGTGATCGTGATCGGCGCCGGCGAGCTCGCCGCCCAAGTCCCCGCGACGGCCTCGGAGGCATACGCGCACAACGTGCTGGCGCTGCTGACCCACCTGGCCCGTCGCGACGGGCTCCGTGTCGATCCGACCGATCCGGTGCAGGACCCCATGGTGGTGACTCACCACGGAACCGTCCGACACGCCGCGACGCGGCGACTGCTCGCTGCCGCAACGGCCGCGGTCGGCCCGCCTCCGCCCTAGCCTCGACCTGCGTGCCGCAACGAGGGGCCGGTGAACAGCAGGGCGCACCGCCCGATCGCACCGGCGTGCTCCGCGCACTGCCGGCAGTGCCCGGACAGCAGTACCAGGTCGGCGACGGTGCGGGCGTCGACCGGTGTGTTCGCCGTGAGCAGCCGCTCGAACAACAGACGCTGCCGCAGGGCCGTCTCGGGTACGTCCGACAGCAGGTCCGCGACGCCCTCCGGTGCGGCCTGCTCCAGGACGTCGGCCGCCGTGCGGACCAGGCCGACCGCCGCCTCGGCGATTCCGCGCAGCGGCGTGCGCAGCCGCTCCGGAAACGGCTCGCGATCCTGCCGCGCCCAGGCCAGCTCCAGCAGCCGCTGGGCGAGCACCCCCAGCCACTCCACCTCGCGCCCCACCTGCACGCCGACCACCACGGCCCGCAACCCCGCGGGCACGGCACCCGCGTCCTCCTCGATCCGCCCGCGCAGTTCGGCCAATGCCTTCTCCGACCGCACCACCGCGCCCGCCGCACCGACCTCGGCCGTCAGCGCCGCGGTCGCGCCGTCCAGCGCCTCCGCGGCGAGCCGGACCAGAACAGCCAATTCGCCGACAAGATCCAGCAGTTCACCATCACCGGTATCCGACATCGATCGGCTCCCGTCTCGCGCGGAACATCGGGCCACCCGCTCGGCCACGTCGCGCAGTCCCTCCCACCAGCTTCCTCTCGGCGGCCATCGGGCGACAGTCGCCACCGGCGGCCGCCACGCTCTGAGTTCAGTCGACCACTCCACGCGGAAGCATCCCGGCGGTCGGTGATTCGCTTCCGATCCGGCGACGAATATGACGAAGCGCCGTAAGAGCACGGGAACCCGGCTCAACGAGGAGAAGCGGCGACGGCTTCATCACCAGCAGCGTCAGGAGTCTCCCCCCCAGAGTCACCGCCCTCCTCCACCGCCGGGCCGCCAGCCAGCTGGCCGCCCGCTCGAAGGCCCGTCTTCTCACGCACAACACACGCCGGTGGAGCGGGACGGGGGCGGCCGAAAATCGTGCGGTGGACCCAGCCGCGCCAGGGTGCGTATGGTCGCGGCCGGATGCCCGGCCGATGAGACTGGTGAACGTGAACGCTGCCCCGGGGACCGCCGACCGGTACGGCGCTGCCCGTGTGCTCGTCGCGTACGCCGGTGTCCACGGCTCGACCCGGAGCATCGCCGAACGCCTCGCGGCACGCCTGTGGGAGCAGGGGTGCGAGGTCGACGCGCTCACCGTTGACGCTGTCGCCGATCCGGGCGTGTACGACGCATACGTGGTGGGCAGCGCCGTTCACGACATGGTGTGGCTCCCGCCCGCGTCGCGGTTCGTCCGCGCGAACGCCGGCCTGCTCGCGGGCCGGGATCTCTGGCTGTTCACCGTGGGAATGCCGGATGCGCTGCGGGGCCCGTGGCGGGCGCTGGCCGCCCGCGAGGAGGAGCACGTGGTGGGCGATCTGATCGCCGAACTCCGTCCTCGCGGGCACCGCCTGTTCTCGGGGGTCGTCGAACCTGAGCACCTGACGCGCGCCGGACGCGTGAAGTTCCGGGCGATGGGACTGCGGTACGGCGACCACCGGGACTGGTCCGCGGTCGACGCCTGGGGGCGGGAGATCGGCCGGAGCCTGTCAGGACATGGCGAACATACCGGTGACACGCCGGAATGACCGGGCCCTGTTTCCGTCGCCCGAGGTGGGCCGAGGTCCCTTGAACGGCTGCGTTGCCAACAACACGACCTGCTTCACGTAGGGAGATCACCGAGGCGATCACCCCCGTGCTGCCTCCGGTGACGGCCGACTCGTACTCGCGTCCGGTCCCACTGCTCGATACGGAAGCGGTGTGGGCTCTCCTCGACCAGCCTGACCTCCCCGTCACTCATCTCCAGTCGACCGTCAGCCGTCCGGCCCGTCGGCCCACGTGGGTGCCGAGCTCGGCGGAGGCGGTGGTGAACCGGCCGCGGATCCACTCCCACTCGTCGCCGTGGGCGAGGCGGGTGTGGCAGTTGTCGAGGAACAGGGGCAGTGCCTCCAGCCGGACGGGGGTCAGGCGTGCGGGCTCGGGTCCGTCGAAGGTGACCAGGAACAGCAGCCCCAGGTCGTTGCGCAGCGCCGGGTGGACGGCGTAGTCGTCGACGAAGTCGCCCATGTCGTAGATGATCCGGTCGGCTACACCGTGGAAGACGTGGGCGGAGTGCCCTGCCACCAATGTCGCGCCGGCCGCCAGCAGCTGGGGTGCCGCCGCGAGCACGTGCCGCGGCGGTCGGGAAGTCATGTTGGGGCCCCAGTGCGCGGTGACCAGCACGATGTCGGCCTCCCGCGCGGCCCGGACCACCAGCGCCCGGAGCCAGTCGGGTACGCCCGCATGGAGGTCGGCCCAGGCCACCCCGGGACGCTGGTCGTCGGCCGCGTAGTCCTCCGGATGGTCGGTGGCGGCAACCACCGCCAGCCGCACCCCGCCCGTCTCCAGCACCGCGAACTGCCGGGCCGCCCGGACGTCCCGGCCCGCTCCCACCGTACGGATACCGGCGCCCTCCAGCAGGACACGGGTATCGGCAAGGGCGTCGAAGCCGTAGTCCAGGGCATGGTTGTTGGCCAGGGTCACGCAGTCCACCCCCAGCTCGGCGAGCACCCTCGCCGCTGAGGGAGGCGCCCGGAAGAAAAACGGCTTGCACGGGTCCGGCCAGCGGCGCCCTCGGTCGGAGACGCAGCACTCCAGGTTGAGCACCACGAGATCGGCCTCCGCGAGTGCCTCCCGCACCTCGGCGGCGAACAGCGTCTGCGGCGTCGGCGAGCGCCGCAGTTCCTCGGCGACGCCACGCCCGAGCATCGTGTCACCGGCCAGTGCCACCTTGAGCGCCATTCTCCCGATCCGTTCCCGCTCGCCGTGTTCGGACGTCGGCGTCACCTGGCTGGTCCAGCCCTCGGCTCGGGTGCCGGTACAGGTCCCGGCAACGGGCCGGGGTAAGGGCCCGGTTCCGGCGCGGGCGCAGGGGGTGGCTGCGGATCGGGCCCGGGCTGCGGAGGAGCCGGCGGTGCCGGGTCGGGGCCGCCCGGCGCGGGCACCGGTCCGGGCACGGGCCCGGGCTCGGGCCCGGGCTCGGGCCCGGGCTCGGGCCCGGGCTCGGGCCCACCGGGGCCTGGCGCCGGTGTCGGGTTTGGCGGCACCGGATCGTTCGGAGGTGTACCCATCGACTCGCTCCTTCCGGCCGACCATGTCCGCGGTTGGACACCGCAGGGCAGAAATCAGTCCCGCCCGGCCGCTGGCCAGAACCGCCGGTCACCGCCGGCGCCGACGCCCGGGGCCACCTGGGTGCTGTCCATACCTTCACGGTAGATCGGGCGCCCCCTCCGCGGCAGGCCGCAGCCCGCCCAAGGAGTTCACAGCCGGGCGGCGTGGCGGCTGTCGCCCGGGTGGCTGGTGTGACGCACCGGTCCGGCCGGGTGCTCATGGCAGATGTACGCGATCCTGGATTTGAGGAGCCCGAGCCGCCGAGTCGCGCCCGTGCGGGAGCCCGGGGGTCGGCCCGCTCGGACGGCCGCGGTCCTGTCGTGCCCGATCACGCTCCGTGACACGAACACATCAGGCGATCGGCGACCCGAGCGGAGGTCAGGAGGTCATACGGCTGATGAGCGGCATCGAGCACGAGTCGTCAGGCGCGCGGGACACCACCGAGGGCCGCGTCTACACCGTCACCGGCAGCAACTGGGGCGAAGTGGTCGACGCCGTCGCGCAGGCCGACGACGAGCGGATCATCGTCAACATGGGTCCGCAGCACCCGTCCACGCACGGCGTGCTGCGCCTGGTCCTGGAGATCGACGGCGAGACGGTGAAACAGGCCCGCTGCGGTATCGGCTACCTGCACACCGGCATCGAGAAGAACATGGAGTTCCGCAACTGGGTCCAGGGCACGACCTTCGTGACCCGGATGGACTACCTGATGCCACTGTTCAACGAGACCGCCTACTGCCTGGCGGTGGAGAAGCTGCTCGGCATCACCGAACAGATCCCGGAGCGGGCCGACGTCATCCGGGTGCTGATGATGGAACTCAACCGGATCTCCTCGCACCTGGTGGCGCTGGCCGCCGGCGGGATGGAGATCGGGTCCACCACGCTGATGGTCTACGGCTTCCGGGACCGCGAGGTCATTCTCGACATCTTCGAGCTGGTCACGGGCCTGCGCATGAACCATAGCTACGTCCGGCCGGGCGGCGTGGTGCAGGACCTGCCCCCGGGTGCGCCGGACCTGATCCGCGAGGGCGTGAAGCTGCTGCGCTCGCGGATGCACGAGTACGACAAACTGGCGACCAGAAACCCGGCCTTCAAAGCGCGGCTGGTCGACGTCGGCCACCTGGACCTGGCCGGCTGCCTGGCGCTCGGCGCCACCGGCCCGATCCTGCGGGCCACCGGGCTGCCGCACGACCTGCGCAAGACCGACCCCTACTGCGGGTACGAGAGCTACGAGTTCGAGGTCGCGACGGCGGACACCGCGGACGCCTACGGCCGGTTCCTGATCCGGCTGGAGGAGATGCGCCAGTCGCTGCGGATCGTCGAGCAGTGCCTGGACCGGCTGTCCCCCGGCCCGGTCATGGTGGGTGACAAGAAGATCGCCTGGCCGGCCCAACTCGCTGTCGGCCCGGACGGGTTGGGCAACTCGCTCGACCACATCCGAAAGATCATGGGCGAATCCATGGAGGCGCTGATCCACCACTTCAAGCTGGTGACAGAGGGCTTCCCGGTCCCGGTCGGCCAGGCCTACGCGGCGATCGAGTCCGCCAGGGGCGAGCTGGGCGTGCACGTCGTCTCCGACGGCGGCACACAGCCGTACCGGGTGCACTTCCGCGACCCGAGCTTCACCAACCTCCAGACGATGGCCGCGATGTGCGAGGGCGGCATGCTCGCGGACGTCATCGTCGCGGTGGCGAGCATCGACCCGGTGATGGGAGGCGTCGACCGGTGAGCGCCGCCGCGCCAGGGCGCGGTCAGCTCGGCATGCGGAACGGGCGCACTCGCCCGGCGGCACCGGGTACTGCCCCACGTCCGACCGGCGGGCGGCGGACGGCGGGCGGCAGACGGCGGGCGGGGCCCGACCAGTGCGTGGGCAGAGATTGGTCGCCGCGAACACGTAGCCGGACCGGCCCCCACGGTGCACGCCCGGTCGTACCGGCTGGCGGACATCAGTGCTCGACGGCGACGCGGATACTGTCCAGGCCGGGGTCGGCGGCGTCAGGGATGAGCATGCCGCCCTTCGGCCGCTGGACAGGTAGGCGATGACGGCTTCGTTGAGACGCTCGCCCGGTACTGCGGCCGGGATGCCGGGTGGGTAGGGGGTGAGCATTTCGGCCGCGATCCGGCCCGCGGCCGTTCCGGTGGGGACGTACTCGGTGGGGCCGAAGAACGCGTCGCGGGGCAGCAATGCCTGTTCCAGCCGCAGGTCGGTGGGGTCGCTGCACGTCGACCTGCACGGCGGGGCGCAAGGTGTCGGCGATCGTGGTCAGTTCGGATGTCGCATTTCCCGCCGGGCGGGATCTCGCCGCGAAGAAGCCGGTCCATGGCGGCTTGGATGCGGTTCTCGTTCTCGGCGCGCTGGTCTGCGGTGATCCTCATACGGAGTCCTCATCGGGTTGGTGGAGGGTTGCCGCATCGATCTCGGCGACGATTCGAATGGCCCGGTCGTAGTCGTTCTGCAGGCGGGCGTGTTCGGTTTTGCGGGTCTTGCCCAGGTCGCCGAGGAACGTCTTCGTCCGGGCGGCGTGCTCGGCCCGGACGAGCCGGTGGCAGGGGTGGTGGGTGGCCTGCGGGCAGCGGGCGGAGTCACACATCCCGACCAATGGTCGGTCGGCGGTGGGGGTGCCAGCGAGCTTGAGGCAGAGCGCGCGGGAGGGGTCGGTGAACCAGCAGAAGTTCGCTGGTCCGATGTGCAGGGTCTTGGCGCGTTTGGTCAGCAGGTTCAGCACGTCCCGGTCGCTGCGCTGAGTCCGGGGTGCCGGTGCTGCGGCGGGTTCGAGCTTCTCGTCGACGCTGGCGAAGAACTCGGTGAGGCTGCGGGCGCCGGGGCCGGCGGGCAGGATGCCCTGCTGGTAGTTGCGGAACTCGGTCAGGACAAGGTCCAGGTTGCGGTCGCTCTCGTACTTGTTGACCTCGGCCAGTAGTTCGGCCTGGGCTCCGCCGGGGCGCGAGCTGTAGCCCTCGGTGGTGGCGACCGCGATAGTCGTGCGGTTCGACGGTTCTCGGGGGTACGGATTCATCGCCCCCGACCACGGCGCAGGGTGTCGTCGAGCCCGGCGACGGAGCGGGCGGTGGTGCGGAAGGCCGGGTGGGTGGTGATGTCCTTGACGCGTTCGCCGTAGATCCACACCTCGCGGCCGTCGCGGAGGCTCTCCAGGTACTCCGCGCCGGTCAGCGGCCGCGCGGCAGTGCTCGGCCGGTCAGTGGCGCTCGGCCGCTCGGTGGCGCGGCGGCGGTCGGCGGTCGGCGGTCGGCGGCGGTCGGCGGTCGGCGGCGGTCGGTGGCGCGACGGCGGTCGGTGGCCGGACGGCCGTGGGGCCGACGTCGAGGTCGGGTATGTGGGTCTCCTGTCGGTCGGTCAGGTGGCGGCGGAGCTCAGCCGGCCATCGCGCTGATGCCGCCGTCGATCACGAAGTCCGCGCCGTTGATGTACGCGGCGTCGTCGGAGGCCAGGAACACCGCGAGCTTGGCGACCTCCTCTGGGCGGCCCGGCCGGCCTGCCGGGATGGTCCGCAGCAGGGCGGGGACACCGCCGTCCGGGTCGTCGATGTGCGGTGCGGTGGCCGGGGTGCGGATCAGACCCGGGCTGATCGAGTTGACCCGGATGTTGTGCGCGCCGCCCGCTCCGCACAGGTGCCGGGTCAGCGCGAGCACGCCGCCCTTCGCCGCACCGTGCGCGCCCTGCTGAACGAACAGCGCGCCGCGGGAGCCCGAGATCGAGGCGATGTTGAGGACCACGCCACCATGCTTGGTGAGGTGCGGCCAGGCCGCGGAGGTGCACTGGTACACCAGGTCGAGTTCGTTGCGAATGGTGTAGTGCCAGTCCTTGGGAGTGAGCCGGTCGAAGGGCGCGTTGCGCATCGACGAGGCGTTGTTGCACAGCACGTCGAAGCCGCCGTACTCGCACAGCGCGTACTCCACCCACTCCTCGGCCCCGGCCCGGACCGACAGGTCGACGGGCGCGAGCGAGATCATTTCGCCACCCACCTCCTTGACCAGGCGGGCGGTCTCGTCGGCCGCCTCCGGGTCGCGGCCGCAGCCCACCACCCTGGCCCCCTCGCGGGCGAACTCCAGCGCCGCGGCCCGGCCGATGCCGGAGCTGGTGCCGCTGATCAGAACGGTCTTGCGGTCGAGTCGGCCCATCGGACTTCCCTCATGGTGCTGGTACAGGGGCTTGCTGGCGCAGAGCTTCGAGAAACGCGTCGGTCCGCTCGGGCGTGGCGATGCTCCGCCACAGGGCGGGCCGCATCGCGCTCGGTTCGGCGGTGTCGTTCGCCGGGGTGCCGGTGCCGGTGCCGTGGCCGTTGACGTAACCGACGGCGTCGGGGGTGAGCACCGCGTCCGCAAGCGCGCCGAGCATCGCGGTGCGCAGCCCGGCCCCGTCGGGTGGCGGGGCGGTGACGTGGTGGGCGTCGCCGGCCAGGCCGTAGCCGAGCACGTACGCGTGGACGGGCGCGCGGCGGACGCGGGCGGACTCCTCCGCCTCCAGCACCAGGAACGCCACCGCCTCCCCCAGGTTCAGGCCGCCGCTGCGCCCGTACGGGGCGCACGGCGCGGGGTCGATCGCCTTCCAACTGGCGAAGGTCGCCACCTTGGTGAGGTTCAGTGCCTCGTAGCCGCCTACCAGCATGACGGTGGCGCGCCGCTCGGCGATGACGTCGTACGCGTGGCCGATGGCGTTGGCGCTGGCGCTGGCGTTGGCGATGCAGCCCGTGGTGAAGACTGCCTTGGGGCCGCGGCTGCCGAGCACGGCGCCGAGCCGGTCGGCGCAGGTGTGCGCGGGATGGTCATGGTGCTCGCGGTGCTCCGGGTGTGCGTCGGACGCCGAGCGGTAGTCGAACCAGAGGCGTTCCGATTCCGCGTTGGTGCCGAGCGTGAGGCCGATCTCGTACGGGTCGAGGGCGGCCGGGTCGAGGGCGGCATGCCGCAGTGCGCCGCGGCCCGCCTGCTCGATCAGCTGCGCGGCGGTGGCGGGGGCGGCGGGCAGGCGGGCGGCGATTACGTCGGTCAGGTCCGGGCAGCGTCCGATGGCCGTGTCGCCCTGGCACACGGCCTGCCACACCTGCTCGGTGCCGGTGCCGAGCCCGGTGGCCAGGAACATTCCGGTGCCGGCGACGCGGGCGGTGCTCACGGATGCCTGCCGCTGGCCGCGCGGGGGCGGCTGCGACGTACTCGTGGATGGCTTCGACGGTGCTGAGCTGGTGCGGTTCGACGGGCCGCGGCAGCAGGCGCAGGGCGCGCTCCATCCGGGTGAGCACTTCGAGTTGGGCGAGGCTGTCGTAGATCGCGTCCGGAAGTTCGGCGAGCGGCCGGTCGGCGGGCCACTCGTGCAGGGAGGTGCCGAGCACGGCGCCGACCGTCTCGCGCACCAGCAACTCGGACAGCGGCGGCGCGGACAGCGCGGGCTCAGGCGTGGCCATGGACACCGGACCTCCTTGCCTGCTCGGGCAGTTCGTCCGTCAGGTGGCCGTCCGTGGCGGTGAGCAGTGCGCCGATCCTGCCGGAGGCGATCAGTGCGGCCAGGTCGGCGAGTTCGGTGTCGAGCCGCCTGTCCCGGTCGAGGAATCCGACGACGGTGCGCACCAGGTCGTACGCCGCTTGGGTGGCCGGTGCGAGGCGGTCGCTGCCGCGCAGGTCGGCGGCCTGGCAGAGGGCGGCCAGGGTGATGGCGGCGATGTGCTGGACGAGTTCGACGGTGTGCCAGGCGTCCCGGGCCGCGACGGTGGCCATGCTGACCTTGTCCTGGTTGTGGGACTCGGTGGAGCGGGAGAACGCCGTGGCCGGCATGGTGTTTTTCAGTGCCTCGGCGGCCAGTGCGGAGGAGGCGCTCTGTGCGGCTTTGAAGCCGTGGTGAAGGCCCGATTCGTAGTCCGCGTCGAGCACCGGCCGAATGAGGTTGGCCGTCAGCCCGTGGTTGCTCTTCTCGTCGACCAGCAGGGCGGTCTGACGGTCCAGCAGGTCGCCGGTGCTGGCCAGGGCGAGTTTGAGGGCGTCCATCGCCTGGCCGACATGGCCGCCGTAGAAGTTTCCGCCGTGGTGGACCTCGCCGGTGTCGGGGTCGAACAGTGGGTTGTCGTTGGTGGAGTTGATCTCGGTGTCCAGCCAGTCGGCGGCCCAGCCTAGGGTGTCGTTCAGGACGCCGGTGACGTGTGGTGCGCAGCGGACGGAGTACCTGTCCTGCAGGCCTGAGCGCAGCAGTTGGTAGCCGTCCCCGGCGAGCCTGGGGTTGGCGCCGACCCGGTCTTCGTGCCGGACGGCCAGCCTTGAGCCGTGCAGCAGGCGGCGGACCCGCGCGGCGCTGGTGTACTGCCCGGGGTGTGGCTTGTGCTGGTGGAGGAAGGGTTCGAACGGCGCCGTGCTCGCCTCCAGCGTCTCGGCGGCGAGCGCCGTGCAGAGGTCCGTGACGGCGGACAGCTCGTGGGCGGCGCGGATCGTGGCGACGGCGTAACCGGCCATGAAGGACGTGCCGTTGATGAGCGCCAGGCCCTCCTTGGGGGCGAGCCGGAGTGGAGTCAGGCCGGCTTCACGCAGTGCGTCGGCGGCGGGCCGAAGCTCGCCCCGGTGCAGCGCGGTGCCGTGGCCGGTCAGCAGGTCGGCGAGGTAGGCGAGCGGGACGAGGTCTCCGCTGGCCCCCACGGAGCCGCGCTGTGGGATCACCGGCAGGATGTCCGCGCGCAGGCAGTCGGCCAGCAGCTCCACCACGGCGACTCGCACGCCGGAGTAGCCCCGGGCCAGGCAGTTGGCCCGGATCAGCATGGTGGCCCGGACCACCTCGGCCGGGGCTGGTTCGCCGTTCCCCGCCAAGTGGCCCGCGATGAGGTTGCGTTGCAGGTCTGCGGCCTTGGCCGGGCCGATGTGCCGACCGCAGCTGTCGCCGAAGCCGGTCGTCACCCCGTAGACGGGCCGGCCCGACGCGACCAGCTCGTCCTTGACCCGGGCGGATGCCGCCATCCGGTCCTCGGCGGCTTCGTCCAGCCTGATGTCCCACCCGTCCGGTCGGCGGGCGAAATCCGCTACGTCCTCGACGCTCAGCGAATCCGCGCCGAGCAGCAGCACCGCACCCACGGAAATTCCCTCCCGACGTCAGATTTCCAGGCAGACCGATCGTAGGCGAATGCTCGGCGCGAAGGAAAATTAATTGCGGGAAAGTCGCCCGGACGAATGATTTGTCATCAGAATTGCCCCATCGGCTGGAAGTCGGCGGCCCGTTCCGATAATCCTCCGCAGCCGGAACATGGCATCGCAACAAGAGGCGGGTGGCCTGGATTTCGCAGTCGCCGAATCCGCCCCAGCACGGAATTTCTGAAAAGAGGAATAATGCCCGTACCGAAAGCCCGCCCCCGGACCTGGGCCGCCGCACTCGCCCTGACGGCCGCCGGAACGCTGACCGGCTTCGCCCCGGCGGGCGAAACAGGCACGGCAGGCACGGCCGCCGAGCCCACGAGCGCCACCTGCACGGGCGCCACGACCCTCGTCGTGAGCCTCTCCAGCAGCGCCACCGCAGGATTCGGGGGCACGGGGGCCGACGACTACCGGTGCACCTTGAAGGGCAACGCCGGCGAGCTCATCGGCAGCTCCTCGACGATCCTGCCGCCCGTCCGAAACCGTCCACGGTGATCCGCACGGCCTGGCCCTTGTTCAGGAACACGGCCTCCCCGGTGCGGAACACGGTGCCGCCGCGGACGACGGCGGCGTAGTCGGCGACGTCGAACTCGCAGCCAAGAAAGCGTTCGGTGGCGTCCCCGATGGCGTAGGCGCCGTAGCCGGACCGGCCGGTGATGGTCACCCGGCTGTTGACGGCCGCCAGCCGGCAGTCCTGGCCGACGTCGCTGGAGAGCACGCCCCAGCCCTCCGAGGAGAGTTCGCAGCCGAGGTAGGCGGCCGTCGTGCCCCGGCCCAGCAGGTTGATGGTGCGCACGTTGCCGGGAACACCTCGCCGGTGGACCGGACGATGAGACTGTCGGCGCCGGACCGGCCAACCCGCCCGCCGAGCCGGGCGGCGAGCACGGACCTGGCCGCGTCCGGCCCGTCGGCGGTGACGTGCAGGGCCTGCCGGAGCTGAAACTCGAGGCCCTGGAAGGCCACGGCGTTCTGCTCGCACCCGCTGACCACCACGCCGCCGCGGTACTCGCCGGGGCGCGATCCCGGCCCGGTCGCCGCCCGTGACGGTCAGCTCCGTGCCGGTCTCCACGCCGTCGACGGTGAGCGTCAGCACCTGCCCGGCCGGGGTGGCGAGGGTGCCGCCGGGCTCGACGAGGAGGCGGCGCAGCCGCGTGGTGCGGGTCAGGGTGACGGTGCTGCCGTTCCTGACGGTGAGTGCGGCGGGAGGGGTGCTCCAGGATGCGGCGGCGAGGGCCGCTCCCAGGGCGAGGACGCGGCGGCGGCGGCCTGGTGGCGTGGCGGCCTCGGGAAGTGTCGACATGTCAGGTTTTCTACCCGGCGGTGTTCGTGGACCTACAGGTTTGTGGACCGGCCGCCCGGCCGCGCGGAACGGATCAGTTCCCGTATGCCCGATACCTTTCCGCGCGCCAGCGCGTGAATTATTGCGGGCCGGCCACTGGGGCCGGCGCAGATAGGGGGAACGACATGCGACGGTGGACCACCGCGCTGGCTGCCGTGATGCTCGCCGCGGGGGTGGCGGCGACCGCGGTCCCGACGGCCTCGGCCGTCACCGCCACCACCGACTGCCAGGCCGTGTGGGGCAGCCTCGACCGGCAGGACCGGACCGTCCCGTACCAGCCGCAGGCGCTGACGAACGTCCGCACCGGTACCCACGAGTGCTTCGACCGGCTGGTGATCGACGTCCCGGGCACCTCACCGCAGAACCCGCTCGCCTACCGGGTGCACTACACGAACGGCAACACCATCTACCAGGCCGGCTCCGGCACACCGATCCCGGTGAGCGGCGGCGCCGTCCTGGAGATCGTCGTCGGCGCGAGCTCCTACGACCCCTCCACCTGGCAGAAGGTCTACCCGGCCCGGTCGGGCGACCCGCTCCCGGGCGTCGACCTCACCGGCCACCGCACCTTCGTGGACACCCGCTTCGCCGGCAGCATGGAGGGCGAGACCCAGTTCGGCCTCGGCGTCCGGGCACGCCTGCCGTTCGAGGTCTTCCAACTCGACAACCGACTCGTCATCGACGTCGCCCACAGCTGGAGCACCACCGGCTGACCCCGCAGACCCCGCAGCATCCGGTGACCACGTGAGAGCGGCGCTCGACCGCACGGGCACCCGGTGACGGCCCGAAGCTCCGGAAGAACAAGGCGACTTGTTCAACCGGAGCTTCGACGCGCATGACCACGCGGGCGCAGGCCGTAAGCCGGTCGCGCGGCCACAGCCGCCGGCCTCCCTGTCCGGCCGGCGCCCGTCGTGCCGGAACCGGCGGCCGCTTCCCGGGCGTCCGACTTCCCGGGTTGCCGTCGTCCGCCGCTGGGAGGGTTTCGGATCGTGGGGATCGTGACGTGGGCCGTCGTCGGGGTGCTGTTCGCACTGCTGCCGCTCGTCCACTGGCTGCTGCGCGCCCGTCCCACGCCGCTCCGGGCAGCCGTCGCCGCCGCGTTGACGCTCTGGCTGGCGCTGGTGCTCGCGGTGGCGTTCGACCTGCTGCACCCGCGCAGCAAGGCCGAGCTCTACCTGCTCTACACGCCGCTCGCCGAACTGGCCGTCCTGATCGGCCTGTGGCTGGACCGGCGGATCGCCGGCCGGCGCACCGAGCGTCCGGCCGGCTGGTCCCGGGCGGCGGGCATCGCGTTCTACGGCCAGTTGGGCCTCGTCCTCGCCGCGACCCCGCTGCTGGCGCTCGTGGCCTTCCACGAGGCGGGGATCCCGTCCCGGACGGCCATGCCGGAACCGCCGCCCGGCTACACCGTCCTCGACACCGGCAAGGGCTGCGGCAACGGCCACGCCGCCACCTGCTGGCGCACGCTCTACCTGGCGGGCCCACCCGACGTACCGACCGCGGCAGCCGCCGACCGGCTCCGGCCCCGGCAACGGTGCGAGGCGAACGGCTGGTTGCTCGACCGTCGCGCCCTCTGCACCGAGGTGAGCACCGACGGCACCAGGATCGTCTACCGCGTCCTCCTCGGCGGCAACGACTCCTAGTAGGGCTTGGTCAGGTCCGTTTTGGTGTGGCGTGTCCGTTGGCGGGTTGTGTCGTTGAGGGTGTGTGACGACTGGGGAGATGGTTGGGGTCCGGGAGGACCTTGAGGAGTTCA
>NZ_JBIALQ010000013.1:0-181863 GCF_042873545.1 Kitasatospora sp. NPDC004615
GTTGACTTTTGGCACGCTGTTGAGTTCTCAAGGAACGGACACTTCCTTCGGTCTGCCTTCCAGCAGGCCCTCCGGGCGCTTCGTTCTTTCGTGTTTCGAGCTTATCAGATCGTTTTCTCGGTGTTGACCGAGGGTTTACGTTCTCGACTTGCTCTGTTTACCGCTGTTGCGCGGCGACCTGAGCAACGATAGCGGGTTGGCGGCCGAGCACCTAATCGAGGCCGGACGGATCACTCGGACGGCGGCGTTCGACCCGTACGGGCAGGGCCGAGAGGGGTGTAGCGGGATGCCGTAGAGTGCGGCGCGTCCGCCAAGAGGACTAGACCACTTGAGGGTGACGGGTTCGGAGGAGAGGGTGCGCGGAGGTCGGTTCGTGCGCGGCGGGGTGGACGTTGGGATCGATCTTCACTCGGGCGACTCGTGAGGGTTACGTCATGAAATGTCCGAGTTGACGTAATTTGGGTCCAGTCGATCAGCGGACCGTTGCCCTGCGGCCGCACGCGATGTACTCCGTACCTGGGAGGCTCCACCATGACCACTGTCACCTCGCCGCTCGCCGGGCGTGCCGTCGGCCTTGCCAATGTGCCCGACCCGGTGTTCGCGGGAGCGATGGTCGGGCCCGGGACGGCGATCGATCCGGTGCGGGAGCCGATCGAGGCGGTGTCGCCGGTGGATGGGCAGGTGGTGTCGATGCACCCGCACGCGTTTGTGGTGATGGACGAGAACGGGCGTGGGGTGCTGACGCATCTGGGGATCGACACCGTGCAGCTCAATGGGGAGGGGTTCGAGCTGCTCGTACATAAAGGGGACAGGGTGAAGCGGGGGCAGCCGGTGATCAAGTGGAATCCGGCGGCGGTGGAGGCCGCGGGGAAGTCGCCGATCTCGCCGATCGTGGCGCTGGAGGCGTCGGCGGAGCAGCTGAGTGGGGTTGCGGAGTCCGGTGAGGTCACGGCCGGCGGCGAGCTGTTCGTCTGGAACTGACAGCGACGACGGGCGAAGGGGTTCGGACCATGGAGCGGACGCTGCGCGGTGTGGGCGTGAGTCACGGGGTTGCCATTGGGCCGGTGCGTCACATGGGGACGGCGGTGCTGGAGCCACCGTCGGCTCAGGTCTCGGCTGCGGAGGCGCCGCGTGAGCAGGCCCGGGCGCAGGCTGCGGTGGAGGCGGTGGCGGCGGATCTGATCGCGCGCGGGAATCTGGCCGGCGGTGAGGCGCAGGCGGTGCTGGAGGCGCAGGCGCTGATGGCGCAGGACCCGGAGCTGCTGGCGGACGTGAATCGGCGGATCGCGGAGGGAAACAGCGCGGAGCGGGGGGTGTACGACGCGTTCGCGGCGTACCGGGCTCTGTTGGCCGCGGCGGGCGAGTATCTGGCGGGGCGGGTCGCGGACCTGGACGACGTGCGGAACCGGATCGTGGCGCGGCTGTTGGGAGTGCCGATGCCGGGGGTGCCGGACAGCGACGAGCCGTATGTCCTGTTGGCGCGGGACCTGGCGCCGGCGGACACGGCGTTGCTGGACCCGTCGCTGGTGCTGGGGTTCGTGACCGAGGAGGGTGGGCCGACCTCGCACAGCGCGATTCTGGCGCGGGCGATGGGGGTGCCGGCGGTGGTGGCGCTGCCGCGGGCGACGGAGGTGGCGGAGGGGGCGGTGGTCGCGGTCGACGGGACGACCGGTGAGGTGCTGGTGGAGCCGTCTGCGGAGCGGCAGGAGGAGTTGCGCCGAGCGGCGGCGGAGCAGGAGGCGGCGCTGGCGGCTTCCTCGGGGCCGGGGCGGACGTCGGACGGGTTCATGGTGCCGTTGCTGGCGAACGTGGGTGGTCCGGCGGATCTGCCGGCGGCGTTGGAGCACGGGGCGGAGGGCGTCGGGCTGTTCCGGACGGAGTTCCTGTTCCTGGACGACTCGGCGAAGGCGCCGACCGAGGACAAGCAGGTGCGGGCGTACCGGCAGGTGTTGGAAGCGTTCCCGGACGGCCGGGTGGTGGTGCGGGTGCTGGATGCGGGGGCGGACAAGCCGCTGGAGTTCCTGACGCCGGTGGACGAGCCGAATCCGGCGCTCGGGGTGCGGGGGCTGCGGTCGCTGTTGGAGCACCCGGAGGTGTTGCGGTCGCAGTTGCGGGCGTTGGCGCGGGCGGCCGAGGGGGTGTCGGCGCGGCTCGAGGTGATGGCCCCGATGGTGGCGGACCGCGAGGATGCGCGGGCGTTCGCGGAGGCGTGTCGGGAGGCGGGGCTGGACGCCAAGTACGGGGCGATGGTGGAGATTCCGTCGGCCGCTCTGCGGGCCGGGTCGCTGCTGCGTGAGGTGGAGTTCCTGTCCTTGGGGACGAACGACCTGGCGCAGTACACGTTCGCGGCTGACCGGCAGGTGGGTTCGCTGGCGCGGCTGCAGGATCCGTGGCAGCCGGCGCTGCTGGATCTGATCGCGTCGGCCGCGGGGGCGGCGAAGGCGGCCGGGAAGAGCTGCGGGGTGTGCGGGGAGGCGGCGTCGGATCCGTTGCTGGCGTGCGTGCTGACGGGCCTCGGGGTGACCAGTCTGTCGATGGGGGCGGCGGCGATCCCGTACGTGCGGTCGGCGTTGGCGCAGGCGACGTTGGCGCAGTGTCAGCAGGCCGCGGAGGCGGCGCGGGCGGCGGAGTCCGCGGCGGAGGCCAGGGCGGCGGCGCGGCAGGTGTTGTCCGGGGCGTAGGCGTCCGGACCTTCGACTCCCGAGGGGTCGCTGCCACCGTGGGGGTTGGCGGCGACCCCTCGGGGCCTTTGGGGGCCCTGGGGCGTGCCGGGGGTCGGTCAGTGCTTGCGGGTGGTGGCGAGCTGCTCGAAGAAGCGCAGGTGGTCGAGGTTGTCGACGGAGCCCGGGTTGACCGCCTTGGTGAGGGGGGTGCCGGACAGCAGGCGCTTGACGGGGACTTCGAGGCGCTTGCCGGTGAGGGTGTGCGGGAGGCCCTGGACGGTGATCACCTCGTCGGGGACGTGGCGCGGGGAGAGTTCGGTGCGCAGCGAGGTGCGGATCCGGCCGGTGAGGTCGTCGTCCAGAACGGCGCCGGGGGCGAGGACCACGAACAGCGGCATCCAGTAGCCGCCGTCGGGTTCCTCCAGGCCGATGACCAGGGATTCGGCGATCTCGGGGAGGCGTTCGACGACCTCGTAGATGTCGGCGGAGCCCATTCGGACGCCCTGGCGGTTGAGGGTGGAGTCGGATCGGCCGTGAATGACGACGGTGCCGCGGCTGGTGGCGGTGATCCAGTCGCCATGGCGCCAGATGCCGGGGTAGGTGTCGAAGTAGCTGTCGTGGTAGCGGACGCCGTCCGGGTCGTTCCAGAAGCCGGTGGGCATGGACGGGAGCGGCTTGGTGACGACGAGTTCGCCGACCGCGTCGGTGAGCGGGTGGCCGCTGGGGTCCCAGGATTCGACGGCGGCGCCGAGGCAGGGGGCCTGGATCTCGCCGAGGTACACGGGGAGGGTGGGGACGCCGCCGACGAAGCAGGAGCAGACGTCGGTGCCGCCGCTGACGGAGGCGAGCCAGACGTCCGGCTTGACCTCGTCGTAGATCCACTGGAAGCCGTCGGGCGGGAGCGGGGAGCCGGTGGTGCCGAGGCAGCGGACGGCGGACAGGTCGAGGTCGCGGCCGGGGTGCAGCTCGGCCTTGCGGCTGGCGATCACGTAGGCGGCGGAGGTGCCGAGGACGGTGGCGCGGGTGCGGGCGGCGACCGACCAGAGGGCGCCGGTGTCGGGGTGTCCCGGGCTGCCGTCGTAGGTGACGATCGTGGTTCCGGTGAGCAGGCCGGCGAGGAGGAAGTTCCACATCATCCAGCCGGTGGAGGTGTACCAGAGGAAGCGGTCGTCCGGGCCGAGGTCGAGGTGGAGGGCCGCCTGCTTGAGGTGCTCGACGAGGATGCCGCCCTGGCTCTGCACGATGGCCTTGGGGAGGCCGGTGGTACCGGAGGAGTAGAGCACCCAGAGCGGGTGGTCGAAGGGGACGGGCTCGAAGACCGGCTCGGTGGCGTCGGCGACCAGGTCGTCGTAGTGCAGGGTGCCCTCGGGGGCGGGGGTGTCGAGCAGCGGGACGTGGATGACCGTGCGGAGGGTGGGAAGTTCGCGGCGGAGTTCGGCGACCACCTCGGTGCGGTCGTGGTTCTTGCCGCCGTAGTGGTAGCCGTCGACGGCGAACAGGACGGTGGGCTCGATCTGCTGGAGGCGGTCGAGGACGCTGCGGGCGCCGAAGTCGGGGGCGCAGCTGGTCCAGGTCGCGCCGACGGCGGCGGTGGCGAGGAGGGCGACGGCGGCCTGCGGGATGTTCGGCAGGTAAGCGCTTACCCGGTCGCCCGGGCGGACCCCGTTGGCGCGCAGCGCGGCGGCCAACGAGCCGACCTGGCGGCGCAGTTCGGACCAGCTGGTGGCGACCGGCTCGGCCGTGCGCTCGTCGAGGTGGAGGATCGCCGGGCGGTCGGCGTTGGCCGGGTCCTCGGCGGCGCGCAGGGCGTGCTCGGCGTAGTTGAGGGTGGCGCCCGGGAACCAGCTCGCGCCCGGCATGGTGGCCGGCTCGGCGAGGACTGCGGTGGGCGGGGTGTGGAAGCGCACGTCGAAGTACTCGGTGACGGCGGTCCAGAAGCGCGGGAGGTCCTCGGTGGACCAGCGGTGGAGGTCCGCGTAGCGGGTGGCGGCCTCGGTGTCGGTGGTGACCGGCGCGAGCGGGGCGGCCGGGGCTCCGTGGTGGTCGGCGGCCCAGCGCTGGAAGGCGACCAGGCGGCTGGCGGCGGCGCGGGCGGGGTCCGGGCGCCAGAGCGGCTCGGGGTGCGGGTGCTGCTGGTCCTGGGGGGTCGGAGGGGTGCTCACGTGGTGGTCTCCAGGCCGTGGTGGGGACGGATGGGCTTGTGGCAGGCCGTCCGTGGGTGCTGACGGTGCTGACCATGCCACGTGATCGTCCGGGGGTCCAGGGTTCGTCCTGGTGGTGGACAGTGTGGGGGTTGGGGCGGCCCGGGAAGGGGGTTGGAGTGGTCATGTTGTGGGTGGTGCGTGGTGTGTGGGCGGGGGGTGGTGGGCGGCGTGGGGTGCGGCTTCGCGGAGGTCAGCGGGTGCGCGGGGGGTGGTGGGCGGTGGTGGGGGGTGGTAGGACGGCGGGATGACAGCGGCTTATGACGTGGTGATCGTGGGTGGCGGGCACAACGGGCTGGTGGCGGCCGGGTATTTGGGACGTGCCGGGTTGCGGGTGCTGGTGCTGGAGCGGCTCGGGCACGTGGGCGGGGCGGCGGTCTCGGAGCGGGCGTTCCCCGGGGTGGACGCGCGGCTGTCGCGCTACTCGTATCTGGTGAGCCTGCTGCCGCGACGGATCCTCGCGGACCTGGGCGTGCGGGTGGAGCTGCGGCGTCGGCGGATCTCCTCGTACACACCGTGGGAGCGGGACGGGCGGGCCGGCGGGCTGCTGGTGGATGCCTCGGACGAGCGGCGGACGACCGAATCGTTCCGTGAACTGACCGGTGGGGACGCCGAGTTCGCGGCCTGGCGGGAGTTCTACGGGATGACCGGGCGGGTGGCGCGGCGGGTGTTCCCGTCGTTGACGGAGCCGCTGCCGTCGCGGGCGGAGCTGCGGGCGCTGGTGGACGATCCGGTGGCCTGGGCGGAGTTGTTCGAGCGGCCGTTGGGTGAGGCGCTGGAGCGGCGATTCGCGGACGACGTGGTGCGGGGTGTCGTGCTGACGGACGGCCTGATCGGGACGTTCACGCATGCGCACGATCCGTCGCTGCGGCAGAACCGGTGCTTCCTCTACCACGTGATCGGCGGCGGGACAGGTGACTGGGACGTGCCGGTGGGCGGCATGGGCGCGGTGACCGGTGCGCTGGCGGAGGCGGCCAGGGCGGGTGGGGCCGAGTTCCTGACGGGGTGCGAGGTCGTCGCGGTGGATCCGGGCGGGCGAGGGCGGCCGGCCGAGGTCGGGTACCTGGACGCGGACGGGGTGGAGCGGCGGGTCGGGGCGCGGTGGGTGCTGTGCAACGCGGCGCCGGTGGAGTTGGCGCGGCTGCTGGGTGCGGGCGGCGGGGCGGGAACGGCGGCTGCTGGGACGGTTGGTGATGAGGGGGTGGGTGGTGATGAGGGGGTGGGTGGTGAGGATGCGCCGGAGGGGGCGCAGTTGAAAGTCAACATGTTGCTTCGTCGGCTTCCCCGGCTGTGGGACGGGGCGGTGGATGTGCGGGACGCGTTCGGGGGCACGTTCCATATCGCGGAGTCGTACCGGGAGTTGGAGAGCGCTTACCGGGCGGCTGCGGCGGGTCGGCTCCCCTCCCCCGCGCCGTCCGAGATCTACTGCCACTCGCTGGCGGATCGCTCGATCCTGGGCCCCGAGGTGCCGGCCGGTTGGCACACGCTCACCTTGTTCGGTCTGCAGTTGCCGGCACGGCTGTTCGCCGGGTCCGGGGATCCGGAGGGTGTGCGGCAGGCCGCGCTGGCGGGTGTCCTGGCCGCGCTCGACGGGGTGCTGGCGGAGCCGCTCGCGGAGTGCCTGGCGGCTGATGGTGACGGTCGGCCTTGTATGGAGGTGCGCAGCCCGTTGGACCTGGAGGCCGATCTTCGGCTGCCGGGCGGCAACATCTTCCACCGGGACCTGGCGTTCCCGTTCCGGGAGGAGGGCGGCGTCGGGAGCGGCGGTGTTGGGGTTCCGGTGGTGGAGTCCGGCCGGTGGGGTGTGGAGACTGCCGAAGCGCGGGTCCTGTTGTGCGGGGCCGGGGCGGTGCGGGGTGGTGGGGTCAGCGGGATTCCGGGGCACAACGCGGCGATGGCGGTGCTGGGGAGGTAGGGGCGCAGCGGGGGTGGGTGGTGCCGGCGGCGGGGCGGGGTGGGGTGGGGCGGGGCGGGTGGTGCCGGCGGGGTGGCGGGGCGGGGTGGGGCGGGGGAAAGCGCTTACCGAGTGGGTGGCGGCAGTCCGGGCTAGGCAGCCGGAAAGCGCTTACCCGTTGGTTTGGGCGATCCCGGGGTCGGTGCACGGTAAGCGCTTTCCGGCACTCGCTCAGCCCGCTCCCCCGTCGCCGCGACGTCAGTGGCGGGTGAACTCGCCGCTGAACCAGGAGTGGGCGACGCGGGTGTGGAAGGGGAAGGCCAACGGGGTGTCGGCGGTCGCGAGTTGCCAGCCCTCGGTCTCGTCGGTGGGGACGGACGGGGGGAGGTCGGCGAGGTTGCGGGCGGGGAACAGGGCAAACAGGCAGAGGAAGCCGCCGCGGGTGTCGGAGTCGGTGGAGACCAGGCGGGCGTCGGCGGGGTCCGCCAGGATGCCGGTCTCCTCGCGCAGTTCGCGGGCTGCGGCCTGCTCCCAGCTCTCGCCGTAGTCGACGTAGCCGCCGGGGAGGGCGAGTTGGCCGTTGCCGGGTTCGATGGTGCGACGGATGACGGTGAGCCGGGTGTCGCCGTCGGGGTGGTGGACCGGGAGAAGGCTGACGGTGACCGGGAGCGGGTTGCGGTAGCTGATCTCGTGGCAGCCGGGGCAACTGCGCGGCCAGGTCATGGTGCCGGCCGGGTACGGCGTTCCGCACCAGTGGCAGTGCGTGTTGGGGCCGAAGAGGGTGGGGCGGGCGGACGGCTGGGTCGTCATGGATGGATGGTAGTTCGATCGGGTGACGGGCCGGGCGGGAAGCGGGAAGCCGGCGGCGGGGGTGGTGGCGCCGGGCGGGCGGCCGCGGATGTCATGCGTTGGGAGCGCACGGGGGGTGCGGGCGGGGCGGCCGGACGGCGTTGAGGACCGGCCAGGCGGGTGAATACGGAGTTTGCCGTTGGAATTCGGGAGTGCGTGCGCGATAGCGATGAGTGAGCCCGTGACAGACATGGGCTTTGAATGTGCTTAAGGATGATTGTGCGAGCAATTCTGGTTTCCCTGGTGGCTGCGGCATCGGTGCTCGGCCTGGCGGCTCCCGCGCCTGCGGCGACGCGGTCGGCAAACGGCCAGGTCGTGGTGTTCTCCACCGAGCTGCAGCCGCTGGATGTTTACAGCAACCCGTCCGGCTGCCAGCAACTTCCCACTGCTGCACACGTGTTGAGCAACCAGACGGACGCTCCCGTGCGGGTGTACGGCAACCCGCTCTGCCTCGGCCCGTCGGTGACGGTGCAGCCCGGGTACGGGACGCACGTGCCGGGTGGCGCGGGGAGCTTCTCCGCCTGACCGACGGTTCGGGAATTCGGGTGGGCGGACGAAGAAATGGGCGTCCGCCCGCTTTTATGGTTATCACAGAAATGCATCCAACCGGTGGCTCTGTGTCATCATAGTGATCGCCGACTTCTCGCCCGTCGTGGCGAATTGGCGCACCATCAGCGCGGTCGGCTCCTTGCCTGAGGCCCCCCGGCGCAGTGGCGTACCCGGGTTGCGGCCGCCATTGAGAGGACTGCGTCCCGTGGAGCACGTCGCTGTGTCCGTCGCCCCAGAGCAAGCCGCATTGGAGGCGACGGTCGCCACCCGCGAGGCGACCCCGGCCTCCTGGCGGGCGTACGCCAGGCTGGCCAAACTCGACATCTACGACTACTACTTGAGCGTCCCGCTGGTGGCCGCGATGGTGGTAGCGACCGGGTCGGGCTCGGGGGCGAGTGTCGGCGGTGCGCTGGCGGTGCTGGTGCTGTTCCTCGGCGGCGAGGTCGCGATGAGTGCGGCGATGTGCACCTTCGACGACGTGACCGGGTACCGGGACGGCAGCGACGCGGTGAACTACGGGCCGGACGCGCCGGCCCGTCGACTGGCCCGAAAGCCTTTGGTGGCAGGCACGTTGACCGAGCCGCAGGCGATCCGGTTCGGCTGGGCGACGGTCGCGGCGTGCGTGGTGTGCTGGCTTGCCGCGGTCGCGCTGGCACCGGCCCGGCCGGCGTGGGCGATGGCCGGGGTGGTCGCGCTGGCGGTGTGCGGCTTCCAGTACTCGTGGTGGCTGCGGATCAGCTACAACGGCTTCCAGGAGTTCTTCCTCGCCGCACTCGGCTGGCTCTTCGTGCTGCCCCTGTACGGGCTGCTGACCGGCCGGTTCGACGGCTTCGTCGCGGTGCAGGCGCTGGTGTTCGGCCTGGGGCCGCTGCTGTTCGGCGTGTACTCCAACACCAATGACATTCCGGGCGACCGGGCGGTGGGCCGCAAGACCGTCGCGGTACTGGCCTCGCCGCGCGGCAACGCCGCGTTCGTGGCCGGGTGTTCGGCGCTGGAGGCGGCGCTGCTGGTGGGTTCGGCGGTCGCCGGGATCGCGCCGTGGTGGTTCCCGCTGGTGATGGCTCCCGTGATGGCGTTGCGGACCCGGCAGTGGGTGCTCGGGTTCGTCCAGGGCGACATTCTGCTGGCGCGTCGGCTGGGCATCCACCTGCACCGGCTGTGCTGTGCGCTGCTGGTGGGCGTGGACCTGGCAGTGGCGGCGTTCGGCGGCGGGCTGTGACGGCGCCGGGCCGGACGAACCGGCGCGGCGGCCTCGCGTCCGTGGTGCGGCGGCTGCCGCTGGACCTGGGCCCGTTCTTCGACACACTGGCGTCGCAACGTCCTTCGGTGGACGTCCGGTTGGGGCGCCCGCTGGACCTGGCGCCGGACCGCGGCACCTGCTGGGACACCGCCGGGCTGGCCCGGTTGGTGCAGGAGACGGCGGCGTGGCTGGCGGCGGCGGGTGCACGTCCGGGGTCGTCGGTGGCGATCGTGAAGCGCAACCACTGGGACTACGTGCTGCTGGCGTGCGCGGCGGCGCGGCTCGGTGCAGTACCGGCACTGCTCTCCGACCGGGTCGCGCCGGACGGGCTGGTCGCGCTGCTGCACCGGCTGCGCCCGGACGTGCTGGTCACCCAGCGGGACGTCCTCGTCGGCGCCCGGGCGGCCGGGCACGACCTGGACCGGCTGGCCGTCCGGACGGTGTGCCTGGACGGGCCGGCGGAAGGCACGTTGACGCCGGACGACCTGCGCGGCGGGGCGGTTCCGGCGGTGCATACGCGCGGGGACGACGAGCCGCTGGCGATCATTCACACCTCGGGCACCACCGGGGTGCCCAAGCTGGTGGTGCACTCCACCCGGACGCTGATCCGGCGGCTGTCCGCGTTCGAGGCGCGGCCCTGGCCGGTGCTGTCGGTGCGTGGCGACGACACCGTTGCCAGCGCCATCTCGTTCGCCCACGGGCGGGCTCTGACCTGGACCGTCAGCGCGTTCTGGCGTGCGCCGCGAACTGTCGCACTGCTGCCGGACTCCGACGTTTCGACCGCTGCCGCGCTGCTGCGCAGCCACCCACCGACCGTGCTGGAGGCGATGCCGTCCAGCTATGTGCGGTGGCAGCAACTGGCAGGCGGAGGGGAGAGGGTGGGTGCGGGGGTGGGTGCGGGGGTGGGTGCCGAGGGGGCTGCTGGGTCTCTTGGGCCTGCCGGGGCGGCTGCGGCGGCGAATCCGTTCCGGGACGTGCGGCTGTTCATCTCGACGTTCGACGCGATGCATCCGCCGACGGTGCGGGCCTTCCTGCGGGCGAGCCAGCGGAGGCGGCCGTTGTGGATGCAGGGGTGGGGGCAGAGCGAGACCGGTCCGTTGAGCTTTCGGTTCCTGACTCGGAAAACGCTTTCCGCACCCACTGGGCGGCATCCGACCACGCGCGACCTGGGACGTCCGGTGCCCGGGTGGGTGCGGGTGAAGGTGGCCGATCCCGAGCAGCCCGGGCGGGCGGTGCGGCGTGGCGAGACGGGCATGCTGTACGCCCGCACCGGGGCGCTGTGCCTCGGCTACCTCGGCGAGCCGGAACGGTGGGCGCAGAAGGTCGACGGCCCGTGGTTCAACACCGGCGACCTCGGGGTGCACACCCGCGACGGTCGGGTCTTCGTGCTGGACCGGGAAGTGGACATGGTTCCCGGGCTGAGCTGCGTCGAGATCGAGGACGTGCTGCACGAGCGCCTGCCGGACGTCGAGGAGGCCGTGCTTCTGTCGGTGGCGGACGGACACCCGCAGCCGGTGCTGGTCACCGCGGCCGGCGAACTCGACCCGCAGCGTTGGCAGGACGCGGTGCGTGATCTGCCGCCACTGGCCGAGCCGTTGATCGTCCCCTGGGACGCGGTGCCGCGCACGGCCACCGGGAAGGTGCGGCGGCACGAGTTGCGTGAGCAGGTGCTGGCGGGGAGCTCACCGATCGGGACTGGGCGGTGGACGTGAGTTGGTGGCGAGTGGGCGGTGAGCCTGGGCCGGCGGGGGTGGCCGATGGAGGTGGGCCAGCGGCCGGTGAGTGGGCGCCGGGTCGGGTAGCTCTGGGGCCGTGGTTCTCGGCGGGGTGGTCACGCGCTGGAGATTGTCTACGCATAGATCAACTCGCCGCGGGGGCGCTGGTCATTTTCGATCAGCGGTCGTACGCACGTCGGGGATTGTCTACGCGTAGACCAACTCGCCCGGGGGTGCTGATCATTTTCGGTCAGCAGCGATCACGCGTCGGAGATTGTCTACGCAGGGACTAAACGGCCCTCGAGTCCGGCGGTAGGGCCGGTTGGGTCACGGGCGGGGTTGCAACGGGTCGGCTGGCGGATGTGGGAACGGACGGAGGAGTTGGACATGGACGAGCTCGATGTTGCGGTGGTCGGTGCGGGGATTGCGGGGCTGTCTGCCGCTCACCACCTGGCGGCCGCCGGGCGTGAGGTGCGGGTCTTCGAGGGTGCGGAGCGGGTGGGTGGGCGGATGGCGTCCACCAGGGTGGACGGGTGGTTGCTGGACGAGGGTGCGGAGACCATCGCAGGGGCCGGGTACGAGGCGACCTGGGAGTTGATTCGCGCGGTCGGCATCCCGGAGTCGGAGGTGCCGGTGATCGAGCCGGGCTTCGCGCTGTGGCGGGGCGGTCGGGCGCATGCTCATCTGGGCCGCCCGAAGGGCCTGTTGACGGGTGCGGGACTGTCCTGGCGGGGCCGGGCGGCGTGGGTGCGGTTCGCGATGGAGCTGGCCACGTCCTGGCGCGGTTTCGACCCGGATCGGCCGGAGACCGCGCCCAGCCGGGATCTGACGCTCAGCGAGTTCTGTGCCGGTTCGGCCGGGCGGGAGGAGTTGCTGGCGGCGATGCTGCAACCGCTGTCCAGTCACTGTTTCGGCTGGCGGCCGGAGAGTTCCGCGGTGGCACCGATGGTGGCGACGCTGATGTCGGTCGGTGGGGCCGGTGCCCGCTGGATGACGTACCGGGACGGCATGGACACCCTGGCCCGACGGCTTGCGGAGCGCCTCCGGGTGGAGCTGGGCTCGCGGGTCACGGCAGTCCAGGAGCAGCCCGGTGGGGCCGGCGTGCGGCTGGAGTTCGCCGACGGTGCGGAGGTGGTGGCCCGGCAGGTGGTGCTGGCGGTGCCTGCGCCGTTGGCCCTGGAGTTGCACGGCACAGCGGCGGAGGACGCGCGGCCGTACCTCGCGGCGAGTACGTTCACGCCGATGCTCAAGGTGGCGTGCCTGCTGGACCGTCCGCTGCCGAGTCCGACCCGCTCCCCCAGTTATGCGATGTCGGTGCCGGAGAGTGAGAGCCGGGTGTGTACCGGCGTGATCCTGGACCATCTGAAGGCGGAGGGCCGGGCCCCCGAGGGGCAGGGGCTGGCGAGTGTCTTCGCGTCGCCGTGGATCTCCCCCGAGTTGATGGACGAGCCCGACGAGCGGGTGGTGGAGACGGTTTGCACGGAGGCCGAACGCTTCCTGCCGGGCCTGCGGGACGCCACCGTCCGCACGCTGGTGCACCGTTTCCGGCTGGGCCTGCCGCAGGGTTCGCCGGCGGCGGTGCGGGAACGGGCCGCGTTCCTGGCCCGGCCGGCCCGGGCGGTGGAGTACGCCGGTGACTGGGTGATGCTCCGGCCGAGCAGTGAAGGTGCCGTCCGTTCGGGCAAGTTGGCGGCCGAGCGGGTGCTTGCCTTCGCGGCGGAGCGGTCCGGGGTGGTGGGGGCGTCCAGGGTGTCCGGGGTAGGGGCGTGCGGGGCGGTGGCGGTTTCGGTGCCGGCGCCTCGCGTTGCTGAGCCGGATGGTGTGGAAGCGGAGGTCGCGGGGACGGACGCGGTGCGGTCGGATGTCGCGGCGCCCAAGGATGCGGTGGCGGTGGCGGTGCCGGCGCCTCGTGCGACTGAACCGGATGGTGTGGAGCCGGGTGTGGTGCGGTCGGATGCTGAGGCCGATGCTCCGGGTGGTGTGGAGCCGGGTGCGGTGCGGTCGGATGCTGAGGCGGATGCTCCGGGTGGGCGGGCCGGTGGGGCGGCTGAGACGGCCGAGGTGGCCTGATGGGTGGGGTGGTGCGGGAGTTGGCGTTCGGGAGTGGTGGGAGTTCGTATCTGTTCGACAACGCCAGTGCGCATGCCGGTGGTCAACATCGGTGTCTGGCGGGGTGGTTGGACCGAATCAGCATCGGGGCGCTGAGCCGGGTCGGGGTGCGGCCCGGGATGAGTTGTCTGGATGTAGGGGCCGGGGCGGGGAGTATCGCGGTCTGGCTCGCGGACCAAGTCGGGCCCGAGGGCGCGGTGTTGGCCACGGATGTGGCGCCGCTGCCGATGGCCGACCGGCGTGCGTTGGCGGTGCGGCGACACGATGTGGTGCGGGACGCGTTGCCGGAAGCGTCGTTCGATCTGGTGCATGTGCGGCTGGTGTTGTCCCATCTGCCGGAGCGGGAGGCCGTGTTGGCGCGCCTGTTCGCGGCGTTACGGCCGGGCGGTGTGCTGCACCTGTTGGAGTTCGATGCCGAGTACGCGCCCGTGCTGACCGTCCCGGGCGAGCGGGCCCGTGATCTCTACGAGCGTTACCAGCAGGCTAAGTTGCGGGCCTTCCGCGCGCGCGGTTCGGATCAGGGCTGGGGGCGGAAGTGCGCCGCCGCCATGGTGCGCGCCGGGTTCGTCGGGGTGGAGGCGTCGCCGTACCTCGACACGCTCGCGCCCGGCACGCCGCAGTTGGAGATGCAGGTGCACAACACCTGGCATCTTCGTGAGGCCCTGCTGCGTGAGGGCCTCACGGACGACGAACTCGCCGAGCTACGGGCCTTGTTCGCCGATCCGGCGTTCCGGGCCTGCTCGAACGTGGTGTACGCGGTGCACGGCCGCAAGCCGTGACGGTGGTGGAGGTGTCTGTTCTCGCTCACCGGTCGGGGTGGGCGAGCGGTTCGGCCGGGTGTGACGTGGCGGCCTCTCGGTGAGGCGGGGCGGGGTGGTGCGGCTGGCCCGTGACGTGTCTGGGAGGTTCGGATGGCTGTCAAGCAAGTGCTGTGCGATGAAGGGGCGTTGGTCAGAGAGGCGCAGGACGCATTGCCGTCGGTCGCTTCTCGGGTAGCAGCCGACCTGCTACGGGCGGCCGGGGCGAAGGTGACGGCGGCGGGCGGGGCGCTGGAGGTCGGCGGGGCCTTGACCTGCCGGTTGACGTGGGCGGGGCCGGTGGCGCTCCCGTTGCGAAGCGAGGCGGACGTGCAGGCGGCGTGCGGGGTGATGCACGTCCACGGGCGCAGGTACGGTGGCCCGCGCCTGCTGGGGGTGGACTTCGCGTCGGTTGCGGCCGGGGTGCTGGCCGCCGGTGGCACTCTCGCGGCCTTGCGGGCACGGGAGTTGGGCGTGCCGCACCGGGAGGTGGAGGTCTCGGTGGCGCAGGCCGCGCTGCTCGGCGTGTCGCAGTACCTGGCGGCGGCGACGGCGGAGCCGTGCCCGGAGCCGGCGGGGGCGGGTGGTCCGCCGTTCCGATCGTCGGACGGTGTCCGGTTCGAGCTGGAAGCCCTGGCCGCCGACAGCTGGTTGCGGTTCTGGACCGAACTCGGCGTCGAGCGGCGGGTGGTGGGCCGTTCGTGGCTCCCGTTCCAGGCGCGGTACGGGACGGCGACGTGCCCGTTGCCGGACGAACTCTTCGTTGCGGCTGGTCGGTTGACGTTCCCGGAGGTGGTCGCGTCGGCGGAGCGGTGTGACGTCACCGCGACGCCGGTGGAGGCGCGGCCGATGGCGGCAGGTGGGGTGCCGTGGCAGTTGTGGGAGGGGTCGGCAGGGGCCTCGCGGTGCGTTGCTCCGGCGGGTGGGCGCGGCCCGCTGGACGGCGTGACGGTCGTCGAGGTGGCGCGGCGCGTACAAGGCCCCATGGCTGGACGGGTGTTGAGCCTGCTGGGTGCGCGGGTGGTGCGGGTCGAGCCGCCCGGCGGGGACCCGTTGCGGGGCGTGCCGCCGATGACCGGGATCGACGGGGAGCCGGTGTCGGCGCGGTTCGCTGCGCTCAACCGTGGCAAGGAGGTGCGGGAGGCGGACCTTCGGTCGGCGGAAGGACGGTCTGCTGTAAGGGAGTTGGTGCGGGGTGCGGATGTGCTGCTGCACAGTCTCGCACCGTCGAAGGTGGTCTGCCTGGGCCTGGACGCCGGGACCTTGGACGCGGTCCGGCCTGGCCTGGTCTACGCACAGGCGTCCGGGGGCGCGCCCGGGTTGAACACCGACTTCCCCGTGCAGGCGCACTCCGGTCTCGCCGCGCTCCTGGTCCCGCCCGGGTTGCCGCCGCAACCGACGCTACTGACGGTCTGCGACGTGCTGGGCGGACTGGTCTGCGCGACGGCGGCCGTCGCCGGGCTGGCGGCGCAGGCGCGGACGGGGCGGGCGCAGCGGGTGGAGTCGTCGCTGTTGTCGGCGGCGCGGCTGTTGTGTGGCGCGGTAAGTGCGCCCGGTCGGTGTGGGGTTGAGGTCGGGAGCGGGAGCGGGAGCGGGAGCGGGAGCGGGAGCGGGAGCGGGAGCGGGAGCGGGAGCGGGAGCGGGAGCGGGAGCGGGAGCGGGAGCGGGGTGTGCACGGATCTGGCGGCGCTGGCCGGGGATCCGCGGTTCGCCGAGGCGCTGGACAGTTCGGGGTGCGCCATCGTGCGCGCGCCCTGGGAGTTCCGGGCGTGAGCGGGTGGCGGTGGCGCGAGCGGCGCCCGCGACCGCTGTGCGGACGCTCAGGACAGCGGGCGTCACGCCGCAGGGGCCTCGCCGGGCGGGGCCGCAGGCGCTGCGCGTACGGGCGGTGGGGTCGGTGCTGCCCTCCGTCCGAGGGCGTTTCGGACGGAGGGCAGGGGGGCGGGTGCGGGCCTGGGCGCAGTGACGAGTGGCCGGCGACGACGGGTGGGTGGACGGCTGACGGCGGTGGGCGGCGGGGTGGCGCGCTGGGGTCTGGTGGTTCGGGCGGGCGGGGGGCGTGCGCGGCGGGGCGGCGTTGGCGGGCGGGTGGCCCGGCGTCGGCGGCGAGGAGCGGCGTGGGCTCGGCTGGGGTGGGCCGGCACGGAGGCGTTCGTCGTGGTGTGGCGGGCACGGCTGCGCCTGCGGGTCTACGGCGCACCAGGTGCGGGCCCGCGGGCGGCTCGGCAAGTGCCGGTTCGCGGCGGGGTGGCCGTGCGGCCTGTGGTGGGCTTCGGCGACGGCGGGTGTGTCGTGCGCTGACGCCCGGGGCGGGGGCGGGGTGGTGCGGCGCCGGAAGCGGGTTGGTGGCGGGCAGAGGGCGGCGCGGCCGGGGAGTTGTTCGCGGTTCGACGGTTGGCGGTGGCGGCGCGGTTCGACGCTGCGGGCCCTGGACGCGTTCGCCCGGCGGTCGGCCATCCGCGCGCTGTCGAGCAACGGCCCTGCTCCGGGTGGCCGACGGCGGGTGGGAAGGTTCGCGGAGGTGCCACGCTCCGGGTGTTGGGGTGGAGGGGCGGCGTGGGGCTTCGACGGGCGCGGTCGGGTGGCGTTGCGGCGGTGCGGCGGGCTCGACAGGCTCGGCGGGTGAAGGCCGTTGTTTCGGTCCGGCCGGGACTCTGCGGGGCGGCTGTGGACAGCGTGTCGCGTCGCCAACGTCCTTGTCCTGCCCGGGTGGTGGCGGTTCAGGCCACACGCTTCGGCCGCGATCGAAGCGCGGCGTGTGTACGCGCGGCGCCGTGACACGCGGCGGCAAGTGGGCCCGCGGAGCTGCGCACGCCCCCGGGGTCGGCGACGCCCACTCGGCTGGAATGGTCCGCTGGTGCAGGCACTGGTCACGCACACCTGGCAGCCGACCACACTCCCGCTGCCCAGCAACGACCCTGCGCCGGGCGGCCGATGCCAGGTGGGGGTGCGCTCGAAGGTGCCGCGCTCTGCCTGCTGCGGCGGAGGGGCGAAACGGCGTCCCGGCAGGTGCGGTCGGGTGGCATTGCGGCAGTGCGGCGGGCTTGGTGGGTGGGGGTCGCTGTGTCGGGCCGGCCGGGACTCTGCGGGGTGGCTGTGGACAGCGTGTCGCGTCGCCAACGTCCTTGTTCTGCCCGGGTGGTGGCGGTTCAGGCCACACGCTTCGGCCACGATCGAAGCGCGGCGTGTGTACGCGCGGCGCCGCCGCCGGGCGGCGCGACGCCGTGACACGCGGCGGCAAGTGGGCCTGCGGAGCTGCGCATGCCCCCGGGGTCGGCGACGCCCACTCGGCTGGGTTGGTCCGCTGGTGCAGGCGCTGGTCACGTACACCTGGCAGCCGACCAGACTCCCGCTGCCCAGCAACGACCCTGCGCCGGGCGGCCGATGTCAGGTGGGGGTGCGCTCGAAGGTGCCGCGCTCTGCCTGCTGCGGCGGAGGGGCGAAGCGGCGTCCCGGCAGGTGCGGTCGGGTGGCGTTGCGGCGGTGCGGCGGGCTTGGCGGGTGGGGGTCGCTGTCTCGGTAGAACTCCCGCCACGCCACTCATGCCCACCCCCGCCGGGACTCCGCAGGAGATCTGCGGGCGGCGCGACTCGTCACGCCGCAGGCACTGGCCGCGACCGAAGCACCGTACTTGCGCATCCGACCCCGGAGACCGGCGGCACGGCAGCGCGAAGGCGTCGGTGACAGGCAGGCGCGGCCGGGGCTTCGGTGCTGCCCAGGCTCCAGTGACCGGTAGCGCCCCCGCAGGCGACGCGGACCCGCGGAATGGGGCCCGGTCACGCGGATCTGGCGATCGACCACACGCGCGCTGCCGAACAACCACCCCGGTCCAGGCGGCCGACGGCATGTTGGGGCGCTCGCCGAGGTGCCGCCCTCTGCATGGCGGAGCGAATGGATGGCGCTGCGTTGCGGCGGATGCGGTTGGGTGTCCTTGCGGCACCGCAGCTGCCCCAGCAGGTGAACGCAGTGGCCCCAGTGGGACGGGTCCGCAGCTGCCGGCTCGCCCCGCTCCTGGACCGGCAGGGCAGCCACCGGGCGCCGGTATGCGAGCTGGGAGACCGTCAACGACCGCGCCTTGTAGAGACATTGACACCGAACGGCGCACCTCTCGGCTACGACAGACACGCCACGCCTGCACGCCAGGCACCGCCGCCGGGCGGTGCGACGCCGTGAACGCATCGGCGGCGGGCAGACACGGCTGGGGCTGTGGAGCCGGCCAGGCTCCGGAAGTCGGCGCTGCCCACTCAGACGATGCAGGCCGGCGAAGCGGCGTCCGGTCATGCGGATCTGGCGATCGACCATTCATGCGCTGCCGACCAACTGCCCGGCCTCAGGCGGTCGACGGCAGGCGGGGGCGCTCGGTGGTGCGCCGCCCTCGGCCTGCGGACGGCAAGGTGTCTCGACGAACGTGGCCGGGCGGCGTTACGGCGCTGCGGCAGGCCTGGCAGGTGAACGCCGTTGTCTCGATGGGACGGGTCCACATCTGCCGGCTCACCCCGCCGCGCCAGGAACACGCGCACTGGCGGAACCGCCGCGGGGTGCCGGCGGGCGGCGCGGCAGGTCACCGACGGCCCGGCCCTGGAAGGCCGGTGACGCTGAACGCCGCGCAACTCAGCGACGACCAACTCGCCCCGCCTGCACGCCAGGCAGTGTTGCCGGGCGGCGTAACCCCGCGAACGCATCGGCGTCGGGCAGACGCGACTGCGGCTGTAGAGCGAATCAGAGCCGGTGGCACCTGGCGTTTCGGCAGCGACAAATACCGACCGCCCCTACCGCAGGTGCGTTGGTGGCGGCCCGGACGCTACGCGGCCCGGTGGGTTCGGCCGGGCGGCACTGCGGCGTTGCGCCTGGGGCGCCCGTGTCGGCCCCGCCGTCGGCGGCGTGTCGGGGCAAGGGGTGTCGGCGGTGCGGGCGGAGGCGGGCGGCAATGGCGTGGGGTGGGCGGGGAGTTGGCGTGTTGAGCGAGGGGTGTTGGTGGGGGTTTCGGTGTGGGATCGATCAGTGATGGGAGTGGTGGTTGTGGGCGGTATGTGGGTCTCGGTGGCTGGGGTGGAGTTTCCGGATCAAGTGGGGCGGGGGTTGCGGGAGGAGTGGGTGGCTCGGGGGTGGTGTCCGGGGCGGGGGTTGTACGAGTTGTTTGTGGGGCGGGTGGGGGTTGATGGGGGGCGGGTGGCTGTGGTGGATGACGGGGGTGAGGTGACGTTCGCGGAACTGGCGGGGCGGGTGCGGGGGTTGGCGGCGGGGCTGGCGGCGCGGGGGGTGGGGCCGGGGTCGGTGGTGGCGACGAAGGTGCCGGCGGATTGGCGGGCGGTGGCGGTGGATCTGGCGGTGGCGGCGCTGGGGGCGGTGGTGTTGCCGTGTGTGCCGGGGCATGGGCGGCGGGATCTGCTGGCGTTGTTGGGGGCGTCGCGGGCGGATGCGGTGGTGACGGTGCCGGAGTGGAAGGCGCTGGTGGACGGGTTGCGGCCCGAACTGCCTTGGCTGCACGAGGTGGTGGTGTTGGGGGCGGAGCCGTGGCCGGAGCGGGTGGGGTGGGAGCCCGCGGTGGTGGATGCGGAGGCGCCGGCGCGGATTCTGGTGTCGTCGGGGTCGGAGGGCGCGCCGAAGTTGATCGCGTATTCGCACAATGCGCTGGCGGGGGGCCGCGGGCGGTACGTGGAGCGGGTGTTGGAGACGGTGGACGGGGCGCCGCCGCGGGTGTTGCTGTTGGTGCATCCGGCGACGGCGTACGGCTCGTTGACGGTGGTGTCGTTGGTGCGGTGCGGGGCGACGGTGGTGTTGCGGGAGCGGTTCGATCCGGCGGATGCGCTGGCGGCGGTGGGGCGTTGGCGGCCGACGCATCTGGCGGCGGTGCCGACGATGCTGCGCCGTCTCGCGGATCAACTTCCGGTGGCGGGTGAGGACTTGTCGTCCTTGCAGGCGGTGGTGTCGAGTTCGGCGATGCTGTCGTCCGCCGTGCTGGGGGCGGCGTTGCGGCGGTTCGGGTGCCCGGTGGTGAATGTGTACGGGGCCAGTGACGGGGTGAACTGTCATGCGCGGTGGACGAGTTCGGACGTCGATGTGCTGCGGGTGGGGCATCCGGATCCGGCGGTGGCGGAGTTCCGGGTGTGCGGGCCGGACGGGCTTCCGGTGCCGGTGGGGATGGCGGGTGAGGTGCAGGCGCGGGGGCCGATGAGTCCGCTGTGTCACGTCGGGGAACCGGAGTTGGACGCCCGGCTGCGGGTGGACGGCGGGTGGGTGCGGTCCGGCGATCGGGGGGTGCTGGAGGCGGACGGGTCGCTGCGGGTGGTGGCGCGGATCAAGCAGATGGTGAACCGGGGCGGGGTGTCGATCGGCCTGTCGGAGGTGGAGCGTCTGCTGGAGGGCCACCCCGGGCTGGTGGAGGCGGTGTGCGTGCCGGTGCCGGATCCGGATCTCGGCGAGCGGATGTGTGTCTGCGCGGTGCCGCGCGAGCCGGCGGGCGGGTTGGCGCTCGTTGAACTGACTGACTATCTGGGCCAGTTGTGCGGGCTGGAGAAGTACAAGTGGCCGGAGCGGCTGGTGCTGCTGGAGCGGCTGCCACTGGGCGCGTCCGGGAAGCCGGACCGTTTGGTGCTGACGGAGTTGGCGGCCGCGGCAACCCGTGGGCAGGGACAGGTGGTTGCCGTGAGTTGAGACGCGTGACGGCCGGGGCCCACCACAGCTGCTGGGTGGGCCCCGGCGATGCGTGGCGGGTCAGCCGACGGGGGCGGGCGCGTCGGCGAAGGAGAGCACTGCGGCGGCGATCCGCTCGACCTGGGTGTCCGTCAGGTGGGGGTAGACCGGGATGGAGAGGCACTGGCGGGCAGCGCGTTCGGCGTTCGGCCAGTGGCCGCCGTCGGGGACGGCGGAGGCGAACGCGGGCTGGTGGGGCAGCGGGCTCGGGTAGTAGACGTGGCTGTCGATGCCGTGGATGGCGAGGTGCTTCCTGAGCTGGTCGCGGTGCTCGGCGAGCAGTGAATAGACGTAGTAGCAGCGGCCGTTGGTGCCGGGCGGTGGCGGCGTGATGCCGTGGTCGGCGAGCGGGGTGAACCGTTCGGTGTAGTGGGCGGCGATCTCGGCGCGGCGGGCCAGGCGGCGGGCCAGGCCGGGGTGGCGGCGCAGCTGGAACGCGGCAAGGATTTCGTCGAACCGGCTGTTCATGCCGATCAGGTGGTGCCGGAAGCGGTGCACGCCGTCCTGGCCGTGGTTGCGCAGCATCCTTACGGCGCGGGCGAGTTCGGGGTCGTCGGTGACCACGACGCCGCCTTCGCCGGGGCCGCCGAAGGACTTCACCTGGACGAACGAGAACAGGCCGGCGTCGCCCCAGGTGCCGGCGGGTCGGCCGTCCAGGACGGCGCCCTGGGCGACGGCGGAGTCCTCGATCAGGCGGAGGCCGTAGCGGGTGGCGAGGGCGCGCAGGCGCGGCATGTCGGCCATCACGGAGAACATGTGGGCGGGCGTCAACGCCTTGGTGCGGGCGGTGATCAGGGCCTCGGCGGCGTCCGGGTCGATGACCAGGGTGTGCGGGTCGATGTCGGCGAACACGGGGGTGGCGCCGACGCCGAGGACGGTGTTGGCGAGTGGGGCGCAGCCGAACGCGGGGACGATCACCTCGTCTCCGGCGGTGATGCCCATGGCGCGCAGGATGAGGGTGAGTGCGGTGGTGCCGCTGCCGCAGGCGATGACGTCGGCGACGCCGAGGTCGGCACGCAGCAACTCCTCGAGGCGGGCGGTTCGTTCGCCGAGGATGAAGCGTTGGGCGGGGTCGGTGGCGACCTCGTGGACGACGTCCAGCAGCAGGTCGCGGTCGTCCTCGAAGAGGTCGGGCGGGAAGAACGGGATCGGCAGGGGTGCGGTGGTGGTCATCGGTGAGTCCCGTGCTTTCCGTGCTGGAAGCCGCGGACCAGGTCGCTGACCAGGTCCAGGTCGTGGTCTGCGAGGTCGGGGTAGAGCGGCAGCGCGAGGGCGCGTTCGCAGGCGGCCTCGGCCTGCGGGAACTCGCCTCGCCGGTGGCCGAGTTGGGCGAAGCAGGGCTGGAGGTGCAGCGGCGTCGGGTAGTAGGTCTCGGTCTGGACTCCGTGCCGGGCGAGGTGGGCGGCGAGCTCGTCGCGGTGGTCGGACTCGATCAGGTAGACGTACCAGACGGGGTTGGTGGCGGCTTCCCGCGGGACGACGGTGGGCAGGGTCAGGCCGGGGGTGCCGGACAGGCGCTCGGTGTAGCGGGCGGCGAGCTCGGCGCGGCGAGCGATGCACTGGTCGGCGCGGGTGAGCTTGGCGAGCAGGACGGCGGCCTGGATGTCGTCCATCTTGCTGTTGGTGCCGAGGAGTTCGGTGGGCCGGTTGATGGTGGGGAAGTCGTCGACGGTGCGGCCGGTGCGGCCGTGGTGGCGCATCGCGGCGACGGCGTCAGCGATGGCGGGGTCGTCGGTGAGGACGGCGCCGGCGTCACCGATCGCGCCGAGCGTCTTGGTGGGGAAGAAGGACAGTACGCCGCCGGTGCCGTGCAGTCCGGCGTGGACGCCGTCCCAGCGCATGCCGAACGCCTCGGCGCTGTCCTCGACCACGGTCAGGCGGTGGCGGTCGGCGAAGTCCAGCAGGGCGCGCAGGTCGGCGAGTTGGTGGAACAGGTGGACCGGCATGATCATGCAGGTGCGCTCGGTGCGGACGGCTTCCGCACTGGCCGGGTCGATGCTGTAGCTGAGCGGGTCGATGTCGGCGAAGACCGGGCGGCCGCCGGCCAGCACCACGGCGGTGGCGGAGGCGACGAAGCTGTACGTCGGGACGATCACCTCGTCGCCCGGTTGCAGGCCGGCCGCGCGCAGCAGCAGGACCAGCGCGTCGGTGCCGCTGTTGACGCCGACGACGTGGCGGGCGCCGGTCCAGGCGGCGAGGGCGGCTTCGAGTTCGGCGACCTTGGGGCCGTGCGAGTACTTGCCGCGGTCCATCAGTTCGTCGAGGTGGCGCCGGGTGGTGGGCCAGAGGGATTCGAAGGTCTCGGCCTGGCTGAAGAAGGAGACGCCGGAGGAGGCACCCATGGAACTCTCATCGGTTGTGGGGCGGTGATGGACGGTGGGGCGGTAGGGGGCATGCCGACGTTGCGCGAAGGCGGCGCCGCCGGTTCGGAGGCAACCGGAAAACGCTTTCCGAACACCGCCACAGGGAACGGGAAAGCGTTTTCCGGTTGGATTCGGTACCGGCCTTCCGGAGCAGGTGAATCGTCCGCACGGCAGCCGGGTGCACCCCGCTGAATCTATGCCGCCACCACCGCCGTCCACCGCGCGAGAATGGCGACTTCACTCTTTCGAATGGCTTGCAGGACAAGCGAGTTGACGTCCACGCGGTCATGGCCGGAAGTGCTGGTTGAATACCCGGCGAAGCGATCCCCGCGAATCGGACGGAAGGACGGCTCGCCATGTCGAACGGACTCGGGACCTTACTGGTCGGAATGGGACGGGCGGGCAGCGGACTCCATCTGCCGGTGCTGCGCCGGTTGCGCACCGCCGCCGATTCCGCGCACCTGTTCGCCCCCGCACCGATACTCGCGGTCGACCCGCACCGCCGTCCCGGGGCAGCCGTCGATCTGCGGCCGGTCAGCCTCGCGGAGGCACCCCGGCTGGCCGACCCGGCCGACACCGTCGTCCATCTCTGCACCCCGCCGACCGAACGGGTCGCCGCCCTGGACACCTTGGGCCGCCTCGGCTACCGGCGCATCCTGCTGGAGAAGCCGTTCGCCGCCGACGCGGCCGGGCTGGACGAACTGCTCGCGCTGCGCGAGCGTCACGGGCTGGACCTGGTGGTGGTCGCCCAGTGGCTGGGCAGCCGGCTGACCGACCGGCTGCGCGCCGCACTGACGAGCGGGGCGTACGGCCCCCTGCGGACCATCCACGTGGTGCAGCGCAAGCCGCGCTTCTCCCGCTCGCTGGCCGGCGACGGCCACCCCACCGCGTTCGACATCGAACTCCCGCACTCCCTCGGCCTCTGCCTCTCGCTCGCCGGGCCGGGCCGGGTCACCGGCGCGGGCGGCACCGACATGGTGGTCGGCGGGCGGGTGCTGCCCCGGCTCGGCACCGCCTGGCTCAACCTCCAGCACGAGAGCGGCGCGTGGACCCGGATCCGCTCCGACCTCACCTCCCCCGTCCGGGAGCGCCGGGTCACCCTGGAACTCGCCCACGGCACCCTGATCGGCCACTTCCCCGGCAGCGAGGCCGACGCCTACGCCCGGCTGACCGTCATCGATCACGACGGCGAGAGCACCGAACTGCTCCACGACGACTCGCTGAGCACCTTCCTGCACCGCGTCTACGCCTACTTCGCGGCGGGCGGCGTGTCGGGCGGCGCGGCGGGCGGCGTGTCGGGCGGCGCGGCGGGCGGCGTTCATCACCCGCACCCCGACCTGGCGGTCAACGCCCAGGTGGTGCGGCTGCTCGACCAGGCCAAGACGATCGCCGCGCAGGCACGTGAGACGCAGGCGCGTGAGGCCCAGGCCCAGGTCCGTGACGCGCAGGTCCTTGACGCGCAGGTCCGTGACGCGCAGCCGCATGACGTGCAGCGCCGCGCGACGGCGGCCCGATGACCGCCGCCCCCGCCCCGCGTGCCACCGGCACCGCCGTCACCACGTCGGGCGAAGCCGCCCCCACGATCAGCTTCGGCGGCATCGGCGACGAGGCCGCCCCGGACCTGCCCGGCCAGCTCGACGCGCTGGACGAGCTCGGCTGGCGCGACCTCGAGTTGCGGACCGTGGACGGCAGCTGGATCGCCGAGCTGCCGCTCGACCGGGTCGGCCGGATCGCCGAGACGCTCGCCTCCCGGGGCGTCCGGGTGACCTGCCTCGCCTCCCGGATCGGCAACTGGGACAGCCGGATCACCGCCGACTTCGACCGCGACCTGACGGAACTCGCCGCACTCGCCCCCCGCGCCGCGCTGCTGGGAACCGACCGGATCCGGGTCATGTCCTACCCCAACGCGGGCCTGTCGGAGGCCGATTGGCGCCGGCGGGTGCTGGAGCGGCTGGCCCGCTTGGCCGAGCTGGCCGGCCAGGACGGCCTGACCCTGCTGCACGAGAACTGCAGTGGCTGGGCCGGCACCGCCGCCGAACGCCAACTCGACCTGGTGACCACCGTCGACAGCCCGGCGCTGCGCCTGCTGTTCGACGCCGGCAATGGAGTCCCGCACGGCTACGACGGGTACCTGACGCTCCGTCAGATCGCCGACCACGTCGCGCACGTGCACATCAAGGACGCGGTGGGCGGCGGCGACCGTACCGAGTACGTGCTGCCGGGCGACGGGGCGGCGCGGCTCGCGGAGAGCCTGCGCTTCCTGGTGGACCGGGGCTGGAGCGGCGGATGGTCACTGGAGCCCCATCTCGCCACCCGCCCGCACCAGGGCCTGGCGGCGGACGGCACCGCCGCGAGCGGGTTCGTCGCGGCCGGACGGGCGTTGAGCGCGCTGGTGGAGCGCGAGATCCTGCCGTCCGCGGCCGGTTGGCGCCCGGCGCCCGGCGGGCTGGAGCACGCGGCGGGGGTGTCGCGTGCGCGGTGACACCACAGCCCTCGGTGCCGAAACCGGCGCCCACCCGACGCCAAAGCCAGCGCCGACGCCAACGCCGAGGGCAGCACCAAAGCCAGCGCCGACGGCAGCGCCAACGCCAGCACCGATGGACGCCCGACTCGGCCCTGGCGACCAGGAGTTGCTGCTCGACCTCCTCCGGCTGCCGACCGCCGGCCCGTTGGAGACCGGCCCGGGCGCGCCGCGTCCGCTGCTTGCCGAGGCGCTCGGGGTGTACGCCCGGGCGGCGGGGGCGATCGGCCTGGCCGAGGTGTATCGCGGCGCGCCCCGGGCGGAGGATCTCGACCGTCCGGACGTGCCGCTGAATGTTCGCGAACGGGCCTGCGAGGAAGGCTTCTTGGCGTCCCAGCCGAGCCTGGTGCTGCGGCTCGGCCCGGAGCTGCCCCGGTCGGCGACGGTGATGTTCAACGTGCACCTGGACACGGTGGCCGGCCCGGAGCCGGTCGGCTTCGACGGGCAGCGGTTCACGGGGCGGGGCTCGATCGACGCCAAGGGCCCGGCGGTGGCGTTGCTGGCGGGGATCCGGGCGGCGGTCGCGGCTGAGCCCGGCGTGGGCAGTTCGGTCAGGGTGCTGGTGCAGGCCGTGTCGGGTGAAGAGGGCGGCGCGATGGGCGTGTTCGGCACTCGTCCGCTGGTGGAGGCCGGGTACGTGGGCGCGCTGAACGTGTTCTGCGAGCCGACCGGCCTGCGCTATCTGCCCCGGGCCACCGCCGCCGCCACCGCCCGGCTGCGGGTGCGCGGCGAGGACGCGATCGACGACTGCCCGGGCGCGGGCCACAACGCGACCGTCCTGCTCGGCTTCCTCGCGCAGTACCTGGCGAGGGAGTTGGGCACCGTGGCCGCTCCGCGCGACCCGGTGTGCGTGGCGGGTCTGAGCACCGGTCCGCTGCACAACCGGGTGTACGGAACCGGCGAGCTGCTGCTCAACCTCCCCTACCGGGACGCGAGTTCGGGGCGCCGGGCGGAGGCGTCGGTGCTGGCGGCGGTCGAGGCCGGACTGGTCGCGTTCCGGCGGGAGTTCGCCGGGCTGCCGGAGTTCGCCCGGACCGCCGCCGACTGCGCGCGGATCACCCGGCTGGACTGGCTCAAGCGCGGCCTGCCCGTCCTGGACAACCGGCATCCCGCGTTCGAGGAGCTGCTGGCGCGGCACGCCGGCATCCCCCGACTCCCGGACGGCGAACCGGCGTTCACCTGCGACGCGATCTGGACGGCGGGCCTGCCGGACGCGTTCACCGTGGTGCTCGGCCCCGGCGACCTGGGCGCCAACCGGGCGCACGCGGAGGGCGAGTTCGCCGACCTCACCCAACTCGACGGCTTCGCCGCGGCGGTGGCCCGCCTGCTGGTGGCCTTCGCCCGTCACCGAACGCACCGCCGCTGACCGGGCCGACCGCCGACCGCCGACCACCGACCACCGACCACCGACCCGCCGGGAGATGCCCGGCAGGGCGTTCACCAACTCCGTTCCCCACCCCAAGACTTCACCACTGTCCGGAGGCTGTTGCCCATGACCACCATGGCGTCCTCGCCAACGTCCGCCGCCGCCCGTACCGTTCACGTTCCGTACGCCGAGCTGATCCGGTTCACCACCGAGGTCTTCGTCGCCAACCAACTGCCGCCCGGGCGAGCCGGGTTGGCGGCCGAGGCGTTGTGCTACGGGGACGCGGCGGGGATGGACTCGCACGGGTTGGTGAACCTGTCCCGGCTGTATCTGCCGCTGTTGGCGGAGGGCCGGGCCGATCCGCTGGCCGAACCGGAGGTGGTGGCCGACCGGGGGGCGGCGGTGCTGGTGGACGCGCGGAACGCGCTCGGGCTGTGGCAGGCGGGCGCGGCCATGGAGTTGGCGGCGGACCGGGCGGAGCGGCTCGGCATCGGGCTGGTCTCGGTGCGGCGGGCGACGCACTTCGGGTGTGCGGGGCACCATGCGGCGCGGGTGACCGGACGCGGCATGATCGGGCTGCTGGCGTCGAACTGCGGACGGCAGCGGATCGCCCGCCCGCCGGGTGGCGCGGTCGCGCTGCTCGGCACCAACCCGTGGAGCGTGGCCGCGCCGGCGGGTGAACTCCCCCCGTACGTCCTGGACATGAGCACCACGGCGGTTCCGACGGGACGGGTGCGGGCGGCGGCGCGGGCGGGGCGGACCATCCCGGAGGGGTGGCTGGCCGACGAGGACGGGCGGCCGGTGACGGATCCGGCGGCATTCGACCGGGGCGAGGCGCATCTGCTCTGGCTGGGCTCGGGTTCGAGCGCCGGGTTCAAGGGGTTCGGGCTCGGGCTGATGGTGGAGGTGCTGGCGGCGATGCTGCCCGGTGCGGGTCTCGGCCCGGAACCGGCGGCGCTGGACGGGGACGGCGGTCCGACCGGCCGGGACGACGACATCGGCCTGTTCGCGCTGGCGATCGCCCCGGCGGCGCTCCGCGATCCGGAGCAAGTCGCCGCGGACGCGAGGACGTTGTTCTCCACGGTGCTGGCCTGCCCGCCCGCCGCCGGGCAGGCCGGTCCGGTCGTCTACCCCGGCTGGCACGAGGCCCGGCGGACCGCTGCGGCGCACCGTGACGGCGTGCCACTGGCCGCCTCGCTGCTGGCCGAACTCGCTTCTGTGGCAGGCAAGTTCGGAGTGCGACCGGTGGAGGTGGCGGAGTGAGCGGCCTGCGGGTGGGAGTGATCGGGCTCGGGGTGATCTCGCGGTTCTACCTGGCCGCGCTGGAGCAGGTCCCGGGGGTGCGACTGGCGGCGGTGTGCGACCGGGACGCGGAACTGCTGCGCGAGTTCGAGGGCCGGGTGGGGTGCTTCACGGACCACCGGGAGCTGCTGGCCACGGGCGGCCTGGACGCCGTCGTGGTGACCGTCCCGAACGACCTGCACCTGACGATCTGCCGGGACGCGCTGCGGGCGGGCCTGCCGGTGTGCGTGGAGAAGCCGCTGGCACTGCGGGCAACGGAGGGTGCGGAGTTGGCGTCGCTGGCGGTCGAGCGCCGGGTGCCGCTGTTCACGGCGTTCCACCGGCGGTACAACGCGGCGGTGCGGGAGCTGTGCCGAACGCTGGAGGGCGCGGCGCCGGTGCGGTCGGTGACGGCGCGGTACTTCGAGCGGATCGAGGAGCATGTCGGCCGGGACCGGTGGTACTTGGACCCGGAGCGCTGCGGCGGCGGCTGCATCGCCGACAACGGCCCGAACGCGTACGACCTGCTGCGCCTGCTGGCCGGCCCGATGCGGGTGGAGGCCGCGAAGGTGGTGCGCGACGAGGGCGGGGTGGACCGGTACGCGCTGCTGGAGCTGTCGGGTCCGCGCGGGGTGCGCGGCCGGATCGAGCTGGACTGGTCGTACCCCGGCGAACTGAAGGACGTGGCCGTGGAGTTGGCGGACGGCTCGGTGCTGCGGGCCGACCTGCTGGCCGGGCACGACGGGTTCAAGCAGTCGCTGTGGCACGAGTACGTCGGCATCGTCACCGACTTCGCCGACCTCCTGGCCGGCGGCGGCGCGGGCGGCGGCAACAACTTCCGGGGCTTCCGGGGCCCGGACGGCGTGGACGCGCTGCGGGTGGTCGAGGCGGCGTACCGGGCCGAGCGGGCGGGGGTGCGCGGATGATCCGGCAGCGCGAGGACCGGGCCCAACTCGCGGCCCCGGTACGGGAGAACGGGCCGAAGCGAACGGTGACGGGCACGCTGGTGAAGGTGCTGCTGCACAGCCGGACGGATCGCGGGATGAGCCTGGAGCCGTTCGCCAGCCGGTGCGTCCGGGCCGGCGAGGTGCACGAGTTGGTGACCACCGACCAGCGGGACACGGCGGCGGGCGCACGGATCGACCGGGTGGGGTTCCTCGGCTTCGCGGAGATCGCGGCGGCGGGGGTGCTGGACCGGGGCGACGAGGTGTTCGTCGGCGAGCACCGAGTGGGGACGGTGCTGGGCTTCGACGCCTGCCACTTCCCCAACCACTACAACGTGCTGATCGCGGCCGACCACCTGCTGACCGGCGAAAAGCTGGACCTGCGGCCGGAGTTGCCGGTGCGGTTCGTCCCGGCGGCCACCGAATCCTGACGCCTGTCGGAGCCCGAGGCGGCCCGAACAACGAACGAAGGCCCGGAGCGGGAGGCGCCTCCCCCGCTCCGGGCCCGGGTGCGTCAGGCCGTCGCCGGCCGCGCGGCGGGGCTCAGCGGCCCAGCAGCGGAACGTCCAACTCGCCCATGTGGTAGGCGCGGACGGCCTGGACCAGCTCCTCGACGGACAGCTGGCCGTCGCCGTTGGCGTCGATCTGGCGGAACGCCTCGGCCGGCTCGATGCCCTCGACACCGATGGCGTCCAGCCAGGTCTTGAACTCGGCCGGGTTGACCTGGCCGTCGCCGTCCACGTCGACCAGCTCGACCATGGCCTGGATGGTCGGCTTGACGACGCGGGCGAAGCCGGCGCCGCCGTTCTCCAGCACGTGCTCCTCGGCGACGTGGTTGAACTGCTCGGGGGTGAGCGCACCGGTCTGCTCGTCGATGCCGACCTTGTCGGCGAAGAAGCTCCACATGCCGAGGTAGGCGTCGGTCAGCTGACGAGCGGCCGGGGAGGTCGGGTCCTCGCCGAAGGCCTGCAGGATGCGCTTGGCCTCGGCGTCCCAGTCGGACCGGTCGATCTGGCCGTCACCGTTCACGTCCCAGAGGTCGAAGCGCTTCTGGGTACGGTCGGCCTGCACGGAAATGGTCATCTCGGGTCTCCAGATTGAGTCTGAGCTTGAGTCTGAGCGGGCGGATCATTTCGAGGAGTCGGCCATCACACAATCGGTGCGGTCGGACACGGAACGTCACAGTACCGGCGTGACACACTCCGGTTCGCCGACGTACCGCCAACTGGGTGACGGCGCCCCCGCATTGACCGAACGCGAGGCCCACACCCCTTGAACTCCAGGCCTCCAGCCACGTTTTGGGGACTCCGTCAACGGTTTCGCGACCGGCCTCACGAGCGGGTGAACGTCGTCCGGTTCGCTGGCGGAGGGCGCGCTCCGGGCCCCTAACCTCGCTCCGTGACCGAGACCTCCACGACCGACACCTCCACGACCGACACCTCCGCGACGCTCCCCACGCTCCCCGCGCTCCCGCTGATCGAACTCGCCCCGCAGGCCTTCGCCGCCGTGCACGCCCTGCACGCCGCCGTCGAGCAGGCCGCGGCGGCAGCCGGGCTGGAACCGCTGCTGCTCGAACTGGTGCGGCTGCGCTGCTCGCAGCTGAACGGCTGCACGTACTGCGTGGACCTGCACACCGCAGCCGCCCGGAAGGCCGGCGAGTCGGACGAGCGGCTGGGCCGGCTGGCGGCCTGGCGCGAGTCCGGCGCGCTGTTCACGTCCCGCGAGCGGGCCGCGCTGGCCCTCGCGGAGGCGGTCACCCGCCTTCCGGACCACGCGGAGGGCGCACGGGCGCAGCGTGCGGCGCGCGCGGTGCTGTCCGACGCCGAGGCGGCGTTCGTGGCGTGGGCGGCGACGGTGGTGAACGCGTACAACCGGATCGCGGTCACCTCCCGGCCGGTGCCGGCCACCGAGGGCTGACCGTCCCGCCCGCGCGCACCGGTTAGCCCGGTGGCGGGTCGTGCGGCAGGCTGGAGGGATGACAACGGTGCGCAAGGACCCCGGCGGGTTCGCGGCGGCGCTGGCGGCGGGGCCGGTGGTGCTGGACGGCGGGCTGTCCGCCCAACTTGCCGCGCAGGGCTGCGATTTGTCCGGCGCGCTGTGGTCGGCACGGTTGCTGCTGGACGATCCCGGCCAACTGGTGGCGGCGCACCGGGCGTTCTTCGAGGCGGGGGCGCAGGTCGCCACCTCCGCGAGCTACCAGGCGAGCCGGGCGGGTTTCGCGGGGCGGGGCGCGGGCGCAGCCAAGGCGGACCGACTGCTGGCGTTGAGCGTGGAGTTGGCGCGGCTGGCGGCCGAGGAGACGTCTTCGCGGCTGGGCGACGGGCGGGCGCGCTGGGTGGCGGCGTCGGTGGGTCCGTACGGGGCGGTGCTGGCGGACGGCTCCGAGTACCGGGGTCATTACGGGTTCTCCGCCCGGGAGTTGACCGCCTTCCACCGTCCGCGCCTGGAGGTGCTGGCGGCGGCGGGGCCGGATGTGCTGGCGGTGGAGACGGTGCCGGATCTGCTGGAGGCGTCCGTTCTGGCGGAGTGCGTACGGGGGTTGGGCGTGCCGGTGTGGTTCTCGTTCGGCGCGGCGGACGGCCTGACCCGGGGCGGGGAGCCGCTCGCGGAGGCGTTCGCGCTGGTGGCGGACGTGCCGGAGGTGGTGGCGGTGGGCGTCAACTGCTGTGCGCCGCAGGAGGTTTCGTCGGCGGTGCGGCTGGCGGTGGAGGTGACGGGCCGGCCGGCGGTGGCGTACCCGAACAGCGGCGAGGGCTGGAACGCGAGAGCCCATGACTGGGCGGGCGCAGCGACGTTCGACCCGGGCGAGGCGCCGGGCTGGGTGGCGGCTGGGGCCCAACTGGTGGGCGGCTGCTGCCGGGTGGGTCCGGACCGGATCGCGGCGGTGGCGGCGGCACTGGGCGGGTGACCGCCGGCCGACTCCGGGCCGACGGCGACGCCGACGCCGACGGCCCGTAGCCTGAGGCCGTGATGACAACCTCGTCGATTCTCGGACAGTTCGATCTCTGTGCGGACCGGGCGGAGTTCCCTGACCAGGACAACGGCTACTACTACCCGGTCGATGCGCGGATCCACCTGTTCGGCGACGACACCCGCTGGGCCGTGGTCGCCGAGCTGCTGGGCTACACCACGCGCGGCGGCAACCTCATCGACGTCGTGCACTGCTTCGGCAACTGCCTGACGCGCGGTGAGCCCGGGTTCGGCGACTTCCTGGACCGGGTGGACAACATGTCGGAGATCGACCCCGACGGCGAAGAGGTTTACGCGGGCGGAGTCCCGGTCGTCGTCCGCGGCACCGCACTGACGGTCGACGCCCCGGCGGGCACCCCGCTGCAGGACGTGTTCCGCCTGCTAGCCCCGGCCAACAGGGACCTCCTGATGGCCGACGGTACGGAGCTGCGCGCCCGCATCCCCGCCGACCTGCCCGAGCTGCTGCGGCTCGACGAGTGGCACCAGCCGGAGGACCTCGGGGCCGTCATGCCGAGCGGGCACGAGACCTTCCGGATGATCGCCGAGGTACTGGATTCCGGCGACCCGGCCCGGTACCGGCCGACGCTCCCCGCGAACACCCACTGGTCCCACTGGCCGGACGCCGGAACGCTGTAACGCCTGCCCGGACAGCCCGGGAGCGTCTCGCGACAGGTGGGCGCGGGCCGGACCGGATCGCGGCGGTGGCGGACGCCGTGCGCAACCGCGGGCGGCAGTGAGGTCCCCGTAGCAGGCAACGCCCGGTCGCGGTGTGGTTCACCTCACGTGGAACCCGTGTGCCCGTGGTCGGCGGAGAAAGGTATGGATCCAGGATTTCGGGCCCGGATACGGGCGGGTGACGAGGGCGCCTTCGGGGTGCTGTTCCGTGAGCACGGTAAGGCGGTGTACAACCACTGCTTTCGGCTGACCGGCGACTGGTCGGGGGCGGAGGACTGCGCCTCGCTGGTGTTCCTCGAGGCGTGGCGGCTGCGGGAGAAGGCCGAGCCGACCGGCGGGAGTCTGCTGCCGTGGCTGCTGGGAATCGCGACGTTCGTGGTGCACCGCCGTCGCAGGGTGGCGCGCCGGCACCGTGCGCTGATGGAACGGATGCCCGAGCCGGAGCTGTTGCCCGACTTCGCGGACGAGTTGGTCGGGCGGCTGGAGGACCAGGAACGCATCGCGGCGGTGCAGGAGGTTCTCGAACGTCTCTCCCGCTCCGACCGCGAGGTGCTGGCGCTGTGCGTGTGGGCGGGGCTGGACTATGCGGCGGCCGCGCACGCGCTGGGGGTACCGGTGGGCACGGTCCGTTCCCGGCTGTCCCGGGCCCGCCGCCGCTTGGACCGGCTCGCACAAAAAAATCTCGGCCTGCGGGTGGAACCGCCGGCCACAGGACGGCAGGTAACAGATGACCGCACCGAAGCGGTCGGGCCGAAGAAGGGGAACGCGTGATGACCGGGTACCAGGACGACGACCTGCGGACGCTGCGTCGGATGCTGCCGGTGCCTGCCGAACGCGACTTTCCCGCCGGCCGTGGGCACCAACGTGAGGAACATCTGATGAGCAGCTTGCTGACCACGTCCCGTCACGACGACGAGCGGCGGAACGCGAACACGAAGCGTCGGCGTCTCGGCGTGCGAATCGCGCTGCCGGCCGGTCTGGTGGCCGCCGCGGCCGGTGTCGTCGTGGCCGCGCTGCCGGCCCAGACCGCGGCCGCGTACACCCTGCAGACCGCCGACAACGGCACCGTGAAGCTCACCGTCGTCAACCCGGCGGGGAAGATCGACCTCGCCAAGGTGCAGCGCGAACTCGATCGGCTCGGCGTCCGCGCCCGCGTCTACGCCGGCGATCCCAACTGCCAGGCCCCGGCGCCTCTGCCGTCCACTTCCGCCAGCTCCGCGCCCTCGAGCTCGCCGTCCGCCTCCGCGGGCGCCCCGTCCCCCTCCGCGGACGCCCCGGTCCCCTCCCTGAGCCCCGCGTCCGGGCCCAGTGACCAGAGCTGGACCCTCGGCCGGGAGAACGGCAAGCTCGTCCTGATCCTCAACCCCGCTCGGATCCCGGCGGACAAGCAGGTGCAGATCGTCTTCCCGCTGGCGAAGACCGACCCGGCCCACGGCACCAGCGTCATCATGGGCGGCCTGACCGACATCCCGGGCCCGGACTGCGCGCCCGCCCTGCCGGCCGACTCCATCGCGGACAACAACCCGCAGTAACCGTGACACGCTCGGGGGAGGCAGCGGCTGTCCGCTGCCTCCCCCGTTGTGCTGCCGCGCGCCGGACCGGCCCGGGGAGGGAGGATGTCCGTGGACGGAGAGGGGTCGCGGTGCGGGCGGTCAGTGTGGTGAACGGTCTCGGGGCGCGCTGGGGGCGGGAGTTGGCGTTCGGCTCCGGGCAGGTGTGGACGGCGGTGGGGGTGTGGCCGCTGCTCGCGGCGCTGGCGGCGGGGGCGGGCGATCCGGTGCGGGGCGAGTTGGAGCGGGCGCTGGGGGTGCCGGCCGAGGAAGCGCCGGGGGCGGCCAGGGAGTTGCTGGAGTCGGTGCGGCCAGGTGCCCTCCTGGGCGGACGTCAAGGCGGAGTGGCGCGCCAGGAGCCTCGGCTGGTTCGACACCTCCGGCGAGCTGGTCGGCGCTGGCCTGGTGCTCTACGGACGCCGGGCTGTGCGGCGGCGCTCGGGCTGTGGACGGCGGAGCACGTCGAGGTGGAGCCCGACTGGGTGAAGCAGCTGGGTGCGTCGCTGTGGGGGCGGTTGACGGGTGATCCGGCGAAGGATCGGAAGGTGCTGGACCAGTGGGCGGCGAAGCAGACCGGTGGCCTGCTGAAGCGGATGCCGGTGGAACCGACCGAGGCCGAGCTGGTGCTGGCGTCTGCGGTGACGGTGCGGACCAGCTGGGTGGTGCCGTTCAAGCCGGGCTGGTTCCCAGTGACCGAAGGCCCTTGGGCGGGGCGGGAGTTCGAGAAGCTGGAGCGGACCGGGCCCGAGCTGTTCGAGCGGATCTCGGTGGCGGAGACCTCGGCGGGCCGGGTGACGGAGGTCCGGGTGGCCGGGGACGGCGAGGTGGACGTCCACCTGGTGCTGGGCGAGAGCGGCGCCGCGCCGGGTGCGGTGGTGGCGGCCGGGTTCGAGCTGGTGTCGGGCGAGTCGCGGCGGCTGCCGCTGGCCGACCGCCCGGACGGGGAGCCGTGGCCGGGCCTGGAGTTGACCACGGTGGAGTCGGCGTCGCCGGGCAACGTCGGTGCGCTGCTGACGGCCGGTTTCCTCGTCCGGTCCGAGCACGACCTGCTGCGGAGCGCGGACCTGTTCGGCCTGCGGACGGCCGCGCAGGACGGCGACTGGTTCCGGGGCATCAGCCGGAGCACCCCGCTGAAGGTGTCGCAGGCCCGGCAGGTCGCGATGGCGGAATTCTCGGCGGAGGGTTTCGAGGCGGGCGCGGTGACGGCGATGACGATGGTCAGGTCCGCCGCGATGACCCCGCTCCGCCGGTTCCGGGTCCGCCACGCGACGGCCCGCTTCGACCGGCCGTTCGCGTTCCTGGCGGTGCACCGCACCTCGGGCCTGGTGCTGATGGCGGGCTGGGTGACGGAGCCGGCGCCACGGTCCTGAGGACGCGAGCCTGCTCCCGCAGGGGGACGGCACGGGGCCCGGCGCCGCGCGTTGCACGGCACTGGCAGCGGGCCGCAGACGGGACCCCGCACTCGGAGCCGCGGCGGAGCTCGCGAAAGGCCTCGACGCTGCCGCACCACAGGCGCCTGGGCTGGCGCGAACGGCAGGCTGCGCGGCGCAGCCGGCACCGTAGTCCTGAGGACGGCGCGCCTGCTCCCGCAAGGGGAACGGCACGGGGCCCGACGCAGCCCGGCTTTGCACGGCGCGCCGCACGGCACTGGCCATGGGCCGCAGACGGGACCCCACCCCCGAGGCCGCGGCGGAGCTCGCGGAAGGCCTCGACGCTGCCGCACCACAGACGCCGGGGCCGACGCGAGCGGCAGGCTGCGCGGCGCAGCCGGCACCGTAGGCCTGAGGACGGCGCGCCTGCTCCCGCCAGGGGAACGGCACGGGGCCCGGCGTAGCCCGGCCACGCGCCGGACGTGGCGAAGCCCAGGCCCGCACGGGTTCGGCGCTGTCCGGGCCGGGCGCCCGAGGTGCGGGTTTCGGTGCCGGGCGTCCGGGGGTGGTCGTTGGGGTAGTACGGTCGGAGCACGGTAGGTGGGGTCGGCATGGCCGACCGGTGGTCTGTGGAGGTGGGCCGGTGTCCGGTGCGATCCAGTCGCTGTCGCGGGCGGCCGCGATCCTGCGCCTGTTGGCGGGTGGGGAGCGGCGGCTCGGCCTGTCGGAGGTGGCGACGGGGCTGGGGCTGGCGAAGGGTACGGCGCACGGCATTCTGCGGACGTTGCAGCAGGAAGGGTTCGTCGAGCAGGACCCGGACAGCGGCAAGTACCAGTTGGGGGCGGAGCTGTTGCGGCTCGGCCAGAGCTACCTGGACGTGCACGAGTTGCGGGCCCGGGCCCTGGTATGGGCGGACGATCTGGCGCGGGCGGCGGGCGAGACGGTGTACCTGGGGGTGCTGCACCAGCGGGGGGTGCTGGTGGTGCATCACGTGTTCCGGCCGGACGATTCGCGGCAGGTGCTGGAGGTCGGTTCGATGCAGCCGCTGCACGCGACGGCGCTGGGCAAGGTGCTGCTGGCGTACGACCCGGTGGCGCGCGGCGAGTTGGGCGACGGTCCGTGGGAGGCGTTCACGCCGCGGACGGTGACCGAGCCGGCGGCGCTGGACGCGCAGTGCGCGCTGGTGCGGGAGCGGGGCTGGGCGGACGCGGTGGAGGAGACCTGGGAGGGCGTGGCGTCGGTGGCGGCGCTGATCCAGGACCGTCGGCGCAACCCGGTGGGCGCGGTGTGCGTGAGCGGTGCGGTGGAGACGGTGTGCGAGGACGGGGTGGTGCGGCCGTCGCTGGTGGCGTCGGTGCGGACGGCGGCGCGGGCGATCTCCCGCGATCTCGGGGCGCACCGCTTCTGAGTAGGCGCACCGCTTCTGAGTGGGCGCACCGCTTCTGAGAGGCCTTCTGCGTGGGCCTTGTGGGCAGTGGGTGATCGTTCGGCGGCGGCGCGTGGTCGTCGGGGCGTCGCGGGTCACAACGCCTTGACGTCGGGCGTCCGGCTGCTGTTGGCTTCCAAACGTCGGTCGACATTGTCGAACGACGGCTGGAGGGTCCGGGGCGTTCCGCGCCGCCCGCGTGGTTTGCTGGACCCGCGCGCACGGGGACTGACGAAGAGTCACCCCGAGCCCGTTGACGTCCCCGAGCCGAGCCGAGGAACCGCATGACTGCCAGCTACATCGCCGCGATCGACCAGGGCACCACGTCCAGCCGGTGCATCCTGTTCGGGGCGGACGGCCGGATCGTCGCCGTCGAGCAGCAGGAGCACGCGCAGCTGTTCCCGCAGCCGGGCTGGGTGGAGCACGACGCGGCGGAGATCTGGACGCGGGTGCAGGCGGTGGTGCGGGTTGCGCTGGAGAAGGCGGGGCTGACCCGGGAGGACATCCGGGCGGTCGGCATCACCAACCAGCGTGAGACCACGGTGCTTTGGGACCGGCACACCGGTGAGCCGGTGTACAACGCGATCGTCTGGCAGGACACCCGTACCGAGGCGCTCTGCCGGGAGCTGGGCCGCAATGTCGGGCAGGACCGTTTCCGCCGGGAGACGGGGCTGCCGCTGGCGAGCTACTTCGCGGGGCCGAAGATCCGCTGGCTGCTGGACAACGTCGAGGGGCTGCGTGAGCGCGCCGAGGCGGGGGACATCCTGTTCGGCACCATGGACACCTGGGTGATCTGGAACCTGACCGGCGGCGCGAACGGCGGCCGGCACGTCACGGACGTCACCAACGCGTCCCGCACGCTGCTGATGAACCTGCACACGCTGGAGTGGGACGAGCGGATCGCCGAGTCGATCGGCGTGCCGATGGCGATGCTGCCGCAGATCCGTTCCTCCGCCGAGGTGTACGGCGAGGCGGTCGGGGTGCTGGCGGGTGTGCCGGTGGCGGCGGCGCTGGGCGACCAGCAGGCCGCGCTGTTCGGCCAGACCTGCTTCGACGTGGGCGAGGCGAAGTCGACGTACGGCACCGGAACGTTCCTGCTGCTGAACACCGGTGAGCGGATCGTCAACTCCTACCACGGGCTGCTCACCACGGTCGGCTACCGGATCGGCGACCAGCCGCCGGTGTACGCGCTGGAGGGGTCGATCGCGGTCACCGGCTCGCTGGTGCAGTGGCTGCGCGACCAGCTCGGCATCATCTCCACGGCGGCGGAGATCGAGACCCTGGCGGGCACCGTCGAGGACAACGGCGGCGCGTACTTCGTGCCCGCGTTCTCCGGCCTGTTCGCCCCGTACTGGCGTTCCGACGCGCGCGGTGTGATCACCGGCCTGACCAGGTACGTCACCAAGGGCCACCTGGCCCGGGCGGTGCTGGAGGCGACGGCCTGGCAGACCCGCGAGGTGGTGGACGCCATGCAGAAGGACTCCGGCGTCACGCTGACCGCGCTGAAGGTCGACGGCGGCATGACCTCCAACAACCTGCTGATGCAGAACATCGCGGACGTGCTGGACGTCCCGGTGGAGCGCCCGTACGTCGCCGAGACCACCGCTCTCGGCGCGGCCTACGCGGCCGGTCTCGCGGTCGGCTTCTGGGACGGGCTGGACACGCTGCGCGCCAACTGGCACCGGGCCGCCGAGTGGACGCCCCGGATGGACGGCGCGACCCGCGAGCGCGAGCACCGCAACTGGCTGAAAGCGGTGGAGCGCACCATGGGCTGGATCGAGCAGGACGACGAGCAGCCGCAGCTCTGACACCTCCGTCAGAGCCCGCATCACCGATCGGAAGGAGACGCGGACCGGCCGCGAACCGGGCCCGCCGCACACACCATGGCAAGCATCCCGACCCTGGGCGCCGAGCGCGCCGCCGGCCGCGTCGCCTCCCGCGCCGCCACCCGCGACCTGCTCGGCCGGGCCCGCTACGACCTGCTGGTCATCGGCGGCGGCATCCTCGGCACCGCCACCGCCTGGACGGCCGCCCAGGCCGGGCTGAAGGTGGCGATGGTGGACGCCGGGGACTTCGCGAACGCCACCTCCTCCGCGTCCTCGAAGCTGGTCCACGGCGGCCTGCGCTACCTGCAGACCGGCGCGGTCAAACTGGTCGCGGAGAACCACAAGGAGCGCCGGGCGCTGGCCACCGACGTGGCCCCGCACCTGGTCAACCCGCTGACCTTCTTCGTCCCGGTCTACGAGGGCGGCCCGCACTCGGCGCCCAAGCTGGGCGCGGGCGTGTTCCTGTACTCGGCGCTGTCGGCGTTCCGCGACGGCCTGGGCCGGGTGGTCTCCCCCGCCCAGGCGGCCCGCGCGGTGCCGGGGCTGCGCACCGAGGGCCTGCGGCGGGTCGCGGTGTACGGCGACCACCAGATGAACGATGCCCGGATGGCCGTGATGACGGTGCGGGCGGCGGTGGACGCGGGCGCGGTGGTGCTCAACCACGCCGAGGTGACGGGGCTGCGCTTCACCCGCGGCCGGGTCAGCGGCGCGGAGGTCCGCGACCGCCTCGACGGCACCGAGTTCGGCATCGACGCGCGCCTGGTGCTGAACGCCACCGGCCCGTGGGTGGACCACCTGCGGCGGATGGAGTTCCCGGGCGCCGAGCCGTCGATCCGGCTGTCGAAGGGCGCGCACGTGGTGCTGCGCCGGCAGGCGCCGTGGCGGGCCGCGCTGACCATTCCGATCGACCAGTACCGGGTGTCCTTCGCCATCCCGTGGGAGGACCACGTCCTGCTGGGCACCACCGACGAGGAGTACACCGGCGACCCGCTGGACGTGCGGGCCACCGACGCCGACATCGACCAGATCCTGTCCGAGGCGGGCCACGCGGTGCGCGACGAGCACCTGCGGCGCGAGGACATCACCTACGCGTTCGCGGGCCTGCGGGTGCTGCCGGGCGGTCCGGGGGCGACGGCGGCGGCCAAGCGGGAGACGGTGGTCACCGAGGGCCGCGCCGGGATGCTGTCGGTGGCGGGCGGCAAGTGGACCACCTACCGGCACATCGGCCGGGTGGTGCTGGAGAAGCTGAAGAACGCGCGCGGCGTCGGCCTGGCCGAGGACATCTCGCCCATCCCGTCGACCGTGCCGCTGCCCGGCATCGGCGCCCCGCAGGCCGTCGCGCACCGCCTGCTGATGGACCGCGAGCCGGGCTCCCGGATGGACCCGCTGGTGGCCCGCCACCTGGCCACTCACTACGGCACGCTGTCGTTCGAGATCGCCCGCATGATCGCCGAACGCCCCGAGCTGGGCGAGCGGGTGCACCCGGACGGGCCGGACGTGTGGGCGCAGGTGGTGTACGCGGCCGAGCAGGAGTGGGCGTACACGGTGGACGACGTGCTGCGGCGGCGCACCACGCTGACGGTGCGCGGGCTGGACACCGAGGAGGTCCGCAAGCGGACCGCGGAGCTGCTGGCCCGATAAGAACGCGACGACGCCCTCCGGGAGAGAGAAGCGGGATCCGGAGGGCGTCGCGGTATGTGGGGTGCTGATCGCTAGATGATCAGGCTCAGCGGCAGGATCAGGGCGATCGCGACCACCGAGATCACCGTCTCCATCACCGACCAGGACTTCAGCGTCTGGCCGACGCTCATCCCGAAGTACTCCTTCACCAGCCAGAAGCCGGCGTCGTTGACGTGCGACAGGAACAGCGACCCGGCGCCGATGGCGAGCACCATGAGCGCGGCGTGAGTGGTCGACATGTCGGCGGCCAGCGGGCCGACGATGCCGGCGGCGGTGATGGTGGCGACCGTGGCGGAGCCGGTGGCGAGGCGGATCAGCACGGCGATCAGCCAGCCGAGCAGCAGCGCGGAGATGTGCCACTTGCCGGACCACTCGCTGACGGCCTGGCCGACGCCGACGTCGATCAGGGTCTGCTTGAAGCCACCGCCGGCGCCGACGATGAACACGATGCCGGCGATCGGGCCGAGCGAGTTGCCGACCGTCGCGGAGATCTTCGTCTTGTCGAACCCGGCGGCCTTGCCGAGGGTGACCATGGCCAGCAGGGTGGCGGCGAGCAGCGCGATCAGCGGGGAGCCGATGAAGTCGAAGAACCGCTGAACGGTGTTCTTCGGGTCGTCGATCGCCACGTCGGCGAGGGCCTTGCCGAGCATCAGCACGACCGGCAGCAGGATGGTCGCGAGGACGGCGCCGAACCGCGGGGTCTTCTCGTTCTTGACGGTCTCGGCGGGCGTGGTGTCCGCGGGTATCTCCAGCGGGCCGACCCAGCGCTGGGCGAACCGGGCGAACAGCGGGCCGGCCACGATCAGGGTGGGGACGGCGATCAGCAGGCCGAGCGCCAGGGTGACGCCGAGGTCGGCCTTCAGGGCGTCGACGGCGACCAGCGGGCCCGGGTGCGGCGGGACCAGGCCGTGCAGCACGGACAGGCCGGCCAGCGCGGGGATGCCGATCCGCATCAGCGGGACGTTGCCGCGGCGGGCGACCAGCAGCACGATCGGGATCAGCAGGACGACGCCGACCTCGAAGAACAGCGGCAGGCCGAGCACGGCGGCGATCAGCGCCATCGCCCAGGGCAGCATCTTCGGGCCGGTCCGGGCCAGCACCGTGTCCGCGATGATGTTGGCGCCGCCGGAGTCCGCGAGCAGCTTGCCGAGCATCGCGCCGAGGCCGATCAGCAGGCCGACCGAGGCGACGGTGGAGCCGAAGCCGGTGGAGAAGCTGCTGAGCAGCTTGTCGAACGGCGCGCCGGCGACGGCCGCGAGCAGGCCCGAGCCGAGGGTCAGCGCCAGGAACGGGTGCAGCTTGAACTTGGTGATCAGCAGCACGATCGTGCCGATGCTGAGCAGCACCGCGAGCAGCAGCTGTCCGTTGCTGTCCGTGTGGGGGAGCGCCGGCGCGGCGGCGGCCAGCAGGGTGGGGGTCACGCGAGTCTCCATTGACGAGCCGGCACCGCCCGGGGGTCCGGTGGGCGGTGGCGGGGTGTGACGGGGTGGGGCGGGGGGTTTCCGAGCCGGGGGTCAGGCCGGCAGGGCGGCGACGGCGCGTTCGACGAGGGTGTCGGGGTCGGCGTCGACATCCAGCACGGTGCCGCGCTCGTCCGCCTGGAGCGGTTCGAGGGTGGCGTACTGGGAGTCCAGCAGCGAGGTCGGCATGAAGTGGCCCGTGCGGTGGGCCAGTCGGTCGCCGACCAGGGCGTGGCTGCCGGTCAGGTGCAGGAACTGCGCCTCGGGGCAGGCGTCCCGCAGGGTGTCGCGGTAGGCGCGCTTGAGGGCGGAGCAGGTGACGACGCCACCGGTACCGGCCGCGGCCCGTTCGCCGAGCCACGTGCCGAGGGCGCGCAGCCAGGGTTGCCGGTCCTGGTCGTCCAGCGGGATCCCGGCGCTCATCTTGGCGATGTTGGCGGCGGGGTGGAAGTCGTCGGCCTCGGCGTACGGGAGGCCGAGGCGGTGGGCGAGCAGTCGGGCGACGGTGGTCTTCCCGACTCCGGAGACGCCCATCACCACGATGACGGGCGGCTGCTGGTTCTCGACGCTGAGAGCCATGGGTGGTGCTCCTGTCCTTGCCTGGTCACGGGCAAGGTAAGCCCAAAGGTATGACTTATTCAAGCCACCGAAACCCAATCGTCATACGTATATGCATCGCCGCAGGTGGGAGGCCTCCACCGATCCCCCTCCCCCCGATCTCCCGTGACCTCGCCGATAGGCTGGCCGAATGGAGATCCAGGGCCTGCCCGGCCGCCTGCTTGCCCACCTCGGTCCGGCGATCGCCTCCGGCGAGCTGCCCGCGGGCACCGTGCTGCGCACCGAGGAGCTGGAGGAGCAGCACGGGGTGTCCCGCACGGTGGTGCGGGAGGCGGTGCGCGTCCTGGAGTCGATGCGACTGGTCGAGCCGCGCCGCCGGGTCGGGATCACGGTGCGGCCGCAGAGCGACTGGGACGTGTTCGACCCGCTGGTGATCCGCTGGCGCCTCGCCGGCGCGGGCCGCTCCGCGCAGCTGCGCTCGCTCGGCTCACTGCGGGTCGCGGTCGAACCTGCCGCGGCGGCCCTCGCCGCCCGGAACGCCAGCGACGACGACCGGCGGGAACTCAGCGCGCTGGCCGTCGAACTGACCGTCACCGCCCGGGCCGCGGACCTCGAGTCCTTCCTCGCGCACGACATCGCCTTCCACGCGGCGGTGCTGCGGGCCTCCGGCAACGAGATGTTCGCGCACCTGAAGGACACCGTCGGCGCCGTCCTCACCGGCCGCACCGAACACCGGCTGATGCCGCACCGCCCCCGCGAGTACGCGGTGCAACTCCACCGGGACGTCGCCGAGGCGATCTGCGCCGGCGAACCGGAACTGGCCGAACGGGCCATGCGCACCATCGTGGTCGGCGCGGTGGAAGAGCTGGACGCCACCCTGCCCGACTGACCCTCTTGCGGACCTGAATACGATTCCCGACAGGGGGGGTTGACGGTCCGCCGGCACGACACGCCCGGTTTGAGTGGAATTCCACCGGGTGGCCGCATACCTTCACCCTTATTGGGGCAGTCTGGGAAGCACCGGACGGGTGCGCATCCGACAGGGGGTGGCGATGGCGCGTCGTCGGCGCAGTCGGCTGCCGGACGAAGTGCGGGCAGCCGCGGTCCGGGCGGGCCTGGCGTTCGCGTTCACGGTGGTGACGGTGATCGTCGCCGTCCTGGCGTCCTGGTCGCACACCACGCTGATCGTGCCCGCGCTGGCGACGATGGCGATGGGCGTCTTCATCCTGGCGTGGTGCCTGATAGACATCGTGGTCTCCCGCCAGGTTGCGGCAAGCCGCAGGCGCGCTCCGCACTCGGCCAGTCCGATGGCAGGGGCGAAACCGGGGGCGCGGGGAACGGCGCGGCCAGCCGTGCACCCTCAGCCAGATCGCCGCGCAGGATGGTGAGTTGCACTATCGCGCGACATTGCTGACGGGTGCGTAAACAGGGGCGCTGGGAACTGCGCGCAGCGGAAGGCACCCCGACAGCCAGGTCGCGAGACAGTGCAACTCATTGCCCTGCATCGCGATCTGACTGACGGTCCTCGGCTGGCCGCGCCGTTCCCCGCGCCCCTGACTTCTCAACCTCGCGTGCCGATCGCGTAGCCGTACTGCACCGGCCAGTTCCGCTCCGCGCCCAGCGCCTTCGCCGCGCGCAGCGGCCAGTACGGGTCGCGGAGCAGCTCGCGGCCGAGCATGACGACGTCCGCGCGGCCTTCCGTCAGGACGGCTTCCGCCTGGGCCGGCTCCGAGATCATTCCGACCGTGCTGACCGCCACGCCGGCCTGCTCGCGGATCTGGGAAGCGAACGGGACCTGGTAGCCGGGCCCGACGGTGATCTTCGCGTCCGGGACGAGGCCGCCGGAGGAGACGTCGATCAGGTCGATGCCGATGGCCTGGAGTTCCTTGGCGAGCAGGACGCTCTCCTCGACCGTCCAGCTGGGCTGCTCGGGGACCCAGTCCGTGGCGGAGACGCGGAACAGGACTGGGAGGTCCGCGGGCCAGACGGCCCGCACCGCGGTGGCGATTTCGCGGGCGAGGCGGCTGCGGCCGGCGAAGTCGCCGCCGTAGCCGTCGGTGCGGTGGTTGGTGAGCGGGGAGAGGAACTGGTGGATCAGGTAGCCGTGGGCGCCGTGCACCTCGACCACCTGGAAGCCGGCGGCCAGGGCGCGGCGGGCGGCGGACGCGAAGTCCTCGACCAGTTCGGCGATCTGACCTTCCGTCAGTTCGGCAGGCGCCGGGTAGCCGTCGCTGAACGGGATCGGCGAGGCGCCGACGACGGGGAAGCCGCCGTCCTCCGCGGCGAGCGGCCCGCCACCCGAACTCGCCTTCGCCGTCGAGGCCTTGCGGCCGGCATGGGCGAGCTGAATGGCGGGCACGGAGCCGTGCGAACGGATCAGCGCGGCGATCCGCGCCAGCGCGTCCTGCTGCTGGTCGTTCCACAGGCCGAGGTCCCAGGGGGAGATCCGGGCGTCGGGGCGGACGCCGGTGGCCTCGACCATGACCAGGCCGGCGCCGCCGGCGGCGCGGGCGCCGAGGTGGGCGAGGTGGAAGTCGGTGGCGACGCCGGTCTCGGGGCCTTCGGCGGCGGCCGAGTACATGCACATCGGGCTGAGCCAGATCCGGTTGGGGATGGTCAGCGTACGGAGGGTGATCGGCTCGAACAGGGCGCTCACGACGGCCCGTCCTTCCTGTGGTCCCGACAGCGACGGTCTCTTCGCTTCGTACGATAGCTGCCGTACTACGAGATCTGTCAAACTACGAGGACTCTCGTACTATGGCGGGGTGACCATCGACCAGGACTGCGCCGGCGACCCGGAGTGCCAGAAGCTGCTGCCCGAGCCGGCCGTCGCCGAGCTGCGGCTGGAGGCCGTGCTGCACGCACTCTCCGATCCGACCCGGTTGCGGATCGTCGCCGAACTGGCGGAAGCGGGGGGCGACGAGCTGAATTGCCTCGCATTCGAGCTTCCAGTCACCAAGTCGACATTGACACATCACTTTCGGGTTCTCCGCGATGCGGGACTGATTCGTCAGCATCGGCGCGGCACTTCTAAGATGAACACACTGCGCTCGGCCGATCTCGGCGAGCGCTTTCCCGGTCTGCTGGACGCGGTGCTGGCCGCCGCCGAGCCGTGCCTCCACACCCCGAAGCCGGCTGCCCGCTGACCTTTCGACCGAACCGCAGGCCACGAGCCTGACGGCCCGTCAATTCTCGTGGCGAGTCCCCGCCATGGACTTCGGCGGCGCTTCGCCAACCGCATTCGCAACCACTCGGACAACGCCGTACGTCAACCGCCGCAGCAACCCCTCCTGGCACAGCCGAGGGGTAATTTCTGGCGCGGTCATGCCTTGTCACGCAGGCTTCACCGAAGTTGCCCCAGCGTTCATCGAGCGTGGTCATTTGGTCTATACCAATCAGGTAATCTGACCGTCGACAGGTGTCAATGACCGGCCGTGGGGGGCCTTATGACTGTCAATCACCTTCCGTCGCCACCCTCCGATCAGGAGCTCTACTGGTACTTCGGACCTCAGCGCCGCTGGGTCCCGCTGCTCTCCGCGCTCGCCTTCGTGTTCAGCGCGGCCACGATGTTCAGCTTTTCGCTCCGCAATCCCGTGCTCTGGCCGTTCCTGGCCGTGCTCGGCATCAACGTGGTGGCTCTCGCCCTGACCTGCGTCAACGGGCTCCGCCGCCGCCGCTTCACCCGGGCCGGCCACGAACTGCTGGTCGCCGCCTGGCAGCCCGCCGACCCGCCGTCCGTCGACCTGTACCTGCCGACCTGCGGCGAACCGCTCGACATCCTCGCCAACGCCTACCGCGCGGTGGCCCGGATGGACCACCCCGGCACGCTCGACGTGTGGGTGCTGGACGACGGCGACCGGCCCGAAGTCGCCTCGCTGGCAGCCGAGTTCGGGTACCACTACGTGGTGCGGCCGAACCGCGGCGAGTTCAAGAAGGCCGGCAACCTCAACCACGCGCTCACCCTGAGCAAAGGCGAGTACATCGCCATCCTGGACGCCGACTTCGCGCCGCGTGCCGACCTGCTGCAGCACCTGCTGCCGTACTTCGGCGACCCGAAGGTCGGCATCGTGCAGAGCCCGCAGTGCTTCGACACCGACGCCTCGATGGGCTGGGTGCAGCGCGCCGCCGGCGCCGCCCAGGAGTGGTTCTTCCGCTGGGTGCAGCCCAGCCGGGACGCCTCCGACGCGGCCATCTGCTGCGGCTCCAACGCCGTCTACCGGCGCTCCGCGATCGACGCCGCCGGCGGCTTCGCCCGGCTCGACCACAGCGAGGACATGTACACCGGACTCGCCCTGCACCAGCAGGGATTCAGCACCCGGTACGTGCCGGTGCTGGTCGCCAAGGGCACCTCGCCCGAGTCCACCACCAGCTTCGTCAACCAGCAGTACCGCTGGGCGATGGGCAACCTTCACCTGATCGGCGACCGGCCCGCCCGCAAGGCCATGACCTGGCGGATGCGGCGCTGCTTCGACGAGGGCATCGTCGGCTACCTGGCCGCCGCCGTGAACGTGCTCACCGCACCGCTGCCGCCGCTGGTCATGCTGTTCGCCTTCCCCGGCGAGGTCCGCGCCTGGTACGTGCTGCCGATGCTCTCCCTGCTGTGGCTGTGGCACGTGCTGCTGCCCCGGGTCAGCCGCACCCGCTGGCGCACCGAAGTGCTGCGCGCCAACGTGCTGATGAGCTTCGCCGCCGCCACCGCCTACTGGCACACCCTGCGCGGCCGCAGCGCCGCCTGGGTGCCCACCGGCGTCGCCAAGCCCGGCGCCTCCGGCGGCATGGCCCGCAAGGTGCTGCTGGTCTCGCTGCTGTGGACGGCCGGCACGCTGGTCGCCACCGCCGTCGGCGTCACCGTCGCCACCGCCATGTACGGCTGGCACTACACCTGGGGCCTGGCCCTGTACCTCACCGTGCAGCTGCACGCCGGCGTCCCGCTGGTCCGCGACCTGTACGCCGAGCTGCGGCCGCACCCCACCCAGAACACCGAATCCGGGGCCCGCCCGGCGATGCGGCCCAGGCGCTGGCCCGAGGCCCTCGCCGTCACGAGCACGCTCGCCCTGATCGCCCTGCTCGCCTCCGGCTGGGTAGCGCCGATGCTGCCCTGGCTGGGCTGAAAGGTCCACCTCCCGTGTCCACCAGCACCGCCCCGCTCACCGTCGGTCTCGGGCAACCACCCGTCGAGCGACCGAAGTTCAGACCGGACATCGAAGGACTGCGGGCCGTCGCCGTGCTCGCCGTGCTCGCCTTCCACGCGGCCGTCCCCGGCCTGGCCGGCGGCTTCGTCGGCGTTGACGTGTTCTTCGTCATCTCCGGCTACCTCATCACCGGACTGCTGCGCAGCGAGAGCGCCGCCACCGGCAAGGTCCGGCTCGCCGAGTTCTACTCCCGGCGCGCCCGCCGCCTACTGCCCTCCGCCGCCGTGGTGCTCGCCGTGGTCGCCGTCCTCGGCGCCCTGCTCACCGCGCCGCTGCGCCGCGCCGACCTGGAGCGCGACGTCCTCGCCTCCGCGCTGTCCGTCGCCAACTGGCGCTTCATCGCCGAACAGACCGACTACCTGGCGGCCGGCCGCGACCCGAGCGCGCTGCTGCACTTCTGGTCGCTCGCCGTCGAGGAACAGTTCTACCTGCTGTGGGCCCCGCTGATGGCGCTCGCCGCCCGCTGGGTCTGGAAGCGGCGCACGCTGCTCGGCCTGACCGTGCTGCTCGGCGCCGGCTCGTTCTGGCTCTCCCTGCACTGGAGCGCCGGCGCGTACCTCTCCACGCCCACCCGGGCCTGGCAGTTCGCGGCCGGCGCGATCATCGCGCTGCTGCCGATCCGCCGAATACCGCGCCTGGTACGGGAGTTGCTGGGCCTCGGCGGCATGGCCGCGGTGCTCGCCGCCGTCCTGCTCTTCGACGCCCGCACCCCCTACCCCGGCTACGCCGCGCTGGTGCCGACCGTCGGCACCGCCGCGATCATCCTGGCCGGCACCGGGCCGCACCTGGTGGGACGGCTGCTGTCGCTCGGCGCGCCGCGCGCGATCGGCCGGCTCTCCTACAACCTGTACCTGTGGCACTGGCCGGTGCTGGTGCTCGCCGAAGCCCAGTGGGGCAGCCTGCACTGGGGCGTCAAGGTCGCGCTGACGGCGGCCGCCGCGCTGCCCGCGCTCGCCGCCCTCAACTGGCTGGAGCAGCCGCTGCGCCGCAGCCGGGTGCTCGGTGAAATCCCGCGCCGCGGACTGTCGTTGGGCCTCACCGCGGTGGTGCTGCCGGTGGTGCTGGCGCTGGTCGTCGGCACCGGCACGATCCGGATGCTCGGCCCCGCCACTCCCCCGGACCCGTCCGGCCTGCCGCCGGGCGCCCGCGACGGCCGCACCCTGCTCGCCGCCGCCCCGCCCGCACACGCCCCGACCGTGCCGAACCCCCTCCAGGCCCGGGGGGACTTCCCGCCGGACGGCGCCTGCGAGGTCAACCCCGCCGACACCACCAGCCCGCCCTGCCGCTTCGGCACCGGCGACGACCGGATCGTGCTGCTCGGCGACTCGCACGCCGGCCAGTGGTTCTCCGCGCTGCTCGGCATCGCCGCCCAGCACCACCTGTCCGTCGAGGAACTCGTCAAGCAGGGCTGCCCGCTGCCCGAACTCACCGTCACCAACCCCCAGTTGGGGCGCACCTACCACGAGTGCGACACCTGGCGGGCGAACACGCTGCGCCGGCTGGGGGACGGACCCAAGCCCAAACTGATCGTCGTCTCCACGCTGAACCGCTACACCGCCGACCGCGACGCGCTGCTGCACGGCTGGGAGCAAACCCTCACCCCGCTGCGGGAGTTGGGCGTCCCGATCGTCTACCTGCAGGACACGCCGAACCCCGGCCGGGACGTCCCGGCCTGCGTCTCCGGGCACCCCGACACCACCTCCGCCTGCGACTTCCCGCGCAGCGAGGGCCTGTGGGCCGACCCGCTGGCCGAGGAGATCGCCGCGGGCCGCGTCCCCGGCGTGCGCACCATCGGCGTCAACCAGGTGCTGTGCCCCGGCGAGGGCCGGATGTGCCCCGCCGTCCTGGAACACGTCCTGCTGTACCGCGACGACTCGCACCTGACCAATGCCGCGGCCGTCGTCCTCACCGCGCGGCTCGACCAACTCCTCATCGAGGCAGGCTTGTTCGGCAACGGCTGGACCACCCTGCTGCACGACGAGTTCGACGGCCCCGCCGGCGCGAAGCCCGACCCCGCGAACTGGCAGTACGACCTGGGCACCTGCTACCCCGGCTGCCCCGCCGCCCAGTGGGGCACCGGCGAGGTCGAGACCATGACCGACTCCACCGCGAACGTCCGCCTGGACGGGCAGGGTTCACTGGAGATCGTGCCCACCCGGGACGCGAGCGGCCACTGGTCCTCGGGCCGCATCGAGTCCAAGCGCGCGGACTTCACCGCACCTACGGGCGGAGTGCTGCGCGTGGAAGCCAAGTTGGCCCTGCCGGACGTCAAGGGGCCTGCCGCGTCCGGCTACTGGCCCGCGTTCTGGGCGCTCGGCGGGAAACTCCGTGACGGGTACACCGGTTGGCCGGGCGTCGGCGAACTCGACATCCTCGAATCGGTCGGCGGACGCGGCGTCTTCGGCACCATGCACTGCGGCACCACGCCGGGCGGCCCCTGCAAGGAGCCTGCCGGCCTGGGCTCCGGTGAACAGTCCTGCGCGGACTGCTTGGGCACGTTCCACACCTGGACGGTCGAGGTGGACCGCACCGCCCCGGTCGAGAAGGTCCGCTGGCTGCGCGACGGCCAGGAGTACTTCAAGGTCACCTCCGACCAGGTCGACCCGACCGCCTGGGACCAGGCGGTGCACCACGGCATCTTCCTGATCCTGAACGTCGCCATCGGCGGCAACCTGCCTACCGCCTACGGCAGTTCCCCGACGCCGGCCACCGAACCGGGCCACCCGATGAAGGTCGCCTCGGTCACCGTTTCGACACGAGGTTAACCATCAGGGGCGCGGGGAACTGCGCGACAAGCGCCAACCAGTCCGCAAGGTCGCGATCAAGTGCAGGTCATTGTCCTGCGTCGCGATCTTGCTGACGGGTGCCTTCCGCTTCGCGCAGTTCCCCGCGCCCCTGTTTTCGCGCCCACCCGCTCGCAGCCGCTACTCAGGCTTGCGGAACATCCGGGTGGCCGTGATCTCCCCGTGAATCGTCGGCCCGTCCGGGTCCTGCGCCGCCGGGAGGCCGGGGCGGAGGTGTTCCTCGACCGAGATGTACTTCAGGCCGGCCCGGAGGTCCGCGTCGTTGCGGAGGCGGATGACGAGGGGGAACTCGGCCAGTGCGGTGGTGTCGAACAGGCCGGTGGTGTAGATGAGTTGGACGCCGAGCGCGTCGGCGACAGCGCGCTGGAGTTCCAGCAGGTACGTCGCGTTGGCGCGGCCGATCGGGTTGTCGAGGAAGAGCGTGCCGGCGTGGCGGAGCTGTGACTGGCCGCGGTCGTTGGCGCGGAGGGCGGCCATCGTGCAGTAGAGGGCGATCGCGGCGGTGAGCAGCTGGCCGCCGGAGAAGACGTCCGACATCTGGCCGACGGAGACCCGTTCGGCGCGCAGGACGGCGTCGGGCTTGAGGATTTCGACCGAGACGCCCTTGGGCCCGATCGCGGCGGCGACGCCGCGCAGCAGCAGGGACATGCCGTCGCGGCGCAGGTCGGAGTTCTTCTTGACGGCGGACTGGGTGGCGTCGTCGATGACTTCGCCGAGTCGTTCGACCAGGACGGCGTGGTCGGGGTCCTCGAAGCGGATGCGCAGGAACTCCTGGCCCGACCATTCGCCGAGGCCTTCGGGCAGGCGGGAGAGCCGCTGCGCGGCGCGCAGGGTGGCGAGCGAGGACTCGACCAGGCCGCGCAGGCGGTCGACGATGGAGGCGCGGTTGCGTTCCAGCTGGGTGAGTTCGTCGGTGAGGACGCGCAGCCGGGGGGCGAACGCGGCGGCCCAGGCGGCGGCGTGGTCGGGCAGGGCGGCGGCGGGCAGCTCGCGGATCTGCTGGCGGGCGGGGGTGCGGACGGCTTCGTAGCGGGCGGCGTTGGCGTGCCGGACGAGGGCGTCGGAGGCGTCCCGGACGGCGAGTTCGGCGCCGGTGAGTTCGCCGGCGGCGGTGCGCATGGCGCGCCGGGTGTCGGCGACGGCGGCGCGGGCCGCGGCGAGGCCGCCGAGGTAGGCGTCGGCGGCCTCGGTCTCCTCGCCGTTGTCGCGCAGCGAGTCGCGGAGCTGGCCGGCGAGTTCCTCGAAGTCGGTGGCGGCGGCCTGTGCCTGGTCCAGGGTGCGCTGGAGGTCGGCGTGTTCGGTGCGCGCGGTGTCGACTCGTTCGCGGCGTTCGGCGAGCAGCGCGGTGGCGGTGCGGAGCAGCGCCTGGGCGTGTTCGGGGTCGGCGGGGAGGAGGTCGTCGGGGAGTTCGGTGTGGGCTTCGCCGTTGACGGGGGCGGAGCGTTCGGCGTCGCCGCGCAGGCGCCCGACTTCTTCGGCGGCGGCGCCGGAGCGGGCTTCGATGATGGTGACGAGTTCTTCGGCGCGGGCGGCGGCGGCCTGCCGGGCGGGGCCGTCGGCGCCGTCGGGGCTGGCGAGGAGTTCCTCGGCGCGGGCCTTGACCTTGTTGCTGAGGCGGTCGAGTTCGGCTGCGGCGGCGGCTTCGTCGCCTTCGGCGCGGGCCTGTTCGGCGCGCAGGTCGGCGCCGACGCCGACCTTTTCGTACAGCTGGGCTGCCGCACGGTAGGCCTCGCGGAGGGCGGGCAGCGAGGTGGGGGTGGCGGTCTCGTCGAGTTCGATGCTGGTGTCGGCGGCGGCGATCTCGGCGCGTTCGCCGCGCAGGGTGCGTGCGGTGCGGCGGGCGTCGTCGGCGGCGCGCTGGGCGGCGCGGCGGTCCTCGTCGCAGGTGCGGGCGCGTTCGGTGCACAGGGCCTGGCGGCGTTCGCATTCGGTGGCGTCGTCGGCGAGTTCGCGCTGGCGGCGGGTCCAGTTGGCGCGTTCGCGGAGGCGGAAGGCGAGGCCGGCCAGGGCGTCGGCGCGGCGGCGGGTGCGCTGGGCGGTTTCCCGGCATTCCTCGTGGCGGGCGGCGGCGGCCTGGTGGTCGGCGTCGGCTTCGGTGTGGTCGGCGCGCAGGGTGGCGAGTTCGGCGGCGGTGGCTTCGGCGTGTTCGGCTGCCGCTGCGGCGGCTTCGGCGAGTTCGGCGAGGGTGCCGGGCGGGCAGCTGGCGTGCCAGGAGGCGAGGCGGGCGGCGAGGGCGCGGTCGCCGCCGAGGCGGGCGGCGAGTTCGCGGATGTGTTCCTCGCGGGCGGTGGCGCGGGCGCGCAGTTCGCGGCGTTCGTCGTCGGCGGCGGTCTCGTTGTGCATGGCCGGGTTCGGCGGCACCAGGAAGAACGCGGGCTCGGCTTCGATCGGGGCGGTGAGGGCGGCGGCGGTGCCGACGGCGACGGTGGAGCGGGGCAGCAGGGCGGCGGCGGCGAGCGCTTCGCGGGCCCGGTCGAGCGAGCTGGGGTCGGTGACGACGACGCCGTCGACGAGTTCGGGGCGGGCGGCGAGGATGGCGTCGTGGTCGGCGGGGTCGACGGACTGGGCGAGGTAGCGCCAGCCGGGCAGCGCGGGGATGCCCTGTTCGCCGAGGTATTCGACGGTGGCGAGGACATCGGGGCCGGGCGGCAGCAGGCCGCCGTCGCCGAGGGCGGCGAGGATCCGGGAGTCGTCGGCGGCGGCGGTGCGCAGGTCGAACAGGGTGCGTTCGGCGCCCGCCACGGACTGGTCGAGCAGTTCGCGCAAGTCCTCGGCGGACGCGTCGAGTTGACGGGGCGTCAGGAAGCCTTCGGTCTCCTCGGCGCCGTCCTGGTAGGGCGTCAGCGAGAGCAGTTCGGCGAGCCGGGGTTCGGCGGCGAGCTGGGCGGCGGTGCGCTGTTCGGCGGCGAGGGTGCGTTCGGCGGCGGTGCGGGCGTCGGTGGCGCGGGCGGCGGCGAGTTCGGCGCGGGCCTCGGCGGCGGCGGATTCGCGGGCCCGGACGGCGGCGGATTCGGCGGCGGTGCGCGCGAGTTCGAGCTCTTCGGTGGCGGCGCGTTCGGCGTCGGCGGCGTGCAGGGCGGCGCGGGCGGGGTCGGGTTCGGCGCCGGAGTCGTCGATCCAGCCGGCTTCGACGGCGGCGGCGGTCTCCTGCTCGACCTCGGTGAGGCGCTGGCGCAGGTGTTCGGCCTCGGAGCGGGCCTTCTGCGCGGCGGTGGCGGCGGCGGTGGCTTCGGCCTGGGCGGCGGAGCCGTCCTGCTGCAATTCGCCTGCGCGCAGCTCCTCCTGGTCGGCGCGGGTCTCGGCGTTCAGCGCGGCGGATTCGAGGGCGCGGGCGAGGGCGCCGGCGGCGCGGTCGCGGGCGGCGAGGGCGGGCGCGGCGTCGAGTTCGGCTTCCCGGATGGCGGCGGCGACCCGGCTGGCGCGGTCGGCGGCGGCGCGGTGCCGCAGCACCGCTTCGGCGGCCTGCCAGGCGGTGAACTGGGCGCGGGCGTCGGTGAGTTCGCGGCGCAGGCGGCCGGCTTCGGCGGTCGCGGCCTCCAGGCCGAGGGTGGCGTGCCGGTAGCCGAGTTCGGAGACGATCAGGGCGTGCCGGGTGCGGTCGGTCTCGGCGGCGGTGACGGCGCTCGCGGCGGCGGCGACCTCGACGGAGAGGTCGTGCATCCGGTCGCGTTCGACGGCGGAGCGGGCGGACAGCGAGGACGCGAGCTTGCGGGTGCGGCGTTCGGCGGCGCGGTGGCCCTCGCGGACGGTCTCCCGGCCGGCGGTGGCGTCGACGATGCGCTGGAGCAGGTCGACGGAGCCGGCGGTGAAGTCGCGTTCGGCGGTGAGTTCGGCGCGGCGGCCGAGCTTGGCGGCGAAGCCGTGCACCAGGTCGGCGAGGCCGTCGGTGTCGCGGGTGTCGGTGACGGCGCGCAGCAGCAGGTCGGTGAAGTCGGCGTCGTTGCGGACCGCGAACAGGCCGGCGGCCTCGCCCTCGTCGGCGTTCATCTCGCGCTGGTAGCGGAAGAGTTCGGGGTCGAGGCCGAGTGCGCCGAGGTGCTCGATCCAGCGGTCGTGGATCTCCTCGAAGGTGACGTCGAGGTGCGGGTGGGCCTTGGCGGCCTCGGTGAGGGTGTCGCGGAAGCCCTTCATGGTGCGGCGGCGGCCGCGGGCCTTCTGGTCGCCGGCCAGGCTGGGCCGTTCGGCGACCGGCAGCGCGTCCAGGGTGAGGCCGGGGCCGGGCCGGAAGGAGTACCAGAGTTCGGCGAACTTCCGCGGGTCGGAGGAGACCTGGCGGCCGCGCCACTCGCTGACCTTGCCGACCACGACGAGTTCGCCGGTGACGGTGTGCTGCCACTCGAGGGCGACGTGGCCGCAGTCGTCGGCCAGCAGGAACTTGCGCAGCACGCCGGAGGAGGCGCCGCCCAGGGTGTTGCGGTGGCCGGGCAGCATCACCGAGAAGATCAGCTTGAGCAGCACGGACTTGCCGCCGCCGTTCTCCAGGAACAGCACGCCGGCGGGCGCGGGGCGGCGCTGCGGGCCTTCCGGCTCCTCCCCGAACAGGCCGATCTGCTGCGGCTGCGGTTCGGGGACCGGATCGCCGACTCCGCGCAGGTCGAGCACCGTGTCGGCGTAGCGGGCGCCCGCCGGTCCGATCGAGTACAGGCGGACCCGGTTCAGCTCGTACATGTGCGGTGGTTCTCCTGGAGCGGCAGTTGCAGGGTGGCGCTGGACAGTTGACGGAGTGTCAGAGTGCGTGGAAGGGCAGGCCCGTGTCGGCGACGAGTTCGTCGCTGTCGTCGGGCGGCAGCAGGGTGGCCGTGCCGTCGCTGACCGGGACGACGCCCAGGTCGAGCAGTTCGCCCATGGCGGCGCTGCCGGCCAGGTCGCGGACCTGCAACTGGTAGCGGGCGGTGGTGCGGTAGGTGCCGCCGGCGTCGTCGGAGGTCTTCTGCAGGAAGCCGGAGTCGACCAGGAAGGACACCGCCTTGGAGACGATGCCGGTGGTGGAGCCGGACAGCCGGCGGGCGTCCTTGGTGGCGCCGGTCGCGGAGCGGCGGGCCCACACCCGCCAGGCCGCCTCCAGGGCGGGGGCGGAGCTCGCCGGGTCGGTGTTGCTGCCCTCGGCCGCGGCGCGTTCCTCGAGGCGGCGGCAGGCCTGCCGGACGAACGCGTCCACGCCGTTGACGCTGACCCGGCCGAGGTAGCCGTCGTCGGCGAGGTCCTCGGGGCGGGGGAAGGCGAGCGCGGCGACCGCGAGGTGTGCGAGGCCGTGCAGGAAGCGGTCGGTGGACTCGGAGGCGGCGCGGCGCGAGTAGTCGCCCATCCGGACGGCGAACACCGACTCCTCGGCGGCGGCGACGGCCATCCCGGCCCGCGGCGAGACCTCCAGCACCACCAGGCCCATGCCGGTGGCGACGGCGTCGGCGAGGCGCCCGAACTGCGGGTCGTCGCGGTAGCGGCGCACCAGCTCGGCGTACTCCGCGTCCCGGGACGGCAGCAGCTTGGCCTGCAGGCCGAAGGACACCAGGCGGGCGGCCTCGGCGACGTCCGCCGGGCTGATCGCCGGGTGGGCGGCAGCGGCGGCCGGCTCGGCGTCCTGCGGCGCCCACGCCTCGGTGCTGGTGGTCATGCGGGTGCTCCTTCGGTGCGGGCGGTGCAAGTGGTGCGGGCGGTGCAAGTGGTGCGGGCGGTGCAAGTGGTGCGGGCGGTGCAAGTGGTGCTGGAAGAGCGGCTCGTCACTTCGCGTCCCGGCGGTCGGCGGCCATCCCGGCGGCGTCCAGCAGGGCGCTGCCGACGATCAGGTCCGCGCCGCCGAAGCCCGGGTCGTCCAGGCGGGTGCCGTCGTCCACGGCGAACAGCAGGCGCTCCTCGCCCTGCCGGTACGCGGTGCCGACCGGCGGGCTGGCGGCGTGCACGGCCAGCAGGGCGACCAGGTAGGCGAGTTCTTCGCCGTCCTCGCCGTCGTCGGTGCCGCGGGCGCGGGCGTCGGCGAGCAGGCCGGACAGGCGGCGGGGCGCGTCGGCGGGCAGGTCGAGCAGGTCGAGCGCGGCTTCCAGTTGGGCCTCGGAGAACCGGCTGTCGTCGGGGGTGGCGACCAGGTCGGGTTCGGGCAGTTCGGCGCCGAGGTGTTCGCGTTCGACCGGCGGGGTGAGCAGCAGGTCGACGAGGTCGCTGACCCGGACCGAGACGGGGGTGCGCAGGCCGGTGCCGCGGGCGAAGAACGCGTCGGTGGGCCGGGTGGCGTCCGCGAGCGGGAGGGTGAGAACCGGGGCGAGGAGTTGACCGTAGAGGTCGATGCCGGTGCGCGCGGTGGGTGCGGAGAACGCCTGCCGGTCCTGTTCGGCGCGGAACAGCGGGCCGGCTTCCAGCAGGCGGGTCTGGAGCTGGGTGTGCCGGCGGATGCAGTCCTTGACGATGTCGACGAGTTCGGCGGCGCGCCGCTTGTGCTCGGCGTCGGTGCTCTCGTCGCGGGCCTTGCGGATGTTGGTGAGGATCGCGTTCTCGTGCCGGTACCGGTCGGCGATGTGGTCGAGCGCCTCGTCGATCAGGTCGGGGACGGTCTCCATCCAGTCGACGGCGCGGACGTTGCGGCGGGTGGCCTCGAGGGCGCGGCGCAGCGTTTCGGCGTACTGGACGGTGCGGTAGCGGGCCTGTTCGGCGGCGAGTTGGGCGTCGGCGAGGCGGCCGCGGCGGATCAGCACCTCGAGTTTGACCTCGGCGGCGATCTGAGCGCTCGTCACGTCGGTGTCCAGCGCGCCGACCAGGACGTTGACGGCCTCGTCGGTGGTGCGCAGGTAGACGCCGCCGTCCTGGCCGGGGACTTCCTCGATCAGTTTGAAGTCGTAGTCGCGGCGGGTGTATTCGCCGTCGGGGCCGAAGGTGCCGTAGACGGCGCGGAAGCCGCGGTCGACGCTGCCGACGTTGATCAGCGATTCCAGGACCCAGCGGGCGACGCGTTCGTGCTCGGTGGCGGCGCGGCCGGGGTTCTGGGCGGCGATCCGGGGGTGGAGCCGGCTGAGGACTATGTCGCGGTCGGCGCCGGTGTCGAAGTCCATGTTGAGGGTGACCAGGTCGATGGCGGCGAGGCCGATCTCGGCCATCGTGTACGAGGCGTACTCGCCGGCCAGGTTGACCTTGCGGCTGTCGAGGTCGTGCAGCGGCGCGGTGCAGGCGAGCGCCTTGAGCCGGCGGGCGAGTCCCTCGTCGGCGGCCGGTCCGGGGGCGGGCCTGGTGGGCTGGTCTGCGATGGCGGTCACGGGGGACAAGATTAGGGCTTTCCGTGGACAGGTCCGAAACGTCCCCTTTGGGTGGGCTGTTCCGGCATGTTGAACGTGTTCAATTTCAGGTCTAGAGTCCCTCTCGCGACACCGCGTGCCGTTTCCGGCACCCGCGTCATGGAGGGGGGAATCCCCATGTCCGACATCGCCACCGCCCCAACCGGTTCCACCACCGCCGGCCCCGGCCCCGCCACCGTCACCGACACCGCACTCGTCCGACGCCGGATCAGGCGCTGGCTGTGGCTGTTCATCGTCTGCCTGGTACTCAGCGGAGTGACCGCGTTCCCGCTGCAGATCGAGACCGACCTGCTGGTCCGGGCCCTGGACGCGAGCGGACTCGACTCCGCGCTCCCCGCCCTCGACGCCTGGGTGCACCGGGTCCGAGACGGCGTCGCCGACGGCTACGGCAACCACCCGTTCCTCGCCTACGGCACCGACTGGCTGGCGTTCGCGCACCTGGTGATCGCGGCCGCGTTCTGGGGTCCGCTGCGGGATCCGGTCCGCAACCTGTGGGTGATCCGCTGGGCGATGCTGGCCTGCGGCGCCGTCATCCCGCTCGCGCTGATCTGCGGCCCGCTGCGCGGCATCCCGCTGTTCTGGCAATTCGTCGACATGTCGTTCGGTGTCTTCGGCGTCATTCCGCTGCTGGTCGTGCACCGCCTGATCCGCACCCTGGAATGGAATCAGGCGGTCCGCACCCACCACGACTTCGCCAGGGTCATCCCCTCCCCCTGACCGTTCCCCGTATGACGCGGCAGTGGTTACGCGGCAGTGGCCTCCGGCAGGGTCACGGTGCCGTCGTGCAGCTCCACGACCCGGTCGGCCTGCTCCATCAGGGCCGGGTCGTGGGTGGCCACCAGGGCGGTGACGCCCTGCGAGTGGACCACCGCGCGCAGCAGCTCCATCACGGCCAGGCCGGTCTCGGAGTCGAGCTGGCCGGTCGGCTCGTCCGCGATGATCAGCACCGGGTCGTTGGCCAGCGCCCGGGCGATCGCCACCCGCTGCTGCTGGCCGCCGGACAGTTCGGTCGGCCGCTGCCCGGCGTGCTCGGCCAGCCCGACCAGGGCCAGCAGGGTGCGCGCCCGCTCCTCGCGCTCGGCGGCGGGGAGCCGGCGCAGCCGCATCGGGACGCCGACGTTCTCGGCGGCGGTGAGCGTCGGCAGCAGGCCGAAGGACTGGAAGACGAAGCCGATCCGGTCCCGGCGCAGCGCCAGCCGCCCCGCCTCGTCGAGGCCGGACAGGTCGGTGCCGTCGAGCGAGATCCGGCCGCTGGTCGGGGTGTCGAGGCCGCCGACCAGGTTGAGCAGGGTGGTCTTGCCGGAGCCGGAGCGGCCCTTGAGGGCGGTGAGTTCGCCGCGGGCCGCGGTGAAGGAGACGCCGCGCAGCGCGTGCACGGTGCGGGCCCCGGTACCGAAGCTGCGCCACAGCTCCTCGACCACGACCATGGGCTCCTGCGGTTCGGTCATCTCGGTCTCCCCCGTTGGCTGTTGGGTGTGAAGGTGCACGATTCTGCTCACTCTGACAACGGTTCGCGCAAGCCCCTTCCGCTGCTTGATCCCATCTGACAGAGTCGTCCGCCATCCGGTACACGCTGAACCGGAACGGGGGTACGGGGAACAAATGTTGGGCTTTGTGCTGCGCCGACTTCGCGGGCGGCTGCCGCTGGCTGCCGCCGTGCTGTTCACGGTGCTCATCACCACCACGGTGCTGACCACCCTGGTGGCCTTCAACCGCACCGCCGCCGAGGCCGGCCTGCGCCGGAACCTGGACGGCGGCAGCCGGGCCGTCCTGCAGCTGGGCGCCGACCACGCGGCGGACACCCGGGCGGCGGACGACGCGAAGGCCGCCGCGCTCGGCACCCAGCTGTTCGACGGGCTGCCGGTCACCACGCAGTCGCTCGCCCTCAGCCGCGCGTACGGGCTGCCCGCCCTGTCGAGCGCCGCCGGCCGCGAGGTGGACCTGACGGTGCTGGCCGCGCTGGACCGCAGCCGGCTGAAGCTGACCGCCGGTCAGTGGCCGGCCGCCGGCGGCACGGTGCAGACGGTCGTGCCGAGGAGCGCCCTGCTCCGGCTGGGCCTGACCGAGAACGCGCTGCCCGCCAAGGTCACGCTGGCCGACCGGTACGGCGGCAGCCCGCTCACCGTCGAGGTCACCGGCGTCTACCAGGTCGCCGACCGGGACGCCCCCTACTGGCGGCTCGACCCGCTCGGCGGCCGCGAGATCCAGGTCAAGGGCTTCACCACATACGGTCCGCTGATGGTGGACGACGGCGTGTTCACCTCCGGCGTGCTGACCCAGGGCAGCCGGAACCTTCAGCTGACCGCCGACTTCTCCACCGCCGCCCCGGAGCGGATCGACCGGATCCGCTCCCGCGCCGACAAGCTGAACGACCTCGTCAAGCAGCACTCCCCGGGCCTCCAGGCGCGCACCGAACTGCCCGCCCTGCTCGGCGAGTTGCACTCGGCGACGCTGGTCGCCCGTTCCAGCCTGCTGATCGGGGCGCTCCAGCTGGCGGTGCTGGCCGGGGCCGCGCTGCTGCTGGTGGTGCACCTGGTGGCGGACCGGCAGTCCCGGGAGAACGCCCTGCTCACCTCGCGCGGCGCGACCCGGCGGCGGCTGGCCGCCTGGACGGCGGTCGAGGCACTGCTGCTGGCGCTGCCCGCCGCCGTGCTCGCCCCGCTGCTGACCGGGCCGCTGCTGCGGCTGCTGACCTCCTACGGCCCGCTGACGGGGATGCCGCTGGAGCACACCGACTCCGCCGTGCGCTGGCCGGTGGCCGCGCTGTGCGCGCTGGCCTGTGTCGTGCTGGTCGCGCTGCCGCCCGTGCTGCGGCGCGACGCCGACCGGGTGGTGTCGCGCCGACAGGCGGTGGTCAGCACCGTGGCCCGCTCCGGCGCCGACCTGACGCTGCTGGCGCTGGCCGTGATCACCTACCAGCAGCTGGCCGCCCGCACCGGCGGCCTCTCGGTGGACGCCGCCGGGCAGCTGGGCATCGACCCGGTGCTGGTCGCGGCGCCCACCCTGGCGCTGTGCGCGGGAACGCTGCTGGTGCTGCGGGTGCTGCCGTTCGCGGCCCGGCTCGGGGCCCGGCTGGCCGCCCGGGGCCGAGGCCTCGGCGCGGCGCTCGGCGGCTGGCAGCTGGCCCGCCGCCCCGGCCGGGCGAACGGCCCGGTGCTGCTGCTGGTGCTGGCCGTCGCGACCGGTGTGCTGGCGCTCGGTCAGCACGCCGCCTGGCGCGACTCGCAGCGCGACCAGGCCGACTTCGCCTCGGCGGGCGGCCTGCGGATCCAGGGCTCGGCGCTGCCCGCGTTCGGCCAGGGCGGCCGGTATTCGGCGCTGCCCGGCGGCGACCGGCTGCTGCCGGTCGCCGAGTTCGACCAGTGGCTGCCGGGCGACAAGCGGGGCCGGGTGCTGCTCACCGACACCGCCCGCGCCGCCACCGAACTGCACGTCCGGCCCGACCTGTTCGGCGGCCGGCCCGCCACCGAGCTGTTCGCGCCGCTGGCCGAACCGCAGCCGGCCGGCCTCAAGCTGCCCGGAAAGCCGGCCCGGATCGACCTGACCATGGCCGTCCACGTCGCCGACCGCCCCACGGGGATCTACCCACCCGGTTGGGCACAGCCGGAGGTGACGGCACCCGATCTCTGGCTCCACCTGCGGGACGCCTTCGGCGCGCAGTACCGCGTCCTGGTGCCGCAGCTCCCGGCCCAGGGCGAAAAGTCCTTCTCGGTCGACCTGGACGCGCTGACCGCCGCCCCGCTCGGCTCAGCCGCCGCGCCGCTCAGCCTGACCGGCTTCGAGCTGACGTACGGCACCAACAGCAAGGACTCCGCCAGCGAGGTGACGATCCGCCGGCTGGCCGTCTCCGACACCGCGACCGGACCGGCCACGCCCGTTCCTACGCCCCCCGGCACCTGGAGCGGCACCGGCACCCCGGTGACGGTGACCGGCGACGGCGCCGAGGACCGGCTGGTGACCGTCGCGTACACCCCGGTCCGGGGCGAGGGCGTGAACGAAAGCAAGCGCGCCCTGGTGCTCGCCCCCGGCGCCACCCCGTCCGGCCCGGAGGTCAAGGCCCTGGCCACCCGCACGTACCTGACGGACTCCGGCGCCAAGGTCGGCGACCTGATCAAGGTCCAGCTCGGCAGCACCAGCATGCCGGTGCGGATCACCGGCCAGGTCGAGGCGCTGCCCGTGTACGGCGACACCGGCCTGCTGCTCGACCTGGCCGGCACCCACCGCTGGCTGACCGACCACGGCGCCGAGGTCCCGCCCGTCTCCGAGTGGTGGCTGCCCGCCACCGGCCCCGGCGACCGTACCCCCGCCGAGGCCGCCGCCGCCCTGCGCGCCGGACCGACCGCCCAGCAGCTGACCCTCCGCGAGGAGGACGCCGCCGCCCGCTCCGGCGACCCGCTGAGCGCCGCCCCGCAGAGCGCGCTGGCAGCGCTGGCGCTGGCCGCCGCCGTCCTCGCCACCATCGGCTTCGTCGCCGCCGCGGCCGCCTCGGCGAGCGAACGGGCCGGCGAGTCGGCGGTGCTGATGGCCCTCGGCACGCCGCCGCGGCTGCTGCGCCGGACCGCCGCCGCCGAACAGGTCGTCCTGGTCGGCATCGGCACCGGCGTCGGGCTGCTGCTCGGAGCCGCGCTGGCCCACCTGGTGGTGCCGCTGGTGGTCCTCACCCCCGCGGCCCGCCCCCCAATGCCCGAAGTCCTGGTCGGGCTGCCGCTCGGCCAGGTGCTCGCCCTGGCGGCCGGGACCGCCGCCCTGCCGCTGCTGTCCGCCTTCCTGGTCGGCAGCCGTCGCGACATGGCCGCCCGGCTCCGGTTCGTGGAGGACAAATGAGCACCCCGGCCCCCTGGATCCGTACCCGGCTGCGCGCCGCGCCCCTGGGCGCCCTGCTCACCGCCGCCCTGGCGTTCACCGTGGTCTTCCTGTCCGCGGCCCTGCCCCGGGCGCAGGACCGCGGGGCGGACGGCGCGCTGCAGAGCTACCTGCGCACGGTCGGCCCGACCGCCACCAGCGTGCAGGTCACCGCCGCCGTCCCGAACAGCGGCGACACCCCGCAGCTGCTGGACTCCACCGCGGAGCAGATCGCCGCCGCCATCGGCCCGGTGCTCCCGCTCGACCCGAGCGGCCCGGTGTACGGACGCCGGGGCGCCCAGCCGCGCAGGCTGCCCGACCCCGCGCTGATCCGCCCCGAGGGCGTCCCGCCGGAGTTCGCCCTGCAGTACCAGCACGGGGCGCGCGAGCACCTGAAGCTGACCGCGGGCCAGTGGCCGGACAGCCCGCCGGACGGCGGGCCGATCCCGGTCGCGCTGTCGGCGTCCGCCGCCGAGACCGTCGGGGTCAAGCTCGGCATGGTGCTCGACGGCACCAAGTCGATCACGGACCGCATCTCCGTGCCGCCGAACGCGTCACAGATCCGGGTGGTCGGCTTCTACACCGTCGACAACCCGTCTGACCCGTTCTGGGACCGGTTCGGCTGCGCGGTCGCGGCCTGCACGAACTACACCCCCGGCGGCCCCGGCCAGCCCCCGGAGAAGTACTGGTACGCCGTCGCGCTGACCGGTTCGGAGAACATGTCCCGGATCGGCGAGTGGGGCCACGGCAGCGAGGACTACTGGCGGCTGCCCGTGCGGGTGGACGCGCTGCGGGCCGACCGGCTCCAGCAGACCTCCTTCGACCTCGCCTCCGTCACCCAGGGCCCGGTCTCCATCAAGCTGACCAACGGCCTCGGACGGATCAACCTCCGCGTCACCAGCCCGCTGCGCACCATGATCGACAACGCCTGGGGGCGGCAGCGCGCCATCGACTCGCTCACCGAGGTCGGCCCCGCCGGCGCGGCCGGGGTCGCCGCCGTGGTGCTCTGCCTCGCGGCGGCGCTGACCGCCGAACGGCGCACCGCGGAACTGCGGCTGCTGCGGGCCCGCGGCGCCTCGATCCGCGGCACGTGCCGGCGGCTGCTCGGCGAAGGCTCGCTGACCGTGCTGCCCGCCGCCGCACTCGGCGCGCTGCTCGCCTTCACCCTGCTGCCCACCCCGCGCTGGCTGCCCGCCGCCGTCGCGGCCGGCTCGGTGACCCTGCTCGCCCTGCTGGCCTTCCCGGTCCGGGCGGCGCTGCTGCTCCGCGACAAGGCCGGCAGCGGCTTCTCCGGACGCCGCCGCCTGATGGCCGAACTCGCCGTGCTGGCCACCACCGCGGCCGCCGTCACCCAGGTCGTCCGGCGCGGGGTGGCCCCGGCCGGCGAAGGGGTGGACCTGCTGCTGGTGGCCGCGCCGCTGCTGCTCGCGCTGACCGGCGCGCTGCTGCTGGCCCGGATCCAGCCCGCCATGATCGGACTGCTGGCCCGCTGGGCCGGGCGGCGGCCCGGCGCGATCGCCTTCCTCGGCCTGGCCCGCGCCGCCCGCGGCAACGGCCGATCGCGCCCCTCGGCACTGCCGCTGCTCGCCCTGGTGCTGGCGGTGACCTGCGGCGCGATCGGCGCCACCGTGCTGACCTCGATGGCCACCAAGCGCGCCGAGGTCGCCCGGTACAGCATCGGCGGTGACGTCTCGGTCGGTGCCGGGACGCTCGCCGGACTGTCGGACGCCTTCCTCTCCGCCGCCGACCGGCTGCCCGGCGTGGACGTCTCGCTGCCGGTCTGGACCGACGACGACGTGACGCTGACCTTCGGCAACGGCGGTTTGGTCCGGGTCAACGTGGTGGTGGCCGACCCCGTCCGGTACGCGAAACTCGCCGACGTCGCCGGGCGGGGCCGGTTCGACCCGGCGATCTTCACCGACCAACCGGACAATTCGATGCCCGCCCTGGTCAGCAGCGACCTGCCGAACGGCACCTTCAACCTCCGGCTGGCGGGCGGCGAGGCGGTCACGATCCACACCGTCGCCGTCGCCGACGGCACCCCCGCCTTCAACGGCGCCGAGAACACCACCGTGGTGCTGCCGCTCGACCGGGCCAAGGACCTGCTGCCCCGGTTCGGTGCCCCGAGGAAGTGGCTGGCGATCGGAAACATCGACGACGCGGCGGTGCGCGCCCTGGCCGCCCAGTATCTCGGGCCGCCGGCCGCCGGCGACCAGCCGGGCCACACGGTGCGGACCCGCACCGCCGAGATCGCGGAGCTCGGCGGCGACCCGCTGCAGGCCTCCGCCGAGCGGATGTTCTGGGTCTCGGTCGCCGCCACCGCCCTGTTCGCGGTGCTCTCCGTCCTGCTCACGCTGTTCCGCGCCGGACCCGAACGGGCCGCGACCCTGGCCCGGCTGCGCACCATGGGCCTGCGGCCCCGGCAGGGGCTGGCGCTGATCCTCACCGAGGCACTGCCGCAGTCCCTGGTCGCCGCCCTCGGCGGGGCACTCACGGCGGTGTGCGGCGTCCTGCTGCTCGGCCCCGCCGTCGACCTCGCCCCACTCGTCGGCGCCGACACCCCCACCGGGCTGCGGCTCACCGCCGCACCGATCCTTCAACAGGCCGTCGGGCTGGCCCTGCTGGCCGCCCTCGCGGTGCTGGCCGAGGCCGCCGTCACCGCCCGCCGCCAGATCACCACCGAGCTACGAGCGGGAGACACCCAATGAGCACTCCGCCCCCGAGCCTGGACGAGCTCCGCACCAAGGCCCTGGCCGCCTCCGCACCCCGGACCGTCCGAACCGACGTCGCGATCAACTGCGAACGACTGGTCCGGATCTTCAGCACCGACGGCATCGAGGTCCAAGCCCTCCAAGGCCTCGACCTCACCGTCGACCAGGGCGACCTCGTAGCCCTCGTCGGCGCCTCCGGCAGCGGCAAATCCACCCTGCTGAACGTGCTCGCCGGACTGGACACCCCCACCGCGGGCAACGCCACCGTCGCCGGCCGCGACCTCCTCACCATGACCCCCAAGGACCGGCTGAGCTACCGCCGCGAGGTGGTCGGCTTCATCTGGCAGCAGACCGCACGCAACCTGCTGCCCTTCCTCACCGCCGCCCAGAACGTCGCCCTGCCGATGGAGCTCCGCTCCGGCCACCGCGCCGCCAAACGCCGGCGCGGCCGCGTCACCGAACTCCTGGAGGCCCTGGACATCGCCGAACTGGGCCACCGCCGCCCCGCCGAACTCTCCGGCGGCCAGCAGCAGCGCGTCGCCATCGCCGTCGCACTCGCCAACGACCCCGCCGTGCTGCTCGCCGACGAACCCACCGGCGAACTCGACTCCGAGACCGCCGTCGGCATCTTCGAAGCGTTCCGCACCGTCAACCGCGAACTCGGCACCACCGTCGTCGTCGTCACCCACGACCCGATGGTCGCCGGCGAAGTCCGCCGCACGGTCGCCATCCGCGACGGCCGCACCAGCAGCGAAGTCCTCCGCCGCACCGTCACCGACGAGCACGGCCAGGAGACCGTCAGCGAACGCGAATACGTCATGCTCGACCGCACCGGCCGCGTCCAGCTGCCCGCCAAGTTCCTCGCCGCCCTCGGCATGGAACACCGGGTCGCCGCCGACCTCGCCGCGGACCACATCGCCCTGTACCCGGACGACACCGACCAGGCCTAGCCCGTACGCGGCGCCGCCAGCAGGCGGCGCAGCGCGGTCGGGGTGTGGCCGAGGTGGTGGCGGGCGGTGCGGGTGAGGTGTGCCTGGTCGGCGTAGCCGAGGTCGGCGGCGAGGGTGCCGAGGCTGGTCTCGCCGGCCTCCAGGCGGTCGAGCGCGCGGGCCAGGCGGACCCGGTGGCGGTAGTGGGTGACGGTGACGCCGAGCTCGCGCGGGAACGCCCGGCTCAGCCGGTACGGGGACGCGCCGAGCAGCTCGGCCAGTCCGAGCAGCGTGCCGGACGCCGGGTGGTCGGCGGCGATCGCCTCCCGGGCGGCCGCGACCAGCGCCCGGTCCTTCGCGGCGGCCGGCCGGCTGTCCGTGCAGGGCGCCGGCCCGGTCGCCGTCCGGGTGACGGCGTTCGCCAGCAGGGCGAGCAGCTGTTCGGTGACGGCGAAGTCGACGTCACCCGAGCGGGCGGCGAGCAGCACCCGGCGGTGCGCGAGGTCGAGCGGCGGGTCTACGTAGAACGCGCCCGCGCGGGTCTCCCCCGCCGTTGCGTGCCAGAGCGTGGGGGTGACGCTGATCGCCGTGCAGTCGTCGCCGCCCGCCGGGTGCGCGAACGACTCCTCCTCGCCGGGGACGCCCAGGTAGCCGAGGCTCGGGTCGAGGTCGGCGCCCGTCCCGTCGGTCCGGCGCCGGAACCGGCCGCGCCGGACCAGCACCACCCGGTGCCCGCCGTGCACCTCGGGCGGCGACCACCTGGTGTGGTCGCTGCGGCAGGCGACGGCGCTGATGTCGAAGTCGGGCCCGGCCGCGACGGGTTGGAGGGAGAGCACTGCCGCACCGTACCCGCCGGTACTGACAACGACCGTCGCCCGCAAGGATCTTCAAGACTCGGACGGACGGGGTGGGCGAGGCTCGTCACCGGAGCCGCAGTGGCTTCGTCCCTTCCCCGAGGAGTCTCCCGATGTCCGCCCTTACCAAGCTCGCCACCATCTCGATCGACTGCGCCGACCCGATGGCGCTCGCCGCCTTCTACCGCCACGCCACCGGCTGGGAACTCACCGACAACGGCCCGGAGTTCGCCGCCCTCTCGGCCGGCCCCGACGGTCCCGGACTGGCCTTCGTCCACGTCCCGGGCTACCACGCCCCGGAATGGCCCGAGGGCGCCAAGTACCTGCACCTCGACTTCACCGTCACCGGCCTCGACCGCGCCGTCACCGAACTGCTCGAACTCGGCGCCGCCCGCCCCGAGTTCCAGCCCGGCGACGGCGAATGGGTGGTCCTCACCGACCCCGAGGGCCACCCGTTCTGCCTGGTCCCCGCCGCGAGCTGACCACCAACTCCGCTGCGAGGAGCACCCGTTCATGGCAACGATCCACCGCGAGACCCTGCTCGACACCGCCCCGGACACGGGCTGGGCCGCCCTCCGCGACTAGTGCCGCGTCAGGCAACCGTCGGCCCGCCCTCCGCGTGACGTGGGGGGCGGGCCGTCGGGCATCAGCGCTCCGGGTCCCACTCCACCAGCTGGTCGAAGACCCGGCGTTCGCCGCCGAGCTTCACACTCTCCAGCGGGAGGCGGCCGTAGAGCATGAGCGCCATGTCGCTCGCCGGGCCCTCGGCGGTGGCGGTGCCCGTGGCGTCCGCCGGGACGGGCACGAGCACGGCGCCGTCGGCGGAGACCTGGTTGCGCCAGGAGCGGCCCTCGGTGGCGTGGTAGTCGGCGGTGGCGGGCTCGTGCGGCCAGGCCTCCGTCGTGGTGCACACGGTGGAGAGGAACTCCTCCACCGTGTCGACCGCGACCTCGGCGGGCAGCGGCTCGGCCGCGCCGATGGTGAACTGCGCGTCCCAGGTGTGCACGGTGATCTCGTGCAGCTGGCGCCGGGCCACGGCACGGCTGGTCAGCGGGGTCTGCGACTTGCCCCACCAACCCCAGCAGACCCGGCCGGGGCCGGCCTCGCGCAGCGCGTCCAGCAGCAGCTCGGTGGACTCGGCGAGCCAGCCGACCAGTGCCTCGCGCTCCTCGGGCGCCGTCGCCTCGCCGAGCGGCGCCAGCTTCGCGGTGGCCGCCGGCCCGGCCGCGATCGTCGCGGCCCAGGCGCGGCGGCCCTCACCGATGTGCTGGACGAGGTCGCGCAGCGTCCACCCCGGGCAGGAGGGCACCGGCGCGTCGAGGGACGGCGCGGCGGCGATCGCGGCGCGGAAGGCCGCCGAGCGGTCGTCGATCAGGCGCAGCACATCGGCGAAGGCGGGACCGGCGAAGTCAGGATTGTTTTCCACGCGCGGTTGTCTATCACCCGTGCCGGCCCGCCGAACAGTGGTTTTCCCGGCGGCGCGGCCGTCACCAGCGCATCCGGACGTCCTCCGCCCACCCCAACAGGCCGTCCACCGCGACTCGTTGGCCGTCGTCGGTGCGGATGCTGCCGTTGTAGTGGCCGAAGCACTGGTCGGTGCGGTTGGCGAGCAGACCGGCCTCGGTGCGGACCCGCCGGTCATGGAAGGGCGTGAAGGTCAGCTCCACCTGGTCGCTGCCGGGGGTGCTGATCCGCCAGGGCGCGAGCAGGTCCGCCGGGTCGTACTGCCAGTCGAGTTCGGTGCCGATCTTGCTGAGCCGGCCGTCCACGCACAGCGCGTTCTCGGTGGAGCCCGTCCCCGCCGTCCACTGCCCGCCGAACTGGAGGCCGACCACATGCCCGTCCGTACGGCCGGACGCGGCGCCCCAGTTCCAGCCGAGCGAACGCGGCCAGCGGCCCCGCCCGTGGTCGAGCACACCCCAGGCGTCCTCGTCGAACGCGTATGTGCGACCGCCCAGCCGGACGGTGCCGGTGGCGGGACGGGCAGTGTGCTTGGACGTGTACTGGAAGCGCTTTCCGTCCCACGGAACGACCACGGACATCGTCTCGTGACCGTCGGGCAGCGCGACCAGCAGGTCCACTTCGAGCGTCCGCAGGTCGGCGGTGAGCACCCGGGCCGACAATCGGGTGCCGCTCGCCTCGTGACGGATCGCCACTCGGACCTGGCGCCGGCTGGGCCGCTCCGGCCCGACCGTCAGGTCCGCACCGTACGGACCCCCGGCCCCGGCGATCCCCTCGGGCATGGCAGTCCGCCGCAGCGGCAACCCGGGGGCGAGCGCGGTGCGTTCGTGGTCCTCCAGCACACCGTGCTCGTCCCAGGCCAGGAAGTGCACGGCATCGAGCGTCAGGAAGTCGAGGTCGCTGACGGTCAGCGCGACCAGATGCGTCGACGTGGTGACGCACCAGTACTCGAACCGCTTCGTACGCCCCCACCCACGCAAGTTGCCCCGGTGCAGCGGGGTCCGGGACCACCCGACCGCAGCGGGATTGAGCTCCCCGCCGGGCAGGCACAGATCGACGGGTTCCTTGATCTCACGCTCATGGGTCACCATCCGCGCACCCTACTGCCACGGTGAGAGCACGACCAGGGACGGACCCACCCAACTGGGGCAACCGCGCCCCGGGTTGCTCGGTGTCAGGCACTGAGCAGCCCGAGGGCGGACGTGCTGATGGCAGGGCCGCTCACGGGCGCCGCCGTCGCGGGGTTCAGGGGGCGGTTCGGGTCCTCGCACATGATGCGGCCCCCGAGCACCCCGTCCAGCAGGCCGGACTTGACGGCGTCGCACAGGTCGGCCCAGTGGTCCGGGTCGAGCACGAGCACGCGGTTCCGGTGGTCGTCGGCCACGGTCAGGACCACGCCATCCGTCGATTCGGCGATGAGCACGCCGGCTGGGACCAGGATGCCGTCCGGATCGGGCCGGATCGCCCGCCATACCAGGTCGCGGTGGGCGGGCGAGAAGTGCGGGACGCCCGCTCCTGCCGTGTCGCCCCGTGCCCCTCAGCACGGACGGGCACCACGCGGACAGCCGACCGTTCCACAGCCGCCCACCCGGGAGCGAGCCGGGTGAGCGGCCCCATCGCTGCGCACCCGGGAGTGGTCGGCGACGGGCACCCGGGCGACTCATCGGGTGGGCTGGTCGCCCGCCTCAGCTCCGTGGCGCGGGCGCTGGGGCGGGCTGTACAGGGGGCCGGGTCACAGGAGGCTCCGGCTCCGGCTTCACCGGCGGACGGCGGCGAGCCGCCCCGCGCGGGACGAACCCGAGGTCCGCCAGCGACCTGTCCGGCCACATGTGCCGGAACACCCGCCGGTAGACGTAGTAGGGACAGCGGATCTCACCGGCCTCCAACCGCCCGACGTAGCGCGCGTCGCACGACACCTGCTCGCCGATCTCCCGACCGGCCCTGCGAATCTTCGTGGCGAACTCCCTCGGCGAGAGGTCGCCTCGCAGCTCCCGCATCGCCAGGTTGGGGACAAGCGCGAGCCTGTAGGTATGCATGATGGTCACCGCCTGTCTCCGTCCTGTCGTCGGTGTGTAACCAGCATCGACAGGAACAGGTACGGTGAACAGGGTGGGACCCGTGACAGTGATGCACTGTCAGGAGCAGAGGAAGAGAAGCGAGTTGGCCAGACGGGCATTCGAGCGCAGCACCAGCACGCCCCAGCCCAACATGACCCAAGCCGGCTTCGGATGGCTCCTGGAGCACTTCCGCGCCAAGGCCGGCCTGAGCATCGCGGAGTTGTCGCGGAAGGTGAACTGTGACGCGTCACTCGTATCCCGCTTCGAGAAGGGCGAGCGCGTACCGAGCATCGACATGGTTGAGCGACTCAGCCAGCTGCTCGGCACCGACGGCCTGTTGATCGACGCGTACCACCGGGTGAGCTGGTACCAGGAGGGAGAGATCCATCCCAAGTGGTTCCGGGTGTACGCCGGACGCGAGCGCCTGGCGGTGGAAGTGCTGAAGTACTCGATTGCGCTGGTCCCAGGTCCGGGCCAGCACCGCGACTACGCGGAGGCCCTGTTCCGGCGCGGGGAAGTCGATCCCGACCCCACCGTCATAGCGGAGAAGGTGGCGGCGCGACTGACCCGTCAAGAGCGGTTCCTCGCCGATGACGGGCCACGCCTGGTGATGATCCTGGACGAGGCCGCGATCCGCAGGACAGTCGGCGGGCCACAGGTGATGCACCGGCAGCTCGCACATCTGCGGGACCTGATGCGCCGCCCGAACATTGTCGTTCAGATTGCTCCGCTCGAACTCGGAGAACGCACTCCGGCCGCTTCGTCGTTCACGCTCCTCACCATGTCGGACGGCGAGCGACACCTCTACTCGGAGAGCCTGAACAGCGGGCACTTCACCACCGATCCCAGGGAAAATCAACCGCTTCTCACGGGCCTATGATCGGCTTCGCGGCAGTGCACTCTCCGTTGCCGACTCGGCCGCCCTGATCCGTAGCGTCATGGAAGGACTGGTCAATCCCATGCAGCGAACTGGCGCTCCATCGCTTCGTCGCCTCGCCTACTTCAAGAGCGCGTCATACAGCGACAGCAACGGCGGGGACTGCGTCCAACCCGCCATCAACCTGGCAGAGTCGCACGGCGTGGTTCTCGTCCGGGACAGCAAGGACCCGAACGGGCCCGTTCTCACTGTCTCCCCCACTGCCTGGGCTGCTTTCGCTGAAGCGGCGGGAAGCGGGAAGTTCGGAATCGCCTGACACCAACTTGTCGAACCCACACCGCAGTTGAGCCCCCGACAAGCTCGCCGGGGGCTTCGCTTTTCCGATGCGGCGATTGCGAGCAACTCCCGGGGCGCGCCCGGCCGTTGGCATCGGGGGCCTGGCTCCGGCAACCCGACTGCGCGGTCGATCAGCACGCCGGAAGATCCCAGAAACAGCAAAGGGCCCCGCCCTGGTCTCCCGGCCGACACCTGGTCGTCCTTCATCGACGCCGTCAGGACCGGCCACTTCGGCAACGTGTGACCGCCCGCGCGCCACGAAGCCCCGCAGCTCAGGATTCCGGGCGGCGGGGTTTGGGGTTTCCAGAGGCGTCGAGAAGCTCCGCCCAATCGCAAGGCCGCGACGCAGGGCAGTGACCTGCACCCGATCACGGCCTTGCGGACGGAGCGTACGCCTGTCGCGCTTCGCGCCTACTTCGTGGCACCCTCCGCGACGGCCGGCTCCGCAGGTACGGCCCTCAGCGTCGCCGCCTTGCGCATGCCCGGGATGGCGAGGGTGACCAGCGCGGCCAGCACGGCCGCCCCGGCGCCGATCAGGAACGCGGTCCGGAAGCCACCCTCCGACGGCAGCGTGCGCCCGTGGAAGTTGGTCGTCATGTGCGCCAGCACCACACCGATGACGGCGGACGACGTGGACGTACCGATCGACCGCATCAGTGCGTTGAGCCCGTTCGCGGCGGCGGTCTCCGAGGCCGGCACGGCCCCCATGATCAGCGCGGGCATGGCCGCGTATGCGAACGCGATGCCGCCGCTGATCAGGCAGGAGAACACCAGGACGCCCCAGGCGTGGCCCATCAGTCCGAGCGCGGCGAGGTAACCCGCGGTGATGATCACGGCGCCGACCAGCAGCGAGACCTTGGGCCCCTTGGCCCGCGAGAGCTTCGCGGAGATCGGCGACAGCAGCATCATCACCAGGCCGGCGGGCGCCATCCACAGGCCGGCGGCGACCATCGACTGGCCGAGGCCGTAGCCGGTGCTGGTGGGCAGCTGAAGCAGCTGCGGGGAGACCAGGCTCATCGCGTACATCGCGAAGCCGATCACCACGGAGGCGAGGTTGGTCATCAGCACCTGGCGGCGGGCGCTGGTGCGCAGGTCGACCAGCGGCTGTTCGGTGCGCAGTTCCCACCAGCCCCAGACGGGGAGCACGACGGCCGCGACGGCGAACATGCCGAGGGTGGTGCCGGACGCCCAGCCCCAGTCGCTGCCCTTGGAGACGGCGAGCAGCAGGGCGACCAGGCCGATGGCGAGGCCGATCGTGCCGACCACGTCGAAGCGTCCACCGGAGCGCACCGGGGATTCGGGGACGAGCGCGACGACGGCGCCGGCGATCAGCACGCCGAGCGCGGCGGAGATCCAGAACAGGGCGTGCCAGCTGGCGTGCTGGGCGATGACGGCGGACAGCGGCAGGCCGAACGCGCCGCCGATGCCGAGCGAGGAGCTCATCAGCGCCATGGACGAGCCGAGCTTCTGCGGCGGCAGTTCGTCGCGCATGATGCTGATGCCGAGCGGGATGACGCCCGCGCCGATGCCCTGCAGGGCGCGGCCGATCACCATCGGCGCGAGCGCGTTGCTGAAGCCGCAGATCAGCGAGCCGATGACGAGCAGGGTGAGGCTGATCAGCAGCACCTTGCGCTTGCCGTACATGTCGCCGAGTCGGCCGAGCACCGGGGTGGCGACGGCACCGGCCAGCAGGGTGGCGGTGATCGCCCAGGACGCGTTGGCGGCGGAGGTGTGGAGCAGGTCCGGCAGTTGGGGGATCAGCGGGACGACCAGGGTCTGCATCAGCGAGACCACGATGCCCGCGCCGGCGAGCACTCCGACGACGGGGCCGGTGCGTGCCTGACTCATGGGGTTCTTCTCATCTCTTCGGTTACTCCGACTGCTTCATATGCATGATGCACATCATGTGTACCATACACATAGAACCCATGCGGGATATGCTGCCAAAGAGCGACGCACCGGACGGAGGAGCATGCCGCACACCAAGGAACTCGCCCTGATCGAGCGGGAAATGATGCTGCTCAACCGCCACCAGGTGCTCGCCACCACCCGCACCTCCGGCAGCCCGGACAGCCTCGACCGCAGCGCGTACACCCTGCTCAGCCGGATCGAGACCGAGGGCCCGCTCACCATCGGCCAGCTCGCCGAGGCGTTCGGCCTGGACACTTCGACCGTCAACCGGCAGACCGCCGCGATGCTGCGCTCCGGCCTGGTCGACCGGATCCCCGACCCGGACGGCGGGATGGCCCGCAAGCTGCGCATCACCGAGGAGGGGCTGCGCCGCCTCCACCGCGACCGCGACTGGACCATCCGAGGGCTGGCCAAGGTGGTCGACGAGTGGACGGCCGAGGACCTCGCCGAGTTCGCCGAGGTACTGGAACGCTTCAACCGCGACATCGAGAAGATCCAGGGCCGCCCCTGGCCGCGCGACTGACGCTCCGGCTCTGTTCGTTCTGCCGACCCGGGCGTCAATTCGCGCCGCCGAACGCTCCCCCGACCGCGTTGCACCCGAGTGGGTGGCGAGCGCGGCACGGCCCGGGAACTGCCGGGTAAAACCTGTCACCCGAAGCCCGGCAGCCACCACCGCCGAAACGGTCAGGCCCTACGATCACCCCCAGGAGCGGACACCCGGGGCCCCGGGTCGGACCGTGCGGGAAAGGGCGGACGAGGCGAAGTGGCCGAAACGGCGATCGATCTCAATGCGGACCTCGGCGAGGGCTTCGGCCGCTGGAGCCTCACCGACGACGAGGCCCTGCTGTCCGTGGTCACCAGCGCCAACGTCGCCTGCGGCTTCCACGCCGGTGACCCGTCCACCATGCGCCGGGTCTGCGCCCTGGCCGCCGAACGCGGGGTGCGGATCGGCGCCCAGGTCTCCTACCGCGACCTCGCCGGGTTCGGCCGCCGCGCGATGGACGTCCCGCCGGAGGAACTCGCCGACGAGATCGCGTACCAGATCGGCGCCCTCCAGGTGTTCGCCCGCGCAGCCGGCTCCCGGGTGTCGTACGTCAAGCCGCACGGCGCCCTCTACAACCGGGTCGTCCACGACAACGAGCAGGCGGAGGCCGTGGTTTCGGGCGTCCTGCGGTCCGGCGCGATCTGCGACGGCCCGCTGCCGCTGCTCGGCCTGCCCGGCTCCCGCCTGCTGGCCGTCGCCGAGGGCGTGGGCCTCCCCGTCGTCACCGAGGCGTTCGCCGACCGCGCCTACACCTGGGCCGGCACCCTCGTCCCGCGCCGCGACCCCGACGCCGTCGTCCACGACCCCGAGGCCGTCATCTCCCGCGCCGTCGGCATCGCCCGCGACGGCACCGTCACCGCCGTCGGCGGCGAGCCCATCGCCGTCCAGGCCCGCTCGCTCTGCGTCCACGGCGACACCCCCGGCGCCGCACAACTCGCCTGGCGGGTAAGGGGCGCGCTCGCCACGGCGGGCGTCCGGGTGGAGGCCTTCACCTGACGGCCCGGCGCCGCCGAAAAATTCCTCGAATTCGCCGCGCCGCGCCCGCCCGAAAACACCCCTTCCCCGCCCTCCGCGACACCCGCACGCCCCTCCCGCCCCCACCCGCGACCGTGGCGGCGGGGCCCCGCCGAACCCCCCTTCAGCGCTGCTTGCGAGGCTTCGCCACACCAGCCCTGACCTGGTGTTTTCCCGGATTTCCCCTAGAGTTGGGGCACTGCCTGAGCACATCGGAGGGGACACCGTGACGCATGCGTACGACGCCAGTCAGATCGTGGTGCTGGAGGGCGTGGAGGCCGTCCGGAAACGGCCCGGGATGTACATCGGCTCGACCGGCGAACGGGGCCTGCACAACCTGGTGCACGAAGTGGTGGGGTTGGCCATCGACGAGGTACTGCGAGGGAACGCACACCGGGTGGAGGTCGTCCTGCTGGCCGACGGAAGCGTGCGGGTCACCCACGACGGCGGCTACGCGTCAAGCTTGGAACGGCAGTTGACGACGATGGCACTTGCTCCCCGGAACTGGACCGGTTGCCTCGCCGGCTCGTTCGGAGTCGGCCTGTTCGTGGTCAACGCGCTCAGCGACCGGCTGATGGCGGAGGAACAGCGCGACGGGGTGACGATCCACCAGGAGTACGCCTGCGGCGAGCAGACCACCCCGCCCCACCCGACCGGCCAGGCCGAGGGCGCCTCCACCACCATCACCCTCCGGCCCGACCCGACGATCTTCGAGACGGTGGTGTTCGACCGCTCCGCCCTGGCCGCGCGATTCCGCGAACTCGCGGCAGTGAACCGTGCCTTGGACCTGGTCCTGACCGACGAACGCGGCGACGCACCGCACACCGAACGCTTCCACGCCCCGGACGGCGCCCGGGAGTTCCTCGCCCACCTCGGCGCCGACCCGGCCGAGGCGATCGTCGTCGAACGCGAGGACGACCGCATGGGCGGGTCGATGGAGATCGCCCTCGCCCCGGCCGGTGACGGCGAGCCGCGGATCGCGCAGTTCGCCAACTCCCGTCGCACCCGCGGCGGCACCCACCTGGAGGGCTTCCGCGACGCCGTGACGGCCGTACTCGGCGCCGACGCCCGGCTGACAGCGATCGTCTCGGTGAAGCTGGACACCCCCGAGTTCGAAGACGCCTGCCGCGACGTCCTCGGCAACACCCCGGTCCGAACCTGCGTCGCCGAAGCCGTCCAGCACGCCCTGGAGACCTGGCGGGACCAACACCCGGAGCGGGCAGCCGCCTTGACCGCCCGCTGACGCCGCCTGCCGACGCCTCAGACCTCGACCCGGGCCACCCCCGGGTCGAGGTACCGCACCGTCACCGCCGCACTGTGCGCCGCCAGCAGCTCCTCCAACTCCGTTGCCGCCAGCACCAACTGCTCCCCGTCCGGCTGCAGCGTCTCCAGCATGAACACCGCGTCGACCGCGTGCTCCGTGACCCGGGTGCGGTGCGCGTCGCGGTGGTTCCAGTGGCGCGTGAGGACGCCCGCCGCATCCCGGTAGATCACCTCACCGGCCTTCGGCCGCTCCACCGTCTCCGGCTCCCCGAGCGGCGTGAACTCCTCGCTCCCGTCGGCGAATCCGATCACCACCTCGCCCTCCACCGCCGCCAGGTCGAACGCCCCCGCCGGCAGCCCGTGCCGGACGGACACCACGTTGTACGAGTCCACGGCGGGGTTGATCCGAGGCAGCACCCCCTGCTTGGCCATCCGCCGCCCCAGCGCATCCACACTCGGCCGAATCCGCCGCGGATTGGTCCCGAACGCCCGGTACGCGGCATGCCAGACGTCGATCCGCGCATCCCCCTCACCGGCCGGCTGCCAGTCGCCACCGGCGAGTTCACCCTCCAACCTCTCCAGCGCAGCGACGGTGCCGGGCCACGGCTCCGTCCCACGAATGCCGCGCGCGGTGATGAGCGCGATCCGAGCGCCGGGAAAGGCCTCGGCGACGGCGGGGTGCAGGTGCACAAGTGTCATGTGGTGGTGCTCCGTTCAGAGAGGTACTAGCAAATCAGACGAGGCCCGGCACGACCTGGCCGCCCTCGCCCTCGCCCTCCTCCTGCAAGAGTTCGACGACGATCTCGATACCGAGCGCGTAGGCCGGCGTGCCCGAGGTGATGAGCGCGGTCTCGGCGACTCCGATGAGGTCGGCGATTCCGGCGCCCGCGTGGAGTGCTCCCCGGGCGTGGATCCGGGCCGGTTCGGGTCGGCCGAGAGCCAGCAACTGCCCGAAGTGGACCAGCTGTTGCACACGACCGCCGAGAGGACTGTCGGCCAGGACGATGTGGCGCAGGGTCGTGAACGCCTCCTCCGTCGTCAGCCGGCCGAAGGCCTGGGCCACCCGCAGACGGTCCTCCACTGCGCGCGGGACGGCTCCGAGCGTCGTGCGGTAACGAGCACGCAGGGCTTCGGAACGCTCGGCGAAGGTGTGGTCGGTCATGACGAGACCCGTGCGATCGAGGCCCGGACAGCCTCCAGGGCGCCCTCGGGGAAGTCCACGGCCCCGCCGATCGCCGCCGCGGCGATCTCGGCCTGTGCGCTCTCCTCGATCGCCACCACAAGGTGGCCGGCCGCCACCGCGTCCGGGCCGAACACCAGCAGCCCGTGGTTGGCCAGCAGGACTGCGGCTGTCGTCGGCCGCCGTTCCAGGACCTCGGCAATACCCCGGACCGACACGTCCGACCCGCGCGGTCCCCAGGGCACCACCGGTACGTCCTCGGGCTGTCCGAAGCGCAGCATCGGTTCGGTGCGGCACGGCAGCGGCCGGTGGGCCACCGCGAAGGCCGTCGCGGCGGGCGAGTGGGTGTGGATGATCGCGCCCACCTGCGGACGAGCGCGGTAGACGACGCTGTGCATGGTGATGATCTCGGCGCTGACGGACCGCAGTTCTCCCTCCAGGACCTGCCCGTCGAGACCGACGGTCGCCAACTGGTGGGGCTCCAGGTCGCGGACGAAGCCGGGGGTCAGCAGAAAGCGGTCGGCGTCGAGCCTGACGCTCAGGTTGGCGTGCCCGGAGTACGACATCACCCCCGCCACGAAGAGCTGCCGAGCAGCCTCAATGAGCTGGTGAGCCCGGCCCTTCATCTCTGCCGTGTCTGCCATCTCTCTCCATCTCCCAATTCCCTTTCGGCGGTGTCCGGTTCGCCACCGCTGCACGTGCCGGCCACTCTGCGACTTGAACTAAGGTTCAAGTCAAGCGCCGGACCGGCGCGACGGCGGAGAGAGAGGATCGGCGGAGCATGCGCATGACGATCGGTCAACTTGCCGAGATCACCGGTGTCCCCGCGTCGGCCATCCGGTTCTGGGAACGCCACGGCCTGCTGCCCGCACCCGAACGCCAGAGCGGGCAGCGACGCTATCCGCCACAGGCCGCAGAGCGAATCACGCTGCTGCGCAAGTTCCAGCAAGCCGGCCTGAGCCTGGCCGAGGTCAGAGAGTTCCAGCAGGACCAGCCGCGGCGGCAGGCGATGATCCGCGCCAAGGTCGCCGAGATCGAGCAGCGCATGATCGATCTCGACCACGCCCACCAACTCCTGACCCATGCCCTCCAGTGCGGCCAGTCGGACATCGTCAGCTGCCCGACCTTCCGGGACCAGATGGCGACCTGGAGCCACTCCGACTGACGCCCGATCGACGGCGCCCGGCTCGGCGACGCCGGAACGTGTCAGACGCCGGAACGAGTCAGACGCCGGAACGAGTCAGACGCCGGGCGGCGGCGTCAGGCCGAAGCGCGAGATGACGTCGGGCAGCCAGTCGGGCCGCCCGAACCGGAGCCCGTACTTGGCGGCGAGCGCCGGGATCGCGTCCTCCGTCCGCGGCGGCCCGTCGGCGAACATTTCGGCCAGCTCGCGGAAGAAGTGCTCGAATCCGGCCGGACTGATGATCTCGATCATTCGGGCCGGGACGGGGCCGGCGTTCCACATCGTGTGGAGTTCCCCGCGCGGCTTGGTGATGTAGCCGCCGGAGCCCAGGACGGCTTCGCGGTCGCCGGAACGGAAGCCGATCTCGCCCTCGAGGACGATCGAGTACTCGTCCTCCCGGGTGTGCAGGTGCGGCGGCACCAGCGCCCCGACCGGGAACGGGTGCTCGACCACGGAGACAGCCCCTCCGGTGTCGGCGCCCCACAATTTGAAGGCGACGCCGATGGAGCCGAGGAAGCCCTCGCGAGGCCCGGGCGGAAACCACCAGGCACTACGTCGAGGTCCTGGCCGCCGCCTGGCCGGAAACCGGGAATCCGACCCGCCGGGCGGTGATCGGCCACGCCGCGGCGTTCTCGACCTGGCGCTCCCTGTGCCGCGAGCAAGGACTCACCGACCACGAGGCGGTCGAGCTCATGGTCACCCTGGCGGGAGCGGTCGGCACCAAGCCCTGACATCAGGGCTCACCAATGAACGCGCGCCTGCCGTCGGCCCGTTGGCTTGTCCCGGGGCGGTGCCTCCGGACCGCGACTGGCATGTCGCGTACGCGGTCGAGGATGATCGTGGGGCGGGTGCTCCCTGTCGGAGACCGCCGCGACGCCTGTGACAACCTGCACGGCATCGCACACTGCCGAGCCCGATCGTTCCCGGTCCACGAGCCGGACTCGGAAACATCGGACCCGGACCGGACGGGGGTGGACGTGCCCAGCACCGAACTGAGCCACAGCTACGACATCGCGGCGCCGCCCGCCGCCGTGCTTGCCCATCTGGCGGATCCCAAGAACTACATCGGGCTCTCCCCGCTGCTCGTGGACGTGCGGGACGTGCAGCACGAGGACGGGGTCACGCACTACGTGGCCGTTGAACGCTTCCGGTTCCTCGGACTGATCCAGCACGACAACGTCATCCGGGTCACCCTGCGCATCGACGACGCCGGGCTGCCGGACGAGGCGACGGTCAGCGGCGAGGTGGTCAGCCCGGGTGGTGTGCGGATGGACTACCGCTTCGCCGTCACCGCCCGAGGCGCCGACGGCTCCCTGGTGCTCGATCGACTGCGGCTGCACGCCCCGTTCGGCCTGCTCCGCTACGCGGCCGGGAAGGCCGGAGCAGTGCAGGCCGAACGCGGCCGGGTGCTGGCCCGGCGACTGGGCGGCGGCAGCTGACCCGGGCGGAGCCGCAGACGTCACCGAGCGCACTGCGCTGCTTCGTCGCGTCGGGCCGGACGGCGGGTTGAGTACCCTTCCGCCGGACGTCCCGGGCGGGATGCGCGGCCGGCACCGGGAGACGTCCGGTTGATCTGGTGCGGCCGAGTCGGCGTCAGCTAGCATCCCCCGTGACCGTGTTCAGTCATTTATGCGAGCTCATGGGGGCGGGTCGTGCGACCCAGAATCGGCATCACCGCGCGCTTACGCAGGTCGGTACAGAGCCACGCTGTCCACCAGGCATACGTCGAACAGGTCGCGCGCGCAGGCGGTGTGCCGATCATCATCCCGTTCGGCGACGAGAAGCTGTGCGAACCGATCCTGTCCGCGCTGGACGGTCTGCTGCTCACCGGCGGCGAGGACATCGATCCCGCCCACGCTGCCGGAACGCCCCGGCAGGAGGGGTACGACTACCACCCCGAGCGCGACGCGTTCGAGCTCCGGCTGGTCGAGTTGGCCCTCGACGCCGGGATGCCGACGCTCGGGATCTGCCGCGGCTGCCAGGTCCTCCATGTCGCGGCCGGGAACCGGCTGATCCCGCACATCCCCGACGAGACCGACGGCAGCGTCTCCCACCGGCTCTCGGTCGCCGAATCCTCGCGGCACCGGGTCGAGCTCGTCGCCGGCGGTGAGGTGGCGCGGGCGTACGGGGAGCGCTCCCTGCTGGTCACCTCCTACCACCATCAAGGGCTGGCGATGCCCGAGCGGGCCGATCCGCGGTGGCGGGCGACCGCGCATTCCGACGACTCGCTCGTCGAGGCCATCGAGTTCACGGGCGACAGCTGGGTGGTGGGCGTGCTCTGGCATCCGGAGCTGCCCGCGGCACCGGACCCGGCCGGCGGTGCGGACCCGTTGATCTCCGCCTTCGTCTCCGCTGCGGGGCGCCGCAATGTTTGAGGTCCACCGGCTCGGCCCCGGGGATCTCGGGCTCATCCTCGATCTGCAGGAACGCATCCGCGCGGGCCTGGCCGACCAGACGATTTTCCAGCCCAGTACGGAGGAGTTCATCTCCTACTGCCTCGCGGACGGCGGCCATTGCTACGGCGTCTCCCACGACGGCGAAACGGTCGCGTACCGGATGGTCTATTTTCCGCGTGATCGCGAGTTCAACCTCGCCAAGGACACCGCGCTCCCGGCCACCGAGTACGACCGGGTCGCGCACTGGGACACCATCGCCGTCCTGCCCGACTGGCGCGGACACCGACTGGCCCGGCTGCTGAACACCCGGGCCCTGGCCGATCTGGTGGCCACCGACGTCCGCCATCTCTTCGCCACCAGCTCACCGCGCAACCCGCACGGGATCCGTTCGCTGATCGAGACGGGCTTCCGGCCGATCCGGCTGGTGGAGAAGTTCGGCGGAAAACTCAGGTTCCTGTTCTACCGGTCCACCCCGGCCGGCTGGCCCGAGGCCGCCGGTCCGGCGCAGGCCGTCGCTCTGGCGTCCACCACAGAGCTGGAACTCGCCTTCCAGGACGGGTGGATCGGCACCGGCATCACGATCGACGACTCCGGGCCCCGACTTGTCATGCAGAAGTGGTCTCTTCCCTCCAACGACGAAAGGTTCTTCTCGTGACCAAGGTCCTGATGGCCACAGTCACTTCAGGGCTCGAGGGTTCGGACTTCCTGAAGTCCGGAAACATCGTCCACGCACCGGAGTTGTCGCTCGCGTCGGACGAACGGGTGGTCGACTGCGCCATCCAGCACGGTGCCGATGCCCTGATCACACCTCGACGGCCCGATGACTCGGCACTGCGCCTGTGGTCGGAGTCCGTTCCCGGCCCCAAGTTCCTCTCCTATGTGATCGGCATACCGGGAGCGACCCGGCTGCCCGGCATCACCGAATTCCAGCAGAACGACACCGACTTGGACGCCCTGGCCACGGCTCTGCGACGCTGCGAGCAGCAGTTCGCCCTCGGCCGGCCTTCCGTCGGCGGCGATCCGCAGAACCGTGAGGTCGTCCTGATCGGCGCCGGGATCGTCAACCTGGTCACCGCGCTGGAGCTGACCGACAACGGCTACCACGTCACCGTGCTCGACAAGTCCCCGTCACCCGGAAGCAAGGACTGGCGGCAGTACGGCTGCACCCACGCGGGCGACGATGCCCGGATGTTCACCTTCACCGAGATGGACAGCTACAACAACCAGGACTTCCACGGCAGCGCCCCGTCCTGGTTCCGGGCACCGGTCACCGAGAACGGCTGGCTGGCCAAGAGCGGCTCCGCCCTGCCGACTTCGGAACGGGCCTGGATCGAGGAGTTCCAGCGCGTTCCCGCCTGGCTCGCGCGGGCCTACAACGAGGACATCTTCGCCTTCACCGCGGAGGCCTTCCACGGCTGGAACCGGTTACGCGGCGACCACCCCGACCTCTTCGAGGACGCGGTGTTCGCCGAGGACATCCTGCGGCTCTACTCCGACCCGCGCGGGCTCGAGGCCGCGCTGGCCCGCCACCGCCGGATCGGCGCCGTGCGCCGCGAGTTGACGCCTGCCGAGGTCGCCCGTGACTTCCCCGGTCTGGCCCGGCCCGTCCAGGACGGGGAGCTGGCCGGTGGCCTGCTGGTACCCGGATTCACGGTGAACGTCCACAAGTTCGCCGGGAAGATCATCGCGCAGCTCGAAGCCCGGGGCGCCGTCTTCCACTGGAACACCCCGGTCCGCGGCGTACGGCGGGACGACGCCGGGCGGCTCACCGGATTCGCCTGCGACCGGCCCGTTCCCGAGACCGCACACGTCGTGGCCTCGCCGGGATTCGAGGGACAGGAACTGCTCGCCGGATCTCCGTGCGAGGGGCGGATCCACGGTGTGCTGGGCGGTTGGATCCGGATCAGCAACAAGGGCATCGACCTGACGCACTCGCTCAAGGTCGCCCGCAAGGGACACGTGACCGAGGACGCCAACGTCACGGTCGCCGTGGACAGCGACGGCCAGGAGATCCTGATCGTCGGCTCCGGCTACGGGTACGTCGGCACCACGACGGACGGCATCGACGAACGGCAGCTCGCGGCGATGCGGGAGGGCATCCGCGACACCATCGAGCGGCTGTTCCCCGACCGGGCCGAACTGCCGGAATCCTCCGACCCGGCCGAGAACTACGCTTTCAAGTTCTGCGTCCGCCCCTGGACCGCGACCTCGCTCGGCCTCTACCACGCCGAAACCACGGTGAGCGAGCGCCTGTTCATCATCAACGGCGGCCACAACACCGGCGGTTTCGCCCAGGCGCCCGCGATCGGCCGCGCCGTCCTCGCCTCGCTCCGCGGCGAGCCGCACCCGATGCACGCGCTCTACCACCCGGAACGCTTCACTGCCTTCATCGAGGGAGGAAACCACTGATGGGCAACCTCGATCCCGCCGACTGGCAGGAGTTCCGGGACCTCGGCAAGCGGATGATCGACGACATGGCCGACTACCTCGAGGGTGTCCGTGACCGCCCGGTCTGGCAGCCCGTGCCCGACAAGGTCCGCACGGCCCTCGACACCGAACTGCCGCGCAGCGGTACGCCGATGGCCACCGTGTACGAGGAGTTCTGCGAGTCGATCCTGCCGTATCCACGCGGCAACATCCATCCGCGCTTCTGGGGCTGGGCCAACGGCTCCGGCGTGCCCATCGCCGCCTACGCCGATCTGCTCGCCTCCGTCATCAACTGCACGCTCGGTTCGGGCGAGAACGCGGCGATGCTGGTCGAGCGGCAGGTGATCGAATGGCTCAAGCAGGCCTTCGACTGGCCCGCCGAAGCCTCCGGGGTGCTGACCAGCGGCTGTTCGATGGGTCAGATCATCGCCCTCGCCGCCGCGCGCCAGGCCGGCGGGAGTTGGGACATCCGTCGCCACGGCAACCTCGGCGGTCCGCAGCTCACCGTCTACGGATCCGTCGAGACGCACCACTCGTTCGAGAAGGCGGCCGAACTCCTGGGAATCGGACGGGAGTTCTTCCGCCAGATTCCGGTCGACCGGGACTTCAGGATCGACCCGGCCGCGCTGCGCGACGCGATCCGGCGCGACCGCGAGGCGGGGTTCCATCCGCTGTGCGTGGTCGGAAACGTCGGCACCGTCAACACCGGTGCCATCGACCCCCTGGAAGAGTTGGTGGCCGTCACCCGCGAGGAGGGGCTCTGGCTCCATCTCGACGGCGCCTTCGGCGCGTTCGCCTATCTGCTGCCGACCCACCGACGGCTGCTGGCATGCCTGAACCAGGCGGACTCGCTCGTCTTCGATCTCCACAAGTGGCTCTATCTGCCGTTCGACGCCAGCTGCGTCCTGGTCAACCGGCCGGACGGCCTCGAAGCGGCCTTCAGCTCGAACGCGGACTACATCAGCCGGACCGACCGCGGCCCCGCGGCGTACGAAGTCGCGTTCTCCGACCGGAGCATCGAGCAGTCCAGGCGTTTCCGGGCACTGAAGGTCTGGTTCGCGCTCAGGACACACGGCCTCGACGCCTTTGCCGAGGCGATCTCGGGCAACATCGAGCAGATCTCCCACCTGACGCAGCTGGCCGACGCCTCAAGCAGTTTGGAGGTCGTCTCCCGCAGCCTGCTGAACATCGCCTGCCTGCGCTACGTCTGGCCGGACGCCGAGGCGGACCAACTCGACCGGGTCAACCGGGAGATACTGTCACGGCTCCAGGTCGGTGGCTTGGCGATGCCCTCGCACACCGTCATCGACGGGAAGTTCGTCATCCGAGTCGCCAACAACAACCACAGGACGACAGTGGCCGACATCGAATTCCTGGTCGACCGGATCCAGGCGATCGGCGACCAGCTCACCGACCGTTCGCCGAAGGCCCCCGCAGGTGATTCCCGTTAAGGCACCCAACTACTCGATCGGCCTCCCGGCGGCACTGGCCGCGACCGCCCTGTGGGGATTCACCTTCCTCGGGCCCGCCGCCATCGCCCCGGTCAACATCTACTACCTGGTGGTGGGCAGGTACGCGGTCTTCGGCCTGATGTCGATGGCCGTCCTGGCGCTCAACCTCGGCAAGGCACGGAGGATGGGGGCGCGGAGCTTCCTGAAGGCCATGCACCTGGGCGTGGTCGGATACATCGGCTTCTACCTGCTGCTGTCCCTGTCCGCCACGATCGGCGGCGGAGTCCTCGCGTCCACCCTGACGGGCCTGATCCCCGCGATGGTCGCCCTGGCCTCCAATGTCTTCGAGAAGGCGCTGAGTTGGCGACGGCTCCTGCTGCCGACCCTCATCGTCTCCGGCGGTCTGCTCCTGGTCGACCGCGGCTCCGCGGCCGACCGGGCCGGCGGCTCCGCGAACCACATCCTGATCGGGATCGCCCTCGGCTTCGCGGCCTGCCTGGCCTGGGCCTACTTCGTCATCGTCAACGGAATCATCCTCAAGCGCGCCAAGGTGCCCGTCGACAACGCGGTGTGGACCGCCAGCATCGGCCTCGGTGCGTTCTGCGGATCCACCCTCCTGATCCCGCTGGCCCGATCCGGCAGCGGCCCCTCGCCATTCGCCGACCCCGGCACCTTCTGGCCGTACCTGGGCTGGTGCGCCGCGCTGGCGCTCCTCGGCTCCTGGTGCGCCACCTGGTTCTGGAGCGCGGCAACGAAACGCCTGCCCACGACGATCATGGGCCCGATCATCGGAATGGAGGCCGTCTTCGGCGTGGTGTTCAACCTCCTGTGGCAGCACCGCCTGCCCGGCTTCTACGAACTCACCGGCGCCCTGCTGGTCGTGACCGGCGTCTTCCTCTGCGCCTACCTGTTCAACCGCGCGGCGGCCGCACCACCACCTGTGCTCAGGGCGGCCGAGTCGCCTTGATCCTTCACGCCCGGCCGCCCGTCAACCGGCCGACCGGGACGTCGCTCTGTGGGTGCGTTTGGCCAGCAGGCCCGCGAGCAGCATGACGAGCAGGCTGATTCCGACGCCGCAGAACGTCCACAGCACCCGGTAGCCCTCGGCGGCGTAGTCGGAGGGCTGCGGGAGGTCCACCAGAACGAGAACGCCCGCGGCGATGGCCGCGCAGTAGAGCGCGTAGTTCCAGAAGCGAATCGCCGCGCCGTGCACCAGCAGTACGAGTGCGACCACTTCGAGTCCGCGTAGGACGGCGAAGAATCGCAGCCCGTGCTCGCTGGTGGGAATCAACAGCAGCAGCGCAGCCGCGACCGCGCCGATCGACGCGCCGGTCAGCCGCTGCGCAGAGACCAGCGTGGCCTGCTCCAGATTCGGCTTCATCGCGACCATGGCAGCGATCGGCATCCAGTAGCCGTGCGACAGGTCCAGCCCGAAGGCGAGCGCGACAGTGCCGGCGATGGCCAGGGCGCGGATCACCGCGAACATGATCAGCGGCCGCGTCAGTTTCCGGCGCGAGGTGTCGCCCGGGAATTCCGTCACCGGCTGGGGCCTGTCCACGCGTCCCTGAATCAACCATCCGGCGAACGTGACGACGATCCACAACGCCGAGCCACCTGCCCAGGCAACCGTCTGGGCCCAGGTGTAGCTGGTGATGCGCGCGTGCTGATGGAAGCTGGAGGCGGCGCCGAGGGTGATGATGAACCAGAGGTTGAGGAGCATGGCGGTGACGAACCTTCGCGTCCCGTACGCGACCGCCAGGCCGGCCACGAGGGTGACCACGAAGGCCGCGAGCACCAGCCAGCCCCAGGCGTCCCCGCCGATGCCGAACCCGAGCGCGGTCACCCCCGCACCGATCAGGGCGAAGACGGCGATGTGCGACACCCGGCCCCGGTAACTGCCGCCCGGGTCGTCCAGCGCTGCGAGCAACAGGCCGAAAACCGCGCTGAGCAAGTACTGCTCGTACCCGATCGCCCAGAAGACGACCAGCGGCACCAGCGCGACATCGAGGAACATCACCGCCCGCGGCCAGTTCAGGCCCGCCGGGTTGAGTGCGAACACTTTCGAGAGCCCACTCGTGATCCTCCGGCGGGCCGGCTGTCCGGCTCGACTGCTGGTACCGGTCATGGACACCCTCTCTCTCGCGGCATTTCACCGTTCACGTCACTTCAGGCGCATTGTTCGATCCTCTCGGCGTTGCCGTGCGGCGGCCCGCCGGGCCGTCCGTGACGAGGTCCTGTTCACCCGGCGCTGTTACTCGTGCGCCCCCAGATGGTTCAACCCTGAGACGGGTACGGACACTCAGGCGGCTTCCTCGGTGCGCTCGGGCAACAGCAGCACCGCGCCGATCAAGAAGCACACCGCGCCGATCAGTGTCTGCGTGTTCGCCCGGTCGAGGTTGTGAACCTGGCCGGTCACCGGGCTGACCCAGCCGGCCACGGCGGAGACTCCGAACGCGATGGAGCCGATCAGATTGACCAGCGTGATCCACCAGGCCCAGGTTCGGGGGCGCCAGGCCAGCCACCCGTGGCAGGCCTCGTACCAGGCGAGCGCGCTGGCCACCAGGAAGCAGACCGAGCCGATCGCGTCGGGCCGCCACACATGCCGGTGTGCCGCCTGCGCGGAGAGGTTGTTGGCCATGGCGAGCGCGGTGCTGACGTTGAAGTAGACGGTCCCGAGAAGTTGGACCGCGGTGGCCCACCAGTCGATCCGGCCGGGCTGGACGACGAAGAAGCGTCGGCGGCGAGGATTCTGCGCCGGTAACGAGGCGTCGACTGCCTCCCGGTAACAGAGGAACGAAGCCGTGGTGAAGAACAGCGAACCGACGAAGTAGGTGATCGCGTCGCCGCGCGACGACCCGAACGCATTGGCGTACCCCGGGATCGAGCCGACCGCGAACAGCAGCGACCCGACGGCGAACAGGACGGCGATCCACCATCCGCGCGCCGCGGGCGCCCACCACGTCGATCCGGCGGCCGGCCCCTGGTGCTTGCGGTGGCGCCGCGATCCCCGGCGGACGAGCACCCCGTTCGGGCCCACGTGCTCCACGAACGTCAGCGCGGCACCGCGGCCCCGACGCCGACCAGCCTTCTGTCCCCCGGTCATCACCGCGACCTGCCCGTTCGCCTCATCGCTCTTCTCCCTCACCCTGACCCGGGACCGTGCACCGCCGACGCCGCCCTCGTCTCCCTGGCCGGACGCCCTGCGCATCCGCCACCGTCTCACCGAACTCCAGAAGGCGCTGGACGAATTCGGCGACGGTCGGCGGCGAACGGCCTGTCGCAGGCTGAGTCATTCAGGCACTCCGCCCAAGGGGGCTGTGGAGCCACTGCTGGTCAGCCGGTGGCTCGCAGTGCGTTGCAGTCCGGCTGCGGGAGCCACCAGTCGGTGGCCGGGGGGCGGTGCCAGTGGTGGGTTCGGGCGTAGGTGTGGGTGAGTTCCAGGGCCTGGTTGACGGCGGGGTTCGTGGTGGTGGTGTTCCAGACGGCGTGCCAGGGGTAGAGCGGGACGGGGTCTGTCAGCGGACGGGCGGTGAGGCCCTCGGGCAGGTGAACGGTGTCCAGACCGGCGCGGCCAGCGGCTTGAACGCCAACATCCGCACCATCGGCGGCGCGATCGGCAGCGCGGTCGCGGCCGGCATCCTGTCCTCCGGGATCACGGCCACCCACCCGTTCCCCCGCGACAACGGCTACACCAGCACCTTCTGGTTCCTGACCGTCACCGCACTGCTCGCCTCCATCCCCGCGGCCAAGCGGGCACGAAGGCTGCAGGCCGTGGGCGAACCCGAGCACGCCACTGCGAGCTGAGCCCGGAACACGAAGAAGGCCCCGACCACTGAGTCGGGGCCTTTCGTTTGCCCTGGCGGGCGAAGGCGGAGGATACGAGATTCGAACTGATGAGTGCTTCCACACCCCGGTCGCCATGCAGCGAGTTGCGAAGTCGCCTTCGAGCCGGGGCGCCACGCTCACCGCTCCCCGGCATCACTCATTCGTGTTCAGCAGTCAGGATGACAAGAGCTCACCGAATGAATCGAGCCGGACTCCTCACCTACGGCTTCACATCGAGACGCACGAGCGCGCCGATCTCCACGAGTTGGTCCGGCAGCGCCAAGTCGGAAACGCCCATGACCGTGCTGGTGGGACGGTGCTCCCCGAAGTACTCGGCGTGGAGGCGTGCTGTCGTGTCGAAGTTCTCGCGCAGGTTTCGCACCAGAACCGTGGTCTCTACTATCTGGCTGCGCTCGGCCCCGAACTGCTTCAGTACCAGGTCCAGATTCTCCAGCGTGGTGCGGACCTGCAGTTCGAAGTCGTCGGCACCCACGAAAGTGCCGTGACGGTCATGGGACAGCTGCCCCGACACATAAACCGTGTCACCGACCTGAGTGGCCTGACTGTATCCGTACAACGATTCCCACGGCATGCCGAACCCGAATGCCTTCACCTGAGTACTCATGACTCACTCCCTTGATACAACTTGTGGGCCGCCGGCTGCGGACAGGTCCTTTACGCGAAGAATTTACGGGTTCGTGTAAACGATGATTGTCCGGCAGCGCCTTCGAAGTGTTCTTCGTGCGCACAAAATTGGCTGCGTCGGGTCCCTTCGGTCGCTGGCGTAATCTACGAACCGGCCTCCGCCTTTCAGTTGGGTTCGGCCGAGAGCCGGGCTGATGACGTCAGCGGTGGATCGTGGGCCAGGCGAGCAGGTCGATGGTGGTCAGGGACAGTCCGGTCGATCGGTGGGTTGGTCTGCTTCGCTCGACTGTTCCCGCCCGCACCCGGAAAAGCGTTTGCCGCGCCCGCGCCCGGGTGATCTGCTCGCCCGATGGACATCCGCCTGCGCACCGACCGGCTGACTCTCCGTCGCCTCTCCCCCGCCGACCTCCCCGCCGTCACCGCGCTGTGCGGCGACCCGGAGGTGATGCGGCACCTGGAGGACGGCCGCCCGATGCCCGCGGCGCAGGTCGCCGAGCAGGTACTCCCGGCGGTGCTCGACGAGTACGACCGACTGCCGGCCGGCCTCGGCTGCTGGGCGCTGGCCACCGGAACGGAGAGCTTCCTCGGCTGGGCCGCCCTGCGCCCGGCCCACTCGGTGGGGCTGGAGACCGGCCCGTCCGGCGGACTGGAGATCGGCTACCGCCTGCTGCCCGCCGCCTGGGGCCGGGGGTACGCGACGGAGGCGGCCGTCGCCCTGGTGCGCGCAGCGTTCACCGAGCTGAAGGCGGAACGGGTGGTGGGCACCACCATGGCGGTGAACTCCGCGTCCCGCCGGGTACTTGAGCGGGCCGGACTGCGCCACGTCCGCACGTTCTTCGAGGACTGGCCGGACCCGATCCCGGGCAGCGAGCACGGCGACGTGGTCTACGAGCTGACCCGCGCCGACTGGGCGGCGAGCCACCCGGCCTGACCGGGCGGGCGTCAGGAGTCCAGGAACGCCAGGAAGTTCGGCCAGGCCTGCATGTGCGCAGCCTGGTTCGCGGCAGCGTCGCCCCCGAGGTCGATCGGCGAACCGACGACGGGGGCCACGGTGCTCCCGGTGGGCAGGTACGGGATGCCGGCGACCGCGTGTCCGGCACCGGCGTGGAGCACGGCCTGCCGGTTCGGCGCGGCGGCGGTCGGGGTGCCGAGCTGGAGCGCCCACCGGGGCGACGGCCAGAGCCGGTCGCGCTCGCCGGCAACGGCCAGGATGGACGCGGGGGTCCGGTCCAGCGCGATCGGGCCGGCCGGAACGGGCGCCCCGTTCAGCGTCCAGGCCGCCCCGTCCGGCAGCCCGGCGTTGACCTCGGCGGACGGCGCGTACACCATCACCCGCCGTACCAGGTCGGGCAGTTGGCCGGCCACCAGCAGCGCGAGCTCGCTGCCGCGCGAGTTGCCCTCCACCGTGATGTCGCGGCTGCCGGCCCGCTCGGCCAGCAGCCGGGCGGCGCCGACGGCGTACTCGACGGGGATGTTCTGCAGGGTGTCCGGCAGTCCGGGCAGGCCGAAGTAGGCGACGGCCAGCGCGGGGTGGCCGTGCGAGGCGAGCAGCGCGGCGGCGGCGACGCCCGAGTTGCCGCCCTCGGAGCCGCCGAGCAGCAGGACGGGGGATTTGGCGGGCGTTCCGGCGGGCGGCAGGTAGAGGGTGCCGGCCACGTGGTCGGTGGCGGGGTTCAGTTCGGTGCGGGTGACGCCGTCGGCGGTCCAACGGCGGAGCACGGTGAATTCGCCGGTGACTCCGTCGTCGGCGACGGCGGTGATCCGGACCGGGAGGGCGGCCGCGTCGTCGGCGGCGGGTGCCGGCGGGCTGAACACGGTGTTGGCGCTGCCGTTGGTCGGCAGCATCGACCAGAACAGGCCCATCCCGTCGGCATGGTGGTAGGAGCCCCTGATGGGCGCGTCGCCCTCGAGGTGGACCTCGCCCCGGCCGTCGGCGAGGTAGACGGCGGTGGACCGCCAGCCGATGCCGGCCTGGTCCTCGGCCTCTGCGGTGACGGTCACTGCCTGGCCCGACGACAGTCCGGCCACCACCAGCTGCACGGGCCGGTCGGCAAGCGCTCTCCGGTCGTCGAAGAGAATGGTCAGACGGTGCGTTCCCGTCCACTTCGGCGTGCAGCCGGTCGAGCCGGTGAGCAGCAGCGCGGCCAGGGCGATGCCCAGGCTGCGGCGCGTTGTCCGGACCATTCGATCCCCCCGTGTTTCGGAGCATTCTGCCCCCGGCATGAGTCCCCATCAAATGCGCCGGCCTCGAACTCTGCTGCCGCACCCGGAGGTTTGGGCACCACGACGCCCCCCCGCCCGTCCTCACCCGCCGAGCGTCGAACCCCTCCAGACACCCGGAGGAAAGGTCCGCGACACCTGGAGCCCCTATTGTCCGGGCCACACCGGTCCGAGCCCCCGAGCCGCCGCCGGGCCATCTCACGAGCGAACAGGACTGACGCCATGCTGAACCACCGATCGATATCCGCGGGGTTTGTCCGGTGATCGACTGGTTCCACGGGGCCGTGCTCGGTCTCGTACAGGGTCTGACCGAGTTCCTGCCGGTCTCCTCCAGCGCGCACCTGCGGGTGTTCTCGGCCCTCGCGGGCTGGGACGACCCGGGCGCGGCGTTCACGGCGGTGACGCAGCTGGGTACCGAGTCCGCGGTGCTGATCTACTTCCGCCGCGACATCGGCGCGATCATCAAGGCGTGGACGCTGTCGCTGTTCCGGGCCGAGTGGCGGCGGGACCAGAACGCGAAGCTCGGCTGGTACGTGATCGTCGGCACGCTGCCGATCGGCATCATCGGCAAGCTGTTCCAGGACACCATCGAGACCACGCTGCGCGACCTGCGGCTGATCGGCACCACGCTGATCGTGTTCGGTCTGATCCTCGCCGTCGCCGACCGCTCGCGCGCGGTCCGCAACGCCCGCCCGATCAGCTCGCTGACCTTCCCGCACGCGCTGATGTACGGCGCCGCGCAGTCGCTGGCGCTGATCCCGGGCGTCTCCCGCTCGGGCGGCACGATCAGCGCCGGCCTGTTCCTCGGCTACAGCCGCGAGGCGGCCGCCCGGTACTCGTTCCTGCTGGCCATCCCGGCGGTGCTGGCCTCCGGCACGCTCGAACTCTTCAAGATCGGCGAGGGCCCGGCACCTGCCTGGGGGCCGACCATTCTGGCCACCGTGATCGCCTTCGCGGTCGGCTACGCGGCGATCTCCTGGTTCCTGAAGTACATCTCGCACAACAGCTTCATGCCGTTCGTGATCTACCGCGTCCTGCTCGGCATCACCATCATCGGCCTGGTCACCGCGGGCGTCCTCGCCCCGGACGCGGGCTCGGTGCACTGACCTGCCACCACCCCGGAAGGGGCGGGCCCCGGAACAACCGGGCGGCCCGCCCCTTTTCCGTGCGCGTCCGTGCGCGCTACTTGTCGTAGAGCATCCACCACTGGTGCAGTCGGCCGTCGGCCGGCGCGATGGTCACGGACTGGTCCTCCCCGTTGGCCTGAAGGACCATCTCCGGGTCCTCGTTGCTGGCGATGGTGCTGCGCTCCCGGTCGGTGTCGACCACCCACTTCTGGTACTCGTCGTCCGGGTCGCAGACCAGTTGGGTCACGGAGTTCCCGTCGCCTGCGTCCGCGATGCACTTCCCGTAGTGGCCGCCCTTGATGGTGTAGACGCCCAGGCCGTCGGACGTCTCGGCGACCTTGGTGAACGTCCAGTCCTGGTAGCCGAGTTCGGAGTCCCGGGTCAAGAAGGCGGCTCCGAGGTACTCGTCCAGGTTGGTGCCGTCGCTCGCGGCCTGGACGGACTTGCTGAACGACTCGCCCTCGGCCCTCGCCGGACCGCCTCCGAGGACGACGACGCCTGCGAGTGAGACCGCCGCCGCGAGGGTGGCGGCGGCCTTCCTGGTGATGTGCACTGCCTCTCCTTGTCCGAGCTGTTCGCGGACACCTGGGGCCCGGACCGGGCCCGTCCGCCCAGTCGCGAAGCTAGAGCGCGCACCACCGGTTCGCGCCCGCCGCGATCCGCGTCGCCCTGATCGGCCAGGCAATTCACCTGAGCAGCGCACACTGCCCGCCCGACACGCCGCCGCCACCTGCATTACTTGTGGTTCGATCAGGTGTGCGATTTGATGCGGTGCCATGACACTCGCTTGGAAACTGGTCGTTGACAGCGCCGACGCCTCCGCCATCGCCGAGTTCTGGGCCGCCGCCCTCGAGTACGAGGTCGAGGACCCCACCGCGCTGATCGACTCCCTGCTCGCCGCCGGCCGCCTCCCCGCCGCCGCCGTGCTCGAACTCCCGGACGGCCGCAAGCAGTTCCGCGGCTTCTCCGCCGTCCGCCACCCCGACGACCCGCACGACCCCGTCAGCGGCATCGGCAAGGGCCGGCGCATCCTCTTCCAGGACGTCCCCGAAGCCAAGTCCACCAAGAACCGCCTCCACCTCGACATCCACTCCGACGGCCGACTCGAACCCACGGTCGAGCGCCTGGAGTCCCTCGGCGCCAAGCGCGTCAAGGAACACGACCAGGGCCCGGTCGGCCACTGGTGGATCATGCTCGACCCCGAGGGCAACGAGTTCTGCGTCGCCTGACGTCCCGCCACCCCGCTCCTGGTGCGGCCCGCCGGCACGGACGGGCATCCTCGCGCTGTGCGAAGATGCCCGCCATGACGACGACTTGAAGAGCGCCCGGCCGCCGCCCGTACTGGCTGAAGGTCCACCCCTGGGAGCCCCGCCGCGACGGGGACCGCTACCTGTGCGGTGACTGCGACGCCCCCGTCCGCTCGTACCTGTACCGGCTCCACCCGCCCGAGTCGTCCGGCTACGAGCGCTGCGTCCGGCTCGGCTGGTGTGCCGGTTGCCGGGTGTACTCCACCGCGCTGGTCTTCGTCCCGCGCGGGCGCGTGCTGACCGATGCGCTCGCCGGCCTTCCCGCCGAGGAGCGCGAACGGCTGCTCCGCAAGGAACACCTGCTGGTGGCCCACCTGGCCAGGCTGGATCGGGCACAGACGCCCTGACGGCCCGTCACAGTCCCGGCTGCCCGTCCGCGAGGTGGTCGCCGAGCGGGGTGCGGTGGTAGAGGACGCGGCGGCCGAGGCGGGTGCGGTCGACCAGGGCGGTGTCGCGCAGGACGGCGAGGTGGCCGCCGACGGTGCCGACGGACTGGCCCATCAGGGTGGCGAGTTCGCTGGTGGTGGCGGGAATGTCGAGGTGGCGGAGGATCGCCGCGCGGCCGGCGCCGACCAGCCGGGCGAGGGCCTGGTCACCGGCGGCGGCGGGGCCGGGTACGCCCGTTCCGCGGGCGGGGTAGACCAGGGCGTGCGGGCGGCCGGGTGCATGGCACAGCCAGGAGCTGCTGCGGGAGCTGACCGGGACGAACAGCATCCCGTCCGGCCCGACCACCTGGTCCGGGCCGGGCCGGTCGCTGAACCGGATGGCGTCGGCGCCGACCCACGCGGTGCGTCGGCTCATCAGGTGCAGGGCGCGCGGCCAGCCGTGCGCGGCGAGCAGTCCGGCCCGGTGGGTGACGTCGCGCTGCAGGACGGCCCGGCGGGCCGGCCACTCGGCGGCGAGGTGGGTGTCCCAGACCGCGCGGAACAACTCGGCGACCCGCGCGCCGTGTTGGCGTCCGGTGAGCCAGTCCAGGTGCCGGTCGCTCTCCCAGCTGTGCGCCAGCGACAGCCGCAGGCTCTCCCGCACCGCCTCGTCCGGCACCCGCGCCGCCTCGGCGAGTTCGGACTCCAGGGTGGTCTCCATCCCGCCGCCGGGCGGCACCACCAGATGCTCGGGAAGCCACTTCGTGGCCGAGATCAGCCCGACCAGCCCCCGCGCGTACGGGTCCGCCCGCAGCCGGGCGTGGAACTCGACGCGATGCCGGGCGTGCCACTCCGGATGCCACGAATCCGCTGCGGGGCGGGCGAGTTGGACGATCGCGGCGAGCGTCTCGGCGAACGGCGACAGCGCGAACCGGGAACGTGACAGCGCCAGCGAGTCCAGTCGCAGCATCACCATGGCGAACGTCCGCCCCTTCCTCAGCTTTCGTCGGTCGCCGAAACGATAGAGGCCCGGCGGTGCGGCCTCGCACACTCTGCGGGTGCTTCCACCACTCCTTCACCACCCCGGTTTCCGCTGGTTCTTCGCGGGCCGCGCGATCTCCCTGCTCGGCAGCGCGATGGCGCCGGTGGCACTGGCGTTCGCGGTGCTCGACGGCTCCGGCCGAGCCACCGATCTGGGCATCGTCCTCGCGCTGCGGACGCTCCCCCTGCTGGCGTTCCTGCTGCTGGGCGGCGCGATCGCCGACCGCCTCCCGCGCCGCACCGTCCTACTCGCCACCCACCTCGGGGCCGGCCTCACCCAGGGCCTGGTCGCGGCACTGCTGCTGACCGGCCACTACGCGCTCGGCCCGATCGCCACCCTCGAGTTCCTCAACGGCCTGCTCACCGCGTTCACCTCGCCCGCGCTGGTCGGCGTGCTGCCCGAACTCGTCCCACGTGAGCAACTGCGGCCCGCGAACGCCCTATTGGGCATCGCCGCCAACGGCAGCAAGGTACTCGGCCCGGCACTGGCCGGACTCCTCGTGGCGGGCGTGGGCGCCGGCTGGGCGGTGGCGGGCGACGCCCTCAGCTACCTGCCCGCCGCGCTCTGCCTCGCCCGCCTCCCGGCCGGCCGGATCCGCGCCCAACGGGCATCCCTGCTACCGGAGTTGCGCGAAGGCTGGACGGCCTTCCGGCGCACCCGCTGGATCTGGTGGACGACCTGGTCCTACTGCGCGACCAACCTGCTGCTCACCGGCCCGTGGCAGATCCTCGGCCCACAGCTCTCCGGCCCCGCCCTCTGGGGCACCCTGCTCGCCGCCCGTGGCACCGGCCTCCTGCTGGCGGGCGCCGCCCTCTACCGGCTCGCCCTCCCCCGCCTGCTCGCCGCCGGCCAACTCGCCGGCCTGACCCTCCCGTTGCCCCTCCTCGCCCTCGGCCTGCACGCCCCCACCCCCTGGTTCCTCGCCGCCGCCCTCACCGCCGGCCTCGGCAGCGCCCTCGCCACCACCGCCTGGGACACCTCACTCCAGGAACACCTCCCACCCGACCTCCTGTCCCGCGTCTCCTCCCACGCCGACGTCTTCTCCTACCTCGCCATCCCCCTCGGCCAGCTCGCCTGCGGCCCCCTCGCCACCCACTACAGCCCCCACCTGCTAGCCACCACAGCCGCCCTCACCCAGGCCACCCTGACCCTCCTCCCCCTCCTCTCCCCCCACGTCCGCACCCTCCCCCACCTCAAACCGGCCTGACCACAACCCCGAACCCCCGCGCAGCCGCCACCTGCACCGCCACCACGAACTCCGTCCCACAGTCCGGACAGGCCGAGCTCCCGAACAACCGCAGCACCGCCCGCGCCACCTCCACCCAGCCGTCCGCGACCGCCCGCGCATACAACTGGGCGGCCGGGACGCCGAGTCGGTCCGGCCCGGCCGGCCGCAGCGGCACCCGCTCGGGCTCTCCGGGCAGCGAGTACTCGGCGTCGGCGCAGTACGGGAGATCCGTCCCGAGCTCCACCTCCAGCAGCAGGCCGCACCAGGGACAGCAGGCCTCGTACTCACCGGTGTGCAGGCCGTCCAGGCATCGGTCCCAGACCTCCACGCCCTCGAAGGAGAGCAGGCAGGAGAGCAGCAGCACGTACTGCTCCTGGTCGGCGGCCCGGCTCAGCGCTCCGGTGGCGAGCCGGTGCAACTCGCCCAGCGGGGTGGCGAATTCGTCCAGCGGGCCGCCGACCGTCCCGGGCCCGGGCGCGCAGGAGGCGATCGCCCCGGCCGCCGACAGTACCGGCACCGCATGCGTCGTCCCGTCGTGGGCGGCCGCGATCTGCGCCAGGCGGGGCAGCGCCGCCCAGCTCGCCGGGTACGCGGTGTCCAGCTGCGGGCACAGGTGGTCCATCAACTCCGGCCAGCGGGCGGCCGGGTCGGCGGCGAAGCGTTCGAGTAGCGCCGGTAGGTGGTCCGCCGGTCCGCAGGCGTCGGTGAGCAGTGACCAGTCCATCAGTGCGGCCGTGCGCGACAGCTACTTGTCGCGGCGGGAGGACCTGCGGCGCACCGCGAAGGCGATCAGCGTGCCGAGCACCACGACCGCGGCGAGGCCGCCGAGGACGATCGTGGTGATGCTCTCGGTGTCCTTCTCGGACGCGACGGGCGTGCCCGAGGCGGTGACGGACACCGACGGCGCGGCAGAGGACGGCGCGGTGGCGGACGGCGCAGTGGCGGACGGCGCGGCGGAGTCGCTGGCAGCGGCCGAAGGCGTCGCGGCAGCCGGAAGCGGGGTGGCTCCGGCGGCGGCCGGGCGGAGGGCGAGGACGGGGGCCGGGTGTTCCGGCTTGCTGTCGCCCTGCGGGAGTTCGATCCACCGGTCGGTGTGACCGTCGGAGTAGTCGACCAGGGTCTTGAACACCACCGAAGTGGCGGCGGGGAGTTGACGCACCTTCACGGAGAACTCCGCGGCCGCGCCGGGCGCGAGGGCCGGCCCGGCGACCGTCCAGCCGTCGGCGGTGGGGGTGAATGCCCAGCCGTCGGGGGTCTTGACGGAGGTGATGTCGGCGGGGGCGAGCCCGGCGGGCAGCGTGACCTTGAGGTCGGTGATGCCCGCCGTGGAGGACTCGCCCTCGGCGGAGAAGGTGACGGTGGCATCGACGCTGAGCGCCTGCGCGGTCGAGGTGTTGACCTCGACGTGGGCGGCGGCGCCGCCGGCCGCCCCGAGGAGCATCCCTGCGGTGAGGAGGGCGGTCAGGGCGTGGCGCGGAGCTCGCGGTCGCTGCATGGGCGTGACTCTACCGGTCGCGGGCCGTCAGACGGCCGCGAACGGCGGCATGGACCTCGGCTTCCTCGGCGGGGTCGGCGGCGAGTCGGCGCAGACGTTCGAGGACGCGGGCGTCACCGGTGGTGGTGACGTGGGTGGCGGCGAGCTCCCGGGTGGATTCCTCGCAGTCCCACAGGCATTCGACGGCCGGGCCCTCCCCGAAGTACGGGTCGGTGACGGCGAGTGCCTGGGCGGCCCGGCCGCGCAGTTCGGAGGAGGCCGCTTCGCCGTAGACGTGCCGCAGGGCCGGCACGGCGGCGGCGGCGCGCAGTCGGCCGATGCCGTCGACGAGGCTGCCGAGGGCGGTGCCGGTGACACCGTTCAGCGAGATCCATTGGTGGAGTGCGGCGACCACCAGCGGTGCGTCGCACGCTTCGCCGGCGTCGGCGAGGAGGCGGACGGCGGCCTGGCCGAGGGCGCTGTCGGCACTGCCGGTCGCCGGGTCGGCCCAGCGGCGGGCGTGCTTGAGCGCCTCGGGACCTCGCATCCGCCCGAGCAGTTCCAGCGAGGTGGCGACGATCCGGTGGTCCAGGTCGGCGGCGGCGGTCTCGATGTATTCGGCGGCGGCCGGGTCGCGTTGTTCGACCAGGTGCCGGAGGGCGGCGCAGCGGGCGCCGGCGGGGCCACCGGCGGCGGCCTCGTGCAGCAGTGCCGCGTCCTCGGGTCGGACGACGGCGGTGAGGCAGCGGGCGGCCGCGGCGGCGCGCCGGGCGAGGGCGCCGGGTTCGCGGCCTTCGCCCTGGTCGGCCCAGGCGAGGACGTCGGCGGTGGACCAACCGGGCGTGACGCCGGGGCGGTTGAGTTGCCGCTGCCACAGGTCGAAGGGGGACTGCTCGCTCGCGGTGGCGATCCGCGGGTGGTGGACGGCCCACAGCCGCCAGACCCGTGGCTCGTACGCGGCGCGGATGGCTTCGCGCAGTTCGGCGTCGCCCTCCGGACCGGCCGGGAAGCGGCGCAGGACGGCGGGAGCCAGGGCGAGCAGCGCCTCGTCGGTGTCGCGCAGGGCGAGTTCGTCGAGGGCCCAGGCCCAGTTGGTCCCGGTGGTGGTGTAGGCGCGCAGCAGGTCGAGGGCGTCGCGGCGGCCGTAGCCGGCGAGGTGGCCGAGTACGGCCAGGGCGAGGCCGGTGCGGGCCTCGTCGGTGTCGGTGGCGTCCTCGGGGGAGGTGAGGTGGAGTTCGAGGCCGGTGAGGGGGGCCTCCAACTCCATGTAGAGCCGCGCGTAGTACAAGGAGCGGTTCTCGACCTGCCAGTCGGCGCGGGGGTCGTTGGTCACGCAGCTCTCGACGGCGGTGATCGCCTCGTCGCGGTCTGCGGCCAACGCATGCAGCTGCCCGTCCCCGCGGCCTCTCTGGAGGAGGCCGAGGAGGCTGGCGCTGGGCGCTATCACTGGCTCGAACATGAGGTCAGCATCCGTTGCGGCGGTCGTCAAGGCAACGGGATTTCCGTCGCCGGGGTCGGTTGGCACAGCTCAGGCGCCCGGGCGCCGGAATCACCGAAGGTTACCGCCTGGGGGGACGATCCGCACACAGGGCAACGGATTTCCGCAGGTACGGCCAGTCCGAGCCGGTTCCGTCCGTACCGGATCGACCGGTTCCGGACGTGGGGTCCGCGCGCCGGGCGCGTGCCACGCACTTGTCACGCGCCCGTCACGCACCGGCGGCTCAGATCGGCCGGGGGTCCCGGGGCGCGGGCAGTGCGTCGCGGATCCGTTCGCGCAGTTCGGCGACGGCCGGCAGGCCCTGATGGCGTTCGGCGAGCCGGTCCATCTCGCGGAGGCGGTCCCAGGTGCGCTTGGAGGAGGTCTGGTCGATCCCGTCGAGGACGCTGTTCGCCTGCGTCACGGCCGCCTCGGGTTCGCCGGCGATCCAGTGCGCGGAGGCCAGCGTGATCCGGTCGAGCAGCGCGGAGCGTTCCCGGCCGGTCTTCTGCCGCAGCCGGACGGCCTCTTGCGCGTGGTGGACGGCCAACGGGACGGCGCCTGCGTCGTGTTCGGCGAGGGTGCGGTGAACGAGCGCCTGCATGCCGTGCATTTCGGCCTCGTCGAACAGCTGCATCCAGCCGGGGGCGGGCCGGTCGGCCTCCTGGACGAAGAGGTGTTCGGCCTCGCCGAGGGTCCGGCGGGTGGCGTCGGAGCGGCCGAGCGAGGCGTGCGCCCAGGCTTCGACGGTGCACAGCATGGCGCGGGTGCGGGGCAGTGCGCCGTCGGCGGGGCGGGTGCCGGCCCGGGCGAGCTGCATGAGTTCGAGTGCCTCGTCGGCGCGTCCGAGGTGGAGCATCTGGCGGGCGGCGCGGGAGACGGCCTCGGCGGCCCGGGGGCGGTCTTCGGCCTCCCGGGCGGCCTGGGCGGCGATCACGAAGTAGCGCTGGGCGGTGGGTTCGAGTCCGACGTCGTGGGACATCCAGCCGGCCAGTACGGCGAGGTTGGCGGCGACCGTCCAGAGCCGGCGTTCCAGGGCGGCGGGGTGGCCGTGGGTGAGCAGGCCGCCGACTTCGTTGAGCTGGCCGACCACGGCCTTGCGCTGGAGTCCGCCGCCGCGGGAGGCGTCCCAGGCGCGGAACACCTCGACCGAGCGTTCGAGGGCGGTGACTTCCTCCTCGCCGACCGGGCCGGCTTCGTAGACGTCGGCCACGGGGCCGGGGCTCCGGGTGCGGGGGCCGCTGGCGGCTTCGGCGGCCGCGCCGCCGGTGAGCCAGTCGTGCAGGTTGTCGGCGATGACCGCGCCCGCCGCGAGGGCTGCGGAGGCGCCGACCAGTCCGCGTCTGTTCAGCATGAGGTCCATTCCCGTGAACTCGGTGAGGACCGCGGCCGTCCGATCCGGTGCCCCGGGTTCCGTCGGCGGTGGTGCCGTGCTGCCGGACCTGGCGGATCGGTGCCGTTCGAGACCTAAGTCCTCAGTGGTGACGACACGGCCGAGCCGCTCGGTGAACACTGCCGCCAGCACCCTCGGCACCGGGTCGCGCGGGATTTCGCCCTGCTCGATCCAGCGCCGGACCCGGGAGGTGTCGGTGGACAGCTGCTGCTCGCCCAGTGCGGCACCCCGCCGGTTGACCAACCGTGCCAGTTCGCCCTTCGACCAGCCGGTCAGTGCGAAGTGGTCGGCCAGTCTGCTGTTCGGCCCCCTGCTCAAATGAGCCCCCAGGTTCATCGGCTGGCTCACGACCCTAGTGGCTCTGTCACATGCCAAGCGACCATTCGCCAGGGTTCGCCAGGGTCCGCTATGTGGCGTGCCAGTGCCGATCGGGTGTCAGGTAGGTATGCGCCACCCCGACTTCGCGTCGGAACGGCCCCCGACCGGCCCGGATGTCGACCCGACGGCCGGTCAGGAGCCGGTCCCAGCCGCGTGGTTCAGGGGGTGGCGCAACCGGGTGGCGCGGGGGCACCGGGCATGGCACGGACGGTCGGATCGGACGCATTTCCCCAGGGTGCGGACGGTTCGCCGGGTCCGGCTCCGTGCCCGGCGCCCGCTCCCCACCCGGCGGCCCGACCGCAGTCGTGTCCGGGCCCCGTGAAGCTTTGCCGCCGGTCAAGGAAGGACCCTCACCCGCCCATGTACTCCACAGCCAGCACCGGTACTCGACCGACCGCCCCGATCGGGGTGGACGGCGCGGCCGCGCGCCCGCCACGCTCCGGTCTGCGCCCCCCGACCGCCGGTGCGGGCCGTCCCGTGCCGCGCACCGTGGAGCTGCGCGACCCGCGCGGGCGCACCACCCTGGTGACCCGTCCGATGCCGGAGCAGACGGGCCGGCTCGGCCGTCCGATGCCCGGGCGGGGCGTCGAGGCGTTCGTGGACCGGGTGGATCCGGCCGCGCTGCAGACCCCGGCGGTGCGTGCGGTGCTCGCCAACGTCGCGCGGATATGTCCCGCGTTCCTGCCCCGGCAGGTGCTGCGGGAGGGCAGCCGGCACATCCTGGTCGCGGGCACCATCGGCCGGGCCCCGGTGGTGGCCAAGTGCCTGGCGCCGGGGGCGCTGCGCGGCCCGCAGGCGGCACAGCTGATGGACCGGTTCCACCACGAGGTGGCGGTGTACCGGGCGTTCGTGCGACACCGCCCGCCGGTCCGGCTGCCGCGCCTGGTGGCGGCCGACCACGACCGCTGCGTACTGGTGCTGGAGCGGGTCCCGGGCCGTCCGGCGGCCCGCGAGCGGCACCCGGCGAACGCGCCGACGCCGGGCGAGGTGCGCGCGGTGCTCGGCGCGGTACGCACGCTGAACCTGTGGCGGCCGCCGACGGACGTGTTCGACCAGCCGCTGGACTACCAGACGGAGATCGCCCGCTTCCACTCGCTCGGCCTGCTGACCGACCGCGACGCGGGCGACCTGCGCGGCCTGCTGCACGGGCTGTCCTCCGTCCCGCGCCAGCTCTGCCACGGCGACGCGCTGCTGGGCAACGTGCTGCTGGCCCCGTCCGGCCCGGTCCTGCTCGACTGGGAACAGGCCGGCTGGTACCTGCCGGGCTACGACCTGGCGGTGCTGTGGAGCGTCCTGTCGGGCGACACCGCGGCCCGCCGCCAGATCAGCCAACTCGCCCAGTCCGGCGGCACGCTGGCCCGGGACGCGTTCCTGGTCAACCTGACGCTGGTACTGATGCGGGAGCTCCGGATGCACGACCTCCCGGGCGCGGGCGAGGAGCAGCGGATCATGATCCGCCGGCTCTACGACGACGCGTCCCTGGCCCGCCGCGCGGTCCGCGCGGCGGTCGGTACCCGCTAAGCCGTCCCCAACAGGGCTTCGCCGAGGGCGTCGAGGACGGCGTCCTCGGCGGGCAGTTGGGTGCGCAGGCCGAGGGTGTCGCGCAGGTGGCGCTCCAGCGGGTGGCGGCGGTCGAGGCCGGCGCTGCCGGTGAGGGCGAGTGCCTGCTGGGCGGTGTCGGCGGCGGTGCGGGCCGCCAGCAGCTGGACGGCGGGGGCGCGCCCGGCGGCGGCCGGGTCGGCGTCGATGCGGGTGGCGAGGCCGTACACGAGTTCCTCGGCGCCGGTGAGCCGGGCGTCGAGTTCGCCGATCGGGCGGCGGTGGGCGGCGCTGCCGCGCAGGTGTCCGGCGGACCAGTCGAGGGCGGCCCGGGCGGTGCCCAGCAGGACCGCGGCGAGGGCCAGTTGACGCCGGGCGGCGGCCGGCGGGTGGCCGGCCGGGGCGGGGGTGCGGGGCAGCAGGACGGCGTCGGTGCCGACCCGGGCGCCGTCCAGCAGGACGTCGTGGCCGGCGGCGGCGCGCAGGCCGAGCTGGTCGGCGGCGGGGTCTATCTCGAGTCCGGGGCTGTCGGCGCGGATCAGGAACAGGCCGGTGCGGGGCCGCTGTTCCTCGGTGCGGGCTTCGACGGCGAGCCAGGCGAGCGCTTCGGCGCCGGGACACTGCGCGGCGCGGCCGCTGAGTCGCCAGGCGTCGCCGTGCCAGTGGGCGGTGACGGCGGGCGGCCGGCCGGGGGCGGCGCGCAGGGTGCCGACCAGGGCGGGGCCGCGGCGGGATTCGGTGAGCAGCCGCCGGTAGAGCGCGGCGGGCCAGGGCGCGCCCGCGGCCTGTTCGGCGTGGTGCAGCAGGGTGTGCGCGGTGAGCAGCGCGACGGACGCGTCGCCTCGGCCGAGCCGGGCCAACACCCGTACGGTGTCGGCGAGTCCGGCGCCGGGTCCGCCGTAGCGGTGGCCGACGGTCAGGGTGAGCAGCCCGGCTTCGTGGACGGCTTCGATGCCCTGGTACGGGAAGGTGCCGTCGCGGTCGTGTTCGGCGGCGCGGGCGGCGAGCAGGTCGACCACCCGGGGCAGCCGGCCGAGGGCCCGTTCGAGGGCGGTCTCGTCCCGGCTGTTCGCAGAATCGGTTCCGCGTGCGGCGTCGGTCGGGCTTCCGGCGGCGACGGCGGGGGTGTGCGCGGGGGTGCGGGGCATGGCGGCGGTCCTCCGGGCGGGCGTGGTCGGTCGGGCGGTCCTGGACTCGGGAAGGGTCAGGACGCCGGACAGGCCGCGCCGGCGGTGCGCCGGAGGTCCACGTGCAGGCGGCGGGTGAGCAGCAGTGGCCGGGGCATCGCGCGCCTAGTCCTGCTGGAACATCTCCGCCGGAAGCGGCTTCAGGAGCTGGTAGAGGTCGTCCGAAATCGGCCGGTCCCAGGAGGCGATGGTGACCTGGACGTCGTCGCTGCGCCCGAACTGGGAGCAGTACAGGCGCCCTTCGCTGACCTTGACCTTCCGGACGATCAGCAGGTCGTCGCCGAGCATGACCGGGAAGTCCTCGGCGGAGACGAAGTCCACCGGCTCGTCGTTCTCCAGGGCGGCGAGCAGCTGCCGGACCTCGAAGGGCACGCCGTCCTCGCTCTCGCGGGCGGGTGACCCCTGCGGGACGTTGCCGATCAGCATCGCGGGGCCGCGGCCACCGAGCAGGTCGTAGCGCAGGAAAATGCCTTGGCAGGATCCGTCCGGACCGGCCATGATCATGGCCCCGAACAGGCCGGGCCAGTCGCCCGGGTCCATCGCCAGGACGTCGAAGTCCGGGCCGGCGGGCTGTCCGGAGCGACGGCGGAGAAATGACATGGGCCCATCGTACGTGCCCGGTGGGCGGGGGCAGGTGAGTGGGTCCGCGATCAGGCCGGGATCTACGCTCAGGGACCAATGTTGACTCTGAGCAACCGTCCGGGCTACGTTCGGTTCAGCACGACGGCCGCCCCGGGCGAGATCCACAGGGTGCGGCTTGTCGCAGCGTGCCTTGCGCGCATTCCCTCACTGCGCACGCGGTCGTGTGAACGTCAGTCGTGTGAACTCACAAGCACCATTTGCTGATTCAATCGGTCTTCCAACTCTTCGCCGCTGCGGGGAGCCTGCGCGACGCGGCAAGCGTCGGAGCGGCGGACGGACCGGGGGAAGCGGCACACAAAAGCCATAGGAAACACCGAGCCAGGTCCGCGGGGGCCCTCCCGCCGTCGCGTTCGCGGACCTTGCCCGGATCACCGCCGCGTGGGGGCGTGCGGAATCCGGGTTTTGGCCCTGCCGGGGAGTAGCTCTTCCCGGTCGGGCTCGCTCCCGTCGCGACGGCTGCCGCACTCTGTGCGGTTCTGGGTGGGAGGGCCCGTCATCGGCGCCGGTGACGGGCAGCACAAGCGGGCGCCGTGCCAGACCGCGTGGGGGCGGTCGGCACGGCGTCTGCCTGCTCTTACTCTCTGGCAGGCTTGTCGGACAGTCAACAAGTTTCGGCCCATCAGAACTCTTTTGTAACATCGGAGTATGCCCGCTCGTCACCTTCGCGAGCGGTTTCGACGGGTGCGGATCAGGGCAGTCCGGGCGTACCGGTCACCTCCGAAACGGCCGAAATCTGCCCGCGTGCGGCCGAATTCGACACCGGGGGGGCCGAATTCGGCCCGGTGGGCGCCGAGTTCGGCCACCGCGCGGGGTGCCGGCGCCCTCGTCGGCCGCCGTCAGCCCTGGGTCTGCCGGTTGGGGTCGAATTCGCCGTCCCGCGCGCCGAGGACGAAGGCCCGCCATTCGGCGGGGGTGAAGATCAGCGCCGGGCCGTCCGGCTCCGCGCCGTTGCGCATCGCGATGTAGCCGTCGACGAAGGCGATCTGCACACCGTTCGGGTCGTCGTTCGCGGACTGCCACTCGGCTCCGCTCACATCCAGCTCGATCTTGCGCCGGTCCGCCGCCCGTGCCGCCATGGTGGTGCTCCCTCCGCTGCCGTACCGGCCCTTGCCGATCTGTGCCGACAGCCGACCCGTGTCGGTCTCTGTCGGTGTTCGAGCGGCCAGCCTAGCCATCGCGGGCGGCGGGTTCGGCGGATCGCTCCGGGTCTGCCCCGCGGGTGGTCGAGATGGTCCGATCCGGCCGTGTCCGGCCGACACCTGTGCTAAAGGCAGGCCACGGGGGCCCGTTCGAGGTAGGGATGAGTGGCGATCAGTCAGCCACACACCGGGGAGCAGCCGATGGACCAGCGGGACGGCAGCCGCGCCGACGTCATCCCGATCACCACCGCGCCGTCCGCCCCGGCGGCGGGCACCGCGACCGGCACGCTGCCCGCCCCGACGCCCACGGTGCCGCGGCCGTCGCGGCCGGCCGGGCACGGGCGGGTCGGCGTGGTGCTGGTCTCGCACAGCCACGAGGTGGCGGACGCGGTGCGGGCGCTGGCCCTGGCGGTGGCGGAGTCGGGCGATCCGGCGCCGGTGGTGGCGACCGGCGGCTCGATCGCGGACGGTCTGGGCACCAGCGCGGTGCTGGTGGCGACGGCGGCCCGGCGGGTCGACCAGGGCCACGGCGTGGTGGTGCTGTGCGACCTGGAGAGCGCGGTCGACACGGTGCTGGCGCTGCTGAGCGAGGCCGACGAGCACCTCCTGCCGTTCCCGGTGCGGTTCGCGGACGCGCCGTTCGTGGAGGGCGCGGTGGCGGCGGTGGCGACCGCGACGGCCGGCGGCGATCTGGCGGCGGTGCTGAACGCGGCGGAGGAGGCCGGGCGGCGCCCGAAGCGCTGAAACCCGCCGTGCGGCTGCCCGTTCTCGGCCGGTCGTCGTACGGGATTGTGGCCGATGGGACGGTTTGGGTACGAGTGACCGGGTTTTCGGCCCGGTGGGCCCGGACGCGCGGCTAGAGTCGGCGCATCGGCCCGGTGGGGGGATCCCCGGGGCCCGGCGGAGGGGTGGTGTGCGGCGATGCGAGTGGTGATCACCGGCGGGGCCGGGTTCATCGGGGCCAATCTGGCCCGGGAGTTGACGGCCCGTCCGGAGGTGTCGGAGGTCCGGGTGGTGGACGACCTGTCCACCGGCAGCAAGGCCAACCTGGCGGGGGTGGACGTCACGCTGTTCGAGGGCACCATCCTCGATCCGGCGCTGCTGGACGCGGCGTTCACGGGGGCGGACGCGGTGGTGCACCTGGCGGCGCTGCCCTCGGTGCCGCGCTCGGTGGCGGCGCCGCTGGCCAGCCACCACGCCAATGCCACCGGCACGCTGGAGGTGCTGGAGGCGGCCCGCCGGGCCGGCGGGCTGTACGTGGCGGCGGCGTCCTCGTCCTCGGTGTACGGCGCCAACCGCGAGTTGCCCAAGCGCGAGTCGATGCGCACCGCGCCGATGAGCCCCTACGCGGTCTCCAAGCTCGCCACCGAGGCGTATCTCGGGGCCTACCACCACTGCTACGGCCTGGGCGTGCTCCCGCTGCGTTTCTTCAACGTCTTCGGCCCGCTCCAGCCCGCCGGCCACGCGTACGCCGCCGTCGTCCCGGCCTTCCTCGACGCGGCGCTGCGCGGCCGGCCGGTGACGGTCCACGGGGACGGTATGCAGAGCCGCGACTTCACCTATGTCGGCACGGTCGCGCAGGTGCTCGCCGAGGCGGTGCTACGCCGGGTGGTCAGCGCCGATCCGGTCAACCTGGCGTTCGGCACCCGCACCACCCTGCTGGAGCTGATTGCCCTGCTCGGTGAGGCGCTGGGCGAGCCGGTCGCCGCCGAGCACGTCGATCCCCGGCCGGGGGACGTCCGGGATTCCCAGGCCGACAACTCCCGCCTGCGTGAGCTGTTCCCCGACATACGGCCCGTCCCGCTGTCGGAGGGCCTGCACCGCACCGCGGCCTGGTTCCGGACGCCCTGAGCCGCCGCCCGGCGCGAACTGCCGCCCCGGGGTGCGCCGTTGCGCGCTCCGGGGGCACGGCGGTCAGCCGGTCAGGATTCGCCCAGTTCGAAGTACGCCGTGCTGTTTCCGGCCAGCGCCAGCTCGATCCGTTTGCGTGCGGACGCGTCCAGCTCGGGCAGCGCGTCCGGGTGGAACCAGCCGACCTCGAGCGATTCGTCGTCGTTCACCCGCGCCTCCCCCGCCAACGGGCGGCAGCGGAAGGTCAGTTCCAGGTACTGGGCGTGGTCCCCGTTCGGATACTGGATCACCGGCGAGACGGTCACCGAGGTCAGCGCCTCCGGCAGCACCGTCACGCCCGTCTCCTCCAGGCACTCCCGCACCGCCGCGTCCGCGGGCTGCTCCCCCGGATCGACGATCCCCCCGACCAGCGACCACTCCCCGTTGTCCGCCCGCCGCCCGAGCAGCACCCGCCCGTCCTCGTCCACCGGCACCACACCGACCCCGGACAGCCACAGCGGCCGGTGGCCCACCAGTTCGCGCAGCTCGGCCAGAAACACAGGAATTCCCATGCCCAGGAGCCTAACCGGCGCCGATCAGGGCATCGGCCGGGCCGGGGCGCCGATCACGGTGGTGCGCGCCGGCACGTCGCGGGTGACGACGGCCCCCGCGCCGACGAACGCGGCGGGGCCGACGGCGTGGCCCTGGAGGACGACGGCGCCCGAGCCGACGGTGGCGTCGTCGTGCAGCAGGACGGCGCCGGAGACGTTCGCGCCCGGGTAGACGGTGACGCGGGCACCGAGGCGGGCGTCGTGGCCGACGGTGGCGTTGTAGTGGACCTGGCTGTGCGCGCCGAGGACGACGCTGCTGGAGACGTGCGCGCCGCCCATCACCAGGCAGCCGGCGGCGAGTTCGGTCTCCGGCGCGACGATCGCCCGCGGGTGCACCAGGGTGGCCGGGCTGCCGCCCGCCGCGTCCAGCAGCAGGGCCAGCCGGGCCCGCACCGCCGGATCGGCGATCCCGATCAAGTACGGTGCCCCGGAGGGGAGTTCACCGGGCTTGCGAACGGGCAGCCCGCGCACCCGCTCACCCGCCAGCCGGTCGTCCAGGAACCCGGCGACGGGCACACCCGCCGCGATCGCGACGTCCAGCGCCTCCCGGCCGACCCCACCCGCACCCGCGATCCACAGCATCCCGCCCCGCTTCCACTCGCACCGACTGCCCCGGACCATACGGCAGACCGGACGGCCGCGGGGTGAGCCGCTGCCGCCCGGCCGCACACGCCGAATCGTTTTTGTCAGCCGCGCAGCTCCTCCCGGGCCAGCCGGGGCGCGGCCGCGGTGGCCTGTCGCGGCAGCACCACCCGCGGCGCGGCCGGGGCAGGCGCCTCGGCGGGGATCGGGAAGCCCGGGTTGACGCCGCCGGCCGCGGTGATGCCGGTGGGACGCAGCAGCATCCTGGCGGTGCCGACCAGGATGCGCAGGTCGAGCAGCAGGGTGCGGTGTTCGATGTACCAGAGGTCGAGTTCGATCCGTTCGGGCCAGCTGATCGAGTTGCGGCCGCGGATCTGCGCCCAGCCGGTGAGGCCGGGGCGCAGCGCGAGACGGCCGCGTTGCCGGGGTGAGTAGTGGACGACCTGTTCGGGCAGGGTGGGGCGGGGGCCGATGACGCCCATGTCGCCGCGGACGACGTTCCACAGTTGTGGGAGTTCGTCGAGGCTGGTCTTCCGCAGCAGCGCGCCGAGGCGGGTGATGCGCGGGGCATCGGGCTCGTCCGGGTGGCGCTTGTCGCGCATGGTGCGGAACTTGAGGATGCGGAACTCCTGGCCGTGGCGGCCGGAGCGGGTCTGCCGGAAGATCACCGGTCCGCCCATGGTGGCGCGGATCAGGAGGGCGATCACCAGGCCGAGCGGGACGGCGATGATCCCGGCCAGTGCGGTGACCGCGAGGTCCCCCCCTCGCTTCATTTCTCCCCCAGTGGGTTGCTGCGTGGTGGTGTGGTGGGCCCCTGCCGGGGCTGGTGGTGGGCGCGCCGGGCTGCTGGCGCGCGTGACGGTGGCGCTCGGGGCAAGGCGGTGAACGTGGTGCGGGTGGCGCCGGGTCAGTCAGTGGTCCAGGGCAGGCCGCGCCGGTGGGCGACGGCGGCGTAGGTCTCCAGGGAGATCCGGGCGACGGTGCGCTGGTCGAACTGTTCGAGGGCGCGGCGGCGGGCCGCCGTGCCCAGGCGGGTCCGCAGGTGCGGCTCGGTGAGGAGCCGGTCGAGCGCGTCGGTGAGGGCGGCGGCGTCGGCGGCGGGGGCGAGCAGCAGGTGCTGGTCGTGGGTGCCGATCTCGCGGCAGCCGCGGATGTCGCTGAGCACCATGGGCAGGCCGCTGGCGGCGGCTTCCATGCCGGAGCGGGAGAACCCTTCCCGGTAGGAGGGGAGGACGAAGACGTCGAGCGCGGCGTACACGGCGGGCATGTCGTCGCGGCTGCCGAGGAATTCGAGTCCGGCTTCGGCGGCGCGCAGCGCGTCGGGCTTGTCGGGGTCGTCCGGTCCGATCCACACGAAGCGGGCCTTGCCGGCCAGTGCCCGGGCGGCTTCGGCGTATTCGCGGATGCCCTTCTCGGCGACCCGCCGGCCGACTCCGCCGACCAGCAGTTCGTCGTCCCGTACGCCCAGCTGCTCCCTTACCGCTGCGCGCAGCACGTCCCGTTCCGGCCCGGGCGCGGGGAAGCGGTCGAGGTCGACGCCGTTGCCGACCACCCGGGCGCGCCGGGCGGGGACGCCCCAGCGGGCGAGGGTGCGGTGGTCCTCGGCGTTCTGGTACAGCTCGGCGTGCGAGAACCGGGCGGCGAACGCTTCGGCGCCGAGCACCAGCAACCGCTTGGCGAGCGGGTCGTGGGCCTGCGCCCAGAGTCCGTGGCAGGTGTTGACGACGACCGGCACCCGGGCGAGCCGCCCGAGGACGCGGCCGAGGACGCCGGTCTTCGGGTTGTGGGTGTGCAGCACGTCGGGCCGGATCTCGCGCAGCGCGGCGAGCAGTTCGCGGGCGGCGGCGAGGTCGGCGGCGGGCTGCCAGGCGCGGGTGAGCGAGGGCAACGGCCGGTAGTGGACGCCGAGTTGCTCGACCCGCTGCCGGTAGGGGCCGGGGGCGCTGAGGCCGTACGTCGCCAGGCCGTGTTCGACGTCGACAGCCAGTTCGGTGGCCAGCAGCAGGTGCAGCGACATGTCGACGGTGGTGAGGTGGGCGACCCGCAGCGGCCGCCCGCCCTCGCCCCGTAGCCACAAGGGCTCAGGCACGGACGCCCACCGCCTTCGCGGTGGCGACGATCCGGGCGTAGGCCCGTTCGGGGACCAGCCGGCCGTAGAGCTTGGCCCGGAAGAAGTCGATCGGGTCGGTGCGGCGGACCGGGACGCGGTGGAAGCGGACCGGGTCGCCCCCGGGCAGGTTGCGCCCGACCCGGCCGGTGGCGCTGGTGCGGAACCGGGCCCGCAGCGCGGCCTCCATGTGCGGGACGGGCGTGCCCCAGGTGTAGGCGAAGTGGCGCGGGCGGGTGCCGAGGTGTTCCTCGACGTCGTCGCCGCAGGCGTCGAGTTCGCTGGTGGTGAGCAGCGCGGGACGGGCGTGGCTGCGGGTGTGGTTGGCGACGGTGCACAGCCCGGACGCGGCCATCTCGCGCAGTTGCTCCCAGCTCAGCCCGGTGGCGGGGGCGCCTTTGGCGGTGGAGCCCTCCCAGCGCATCGGGCCTCCGACCATGCCGCTGGCCAGGTAGACGGTGAACGGCAGGCCGCGTTCCCGAAGGATCGGCCAGGCGGTGTCGTAGGTGTCGGCGAAGCCGTCGTCGAAGGTGAGGACGGTGCTGGGGGTGCGCAGGCCGGCGTCGAGCCGGTCGGCGGCGGTGTCCAGCGGGACCACGCGGCCGGGCGGGAGCTCGGCGAGCAGGTCGGCCTGGGCGGTGAAGTCGGCGGTGGCGAGGTCGAGCTCGTCGGTGGTGCCGCCGCCGATCCGGTGGTAGATGAGGACGGTGGCGCCCTCGCCGGGAGCGCGGCCGGCCGCGCGGGCCAGCTGCTGTTTGACCTTCGTCCTGATGCCTGTGGCGTCGCCGGCGGTGCTCGCCATGACGTCCCCCCTCGCGGTGCCCCCGCACCGACCCCTGGTGAAACTCCCCCGGCCCGCGGCTTGCGCGGGCGATGCGTTTCACAGTAGGGGGAAGTGTGGTGTCACTGCTGGGGAAACGTGAAAGAAGTGCGTAGGTAAGCCGAAAATCAGTCGATCTGACCGGCACTGTCCGTTTGGCCGACACTTTCCGGTCGCCCGGCCGGTTCGCCCCTTCCGGGAGCCGGTCGCCGGGGGGTCAGGCGCGGGGTGTCAGCACCCGGTGTGGGGTGTCAGCACGCGGCGCGGGGCGTCAGGACGCGGCGTCGCGGCCGGGCCGCAGCAGCGCCAGGCCGACCCGGGCGAGCAGCAGCACCCCGGTGGCCAGGCAGCCGGCCACCGCCATCACCCAGCCGGGGCCGTCGCTCTCCGGGACCAGCACGGCGACCAGGATGCCGAGCACCACGCAGCCCGCGCCGACCAGGGACAGCAGCAACTGGTGGCGGCGCAGGGCGCAGCCGCCGAACACGGTGGACCAGCGCGTAGCGGCGCGATCACTTGGGGTGTCTGCCATGCCCTCCACGGTAACCCGGCCCCGCACACCGGGCCACGGCCTTTGGGCCCTGGTCAGGGGGCACGGCCCGGTCCCGCAAGGGTCGACGGGCCGACTCCCCCGTCCGCCGTCCGAACGGTTCCGCGCTGCCGTTCGGACGGTTCCGGTCGGCCGTTCCGGGGCGCCCGCGAAATCTCGCCGTCCGCCGTACAACCATCCCGCCACTTCGGTGGTCTCCACTACATTGAGCGATCCAGGAGCCGTCCGACGAGCGGGATTGGGAGTACCCGCCGCGGGCTAGATCACTCGGGAGCGGAGCCGCCGTTCCCGGGGTCGGAGGCCGGGCTCCGCCTGCCGACGGTACCGCCACGCCGCATGCCGGCGACCGAGGGGGGAACCGTGCCGTACGCCACCGCCACCGCCACCGCCACCGCCACCACCGCCGCCGCCGTCTGCGCCCCGCCCCAGCCTGCCGCCGTACCCGCCGTCGCTGCGCCCGCCGCCGCGCCGGACCAGCCCCAGCCTGCCGCCGTACCCGCCGTCGCCGCGCCCGCCGCCGCGCCGGACCAGCCCCGGGACCGGAGCAGCTGGCTGCGGTTCAGCCCGGCCCAGCCGTTGTTCCGGGCCAGGGCCGCGCAGCGGCTGGCCGTGCTCGCCTATCACGGCATCACCGATCCACGGTCGTTCGGCGCCCAGCTCGACCGGCTCCGACGGCTGGCCACCCCGGTGTCGGTGCAGGACGTGGAGCGTTCGCTGGCCGAGTGCCGGCCGCTGCCACCGCGCTCGGTGCTGGTGACCTTCGACGACCCGGACCGCACCGTGCTGCGGCACGCCCTGCCGGAGCTGGTGGCGCGCCGGATCCCGGCGGCCGCGTTCGTGATCGCCGAGGTGGTCGGCACCGAGCAGCCGTTCTGGTGGCACGAGGCGGCGTTCCTGGCCCGGCACGGCGGCCGGGCCCGGCTGCTGCCCCGCGGCGGGGACCCGGCGCGGGTGCTGGCGCTGCTCAAGGCGCTGCCCGACCCGGATCGCCGCCGCAGCCTGGCCGAGCTGCGGGTCTCCGCGTCCCGCCGCCCGCCGGCCCAGGAGCAGCTGCACCCGGAGGACCTGCGGGCGCTGCGCGAGGCGGACGTCACGGTGGGCAACCACACCCTCGGGCACCCGTCGCTGCGGCGCTGCGACGAGGCCACGGTGCACGCGGAGATCGCGGGCGCGCACCGGGCGCTGACCCACTGGCTGGGCGAGGCCCCGTCGGCGTTCGCTTACCCGGACGGCGGATTCGACGAGCGGGCGGACGCGGTGCTGCGCCAGCTCGGCTACCGGCTGGGCTTCCTGTCCGACCACCGCCTGGGCCCCCGGCTGCCGGCCCACCCGCTGCGGATCAGCCGTCTCCAGGTGGACTCCACCACCTCGACCCGCCGTTTCGACACCATCCTGTCGGGCCTGGAGCCGGCAGTTCAGCGCCTGCTGGGCGCCCAGGCGTAACGGTTCGCCTCGGTACCGACCGGGCCGTCACGCGCGGTCGCGCAGCAGCAGCGCGGCGAGCACGGTGCATCCGGCGAGAACCCGACCCGGCCGCGCCGCCCCGCACGTCAGCCGGACGGAGCAGATCCGGGGTCAGCTCCCGCCCGGGGCCATCTCCCACGGCTCCTGCGGCAGGGGCTCTCCCGTCTCCAGCAGCGACTTCAGGTTCGCCAGGACAGCCGGCCAGCCGTGCGAGATCGCCCGCAGCGCGGTGCGGTCGCGCAGCTTCTCGTGGGTGACGGTCAGCCGGACGATGTCCCGGCCCGGCTCGATCAGGAAGGTGACGGTGGCGGCCTGGTCGATGAACAGGTCCGGCCGGTCCTCGAAGGTGAGCACCAGCCGGGTCGGCGGCTCGGCCACCAGCACATGGCCCGTGACGTCGGCCGTACCGGAGCCGTCGGTGCGGCGGTGCTCCCAGGTGGATCCGGCCTGCCAGTCGGAGACGTTGGCGTGGCCCCAGAAGCGGGCCGTCAGCTCGGGGTCGGTAAGCGCTTTCCACACCTGCTCCGGGGTGGCCCGGATGTAGGTGGCGTACACGTAGGCCGGGATGGCACCGGTCTCGGATTCGCTGCTCATGGCGCACTCCTCCTCTGCCGGGCCATCGTGCAGACGGGTTCCGGCCTGCCGCAAACGCGGGCGGCGGGCGGGCCTCGGCCCCTGTGCGCGATGCAGGTGGCCCCCCACTGGCCGGGCCGGGGTCCGTGCCGGTCAGGGAGTAGAGTCGTTGCTCGTGAAGATCGCCCTCGTGGACTCCGGAATCGGACTGCTCGCCGCCACCGCCGCGCTGCGCCGCCTGCGGCCCGACGCGGACCTGGTCATCTCCTGCGACCCCGATGGCATGCCGTGGGGCCCCCGCACCCCCGAGGACATCACCGAGCACGCCCTCGCCTGCGCCCGCGCCGCCGTCGCCCACCGGCCCGACGCGCTGGTGGTCGCCTGCAACACCGCGACCGTGCACGCGCTCGCCCGGCTGCGCGCCGAGTTCGAGCCCGAACTGCCGGTGATCGGCACCGTCCCCGCGATCAAGCCGGCCACCGCGGCGGGCGGCGTGGTCGCCATCTGGGCCACCCCCGCCACCACCGGCAGCGCCTACCAGCGCGGCCTGATCGCCGAATTCGGCGGCGACGCCACCGAGGTCCACGAGGTGGCCTGCCCCGGCCTGGCCGAGGCCGTCGAGCACGCCGACGAGGACGCCATTGCCGCCGCGATCGCCTACGCCGCGGCCCGCACCCCCGCCTCGACCACCGACGTCGTCCTCGGCTGCACCCACTACGAGCTCGTCGACGACCGCATCGCCTCCGCGCTGGCCGCCCCCGCCCGCTTCCACGGCTCCGCCGACGCCGTCGCCGCCCAGGCGCTGCGCCGCGTCTCACCCGGTGCCCCGGGCGCCGGCACCCTCACCGTCCTGCACTCCGGCCGCCCGGCCGCGTTGCAGACCGCCGCCCTCAACTACCCGCAGGGCGAGATCCTGATCGGCGCCCGCGTCTGACCCTCCGGGCGTCGCGCACCACCGACCGATCGCGCTGCCGGCCCTGCCCCCGGCCACGACGGCGCCCGCGCCGATCGCTGCCCGGTCGGACCCTCGACCGCACCGCCCCCCTGTCGCCGACCGGCTGCCACCCGCCGATCCCCGCAACACCCCGCCGGGACACCCACCTGCCCGCGCCCCGCGGCCTCGCGGCAGCCCGTCGCAGCCCGTCGCGCCTCGGGGTCGCCCCGCCGCTGGTGGGGCAGACTGCCGGGGTGACCGTCCTGTGGTGGGTGTCGGTGGTGGCGCTGGCGGCGTGGGTGTGGCTGGCGGTGTGTCACGGCGGGTTCTGGCGGACCGATCAGCGGTTGCCGCCCGGGGGTCCGGAGCCGTCGCGGTGGCCTGACGTGGTGGCCGTGGTGCCGGCCCGCGACGAGGCCGGCGTGCTGCCGCTCTCCCTTCCGACGCTGCTGGCGCAGCAGTACCCAGGCCGGGCCCGGGTGGTCCTCGTGAATGACCACAGCACCGACGGCACGGCCGAGTTGGCGCTCGCGCTGGCGGCGGCCGGTCCGGGGCTCGCGCTGGAGGTGACCACTCCCCCACCTCTCCCCGAGGGCTGGACGGGCAAGTTGTGGGCGTTGCGGCACGGCGTCGAGCACGCGGGCCACGCCGAGTGGCTACTGCTGACGGACGCCGACATCGCGCACCGGCCCGGCTCCCTGCGGGCGCTGGTCGCGGCGGGCGAGGGGCACGGCCTGGACCTGGTGTCGCAGATGGCCCGCCTGCGGGTGGCGTCCGGCTGGGAGCGGCTGATCGTCCCGGCGTTCGTGTACTTCTTCGCGCAGCTGTACCCGTTCCGCCGCTCCAACCGCCCCGCCTCCCGCACCGCCGCCGCGGCCGGCGGCTGTTCGCTGGTGCGCCGCCGGGCGCTCGAACGGGCGGGCGGGGTGGCGGCGATCCGGGGCGCGGTGATCGACGACGTGTCGCTCGCCCGCGCGGTCAAGCGCACCGGCGGCCGCACCTGGCTGGGGCTCGCCGACCGGGTCGACTCCGTCCGCCCCTACCCCGGGCTGTCGCCGCTGTGGCGGATGGTCTCCCGCAGCGCGTACGCCCAACTCCGTTACTCCCCACTGCTGTTGCTCGGCACGGTGCTCGGCCTGACGCTGATCTACCTGGTGCCGCCGGTCGCCGCCGTGACCGGCCTGCTCGCGGGCTTCCGGTGGACGGCCGGCGCCGGGTTCGCCGCGTGGGCGGTGATGGCGGGCACGTACGCGCCGATGCTGCGCTACTACGGCCGTCCGGTGACGGAGGCCCCACTGCTGCCGTTCACCGCGCTGCTGTACCTGCTGATGACGGTCGACTCCGCCGTCCAGCACTGGCGCGGACGCGGCGCGGCCTGGAAGGGCCGGACGTACCCGCACCCGCAGCGCGCCGAGGGCAGGATGGACTGATGGAACGTCAGGAGATCGGACGCATCGCCCACCGCGACCACCCCGTGGCCGCCCCGCTGTCGGACGCGTCGGTGCACCGCCTGCTGGAACGCCAGCTGCGGCGCTGCCCGAACAGCTCGGCCCTCGACCTCGGCTGCGGCGAAGCCGCTTGGCTGGTACGGGCGTTGACCATGCACCCCAACCTGCAGGCCATCGGCGTGGACACCGACCCGGCCGCCCTCGACGACGGCCGGCGGGCCGCCGAACGCGCGGGCGTCGAGGGCCGTCTCGCCCTGCACCACGCCGACGTACGGGAGTTCGAGGCCGCCGATTCCTTCGACGCCGTCCTCTCGGTCGGCGCGACGTACGCCTTCGGCGGCCTGCTGCCGACCCTCGAAGCCGTCCGCCCGCTGCTCGCCCCGGGCGGCACCCTGCTGCTCGGCGAGTGCTACTGGGAGGACGGCCAACCTACCGACCACGCACGCGAGTTCTTCGGCGACGACCTCACCGACCTGTCCGGCGTCCTCGCCACCCTCCGCACCGCCGGCTGGTGGCCGATCGCCGGACACACCTCCACCCGCGAAGAGCTCGACACCTACGAATGGTCCTGGACCGGCTCCCTCACCGACTGGGCCCTCGACCAACCCCCGGGCCCCGACCGCGACCAGGCCCTCGCCGCCGCCACCCGCCACCGCCACCAGTGGCTGACCGAGTACCGCGACGGCTTCGGCTTCGTCACCCTCCTGCTGCGGCCGGACGTTACCGCGTGAGCAACCGCCGGGCCGTCGGCTTCACGTACTCGTAGCGGGTCATCTGCTCGAGGTCACGGAGCCAGGGGGTGCGGCCGGGGGGTTGGCGGAGGAGTTCGCGGTAGATCTCCTCGAAGGCGGTGGAGACGTGGTCGAGGGAGAACCGGCCGACCACCCAGTCGCGGCCCCAACTGCCGAGCTCGGCGCGGCGATCCGGGGAGTCGGCCAGGACGCGGATCTGGGCGGCGAGGGCCTTGGAGTCGGCGGGGCCGTCGCCGTGGCCGTACATGCAGCGGGAGGCGTGGGGTTCGACCAGGGGGCCGGGTTCGTGGATGGCGGTGTAGCCGTTCGCGCCGTGGACGATGACGGGCTTGGCGAAGGCCAGGCCGCGCAGCGCGGAGCCGCCCATGCCGAGGACGAGGTCGGCGGCCTCGTAGGCGGGGCGGGGGTCGGAGCGCTGGCCGGTGAAGACGATGGCCTCGCGGCCGAGTTCGGTGTTGAGGCGGGCGGCTTCGGCGCGCAGCGGCTCCTCGCTGGGGCCGCCGCCGACGACGGCGAGGACGAGGGACGGGTCGTCGAGCAGGCGGACGGCGGCCATGGTGCGGCGGACGCCGGCGTCCTTCTCCAGGCCGGAGACCAGGCGGGTGACGATGCACAGCAGCAACTGGCCGTCCCCGGCGCCGACTTCGGCGCGGAAGGGGGAGCCGGGGACGGATCCGGGGGCGTCGAGGACGGTGTTGACGGGGGGTTCGATGAGTCGCAGGTCGCGGTGCCCGAAGGCCCGCGCGTCGCCCATCAGTGCACCGAGGCCGAGGACCAGGGGCTGGTGGCGGGGCATGCCGCGGAGCATCCGGATGCCGTAGAAGGTGGTGACGATCGGCAGGCGCCCCTGTCGGCCGGGGCCGAAGTAGGCGTTGCGGGCGGCCCGGACCTCCCAGGCGTGGACGAGTTGGGAGCCGTGTTCGTCGGCGAGGCGGCTCAGGCGGGCGCGGATGACCGCGTGCGGGGTGTCGGGATCACCGGCGACGACGAGGTCGAGGTCGTGTTCGGCCGCGAGTTCGACGAGTGGCGCGGGGCCGTCGACTCCCTGGGCGAACAGGACGGGTTGGTGGCCGCGGTCGCGCAGGGTGCGGGCGATGTCGACGGCGTTGAGCTGGGCTCCGCCGAGGGCCAGGTTGTTGAGGTGGACCAGGACACGGACCGAACGCACGGTCACTCCTCCCACTGGTGCGGTACGAAGACCGGCGCGGCGAGCACGACCGCGCGCGGCGGGGTGTCCAGCATCGGGCCGAACACGTCGAACTGGCCGGCGGAGTGCCAGCTCATCAGGGTGCCCCCGTCGGTCTTGCCGATCGAGTAGACGCCGGTCCACAGGGTGTAGCGGCCGCGCGGCAGCGGCAGCCGGGGGATGACGCAGGCCACCCGGTGGTCGCCGCCGGCCAGCCGGATCTCGTGGCTGATCTGGAAGATCGGGCTGGAGGTGCCCTCGCTGACGCCGAGGTGCAGGGTGGCGTCGCCGCGGTAGTCGCCGCCGAGGGTGAGTTCGACGGTGACGGGCTCGTCGGTGTGCAGGTTCTCCTCGCCGTCCTCGCCGCGCACCTCGTACTTCAGCAGCTGCAGCGGCTCACCGACCCGGGCGGTGGCCTCGGACTGGGCCTCGATGGAGTCGCGGTAGCCGGCCAGCGCGTCCTTGATGCCGGCGTCCACCCGGACGGTGCCCTGTTCCAGCCAGACGCCGCGCCGGCAGATCGACTGGACGGCGGGGAGGTCGTGCGAGACGAAGACGATGGTGGTGCCCTGTTCGGCGACTTCACGCATCCGGTCCAGGCAGCGCTGCTGGAAGACGGCGTCGCCGACGGCGAGGACTTCGTCGACCAGCAGGACGTGCGGCTCCAGGTACGCGGCGACCGCGAAGCCGAGGCGCATCTGCATGCCCGACGAGTAGAACTTCACCTGCCGGTCGATGGCACCGCCGAGCCGGGCGAACTCGACGATGTCGTCGAAGCGTCCGGCGACCTCGCGGCGCTTGAGGCCGAGCAGCGCGCCGAACAGGTAGATGTTCTCCCGGCCCGTCAGGTCGGGGTGGATGCCGGCCCGGATCTCGATCAGGGCGCCGATCCGGCCGCGCACGTCGATGACGCCCGCGTACGGGTACATGACCCGGGTGAGCATCTTCAACAGGGTTGACTTTCCTGACCCGTTGGAGCCGATCAGGCCGACGGACTCGCCGGGTTCGATGTGCAGGTTGATGTCGCGCAGCGCCCAGCGCCAGTCCTCGCCACGGTCGCCGCGCAGCCGGCGGGCGGCCTGTTCGACCCGGTCGCGCAGCAGCATCCGCTGCTGGTCGGCGCGGAAGCGCTTCCAGACCTGTTCGGTGCGGATGGTGCCCAGTGGGTAGTCACGCGACATCGGCGATCCCCGTTTCCAGCTTCTTGAAGAACAGGTACCCGCCGACCAGGAACACCAGCGAACTGACCGCCGCGATCAGCGTCATCCGGGCGTCCGGTGCCTCGCCGTACAGCAGTGCCTTCCGGTAGCCCTCGATGACCGCGCCGAGCGGGTTGACGCCGACGTAGATCTCCTGCAGCCGGTGCGGGATCTTGGCCAGCGGGTAGGCGACGGGGGTGGCGAACACTCCCATCTGGGTGATGATCGGCAGCAGGTGGCGGACGTCGCGCAGGTATACCACGGCCACCGAGAGGATCAGCGCGATGCCGTAGGTGAACGCGAACTGGATCAGCAGCAGCGGCAGCGCCCACAGGAAGGTCGCGGCGGGGGCGGTCCAGAACACCAGGAACATCAGCGCGAGCACGCCGACGCCGATCACCATGTCCACCGTGGCGACCAGCATGGTGGCGAGCGGGAACACCTCGCGCGGGCAGTACACCTTGTTCAGCAGGCTGAGGTTGTTGGCCAGGCTGAGCGCGCCCTGGTTCATCGTGTTGCTAAAGAACTGCCAGACGATCAGGCCGACATAGGCGAACAGCGTGTACGGGGCGGCGCCGGTCTCGATCTTGACGGCACGGTGGAACACCAGGGTGAAGATGGCGCACAGCGCGAGCGGGGTGAGCACCGCCCAGGCGAAGCCGAGCACCGCCTGCTTGTACCGGGCCCGCAGGTCGCGTTCGGCCAGCGCGCGCACCAACTCCCTTGCCGCCCACAGCTCGTGGGCGACCTGGACGGGGCGCAGCCGGCGTTTGAAGACCAGTTCGGGCGGTGGCCCGGCCGGGATCGCGACGCCGGGAGGTGCCGGTTCGCCCTCGCGGTCGTCGATGACCTGTGCGCGCTGTCCCCCCACGGACTCCCGCCCTCTCCGGGCGCGGTGCGGCCGCGCCCGGTGTCTGTGTCGACTGTGTCGGAGCCGGGCGGACGAGACGGTCCGGGCGGCCCGGCGACCACCATGGCACACAGTGTGGGGGCGGCGGGCGGGTTCCGTGAAGATTGCGCCAGCTCAGGCCGGTTGTCGACGGGTTGTCGACGGGTTGTCGATGGTTTCGGGCCGAACTTCCCTGCTGGGCAGCGGAGTTCACCTCGATCAGTGGCCGGGGCTCCGGTCGGTCAGTGGCCGGGGTTCCGGTCGGTCAGTGGCCGGCGTTCCCGTCGGCGACCAGTTGGTCGAGCGCGGCGGGTACGTTCTCCACGCCGCCGGCCCGGGCGGGCGACGTGCGGCCGTTGCCGTCGACCACCACAGTGGGCAGTTCGTTGACCTGGTAGTCGGAGAACAGCTTGGGCGCCTGCTCCACGGCCCGGTCCACCTCGGGGGAGTGATAGGCCGAACGGAACTTGGCAGCGTCCATGCCGTGCGCGGCCGCCCACTGAGTGGCGCGCTGCTCGGTGGTCAGATCGGCGTGCTCGTCGCGGACGGCGCGGAACACGGCGGCCTGCTGGCGGTCCACCTCGCCGAGCCGGTCCAGGGTGTAGAACAGCCGTGCGTGGGCGCGCTGTTCGGCCTCGTCCGGGCTGCCCACCCAGATCGCCGGGACGCGGCGCAGCTTCACGTCCGACTGATGCCTGGCGGCCCAGTTGGTGAGCGGGGACTCCAGCCGGGCGGAGTGCGAGCAGTTGTACCAGAAGAACTCGACGGCCTCGTGAGTACGGGCGGCCTTCGGCCCGCTGGCTTGCGGCCCGCTGGCCGGGGCCTGCTGCTGCGCGGGCGCGTCCGGTCGGGCGGCCGGGGGTGCCCCGTGGTGGTTGGCCGGCCTTGGCTGCTGGGCGGCGGCGAGGTACTGACCGGGTGCCATCAGCTGCTTCCCGGTCAGGCCGTACGGTGTGGCCGGATAGGCGGACACGGCGTGGGCGGCGGCGGCCGGGGCGGCGACCAGGCCCCCGGCGACGGCGATCAGGACGGTGGTTCTCAACAGCGGCTTCACCAGGGCAGCGTGGCAGCCCACCCGGGCACGGGCCAGGCGATCCGGCGCCGGTCGGCCGAATTCGCCGGAACGGAGCAGCGCCGCTCGAACTGGCGTCGCAGAGACGAACGTTGGGGAGACGGACGCTGGGCGACGGACGCTGGAGAGACGGGCGCCGGGGAGACCGGCCGGTTCCCGGCGGGCGGGCGGCGCCCCCGCACACCCGCCCACCGGAACCCGGCTACTGGCGGCCCCGGGTCACTTGCCGAGGGCGCGCAGCTGGGCCTTGGCGTCGGCCTCGGAGGTCTGCGGGACGCCGATCTGGACCTGGTCGGAGCCCTCCTCCTTCATCGGGCAGTACCGGGCGTCCTTGACCGGCATGGGGAGGCTGAGCACGCCCTCGTTGCGGACCAGCACCAACAGCGAGCCGGTGGTGCAGGACGCGTTCGGGGCGACGGGCGGCGAGGCGAGCCAGGTGACGGCCTGGTAGATCGGCACGTTGGGGTGCAGCACGGTGCCGTTGGCCTTGTCGGTGGCGAAGGTGCCGGAGCCGAGGACGCCGCTGGCGAGCTTCTGGAACTGCGCGGTGTGGTCGGTGCGCAGATCGGGCTTGCCGTAGACGACGCACTCCGTGCCGGTGGTGTTGGTGAGCTTGATGACGCCGGTGATCCGCGGGTCGGCGCTCCGGTCGAGGGTCAGCTCCGCCTTGACGTCGCTCTCCTTCTCGGAGTTGCCGCAGATGCGGATGTCGGCGGCCGGCTTGGCGCCCGGGGCGGAGGACTTGCCGCCGGAGCCTTCGGTGGAGCCCGAGGCGGTGGCGGACGGCTGGCCGGCCGGGTTGCTCGCGGCGGAGCTGGTGGCGGGCGCCGGGTTGGCGGTGGTGTCCGGGTCACAGGCCGTCAGGGCGAGGACGGAGCAGGCCAACAGAGCGAGGGCAGCGGGCTTGTGAAGGTTCATCGGAGGCTCCTGTGGGGGCGTGGTGCGCGGTCCGCCGGTGGGCGGGCATGCGTCACCACGCGTCCGGTTGTCGGACGGTTCCTCCGGTTTCCGTCCGCTTACACCGCTGTTACACAGCGGCGCTTTCCGGCAGGGGTGAACTCCGCTCAGGGCAAGGTCGGTTCGGGTGCAGAAGGCTTCGCGTGCGTGACACTTTTTACCTCGACGCGGTCCAGCTCCACGCCCCAACCGGCCGCGGCGGGCTTGACCTCACGCAGCAGCGCGAGTCGCAGCTCCTCGCGCGCGGTGGCCAGTTCGTCGAAGGTGCGCTGCTCGGCCTCGGTGCGCAGCACCACCAGCGCGAGGTGGCAGATCGCCACGCCGTAGTTCCGCACCTCGACGATCGCCGCCACCGGATCCGCCACCCGGAAGGTCAACGCCGCCTCGACGCTCGCCCGTTGGCCGTCCTTGGTCCGCCCCTGGAACGGCACCGCCACGCAGGTGTCGGACACATCGACGCGCTGCAACTGGTCGGCGAACGGCACCAGCAGAGTCAGCCCCGGCCGCAACGTCCGCTCACGCACCTTGCCGAGCCGGAACACCACCCCGCGCTCGTTCGCCCCCACCCGCTTCACACTCAGCCGCGCCAGCAGCAGCACCACCAGCCCCGCGACGATCAGCCCCGCCATCGGATCCTCCCCCGCCCCTCGGCCTGTGCCCAGTATGGGCGGCGGGGCGCCGGTCGTCAGCGGTCGTGCGCGTTCGGCCCCGGGCCCCGAGGAACTGCGCGGCCGGGCCTGCCGGTTGACGCCGGTCGCCCTCCGAACTCCTGTCCCGCCGTCCCGGGGACCCCCTTACCGGCCGTCAGGTGTTTCGTATACAGTCCACCGTCGAAGGGGGTGGGCGGCGTGCTTCGCAGGTCGACGGTTGTCTGGCAGGCCACCGGGCTGGGTGCGGCGGTGGGCGTTGTGCCCTACGTGTTCATCGGCATGTTCTTCGGAAGGTATTTCGGGCTCCGATTCGGGCTCGCGACCGTTGCGTTCGGGCTGGTCACGGGGGCGTTGCCGGGGCTGGTGGGCGGGGTGTCGCTTGCCGCGAGCCGAAAGGGTGCGCGCACCAGGCGGTGGGCGGTGCGGGCGTCCCTGGTGGCGGGGGCTGTGTTCTTCCTGGAGAACGCGCTCGTGATGGGCCTCACCCACGGCCCCGCGTTCTTCCTCCCGGTGCTGTTCGGCACCCCGGTCGCCGTGGTGGCCGCCGCACTTGCAGCCTCGGGCATGGCGCGCAAGGTCGGCGAGTTCGCGTGGATCCGTCCCGAGGAGTACCCGCTCTACTACCGGCTCGACCGGGCCAAGGCCCACCGCAGGGCCGACGCGTAGGCCGGGTGGGCGCGGTGGGCGCCGTTCGCGAGGTCTACGCGCTGGCCCGGTGGGCGTACGGGCGGTCGGGGCAGTGCGGGCAGGCGAACAGGTGCAGGCTGCCCATGTCGCCGAGCAGCAGGTCGGCGGCGCTCTGGATCAACCGCCGTTCGTCGTACGGCAGTTCCCAGACGGTTCCGGCGGCCGGGGTGTCCTCGACCGCGAGCCAGGTGCGCCAGCTCTCGCCGTCGAACTCGGCGCTGCCTACGGACAGCAGGTGGTCCATCCGGCGCTCGCAGCTGGGGCAGTGCGGCCAGTCCGGGTCCTGGCTCCAGGTGGGGTAGCCGCCGGCCTTGGTCCCGTCAGGCACCGACAGGTGGTACTCGTACGACCAGCCGGTCTCCTCCTCGACCTGCTCGAACCGCTCCTCCAGTGCGTCGTGGAGGTGTTCCGGCAGGTCCCAGGAGGGGTACTCGGTGATGCGTTCGGGGTGCAGCACGCACGGGTCGGGCAGGTAGCTGTGGGGAGCGCCGTCGGGCCGGGGCGGGTCGGCGGGTTCGAGGTCGGCGCGTGAGCCGTCCCACCAGTACACCTGTGGCCGCGGCGCGTAGCCCTCCTCGTGGTCGAACGGGCACCACAGCACCTGGAGCACGTCCGTGCCGTCCGGGAACGGCAGTTCGGGCACGTCGGCGGCGAGCAGTTGCACCACCGGCACCAGCGGAACGGGCCCCGCACCGCGCGGCGGCGCGTACGCGGTACGCGGGTGCTCATCCGTGCAGTGCGGCCACGGCTCGGCACGCGGCCACCGCACCGGGCCGCCCAGCGAACTCTCCCACGGCCCCGGCTCCCCGCGCCTGGGATGCAGCCGCACCGCCTCTCGCCGCAGCGGCGCCACCTCGGGGAACAGCGCCTCGACATCGAGCGGACGGGACGGGCTGGTGCGGACCATCGAACGTACTCCCTCCATCGGAATCCTGCCGGTCGGCAGCGTAGCCGCGGCCGGAGACACCCGATCGTCAGGCACCGTCGGCGACTTGGCGCAGGAGGTGCTGCCAGCGGGTGGCGACGGTCGTGAGGTCGAAGTGGGTGAGGGCGTGTTCGCGGGCGGCCTGGCCGTACGGGGTGCGGTCGGTGGCGAGGAGGGTGCGGAGGGCTTCGGCGGTGGCGGACGGGTCGTTCGGGGGTGTGAGCAGGCCGGTCCGGCCGTCGCGGACGATGTCGGAGACCCAGCCGACGTCGGTGGCGACGGCCGGGAGGGCGGCGAGGGCGGCTTCGATCAGGACGCCCGGGACGCCCTCGGAGTCGCTGGTGAGCAGCAGCAGGTCGGCGGCCCGGTAGAGCGGGGCGGGGTCGGCGAGCGGGCCGAGCAGGTGGGTTCGGGGGCCGGCTTCGGCGGTGAGGCGTTCGCGGAGCGGGCCTTCGCCGGCGAGCGCGAGGTGGACGTCCTCGGGGAGTTGGGCGTGGGCGGCGAGGGCGAGGTCCGGGCGCTTCTCCGGGCTGAGGGCGCCGACCCAGGCGATCAGCGGGCCACCGGCGGGCAGCCCGAGGGCCTCGCGGGCGGCGGCCTTCTCGGCCGGGCCGGCCGGGGGCGGGAACCGGTCGGCGGGTCGGGCGTTGGGCAGCACGTGCAGCCGGTTGGCGGACAGCCGGAAGCGGGTGCGCAACAGCTCCACGGCATGCGGGGAGATCGCGGCGACGGCGGCGGCCCGGTGCAGGAACGCGCCGACTCGCAGACGGCGGGCCGGAGTTGACGTCCAGTGCCGGGGGTCGCCGATGTTGACGTAGACGAACGGGGTGCGGGCGGCCAGCAGCCCGAGCGCACACGCCTGCAGGGTGGACGACCCGTGCGCCACCACCACGTCGGCCCGGCGGGCGGCCCGCCGCAGCGCACGCAAGGTGGCCGGGTGGTGGCGGGACGGCCCCAGCACGGCGACGGGGTCGGCGGGGCCGGCGTCCGGGTGCGGGTGCAGCGCGACCAACTCGGACGCCTGGCCGCGACGCACCAGTTCGGCATGCAGATCGCGGGCGAGACGCTGCGCGCCCCGGGCGCGCGGATCGGTGATCACGTGCAGAACGCGCGGCTCGGCCATGCGCCCGACCCTACCGAGACGCCTCGGGCCGGCGGGCCGAGTTCACCCAACTGCGCGCCACCTGATGTGAGTTGGTCAGTGCGCGAGGGCCGTGCCACGGTGCGGCACGGCCCTCGTTCTGGGTGTGGGGCGCCCCGGTCCCGCCCTCGTCGTGGATCTGCACGGTGGTGGTGAGCTGTTCGGTGTGCTCTGTCACTTGTGCGCGTTGCTGAGCTGCGGTGTTGGTGAGGAATCGAACCCCTGCGCTGCTCTTCGCGCGCCAGGGCCGGATGAACCGCCGGCCGCGGTGTGTGCACGCCTCCACGACTACCTGCTTCCCACACCCGGTCTGTGGGGAGGTCAGTCCTCGATCAGGTCGATCTCCCAGTTGGTGCGCTGGATCAAGGTGTCCACCTCGCGGATCTCCTTGGCCAGCAGGTCTGCCTGGGCGCGGAGTTCGGCGACCGGGAGGGCGGACAGGATCCGGAGTTCGGACCGCAGCTGCCGGACGGCTCCGCGCTGGTCGCGGCCGGAGGCGGCGTCGGCGGCGGAGGTGAGGACCGAGTGGCGCAGGCGCAGGACGTCGCGGCGGGCGAGGGCGTCGGTGAGGGTGCCGCCGCCTTCGACGATCACGGTGGCGTTGGTGCGGTTGATCCGGCGGATCAGCAGCTCCAGTTCGTCCAGCACCTCTGCGGCCTGGGCCAGGATCTCGGCGGCGTTCTCGGCCGGCTCCTCGCCCTCCTGGTAGCGGGCGCTGCCGACGACTCGGGCCCGCAACTGCTCCACCTGCCGCACCGCAGCCGCGCGCTGTGCGAGCGCTTCAGCCAGTTTCACCGCACCATCACCTCTACGTACGAATAATCGTCCGGTAAGTATGCACACCAGCACGACGGCGCAGCTCGCGGGGGGCTCACACAGACCGGCCGTCGGCGAGCTCGCGCAGCGCCGGAAGGTTGCCGGCGAGGAACTCGTCCACCGGAGCGCCGCCGCGTGGAGGCGCGAGCACGGCACCCCGGAACAGGCCGGCCGCCTGCTCGGCCTCGCCCTGACCGGCATGCCCACCACCGCCCCGCCGGCGGCCAGCTGACCGGTTTCGCGGACGCGGGCCCGGCTGGGCTGGGATGCTGAGCGGCGGTCAGGGGGTGGCCTTGGCGAGGGGGTTGCTGCGGTGCGCGTGGTGTACGTGATCGACAGTGTGAGCCGGGTGGGTGGCGCCGAGCAGGGCCTGGCGGCGATGGCCCCGTTGCTGGTGCGGGCGGGCGTGGAGTTGCAGGTGGCGTTCCTGAAGGAGTCGCCGGGCGGGTTCCAGGCCGAGCTGCGGGCGGCGGGCGCCGAACCGGTGCCGGTGCTGCGCGGCTCGCGTCCGGCCCGACTGGCCGCGCTGCGCGCCGAGTTCCGCCGCCGCCGGCCGGACCTGGTGCACACCACGCTGTACGAGTCGGACGTGCTGGGCCGCCCGGCGGCGCTCGCGGCGCGGGTGCCGGTGGTCTCCAGCCTGGTGAACTCGGCGTACGGGCCGGAGCATCTGCGGGCCCGCGGTCTGAGCCCGTGGAAGGTGCGGGCCGCGCAGGGCGTGGACGCGCTGACCGCGCAGGGCGTGCGCCGCTTCCACGCGCTGACCGATCACGTCGCGGACGCGATGGCGGCCCGCCTGCTGGTGCCGCGCCGCCGGATCGACGTGGTGCCGCGCGGCCGCGACCCGCTGCTGCTCGGCTCGGTGACGCCGCAGCGGCGGGCGGCGGTGCGGGCGGAGTTGGGGCTGGACGAGGAGGTGCCGGTGGTGCTGGCGGCGGCCCGGCAGCAGTACCAGAAGGGCCTGGACGTACTGCTCTCCGCCTGGCCCGCGGTGCGCGCGGCACGCGCGGACGCGGTGCTGCTGCTGGCCGGCAGCCGGGGTGCCGAGACGGCCCGGCTGGAGGAGCTGGCCGCCCGGACGTCGGGGGTGCGGTTCCTGGGGCCGCGGGACGACGTGTTCGACCTGATGGCCGCGGCGGACGCGTGCGCGGTGCCCTCGCGCTGGGAGGGGCTGGGCAGCGCGGCGATGGAGGCGATGGGCGTCGGGGTGCCGCTGGTGTGCGCGGACGTCCCGGCGCTGCGCGAGACGGTCGGCTCGGAGGACTACGCGCTGCTGGTGCCCCCGCAGCGGCCCGGCGAGCTGGCGGCCGCGCTGCTGCGGACGCTGGACGGGCGCGGCGAGGCGCTGGTGCGGGCGAAGGCGGCCCGGGCGCGTTTCCTGACCAGGTTCACGCTCCAGCAGGTCTCCGCCCGGATGGTCGAGTTCTACGAACGCGCACTGACCTGACGCGGGGCGGACGGTTCGCTCCCCCACCAACCCTTCACCGAATCTGACGATTCGTCACCTCGCCTGCGGGCGTCCGGAATACGTCCACAGCTTGGCACCGGAATCGCCAAAGTGCTTGCGCCGCAGGTCCGGGCCGGGAAGCATCGTTCGCCAGGGGATGTGGTCTGGGGGGACCGTCCAACTGTGCGCGGCCGCAGCCGCATGGACCGCCCGTCGGGCGGGGGCGCGGGCGTCGGGACGAGGCGAGGGGAACCAACCGGTGGAACCGGCAAATCTGTTCACCGTTCTGCGGCGGTACTGGCGGCTGCTGGCCGGCTGTACGGTCGCCGCGCTGATCGTGGGATTCGTGCTGACGCCGACCGGTGACACGGTGGACAACGGCAAGTGGCAGTGCAAGGTGGCGATAACTCCCGTCGCGGGCGCGGCGGACACCGTCCGGGCCGACCAGGTGCTGTCGTACGCGCAGGGCTCGGCAGTGACCACGGCGGCGGCGCAGAAGCTGCACATCACGGACGTCGCGGGCCTGTCGGCGCGCCGTACGGTGGCGGCCGCGTCCACCCAGATGCTGGTGTTCACCACCACCGGCCCGACCCAGCAGTCCTGCGCGGACCTGGCGGCGGCGCTGTCGGAGGCCACCATCACCGGCTACGGCCAGGAGTCGAAGAAGAGCGCCGACGAGTCGATCAAGCGGCTGCGCGCCCAGGCCGACGCCCAGCAGCAGCAACTCGACGATCTGCAGAAGCAGTTCAGCCGTGCGAATGCGACCGATCAGGCCAAGCTTCAGCCGCAGCTGTCCACCGCGACGGCGGCGCTGACCAAGACCCTGGGCGCGATCGCCGACCTGCAGAACTACAGCCAGACCGACGCGATCCAGCAGTGGGGGTCGATCGACGCGAAGGAGCTCGGCGGCAACCTGCTGACCTCGCCGACCCGCAGCGTCCGCCTCGTCCTGGCGGTGGTGCTGGGCCTGGCGCTCGGCGTGGTGGCGGCGCTGATGCTGTCCCGGATGGACACCCGGCTGCGCACCCGCGACGGCGTCGAGGAGGCGTTCAACCTGCCGGTGATCGGCGAGATCCCCCGGCTGTCGCGGCGCCTGCGCCGGCTGCGCGAGCCGCTGGTGACGGCCCGACCGGAGGATCCGGCGACCGAGGCGTACCGCTCGCTGCGCTCCACCCTGCTGCTGACCGGCCCGCGTGAACTGTCGGTGCAGCTCGGCCAGGGCGGTCTGGACCCGGACGACCGGCGGGCCCGGCAGGCCACCGGCCCGGCGCCGGTGGTGCTGGTGATGTCGGGGCGCTCCGGGGACGGGCGGACCACCACGGTGGCCAATCTGGCGGCGACGCTCGCCGAGACCGGACGCCAAGTCCTGGTGCTGGACTGCGACTTCCGCCAGCCGGGCCTGCGCGGCCAGTTCGGGGCGGACGAGGGCCCCGGCATGGCCGAGCTGCTGTCGGGCGAGCAGCTGCCGAACCTGGTGGACCTGATCCGCCGCACCAACGTGTCGGGCGTGGCGCTGATCACCGGCGGCAACACCACCGCGTACCCGGCGGCGCTGGTGCTGCGCGCCGGGGAGGTGCTGAAGCTGGCCCGCCGGCACGCGGACGTGGTGCTGATCGACTCCTCGCCGCTGCTGCACGCCAACGACGCCTACGACCTGGTGCAGCACGCGGACACCGTGCTGGTGACGGTGATGGCGGGCAACGTCCGCCCGGAGGAGGCGGACCGGGTCTCCGAGCTGCTGGCCCGCACGGGCGTGCCGGTGGCGGGCGTGGCACTGCTGGGCGCCGAGGGCACCACAGGGCGGCGCAAGCGCACCCCGAGGCCGGGCCGGCCCGCCACGAAGGCCGCGCCCGCGGAAAAGACCGCCGGGAAGGCCACTGGGAAGGCCGCAGCGAAGACCGCCCCGCCCGTCCCCGAGCAGCAGCGCCGCGCCGAACCGCCGCCCCGGGTGGAGCCGCAGCGCCGCGCGGGCGAGCACCAGCGGCCCGCCGACCCGCGTCCGGGCGCGCCGGTGTACGGCGAGGGCCCGGACCGCCGGGACGGCGCGACGAGTTGGGGCCGCCGGCCGGCCGAACTGCCGCCGGAGGAACCGGTGGAGACCACCCTGCAGCTGCGCCTGGGCGAGGAGCGGTGACGGGGCGGCCGGCCCGGGTGCTCTGGCTGGCCAAGGGCCTGGGCCGGGGCGGCGCGGAGCAGCTGCTGGTCAACTGCGCGCGCCACGCGGACCGTTCGCGCTACGCGATCGAGGTGGCGTACGTGCTGCCGCACAAGGACGCGCTGGTGCCCGCGCTGGCGGCGGCCGGCGTCCCGGTGCACTGCCTGGGCGCGGCGCCGGCCCGGCGCTGGCCACTGCGGCTGCGGGCGCTGCTCGCGGAGCGCCGGTACGACCTGGTGCACACCCATATGCCGGTGCCGGCGGTCGCGGCCCGGCTGCTGCCGGGCCGTCGGAAGCTCGTCCACACCGAGCACAACCTGTGGGAGCGCTACCGGCTGCCGACCCGCTGGGCGAACGCGCTCACGTACGGGCGCAACGACGCGGTGATCGCCGTCTCGCACGCGGTGGCGGCGGGCATCGAGCGCCGACGCCCGGGCGACTGGCTGACGGTGGTGCACCACGGCCCGGACCTCGGCGACGCCCCGTCGGGCCCGGCCGCCCGCCGCGCGGCCCGGGCCGGACTCGGCCTGCCCGAGGACGCGTTGGTGATCGGCACGGTCGGCAACCTGACGGCGAAGAAGGACCAGGCCACACTGCTGGCCGCGTTCGCCCTGCTGCGCCGCGAGCACCCGAACTCCCGGCTGGTGCTGGTCGGTTCGGGCCCGCTGGAGGCGCAGCTGCGCGAACGGGCGGGCGAGGGCGTGCTGTTCGCGGGCTCCCGGGGGGACGTGCCGGCGCTGCTGCCGGGCTTGGACGTGTTCTGCCTGAGCTCGCGGCAGGAGGGCCTGCCGGTGGCGCTGATGGAGGCGATGACCAGCGGCCTGCCGTCGGTGGTGACCAGGGTCGGCGGCATGCCGGAGGTGCTGGACGACGGCGTCGAGGGCCGCCTGGTGCCGCCCGGCGACCCGGCCGAACTGGCCACTGCTTTAAAGGAGTTGGCGGCCGATCCCGGGCTGCGGGCGCGAATGGGCGCAGCCGCCCGGGAGCGGTCGAAGTCCTTCGACGTGGCGGGCGCGCAGCGGGCGATCGAGCGGGTCTACGCACGGGTGCTGGCCCGCTGAGTCCGGAGGGGACGAGCACGACGTGAGCGGTGAACTGACGTACCGCGGGCTGGAGTCGGCGGATGTGCCGATGGTCCTGGAGCTGCTGACGGCTTCGCTGGCGGGCGGCCCGACGGGGCGGCGCAGCGCCGAGTTCTTCGACTGGAAGCACCGGGCGAACCCGTTCGGGCCGAGTCCGGGGCTGGTGGCCGTCGCACCGGACGGGCGGATCGTGGGCGTGCGGCTGTTCCTGCGCTGGTCGTGGCGGGGTGCGCGGGGCCGCGAGGTGGCGGCGGTACGGCCGGTGGACACCGCGACGCATCCGGACTTCCAGAAGCGCGGGATCTTCCGCCGGCTGACCATGGAGCTGCTCGAACAGGTCGCCGGTGAGGCCGAGTTGGTGTTCAACACGCCGAACGCCAACAGCCTGCCGGGCTACCTGCGGATGGGCTGGCGGGAGCTGGGCCGGGTGCCGGTGGCGCTGCGGGTGGCCCGGCCGCTGTCGTTCGCCCGGGGCGCGCGGGCGGCACTGGCCCGCCGCCCGGGCCCGTCGGGGCCGCCGCGCTGCGAACTGCCCACCGCCGCCGACTGGTTCGCGTTCCCGGACCCGCGGCTGCCGGAGCTGCTGGCGGAACGGGAGCTGGCGGACGCCGCCGAGCCGCGGCTGCGCACGGCGCGCACCGCCCGGTACCTGGCCTGGCGGTACGGGGCCGCGCCGGGCCTGGACTACCGGGTGGTGACGGTGGAGCGCGGAGGCGAGCTGGTCGGGCTGGCGTTCGGCCGGCCCCGGCGGCGCGGCCCGCTGGCTGAGTTCACCCTCGCCGAGCTGATCGTCCGCCCCGGCGACCGGGCGGCGGCCGCCGGGCTGCTGCGCGCCGCCGCCGCGTCCGGCTGCGACCACGCGGCGACCCACCTGGCGCCGGGCACCGAGGCGGCGGAGGCGGGCCTGCGGGCGGGCTGCCTGACGGCGCCGCGCACCGGCATGGTGCTGGCCGCCCGCACCCCGACCGGGCCGCTGCCCGCCGAACGCACCCTCGCCGACTGGCGGTTCAGCCTCGGCGACCTGGAGGTCTTCTGATGCCCGCGCCGCCCCCCGTCGGCCCTCCCCGGCCGCTCCTCCGGCTGCGCGACGCGGTGCGGCGCGGTCGGCTCACGGCGCTCGCCTGGGCGCTGGTGATGGGCTACGTGACGGTGTTCGTGCTGGCGATGGTGCACACCACGTACGACACCTGGGGGGCGCTGCTGGTCGCGCCGGCGCTGATGGCGATCGGCACCCCGATCCTGGCCCGGATCGCGGCGAACAATCCCGAACGCGGCGTCTTCAAGCTGCTGATCATCGCGATGGGCGCCAAGCTGGCCTGCGCGTTCCCGCGCTACCTGATGGCGTTCGTGCTGTACGGCGGCGCGGCGGACGCCAAGATGTACGACCAGAAGGGCTCGGACCTCGCCCAGTACCTGACCACCACCGACCTGCTCGGCGGGCTGCACTACGACCTGGGCATGAAGGTCGCGGGCACCGGCTTCGTCATCATCGTCACCGGGGTGGTCTACGCGATCACCGGCCCGACCCTGGTCGGCGGGTTCCTGGTGTTCTCCTGGCTGGGCTTCTGGGGGCTGCTGTTCTTCTGGCGGGCGTTGCAGATCGCCTTCCCGGAGGCCGATTCGCGGCGCTACGCGAAGCTGGTGTTCTTCCTGCCCTCGCTGCTGTTCTGGCCGTCCAGCATCGGCAAGGACGCCTGGATGATGTTCTGCCTGGGCCTGACCACGTACGGCGTGGCCCGCCTGCTGGACCGCCGTTTCGGCGCGTTCGTGTGCATCGCGCTGGGCTCGCTGGGCACCGCGATGGTCCGCCCGCACGTCACGGTGCTGGCGGGCGCCGGGCTCACCGTCGCGTACGTGCTGCGCAAGCGGCCGCAGCAGGTGTCCGCGCTGGGGCCGCTGCGCACGGTGCTGACGGTGGCGGTGCTGGGCGTCGGCGTGATGCTGATGCTGCAACAGGTGTCGACGTTCTTCGGCACCAGCGGCACCGGCGGGGACGCCGTCAACCAGGTGCTGTCGGAGACCTCGCGGCGCACCTCGCAGGGGTCCTCGGTGATCAACGCCGCGACGGCGGAGGACCCGGCACCCGCGTTCAGCCTGAACCCGGCGCGGCTGCCGATGTCGGTGATCAGCGTGCTGTTCCGGCCGTTCCCGTTCGAGGCGTCGAACATCCAGAACCTGATCCAGTCGGTGGAGTGCTTCGCGCTGCTGGTGATGTTCGTCCGGGCCTGGCCGCAACTCGCCCGGATCCCGAAGCTGTTCGTCCAGCGCTCGTACGTCGCCTTCGCGGTGGTGTACACCCTGCTGTTCTGCTGGGCGTTCTCCACCATCAACAACATGGGCATCCTGTCCCGCGAGCGGGTGCAGGTGCTGCCGCTGGTCCTGGTGCTGCTGGCGATCCCGCGGCCGGCCGGCTCCGGCCGGGTGGCGCGCAGACGGCGCCCGCCGGTGTGGCGGGTGCAGCCAGGCCAGTGGGGCTGCGGCCCGGGGCCCGAACCTCCGGTCGCCGTCGGCGCACCGGACCCGTACCGAACCCAGGGGGGATCGACCACATGACCACCGACCAACTGCGCCCCGCCGTCCTCGACGGTGCCCCGGCCTTCCCCGACGGCCTGCCGCTGACCCGCGTCCGGGTGCCCGACCGTGAACGGCTGCTCGGCAAGCTCGCCGAGGTGCTCGACTCGGGGATGCTCACCAACGGGCCCACCGTCCGCCAACTGGAGGAGCAGGTGGCCGAGTTGCTGGGCGTACCGCACGTGGTGGCGGTGTCGAACTGCACGGCCGGCCTGATGCTCGTCCTGCAGGCCGCCGGGGTCGGCGGCCACCGCCCGGTACTGATGCCCGGCTTCACCTTCTCCGCCACCGCGCACGCCGCGCACTGGGCGGGCGGCACCCCGCTGTTCGCCGAGGCCCGCGAGCAGGACATCACCCTCGACCCGGCGGACGCCGAGGCCCGGCTGAAGGCCGCCGACGCGCCCGCCGCGATGATGGCCACCCACGTGTACGGGACGCCCTGCCAGACCGAGGAGCTGCAACGGATCGCCGACACGGCCGGCGTCCCGCTGGTGTACGACGCCGCGCACGGCCTCGGCTCGGCCCGGCGCGGCGTGCCGGTCGGCAACTTCGGCCTGGCCGAGGTGTTCTCGATGAGCCCGACCAAGGTCGCGGTGGCCGGCGAGGGCGGCCTGGTCGCCACCCGCGACGCGGCACTCGCCGCCACCCTGCGCACCGCCCGCGACTACGGCAACCCCGGCGACTACGACACCCTGTTCCCCGGCCTGAACGCCCGGATGAGCGAACTGCACGCCGCCGTCGGCCTGACCTGGCTGGCCGGCCTGCCCGCCCGGGTCGCCCACCGCGGCACGCTGGTCGCCGAGTTCGCCCGCGCCACCGCCGGCCTGCCCGGCCTGCGGCTCGCCCTGCCGGAGGACGGCGACACCTCCACCTTCAAGGACCTCACGCTGATCCTCGACGCCGGTGCGTTCGGTTTGAACAGCCGTGAGCTGGCCGCCGCGCTGAAGGCCGAGGGCATCGACACCCGCCGCTACTTCCACCCGCCCGTCCACCGGCAGCGCGCCTACGCCCACCTCGGCCAGGCGGAGGAACTGCCGCGCACCGACCGGCTCGCCGACTCGGTGCTGACCGTCCCGCTGTGGTCGCACATGAGCGCCGCCACCGTCCGCCGGGTCGCCGACGCGGTGGTGCGGGTGCAGTCCTTCGCACCGGAGGTCCGGGCGGCACTGGGCGGCGTCTGAGCTCCGCCGTGCGGCGTCGGCGCATCGCCGTGCGGCGTCCGCGCATCGCCGGGCAACACCTGAGCGGGTCTCGCAAGCCGGTTCGGCGGATTCGTCGGATCAGGTGAACTCGGTTGGACCGCCCGGAGGTTGGCCCGCCAGGATGGCAGGCATGTTCAAGGGATTCCGCAGCTTCCTGCTGCGCGGCAACGTGGTCGACCTCGCGGTCGGCATCGTCATCGGCGCCGCGTTCACCGCCGTCGTCACCGGTTTCGTCGCAGCCTTCCTGACCCCGCTGGTCGGTGTCGCCTCCGGCGCGGTCGGCGACTTCAGCAAGGAGGCGTTCACCGTCGCCGACGTCACCTTCCCGTACGGCGCCTTCCTCCAGGCGATGATCAGCTTCGTGCTGGTCGCCGCCGTCATCTACTTCGCCGTCGTGCTGCCCGTCGCCAAGCTCCAGAACCGGTTCAACCCGGTCAAGGACGCCCCGGTGGCCAAGGCCGACTGCCCCGAGTGCCTCAGCACCGTCCCGGCCGCCGCCACCCGCTGCGCGCACTGCACCAGCGAACTGACCGGCCGCCCGGGCTTCCCCGTCCAGGCCACCGCCGCGAAGGTCGCCCGCTGAGCCACGCACGCCCCCGCACACCCCCGCACCACCCGGCCCGGGCGGCACACCCGCCGCCCGGGCCGAAGCCTGTCCGGAACCCGCCGCCCCGCCCCCTCGCCGTTTGACTGCCCCGGCCCGGTGCCGATAGTGATCCCCGTCGTCCCCGTGGCAGTCGGGGGCGTCAACCACCGTACGGGGAGGGCTCGATGGGCACACTCGGCTGGCTGCTCGTGATCGCGGCGGTGGCGGCCGCGGCCGTGCTGTGGCGCTGGCTCCAGTACCCGGGCGCGTGGCGCTACGCGTTCGAGGCGCGATACGCCGACCACCGGCGCGATCTCGGCACCCACCGCAGCCATCTCTGCGCGGTCCGGCGCGCCTCCCGCCGCACCGTCTCCACCGCCCGCGACGGCGCCGCCCGGGCCGCCGCCACGCACCGCTCCCGGGTCGTCGCGGCCCAGGCCGAGGTCGACCGGCTGCGCGACCCCGGCCGCGGCACCGAGGGCGAAAACGCTCGGCTCGCTGCGCCTGTTCGAGCACAAGCTGGTGCTGACCACCAACGGCTGCACCGCCGATCACGCCCTCGACGCCGTCCTGCTGCACGCCGACCACACGGCCGGCGCCAGCCACCTCCACCTGGTGCTCCCCGACGGCGCCCAACGCGAACTGCCGTTCGCACACAGCGAGTTCGCCGAGGAGAAGATCCGCGCCTTCGTCATCGCCGCACGCGACGGCGTGGCCCGCGCGAAGACCGCCCGGCTGGAACGCGAGGCGCAACTTCCCGCCGCCGAGGCCGCCCTGACCGAGGTCCGCGCCGACACCGCCGAGGTGGACCGGGCCCGCGAGCGGCTGGACGAGATCCGCGCCGAGCAGGACGCCGACCCCGCCATCACCGAAGCCGAACAGGCATTCGAAGCAGCCTGCGGCCGCTGGCAGAAGCTCACCGGTACCCGACCCCTCCGCCCCCGCGCCGCCCGATGAGATCGCGCACGGACCATACGTCTGGGATGGCCGAAATGAGCCGAACCCGTTCGCCCGACTAGCTCCGGGATTGTCCGATTTCGGCTCGCGAAGAGTCCGTAAACATGTGAACTCCGGGCCCTCCCGCTCTCCTCAGCAGGCATGTTGTGGGCTTACGGTAGGCCCCATGACCTCGCCCCGCTCCTACGACGGAGTCGGCTACCCCTCTCCGTCCTTCTCCTCCTCCTCCGGCACGCCCATCTACGACAGCCTGGTCGCAGAGCGTGGCATCCCGCAGATCGCACCCATCAACGTGCCCCCGGCCAACGCGGCCCCCACCTGGTCCACCGCCTACGGCGCCGGCTTCACCGGCGGGCTCGGCAGCGGCTTCGACTCCCCCGCGTCGAACCTGCCCGCTCTGCCCCCGGCCCGCCTCGCCCTCGGCCCCGGCCCGAGCAGCAGCCCGGTGCCCGCCCCGCACATCCCGGTGCAGCCCGGGTACGCGGCCGCGCCCGTGCCGCCGCAGCCGTTCATGCCCAGCCAGCGCCCGGCCGCCCCGGCCTACCCGCAGCCGGCCCCGGCGAACACCTTCGCCACCGCGCCGCAGAGCTTCGCCCCCCAGCAGCAGTTCGGCGGCCAGGCCCAGCAGTTCGGCGGCGGCCAGCAGTTCGCCCCCTCGCAGTTCGGCAGCCAGCAGCAGTTCGGCGCCCAGCCGGTCGCCCAGCAGCAGAGCTTCGGCGACCAGTCGTTCGGCGGCAACACCCTGCGCCCGGCCCAGCCCAACCCGCCGCAGCAGTACCCCCAGTACCGCCAGTACCCCCAGGCAGGCTGACGGGCAACACCCCTCCCCACAGGGGCAAGGTCTCATAGCAAGTAGTTCTTACTGAATCCCCGCGCCCTCGAGGGCCGGACGAATCGCACTCGTTCCCCGCGTCCCGTCAAGGGCGCGGGGAACTGCGCGAAGGGGGACGGGAACGCCGGTCAGGTCCGTCCACCGACCGGCCCTCGCTCCCCGGACGGCCTCTGGCAGGATGGGCCGCATGCCAACCCTCGCGTCCCTCCACGTGTACCCCGTCAAGTCCATGTACCGCCTCAGCCCGTCCTCCGCCGAGGTGCAGCCCTGGGGTCTGGCCGGTGACCGTCGCTGGATGCTCGTGGACGCGGAGGGCGTCGCCCTCACCCAGCGCGACGAGCCGTCGATCGGCCAGTTCCGCCCCGTCCCGTCCGCTGATGGCACGTCACTCACCCTGACCGCCCCGGACGGTGACGCCCACACTCTCCTCGCGCCGTCCCTCAGCACTGGTGCACCCGAGGCGACCGTCGAGGTCTTCGGCACCCGTTTCTCCGCCGCCACCGCCGCGAAGGAGACGTCCGCCTGGCTGGCCGAGCACCTGCCCGCGAAGCTCGGCGAGGTGCGGCTGGTGCACCTGGACCGCCCGGAGGTGTCCCGTCCGATCAACCCGAAGTACGCGGGGCCGGACGAGACGGTGTCGATGGCGGACGGCTACCCGCTGCTGCTGACCACCAGCGCCTCGCTGGCCGAGCTGAACGCCCGGATCGCCGAGGACCACCCGGGCGACGAACGGAAGGGCGCGGCGCTGCCGATGGAACGGTTCCGGCCGAACCTGGTGGTGTCCGGCACCGAGCCGTGGGCGGAGGACGGCTGGCGCCGGGTCCGGGTCGGCGGCCTGGAGTTCCGGGTGGCGAAGCCGTGCGCCCGCTGCGTGGTGACCACCACCGACCAGGAGTCGGGTGAGCGTCGCGGCCCGGAGCCGCTGCGCGCGCTGGGCCGGCACCACCGGTTCGGCCAGAAGCTGGTGTTCGGCCAGAACCTGATCCCGGTCCGCCCCACCCCCGCCGCAGAGACCGCCGAGGTGCTGGGAACGCTGACGGTCGGCGACGAGGTGGAGGTCCTGGAGGCGGTGGAGGCCCCGCTGCCGGACCGCCGCTGACGGGCACCCGGAACCACCCCCCGGCTCATTCGTTGAACCGGGCGACGGCCCGGTCGGCCTCTCGCGCTACGGTGGGGGTGATCGCGCAGCGTCTCGCACGCACTCGACGAAGGCGGGGATGACAGATCGTCATGGGTGAGCTCAGGGTCCGGGTCACGCAGGACAGCGCCTCCCGGTGGCGGCGGCGCAGCGGGGAGTACGCGACGCTCCGCGAGGCCCTGGAAGTGGCCGAGCCGGGTGACACCCTGACGGTGCGGGCGGGGACCTTCCGCGAGGCGGTGCTGGTCGACAAGCCGGTGACGCTGGTCGCCGAGCATGGTCCCGGCAGTGTGCGGATCTCGCCGCCGGAGAGCGCGGTGCGCGGCGGCACGGCGTTGACGGTGACGGCGGGCGCGACGATCCGCGGCCTGACCATCGAGGGTTCCGACCGTTCGATCCCGGCGGTGCTGCTGGCCCGCGCGGACGGCGCGGTGCTGGCGGACTGCCGGATCGAGACGTCCTCCGCGGTGGGCGTGGAGCTCGCCGACGGCGCCCGCGCGCAGTTGGTCAACTGCACGGTGGAGAACCCGTCCGGTCTGGGTGTCCGGCTGCGTGCGCAGGCCGATGCGGACTTGGTGGACTGCGAGATCTCGGCGGCGGGCCAGAGCGGTCTGGCGGTGCTGTCGGGTTCGAAGCTGCGCGCGGAGCGGCTGCGGGTGCACCACACGGGCGGCGCGGGTGTGCTGCTGGCCGACCCGGGGTCGCTGGCGGAGCTGATCGGCTGCCAGGTGTACGAGGTGCGCGGTTCGGGCGTGCAGGCCGAGGCGCAGGCGGTGGGGCGGCTGACGGACTGCACGGTGCAGCGGGTGTCCGGCAACGGGCTGAGCCTGGACACCGGTGCGGAGCTGGAGCTGACGTCCTGCCGGGTGCACGAGGTGCCGGAGAACGCGGCGGACCTGCGCGGCGGCGCCAAGCTGACGTTGCGGCAGGTGACGGTGCACGCGTTCGGGCGGGGCGCGCTGTCGGTGTGGGACGGCGGGACGAAGGTGCTCGCGGAGAGCAGCCGCTTCCACTCCGCGCAGGGCGACTACCCGGCGCTGTGGGTGAGCGACGGCGCGGCCCTGGAGCTCGCCGACTGCTCCCTCGACGATCTGCCGGACGCGCTGTTCGTCCTCGACCAGGGTTCGTCCGCCTCGGCCCGCGACTGCTCGTTCACGGCGATCCGCTCCTCGGCGGTCTCGGTCTCGGGCGGGGCGAGCGCGGACCTGTCGGGCTGCCGGATCCAGGGCGCGGGCACCGGCCTGTGGTTCCGCGACCACGGCTCGGGCGGCCTGCTGACGGACTGCGAGATCGCGGACGTCGCCACCGGTGTGATCGTCACCAAGGGCGCGGACCCGGTGCTGCGCGAGTGCACCGTGCGCGGCGCGAGCGAGGCCGGGGTGTACGTGTCGGCGCAGGGGCGCGGCGAGTTCGACACCGTGCGGGTGTCGCAGGGCGGCGGGTTCGGCTTCCACGTGATCGACGGCTGCCGGACGAAGCTGGTGCGCTGCCGGGCGGAGCGCAACGCCCGGGCCGGCTTCGAGTTCTCCGAGCCCGGCCCGGTCGCCGAGGGCTGCACCTCGGACGACGCCGCGCCACTGCCCGCCCCGCGCCCCGCCGAACCGGCCGCTCCCCCGCTGGCGACGCTGGCGCCCGCCGTCCTGACCTCGTCCTCGTCCGTTGGCCCCGCCCTCGCCGTGATCGCCCCCATCCCGGACTGCCGTCCGGCCGAGGAGGCGCTGGCCGAACTGGACTCCCTGGTCGGCCTGGCGACGGTCAAGCAGGAGGTGCGGACCCTGATCGACATGATCTCGGTCGGCCGGGCCCGGCAGCGCGCGGGCCTGAAGGCCCCGTCGCCGCGCCGGCACCTGGTCTTCACGGGCTCCCCCGGCACCGGCAAGACCACCGTCGCCCGCCTGTACGGCGAGATCCTGGCATCACTCGGCGTCCTCCAGCGCGGCCACCTGGTGGAGGTGGCCCGCCTCGACCTGGTCGGCGAGCACATCGGCTCCACCGCGATCCGCACCGCCGCCGCGTTCGACAAGGCGCGCGGCGGGGTGCTGTTCATCGACGAGGCGTACGCGCTGGCCCCCGAGGACGGCGGGCGGGACTTCGGCCGGGAGGCGATCGACACCCTGGTGAAGCTGATGGAGGACCACCGCGACGAGGTGGTGATCATCGTGGCGGGCTACACCGCCGAGATGGAGCGCTTCCTCGCCGCCAACCCCGGCCTGTCGTCCCGTTTCTCCCGCACCGTCACCTTCCCCGACTACACCGCCGACGAGCTCCTCGACATCGCCCGCGCCCAGGCCACCGAGCACGAGTACCACCTCGACGCGGCCACCGAGGCCGCCCTGCACGCCCACTTCACCACCCTCGACCGCGGCGTCGGTTTCGGCAACGGCCGCACCGCCCGCCAGGTCTTCGAGAGCATGATCGAACGCCACGCCTCCCGGGTCGCCCACCTCACCGACCCCACCACCGAGGACCTGCAACTCCTGGTCCCCGCCGACCTCCCGTCCTGAGTTCTCCGCCCAGGCGTTCAGACCAGCCGGCCGCCGCCGTCCACGTGCAGGACGGTGCCGGTGACGTACGGGCTGTCGATGGCGTACAGCACGGCCTTGACCAGGTCCTCCGGGGTGCCGACCCGGCGGGCCGGGTTACGGGTGGCAACTCCCTTCAGGAAGTCCTCCTTCCCCGCCCCGAGACCGTCCCAGGAGCCGCTGTCGACGATGCCCGGCGAGACGGCGTTCACCCGCACCGGGGCGAGCTCCACCGCGAGGGCCTGCACCAGGAACGCCAGCGCCCCGTTGGTGGTGGCCATCACCGTCCGGGCGGGCGCGGGACGCCAGGCGGCGACACCGGAGAAGAACGTCAGCGACCCGTCCTCGGCGAACTGCCCCGCCAGGTGCTTGGCCAGCAGCATCGGACCGATCACCTTCGCGTCGAACGCCCGCCGGATGTCCGCGAGTTCGAGCTCTTCGAGGGGCCCGTTGGCGGGCATCGCGGCCGTGGACACCAGGTGGTCGACCCGCCCGGCCCGGGCCGCCAGCGCCTCGATCGACGCCTCGTCCGCCAGATCGACGGGCACCACGGTGGACGGGCCGGCCAGCTCACCCGCCGTCCACTCCAGCTTCCGCGGATCGGGCCCGGCGAGCACGAGTTCCGCCCCGGCGGCGGAGGCGGCGTGCGCGAGCAGCCGGCCGGTGCGCGAACCGGCACCGACCACGACGACGCGACGACCAGTAAGACCTTCAGACATGTGCGGAGCTCCTATCAGCTCGGTTGGGACTCCTTCACCCTCCCGGACCTGCGCCGATAGGTCCAAGGCTTGTTCTTCACCCCACCCATAAACTGCGTGCATGGCAGCAACGCTCCGGCAGCTCGAATACCTGGTCACCGTGGTCGACACCGGCTCCTTCACCCGAGCCGCCGAACACCTCCACGTCACCCAGCCCGCCCTCTCCCATCAGGTCCGGGCCCTGGAATCCGCCCTCGGCGGCCCCCTCCTCGAACGACTCCCGCGCGCCGTCCGCCCCACCCCACTCGGCCGGTCCGTCCTGCCGCACGCCCGCGCCGTCCTCGCCGACGCCCAGCGCCTGCACGCCGCGGCCCGCCGCACCGCCGGCCTGGAGGACGGCGAACTCGAGGTCGCCACCGTCCACTCGATCGCCCTCGGCATCCTCCCGCCGGTCCTGCGCGCCTGGCGCCGCCAGCACCCCACCGTCCGCATCCGCCTGCGCGAATACCCGCACGCCGACCTGCTGCGCGCCGCGATGGCCGCCGGCGGCGCGGACCTCGCCATCGGCCCGGTACCCACCGACTGGGACGGCCCCGTACGGGAGTTGGGCATCGAGGAGTTCGCCCTCGTCCTCCCCACCGACGACCCGCTCGCCAACCCCCCGGACGGCACCCTCCCCCTCGCCGCCCTCGCCGACCGCGCCTGGGTCCACTACGCCCCCGGCCACGGCCTCGCCGAACTCCTCGACCAGTCCTGCGCCCGCGCCGGCTTCCTCCCCCACCCCGCCGTCCGCACCGAACAGACCGCCGCCGCCCCCATGCTCGCCGCCGCCGGCCTAGGCCCCGCCCTCGTCCCCGCCACCATCCTCCCCCCCACCCTCGACGCCGCCGTCCTCCGCCCCCACCCCCCGATCCACCGCCCCCTCGCCGCCTACACCCGCACCCGCCCCGACCGCCTCACCACCACCTTCACCGAAACCCTGGCCACCCACGTCGGCCTGGCACCGCGCCCGGCATGATTGCTGTCACCTCCCGGACGCACCGACGCAACGGGCAGGCGACGAAAGCGGCTTCGGAAGGATGCGCAATGAGCAACCTGGGCAAATATCAGGACATCGTGATGGAGGCGAAGCGCGCGGGCGGCGTCGACAAGTTGATCGAGATCATCGAGAAGAACGCTGCCGGCAAGAGCCACGCGAAGGGCGTCAAAGATGGCGCCGTCGGCACCGTGGCAGTGGCCGTCCTGATAGCCGGCGGAGCCGTCGCCAAGCGCGCCTGGAACCGCCGAAAGACCCGCCAGGCCGAAGAGGCCAAGGCACAACTGCGGACCATCGCCGAGTCCGGCTCACCTGACGGCTCCGGTCAGTAGAACCACTGACCCACCGGACCGGCCCTCAGCTCGCGAGGGCGCGTTCGATCCGCTCCCGCTGCCGTACCGCTCGCGGGTCGCGGTAGCCGGCCAGCAGAGCGAGCGCGGCGGTCCAGTGGCGGCGAGCGGCTTCCGCGTCGAGGCCGTGCAGGGCGTGGGCCAGTCCGTCGAGGCTGCGGGATTCGTGCCAGGGGTCGCCGAGTTCGTGGTGGGTGGTGGCGGCGCGGCGGAAGAAGGCGGCGGCCTCGTCGGGGCGGTCGAGGTGGAGTTTGGTCTGTCCGGCGCCATGCCAGGCGAGGGCCTCACGGCTGCGGTCGCCGAGACGGCGGTACAGGACGGCGGAGCGGTGGTAGGAGTCGAGCGCTTCGGCGTACTGGCCGACGGCCTGTTGGCTGTCTCCGAGGGTGATCAGCCAGAACGCCTCCAGCCGGTGGTTGCGCAGGACAAGTGCGATCTCGACCGCGCCCTGGGCCGCCGTCAACGAGGCGGCCAGGGCGCCCTGTTCGCGCAGGATCTCGCCGAGCAGGCGCAGGGCGTTTCCCTCCGCGCGTCGGTCGCCCGAGGCGCGGTGTGCGGCGAGGGCTTGTTCGGCGGCGGCCCGGGCCAGTTCGGGCCGCCCGGCGTGGTGGTGGGTGCCGGCCAGGTTGGCGAGGGCGGTGGTCTCCCAGTGGGTCTCGCCGAGCTGCCGGAACGCGGCGATGGCCTGGTCGAAGTGGGCGGCCGCTTCGTCGAGTTGACGCCGCCGCAGGTGGCCCAGGCCGAGCAGGTTGAGGGCGTGGGCCTCGTTGCCGCGGTCGCCCAGCTCGCGGAAGAGCGCGAGGGCGTCACGGTGGTGCGCCTCGGCGGCGTCGAGGCGGTTGACCCGGGTGTGGGCTATCCCGAGGTCGATGAGCAGCAGGGCCTTCGCGGACCGGTCCTGCAATCGGTCGGCCGCTGCCAGGCCGAGGCGGCCGGCCGGAATCCAGTCGGCGCCCGGCGCGGAGGGGGCGGGCGCGTTGAAGAGTGCGGCGGCCAACTGCCAGGTGCGGCGGTCGAATCCGGCCGCGGCGGCAGTGCGGACGGCGTGCAGGAGGTTGGTCCGGTCCCGCTCGGCCCAGTCCGCGGCGGCGTTGTGGTCGGCGAAGGTCAGCGGCTGCACACCGTCCGCCGGCGGATCGAGCGGGAGCCGGGCCTCGGCCGGGCTCAGCCACTGCTGGGCCGCGTCGGCGGTGTGCAGGTACCAGTCGAGCACCCGCCGGAGCGCGTCCTGTCGCTGCGCGGGCGACTCCTCCTGCTGGGCCTGGTCGGTGGCGTAGGCGCGCAGCAGGTCGTGGAACTGGTACCGGTCAGGGGCGGTCTGTTCGACGAGGTGCGCGCCGACCAGGGTGTCCAGGAGCTGCCGGGCCCGAGCGGTGGTCAGTTCAGCCAGCGCGGCGGCGGCGTGCAGCCCGAACTCCGGCCCCGGGTGCAGGCCCAGCCGCCGAAACAGCCGGGCAGTCGGCTCGGGCAGGGCGCGGTAGGACCAGGCGAAGACGGTGCGGACGGCGTCGCTGTCCTCCTCGTCGCCGACGCTCAGGACGTCCCACAGCGCGGATTCGTCCCGCAGGTCGGCGATCAGGTCGTCCAGCCCCAGATGCGGCAGGCTGGCGGCGCGCTCGGCCGCGATCCGCAGGGCGAGCGGGAGTTGGGCGCACAGCCGGGCGAGCTCGGCGAGTTCGGCGGGGTCGTCCGCCGGCCGGTGGTCGGCGGTGACGGCACGCAGCAGCGCGACCGCCTCCGGCTCGGGAAAGGTGCCCAGGGTGAGGCGGCACGCGCCGTCGCGCACGGCGAGCCCGGACAGTCGGCTGCGGCTGGTGACGATCACCAGGCAGCCCGCACTGCCGGGCAGCAACGGCCGGACCTGGGCGACGGTGGCGGCATTGTCCAGCACCACCAGCACCCGGCGTTCGGCCAGCAGGGACCGGTAGAGCGCGGCAGCCGCGTCCTGGTCCGGCGGGACGGACGCGCCAGGGACGCCGAGCGAGACCAGGAACCGGTCCAGCGCCTCCCGGGCGGTGAGGGGCCGTCCGGGGTCGTAGCCGCGCAGATTGACGTACAGCTGCCCGTCCGGGAACCGGTCCCGCGCCCGGTGCGCCCAGCGCAGCGCGAGCGAGGTCTTCCCGGCCCCGGCGGTACCCGCGATGACACACACCGGTGCGTCGTGGCCGGCCAATACCGCGTCCAGCTCGCGCAGTTCCGCGGTCCGGTTGACGAATCCCCGGACGTCCGCCGGGAGTTGGCGTGGCGTGGGGGCAGCATGCTCGGGCTCCGGACCGCCGTGCAGGTGAATGCCACCGCTCACCGTCCCCACCTGGACGGCCTGGTGCGCGTTCCCCGACAGCTCGTTGCGCGGCCCGCCGCCGCTGTGCCCGTCGATCGTCTACACCTCCTCCGCGCGAGGCGGCGCCAGGGGTGCCACTTCGCGGGCGAACCAGGACGCAACATCTTCCCCCTGGCGGTACAGCGTCCGGATGAACTCCTGCCATTCGCCGACGAGTTCGGGCGCGACCCAGCGGATCGCGCCGTCCGGCCCGCCCATTGCCGTGTACAGCACCTGGTACAGGGTGCGGCCGCCGAGCACGACGATCTCGGGCAGCGGGCCGGAGTCCTCCGCCAACTCCTCGGCCGGCACGATACGCACGCGCTCCCCGCACTCGGCGCGCATCCGCAGCGAGTGCAGCTCCCATTGCAGGTAGCCGGTCAGCGGCCGCTCGACCACTCGGACCCGGTGGAAGAACGATCCGCGCTCCTCGTCCTCCCGCCCGATCGCCTCCAGCGCGCCGCGCCGCTCCTCCAACAGCCGCAGCGCGCCCGCCCAGTCGCCACGCCGCAGCGCGTCCCGGCTCGGGCTGTTCTGCTCCTCGAAGTACTGGCGCCGTTCGAGCTTCCAGGAGTCCCGCCCCCGGATCTCCGCATCCCGCTCCCGGAAGTCTCGCCGATACTCCTCCCTGGTGAGCCGGCACCCGTTCTCGGGGTTCAGCGCCGGGGCGCGAAGCTCAGGCATCCGGGATGTCCGGCTTCGCGGCAGCGAGCATCGCACCGGGGATGACGACCAGGCGTTCGCCCTCGCCGACCAGGACGCCTTCGGGCAGCCTGGCGCGGTAGGCCTCGGTCACGTCCGCCCCGATGACGGCGATGTCGCCGTTGGCGAGTTGCCAGATGTCCGGGCATTCGTCGCGGCCGTCGGAGGAGCCCAGCTCTGCGGCCGACTTCCCCAGCCGCCTGGCGAACGGTGCGGACAGGTCAACGTGCCATGCGTTGCTCATGCTTGTCTCCTCCGCTGACACAACACCGACCCATCACCCTATCGCTGACTGTCCGTCAGCACACGATGCCTGCGCGTGCCATTCGCTTGGTCGGTCCGTCATGCCTACGGCGCCGGGAAGCAGCCGTTCGTGCCCGCGCCCGTCAGCAGGGTGGCGATGGCGAGGGCGGTGGCGGCGATGCCGAGGGTGACGGCGGCGAGGCGGAGGAGTTCGGGGTCTTCGAGGTGGCGGCGGATGCCGCGGGAGAGGAGGCCGGTGACGGCGCCGGCGGCGGTCAGGAGGGCGAAGCAGAGGGGGGTGAAGAGCAGGAGGGTGGTGCGGCTGCCGGGGTCGAGGTGGGTGGTGCAGCCCATCCAGTTGTGGGCGATGGTGCGGACGGTGACCACCGTGGTGGCGGCGGCGAGGGCCGTGCCCAGGGTGGCGGTGGCGGGGCGTCCCAGCAGGTTCACGGCGTGTCTCCCTCTCGGGGCCGCGCCCGTCGCGCCCGCCCGCCAGGACGGACGGGCTGCGCGGCGGGGCGGTTGCACCCGGCGGAAGGTCAGAAGACGGCGGTGAAGGCGGCCATCCGGCTGTCGTCGAGTTCGGGGCGGAGTCGGCCGCCGCGGGCGAGGGTGGCCATGCCGTGGAGGGTGGACCAGGCGAGTTCGGTGTAGCCGGCGGGGTCGAGGCCGGCGGCGGTGGCGCTCGCGGTGGCGGGGTCGGCGATGGCGGCGAAGGCTTCGTGCAGGGCGGCGGGTGCGTCGGGGGTGCCGAAGGGCAGGGGGTTGGCCATGGTGAAGATGGCGTCGTAGAGCGCGGGGTTGGCGGCGGCGAACGCCAGGTACGCGCGGGCGACGGCGGCGAACGCGGCCCGGGGGTCGTCCAAGTCGGCTGCTGCGGCGCGGAGTTGGACGGCGAGTTCGGCGCAGCCTTCGACGGCGACGGCGGCGACGATCGCGTCCTTGCCGGCGAAGTGGCTGTACAGGACGGGCTGGCTGTATTCGATGCGTTCGGCGAGGCGGCGGGTGGTGACGGCGTCCCAGCCTTCGGTTTCGGCGAGTTCGCGGGCGGCCCGGACGATCAGCTGTTCGCGTTCGGCGCGTTCGCGCGCCCTGCGTTCCTTGATAGCCATGCCCGAAATCCTAGCAGCGCTAGACAACTGACGGACCGCCGGTCTAGCGTTGTTCACATCGCTAGCGCCGCTAACAGGCAGGCAGCGCAGCCCACTTCACGAGCAAAGCCAGGGGGAACCGCCATGTCCGCAACCACCATCAGCACGAGGGTCCACGTCGCCACCGTCGGCACGGTGCTGCTCGGCCTGTTCCCGCTCTGGTTCGGCCTCAGCTACATCCTCGCCCCGGAGTCCACCGCCCCGAGCTTCGGCCTCCCGGCGTGGCCGCACGGCGACGCGGCGATGTTCCTGATCACCAAGGGCATCCGCGACGTGGTCTCCGGCCTCGTCCCGCTGGCGCTGCTGCTGCTCGGGCAGCGCCGGGCCTCGGGCTGGGCGATGCTGGTCACGGCGCTCGTCCCGATCGGCGACGCGACCACCATCCTGACCCACCACGGCAGCGCCCTGACCGCGTTCACGATCCACTTCGCGACGGCCGCGGTCATGATCGCCGTCGCCGCCCTGGTCCTGACCGAGCGCAAAACCAAGTGACGAACCCTCAGCCGTCCGCCCAGTCGCCGCCCGCGAGGAACGCCTCCAGGGCGGCGCGGTGCGGCCCGGGGTCGATGCGTTCGGCGGCGAGCCACTGGGCGGAGTAGTACTTGTCGAGGTAGCGGTCGCCGGGGTCGCAGATCAGGGTGACGACGCTGCCGGTGCGGCCGTCGGCGCGCATCTCGGCGACGATTTTGAGCGCGCTGTACAGGCCGGTGCCGGTGGAGGCGCCGGCCTTCTTGCCGAGGACGGCCTCCAGCAGGTGGATGGCGGCGACGGACGCGGCGTCGGGGACGCGCATCATCCGGTCGATCGCGCCGGGCACGAAGGACGGTTCCATCCGGGGGCGGCCGATGCCCTCGATCCGGGAGGAGGTGGAGACGGTGGCGTCGGGGTCGCGGTGCACCCAGCCGTCGAAGAAGCAGGAGTTCTCCGGGTCGGCGACGCAGATCCGGGTGTCGTACTGCATGTAGTGCACGTACCGGGCGATGGTGGCGGAGGTGCCGCCGGTGCCGGCGGTGGCGACGATCCAGGCGGGTTCGGGGTGCGGTTCCATCCGGAGCTGGGCGAAGACGGATTCGGCGATGTTGTTGTTGCCGCGCCAGTCGGTGGCCCGCTCGGCGTAGGTGAACTGGTCGATGTAGTGGCCGCCGGTCTCGGCGGCGAGGCCGGCGGCGGCCTCGTACACCTCGCAGGCGTTGTCGACCAGGTGGCAGCGGCCGCCGTGGAACTCGATCAGTTCGATCTTGGCGCGGCTGGTGGAGCGGGCCATCACGGCGATGAACGGGACGCCGATCAGCTGCGCGAAGTACGCCTCGGAGACGGCGGTGGAGCCGCTGGACGCCTCGATGACGGGCTTGCCGGGGCGGATCCAGCCGTTGCACAGGGCGTACAGGAACAGCGAGCGGGCGAGGCGGTGCTTGAGGCTGCCGGTGGGGTGGGTGGACTCGTCCTTCAGGTACAGGTCGATGCCCCACTCGGCGGGCAGCGGGAAGCGCAGCAGGTGGGTGTCGGCGGAGCGGTTGGCGTCGGCCTGGACGCGGCGGACCGCCTCCTTCAGCCAGGCCCGGTACTCGGGGTCGGACCGGTCCACATCCAGAGTGGGAACACTCGTCGCGGTCATCGCACTCTCCTCGCATCCGCCGGATACCCACTAACTGTAACAGGCGACTACGATAAGTGACGATTACGGCGGCCCCAGCTTCCACTTATGGGGAAACCGGGGCCGCCGCGTACGAAACGATCAACTCCGAAGCCGGCGACGGGTCATGAGGCGGCCACCGCCCCCAGAATGTCCAACCGGGCGGCCCGGGCGGCGGGCCGCAGTCCGGCCAGGGCCCCGGCCGCCAGGCCGACCAGCGCGACGATCGCGAGCCGCCCGGCGGGCAGCGCGAACGAGCCGGTGCCGGCGCTGTCCGCGGCCCGGGTGAGCGCCCAGCCGAGCAGCGCGCCCAGCCCCAGCCCGCCGGCCGTGCCGAACGCGGCGACCAGCACCGACTCCCAGCGCACCATGGCCCGCAGCTGCGCCCGGGTCTGGCCGACGGCCCTCAGCAGGCCGAGTTCGCGGATGCGTTCGTGGACGGCCAGGGTGAGCGTGTTGGCGATGCCGAGCAGGGCGATCAGCACGGCGAGCGCGAGCAGGGCGTAGACCACGGAGAGCATCATGTCGACGCCGGACGCGGAGCTCGCGGCGTACTCGGCGCGGGTCTGCACCTGCGGGTTGCCGTAGGAGTCGGCCACCCGGGCGATCGCGGCCTTTCCGGCGTCCAGGCTCACGCCGGGCTTCAGCGCGACGGCGACCAGGCTGTCGGAGTCCTGGACGCGGTGCGGCTGCCAGGCCGCGCGGCTGATCAGGTAGTCGCCGGTGACGCCCCCGCCGCGGTACAGGGCGCGGACGGTGAAGGTGGCGGGGCCGTCGGCGAACCGCATCGGGACGACGGTGCCGAGCTGCCAGCCGCGGGCGGCGGCCTCGGTGCGGGAGACGGCGAGGCCGTCGGTGCCGAGGTCGGCGAGCGAGCCGTCGATCCGTCCGAGGTCGGTGACCTGCGTCAGCTGGGCGGGGTCGGCGACGTCCAACTGCTTGCCGTGGCCGTCGACTTGGGCCACGCCCTGGCCGAGGCCGGCGGCCGCGCGGACCTCCGGCAGGGCGGCCAGCGCCGGCGCCAGCTTCGGGGAGACGCCGCTGCCGCCGGCCCCGGCGGCGGGGGCGGTGACGGCGAGGTCGCCGGCGAAGGACCGGGAGACGGTGTCGTCCAGGGTGGCCTGTACGGAGGCGCCGAACACCGTGAACAGGGTGACCACGGCGACCCCGACCATCAGCGCGCTGGCGGTGGCGGCGGTCCGCTTGGGGTTGCGGGCGGCGTTGCGGCGGGCCAGCGCGCCGGTGACGCCGCGCAGCCGGGCCAGCGGCGCGCCGAGCACCCGGACGGCGAACGCGGCGGCAACGGGGCCGAGCACCACGGTGCCCAGCAGCAGGGCGAGCGCGCCGCCGACGGTCAGCGCCAGCGACGGTCCGCGGGTCGCGCCGAGGATCAGCGCGGGCAGTCCGCCGGCCACCAGCAGCGCACCGACAACCACACGCACCAGGGCACTTCGGCCGGTGGCGGCCTCGTCCACGGCGGTGTCGCGCAGCGCGGCGAGCGGGGCGGTGCGGGCGGCCCGCAGGGCGGGGGCGAGTGCGGAGCCGGCCGCGACCAGGGTGCCGACCAGCAGCGGCAGGACGATGGTGGCGGCCTTGATGACGGTGCCGCCGGTGGGCAGGGTGAAGCCGATCGCCGCGAACAGCGCCTTGAGGCCGGCGGCGACGCCGAAGCCGCCGAGCAGGCCGAGTGCGGAGGCCAGCAGTCCGATCGCGAGCGCTTCGCCGAGGGTGGTGCCGAGCACCTGTCGCCGGCTCGCGCCGAGGGCGCGCAGCAGGGCGTTCTCGCGGGTGCGCTGGGCGGTGACGATGGCGAAGGTGTTGTGGATGGTGAAGGTGGCGACCAGCAGGGCGATGCCGGCGAATACCAGTAGCAGGGTGGTGAACAGTCCGAGGAAGCGTCCGGAGACGTCCGCCGTTGACTGCGCGGTGGCGTCCGCGCCGGTCAGCGCCTCGACGCCGCCGGGCAGCAACGGCCTTACCCGGTCCACCAGTTGGCGCTGGCTCAGGCTGTCGGACCGGAGCCGGATGCTGGAGACCTGGCCGCTGCCCTTGGGTGTCAGGTGGGCCTGGGCGTCGGCGAGGGTGAGCGCGGTGAAGGTGCTGGGGCCCATGCCGTCGGCGTCGGCGCCGAAGGTGGCGATGCCGACCACGGTGATCCGCACCGGGTCGGGGGTGCGCAGCACGGTGGTGTCGCCGACGTGCAGGTGGCCGGCCTTGGCGGCGCCCCGGTTGATCACGGCTTCGCCGGGGGCTGCGGGGGCGCGGCCTTCGGCGAGCCGGTAGGGGTTGAGTTTCGGGTCGGCGATCCAGTTGCCGGCCCAGGTGGGCGGGCCCTGGCCGCCGATCGGTTTGCCGTCGGCGCCGATGAGCTGGCCGGCGCCCTGGACGGACCCTTCGGCGGCGCTCACACCCGGAATGGCGCGCAGCTTGGCCGTCAGCGAGTCGTCGAGGGGGGCGCGGACGCCGCCGGGGACGCCGGTGGCGTCGAGCGAGTCGGCGCTGCGGACGACGGCGTCGGTGCCGGCGTTGGCGTCGGCGAACAGGGTGTCGAAGTTGGCGCGCAGGGTGTCGCCGAGGACCATCGTGCCGGTCAGGAAGGCGACGCCGAGGACGATCGACAGCACGGTGCCGACCAGGCGACGGCGGTGGGCGAGCAGTGAGCGCGCGCCAAGTCGGACGCTCGCGTTCACCGGGCGCCCGCCTCGGCCCGGCGGCCGTCGAAGGCCTTCATCCGGTCCAGGACCCGTTCGGCGCTGGGCTGTCGCATGGTGTCGACGAGGCGGCCGTCGGCGAGGAACAGCACGGTGTCGGCGTACGCGGCGGCGGCCGGGTCGTGGGTGACCATCACCACCGACTGGTGCATGGTGTCGACGGCGGAGCGCAGCAGGCCGAGGACTTCGCCGCCGCTGCGGGAGTCCAGGTTGCCGGTGGGCTCGTCGGCGAACACCACCTGCGGGCGTCCGGCGAGCGCCCGGGCGACGGCGACGCGCTGCTGCTGGCCGCCGGAGAGCTGGCTGGGGCGGTGGTGCAGGCGGTCGCCGAGGCCGACCACCTCGATCAGGGTGTCCAGCCAGTCGGGGTCGGGCGCGGTGGCGCCGAGGTCGAGCGGCAGGGTGATGTTCTCCCGCACGGTCAGGGTCGGCACCAGATTGAACGCCTGGAAGACGAAGCCGATCCGTTCCCGGCGCAGCAGTGTCAGTTCCCGGTCGCCGAGCGCGGACAGTTCGGTGTCGCCGAGCCAGGCGCGGCCGCCGCTGAGCGTGTCCAGCCCGGCCGCGCAGTGCATGAGTGTCGATTTGCCGGAGCCGGAGGGGCCCATCACGGCGGTGAACCGGGCGGCGGCAAACTCGACGCTCACCCCGTCCAGGGCCCGCACCCGGGTCTCCCCCGCGCCGTACTCCTTCACGGCCTGCTCGACCCGGGCGGCGGCGCCCGTCGCTTCACCCCCGCTCATCGCTTCACCCCCGGCGTGTCCTGCCCCTCGGTCAGGACGGCGCGGCGCTCCCGGTACTCCTCGGCGTCGATCTCGCCCTGCGCGTAGCGCCGTCCGAGCACCGCGAGCGGGGCGTGCTCGAAGGAGCCGCCGCCCCACCAGCCGCGGCGCCGCCACACCACCCGGCGCAGCGCCAGCACCACGAGCACCACGACCAGCAGCCAGAAGAACGGGAACACCAGCACCCACGGCCCGGGCCAGTGCCCGTATCCATCGGCCAGCAGTCCGACCATCGGAACTCACCTCCTGGAGAGCGGGCCGGGATCCCCGGCCACCCCTCCACCGTCCCGCCGCGGCCACCCCCGCCGCGTCCCCCACCGGGCGGCACCCCCGCTACTCCCGGGGGACTACCCCAGCCAGCCGGGCCGGACCAGGCCCGATTCGTAGGCGGCGACGACGAGTTGGGCGCGGTCGCGGACGCCGAGTTTGACCATGGTGCGGCTGACGTGGGTCTTCGCGGTAAGCGGGCTGACCACCAGGCGGCGGGCGATGTCCTCGTTGGTGAGGCCGAGTCCGACCAGGGCGAGCACTTCGCGTTCGCGTTCGGTGAGGACGTCGAGGCGGGCGGTGGACGGTTCCTTGGAGCGGGCGGCGAACTCGCCGATCAGGCGGCGGGTGACGCCCGGGGAGAGCAGCGCGTCGCCGGACGCGGCGACCCGGACGGCGCGCAGCAGTTCGCCGGGTTCGGTGTCCTTGACCAGGAAGCCCGCGGCGCCGGCCCGCAGCGCCTCGAAGACGTACTCGTCGAGTTCGAAGGTGGTCAGCACGACCACCCGCACGGCCGCCAGTTCGGGGTCGGCGCAGATCCGGCGGGTCGCGGCGAGGCCGTCCAGCCGGGGCATCCGGATGTCCATCAGGACGACGTCGGGGCGCAGTTCGGCGGCCCGGGCGACGGCCTGTTCGCCGTCGTCGGCCTCGCCGACCACCTCGAGGTCGTCCTGGGCGTCCAGCAGGGCCCGGAATCCGGCCCGGACCAGCCGCTGGTCGTCGGCGAGCAGCACCTTGATCACGCTTCGACTCCGTTCGTGACGAGCGGCAGCCGGGCCCGGACCTGCCAGCCGCCGGTGCCGTGCGGGCCGGCGTCCACGGTGCCGCCGAACGCGGCGGCGCGTTCGCGCATGCCGATCAGGCCGGTGCCGCTGCCGCCCGCGTCGCCGCCGCCGGGCGGTCCGGGGTCGGTGACGGTCAGCTCCAACCCGTCCGGCTTCCAGGAGAGTTGAACATCGGCGGTGCGGGCGGTGGAGTGCCGCAGCACGTTGGTCAGCGCCTCCTGGACGATCCGGAACGCGGCGAGTCCGAGGCCCGCGCCGAGCGAAGCGGCCCGGCCTTCGGTGCGGACGGTGACGGCGAGGCCCGCGTGGCCGGCCTGCGCGACCAGTTCGTCCAGCCGTTCCAGGCCGGGGGCGGGGGTGCGCGGCGCGGCGGCCCCGGGGGTGCGCAGCGTGCCGAGCACCTGGCGGACTTCGCCGAGCGCCTCCTTGCTGGTCGCCTTGATGGTGGTGAGCGCGTCCCTGGCCTGCTCGGGGCGGGCGTCCAGCAGTTCCAGGGCGACGCCCGCCTGGAGGTGGATCAGCGAGATCGAGTGCGCCAGGATGTCGTGCAACTCCCGTGCCATCCGCAGCCGTTCCTCGTCGCTGCGGCGCGCCCTGGCCTCCTCCTCGGCGGCCCGCACGGCGGCGATCTGCTCGCGCCGGAACCGGGCCAGTTCGGCGCCGACGAAGACCAGCAGCAGCCAGGCGGTGACGCCGAGCTCCTGCCAGCCCACCGCCTCGCGGGCCGGCGCCCGCAGCCAGGACGCCGGTACGACGTAGCTCAGCAGCAGGTGCAGCAGGTAGAACGCGCCGGCGCTCAGCCAGGCGGCCCGTCGCCGGCCGCGCTGCACGGCCGAGAAGAACGCCACCACCAGCGCCACGAAGGCCGGCCCGTACGGGTATCCGGCCCACAGGTAGGCCGCGGTCACGGCCGCCACGGCGGCGACGGTGAACGCCGGGTACCGCGCCCGCAGTACCAGCAGCGCCGGGCCGAGCGCCAGCAGCAGGTATCCCCAGGTGTCCAGCGGCAGCCGCGCGCTCTGGTGCCGGGCGGCGACCGTCGTCCCGGCCACCTGGACCACCGTCACCACGACGGCGGCCGCCACCGGCCATCCCGCCTTGCCGGCCCGCACCCAGACGGGCACCCACGGCTGCCGAACTTCTCCCATACCGGAAGGCTAGCGGCGCCTCCGGCCTGCACCATCGGCCCCGCGGAGCAGACACACCTACTCCCGCCGCAGTACGGGGCCGTCACCCAGCGCGACTGCGTTGGTACGGTCGGTGCCGTCCGCGACCGCACAGGAACGAGAAGAGGCCTCATGCGTGCCACCCTCCGCCGAGCCGTCATCCCCGCGGCCGGCCTCGGCTCCCGGCTGCTCCCGCTCACCAAGGCCACCCCGAAGGAGATGCTGCCGGTCGGCGACCGGCCGGTGATCGAGCACACGGTGCGGGAGTTGATCGACTCCGGCATCACCGACATCACCATCGTGGTGTCCGGCGACAAGTCGCTGATCCAGGACCACTTCCGCCCCAACCCGTCGCTGGTCGCCCAGCTGCGCGCGGCCGGCAAGGACGCGTACGCCGACGCGGTGGAGGACGTCGCGGACCTGTCCCGGCGCGGCCACATCACCTACCTGTTCCAACACGGCCCATACGGCAACGGCACCCCGGTGCTGAACGCGGCCCGCGACTTCGGCGACGAGCCGTTCCTGGTGCTGTGGCCGGACGACGTGTTCGTGTCCCCGGTGCCGCGCGCCCGCCAGTTGATGGCCGCGCACGAGAAGACCAGCGCCCCGGTGCTCGCGCTGATGCCGATGAACCCGGCCGAGTCGCACCGCTACGGCGTCCCGGTGGTCAAGGAGGACCTGGGCGACGGCGCGCTGCGGATCACCGGCCTGGTGGAGAAGCCCGACCCGGCCGTCGCCCCGTCGCACTACGCGGCGATCGGCGGCTACGTGCTGACGCCCGGTGTGGTGGACGAACTGCGCGAGCAGCACCGGCGGTTCCGGGCCGACCCGGTCGGCGAGCTGTACCTCACCGACGCGCTGAACGCGTACGCGTCCCGCCGCGCCGTGTACGGCCAGGTCATCGAGGGCCGCTGGTACGACACCGGCAACCCGCACGCCTATCTGCTCGCCCAGTTCGCGCACGCCCTCGCGCACCCGGACTACGGCCCGCCGCTGCTCGACCTGGCCCGCACCCACCTCGGCCCCGACGCCGGCTGAACCACCGCCGGGGCGAGGGACTTTCAGGGGATGCGCACCGCCCGGCCGGTGACCCGCACCCGGGTGTCCCCGGCGGCCAGTTCGACGGTCAGCAGGCCGGGCCGGCCGAGGTCCTCGCCCTGGTGCAGCGTCAGCCGGGCGGCGCCCAACTGCCGCAGGTGGCGCAGGTAGGCGCCGAACGCGGCGGCGGCCGCGCCGGTCGCCGGGTCCTCCACGATGCCGCCGACCGGGAACGGGTCGCGGACGTGGAAGGTGGTGGCGTCCTGCTCCCAGACCAGCTGAAGGGTCACCAGGTCGAGCCGGCGCATCAGCGCGGCCAGCGCGTCGAAGTCGTAGTCGAGGTCGGCCAGCCGGGCCCTGGTCGCGGCGGCCAGCACCAGGTGCCGGGCGCCGGCGTACGCGATCATCGGCGGCAGCTTCTCATCCAGCTCCTCGGCCTGCCAGCCGAGCGCGTCGAGCGCCTCCAGAACGTCCTCCGGGGCGACCTCCTCGACGTGCGGCGGAACACTCGTCAACGTCGCCGTGAACTCTCCGGACCCGGTGCGCGCCACCTCGACCGGCACCGGACCGGCCTTGGTCTCGAACAACAGCTCGCCGGGGCCGATCCGTTCACCCAGCGCCACCGCCGCGGCGATGGTGGCGTGCCCGCAGAACGGCACCTCCGTCAGCGGACTGAAGTAGCGGACGGTGCGGGTGCGCGGCTGGTCGGGCACCTCGGTGAGGAACGCCGTCTCGGAGTAGCCCAGCTCCGCGGCGAGGGCCAGTTGCCGCTCATCGCTCAGCGCGGAGGCGTCCAGCACCACACCGGCGGGGTTGCCGCCGGCGGGGTCGGCGGTGAAGGCGGCGTAGCGCAGCGGTTCGGCGGGATCGGCCTGGGTGTTGTCGCTCATGCCCCGTGAACGGGCGAGCGGGCGCACCGATTCCCGGAGGCGGTCACCGTGCGCGATTCCCGTGCGGCTCCCGGGCGCTGGCCGGACCGGCCCCCCGGAACGTACGTGCGGGGATCAACGCTAGACTGCCGCATCCGGCTCTCATAACCGTATCGAGGATAGAAGAAACATGGCTGAGGCCCACCCGAAGGTTGTTGTGGTTGTTCCGACGTACAACGAGCGGGAGAACCTCCCGATCCTGGTAGGTCGGTTGGGCGAGCTCGGCATGCCGAACCTGCACGTTCTGGTAGTGGACGACAATTCCCCCGACGGCACCGGCGACGTCGCGGACAAGCTGGGCGCCGAGTCGGGCGGCACGCTCACCGTGCTGCACCGCACCGACAAGGACGGCCTGGGCCGGGCCTACATCGCGGGCATGACGCAGGCGCTGGAGAACGGCGCCGACATCGTGATCCAGATGGACGCCGACCTGTCGCACCCGCACACCGCGATCCCCGCGATGGTGGAGAAGCTCACCACCACCGACGCCTCCGTCGTGCTGGGCTCGCGCTACGTCCCCGGCGGCTCCACCGCGTCCGAGTGGCCGTGGCACCGCAAGGCGCTGTCCGCCTGGGCGAACTTCTACGTCAACGCGATCCTGCGTCTGAAGGTCAAGGACGCCACCGCGGGCTTCAAGGCCTGGGAGGCGCAGGCGCTGCGCAAGGTCGACCTGCAGTCCGTGCGTTCCAACGGCTACTCGTTCCAGGTCGAGATGAACTACCGCGTGGTCCAGCGCGGCATGCGCATCGCCGAGGTGCCGATCCGCTTCGAGGAGCGGGTCGAGGGCATGTCGAAGATGAGCCTGGGCGTGCAGCTGGAATCGGCCGTCGCCCCTTGGAAGCTCCGCTTCGGCAAGTGACGTCCCAGTAGTGCGCCGGACGGCGCGGGTTGACTCTCCGTCAGCCCGCGCCGTTCGCGTTTCCGGATGCCTTCAGGGGGTTGCCACGGCCTGCGGGTCCTCCAGGTAGGGCTCCCAGGCGAGTTCGGCGGCCCCGACCAGCCCGGCGTGCACGACCTGCGCGGGGACGATCGGCACCCGTCCGCTGCGCCCCCACAGGCAGCGTTCGGCGACCACGGCGGCGAGCCGGTCGGGGGCGGCCGCCAGCAGCTCCTGGTGCAGGCCGCTGAGCACGATCCGGTCGGGGTTGAGGATGTTGACCAGCCCGGCCAGGCCCAGGCCGAGGCGCTCCACCAGGTGGTCGACGGCATCGGCGGCCTCCGGGTCGTGGGCCAGTTCGCGGGCCTGCGCGAGCAGCGGCCTGCCCGGGTCGGGGCGGCGCTTGGCGGCGGCGAACAGCGCGTCGGTGTCGGTCTCGGCGTTCAGGCAGCCGCGGTTGCCGCACGGGCAGGGCCGGCCGAGCGGGTCGACGGTGAGGTGGCCGACCTCCAGGGCGAGGCCCGAACTGCCGGTGTGCAGGCGGCCGTCGAGGACCAGCGCGCCGCCGACGCCGCGGTGCCCGGAGGTGACCAGCAGCAGGTGCCGGGCGCCCTGGCCGGCGCCGTGCCGGTGTTCGGCGAGCGCGGCCAGGTTGGCGTCATTGGCGACGGCGGTCGGGAGCGCGGTACGGGCGCGCGGCCCGAGGTCCGCGCCGGCCACCTGTTCGGCGAACAGCTCGGCGACGGGGGTGCCGGACGGCCAGTCGAAGTGCAGCGCGGCCAACGCGGTGCCGTCGGGCTCGGTGACGGGGTTGGGCAGCGCGAGGGCGAAGCCGAGGACCCGGCGGCGGCTGCCCCGGGCGAGCCGCGCGCCCGCCTCGGCGGCCGCACCGAGCAGACGGGCGGGCGAGGTGTCGGCGGGCAGCGGCAGGTGGACGGCCTCCAGCAGCCGGCCGCCGAGGCCCGCGAGCGCGGCGGAGACGCCGTCGGCGTGCAGCTGGGCGGCGAGCACGGCGGGGCCGGGGTCGGCGATCGCGAGCCGGTGCGAGGGGCGGCCGCGGCCGCCGCCGGCCGGGCGGGAGTCGACGCTGATCAGGCCGAGCGCCTCGAGTTCGGCGGTGACCGCGCCTGCGGTGGCGCGGGTGACGTCGAGGGCGCCGGTGAGCGCGGAGCGGGTGGGGGCCTGGCCGGTGTGGATCAGGCGCAGCGCCGGGCCGAGCAGGGTACGGCCGCGGTCGGGGGCGGTGCGGCGCGGGGTGCTCACGGCGGGGCTCCGGTTCGGGCTTGAAGGTGTGTGCGGCACTCCCCTATTCTGACTTTGTGCCGCTACTGAACAAAACAGAAGCCCGCTCCTCCTCCCTTGGCTCTCCGTCCGGCCGCAGCTCGACCTGGTCGGCGGCACGCCTCGCCCTCACCGCCTTCTTCGCCGTCGACGGCTTCCTGTTCGCCGCCTGGGTGGTCCGCATCCCCGACATCCGCGCCCAGGTCTCCGCCACCCACAGCGCACTGGGCCTCGCCCTGCTCTGCATCTCGGCCGGCGCGGTCGCCACCATGGCCCTGGTCGGCCGGCTCTGCCTGCGCTTCGGCTCCCGCCCCGTCACCGTCGCCTCCCTCGGTGTCCTCTCCCTCGCCGTCGCCCTGCCCGCGCACACCCACTCGGTGCTCGCCCTCGGCGCCGTCCTGCTGCTGTTCGGCGCCGGATACGGCGCCGCCAACGTGGCGATGAACAGCGCCGCCGTCGACCTGGTCACCGAACTCCGACGGCCCGTCATGCCGAGCTTCCACGCCGGCTACAGCCTCGGCGGACTGCTCGGCGCCGGAGCCGGCGGCCTGCTCGCCGGCTCCGTGAGCACCGCCTGGTCGCTCGCCCTGGCCGGCGCCCTCGGCCTGGCCGTCACCGCCATCGCCGGCACCGCCCTGCTCCGCGCCCCGGCCGCCCGCCCGCGCCCCGCCTCCGCCCCTTCCGCCTCCCCCTCCCGTCAGCTCGGCCGTGCTCGCCTGCTCGTCCTGCTCCTCGGCCTCACCGCCCTGTGCGACGCGTACGGCGAGGGCGCACTCGCCGACTGGGCCACCCTCCACCTCACCGACGACGTCCACGCGAGCGCCGCCCTGGCCGCCGCCGGCTACGCGGCCTTCGCCTTCGCCATGACGGCGGGCCGCCTCTCCGGCACCTGGCTCACCGAACGCCTCGGCCCCACCCGGGTCGTCCTCTTCGGCGGCCTCGCCGCCGGCGCGGGCATGACCACCGCCGCCCTCGCCCCGTCCGTCCCCGCCGCCCTGGCCGGCTTCGTCCTGGTCGGCCTCGGCCTGGCCAACATCTTCCCCCTCGCCATCGCCCGGGCCGGCGCCGCGGCCGGCCCCCAGGGCGTCGCCACCGCATCCACCCTCGGCTACGCCGGCATGCTCCTCGGCCCCCCGGTCATCGGCTTCCTCGCCGACGCCACCTCCCTCCCCCTCGCCCTCCTCACCGTCGCCACCACCTCCGCCGTCGCCGGCCTCCTCTCCCTCACAACCCGCCACCACCGCACCCCCTGACGGCCCGCCGCATCAGGCCGCCACACCCAGCTCGGAGCGGCTCCGTCGCAGAAAGTCCCTGACAGCGGGCTCCCGCTGCCAGGGGCCGAGGGCGGCGTTGAACTCGCGGACGTAGTCCAGGGCCCGGGCGGATCGCACCGCGCCGAGGACGTCGACGGCGCGGTGGCCGAGGGCGAGGCCCTGGTCGACGTCCCTGGCCTGGAGGTGCGCGGTCCCGACGATCGCCAGGCGCATGCCGACGGAGCGAGTGAACGTCCCGGTCGGCATGGCGGCGGCCCGGTCGTTCCAGGCCAGCGCGGCCCGGGGGTTGCGCAGGTCCCGGAACACTTCCACGGCGTCGGCCGAGAGCCGGGCGTGCTGGTAGAAGTCGATCCAGTCGGGCTCCTCGGCACCGTCGCGCGCCCGGTCGAGCAGGTTCTCGGACGCGGCCAGGGCGGCCGAGGCGGCCTTGGCGTCGTTCTCGCGGGCATGGGCCCTGGCCTCGATCAGCTTGGTGAACGCCAGCACCCTGGGGGCGGCCGTGCCCTTGGCCCGCTGGTAGGCGCCCTGGGTCATGTCGATGGCCTCGCCGGCGAAGCCCCGCAGCAGTGTCTGCATCGCCATCGTGGTGAGGACGTAGCAGCCGAGCTGGACGTCACCGCCGGCCCGGGCCAGGCGGAGGGCCTGGATGAAGTGCCGCTGGGCCGCGTCGTGCTGCCCGGTGTCGAACGCGGTCCAGCCGGCCAGCCGGGACAACTCGGCCGTCACCGCGAACAGTTGACGGCCGACCTGGTCATCGAACGAGCCGTTCAGCAGCGGGACGGCCCGTTCCCGCAGGCAGGCGGTGACGGAGTTGGCCTTCCAACTCCCGCCGCCGTACCGGGAGTCCCACCGTCGGGCGTCGGCGGCGGCCTCCCGCAGTTCCGCGAGGTCGGCGACCCCGACCCGGCCGCGGCCGCGGTGCGCCGCGTCCTCGTCGGCGGGGGTGACCAGCCAGCGGGTGACCGGGGTGGTGAACGCGGAGACGGCGAAGCCCGTTCCGGCGAGGAAGTCACGGCGGTTCACGGAACTCCAGAACAGGACGGCGGCGCGGACGGCCTCGGCGGGCTCTCGCCGGAAATCCAACCCCACCGAGACGTCCGGTGTCTGCGCCCCCGCCATCCCGATCTCCGCCAACTCCACGGGCCGGCCGAGCCGTTCGCCGATCGCCTGGGCCAGCAGCCTGGGCACCGGCCAGTCGGGGACCATCCCGCGACGGCACCAGTTCGCGACCGAGGTGTGCGTGTAGCTGGTGGCCATCCCGGCCTCGAGAGCGAGCTGGTTCACCCGGTGGGCCAGCGACTTGTTGCTGGCCCCCGCGCACTCGCCGATCATCCGGGCCAGCGCGTCGTTGGGCGGCTTGGCCCGGCGGGTGGTCGACGCCACGGCATCCCCTTCGTCCAGTGCGGCTCGGCGCGGACGTCGCACCTGGCCAAGTACGGGAGTTCGTACACCCGGTACCCGACGCCGGATCCACCGAGGGTAGTTCCGTCCCGCTCACGGTGGGCCGCTTCCGCGAGTTGTGAGCCCCCTTGCGAGCCCTCCCCGAACCCGCCGCCACCGCGCTTGCCTGGTGTCCCGCCCTCCCGGAAGGACACCTCCATGAAGCTCACCGTGATCGGCTGCGGCTACCTCGGCGCGACCCACGCGGCCGCACTGGCCGAACTCGGCCACCAGGTCCTCGGCATGGACACCGACCCCGCCAAGGTCGCCGCCCTGAACCAGGGCCGGGCCCCGTTCGTCGAACCCGGCCTGAACGACCTGCTCACCAAACACACCGCCGCCGGCAACCTCCGCTTCACCACCTCCTGCACCGAGGCCGCCGCCTTCGCCGACCTCCACTTCCTGGACGTCGGCACCCCGCAGCAGACCGGCAGCAGCGCCTACGACCTCACCCAACTCCGCACCGCCGTCCGCCACCTGGCCCCCCTGCTCGACGACGGCGCACTGATCATCGGCCGGTCCACCGTCCCCGTCGGCACCGCCACGCAGCTCCGGCACCTCCTGGACGAGCACCTCCGCGACGGGGTCCGGGCCCGCCTGGCCTGGTCACCGGAGTTCCTGCGCGAATCCCGCGCCGTCCAGGACACCCTCCGGCCGGACCGCATCGTCCTCGGCCTCGAGGACGGCGACACCACCGGCGAAGCCCGCTTCCGCGCCGTCCACGCCGACATCCTGGCCACCGGAACGCCACTTGTCGTCACCGACCTGCCCACCGCCGAACTGATCAAAGGCGCCGCCAACGCCTTCCTCGCCACCAAGATCTCCTTCATCAACCTGATGGCAGAACTCTGCGAACACACCGGCGCCGACGTCCGCCACCTGGCCCACGCCCTCGGCCACGACCCCCGGATCGGCCCCGCGGGCATGCGCCCCGGCCTCGGCTACGGCGGCGGCTGCCTACCCAAGGATCTCGCCGGATTCACCCACCGCGCCGAAGAACTCGGCACCGACACCGGCCTGCTCCGCGAGGTCGCCTCCATCAACCAGCACCGCCGCGAACGCACCGTCGCACTCGCCCACGAACTCCTCGACGGCACCGTGACCGGCCGACGGATCGCCATCTGGGGAGCCTCGTTCAAACCCGGCACCGACGACACCCGCGACTCCCCCGCCCTCGCCGTCGCCGACGCCCTCCAGCGAGCCGGCGCCGAAATCACCATCCACGACCCGGCCGCCCTCGAGAACGCCCGCCGCGCCCACCCCCAACTCGCCTGCACCGACGACCCGGTCCACGCCCTCACCGACGCCGACCTGCTGCTCCACCTGACCGACTGGCCCCAGTACGCCGCCCAAAACCCGTCCGACGTCATCAAGCACATCGCGGTAGCCACCGTCCTCGACGCCCGCGGCACCCTCGACGCGAACCGCTGGCGGACGGCCGGCTGGTCCTTCCACGCCCTCGGCCGCCGCTGAACACCTCCGCGACACAGCCCCCACGAGGGGGCCCTCTGTCGCTCACGGCCTCAGACGTCGCCGAAGACAATGCCTGGGCCCTGAGCAGATCGTAGAGTTCCCGACGCTCAACAATGTCCTGGGTATCTTCGAAGACGGTTCCCGCCCGGCTGCTCTCCTCGTACGCAACCTGCATGCCGTCGCCACCGCACGACGGGGTGCTGGGCACCCTGGGGCCTGAGCCGGACAGCGCGGAGTCGGTTCCGGCGGCTCGGGAACTCGACGAGCGGGCGGCCGCCGTCCCTCTCGTATTAACAGGCCGCGGCGGCGAGGCCCAGCAGTTCCGAGATCCGTGCGAGGGTGTCCGGTCGGCCGTCGGCCAGCACGGTGGCGATGCCCAGCTCCTGCGCCGGCGGCAGGTTCGCCGGGTGGTCGTCGACGAAGACGCAGCTCTCGGCGGGCAGGCCCATCCGGTCGAGCACCAGCCGGTAGATGGCGGGGTCGGGTTTGGCGAGGCCTTCGAGTTCGGAGATCACGGTCACGTCGAACAAGTCCCGGACCCCGCACGCCGCGTAGGGGTCGAACGGGTCGAGGCCGAAGCTGTTGGACAGCATCGCCACGGTGCGGCCGGCCTCCCGGGCCGCCGCAGCCAGTTCGATCATCTCGGTGGCCGGCGAGACACGTTCCCAGGCCCGGCCCATGAGGTTCTCGTGCTCGGTGAGTCCCAGGATCGGTGCGGTCAGCCGGTTCCACTCGGACTGGCTCAGCCGGCCGACCTCGAGTTCGGCGTACAGCTCCTTCACCACCGGGTGGGTGGTGAGCGTCCGGCGCCAGGCGTCCGCGTCCAGCCCCTGGCTCAGGCTCCACCGGCGGAGCATCGGCGCCGGGTCGGGTGTCAGCACGCCCACGAAGTCCAGGATCAGGCCTCGGCATGCCGCTGGGGCACCGGTGTCGGGCATGGCCGTCCTTCCGCTCGAAGCCACCCATCACCGTACTGGGCCCGCACCTGCGGGAGAAGTGGACAGGCGGCCCGCACGCCCCCACGCGCACGGACCGCCGTCCCGTCAATTGGCCTCCGGTCAGGGCTTGTAGAGCTTGCGCGACGCTCTGCAGCGCGCCCTTCGGGTCGAGCTTCACCACGTACTGGTTGCCGTGGCAGCGACCCAAGATCCACGAGGGAGCATCCTGCCCCACTCGACAGCACTCACCACACCGATCCGGCCCTGCCGGTTGCCGGTGTTGTCCACCTGTGACAGTCGTTGCAGCCCGTGCCACCCACCGGAGTCAGCTCCCGGCCCCGGCCCGCCCGTTCACATCCGACGGTTATGCCTCGGGGGCGGCGCTCTCGCCGGGCAGGCGGAGGTCCCAGCCGACCAGGGCGCGGAGCTGTTCGGCGGTGACGCCGTCGGGGACGGGGCGGGGGGCCTCGTGGCGGAGGGGGGGCTGCCAGCCGGCTTCCGGGTCCCAGGTGCGGACCTGGCGGGCGGGGGCGCCGGCCACCACCGCGAAGTCGGGGACCTCGCCGGAGACCACGGAGTTGGCGGCGACCACCACGTTGCGGCCGAGCCGGGCGCCGGGCAGGATCACCGCGCCGGTGCCGATCCAGGAGCCGGCGCCGATCGAGACGGGCTCGTTGCGCGGCCACTGCTTGCCGATCGGCAGTTCGGTGTCGCGGTACTCGTGCGCCTGGTCGGTGATGTAGACGTTCGGGCCGGTCCACACGTCGTCACCGAGCACGATCTGCTGGTGCCCGACGATGTGGCTGCCGCGGCCGATCACGCAGCCGCCGCCGATCCGGACGATCGGCTCGGGGCCGAGGTCGAGCCCGGGCAGGAAGCCGGCCGAGATGGTGACGCGTTCGCCGATGATGGAGAACGGGCCGATGGTGATCCACTGTTCGTTGAACACCGTGCCGAGCGGGAACGCCAGCTTGGTGCCGTCACCGAGCTCCCCGAACCGGTACGGCCCGGGGTTGCGGTTGCTGACGGCGCCGGCGTCCTGCACCCAGCGCCAGCCGCGGTGCACCGCGCGCCCGGCCGCCCGGCGCGACCTCTCGCGGACGGACCCCAGCAGCGCGCGGACGATCGACATGCGCTCACCGTATCGGCCGGTGGCGGCCCGCGACGGGCAACGGGACCAAACTCACACCGGCCGGTAACTTCCGACGTACCGCCAGCTCAGCGCACCCGGCCGACTCGGCCCGACCAGAAGGCTCAGCGCACCCAGCGCGCCGGCCGCTTCTCCAGGAACGCCCGCATGCCCTCCTGCGCCTCCTCGGAGCCGAACAGCCGCGCGGACTGGGCGACCAGCTCCTCGGTGTGCCGCTCGAAGGACTCCCGGACGGCGGCGTTGGCAAGGTACTTGGACTCCGCGAGGCCCTGCGGCGAGCACAGCCGCAGCGCGTCCAGGATGGTCTTCAGCGCGGCGCCGGTGTCGTCGGTGGCCTCGGTGACCAGGCCGATCCTGGCGGCCTCGGCGGAGTCGAAGGTCTCGCCGGTGAGGTAGTAGCGGGCGGCGGCGCGCGGCTCCAGCTTCGGGCGCAGCGGCAGCGAGATGACGGCGGGGGCGAGGCCGAGGCGGGCCTCGGTGAAGGCGAAGGTGCAGTCGGGTCCGGCGACGGCGAGGTCGCAGGCGCCGACCAGGCCGAGTCCGCCGGCCCGGACGTGGCCGTCGAGGCGGGCGATGACGGGCTTGGGGCAGTCGACGATGGCGCGCTGCAGGGCGACCAGGCCGCGCGGTCCGACGGTGGGGTCGTCGCCGGTGGCCTCGGAGAGGTCGGCGCCGGCGCAGAACACCCGCCCGGTGTGGCCGAGGACGACGGCGCGGACGTCGGGGTCGGCGGCGGCGTCGGCGAGGCCCTGGGTGAGTTCGGCCATCAGCCGGGTGGAGAGCGCGTTGCGGTTGTGCGGGGAGTCGAGTTCGAGGGTGGCGACGGCGTCGGCGGTGCTGCGGCGCAGGAGGGGCGCTTCGCTGGTCATCTGGGCTGGTCTGCCTTCCGGCTGAGGGTGGGTCGGACGGTATCCGCCTGCACCCTGGCACGACAGCGCCCCCGCTGGCCAGTATCAGGTGCGTACACACCCTCAACTCTCTTAAGGTCTAGACCTATTGACTGTTAACCGTCAACCTGGGTTGAGTGCTCGGCACACCGCTCGTTCCCCCCACAAGGAGTGGCCGATGTCCCCCATCCGAACCACCCGAACCGTCTTTCACCGCCGCCGCCCGCGCAACACCCGCGGCCGGATCGCCGCCCTGCTGACCGGCGCCCTGGCCGCCACCGGACTCGCCGTCATGGTGCCCGCCTCCTCCACCGCGGCCACCGCCTGCGCCACCCCGTACGCGGCCTCGCAGGTGTACACCGGTGGCATGACCGCCTCGTACAACGGCCACAACTGGAACGCCAAGTGGTGGACCCAGGGCGAGACCCCGAGCACCGCCGGCAGCGGAGTCTGGGCCGACCAGGGCGCCTGCGGCACCGGCGGCGGCACCACGCCGAGCCCGAGCCAGAGCCAGACCGGCGGCACCGCGAGCCCGAGCCCGAACCCCACCGGCACGGTCTGCGCCTTCCAGATCTGGGTCGCGGGCACCCAGTACACCACCGGCACGGTGGTCAAGTACGTGCCCAACGGCCAGTTCTACGTCGCCACCCACGACAACCCGGGCTACGACCCGACGATCTCCACCTGGTACTGGAGCCCGTCCAACTGCGCCACCGACACGCCGTCCCCGAGCCCGACCACGACGACGCCCAACCCGGGCGGGTTCGTGGTCTCCGAGGCCCAGTTCAACCAGATGTTCCCGAGCCGGAACCCGTTCTACACGTACAGCGGGCTGGTCGCGGCGCTGAGCGCCTACCCGGCGTTCGCGGGCACCGGCTCCGACACCGTGAAGAAGCAGGAGGCGGCGGCCTTCCTCGCCAACATCAGCCACGAGACCGGCGGGCTGGTGTACGTCGTCGAGCAGAACACCGCCAACTACCCGCACTACTGCGACACCACCCAGCCCTACGGCTGCCCGGCCGGCCAGGCCGCCTACTACGGGCGCGGGCCGATCCAGCTGAGCTGGAACTTCAACTACAAGGCGGCGGGCGACGCGCTCGGCATCGACCTGCTGAACAACCCGAACCTGGTGCAGACCGACGCGGCCGTCGCCTGGAAGACCGGCATCTGGTACTGGATGACGCAGAACGGCCCGGGCACCATGACCGCGCACAACGCCATGGTCAACGGCAAGGGCTTCGGCGAGACCATCCGCTCCATCAACGGCTCGCTGGAGTGCAACGGCGGCAACCCCGCGCAGGTGCAGAGCCGGATCAACGCCTACACCAGCTTCTCCGCCATCCTCGGCGTCCCGACCGGCTCCAACCTGAGCTGCTAGGACGACGAACGGCGCGGGTGACGTTCCTCGACGAACCGTCACCCGCGCCGCCGCAGCCCCGGAAAGAACTCAGCGCCGCCGCACCACCAGCGTCATCCCGAAGCCCGCCGCGGCGAACAGCGCGCCCAGCAGCAGCCAGCCGACCGTCCCGTTGGCGATCACCACCGAGGTGATCAGCACCGGGCCGAACATCATCGCGCCCGACATGCCGGTGTTGAACACGCCCTGGTAGGCGCCCTGCGAGTGCTCCTTCGCCAGGTCGTAGCCCAGCGCCCACGCACCGGCCTGGCTGTACACCTCGCCGAGCGCCTGGAGTCCGACGCCGGCCGAGATCACCAGCGCCGCCACCCAGCCGGGCAGGCCCGCGGCCAGCGCCAGCACCGCGCAGGAGCCGGCCACCAGCAGCGCGCCGCGCCGGAAGACCCGGGCGGCCGCGCCGATCTCCTCGGTGCCCCGGGTGGCCCGCACCTGAAGGGCGATCACCAGCACGGTGTTGACCAGCAGCGCGCCGGCCGCCATCCAGCGCGGCGCGTCGGTCTCCCGCACCACCCACAGCGGCACGCCGACCTCGATCATCACGAACTGCAGCGTGATCACCGCGTTCAGGCCGGTCGCCGCCAGGTAGCGCCCGTCCCGCAGCACCGCCAGCATCCCGCCCTCGGCCTTCGCCTGCGCGGCCTGCTCGGCGCTGCGCCGCGGGACGGGCACCATCAGCAGGTACATCACCGCGATCACGCCGTACGTCACGCCGTCGAACAGCAGCGCCGTCAAGTACGCGCCCCGGCTGTCGAGTTGGAGCACCGCAGCGGCGGCGACGGTGCCCAGCCCGATGCCGATGTTGGTGACCGAGCGCAGGTACGCCCGGCCCGCCACCCGGCCGTCCTGCGGCAGCACCTCGGCGAACAGCGCGCCGCGCACTGCCATGCCGCCCCGGTCGGTGGCGGCCACCAGGCAGGCCAGCACCGCGAACACCGCCAGGTCGTGCACCAGCACGTACCCGACCGAGCACACCCCCTGCGCCACCAGCAGCACCACCAGCACGGGCTTGGGCCCGAACCGGTCGGACAGCCAGCCCGCCGGCATGCCCGCCGCCAGCCCGAACGCCCCGGCGACGGTCAGCACCACGCCGACCTGCGCGACCCCGAACCCGAGGATGCGGGTGAAGAACAGCACCGACAGGGTCATCGACAGGCCGTTGCCGGCCGTGTTGATCAGGGTGATCACGGACAGCCGGCGCAGCACCGGGTCCTGGGGCAGCAGCCGGGCGAACCGGCTGGGGGCATGGCTGGGCAACGCGGCCTCGTCGGCCGCGACTTCAGTGGCGGTCATGATCCGATCAGACCGGGTACGGAGCGCTCATGGTATTGATTTAGCCCGGGTCTGAATCCACGGCCCGGACGGGGGCACACCATGACGTTGCGGTTCCGGCTGGGCCTGGCCGATCTGGCCGGCACGTACTTCACCTGCTCGCCGCTCCAGGAGACGGTGCTCAGCCTGCGGATGTGGACGCACCCGGGCCAGTACCCGCACGGGGCCGCGTTCGAGGCGATGCGCCCGGCCTTCGAGGCACTGCCGGCGGCGCCGCTGCTGCGCGCCCTGGTGGCGAGCAACAAGTACGTGCCGGACTTCATGACGCCCCGCCCGAGCGTCCCGTTCCCGGACTTCGCGGCCGAGCTGGCCGTCGTCCGCTCCTTCGAACCGGCCCGGCTGCGGCGCGAGTTGGAGATCACCTTCCTGCCGCACGACCGCGCTATACCGCCGCTGCTGGCCGCCTACGACGACCGCCCGGCGGAGCTGATCCAACTGATCGCGGACGCCCTGGAGCAGTACTGGACGCGGGTGCTGGAGCCCAACTGGTGGCCGCGCGCCCGCTCGGTGCTGCACGCCGACATCGTGCACCGCGCCCGGGTGCTGGCCGAACGCGGCGCGGCCGGCCTGTTCGCCGACCTCGACCACCGGCTGCACTGGACGGACGGGGTGCTGACCATCGACCGGAACTGGGGCTACGGCGACCTGGACATCGTGGTGGACCGGCGCGGCCTGGCCCTGCTGCCGACCTGCTTCGCGCGCGGCGCGATCACCGCGATCGGCCCCGACCTCACTCCGTCGATCAGCTACCTGGCGCGCGGCCAGGGCAACCTGACCGGCCCCGCCGACCCGCCGCCCGCGCCGCAGGCCCTGGAACAGCTGCTCGGCACGCCCAAGGCCCGCCTGCTCACGCTGCTCCAAGAACCCACCGCCACCACCGAGTTGGCCGTCCGGCTGGGCGTCACCCCGGGCGCCGTCAGCCAGCACCTCTCCGTCCTGCACGCCACCCGCCTGGTCACCCGCGCCCGGCACGGCCGCCGGGTGCTGTACGCGCGCAGCCCGCTCGCCGAACAGCTCCTCGGGCCCTGAGACCTCGTCAGCAGAACGCCATGACCGCGCCGGTCTCCACCGAGTGCCGGGCCGCCCGCATCAGCAGGAGGCAGATGAACGACTCGGTGCCGTAGCGCCTCCAGCCCTCGGGCGCCGGGTCCTCGCCGTCGAGCACGGCGGTGACCTCGTCCGAGTGCGGGTCGAGCTCCTCGGGCAGACCGAGCGCAGCGGCCACCACCTTCAGCTCCGCCAGCAGCCGCACCGAGGACCCGAGCATCCCGCCGGACAGCTCCTCGTCGATCAGCACCGGCCCGAAGTCGACGGGCACGTAGTAGCCCTCGCAGTCGGAGTGGTGGATCAGGTGGTCGAACGGGCCGGCCGGGTCGTCCGGGATGTCGTAGTACGCCTCCTCCAACTCCCGGTCGTCGGTGGCGCGTTCGTCCTCCGCCAGCGGCTCGGGCAGCTGCCCCTTCGCGGCCAGGTGGGCCGCGACGCGGCGCAGCGTGTGCAGCCCCGAGTACCCCCACACGCGGTCGCTGAACCGCGGCCCCGCCTCCGGCTCCTGCCAGGTCGGCAGGCCCTCGCGCTCCAGCACGGCGCGGATCGTCACGCACTCCGCGCGGAACCACTCCGCCACGTCGTCCTCGGCGCCGACCAGCGCCCCCACCATCACGTCGAGTCCCATGCCGAGGATGCTGCCAGCCGGCACCGACAACCGGCGGATCCCGTCGTCAACTCCCTTCCGGTACATCACGGTTGGGTAACGGCAGCTCCTTCGTGTGACCGCGCGCATCCCCGCACCCGTGTAGAGCTCAGAGCCGCGTTCGAGCGGGTCCGCATGGCCGGCGTGCGCAGATGACGACAGAAGGTGAGTCAGAGAATGAAGGACTTCCGTACGGACCTGAGTGACGAACTGACCGCGCTGACGCCGCCGCCCCTGGGTGACGTGGTGGCGGAGGCGACCAGGAAGGGCCGCCGTGCCCGCCGGGTGCGGACGGTCGGGCAGGTGGCCGGGTCGGCGCTGGCGATGGCGGCCGTCGCCGTGCTGGTCGGCGGCCAGTTGCACGGCGCCGGTGGCGGGAACGGGCTGGTCGGCCCGGCGGCCGGCGGCGCGCCCGCCCTGGCCGCCTCCGCGGCCTCGACCCCGTCGCCGGCGGCGTCCGGCGCCCTGGTCCGGGTGAGCGGCGCGGCCGTGCTCTCGACGGTGCTGGACTCGCTGCCCGCCGGCCTGGAGACCAGCGGATACGCGGCGAATGACGCCACCGAGGCGCACGACAAGTACGCCGCCGACGTCCCGCTCGCCCAGGTCAACGTCCGGACTCCCAAGGGCCTGGGCATGATGCGGGTCTTCGTCGGCACCGCGTCCCCCGACGCCAAGTGCTCGACCAGCGACGGCTGCCACCGGGACAAGTACGGCCAGCAGGTCCGGGTCCAGCACGTGGACGACAACTGCATCCAGAACACCGTGGTCACCGTCCGCCACGCCGACGGCACCGCCGTCACCGTGCAGATGGCCAGCTGCCTGGCCTGGGACGGCAAGGCGAACCTGCCCGGGGTCGTCCCGCTCACCGAGGAGGCCGCCGCCGAACTGGCCGGAAACCCCGCTTTCCACAACATGATGACCCCCGCCCAGGGCGCGGCCGCGGCCGCCCGCTTCCCGGCACTCCCGCAGATCGGCTGACCTGCCCCAGTGCGGCCCCGGGCCTCCGGGGCCGCACTCCCTGCCGGGAATCCATCGCACGCACGATCGGGGAGCATCACTGGTGCGGAAAGAAGCAGAGTTCACCGCGTTCGCCGAGGCCGGGGCGGTCAGGCTGCGCCAGATCGCCTACCTGATGTGCCGCGACTGGCACCTGGCACAGGACCTCACCCAGACGACGCTGACCAAGATGTACCTCGCCTGGCCGCGGATCACCCGCCGGGACCTCGACCCGTTCGGCTACGCACGCAAGGTCCTGCTCAACAGCCTGCTCGACCACAAGCGCCTGCGCAGCACCGGCGAGGTGGCCGTCGATCAGATCCCCGACCGGGCCCCCGACACCGGCCACCACGGCGCCTCGGCGGACATCCGGCTCACCCTGATCGACGCTCTCGCGCTGCTCACCCCCAGGGACCGGGCGATCGTGCTGCTGCGCTACTGGGAGGACCACACCGTCGAAGCCACCGCCGAGATGGTGGGGGTCAGCAACTCCGTGGTGAAGACCCAGAGCATGCGCGCCCTGGCTACCCTGCGGGCCCACCTCGGCGAGGACCGCGCCGACCTCTTCGCTTCCTGAGGCTTCGCCCCGTCCCCGACCCCCCGCGCCCCGCCAGGGGCGCGGGGAACTGCGCGAAACGGAAGGCGCCCGACAGAAAGATCCGCCCGAGGAAGGGCTCTCCCCTCCCCGGGCGGACCCAGGACCACGTCAATCTGCGGACGCGTGTCCTCAACGTCCCGCGACCGACGCCAACTTCCGCGCCGCCCGGTGGTCCCGCATGATCTGCGCGAACGTCGTGTGACCCTGCGTGGTCCGCGCGAACGCCCGCCAGGCCGGGTTGATCAGCGAGACCGCCAGGTGGAACATGTGCGGCCGCTTCTCGAACGAGTCCAGCATGATCTTGCCGGCCCGCATCTCCACGCCCAGGCCCGCCTTGATCGCGAACGAGTAGTTGAGCGCCTGCCGCCGCACGTCCGCCGCCCCGTTCGCCTCGGCGACCTGCACGGCCCACTCACCGGCCAGCCGGCCCGAGCGCAGCGCGTACGAGATGCCCTCGCGGGTCCACGGCTCCAGCAGCCCGGCGGCGTCGCCGGCCACCAGCACCCGGCCGCGGGACAGCGGCGAGTCCTCGGCCCGGCAGCGCGTCAGGTGCCCGGACTCCACCAGCGGCTTGAACCCGGACAGGCCGAGCCGCCGGATGTAGTCCGCCAGGTACTGCTTGGTCTGCTCGCCCTGCCCGCGCGCCGAGATCACGCCGACCGTCAGCGTTCCGGAGTCGGTCTTCGGGAACACCCACCCGTACGAGCCGGGCAGCGGGCCCCAGTCCAGGTGGATCCGGCCGGCCCACTCGCGGGAGACCGCGTCGGGGACGGGGATCTCCGCCTCCAGGCCCAGGTCGATCTGGTCGAAGCTGACGCCGACGTGACGGCCGATCCGGCTGGCGGAGCCGTCCGCGCCGACCACCGCGCGGGCCTCCACCCGACGGCCGTCGGCCAGCGTCACGAACACGGTGCGGCTGTCGCCGCCCTGCTGCTCGACGCCGGTCGCGGTGACGCCGGTGAGCAGCACCGCGCCGGCCTGCTCGGCGGCCTGCACCAGGCGCAGGTCGAACTCGTCGCGGTTGACCACGCCGAACAGCATCCGCTTCGAGCGCCGGGTGCGGGTCCACTTGCCGTTCAGCGCGAAGGTGACGGCCGAGATCCGGTCCTGCAGCGGGAGCTTGAAGTCCGGCGGCAGCGAGTCCCGGGACGGGCCGATGATGCCGCCGCCGCAGGTCTTGTAACGGGGGTGCTCGGCCTTGTCGAGCAGCAGCACCCGCCGGCCCCGGGTCGCGGCCGCGTACGCCGCCGACGATCCGGCCGGTCCGGCGCCGACCACGACCACGTCCCACACCTCGTCGAGCAGCGCCGTCTTCTCGGCGTCCGCCTCCGCGTCGGTGCTCACGCTCTCCGCCGACGCAACGTCCAACGCCTCGTCCGACGAATCCGACGGCTCGTCCGACGGCTCCGACGGCTCGTCCGCCACGGCGTCCAACGGTCCGTCACCGGCGTCGTCGGCAAGGGCCGCGACCGGCTCGACGGGGTCCAGGTCCTGGGTGCTACCGGTGTCAGTCACGGTCGCCCATCCTAATCTGCCCACCCGGCTCTCCGGCCAGGACCCGCCCTTGCCGAACACCGGCCGAACAGCAGCTGGAAGACAGCCGGACGACGGCCGGAGGACGCGCCCCCAACCGGCCCGCCGCCTACCCGCTGTGACGGCACAACCGCAGGTCAAGGGCTTGCCAAGGACCTCCCGAACCGGTTCAGTAAGGGCCATGCCGCATATCGAGCTCCCCGCCCCCCACCCCGGAATCCGGGGCCTGCTCTCCTTCAACCCCGCGTCCGGCCTCCGCCTGAGCGAGCTCGCCGAACAGATCCTGCGCGGCGAATCCCCGCTGTCCGTCGGCGAACGCGAACTGATCGCCGCCTACGTCTCCTCGCTCAACTGCACCCGCTACTGCGCGGCCGCCCACGGCGCCACCGCCGCGCACCGCCTGGACGGCGACTACGCCCTGGTCGACGCCGTCCAGAACGACCTGGCCACCGCCCCCGTCTCCGACCTGATGCGGGCGCTTCTCCAGCTCGCCGGCAAGGTCGCCGAGAGCGGACTGTCCGTCACCGAGCAGGACATCGCCGCCGCCCGGGCCGTCGGCGCGGACGACGCGACCATCCACGACACCGTGCTGATCGCCGCCGCGTTCTGCATGTACAACCGGTACGTCGACGGCCTCGCCGCCCTCACCCCCGACGACCCCGAGACGTACCGCATGATCGGCGCCCACCTCTCCGACCACGGCTACCTCCCCCAGCCCGGCGAATAACCCCTCCCCCGCCGCCCGGACACCCTCCCGGGCGGCGGCCCACCCGGGCGGCGGCCCACCTCACAACTTGCCGAGGGACCGCTCCAGTTCGGCCCCCGTCCATCGACCTGTGCCGGCGTCAAAGCCCCCGCAGGACACGGTCGAGCGCCGCCCGCCCCGCCGGCCCCCAGTTCGACTTCCCGCCGGGCAGGCCGCGATCCCCGTTCTGCCCCATCAGCATCAGGAACAGACTCTTCATCGCGGCCAGCCCACGCGCCCGCCGGACCGACCCCTCGTCCGCCTGCCCGTACCTGTCGAAGAACCGCGAAGCCCCACCCTCCGGAAGCAACAGCCAGGCCGCCGCGAGGTCCCAGGCCGGATCCCCCGCGAAGACATCCCCGAAGTCGACGACGCCCGCCAGCGTCCCGTCCGCGACAACGACGTTCGCCGGATGCAGATCACCGTGCACCCACACCCGCGGCCCGTCCCACCCCGGAGCCGCAACCGCGTCCTCCCACACCGCCCGGACCTCGCCCTCGGCGAACCGGCCGCCGAGATCCACCGCCCCCAGGAAGTACTCGAACCCCTGCGTGCACTCCGCCGGGTGCCCCCCACGGTCCGACGACCCCGGCGCCTCCGCCGGCGCCGCCACGTGCAACGCCTTCAGGAAGCCCGCCAGCGCATCAGCCGCGTGATCGCCCCGGGTAATCACGCCGTGATCCAGCGGCGTGCCCTCCACCCACGTCATGACGGTCCAGATCTTCGGAAACCGCCCCGACGGCACCCCGTCCCGCACAGGCACCGGAATCGGCAACGGCAACCGCGCGGCGAGACCCGGCAACCACCGCCGCTCCTTCAGCTGCGACTCCGGACCGCTGTCCATCCGCTGCACCCGAACCGCCAACTCACCCCCGAGCCGCCACATCTGATTGCCCCACCCACCCGCCACCTCACGAATGGGCAACCCGGCAAGATCCGGATGCTGCTCCCGCAGCAGCTCGCGAACCAGGCCCTCGTTGATCTCGATCTCGGCTTCGGTCATGCGCAGTCACGGTACTTGCACGCCCCTGCCCGCCACCTCGCAGCCCCGCGCCGCACCCAACAGCGCCGCCCCGACCGCCAGCCCCGCGCCGCCACCGAAGCACGCCTCGTCCACGACGCCGCGCTCGCCACGCCGCACCCGCTCGATCGCACCCAGCAGCGTCGCGGCGGTGAGCAGCCCGGCGGTGCGGCGGTCGGCGGAGCGCCAGGGCCCGGCGTGCCGGGCCAGCAGGGCGAGGCCGAGCAGTGAAGTCCCGTACTGCAGGCCGGTGTACAGCGGAACGCCGCCGACCCGCCGTTCCAGCACGGGCAGCACCCGGACGCCGGCCCGGCCGTGGTGGGTGAACGCGTCCCAGACCAGGTGGCTGACCGCGCCGGCCGCCACCGCCCCGGCGGCGAGCGCGAGTTCGCCCGCCGCCGGGCGCCCCTCGGGCACGACGTCCGTCCACGCCCCGGGAACGGCCTCGCCGACCGGGCCCCGCCATGCCCCGTACCAGGCGGCGACCAGCCCGGCCCCGATCGCCACATCGAGCGTCCCGGCGGCCCACCACCGGTGCGTCAGATCGCCGTGCCGGTACACCCCGGGCAGCACCGACTCGGCGAAGAACGGCACATCGGGCGCCATCGCCCCGGCCACCAGCCCGGCCGCCACCAGCGCCCCCTTCCGACGGGCACTCCGCAACCCGGGCAGCACGGCCGCGACATGACTCAACGTGAACGGCATGCCCGCATCCTCCCAGCCCCCACCCCTGCCCGACCCGTCAACGCGCAGTCCCGGCCTCCGCCCCCCGAGCGCCCGCCGAACCCGCCGGCAGCCGCCCCGCGAGGCCTCTCATCGCGCGGGCGCAGCCCCCGTCGCCGCCCGCCGCCCGCCCTCCAGGTACCGCAACTCGCCTTCCGCGCGCGCCTCCAGCGCGGCAACGAGCCGGCGCAGCCGAGTGGCCGGCAGCATCTCCGCGGCTTCCCGCAGTGTGGCGAAGTGCCAGTCCCGGAGCTCCCCGGTCGGCAGGCGCAGCCGCAGCACCTCGGACGGACCGAGCCGCCCGCCGTCGTAGACCAGCCGCAGGCCGCCGCGGCCGCCGCCCGCCCCGGGTTCCCAGTCGACGGCGAGCAGGAGCAGTTCCTCGGGGCGCAGTCGCAGGCCGAGTTCCTCCGCCGCCTCCCGAACGGCTGCCGCGGTCGGTGATTCGCCGCGTTCGACGACGCCGCCGGGGAACTCCCAGTGCGGTTTGTACGCGGGGTCGACCAGCAGCACCCGGTCCCGGTCGTCGAACAGCAGGACGGCGGCGGCGACGGTGTCTCCGCTCCCGCCCTCGGTGCGCACGATCGGACAGCGCGCGGCGCCGCTGCGCACCACTTCGGCGATCCGCTCGGCGGTCTGTTGCGGTGTCAGCAGGCTGTTGTCGATCATCCGTGCGTCCCCGGCCAGCCAGCCCCGCGCGATCAGGTACGCGGGCAGCGCCTCCCGGCTGCGCACCCGAAGAGCCGCGTCCCCGGTGCCGATCCGGGCCCGCAGAATCGTTTCGACGGGGTCGAGGACGACGTGGTGGACGGGGAGGCCGCGCCCGGCCAGCGAGCCGAAGATCTCGTCGCGGTGTTCCTGGCGCAGCAGCGTCATCGGGACGAGTACGGGGCCGGTCGCCTCCTCGGCCAGCGCGGCGGCGGTCTCGGCGACCAGTCGCCGCCACGCGGGCAGCTCCTGCGGGTCGGTCACCTCGGCAAGGCGGCCGGGCGGCAGGGTGGCGCGCAGCAGCGTCCCGACGGTGTCCGGCTCGAACAGCACGCTTCCGGGCAGCAGCCCGGTCAGCTCCCGGCAGGCGGTGGTCTTGCCCGCACCGAATGCCCCATTGACCCAGACGATCACAGTATCCCTGCCCCTCCGTGGCCGCCCGGCCGGTCCGCCGGGCAGCGCGGGGCCCGGGCCCCCACGCCATCCCAGTGGTACCCACTCCCCGCCGCCCTGAAAGGACCGGCCGGACAGGCCCTACGCGTCCGGTTCGAGCAGCCGCTTCTTCAGCACCTTGCCCATGGCGTTGCGCGGCAGGTCGTCGACCAGCACCACGCGCCGGGGGCGCTTGTGCACGGACAGCCGCCGCGCCACGAAGTCGACCAGCTCGCCCTCCGCCAGGTCGGTCCGCCCGGCGACCACGTACGCGACCACCACCTGCCCGAGGTCCTCGTCGGGGGCGCCCACCACGGCGGCGTCCGCGACGCCGGGGTGGTCGCGCAGCGCGGCTTCCACCTCGCCCGCGCCGATCCGGTAGCCGCCGCTCTTGATCAGGTCGACGGAGGCGCGGCCGACGATCCGGTGGAAGCCGTCGGGTTCGACCACGGCGACGTCGCCGGTGTGGAACCAGCCGTCGGCGGTCCACGCCTCGGCCGTCGCCTCCGGCCGTCCGAGATACCCGTCGAACAGCGTGGGGCCCTGGATCTGGAGGTCGCCGACGCTCTCGCCGTCGTGCGGCAGCGGCTGCCCGCCCTCGCCGATCAGGCGGGTGCGGACGCCGGGCAGGGGCACGCCGACCGCGCCGGGCCGCCGTTCGCCGTCGGCGCGGGTGGCGACGGTGATCAGCGTCTCGGTCATGCCGTACCGCTCGGCGGGGGCCTGGCCGGTGAGCCGCCGCAGCTGTTCGAAGACGGGGACGGGCAGGGGGGCGCTGCCGGAGACCAGCAGCCGGGCGGCGGCCAGCTCGCGGGCGGCGCCGGTGTCGGCGGCGATCCGCGACCAGACGGTGGGGACGCCGAAGTAGAGGCTGCCGCGGGCGGCGGCATACCCGGCGGGGGTGGGCCGGCCGGTGTGCACCAGGCGGCTGCCGGTGCGCAGTGCGCCGAGCACGCCGAGCACCAGGCCGTGCACGTGGAACAGCGGCAGGCCGTGGACGAGGGTGTCGTCGGCGTTCCACTGCCAGGCGTCGGCGAGTCCGTCGAGTCCGGCGGCGACGGCGCGGTGCGGGATCAGCGCGCCCTTGGGGGCGCCGGTGGTGCCGGAGGTGTAGAGCACGAACGCGGTCCGGTCGGGGTCGTCGGCGGCGGGCCGCCACGTCCCGCCCGGCCGGTCGTCGAGCCGGACCGGAAGGGCCGTCAGCCCTTCGGTGTCCTCGGGCAGCCGGGTGCCCGCCAGCAGGGTGGCGGCGCTGTCGCGCAGGATGTGGGCGCGTTCCAGCGGCCCGGAGTCGGGCGGCAGCGGCACCACGGGGACGCCGGCCAGCAGTCCGCCGACCACGGCCACCACCGTCTCCGCCTCGGGCCGGGCGAGCACGGCCAGCGCGGGTGCCCCGGCGACCCGTTCGGCGACCGCCCCGGCAGCACCCAGCAGTTCCTCCCGGGACAGCGCCCGCCCGTCCACCACCACCGCGTCCGCGCGGTCGCCGTACCCGCCGTCCAGCGCCGTCAGCAGCCCCATGCCGTCACCCCGTACACATCGCCCAGTGCCTTCAGCTGTCCCATGCCGCCCGACTCTACGAGCCGGGGCCGCCGGAGTACACCTGCGGCGCCGTTCGCCTGGCGGCGCGTCATCGCCCGTGCTGAGCTGGGGCGTTACCGATTCTCTCCACTTCCTTTACCGAATCCGGTGGCCGATCGGAACCATCCCGACCGCCCGTCTCGGACTATGGCCCGGCCCCGCCGGGCCCGGTGGGATAGGGGTCGCCCCGACCGGTACGGCCGGGAACCGTCTCTTCGAGGAGTCTCCTTGGGCATGCACCCCGCCACCGCGGGTCCCCGACGCTCGAACGCGCTGCGTGCCGCCGCGCTGCTCGCCGTCGGGGCCACCGCCCTGACCGGCGCCACCGCGACCGCCCGGACGGCGGCCGACCTGCACCTTCCGGCCGCCTTCCACCTGCGCCCCGCCTCGGCCGGGCACATCGACGCGGTCGGCCGGACCGCGCCGATATCGACGTCGGACTGCGTGTCGCAGATCGGCATCCACTGCTACTCGCCGCTCCAGTACCGCCAGGCCTACAACCTGAACCCGCTGTACCAGCAGGGCGTCACGGGCAAGGGCCGCACCATCGTGATCGTCGACTCGTTCGGCTCGCCGACCATCCAGCACGACCTGGAGGTGTTCGACAAGCAGTGGGGCATCCCGGACACCCAGGTCGAGGTGGTCAAGTGGGGCAACGTCCCGGTGTTCGACCCGTCCAACCCGGACCACACCGGCTGGGCCGGTGAGACCACCCTGGACGTCGAGTACGCGCACGCCGTCGCCCCGGACGCGCACATCGTGCTGGTGGAGACCGGCGTCGCGGAGACCGAGGGCGTCACCGGCCTGCCGGAGATGATGGACGCCGAGAAGTCGATCATGCAGCACCGCGACGTGGACGTGATCTCGCAGAGCTTCGGCGCCACCGAGAACACCTTCCCGGGCTTCGACAAGGGCGACTTCAAGTCCATCGAGAGCCTGCGGTACGCCTTCAAGTTCGCCGCCGCGAAGGGCGTCACCGTCCTGGGCGCCTCCGGCGACAACGGCGCCACCGACGCGATGGAGAACGGCACCGACCTGTACCCGTACCGGGTCAACTCCTGGCCGTCCTCGGACCCGCTGATCACCTCGATCGGCGGCACCCAGCTGACCCTGGACAACAACGGCAACCGCACCGCCCCGGACAAGGTCTGGCACGACGACTACGGCGCGGCCGGCGGCGGCGCCTCCGGCGTCTTCGACCGCCCCTGGTACCAGGCGGGCGTGGCGAACGTGACCGGCAACCACCGCGGCACCCCGGACATCTCGATGAGCGCGGCCGTGGACGGCGCCGCCTGGACGTACGAGTCCTACGACCCGACCCGGGTCGGCTGGCACCTGACCGGCGGCACCAGCGAGGCCACCCCGATCTTCTCGGGCATCGTGGCGCTCGCCAACCAGCTCGCCGGGCACCGCCTCGGCCAGCTCAACCCGCGCCTGTACGCGATGGCCGCGCTGCCCCCGCAGTGGAGCGGCATCACCGACGTCTCCGAGAGCGACAACTCCTGGAACGGCGTGACCGGTTACAAGGCCGTCAAGGGCTACGACCTGGCGTCCGGCCTCGGCACCATCGACGCCAACCGCTTCGTGCGCACCCTCGCCGGCCGCTGACACCCGGCCCCACCCGAAAAGGGCGCGGCCCCCGGGATCAACTCCCGGGGGCCGCGCCGCAGTTCAGCCTCGACAGGTCAGCCCTTGCGGGCCTTGACCTCGGCGGTGAGCTGGGGCAGGACGGCGAACAGGTCGCCGACGACGCCGTAGTCGACGAGTTCGAAGATCGGCGCCTCGGGGTCCTTGTTGACCGCGACGATGGTCTTCGAGGTCTGCATGCCGGCGCGGTGCTGGATCGCGCCGGAGATGCCCGCCGCGACGTACAG
>NZ_JBIALQ010000014.1:0-146963 GCF_042873545.1 Kitasatospora sp. NPDC004615
GTTACATTCCGAACCCGGAAGCTAAGCCTCACAGCGCCGATGGTACTGCAGGGGGGACCCTGTGGGAGAGTAGGACGCCGCCGAACAATTCTTCAGAAGAAGCCCCCTGACGGGATGTCAGGGGGCTTCTTTGCATTCCCGGCCGGAAAATTTCCGGATAGCCTTCGCAAATGCAGAACCTGACCTTGACCTGGCAAACCTCGGCCGCGGCCTCCGCGGCGCTGTACGGAGCGGCGTTCACCGTCGGTCGGGTGGCCGCGCGGCGGGCCAGTACGGGGGAGTGGCGTCGGGGGCGGGTCGCGGCGGATGTGCTGCGGGAGGCGGGGACGCTGCTGGCGTTGTTCGCGCTGTGGCAGGTGGTGGGGCATCTGTCGCTGGTGGGGACGGACCATGCGCTGGACCGGGCGGACTGGATCCATCGGACGGAGCTGGGACTGGGGCTGCCGGACGAGGCGGACTGGCAGCGGTCGGTGGTGGGGCATCCGTGGCTGGTGCAGGCGGCGAACTACTACTACGCGACGATGCACTTCGGCGTGATGCTGATAGTGCTGCTGTGGCTGTTCCTGCGGCACCGTCAGCGGTACGCGTGGGTGCGGACCACGGTGGTGGCGACCACGGCGGTGTGTCTGCTGATCCAGTTCATTCCGGTGGCGCCGCCGCGGATGCTGCCGGGGAACGGGTTCGTGGATCTGGCGGCGCAGTACGGGCAGTCGGTGTACGGCAACGCGGTCGCGGGGGTGGTGGCGGACCAGTTGTCGGCGATGCCCTCGGTGCACGTGGCGTGGTGCGTGATCACGGCGGTGGCGGTGATCACGGTCGCCCGCGGGCCGTGGCGGTGGTTGATGGTGCTGCACCCTCTGGTGACGGTGTGGGTGGTCGTGGTGACGGCCAACCACTTCTGGGCGGACGGGCTGGTGGCGCTGGCGATCCTGCTGACCGTCTACCTGGTGCAGGCGGCCCTGTCGGGGTGGCGCCGGCCCGAGGAGCCGGAGGAGGCGGTGGCGGTACTTCCCGAGGAGCAGGAGCGGGAGTCCAGCGCGGTGGAGGGTTGACGGGCTCAGCCGGGCTGGGCGGAGAGCAGGGCTTCGGCGAGGGCGGTGCGGTAGTAGCGGCCGGCGGTGCCGGAGCGGGCGCCGGCGACCAGGCGGGCGTCGAGCAGCACGGTGAGGTGGTCGTCCACGGCGGCGGGGCTGAGGCCGGTGAGGGTGGCGAGCTGGACGGTGTCGCGCGGGCGGTCGAGGCCGGCGAGCAGTTCGGCGCGGGCGCTGCCGAGCAGGCGGCCGAGGCTGGCGGGCGGGGTGCGCGGGGTGGGGACGGGCGCGGCGGAGATCGGGTAGATCACGGCGACCCGGGTGGCGTCCTGGGTGATCCAGCCGTGGCGGGCGCCGGTCGGGACGAACAGCAGCTCGGCGTCCGGGGGGCCGTCGGTGGGGACGGTGAGTTGGAGCCGGCCGGTGGAGAGCCAGCGGTGCCTGGGTCCGAGCACGGGGAGGGCGGCGGGCCAGCCGTGGTGGTCGGCGAGGCGGCGGCGGCCGGTGGCGTCGGCGCGCAGCGCACGCAGGCGGGCCGGCCATTCGGGGCGGACGACGTGCTGCCAGGTCCAGCCGAGGAGTTCGGCGAGTGCGGGGGCCAGGTCGAGCCCGGTGAGGTCGAACTCGTGCGGGGTGGCGTCCGGGTCGGGCGGTGGGAGCCGGAACTCGGTGGGCCAGTAGGCGGCCTGGCGGCCGGCCAGCCAGTCGGCGAGCTGGGGCGAGGCGGCGAGGTGCTGGTGGAACGCGGGCTGGTGGGTGGCGAGCCAGGCGCGGCGCCAGGGTTCGGGCCGGATCTCGGCGAGGATGCCGAGGGTGGCGACGGTCTCGACCAGCGGCGAGAACGCAAAACGGCATGCGGCGAGCGTCTCCGTGCCCACCTGCCACTGGCCCATGCGTAGCCTCCGATCGGAGACCCTAGCAATCGGCCGGTGGGGCGGGAGTGGATTGCGGGATCGTTCAGCCGGTGACTCGGTCGGTCGTAGGGTGAGGGGGCGGCCGAAGCCAGTTGCGTTGGCTTCGGCCGCTCCTGTGTGTTGATCAGCCGAGGCGGCGGTGCAGGCCCCAGGTGGTGAGGGCGGCCAGGGCGGCGGCGAGGGCGAGGTAGATCGCGGTCTCGATCCACTGGAACGGCCAGTAGCGGTCGGCGGGCTGGTAGTCGACGGCGACGTGCAGGTTCGCCTGGGCGAGGCATTCCTCGGACGGGACGTCGTGGCTGTTGTTCGCGCACGGCTGGGTGCCGAGGGTGAGGGTCCGGCCGGAACTGTCCTGGACGGGCGAGCTGTTGGAGAGCATCCACGCGCCGGGCTTGTCGATGCCGGCCACGAAGGTCGCGGACGGGCCGTGGGCGCCGGTGAAGCCGAGCATCCGCGTGGACCTCAGGGCGTCGGCGTCCAGTGCGATCACGCTGTGCACGGGCTGCTCGAGGTGGGGGCGGACGGCGAGCGGGACCAGCACCTGGACGGCGGCGAAGGCGGCCAGGGTGAGGGCCATCGCGGCGACGGTGCGGCGCAGGAACAGGCCGAGGCAGGTGCCGAGGGCGACGGCGAACGCGGCGTAGCCGAGCGGGACGATGCCGCGGGCGGAGAACAGTACCGGGGTGAAGCGGTCGTGGCTGAGGTGGTCCAGCGGGGCGGAGAACCAGGTCACCAGCAGGCTGAGCAGCCCGGTGACGATCACGGCGGTGGCGCCGACCAGCAGCAGTTTGACGGCCAGCCAGCGGCCGCGGCCGATGCCCTGGTTCCAGATCAGCCGGTGGGTGCCGGTCTCCAGCTCGCGGGCGATCAGCGGCGCGCCCCAGAACGCCCCGATGAGTGCGGGCACCACGATGACCAGCGTCGTACCCGTCCAGTAGGGGAAGGCGTAGGTGTCGATCAGCTGGTTCCCGTCGGCGCAGCCGCCGCCGGGGCAGCCGGACGTCAGGTCGTGGTACTTGTCCCGCAGGTCCAGGCCGGACATCAGCAGGAAGGCGGTGGCGGCGGCGAGTACGGCGGCGGCCACCATGAACTGGGCGCGGAACTGGCGCCAGGTCAGCCAGATCATCGCTGGAGCTCCAGGGCGGGTCGGGGGTCGGCGGCGGTTTCGAGGTGGGCGAGGACGAGGTCTTCCAGGCCGAGCGGTTCCATCACCCAGGACGGGTCGTCGACGGCGGCGTCGGCGCGGACCACGAAGGTGCTCTGGCGTTCGGTGTGTTCGGCGTGGATCACCCGCATGCCGGCCGGCAGGGTGTCGGCGTCGCGGCGGGCGGTGGTGAGCCGGAAGTGGGTGGCGAGCAGGTCGTCGATCTCGCCGTCGGCCTGGATGCGGGAGCCGGCCAGCACGATCAGGTGGTCGCAGACCCGTTCCAGGTCGGAGACCAGGTGGGAGGAGAGCACCACGGTGGCCTGCGACTCGGATTCGGCGACGAACTCCATCAGGCTCTGCAGGAAGGCACGCCGCGCGAGCGGGTCGAGGGCGGCCACCGGTTCGTCCAGCAGCAGCAGTTCGGGCCGTTTGGCGACGGCGAGGGTGAGGGCGAGCTGGGCGCGCTGGCCGCCGGAGAGGCGGCCGGCCCGCTGGGTGGGGTCGAGGCCGAGTTGCCGGATGCGGCGGTCGGCGAGGGCGGCGTCCCAGCGGGGGTTGAGCTTGGCGCCCAGGCGCAGGTGGTCGTTGATGCTCAGGGCGGCGTAGGTGGGGGTGTCCTGGGCGACGAAGCCCACCCGGCCGAGTTGGGCGCTGTCGGCGGCCGGGGGCCGGCCGAACACCTCGACGGTGCCGCTGGTGGGGGTGAGCAGGCCGCAGGTGAGCTGCAGCAGGGTGGACTTGCCGGCGCCGTTGGGGCCGACCAGCCCGACGACGCGTCCGGCGGGGACGGTCAGGGTGCAGTCGGCCAGGGCCGTGCGGCGGCCGTAGCGCTTGGTCAGCGCCCGGGTTTCGACGATCGCGGTCATCGCTCCTCTTCGACGGTGCTTCGGAAGGTCTGGAGGAAGAGGGCCTCGATGGACTCCGGGTCCAGTCCGGCGGCCCGGGCCGAGGCCAGCCAGCGGCGCAACTCCTGCCGCAGCGGCTCGTGTTCGGACGTGGCGGGGTCGCCGAGCGTGCCGGTGACGAAGGTGCCGACGCCGGGCTTGGGGGAGACCAGGCCCTCGTTCTCCAGTTGGCGGTAAGCCTTGAGCACGGTGTTGGGGTTGATCGCGACCTTGGCCGCGACGTCCTTGACCTTCGGCAGCCGGTCGCCCTGGTGCAGCAGGCCCAGTCGGAGGGCCTGTCGTACTTGGTGGACCAGTTGCAGGTAAGGGGCGACACCGGACCGGGGCTCGATGTGGAACTCGATCACCACAACCTCATTTATCTAGCTTCCTAGCACTATAGAACTGACGATCCGACGAATCGTCAAGTAAGGGTTTCATCAAGGGCGTTGACCAGCGGAGATGGGTGCGGACATGCCGAGGCCCGGGCGCCGTGGGGGTGGCGTCCGGGCCTCGGGGACTGCGACGGTTACTTGACCGGGAGTGCCACCCGGCCCCAGCGTCCGCCGGTGAGGGTGGCGGTAGCCCAGTACCAGGCGGCCAGGCCGGAGAGGGCGGCGATCCAGGCGCCGACCTTGCCCCAGCCGCCGGTGTCGCTGAGGACACCGATGGCGCTGAGCACCAGGGACAGCGTCAGCAGGCCGTAGACCGCGCGGGCGAGCAGGCCGTCGCCCCAGGAGGCGGCGGTCAGGGTGAGCGCCAGCAGCGCCCACAGCAGCAGGAACAGGCCCGCGGTGTGCCGGCCGGCCCCGCCGGCCGCCGCCCAGGTCGCCCAGAAGGCGCCGAGAGCGGTGAACGCGGTGCCGCTGAAGCGGTCGCCGCCACGGAACTGCCACAGGCCGGCGACGAACAGCGTCACCCCGCCGACCAGGTGGGCCAGCGACGAGGCGCCGCCGGACGAGGTGCCACTGAGGACACCGGTGCCGAGCAGGCCGTACGCGAGCAGGGTGAGACCGAGGGCCAGGTAACCGAGAGGACCCGCGTCTGCGGATCGGGCGTTCGCCCCGGAGGCGTCATTGCTCACCGGAGGCTCCTTTCACTCTGCGCCAGGGCATGGCGAGATCGCGGTGAAGGGTGGGTGTGCGAGGTGGTTCCGGGTGCCGGGTCGTGGGCGCACCGAAGACGGGTGCGGCGGCTGCGGCGAATGAGAGAACCGGCGGCCGAGCCGCCGGTCGATGCCCTCCGGGGTGGAATCCCCCGGCGCCTACGGTCTACCCGGCCTCCGGGATTTGTACCCTTGTGAACCGCGCTGAACGAGCAAGTGTGAGCAAAACGTGACTAGTTGAGCCGCTGGGTCGGGATGCGCAGGGTCAGGATCGCCATGTCGTCGGACGGCGGCTCGGGTGCGAAGCGCTCCACCGCGCGGTGCACCCGGGCGGCGACCGCGCCGGCGGTGAGGCCCGCGCAGCCGGTCAGGACCTCGATCAGGCCGTCGTCACCGAGCATCCGGCGGCCCTCCCGGCGCTCGGTGACGCCGTCCGTCACGCACAGCAGCACCTCGCCCGGGGCGAGCACCAACTCCTCGGCGGTCAGGTCGAGTTCGTCCATCACCCCGAGCAGCGGCTGCGGCGAGGCGGCCTGGTCGACCTGCCCGTCGGTGCGCAGCCGCAGTGGCAGCGGGTGGCCGGCGCAGACCAGCGACAGGGCGGTGGAGCCGTCCTCGCGGGGCGTCAGCTCGCCGTACAGCAGGGTGAGGAAGCGCGCCCGGCTGCCCTCGTCCAGGATGGCCGCGTTCAGCCGGGTGAGGACCTGCGGGGCGCTCAGGCCCTCGCGGGCCAGCAGGCGCAGCGAGTTGCGGGCCAGGCCGGTGACCGAGGCGGCCTCGGGGCCGGTGCCGCAGACGTCGCCGATGGCGAAGCCGTAGGTGCCCTCGCGGATCGGGAACAGGTCGTAGAAGTCGCCGCCGACCTCGTTGCCCTCGCCCGCGGCCTGGTAGAACACCTCGACCTCGACGCCGGGGATCTTCGGCAGCTCCGGCGGCAGCAGGGCGCGCTGGAAGGCCTGCGAGATGGCGGTGCGCTCCGAGTACAGGCGGGAGTTGTCGAGCGCCAGGGCGGCCCGGCGGGAGAGGTCCTCGCCGAGTTCCAGGATCTCCTGGCGGAACCGGACGCCGCGCCGGGTGCCGAGCACCAGCAGGCCGATCACCCGGTTGCGGGCGGACAGCGGCAGCACCACCGTCTCGCCGAGCAGCCCGGCCAGTTCGGGGCTGTCGGCCAGGCCCAGCGCGTGGGCGGTCTCGGCGGGTGCGGCCCAGGTGCGGGCGCCGGGGCTGTACACCGCCTCCGGGGCGGGGGTCTTGTCGAGCAGGGCGCGCAGCGCGTCGATCCGGTCCTCGTCCTCGTGCAGGACGAAGGCGAGGTCGGCGCCGGCGGCGGCGTCCGCGGTGGTGTAGACGGCGCACCAGGACGCCAGGGTGGGGATCGCCATCTGCGCCATCAGGGCGAGCGTCTGTTCGTGCTCGAGGGTGCCCGCGAGCAGGTCGGAGGCCTCCACCAGGAAGGACAGCGAGCCGCGCCGCAGCCGCTCCAGCTCGCCGAGCCGGGCGCTCTCCAGGGCCAGCGCGATGCGGTCGGCGGCGAACTGGAGGCGCAGCGCGTCCTCGTTGTCGTAGCGGCCGGGCGGGGCGGCGGCCACGCCGAGCGAGCCGGTGAGGCGGCCCTCGACCTTCAGCGGGACGGTGATCAGCGAGCGCAGGTCGGTGCCGGCCAGCAGCGGTGCGGCGCCGGGCCGCACCGCGAGGTCCTCGTGGACGGCCGGGAGCCGGGCCGAGTCGAAGCGGCCGGCGCCGCCGTCGATCGGCAGCCGGGCGAAGCGGCGGGCCGGGCCGGCAAGGCCGGTGGCGGCGCGCAGTTCGAACTCGGTCTCGTCCTCGCTGGTGAGCATCAGGTAGGCGGCGTCCGCGTCGAGCAGGTCGCGGGCGCGTTCGACGATCCGCTGCAGCAGGCTGGACAGGTCGTCGGGTGCGACCGGGCCGACCAGCAGGTCGAGCGGTTCGACGGCGGTGGTGGCGGCCTCGGTGGAGGCGGCGGTGCCCGGGGTGCGCAGCACCGCGCGGTCGGACTCGCGCACCAGCAGGCACATCACGATCGGCGCGCCACCGCTGTCGCGCAGCCGGACGTGGGCGCCGTACACCTCGCGGGCGGCGCCGTCGCCGCCGCGCACCGTGTAGCTGCCCTCCCAGCGGGCCAGGCGCAGGGTGTCGCCGAGGCCGAGGCCGGGGGTCTGCGGCCAGACGGCGAGTTCGGCCCAGGGGCGGCCGAACACGGCGTCGGCGGGGAGCTGGAAGAGTGATTCGGCGTCGGCGTTCCAGTGCCGGATCCGGCCGTGGTCGTCGAGCTGGACCACGGCGACCCGCACCGGCCCGTCCGCGGCGGGCAGTTCGCCGCCGGGCAGGCTGGGCAGCACGTACCGGGTGCCGGGCTGCTGCTGGGGCAGGGCGAGGCGGAACCAGACGGTCTTCCGGCCGGCCGCGTACTCGATGCCCCAACTGCTGGACAGCGCCGAGCACATGAGCAGGCCGCGGCCGCCCTCGCTGTCCGGGTCGGCGTACCGGTCGGAGTTGAGCGTCACGTTGGCGAACGAGGTCTGGCCGCGTTCGGGGTGCCGGTCGCTGACCTCGATCCGGACGGTTTCCTCCTCGCGCACGCAGGCCACCTCGGCGGCCGTCCCGGCGTGCACCACGGCGTTCGTGACCAGTTCGCTGACCAGCACCACGGCGTCGTCCACCACCTCGGGCAGGTCCCACCCGAGCAGGGCGTCCCGGACGAAGCCGCGGGCCGCGGCGGCCGACCGGTCGACCGGTTCGAAGGTGGCGGCTGCGCGCGCGGTGACCACGGCCACGTCTCCTCTGCTGCTGGTACGTCGGGTGGGGCGGGATCTGCGGCGGGCCAGGGCGGGGTCGCCTCGACCCGGTGCGGCCCTCCACCCTACTTTCCGGTTGGTACCCCGCGGGGGCGGGGAGCTGAAACAAGCCCCTGGGGGTGATTTCCTTCACGACTTTCTCCGGTCGTTCCCCTGGTCGCCCGCGAAAACCCTCCACAACCGGTCCGACACCGGGTGCCAGTGCTGTCACACTGGGGGGTCCGTGTGCCGTCACCACCGCAGTACGGTCGAGGGGACGGCGGGGAATCCACGGGCCGTTTCTCCGGCCCTTCCGCCGCGGTGACAGTGAGGACCTGGGAGGGCCCCGTTGAGTTCGGCGACCAAGGACGTGTCCGGAACCACGACGGCCGCTGCGCGCGGCACGCGGTCGGCGCCGCCCGCCCGGGCCGGCGGCCGGCGCCAGGGCCCCGGTCAGCGCGGCGCGGAGCCCGCGGAGCTGCGCAAGCTGCTGGCTGCGCTGACCGCGATGCGCGACGGCAACTTCCGCCGCCGGCTGACCTTCCCGGGCGACGGCCTGCTGGCGGAGATCGCCGCGGTGTTCAACGAGGTCGCCGAGCGCAACCAGCACCTGACGGGTGAACTGGCCCGGGTGCGGCGGGCGGTGGGCCGCGAGGGCCGGCTGTCCGAGCGCCTGGAGACCGGTGTGGGCGAGGGCGCCTGGATGGCGGCCGTCGACAACTGCAACGCGCTGATCGACGATCTGGCCCGGCCGATGGCCGAGGTCGGCCGGGTGCTGTCCTCGATCGCCGAGGGCGACCTGACGCAGACCATGGAGCTGCGCTCGGTGCACACCACCGGCGCCAGTTACCCGTTGCGCGGCGAGTTCCTGAAGGTCGGCCGCACCGTGAACGGGCTGGTCGACCAGCTGAGCGAGTTCACCGAGCAGGTGACCCGGGTGGCGATCGAGGTCGGCACCGAGGGCAAGCTCGGCGGTCAGGCCCGGGTGCGCAGCGTCTCCGGTTCCTGGAAGGACCTGGCCGACTCCGTCAACACCATGGCCGGCCGGCTGACCGCGCAGGTGCGCAACATCGCCGAGGTGACCACCGCGGTGGCCCGCGGCGACCTGTCGCGGAAGGTCACCGTCGATGTCGACGGCGAGATGCTGGAGCTGAAGAACACCGTCAACACCATGGTGGACCAGCTCAACTCCTTCGCCGCGCAGGTCACCACGGTGGCCCGTGACGTGGGTACCGAGGGCCGCCTGGGCGGTCAGGCGCAGGTGTCGGGCGTGGCCGGTGTGTGGCGCGACCTGACCGACTCGGTGAACTTCATGGCCGCCAACCTGACCGCGCAGGTCCGCAACATCGCGGAGGTGACCACCGCGGTCGCCAAGGGCGACCTGTCGCGCAAGATCGAGGTCGACGCCCGCGGCGAGATCCTCGAGCTCAAGAACACCATCAACACCATGGTCGACCAGCTGTCGGGCTTCGCCGAGCAGGTGACCCGGGTGGCGCGCGCGGTCGGTACCGAGGGCATCCTCGGGGGTCAGGCGCAGGTGCCGGGCGTGGCCGGTGTCTGGAAGGACCTGACCGAGAACGTCAACTCGATGGCGAACAACCTCACCTCGCAGGTCCGCGGCATCGCGCAGGTCACCACCGCGGTCGCCAAGGGCGACCTGTCGCAGAAGATCCAGGTCGACGCGCGCGGCGAGATCCTCGAGCTCAAGAACACCATCAACACCATGGTCGACCAGCTCTCGGCGTTCGCGGACGAGGTCACCCGGGTCGCCCGGGACGTCGGCACCGAGGGCATCCTCGGTGGCCAGGCCAGCGTGCCCGGGGTGTCCGGCACCTGGAAGGACCTGACCAACTCGGTCAACCTGATGGCCAACAACCTGACCAGTCAGGTGCGTTCGATCGCCGAGGTGACCACCGCGGTGGCCCGGGGCGACGTCTCCAAGAAGATCACCGTTGACGCCAAGGGCGAGATCCGCGAGCTCGTCACCACCGTCAACACCATGGTCGAGCAGCTGTCCGCGTTCGCCGACGAGGTCACCCGAGTGGCGCGCGAGGTCGGCACCGACGGCATGCTGGGCGGTCAGGCCCGGGTCTCCGGTGTCTCCGGCATCTGGCGCGACCTGACCGACAACGTCAACCTGATGGCGTCCAACCTCACCTCCCAGGTGCGAAACATCGCCGAGGTGGCGTCCGCGGTGGCCCGCGGCGACCTGTCCAAGAAGATCGCCGTCGACGCGGCCGGCGAGGTCGCGGCGCTCGCCGACACCCTGAACACCATGGTCGACCAGCTGTCGGCGTTCGCCTTCGAAGTGACCCGGGTGGCCCGCGAGGTGGGCACCGACGGCATGCTGGGCGGCCAGGCCGGGGTGCCGGGCGTGGCCGGCATCTGGAAGGACCTGACCGAGAACGTCAACCTGATGGCCAACAACCTCACCGGCCAGGTCCGCAACATCGCGCTCGTCATCACCGCGGTCGCCCGCGGCGACCTCTCGCAGAAGATCGACGTGGACGCCCGCGGCGAGATCCTGGAGCTCAAGACCAGCATCAACACCATGGTCGACCAGCTGTCCGCGTTCGCCGACGAGGTCACCCGGGTCGCCCGCGAGGTCGGCACCGACGGCCGGCTCGGCGGCCAGGCCCGCGTCCCCGGCGTGGCCGGAACCTGGCAGGACCTGACCGAGTCGGTGAACGAACTCGCCAACAACCTGACCCGGCAGGTGCGCGCGATCGCCCAGGTCGCCACCGCCGTCACCAGGGGCGACCTGTCGCTGCGGATCAACGTGGACGCGTCCGGCGAGCTCGACGAGCTCAAGGACAACATCAACCAGATGATCGCCAACCTGCGCGAGACCACCCGGACCAACAAGGAACAGGACTGGCTGAAGTCCAACCTGGCCCGGATGTCCGGTCTGCTGCAGGGCCGCCGCGACCTGTCCGCCGTCGCCTCGCTGATCATGAGCGAGCTCACCCCGGTGGTCTCCGCCCAGCACGGCGCGTTCTTCCTCGCCCAGCCCGCCGGGCGTACCGCCGAACTCGTCACCGAGGACGACGACGAGAACGACATCGTGCTGCGCCTGATCGGCTCCTACGGCTACCACCGGCGCACCATGCCCACCACGTTCCGGCTCGGCGAGGGCCTGATCGGGCAGGCCGCGGTGGAGAAGCGGCCGATCGTGCTGAAGGAGACCCCGCCCGGGTACCTGAAGATCTCCTCCGGCCTCGGCGAATCCTCCCCGGCGCATGTGGTGGTGATGCCGGTGCTGTTCGAGGACCGGCTGCTCGGCGTGATCGAACTCGCCACTTTCTCCAGCTTCACCACCGTCGCGCTGGACTTCCTGATCCAGATCGCCGACCAGATCGGCGTCACCGTCAACACCATCTCGGTCAACACCAAGACCGAGGGCCTGCTGCTCGAATCCCAGCGGCTGACCGCCGAGTTGTCGATGCGTTCGGCCGAGCTGGAGGCCCGCCAGGAGGAACTGGAGCGCACCAACGAGGAGTTGCAGGAGAAGGCCGAGCAACTCGCCCAGCAGAACCGCGACATCGAGATCAAGAACAGCGAGATCGAGGAGGCCCGGCAGATCCTCGAGGAGCGCGCCGAACAGCTCGCGCTGGCCTCCCGCTACAAGAGCGAGTTCCTCGCCAACATGTCGCACGAGCTGCGCACCCCGCTCAACTCGCTGCTGATCCTGGCCAAGCTGCTCTCCGACAACAACGAGGGCAACCTGTCCGCCAAGCAGGTCGAGTTCGCCGAGACCATCCACGGCGCGGGCAGCGACCTGCTCCAGCTGATCAACGACATCCTCGACCTGTCCAAGGTCGAGGCCGGCAAGATGGACGTCCGCCCGGCCCGGATCGCCCTGGTCCAGCTGGTCGACTACGTGGAGGCCGCGTTCCGGCCGCTCACCGCCGAGAAGAACCTGGACTTCGCGGTCCGGGTCTCCCCGGACCTGCCGGTCACCCTGCACACCGACGAGCAGCGCCTCCAGCAGGTGCTGCGCAACCTGCTCTCCAACGCGGTGAAGTTCACCGACGCCGGCGCGGTCGAGCTGATGATCCGCCCGGTGTCCGGCCCGGACACCCCCCAGCACGTGCGCGAGCAACTGCTGGAGACCGGCACCATCGGCGACCCCGACGAGCAGCTGATCGCCTTCTCGGTCTCCGACACCGGCATCGGCATCCCAGGCAACAAGCTGCGGGAGATCTTCGAGGCGTTCAAGCAGGCCGACGGCGGCACCAGCCGCAAGTACGGCGGCACCGGCCTGGGGCTGTCCATCAGCCGGGAGATCGCCCGGCTGCTGGGCGGCGAGATCCACGTGGCCAGCGAACTCGGCGGCGGCTCCACCTTCACGCTCTACCTGCCGCTGCGCAGCGAGGGCCCCGAGCCGGTCGCGCTGGAGCGCGGCGCCGTCCCGCGCGCCCTGGAGCCCTCCCGTACGCCCGCCGAGCAGTGGACCCAGGAGGCCCGCGGCCTGGTCGAGGAACGCCGCCGCTCCACCCTGGAACGCCGCCGCACCGCCCGCCCCGAGGAAGCCCCGCGCGCGGCCGAGGAGAGCATCCCGCGCCAGGGCGACCCGGTGCGCACCAGCGCCGGCACCCAGGTTCGCTTCGACGGCGAGCGGGTGCTGATCGTCGACGACGACATCCGCAACGTGTTCGCCCTCACCAGCGTGCTGGAGCAGTACGGCCTGACCGTGCTGTACGCCGAGAACGGCCGCGAGGGCATCGAGATGCTCGAACAGCACGAGGACGTCGCCCTGGTGCTGATGGACATCATGATGCCGGAGCTGGACGGCTACGCGACCACCGAGCAGATCCGCCGGATGCCCCGGTTCGCCGGGCTGCCGATCATCGCGCTGACCGCCAAGGCGATGAAGGGCGACCGCGAGAAGAGCCTCCAGGCGGGCGCCACCGACCACATCACCAAGCCGGTGGAGACCGATCACCTGCTGGCGGTGATGCGCCAGCACCTGCCCGTCAGGTAACCGCCGCCCGACGGGGCCGCCCGCGCTGGCGGCCCCGGCCGGGAACCCGGTAAGGTCACCCGTCGTTGCCAACAGTGACCGGACGGTGACGGCCGGCACCGGGCCTGTGGCAGGCAAGGGGGTACGGCTAGCATGACCGGGGCAGTGATGGGCGGCACGAAGGTGCCCGCTCTGGGGAAACAACCGGCAGGAGGGCGGGTCCTGGTGCAGAAGGCGAAGATCCTCCTGGTCGACGACCGTCCGGAGAACCTGCTCGCCCTGGAGGCGATCCTCTCCGCGCTCGACCAGACGCTCGTACGCGCCTCCTCGGGCGAGGAGGCGCTCAAGGCGCTCCTCACCGACGATTTCGCGGTCATCCTGCTGGACGTTCAGATGCCCGGCATGGACGGCTTCGAGACCGCCGCGCACATCAAGCGCCGCGAGCGGACCAGGGACATTCCGATCATCTTCCTGACCGCGATCAACCACGGTCCGCACCACACCTTCCGCGGCTACGCGGCCGGCGCGGTCGACTACATCTCGAAGCCCTTCGACCCGTGGGTGCTGCGTGCCAAGGTCTCCGTCTTCGTCGACCTGTACGTGAAGAACACCCAGCTCAAGGAGCAGGCCGCGCTGCTGCGCCTGCAACTGGAGACGGACGAGGAACCGGCCATCGGCGGGGCGCTGCTCGGCGAGCTGTCGGCCCGGCTGGCCGCCGTCGAGGAACAGGCCGAGGCGCTCACCAAGCAGCTCGACGCCACCGCCGACAGCGCCGGCGCCGCCGCGACCGCCGCCCACCTGGAGCGCAAACTGGCCGGCCTGCGCCGGGCCCTGGACGCGCTGCGCCCCGGCGCGAACTGAACGGCTGTCAGCGTCACTCGTTCGAGTGGTTCGCTGGCCGCTGACGGTACGTCGACGGTGCAACCCGCCGAAGTGCGCCCGCGCATGTCCGGGGCCCGGTGGCGCCGGTAGGCTGCCACCCATGGCCACACGAACGCCCGGAAGCGCCGACGCACGCACCAGCAAGCCCGGGCCGGCCAAGAAGACAGCCGCCAAGAAGGCCGCCCCCGCCAAATCCGCCGCCAAATCCGCCGCGAAGCCCGCTGCCAAGAAGGCTCCGGCGAAGAAGGCCCCGGCCAAGAAGGCGCCCGCCGCCGCACCCGCGGCGCCCGCGCCCAGGCCGATACTCTTCCGGGCCGTCCGGCGGATCTGGCTGGGCCTGGCGCACGCGATCGGCGCGGTGTTCCGCAGCTACGGGCACGGCGCCCGCAACCTGCACCCCGAGCACCGCAAGGACGGCGTGGGCCTGCTGCTGCTGGCGCTCACCCTGGTCGTCGCGGCCGGCACCTGGGCCAGCCCGCAGGGGTGGTTCGGCGAGGCCGCCACCGCCGTGGTCTCCGGCCTGTTCGGCCGGCTCGACGTGCTGGTGCCGTTCCTGCTGGGCGCCGTCGCGGTCCGCCTGATGCGCCACCCCGAGCTGCCGGAGGCCAACGGCCGGATAGTGATCGGCCTGACCGCGCTGGTGATCGCCGTGCTCGGCCTGGTGCACATCGGCTGCGGCGCGCCCGCGATGGGCACCGGCGCCACCCGGATCCGGCAGGCCGGCGGCCTGATCGGCTGGGCCGTGTCCACCCCGATGATGGCCGCCGCCGGCCCGCCGCTGGCCGTCCCGCTGCTGCTGCTGCTCACCTTCTTCGGGCTGCTGGTGGTCACCGCCACCCCCATCAACCGCATCCCGCAGCGCCTGCGCCTGCTGGGCGTCCGCCTGGGCGTCGCCGAGCCGCTGCCCGGCGAGTACGAGGACGCCGACGGCGAGCCCGGCACCGGGGAGCGCGAGTACTCCACCGCCCCGCCGGAGGATGCCGACCCCGACGCGCTGCCGATCACCATCGAGGACGAGGCCCCCCGCAGGCGCCGTCGCCGCAAGAGCGACGAGGACCAGGCGTCCGCCCCGGTGCCGGTCTCGTTCGAGAAGGACCCGTACCAGACCCGCGACCTGGCCGCCGGCGCCGCCGCGGACCTGGTGGACGGCGCGCTGCTGTTCGGCGTGGCCGGCTCGCCCACCGTGGCCAGCATGGTCGGCCAGGTGAAGGACAACACCGCTCCCCCGGAGGAGCCCTGGCCGTCCGAGGCGCCCGACGGCCACGGCGAGGCGCCTGTCCGGATGGAACAGCTCCAGCTGTCCGGCGACATCGCCTACTCCCTGCCGTCGATGGACCTGCTGGAGCGCGGGGCCCCGGCCAAGGCCCACTCGCAGGTCAACGACGACATCGTCAGCCAGCTCACCGGGGTGTTCGCCGAGTTCAAGGTGGACGCCAGGGTCACCGGCTTCAGCCGCGGTCCGACGGTCACCCGCTACGAGGTCGAGCTCGGCCCGGCGGTGAAGGTCGAGCGGATCACCGCGCTGGCGAAGAACATCGCCTACGCGGTGGCCACCCCCGACGTGCGGATCATCTCGCCGATCCCCGGCAAGTCCGCGGTCGGCGTGGAGATCCCCAACCGGGACCGCGAGATGGTCACCCTCGGCGACCTGCTGCGCTCGCGCACCGCCGCCGAGGACACCCACCCGATGGTGGTCGGCATGGGCAAGGACGTCGAGGGCCACACCGTGATGGCCAACCTGGCGAAGATGCCGCACGTGCTGGTGGCGGGCGCCACCGGCGCGGGCAAGTCGTCCTGCATCAACTGCCTGATCACCTCGGTGCTGGTGCGCGCCACCCCCGACGAGGTCAAGATGGTGCTGGTCGATCCCAAGCGGGTCGAGCTGACCGCCTACGAGGGCATCCCGCACCTGATCACGCCGATCATCACCAACCCGAAGAAGGCCGCCGAGGCCCTCCAGTGGGTGGTGCGCGAGATGGACATGCGCTACGACGACCTGGCGGCCTACGGCTTCCGGCACGTCGACGACTTCAACGCCGCGGTGCGGGCCGGCACGGTGCAGCCGCCGCTCGGCAGCGAACGCGAGCTGACGCCCTACCCGTACCTGCTGGTGATCGTCGACGAGCTGGCCGACCTGATGATGGTCGCCCCGCGCGACGTCGAGGACTCGGTGGTCCGGATCACCCAGCTCGCCCGCGCCGCCGGCATCCACCTGGTGCTGGCCACCCAGCGCCCCTCGGTGGACGTGGTCACCGGCCTGATCAAGGCCAACGTGCCGTCCCGGCTGGCCTTCGCCACCTCGGCGATGGCCGACTCCCGGGTCATCCTCGACCAGCCCGGCGCGGAGAAGCTGATCGGCAAGGGCGACGCGCTGTTCCTGCCGATGGGCGCGTCCAAGCCGGTCCGGATGCAGGGCGCGTTCGTCACCGAGGCGGAGATCGCCCGCATCGTCCAGCACTGCAAGGACCAGCTGGCCGCCCGCTACCGGGACGACGTGGTGGTCGGCTCCGGCCCGAAGAAGGAGATCGACGAGGAGATCGGCGACGACCTCGACCTGCTGGTCCAGGCCGTCGAACTGGTCGTCACCACCCAGTTCGGCTCCACCTCGATGCTCCAGCGCAAGCTGAGGGTCGGCTTTGCCAAGGCCGGCCGGCTGATGGACCTGATGGAGTCGCGCGGCATCGTCGGCCCCAGCGAGGGCTCCAAGGCCCGCGACGTGCTGGTCAAGCCGGACGAGCTGGACGGGGTCCTGATGACGCTGAGGGGGTGAGCGGCGGGCGGTCGCCGGTGGCCGGGAAGCGAGGTGACCGCCCGTCAACTTCTGTGGCAGGGCTGTGGCACGTTCGGGCCCCCTCCGGTTGAGAAACGTTACGGCAGCACCCCTAGACTGGTTACTCAGCAGATGGCCTCCGCTCGAAAGGCGTGCCCAGTGACCATCGGCAAGTTCCCCCGCCGCTCCGCCCTTGGCTCCTCCGCGCTCGCCTCCGTCAACCCAGAGCCGCCTGCGGAGCCGAGTCACGCCGCCGACGGGCCGAGCATCGGGCGGCTGCTCGCCAGGGCCCGGATCGACGCCGGCCTGACGGTCGACCAGGTCAGCACCCGCACCCGGATCCGGGTGCCGATCGTGCACGCCGTCGAGTCCGACGACTTCGACCGCTGCGGCGGCGCCTTCTACGCCCGCGGCCACCTGCGGCTGCTGGCCCGCGAGGTCGGCCTGGACGGCGAGGCGCTGGTCGCCCGCTACGACGCCGAGCACGGCGGCGCCGCGCCCGCGGCCCGGCTGTTCGACGTCGGGCCGGTCAAGGTCACCGACCACCGCCGCCCGAACTGGACCGCCGCGATGGTCCTGGCGATCGTCGCGGTGGTCGTGCTGATCGGCTACAACCTGGTCGGCTCCTCGTCCTCCACCGACAACGGCCCCGGCGCGGCCAGCGCCCCGCTGCCGTCCGGCGTCTCCGCCCCGGCCACCCTGGAGGCCTCCGCGCAGCCGCCGGCCCCCGAGACGGGCACCGGAGCGGTCGCCGCCGCCCCCGCCGACAAGGTCACCGTCAAGCTGGTCGCCGGGCAGGACAAGAGCTGGGTCACCGCCAAGGACAGCAGCGGCAAGTCGCTGTTCTCCAACAACCTGGAAGCCGGCCAGGACCAGACCTTCACCGACCCGAAGAAGATCACTCTGGTGATCGGCAACGCCGGGGCCGTGCACCTGTTCGTCAACGGCAAGGACCTCGGTCCGGCCGGTCAGGACGGCCAGGTGGTGCACCTCACGTACACCCCGGGCGACCCGCAGGCGGGCTGATCCGGCCGCCCGAACAGATCGCGCGCCCTCCGGGGGGAACTCCACCGGGGGGCGCGCGTTAATCTTGGCGTCATGCCTGAACCCCGCACTGTCGCCCTGGTCACGCTCGGATGCGCCCGCAACGAGGTCGACTCCGAGGAACTCGCCGGGCGACTGGAGGCCGATGGCTGGCGGCTGGTCGACGACGCCAGCGAAGCCGATGTCGCCGTCGTCAACACCTGCGGGTTCGTCGAGGCCGCCAAGAAGGACTCCGTCGACGCCCTGCTCGAAGCCAACGACCTCAAGGGCCACGGCCGTACCCAGGCCGTGGTCGCCGTCGGCTGCATGGCCGAGCGCTACGGCAAGGAACTCGCCGACGCCCTCCCCGAGGCCGACGGCGTCCTCGGCTTCGACGACTACGCCGACATCTCCACCCGCCTGAACACCATCCTCTCCGGCGGCCACGTCGAGGCCCACACGCCCCGCGACCGCCGCAAGCTGCTCCCGCTCACCCCCGTCGAACGCCAGGCCGCCGCCGCCGAGGTCGCGCTGCCCGGCCACGGCACCCCCGAGGACCTCCCCGAGGGCCTCGCCCCCGCCTCCGGCCCGCGCACCCTGCGCAAGCGCCTGGACGACGCCCCGGTCGCCTCGATCAAGCTGGCCTCCGGCTGCGACCGCCGCTGCTCGTTCTGCGCCATCCCCGCCTTCCGCGGCTCCTTCATCTCCCGCCGCCCCAGCGACGTGCTGAACGAGGCCGTCTGGCTGGCCGGGCAGGGCGTGCGCGAGGTCGTGCTGGTCTCCGAGAACAACACCTCGTACGGCAAGGACCTCGGCGACATCCGGCTGCTGGAGACCCTGCTCAGCGAGATCGCCGCCGTCGAGGGCATCGAGCGGGTCCGGGTCAGCTACCTGCAGCCCGCCGAGATGCGCCCCGGCCTGATCGACGTGATGACCGGAACCGACAAGGTCATGCCGTACTTCGACCTGTCCTTCCAGCACTCCGCGCCCGCCGTGCTGCGCCGGATGCGCCGCTTCGGCTCCACCGAGCAGTTCCTCGGCCTGCTGGAGTCGATCCGCGCCAAGGCCCCCGAGGCCGGCGCCCGCTCCAACTTCATCGTCGGCTTCCCCGGCGAGACCGAGGAGGACTTCGCCGAGCTGGAACGGTTCATCACGCACGCCGGCCTGGACGCCATCGGCGTCTTCGGCTACTCCGACGAGGACGGCACCGAGGCCGCCGGCTACGACGGCAAGCTCGACCAGGACGTGGTCGACGACCGCGTCACCCGGCTCTCCAAGCTCGCCGAGGAACTCACCGCGCAGCGCGCCGAACAGCGCGTCGGCAGCGAGGTCACCGTGCTGGTCGAGTCGATCGAGGACGGTGTCGTCGAGGGCCGCGCCGTCCACCAGGCCCCCGAGACCGACGGCCTGACCACCCTGCTCGGCGCCGACGACGCCGAGATCGGGCATTTCTACCGGGCCACCGTGGTCGGCACCGAGGGCGTCGACCTGGTCGCCGAGGCGATCACGCAGCTCGGAGCCGACGTATGACCAAGGGGCCGGGGGCCCCGGCCGAGACCCGGCCGACCCCGGCCGCCGTCCCGCCGCCGCAGCCCGGCCTGTGGAACATCGCCAATGTCCTGACGATGTTCCGGCTGCTGCTGGTCCCGGTCTTCGTGGCGCTGATGTTCGCCGACGGCGGGCACGACCCCAAGTGGCGGGCGTTCGCCTGGGCGGCGTTCGCCGTCGCCATGATCACCGACGTGTTCGACGGGGCGCTGGCCCGCAGCAAGGGCCTGATCACCGACTTCGGCCGGATCGCCGACCCGATCGCCGACAAGGCGATCATGGGCGCCGGCCTGATCGGCCTGTCGATCCTCGGTGACCTGCCCTGGTGGGTCACCGCCGTGATCCTGGCCCGCGAACTCGGCATCACCCTGATGCGGTTCTGGGTGATCCGCTACGCGGTCATCCCGGCCAGCCGCGGCGGGAAGCTCAAGACCCTCGCCCAGGGCATCGCCGTCGGCATGTACGTCCTGGTGCTCACCGGTCCGCTGGCCACCGGCCGCGCGGTGATGATGGCGATCGCCGTCGTCCTCACCGTCGGCACCGGCCTCGACTACGTGGTCCAGGCGGTCCGGCTGCGCCGCGAGGGCATCGCCCGGGAGCGCCGCGGTGAGTGACCTCGCCGCCCGCCTGCTCGCGGCGCTGGGGGCCGACGGCGCCACCCTGGCCGTCGCCGAGTCGCTCACCGGCGGCCTGCTGGCCGCCACCCTGGTCGACGTCCCCGGCGCCTCCGCGGTGTTCCGGGGCTCGGTCACCGCGTACGCCACCGACCTGAAGGCGTCCGTGCTCGGCGTCGACGAAGGCCTGCTGGACGTGTACGGACCGGTCCACCCCGTGGTGGCCCGGCAGATGGCCGAGGGGGCACGGCACCTGCTCGGCTCCGACTGGGCCCTGGCCACCACCGGCGTCGCCGGGCCCGACCCGCAGGACGGACAGCCCGTCGGCACCGTGTACGTGGGCCTCGCCGGAGCGCGGGGAACAGAAGCACTGCCGCTCCGGTTGTCGGGTGGGCGTGACACAATCCGGCACCAGTCGGTGGACGCCGCGCTCGATCTGCTGCTGCGCCGGCTGACCGGGCCCGACGCCAACGGCTGACCATCACCGGCAGCCGGGCCGGGGCGGGCCGAAACCCGTGAACCCGCAGCAGCCGATGGAGGAACGTGTTACACCGGATGCTCCGGCCGGGCCGAACCCGGTCGGACCGCCCCCGCGTCGACCAGGATTCGACCGGGCGTCCGGAGCCGGACATCTGCCCGTCACGGGTGGTTCGACGGCCCGGAAGGGGAAGAACAGGGGAGGGGACGCCTTGCAGCCCAGAGTGAACACGACCCCGGTCCCCGCACGGGACACGGACAAGGCGGTACGGTGGGGTCGTGACATCTCGATCCGCAGTCCGAGGAGGGAGGCACCGATGATTCTGCTCCGTCGCCTGCTTGGCGATGTGCTGCGTCGGCAGCGCCAGCGCCAGGGCCGCACACTCCGCGAGGTGTCGGCAGCCGCCAGGGTTTCGCTCGGGTACCTCTCCGAGGTCGAGCGGGGTCAGAAGGAGGCGTCCTCCGAGTTGCTCTCCGCCATCTGCGACGCACTCGACGTGCGGATGTCGGAGGTCATGCGCGAGGTCAGCGACGAACTGTCGCTCGCCGAACTTGCGGCGATGGCCACCCTCTCCGAGGGTGACCTGTTGAGGCCGGTGCTCGAACCGGTTCCGCTGCCGGCCCCCGGCGTCGACCGGTCCGGATCCATCTCGCCCAAGGCGGCGATGGACGTGGTGGCGGCCTGACCGGACCTCGACCGTTCCGCACTCGCGGAGCGCCGGGTGAAGGAGGGGCGCAATGCCCGCGTTGCGCAGAGCGCTGCTGCTGGGTGCGACAGCACTGGTGGGCCTGGGTCTGATACTGCTGCTTACGGGCGGCACCGCGAGAGATGGCGGTGCCGCCCTCGGCATGCTTGCGGCGGGCTGGTGGGGGGCGGGGCTCATTCCGGTGCACGCGCGGACGTTGCGAAACCGGGGAGAGCAGAGCGAGCGGGTGCGAAACCGGGGGCGCGGGGAACTGCGCGAAGCGGAAGGCACCCAACCGCAAGATCGCGACGCGGGAGAGTGACTTGCACTTGAGCGCGACCTTGCGGACGTGGTGTGCGCTTGTCGCGCAGTTCCCCGCTCCCCTGGTTGCTTCACCGAATCCGGTAGCCCTTGGGTGTGGGGTGGAATCCGGCCGTTTCCAGGTGGGGGCCCAGGGGGCTGGTGAGGGCGGGGTGGCCGTTGACGCGTTCGATGGTGAGGGGTTGGGACAGGGCGGTGAGGGCCGCGGTGACGGTCGGGGCGTCGGTGGACCAGGTGAGCAGTGACTTGCCGCCTCGTTCGAGGTAGAGGACCAGCTCGCCGTCGACCAGGGCGACCAGCGAACCGGCCTTGCGGGCGGGGCGGTGGGCGCCGGTGGTGTCCGCGGGGGGTTCCGGCCAGGGCAGCGCCGCGCCGAACGCGTTGGCGGGGTCGGCGGCGGCCAGTGCGATTGCCTGCGGGGCCTCCGCGGGTGTGCTCGTGGACCAGTCGCCGTTGGTGCGCTCCAGGCGGGAGTTGACGGAGCGCAGGCGGTCCGCGGCGCCCTCCATGGCGAACTGCGCGCCGCCTAGGCCTTCCACGAAGTAGCCGCGGCGGGCCTTGCCGCGTTCCTCGTAGGCGGCCAGGACGCGGTAGACGCCGGCGAAGCCGCCGGGGACGCGTTCGGCGGTGACGGTGCCGCGGGTGAGGATGCCGTGGCGGTCCAGCAGGGCCTGGGCCTGGGCGGCGGCCCGTACGGTCGGGTCGCCGCCGAAGGACGGCAGCAGGGACCAGCGGCCGGCGGCCGTCGGCGGGCCGGAGCGGGAGCTGGGGCGGGCCAGGCCGCGGCCCGCGCCGCCGTAGCGGCCGCGCGGGGTGGAGCGGGGCGCCCGGTGGGCGGTGGCGCCGGCGGTGCGGCCGGAGCCGAGCAGGTTGCGCAGGGGGGCCAGGGTGTCGTTGGTGACGTAGCCGGCCCAGACCAAGTCCCAGAGGGCTTCGACGATCTCGGCGTCCGGGGTGTCGGGGACGCGTTCGGCGAGCTGCCGGAAGAACGCGCCGTAGCCGCCGGTGAGCGCCTCCAGCAGGGCGGTGTGGACGGGGCCGGGGGTGAGCGGCAGGGGTTCGGGGCGCAGCAGGTGGGCGTTCTCGGGCAGGTGGAGGCTGATCCAGCCGTCCTTGCCGGGCAGTGCGCCCGCGCCGGACCAGCCGATCTCGCCGGCGGCCATCAGTTCGTCCAGCAGGCCGGGGGAGTAGTCGGTGAGGCGGGCGGGCAGGACGAGCTTCTCGAGGGCGGAGGCGGGCAGGGCGGTGCCCTGGAGCTGTTCGACGACCCGGTAGAGGCCGTCGGCGCCGCGCAGGCGGTGCCCGGCGAGGTGCTGCCACTGGGGGAGGAACGCGGCCAGGGCCTTCGGGGGGACGGCTTCGACCTCGTGGCGGAGGGCGGCGAGCGAGCGGCGGCGCAGGCGGCGCAGGACGTCGGCGTCGCACCATTCGGGGGTGGTGCTGGTGCCGGTGGCTTCGGGCCTGAACTCGCCCTGGACCAGGCGGCCGGCGGCGGTCAGGCGGTGCAGGGTGCCGGTGACGACGGCGCTGCCGAGGCCGAAGCGTTCGGCGGCCTCGTGGGCGGTGAACGGGCCGTGGGTGCGGGCGTAGCGGGCCAGCAGGTCGCCGAGCGGGTCCTTGACGGGCTCGGTGAAGGCTTCGGGGACACCGACCGGCAGTGGGGTGCCGAGGGCGTCGCGGAGGCGGCCGGCATCCTCGATGGCGGACCAGCGCAGGTGGCCGCCGATCCGGACCTGGATGACCCGGCGGGCGGCTTCGAGTTCCAGGGCCCAGAGCGGTTCGGCGCCGCGTTCGGTGAGTTCGTCCTCGCCGAGCGGGCCGAGCAGGCGCAGGGCGTCGGCGACGCCCTCGGCGTCCTTGATCCGGCGCTCGGGGGTGCGGCGCTGGAGTTCGGCCTCCAGGTCGGCGAGCACCTTCGGGTCGAGCAGTTCGCGCAGTTCGGCCTGGCCGAGCAGTTCGGACAGCAGCCGGGAGTCCAGCGAGAGGGCGGCGGCGCGGCGTTCGGCGATCGGGGAGTCGCCCTCGTACAGGAACTGGGCGACGTAGCCGAACAGCAGGGAGCGGGCGAACGGAGACGGTTCGGGGGTGGTGACCTCGACCAGGCGGACGGCGCGGGACTCCAGGTCGCGCATCAGCTCGACCAGGCCGGGGACGTCGAAGACGTCCTGCAGGCATTCGCGGACGGCTTCCAGCACGATCGGGAAGGAGCCGTACTCGGCGGCGACCTCGAGGAGTTGGGAGGCGCGCTGGCGCTGCTGCCAGAGCGGGGTGCGCTTGCCGGGGTTGCGGCGGGGCAGCAGCAGGGCGCGGCCGGCGCACTCGCGGAAGCGGGCGGCGAACAGGGCGGAGCCGCCGACCTGGTCGGTGACGAGCTGTTCGATGTCGCCGGAGTCGAAGACGGCGGCGTCGGCGCCGACCGGGGCCTCGTCGGCGGGCGGCGCCGCGATGCCGGAGGGGAAGTCGGCCAGCAGGTCGGCGTCGGGCAGGCGCAGCACGATGCCGTCGTCGCCGTGCATCACCTGCGGGTCGAGGCCGTGCTTCTCCCGCAGGCGGGCGCCGATGGCCAGCGCCCACGGGGCGTGCACCTGGGCGCCGAAGGGGGAGTGGATGATGATGCGCCAGTCGCCGAGCTCGTCGCGGAAGCGTTCCACCACGATGGTGCGGTCGTCGGGCAGGTGGCCGCAGGACTCGCGCTGTTCGGCGAGGTAGGCGAGCAGGTTGCCGGACGCCCAGTCGTCCAGGCCGGCCTCGCGGAGCCGGGCGGTGGCGGCGGCGGGCTCCATCGCGCCGACCTCGCGGACGAACGCGCCCACGGCGCGGCCGAGTTCGAGCGGGCGGCCGAGCGAGTCGCCCTTCCAGAACGGCAGCCGGCCGGGGATGCCGGGGGCGGGGGTGACCAGCACCTTGTCGTGGGTGATCTCCTCGATCCGCCAGGAGGTGGTGCCGAGGGTGAACACGTCGCCGACCCGGGACTCGTAGACCATCTCCTCGTCGAGCTCTCCGACCCGGCCGCCGCCCTTCTTCGGGTCTGCGCCGGCGATGAAGACGCCGAACAGGCCGCGGTCGGGGATGGTGCCGCCGGAGGTGACGGCGAGGCGCTGGGCGCCTGGGCGGCCGGTGACGGTGCCGGCGACGCGGTCCCAGACCAGGCGGGGGCGCAGCTCGGCGAAGGCGTCGGACGGGTAGCGGCCGGCCAGCATGTCGAGGACGCCGTCGAACGCGGACTGCGGGAGGGTGGCGAACGGGGCGGCGCGGCGGCAGAGCGCGAGCAGCTCGTCCACGTCCCAGGTGTCCAGGGCGGTCGTCGCGACCAGCTGCTGGGCGAGCACGTCCAGCGGGTTGCGGGGCACCCGCAGGGCCTCGATGCCGCCGGAGCGCATCCGTTCGGTGACCACGGCGGACTGCACCAGGTCGCCCCGGTACTTGGGGAAGACCACGCCGGTGGAGACCGCGCCGACCTGGTGCCCGGCCCGGCCGACCCGCTGCAGGCCGGAGGCCACCGAGGGCGGTGACTCGACCTGCACCACCAGGTCGACGGCGCCCATGTCGATGCCCAGTTCCAGGCTGGAGGTGGCGACCACGGCGGGCAGCCGGCCGGCCTTCAGCTCCTCCTCGACCAGGGCGCGCTGCTCCTTGGACACCGAGCCGTGGTGCGCCCGGGCCAGCAGCGGCGGGGCGCCGGCGGCGGCGCCGGAGCCGCCCATCAGCTCGGCGGGGGCGTGCGACTCGGGCAGCGGGGCACCGGTGGCCCGCTCGTAGGCGATCTCGTTCAGCCGGTTGCACAGCCGCTCGGCGAGGCGGCGGGAGTTGGCGAACACGATGGTCGAGCGGTGTGCCTGCACCAGGTCGACGATCCGCTCCTCGACGTGCGGCCAGATCGAGCTTTGCCGCTGCGGGTCGGACTCCTCGGCGGGCGTGGCGGGCAGGTCGGCGAGGTCGGGGACGGGCACCACCACGGACAGGTCGAAACGCTTGTCGCTGCCGGGCTGGACGATTGCCGCGCCGCGCTGCGGGCTCAGGTAGCGGGCGACCTCCTCGACCGGGCGGACGGTGGCGGACAGGCCGATCCGGCGGGCCGGGCGGTCCAGCAGCTCGTCCAGTCGCTCCAGGCTGAGCGCCAGGTGCGCGCCGCGCTTGGTGCCGGCCACCGCGTGCACCTCGTCCAGGATCACCGTGTCGATGCCGCGCAGCGCCTCCCGGGAGGCGGAGGTGAGCAGCAGGAACAGCGACTCGGGGGTGGTGATCAGGATGTCCGGCGGGTGGGTGGCGAACTTGCGGCGGTCGGCGGCGGGGGTGTCGCCGGAGCGGATGCCGACCTGCACCTCGGGCTCGGGCAGGCCGAGCCGGACGCTGGCCTGCCGCAGGCCCGCCAGCGGGGCGCGCAGGTTGCGTTCGACGTCCACCGCGAGGGCCTTCAGCGGGGAGATGTAGAGCACCCGGCAGCGGCGCTTGGGGTCGGCCGGGGGCGGGGTGGAGCTGAGCCGGTCCAGGGCGGACAGGAAGGCCGCCAGGGTCTTGCCGGAGCCGGTCGGGGCGACCACCAGGACGTCCGTCTCCAGCCGGATCGCCGCCCAGGCCCGGGACTGGGCCTCGGTGGGGGCGGCGAACGCGCCGGTGAACCAGGACCGGGTGGCCGGCGCGAAGCCGTCCAGTGGGTTCGGGGACGGGGCGGGGACGGAGGTGGCCATGCACCCATGGTGCCCCGACGCGCTGACAGGTCAGGGGGTGGTCACCGTCTGCCGCAGCCCGCTCAGCAAATCGTATAAATCGCTCATATCGTGAGGAACCGGACGCCCGACCCCTCGGGCGTCCGGCCCGGCCGACGAGCGGAGCGTGCGATGGAGCAGGTGAGCCAGGCCCCCGACAGCACCCCACGGCGCCGCAGCGCCCGCATCCTCGGCGCCACCCTGCTCTCCGGACTGCTGCTCGGCGGAGCCGTCCCCTACGTCACCGGCACCGACAGCAGCTACCTCAGCTACCTGGTGCTGGACGAGCGCGCCGACGCCCAGGGCGCCGACCACGCCGCCGACCAGGTCCGGGCGGCCGGCGGGCAGGTCGTCCAGGGCTACCCGCAGATCGGCGCAGTGCTCGCCTACGCCGACGGCAGGTTCGCCGAGAAGCTGCGCGCCCGGCCCGGGATAGCCGCGGTCGGCGCCACCCGCACCGTTCCCGTGCCGTCCCCGCCCCGGCCGCTGGCCGGCGCCGCCTTCGGACCGGGTGCCGGCACCACCGACGCGATCGAGGCCCAGGACGACAGCACCGCCACCGTCCCCGACCCGGGCGAGCACAGCGACTGGAACCTCGCCATGATCGGCGCCGTCGAACGCCCCGTCGGCCACGCCGCGCTGCTGCACCCGCCGCTGGACCGCCCGGCCGACCGCTCCGCCGACCGCACCGGCGCCGTCCCCACCGCCCAGCAGCTGTCCCAGGTCACCGTCGCGGTGCTCGACTCGGGCGTCGACGACACCCACCCCGACCTGCGCGAGGCCGTCGACCCCGCCGCCTCCGCGTCGTGCGCCGACGGCCGCCCCGACTCCCGCAGCGGCGCCTGGCGGCCCGACCCGGCCATCAACGAGAGCGGCCACGGCACCCACGTCGCCGGCATCGTCGGCGCCGCCCGCGACGGCCACGGCGTCACCGGCGTCGCCCCCGGCGTGCGGATCGCCGCCGTCCGGCTGCTCGGCCCGCTCGGCCAGTACTACGCGGAGAACATCGTCTGCGGCATGCTCTGGGCCACCGACCACGGCGCCCGCGCCATCAACGACAGCTACTTCGCCGACCCGTGGAAGTACAACTGCCCCGAGGACGCCGACCAGGCCGCGCTGATCGCCGCCGTCGGCCGCGCCGTCGCCTACGCCCAGCGCAAGGGCGCCGTGGTGGTCGCCTCGGCCGGCAACGACGCCCAGGACCTCGCCGCCACCCGGCCCGACCACCGCAGCCCCAACGACCGCACCGGCGGCCCCCCGCAGGACCGCGAACTCGGCACCGAATGCATCCGGCTGCCCGGCGAACTGCCCGGCGTGGTCACCGTCGGCGCCGTCGACCGCAACGGCCTGCCCGCCTCCTACAGCAACTACGGCCGGGGCCGGATCTCCCTCACCGCACCCGGCGGCGACCCGGACGGCGGCACCGACGGCGCCGTCATCTCCGACTGGCCCGGCGGCAAGTACGCCGCCCTGGCCGGCACCTCGATGTCCGCCGCCCACGTCACCGGCGCCGTCGCCGTGGTCGCCGCCCAACACCCCGACTGGGACCCCGACCGGATCACCGCCGCGCTCACCCGGGCCGCCGACGGCAACTGCGTGCAGACCCTGCCGGTCGGCTGCGAGAACCGCGACTACTACGGCTCCGGCATCCTCGCCCTGCCGCACTGACCTGCCGGTACCGGATACTGGGCGCATGAGGCTGACCGAATTCTGGCGACGGATGCACCTGCACTTCGGCGAGGCGTACGCGGAGTCCTTCGCCCAGGACCACGTGATGGCCGAACTCGACGGCCGCACCGTCCGCCAGGCACTGGACGCCGGCTGGGAGGCCAAGGACGTGTGGCGAGTGGTCTGCGTCACCCAGGGAGTGTCCGCACAGCTGCGGTGACCCGATTCGCCGGCCGTTGGGTGAGACTTGGTCGGTGGCCAGCAGTGCAGAGACCCCCGACCAGCTTTCCGACGAACACCTCCCCGTGAGCGCCCCGCCGGGCGCACAGAGCGGCGGCGACACCGCCGACCCCACCGGCCACCGGCTGCGCCGCGGCGGCGCCGGCAGCGGTGCGATGCCGCGCTGGCTGCCCAAGGCGATGCTGCTCGCACTGGTGGGCGTCGGCCTGTTCCAGCTCGCCGACTGGGCCTTCCACCAGCTGATCAACCTGTTCGTGATGCTGCTGGTCGCGTTCTTCCTGTCGCTCGCGATGGAACCCGCCGTCGACCGGATGGCCGCCCGCGGCGTGCGCCGCGGCGTCGGCACCTTCCTGGTGTTCATCGGCGTCGGCCTGGCCGTCGCCGGCTTCCTCACCGCGCTCGGCACCCTGATGGTCGACCAGGTCACCCAGGTCGCGGGGAAGCTGCCGCAGATGCTGCACGACCTGATCGACTGGATCAACCACACCTTCCACACCGAGCTGTCCCTCGACCAGCTCCAGCACCAGGTGCTCAAGGACTCCGGCACCATCGAGAAGTACGCCCAGCAGGCCGCCGACAACGTCTGGGGCGTCACCGGCACCGTGGTCGGCGGGCTCTTCCAGGCCTTCACCGTCGGCCTGTTCACCTTCTACTTCACCGCCGAAGGCCCCCGGGTGCGGCGCACCGTCTGCTCGATGCTGCCGCCCACCAAGCAGGCCGAGGTGCTGCGCGCCTGGGAGATCGCGCTCGCCAAGACCGGCGGCTACCTGTACTCCCGGGCGGTGCTGGCGCTGGTCTCCACCCTCGGGCACTGGGCGTTCTTCACGATCATCGGACTGCCGTACGCGGCCGCGCTCAGCGTCTGGGTCGGCGTCATGTCGCAGTTCGTCCCCACCATCGGCACCTACCTGGCGGGCGCGCTGCCCGTCCTGGTCGCGCTCACCGGCCAGCCGGTGGACGCCGTGTGGGTGCTCGGCTTCGTGATCGTCTACCAGCAGATCGAGAACTACCTGCTGCACCCGCGGATCACTGCCAAGACCGTCGACGTCCACCCCGCCGTCGCCTTCGGCGCGGTGATCGCCGGCGCCGCGCTGCTCGGCGCGGTCGGCGCACTGATCGCCATCCCCGCCGCCGCCACCCTGCAGGGCTTCGTCGGCACCTACGTGCGGCGCTACGAGGTCGAGGACGACCCGCGGATCGACCGCGGCGAGGAGCGCCGCCAGCGGCGACGGGAGGCCGTGCGGCGACTGCGGCAGATGGTGAGCGGCGGGGCGGCCGACGCCGGTGCGGAGCCGGAGGAGCGCCGCTCCGAGGTCTGACCACCCGCGCCCCGCACCACGACCGACCTGCCGTCCGGAGACGTCCGGCAGGTCGGTCGTCGCATGAGTAAGCGGTTTGCCCCACCGCTGGGCTCTTGATGGGCGAGGAGGTGTTCATGGGCGACAAACAGATCGGTCCGGACGAGGAGTTCCGGGCGTTCATCGTCGGCGCCTGGCCCTGGCTGCTGCGGACGGCGTACCTGCTGACCGGTGACCAGCACGCGGCCGAGGACCTCGCGCAATCGGCGGCGGAGCGGACCTGCGCGGCCTGGTCGAAGGTGCGCCGTGCCGACGACGCGCACAGCTACGTGCGTCGGATCATGATCAACCAGCACGCCCGCCGCTTCCGGCGCCGTGCACCGGAAGTGCTCGTCGACGCCGTGCCGGACACCGCCGGGACCGAGGACGGGTACGCCCGCTCCGACCAGCGCCGGGTGCTGCTGACGGCACTCGCCGCACTGCCGCCCCGGCAGCGCGAGGCCGTGGTGCTCCGGCACTGGGAAGACCTGACCGACAGCCAGGCGGCCGCCGCCATGGGCTGCTCGACGGGGGCCGTGCGCAGCCACGCGGCCAAGGGGATAGCGAAACTGCGGGCGACCGCGGGGCTGAAGGAACTGACGGACATGACGCGTGTGGGAGGTGCGGTATGACTGCGGGGGAGAACGGAATGCCCGAGGTCGGTGGGGACCAGCCGGTCGAGTTGGGGCTCGCGGCGGCAGCGGAGGCCGTGACGATCGGCCCGGTGCCGGTCGACGGCATCCTGGACGGCGGACGGCGGATCCGGCGCCGGCGCCGCACGATGCTCGGCGCACTCACGCTGGCCTCGGTGGTGGCGCTGGGCGGCGGCACGGCCGCGGGCCTGTACGGCTTCGGCGGGAACGGTTCGAACGTGCAGGCGGTCCAGGCCGCCGCCGGCGACTGCGCGGGAGCGTCGGCGAAGCCGCAGGCCGACGGGCGGGACCCGCTCAAGCCCCAGCGGCAGATGGTCACGGAGGGCACCACCGAGGGCAAGAAGTGGCAGGTCTGGAAGTCGCACTGGCCGCTCGCCCCGAAGGAGAAGGCGTATGAGCAGGCGGTGGCGATCTGGCAGGAGCGCCACGCCGCGGACCCGTCGCTCGAGAAGCCGACGGAGGCGTCCGTCCAGAAGTCCTGGAGCTCCACCGATGACATCATCGACCTGTACTCGACCGTCGACGGGGCGCGGCAGAAGCGCGACACGCTGGCCGGCATCCCGGCGCCCGGGAAGACTGCTGGGCAGCAGACGAGGAGCGTCCAGCTGAGCGTCTTCGACGGGGCGGGCACGCCCGGCGTGCCGCAGAACACGGTCACCCTGTCGATCGTCGGCCCGGCGCCCGCCAAGGGGGACGGGTGCCAGCCGGGCCAGGGCGCCAGTGGCGCGCCGCAGACCGGGAACAGCCCCGCGGACTCCCAGTACCAGGTGAACGGGGTGCAGACGCGGCCCACCGAGGGCGTCGGCGACTGGCGGTTCGCCGGCCAGCAGAGCGGCACGCCGACGGACTCCGGCCAGCACGGATAAGCAGCGGCCGGTGCGCTGTCGCGGCCCCGTCCCCGAAGGTTCGGGGGCGGGGCCGCGGTGTGTCGGGTGACCTTCGACTGGATTCGAACGTGTGTTCTTTGTACGCTTCGGCGCAGAGTTTTCCACAGGCCGAGCCCGATCTGGGCCGTTTGTCGGTGGGACGCGCTAGCGTCGATGACGATGAAGCGCAACGGACAGAACCCGAGGGTGGAAGCCATGGCAGGAACGGATCGCGAGAAGGCCCTGGAGGCCGCACTCGCCCAGATCGAACGGCAGTTCGGCAAGGGCTCGGTGATGCGCCTCGGCGAGAAGGCGAACGAGCCGGTCGAGGTGATCTCCACCGGGTCCACCGCGCTCGACGTGGCGCTGGGCGTGGGCGGCATCCCTCGCGGCCGAGTGGTCGAGATCTACGGCCCCGAGTCCTCCGGCAAGACCACCCTGACCCTGCACCTGGCCGCCAACGCCCAGAAGGCCGGCGGCACCGTCGCCTTCGTCGATGCCGAGCACGCGCTCGACCCCGAGTACGCCAAGAAGCTCGGCGTGGACACCGACGCCCTGCTGGTCAGCCAGCCGGACACCGGTGAGCAGGCGCTGGAGATCACCGACATGCTGATCCGCTCCGGCGCGATCGACCTGGTGATCATCGACTCGGTGGCCGCGCTGGTCCCGCGCGCCGAGATCGAGGGCGAGATGGGCGACTCGCACGTCGGTCTCCAGGCCCGTCTGATGAGCCAGGCGCTGCGCAAGATCGCCGGTGCGCTGAACCAGTCGAACACCACCGCGATCTTCATCAACCAGCTGCGCGAGAAGATCGGTGTGATGTTCGGCTCCCCCGAGACCACCACCGGTGGCCGGGCGCTGAAGTTCTACGCCTCGGTCCGCCTCGACATCCGGCGCATCGAGACCCTGAAGGACGGCACCGAGGCGGTCGGCAACCGCACCCGCGTCAAGGTCGTCAAGAACAAGGTCGCCGCGCCGTTCAAGCAGGCCGAGTTCGACATCCTCTACGGCGTGGGCATCAGCCGCGAGGGCGGCCTGATCGACATGGGCGTGGAGCACGGCTTCATCCGGAAGTCCGGCGCCTGGTACACCTACGAGGGCGACCAGCTCGGCCAGGGCAAGGAGAACGCCCGCAACTTCCTGCGCGACAACCCGCAGCTGGCCGACGAGATCGAAGCCAAGATCAAGGGCAAGCTCGGCATCGGCCCGAAGCCGGCCGAGGGCGAGGGCGACGCCCCCGCGGTGGAGATCCCGGCGGCGGCCGCCCCCGCCAAGGCGGCCGCCAAGAAGACGGCGGCCGCCGCCAAGGGCTGAACCGTTGACACACCGGCATCACGCCGACCACCCGGCACCGGGCCCGTCCGAGGACGAGCCCGGTGCGGGCGTATGGGCGGACGAGCAGAACGACGCATCCGGCCCGCCGGACTGGTTCGCGGCGGTCGCGGAGGACGACGATCCTTCCGGCCCGCCCGACTGGTTCGCGGCGGTCGCCGAAGAGCCGCCTGCGGCGGGAGATCCGCCTTCGGGCGAGTCGCCCGCGGTGGGGGAGCTGCCCGGGCTGATGCGGGCGTCCGAGCTGGCCGGGGGGCGGCGTCGGCGGCGCAGCGCGCTGGGTGAACTGCCGGTCGCGGCACCGGCGGGGGAGCGGCCGCGGCCGAAGCGGCGGGCGAAGTCCGAGCGTTCGAAGGATTCGGAGCGTTCGGAGGGTCCGGAGCGTCCGGCGGGCGAGGCAGGCGCGCGGGGGAAGCGGCGTGGGCAGGGGGCTGCCGCCGAGCAGGGGGATCCGGCGGAGCGGGCCCGGGACATCTGCCTGCGACTGCTCACCGGGGCCGCCAAGTCCCGCAAGCAGCTGGCCGATGCGCTGCGCCGCAAGGAGATCCCGGACGAGGTCGCGGAGCAGGTGCTGTCCCGGCTGGAGGAGGTCGGGCTGATCGACGACGCCGCCTTCGCCGAGGCGTGGGTGGAGTCCCGGCACGCGGTGCGCGGACTGTCCCGGCGGGCGCTGGCCCAGGAGTTGCGCACCAAGGGCGTCACCGGCGAGACCGCGGAGCAGGCACTGCTGCAGGTCGATGCCGAGGACGAGTCGGAGGCCGCCCGGGCGCTGGTGGCACGGAAGTTGCGCTCCACCGCCGGGCTGGACTGGGAGGTGCGGATGCGCCGGCTGGTCGGGGTGCTGGCCCGGCGCGGCTACTCGGAGGGCCTGGCGTACCGGGTGGTCCGGGAGGCGCTGGACGCGGAGCCGGCGGAGGAGGGCGAGGACTGGTAGCGCGGAGTCTCGGCCGGTGCCGTTCCGCGCTGTTCGGCGCTGTTCGGCGGGAGGACATGATGACTGCTGATCGGATCATCGGAGCCAATTCTCGATCGCATCTTGACCGTTTCGTAACCTCGGCCTAGCCTCGCACTCAGTGGCTGGACGATCGCGGAGGTCATCTCAGCGGCCGCGCGCAGGACGGGGAGTGGCCGGATGGGGATCGCTCAGAACACCGGAAGCGGGTCCTCTCTGCTGCTGGTTGCGGGCCTACTGATCGTCGCGCTCGGCCTGGTGCTGGCCGTCGGCTTCCGGATGCTCCGGCAGCGCCGCGCCGAACTCGACCGCCGCGAGGAGCGGTTGACCGCCGAACTCCACCGCCTGCACCAGCACGAGGACGAACTCGCCACCCGCGCCACCGAGTCCGAGCGCGTGCGCGGCGAACTCGCCGAACGGGACACCGAAAGCCGGCTGCTGCTGGAACGCACCGCGGGGCTGACGTCCGCCCAGGCCCGTGACGAAGTGGTCCGCGGCGCCGAGGCCGAGGCCCGCCGGGAAGCCGCGCTGACCGTCCGGGAGATCGAACGGCAGGCCGTCGTCGAGGGCGAGGGCCGCGCCCGCGAGATCATCGCCTCGTCCGTCCAGCGGCTGGCCGCCGAACACACCGCCGAGACCGTGGTCACCACGCTCCGGCTGCCCAGCGAGGACATGAAGGGCCGGGTGATCGGCCGGGAAGGCCGCAACATCCGGGCCTTCGAAGCCGTCACCGGCGTCAACCTGATCGTCGACGACACCCCCGGGCTGGTCCAGCTCTCCTGCTTCGACCCCGTCCGGCGGGAGAGCGCCCGGCTCACCCTGGAGTCGCTGCTCACCGACGGGCGGATCCACCCCGCGCGGATCGAGGAGACGCACGAGCGCAGCCGCAGCGAGGTCGAACGGCTGTGCATCCGGGCCGGGGAGGACGCGCTGCTCACCGTCGGTATCGGCACCGTCGGCGAGATGGCGCCCGAACTGGTGCGCACCCTCGGGACGTTGCGGTACCGCACCTCCTACGGGCAGAACGTGCTCGGGCACCTGGTGGAGTCCGCGCACCTGGCCGGGATGATGGCCGCCGAACTCGGCGTCGACCCCGAGCCCGTACGGCGGGCGGCGCTGCTGCACGACATCGGCAAGGCACTCAGCCACGAGGTGGCCGGCAGTCACGCCCTGATCGGCGCGGAATTCGCCCGGCGGCATGGGGAGTCGGCGGAGGTCGTCCACGCGATAGCGGCCCACCACGGCGAGGTCGAGGCGAAAACCGTCGAGGCGGTGCTCACCCAGGCCGCGGACGCCTGCTCGGCCGGGCGTCCCGGCGCGCGGAAGGAGTCCGTGGAGGCGTACGTCCGGCGGCTGGAGCGGCTGGAGGAGATCGCCCGGGCGCACGACGGCGTCACCAAGGTCTACGCGATGCAGGCCGGGCGGGAAGTCCGGGTGATGGTGCAGCCGGAGAAGGTGGACGACGTGCGCGCTCAGGAGATCGCGCGGGACGTGGCTCGGCAGGTGCGGGAGGAACTGACGTACCCGGGGCAGATTCGGATCACGGTGGTGCGAGAAAGTCGTGCGACAGAGGTGGCGCGCTAGCGAGGGCAGGGCGCGGGTGGGCGCGGAACCGGGGCGCGGGGAACGGCGCGACAAGCGCAAGCCCGTCCGCCAGGTCGCGAGCACGTGCAAGTCATGGTCCGCGGCGCGATCTCACGGTTGAGCGTCTTCCGCTTCGCGCAGTTCCCCGCGCCCCTGGTGGTGCCCTCCCTGGTGGTGCTCGCCCTGGTGGTGCTCGCCCTGGAAGGGCGCGGTGAGGGTGTGGAGGGTTTCGGGGTGGAGGCCGGGGGTGGTGCCGAGGAGGTGGCCGTCGGGGCGGATGAGGAGGACGGTGTGGGGGGTGGCGCCCGGGTAGGCGTCGGTGACCAGGACCTCGGTGGGGACGGGCAGGGCGTCGGCCAGTTCGGTGAGGCGGGGCATCAGGCCGGTGCCGAGCCAGTGCTCGGCGGACCACACGGTGGTGCCGGGGGCGACCAGGAGGAGCAGGAACGCGGTGCCGAGGCGGGCCCGGAGGGTGTCGGCGGTGCCGTCGGCGGTGACCACGGGCAGGTCGGGAACCTGGACGCCGGGGGCGGTCGGGGCGAGCTGTTCGGTGAGTGAGGTGCCGCGGCCGGTGCCACGCTGCTCGGGGAGGCGGACGGCGACGCCGGAGGGTGTCGCCGGGTAGGCGGGGGCGCCGCCGAAGCGGCCGGTGCCGAGCTGGCCGTCGGCGAGCAGCGGAGCGTTCTTGCGGAAGGAGCCGGAGATCAGCGCGCGCCGGGTCTGGGCCCAGCCGCGCAGCGGGCGGAGCAGCGGCATGGTCTGGTCGACGGCGCGCAGGCGGGCGCCGACCGCGCCGCGGCGTTCGGTCTCGTAGCCGTCGAGCAGGGCGCTGTCGGCGGGGGAGCCGCCGGGCGGCAGGTGCCAGGCGAGGGCGAGCCGCCAGGCGAGGTTGTCGGCGTCGCGCAGGCCGTCGGCGAGGTTCTGCATGCCGAGCGCGCCGTGCAGGTGGGCGGCGTCGCCGGCCAGGAAGCAGCGGCCGGTGCGGAAGCGGCCGGCCAGGCGCTGCTGGTAGGTGTGGTCGGCGGCGGCGAGCAGTTGGTGCGGGGGGAGTTCGCCGCACCAGCCGGTGAGCGCGGAGGTGACCCGGGTGAGCAGGGTGTCGCCGGTGACGATGCCCGGCCAGGTGGCGTGCGGGTCGACGGGTTCGGTGGGCTGGGGCCGGCCGGGGGGCAGCCGCCAGTCGAGTCGCCACACGCCGTCGGGCAGCGGGCGGGCGGAGGCTTCGCGGTCGCCGCGCCACGGGGGTTCGCGGTGCAGCCGGGCCTCGCCGGGGAAGGGCAGGTCGACGCGGACGGTGGCGACGGCGTGCCGGTCGACGGCGGGACGGCCGGGGAAGCGGACCTTGAGGAGTTTGCGGACGGTGGAGCGGGCACCGTCGCAGCCGACCAGGTGGCTGCCGCGCCAGCTGGTCTCGCCGTCGGCGGAGGTGGTGCGGACCGTCACGCCGTCGCGGTCCTGGGCGAGTTCGACCACCCGGTGCCGCGGGAGGAGGCGGATCAGCGGGGTGGCGGTGGCGGCGTCGCGCAGGCCGCGCTGGAGGCGGTGCTGGGCGAGGTGCAGGACCGGCTCGTCGTCCAGCGGCAGCCGCAGTACCTCGGCGCGGCGGCGCCAGACGGTGAAGGCGTCCCAGCGGGCGGCGTCGGAGCCGACCCGGGTGTAGCCGATGCGGGCGAGGAAGGCGGCGGTGTCGGAGCCGAGGACGACGGTGCGGGGGCTCTCGGGGCAGACGCCGGTGCCCTCGTCGAGGACCACGCTGGGAACTTCGCTGCGGGCCAGGGCGAGGGCGAGGGCGAGACCGACCGGCCCGGCCCCGACGATGATCACTGGATCCATGTCGGGGCCTTCTGGCCGGCGGTGCCGGCGGCCGTTTCGTCAGCTGCCGGGTGGGAGGTCCCAGGTGGTGTCACGAAGAGCAATGCAACAGATCACCTGGGTGTCCGTCAAGCAGCGGTTGTGCTGCGGCGGCTCGCGCCGCGGCGGCCGCGGGACTCGATCCACCGGGCGAGGGCGGTGAGGGCGAGGCACATCGCGATGTAGATCGGGGTGCCGATCAGGACCACCGGGATGTACGGGTAGCCGTCCGAGTTGGAGGCGATGAGCTTCATCTGCCACAGCAGCTCGGGGTAGGTGATGATGTAGCCGAGCGAGGTGTCCTTGAGGGTGACCACCAGCTGACCGATGATCGCCGGGAGCATCGAGCGGACGGCCTGCGGCACCAGCACGATGCCCATCACCTGGGTCTTGCGCAGGCCCAGGGCGTAGGCCGCCTCGGCCTGGCCGCGGGGGACGGCGTTGATGCCGGAGCGGATGATCTCCGCCTGCACGGCCCCGTTGTAGAGGGTCAGACCGATCACCAGCGCCCACATCGGCTGGGCGCCGAACGCCGCGCGGTACAGCGCGAAGATCATGATGACCAGCGGCATGGCCCGGAAGAACTGGACCACCACATTGCTGGCGACGCGCACCGGGAAGTGGTCGGAGAGCCGGCCGGCGGCGAGCAGCGAGCCGAGGACCAGCGAGCCGACCGCGGCCAGGCCGAAGGCCTCCAGGGTGGACAGCGCGCCGTCGAGGATGCGCTGCTGGACGGCCGTGTACTCGAACGGCGACCAGAGCATGGCGTCGAACTGCCCGGCGTCGGAGAGACGGACGACGACGTACCAGATCAGGCCGGCGATGCCGGCCAGGCCGAGCAGACCGAGGATCAGGTTGCGGACCCGGGCCCGGGGGCCGGGGACGTCGTACAGGACGGAGGCGGCGCGGGTGCTCATCGGGCCACCGCCACACGACGCTCCAGGGTGGAGAACACGGCGTTGATGCTGAAGCTGATCGCCAGGTAGGCGAGCGCGATCCAGAAGAAGATGGCGAAGATGTCGTATGCCTCCTCGGACAGGACCTTCTGGAAGCTGAACAGCTCAGGCACGTTGAAGGCGCCGGCGATGGCCGAGTTGCGGGGCAGGGCGATGAACACCGAACCCATCGGGGCGATCACCGAGCGGGCCGCCTGCGGCAGCACCACCAGCCGGAGGGTCTGGCCGAAGCCCATGCCGAGCGAGCGGGCCGCCTCGGCCTGGCCGATCGGCACGGTGTTGATGCCGGCCCGCAGTACCTCGCAGACGAAGCTGCCGGTGTAGGCGCTGAGCGCGATCACCGCGAGCGTGAAGCTGCTGAAGTGCACGTCCAGCGGCGGCAGTACGAAGGTCACCGCGAAGAACAGCAGGGTCAGCGGGGTGTTGCGGAAGATCGTCACCCAGGCGGTGCCGAATATTCGGAGCACCGGGACGGGCGAGACCCGGAAGGCCGCCAGCACGACGCCCAGGATCAGGGCGAAGAGGGCGCTGAGCGCGCTCAGTTCGATCGTCCGCAGGAAACCCTCGGCGAATGCCGAGAAGTTTCCGTTCTCGAAGATCAATCCCATGCCGGCGGCCCTCCTTTCTCAGTAGTTGGATCTGACCGGACGTCAGCCGGCGATCGGGTCCAGGGCCGGGATGCTCGGCGCGGCGGAGCCGGACAGGCCGAGGGTGGCGTCGTACGCCTTCTTCCAGTCGCCGTTGTCCTCGTGCGCCTTCAGGGCGTCGTTGATCGCCTTCTGCAGCACCGCGTCGCCCTTGTTCAGGCCGACGCCGTAGCGCTCCTCGGAGAAGGGGGTGCCGACGACCTTGAGCTTGCCCTGGTTCTTCGCGGCGTAGCCCTTGAGGATCGAGTCGTCGGTGGTGACCGCGTCGACCTCCTTGGTCAGCAGCTTCTCCACGCAGAGCGAGTAGTTGTCGAACTGGACGACCTTGGCCTCGTACTTCTGGATGTTGGTGATCGAGGTCGAACCGGTGGCGGTGCAGACCGACTTGCCCTTGGTGGACTCGGCGCCGGTGATCTCGGTGTTGTCCTTGTTCACCAGCAGCGACTGTCCGGCGATGTAGTACGGGCCGCCGAACGCGACACCCTTGTCCTTGCGGGTCTGGGTGATCGAGTAGGTGCCGACGTAGTAGTCGACCTGGCCGCCGGTGATCGCGGTCTCACGGTTGGCGGAGGCGATGGTGGAGAACTCGATCTGGTCGGCCGAGAAGCCGAGGTCGGCGGCGATCATCTTGGCGATCTCGATGTCGAAGCCGCTGCGCTTGGTGGTCTGGACGTCCTCGAAGCCGAGGAACGGCTGGTCGGCCTTGGCGCCGATCTTCAGCTTGCCGCGCTTCTTGGCCTCGGTCCACGCCGGCGAACCGTCCAGCTTGGCGTCGGTCTTGACGGTGTAGGTCGGCAGCTGCGGGGCGGCCGAGCCGTTGGGGGCGGCGGTCTCGCTCGGGGAGCCGTCCTTGCCGCAGGCGGCGACTGCCGTCAGGGCGAGAACGGACAGGGCGGCGGCAACAGTGCGACGGGCCTTCATGCGGTCGTTCTTCTCCTCGGGTGGGGGCCACGGCAGGCTCCGGGCCACTGCGAACTGACGATTACTGACGCTTGATCGACTGCGGGACTCAGTGCTGCAGGATCTTGGACAGGAAATCCTTGGCACGGTCGGAGCGCGGCGCGGTGAAGAAGGCGTCGGGGGTGTTCTCCTCGACGATCCGGCCGTCCGCCATGAACAGCACGCGGTTGGCCGCGGAGCGGGCGAAGCCCATCTCGTGGGTGACCACGACCATGGTCATGCCCCGCGCGGCGAGCGAACGCATCACCTCGAGCACCTCGTTGACCATCTCCGGGTCGAGGGCGGAGGTCGGCTCGTCGAAGAGCATCACCTTCGGGTTCATCGCCAGCGCGCGGGCGATCGCCACGCGCTGCTGCTGGCCGCCGGACAGCTGCGACGGGTACTTGTCGGCCTGGGCGCCGACGCCCACCCGCTCCAGCAGCTCGCGGGCCGTCTTCTCGGCCTCGGCCTTGGCGACCTTGCCCACCTTCACCTGGGCGAGCACCACGTTCTCCAGCACGGTCTTGTGCGAGAACAGGTTGAAGGACTGGAACACCATGCCCACCTGGGCACGCAGCCGGGCCAGTTCGCGGCCCTCGGCCGGCAGCGGCTTGCCGTCGACCTCGATCGTCCCGGAGTCGATGGTCTCCAGCCGGTTGATGGTGCGGCACAGCGTCGACTTGCCGGAGCCGGACGGGCCGATCAGCACCACGACCTCACCCTGGGCGATCTCCAGGTCGATGTCCTGCAGCACGTGCAGGGCGCCGTAGTGCTTGTTCACCCCGCGCAGGGCCACCAACGGCGCGGTTTCGCGCAGCTCGACACTGTTCTCGGTCATCGCCGTCCGCTCCCTCGTCCTCCGAACCCGGGGCCAACTCGCTTGGTCCGCAGAGCCGGTGATGGTCCGTCTGATGTCTGGGGGGCCGGAGCCGGCGGAGCTCTCGGCCCCCCGAACGGGGCGACTTTAGGCAGGTACACGACGTCCAGTCAGCCGATCTGAGCTGAACTTGAGGATCACGGTTCGGCTACGCCAGGTAGTCACCGCACGTCGAATACCGGAGCTGTAACGGACCGGCCGATGCGGTTGACCTGGTGACGCCGGATGGGAGTGGATGCCAGGATGGCCCGGTTCCACATCGGACCGAGCCATGCCGCCCGACTGCCGACGGCGGCCCGCACGCACACCGGCGAACACCGCAGGAAGGAGCCCGATGCGCCTGCTCCTGGTCGAGGACGACGACCGCGTCGCCGCCGCTCTGGTCGCGGTGCTGGGCCGGCACGGCTTCCAGGTCCGGCACGCCCGCAGCGGCCACGAAGCGCTGGACGCGCTCGTCCCGGACGGCAGCGAGCCCTACCGGGTGGTGCTGCTCGACCTCGGACTGCCCGACCGCGACGGCTTCGAGGTGTGCAGCCGGATCCGGGCCGGCAGCGGCGTCCCGGTCATCATGGTGACCGCCCGCGCCGACATCCGCTCCCGCATCCACGGACTCAACCTCGGCGCCGACGACTACGTGGTCAAGCCGTACGACATGGGCGAACTGCTCGCCCGCATCCACGCGGTGGCCCGCCGCGGCACCCCCAAGGGCGCCGAGGAGAGCGGCCCCGAGTTCGACGGCCCGCTGGCCTCCCGCGGCGTCGAGATCGACCGCGAACGCCGCCGGGTCAGCGTCAACGGACGCGACGTGCCGCTCACCCGCAAGGAGTTCGACCTGCTGGCGCTGCTCGCCCAGAGCCCCGGCGTGGTCTACCGCCGCGAGCAGATCTTCAGCGAGGTCTGGCGCTCCGGCTGGGAGGGCAACGGCCGCACCCTGGAAGTCCACATCGGCTCACTGCGCACCAAACTCGGCCTGCCCGGCCTGGTCGAGGCCGTCCGCGGCGTCGGCTACCGGCTCATCCCCGACGACCCCGAGGGCCCGGCCGGGCCCGCCGGCGACACCGCGGAGCGCTGACCACCCGTGCGCAACCGCCTGCTCGGCATCCTGATCGCCCTGATGGCCTGCGTGCTGGCCGCCCTCGGAGTGCCGCTGGCCTACTTGATCGCCTCGTCCGAGCAGTCCAAGGTCGTCGTCGACCGGATCGACGACGCCGCCCGGTTCGCCCAGGACCTGCCCACCCAGGGCGGCGCCAGCACCAGCGCCGTCAAGGGCGACCCGCAGCCCGTCCCCGGCGACGACGGCCGGCGGCACGCCCTGACCACCGAAGCCGCCCGCTACCGCGAGCTGTACGGCGCCCGGATCGGCGTCTTCCAGCGCGACGGCAGCGCCGTCGCCGTCGCCCCCGGCGACTGGCACGCCCCCGAGGAAGGCCCCGGCGCCCAGGCCTACCGGGAGGCACTGGCCGGCCGGCGCAGCCACAACCCGCCCCAGGTGTGGCCGTGGACCACCGACCGCACCCTCACCGTCGCACTGCCCGTGGTCCGCGACGGCGACGTGGTCGCCGTGGTGCTCACCGAATCGCCCACCGGCCCGCTGCGCGCCCGGATCCTGCACCGCTGGCTGGTGCTGGCCGGCGGCGAGGCGCTCGCCATGATCGTCGCCATCCTGCTCGCCATGCGCCTCACCGGCTGGGTGCTGCGCCCCGTCCGTACCCTCGACCGGGCCACCCACGACATCGCCACCGGACGGCTCGGCGCCCGGGTCGCCCCCAGCGGCGGACCTCCCGAACTGCGCCGCCTGGCCCGCTCGTTCAACGACATGGCCGACCACGTGGTGCTCGCCATCGACCAGCAGCGGGCCTTCGTCGCCGACGCCTCCCACCAGCTGCGCAACCCGCTGGCCGCACTGATGCTCCGGGTCGAACTAATCGGACTCGACCTCCCCGAAGGCAGCGAGGAGGAACTCGCCGCCGTCCGCGAGGAGGGCGCCCGGCTCGCCCGAGTCCTCGACGACCTGCTCGGACTCGCCACCGCCGAAGGCTCCCGGCCCGAACCCGAACCCGTCGACCTGGCCGAACTGGTCTGCACCCGGACCGACGCCTGGCAGCCGCTCGCCGACCGGCGCCAGGTCCGGCTCCAGTGGCAGGGACCGCCGATGGCGCACGCCTGGGCCGACCCGATCGGCTTCGGCAGCGCGCTGGACGCCGTCCTCGACAACGCGCTCAAGTTCTCCCCCGTCGGCAGCACCGTCCGGGTCGGCCTGACCATCACCAAGGACGAGGTCACCGCCACCGTCACCGACGCCGGACCCGGCCTCACCGAGGAGGAACTCGCCCGGATCGGCGACCGGTTCTGGCGCTCCTCCCGGCACCAGAACGTCGACGGCTCCGGCCTCGGCCTCTCCATCGCCCGCACCCTGCTGCTGGCCGGCGGCGGCAGCCTCGGCTTCGCGACCGCCGAACCGAACGGGCTGAGCGTGCTGCTCACCGTGCCGCGCCGGAAGTGGAACTGACGTCAGGGTTTGACCGACTGGTAGTAGCGCTTCGCGCCCTCGTGCAGCGGCAGCGGATCGGTGTACACCGCGGTGCGGAGGTCCACCAGCTGCGCCGCGTGCACCTCGCCGCCGATCCGGTCCCGGCTGTCGATCACCACCCGGGTCAGCGCCTCCACCAGTGCCGGGTCCATGCTCGCCCGGGTCACCAGCAGGTTCGGCACCGCCACCGTCGGCACCGGCGTGTGCGGTGGCCCCGCCAGCGGGTAGGCGTCCGCGGGGATGGTCGCCGCCCGGTACGCGTCCATCCCGCCGCCCTCCAACTTGTGCAGCGGATCCGACAGTTCGCCCAGCGGCACGATCCGGATCGGGGTGTGCTCCGAGAGGTCGGTCAGCGCCGCCGTCGGTAGGCCGCCCGACCAGAAGAACGCGTCCAGCTGCTTCGCCTGCAACGCGTCCGCCGCGTCGCCCACCCCCAGCTTCTTCGGCTGGATGTCCGTGCCCGGGTTCAGGTGCGCCGCCTCCAGCAGCCGCTTGGTCACCAGGTTCACGCCCGACCCGTCCTGGCCCACCCCCACCCGCAGGCCGCGCAGGTCCGACACCGTCTTCACCGGCGAATCCGCCGGCACCACCAGCTGCATGTAGTCGTCGTACAGCCGGGCGATCGCCCGCAGGTCCGGCTTCGGCCGGTCCTGGTCCTTCAGGAAGCTGGCCACCGCGTCCGCCGTGGCGATCGCGAAGTCGTCCTGGCCCGACACCAACCGCTTCAGGTTGTCCAACGAGCCCTCGGAGTTGTCCAGCCGGACCTTCACCCCCGGCATCGCCGACCGCATCGAGTCCTTCAGCAGCACCCCGTACCGGTCGTACACCCCGCGCGGAACCCCGGTCGCGAACGCCGCCTCCCCACGCGGCCCCGACCCCGTCCGCGCCGAGGACACCCACCACCCACTCGCACCGGCCACCACCAGCAGCAACACCGCCAGCACGCGCACCAGCGGACTGCGCACCGCGGAACGCAGCACGGCACCGGTGGTTCTGGGCGGATCGGTCGAAGCAGCCATGCAGGGATACTGCCAGCCGAGACCGCCCGGCGGGAGGCCCCTTCCGCTGCCCGTACCCTTGCTCTGTGGGTATGGAGGAGAGCTTGCGAACTTACAAGGTCGTCACGTACGGCTGCCAGATGAACGTCCACGACTCCGAGCGCCTGTCCGGGCTGCTGGAGGAGGCCGGGTACGCCAAGGCCGCCGACGACGGCGAACCCGACCTGGTGGTCTTCAACACCTGCGCGGTCCGCGAGAACGCCGACAACAAGCTGTACGGCAACCTCGGTCGGCTCGCCCCCGCCAAGCAGGCCAACCGCGGCATGCAGATCGCCGTCGGCGGCTGCCTCGCCCAGAAGGACCGCGAGACCATCGTCCGCAAGGCCCCCTGGGTCGACGTGGTCTTCGGCACCCACAACATCGGCCACCTGCCCGCCCTGCTCGAACGCGCCGCGATCGAGCGGACCGCGCAGGTCGAGATCCTCGACTCGCTGGAGACCTTCCCCTCCACCCTGCCCACCCGGCGCGAGTCCGCGTACGCGGCCTGGGTCGCCATCTCGGTCGGCTGCAACAACACCTGCACCTTCTGCATCGTCCCCGCCCTGCGCGGCAAGGAGGAGGACCGCCGGCCCGGCGACATCCTCGCCGAGGTCGAGGCGCTGGTCGCCGAGGGCGTCGTCGAGGTCACCCTGCTCGGCCAGAACGTCAACGCCTACGGCTCCGACCTCGGCGACCGGCAGGCGTTCTCCAAGCTGCTGCGGGCGTGCGGGGAGATCGACGGCCTGGAGCGGGTCCGCTTCACCTCGCCGCACCCGAAGGACTTCACCGACGACGTGATCGCCGCGATGGCCGAGACGCCGAACGTGATGCACCAGCTGCACATGCCGCTCCAGTCCGGCTCCGACACCGTGCTGCGCGCGATGCGACGCTCCTACCGGCAGGAACGCTTCCTCGGCATCATCGAGAAGGTGCGCGCCGCGATGCCGGACGCCGCCATCTCCACCGACATCATCGTGGGCTTCCCCGGCGAGACCGACGAGGACTTCGAGCAGACCCTGCACGTCGTCCGGGAGGCCCGGTTCGCCAACGCGTTCACCTTCCAGTACTCCAAGCGCCCGGGGACGCCGGCCGCCGAGATGGAGAACCAGATCCCCAAGGCCGTGGTGCAGGAGCGCTACGACCGGCTGATCGCCCTCCAGGAGGAGATCTCCTGGGAGGAGAACAAGAAGCAGGTCGGCCGCAAGCTGGAGATCCTGGTCGCCGAGGGCGAAGGCAAGAAGGACGACCGGACGGACCGCCTCTCCGGCCGCGCGCCCGACAACCGGCTCGTGCACTTCACCCGCCCCGAGGGGGGCGTGCGCCCCGGCGACGTGGTGACCGTCGAGATCACCTACGCCGCCCCGCACCACCTCCTCGCGGAGGGCCCCGCGCTCGGCGTGCGCCGCACCCGGGCGGGGGACGCGTGGGAGAAGCGACAGGCTGCGCCTGCGAAGGCGGCCGGCGTGATGCTGGGCCTGCCGTCGATCGGCGTTCCGGCTCCCGTGCCTGCGGCTGGTGGGTGCGAAACCGGGGGCGCGGGGAACTGCGCGTAGCGGAAGGAACCCCACCGCAAGGTCGCGACGCAGGGCAATGACCTGCACGTGATCGCGACCTTGCGGACGTGGTGTGCGCTTGGCGCGCAGTTCCCCGCGCCCCTGAATGGTCACCCGCCAGCTCGCGCAAGTATCCCCGCGCCCCTGTTTTCGCACCGCGTAGAGTGATCGGCATGCTTGTTGCCGCCGCCGTGTGCCCGTGTCCGCCGTTGCTCGTGCCCGAGGTCGCGGTGGGGGCCGCGGGGGAGACGGAGGCGTTGCGGGGGGCGTGCCTGGACGCGGTGCGGGGGCTCGCGGATGTCGAGCTGGTCGTCGTGGTGGGGACGGGCGACAAGGCCGGGGTGTGGACCGAGGGCGGGGCGGGGTCGTTCCGTCGGTACGGGGTGCCGAAGGCCGTGAAGCTGCCGCTGGGCGGGGTGGACGGCCCGGAGCTTTCGCCGGCGTTGACGGTGGGGGCGTGGCTGCTGGAGGAGGCGGGCGTCCAGGTGCCGACGCATGCCGTCGCGGTGCGGCCGGACACGGCTGCCGAGCGGTTGTTGGGGCTGGGCCGGGGGCTGGCCGAACTCGCTGATCGGGTGGGTCTGTTGGTGCTGGGTGACGGCAGTGCCCGGCGTTCGGTGAAGGCTCCGGGGTATCTGGACGAGCGGGCCGAGGGCTACGACGGGGCGGTGGCGGCGGCGCTGGCCGCGGCGGACGTGACGGCGCTGGCCGCGCTGGACGCGGACCTCTCGGCGGAGCTGCTCGCGGAGGGCCGGGCGCCCTGGCAGGTGCTGGCGGGCGCGGCGGAGGGTGCCTCGCTCGGCGGCGAGCTGCGGTACGAGGACGCTCCGTACGGTGTCGGCTACCTGGTGGCCTCCTGGCGCTGATCGCCAGCAGGCCACCGGGGCGCGAGGTTTCAGTCGTCCTTGGGCTTCGCCGCGAAGTCGTCGCGGGCGTGCTTGGCGGCCGAGGTGCTCTTCTCGATCTTTTCGCTGTACTTGTGCTTGGTGGCCTTGTCGATGGTCTCGCCGGCCTTGTCCACCATGTTGTCGATCTTGTCGCCGTGCTTTCCGGCCAGCTCACTGGCCTTGTCCTTGAGTTCCTCGGCCTTGCCCTTGAGGTTGTCCATCAGACCCATGGGGCGTTCCTCGCTTTTCGTGTCAGATCGGTACCAGGCATAGCTGATCTTCCCCGGCCAACGAGGTCGCGACACGAGAGGTGCCCGGGTTTTGCGAGACTGGTGGGGTGAGCGGTTCCTCCTCTTCTTCTTCTGTACGTCCGCGCCGGGTGGTGTCGGTGGTCGGTTCGACGGCGGCCGGCAAGTCCGATCTGGCGGTGGCGATCGCCCGTGAGCTCGGCGGGGAGGTGGTGAACACCGACTCGATGCAGTTGTACAAGGGCATGGACATCGGCACCGCCAAGCTGCCCGAGGACGAGCGCGGCGGTGTTCCGCACCATCTGATGGACATCTGGGAGGTCACCGAGACCGCCTCGGTGGCCGAGTACCAGCGTCTCGCCCGGGCCGAGATGGACCGGCTGCTGGCGGCCGGCCGGGTGCCGGTGCTGGTGGGCGGTTCGGGCCTGTACGTGCGGGCGGCGATCGACGTGATGGAGTTCCCCGGTACGGACCCCGAGGTGCGGGCCCGGCTGGAGGAGGAGCTGGAGCGGGTCGGGCCGGGCGTGCTGCACCGGCGGCTGGCCGAGCTGGACCCGGCGGCCGCGGAGGCGATCCTGACCAGCAACGGGCGGCGGATCGTCCGGGCGCTGGAGGTCATCGAGATCACCGGGCAGCCGTTCACCGCGAACCTGCCGACGCAGCGCGCGGTGTACGAGGCGGTGCAGATCGGTGTGCAGGTGCCGCGGCCGGAGCTGGACCGGCGGATCGAGCTGCGGGTCGACCGGATGTGGGAGGCCGGCCTGCTGGACGAGGTGCGGGCGCTGGAGCGGGTCGGGCTGCGCGAGGGGCTGACCGCGAGCCGGGCGCTGGGCTACCAGCAGGTGCTGGCGTTCTTCGCCGGCGAGTGCACCGAGGACGAGGCGCGGGCGGAGACGGTGCGGGCCACCCGGCGGTTCGCCAGGCGGCAGGAGTCGTGGTTCCGGCGGGACGACCGGATCCACTGGCTGGACCGTCCGGAGGGCGCCGATCCGGTCGAACTCCTGGGCCGCGCAATGGAACTGATTGATCGCCCGGAACGCCCCGGCGACACCGGCTGACCGGCGGATTTCGGCTGCCCAGGGGCGTGATCAGGCCAGTCGCCCGGGCAGTTGCACCGGCAGACGCAGGTGCAGGAGGTACCGGCGGTCACGGCCGGATCACGTCCTGGCATCGGATCACCCGATCACCCCGTGGGACGCCCTGTCCGGGTCTTGCCGCGTGCCATCATCGGTAGCACCGAGGCCCGGCACGCGGGCCGGCCTCACCGCCCGCGAGCTCCGGAGTTCGCGTCGAGCCGTCAGGGGAGGCCGCGTGTCAACGGGTACCGGCCCCGAAACCGATGAGCTGCTGGGCGACGTGTCCGACGGTTCCGAGACGCTGCCCGAACTGGCCGTCCCGACCACCTCGTACGCGGTGGCGCTTCCCGCGATCGACGACCTCGCCACCGCGCCGGGCGTGGTGCACGTGCGGGACATCCGGCCGCGCCGCCGGCTGCGCTGGTGGCAGATCCTGCCGATCGCCGGAACGGTGATGTTCGGCTCGCTGATGTTCGCCTTCCCGCTGGCCTTCGGCAGCGAGGGCGCGACCGCGATGATCGGGATGCTCGGCCTGCTGATCACCGCCGCCTCGGTCGGCTGGGGTGCGATGGCCGCCCGCCGGGCCGGTTACAAGTGGCCGGGCGTGCCGCGCCGGGGCTCCTCGGAGCGGGCCGGCTGGAAGGCCATCGTGGTCTACACCCTGCTGGTGGCCGTCGCCCTGGCGCTGGCCGTCTGGCGGGTCGTCCACCTGCGCGGTTAGCACTTCGCGGCCGTTACCATCGGCGGTGTGAGCGAGCACAGCGGAATCAGCGGAACGGCCTTCCTCAAGGGGCACGGCACCCAGAACGACTTCGTGATCGTCCCCGACCCGGACGGTGAGCTGGAGCTGTCGGAGGCCACCGTCGCCGCCCTGTGCGACCGGCGGGCCGGGATCGGCGCGGACGGCGTGCTGCGGGTGGTGCGCTCGGCGGCCGAGCCGGTGGCGGCGGGGATGGCCGGGCAGGCCGAGTGGTTCATGGACTACCGCAACGCGGACGGCTCGATCGCCGAGATGTGCGGCAACGGGGTGCGGGTGTTCGCCCGCTACCTGGTGCACGCCGGGCACGCGAAGCCGGGCGAGCTGGCGGTCGCCACCCGGGCCGGGGTGAAGCAGGTGCGGATCGCCGAGGACGCCGCCGACGGCACCCCGGGCGAGATCACCGTGGGCATGGGCCGCGCGGTGCTGCCCGGCCCCGACGACATCACCGTCACCGTCGACGACCGCAGCTGGCCCGCGCTGAACGTCAACATGGGCAATCCGCACGCCGTCGCGTTCGTCGAGGACCTCGCGCACGCCGGGCTCCTGTACGACGCGCCGGCCACCGCGCCCCAGGGCGTGTACCCCCAGGGCGTGAACGTGGAGTTCGTGGTGGACCGCGGCGAGCGGCACGTGGCGATGCGGGTGCACGAGCGCGGCTCCGGCGAGACCCGATCCTGCGGGACGGGCGCCTGCGCCGTCGCGGTGGCCGCGATCCGCCGCGCGGGACTGGACCCGGCGGACACCGGACGGGCCGTCAGCTGGACGGTCGACCTGCCCGGCGGGCGGCTGGTGATCGAGGAGTTCCCCGACGGCCGGATCGAGATGACCGGCCCCGCCGTGATCGTCGCCGAGGGCGTCCTGGTGTAACGGCAGGTCAGCTGGACGAACCGTCAGCTCCCGCTTCCCACGCCGCTATCCGGCTAATCCCCCCGTTCGGGTGATACCGGTGGCAGAGCCGAAGCGGGGGCTCGCCGAACGTGCTGTGCTCGGTAGCATGGACCACCGGGTCGGCCGTCGCTCCGGTGTTGCTGCCGGAGGTGCAGATGACCATCCGCTCCGAGTTGGCGGGCTCGCCGTCCAAGCAGCAGGCGAGCCGCTTCAGCCGTGCGGCGCTCGGCCGGGCCGGCCGGGCGGCGCTGCTCGCCACCGGGCGGACGCCCGTCCCCGACGCCATCGAACCGATCGTGCAGGCGCACCGGGTGCACCACCCGCAGGCCGATCTGGCGCTGCTGGCCCGGGCCTACCGGGTCGCCGAGGAGAGCCACCGCGGGCAGACCCGCAAGAGCGGCGAGCCGTACATCACCCACCCGCTCGCCGTCACCATGATCCTCGCCCAGCTCGGAGCGGACACCACCACGCTGGTCGCCTCGCTGCTGCACGACACCGTCGAGGACACCGAAGTGACGCTCGATCAGGTCGCCGAGGTCTTCGGGCCGGAGATCGCGTACCTGGTGGACGGCGTCACCAAGCTGGAGAAGGTCGACTTCGGCGCGGCGGCCGAACCCGAGACCTTCCGCAAGATGCTGGTCGCCACCGGCGACGACGTCCGGGTGATGGTGATCAAACTCGCCGACCGGCTGCACAACATGCGCACCATCCGGCACATGAAGCCGGCCAGCCAGGTGCGGATCGCCAAGGTCACCCGGGACGTGCTGATCCCGCTCGCCGAACGGCTCGGCATCCAGGTGGTGAAGGCGGAGCTGGAGGACATCGTGTTCGCCACCCTGCACCCCGAGGAGTACGCGGACACCGGCGCGGTGGCCGGCGGCTGGGCCGACGGCGTGCTCGCCCCGTTCGCCACCGAACTCGGCCGCCAGCTCGGCGAGGCCGGGATCTCCTCCGCCGTCACCGTCCGCCCCCGGCACCTGGTCTCGCTGCACCGGGTGATGATCAAACGCGGGGCCGGCCCGGACGGCGCGGCGCTGCGGCCCGCCGACTACGGGCGGCTGCTGGTGGTGGTCGAGGAGAACGCCGACTGCTACGCGGTGCTCGGCGAACTGCACACCTGCTGGACGCCGCTGCCCGGCGAGTTCAAGGACTTCGTGGCCGCCCCCAAGTTCAACCTGTACCAGTCGCTGCACACCGCGGTGGCGCTGCCCGGCGGCGAGGTGATCGAGGTCCTGGTGCGCACCCGGCGGATGCACGAGGTCGCCGAGACCGGCGTGGTCGCGCTCGGTGACCCGCGCACCGCCGACCGGCAGGGCGCCGCCGACGACCCCGAGGACCGCACCGACCCCGCCCGCCCCGGCTGGCTGGCCCGGCTGCTGGAGTGGCAGCAGGACACCCCCGACCCGGACGCCTTCTGGTCCGCGCTCACCGCCGACCTGCGCGACGACCGCGAGATCACCGCCGTCACCGAGGACGGCACCACCCTGCACCTGCCCGCCGGCGCCAGCTGTCTGGACGCCGCCTACCTGATCGGCGAGGAGACCGGCCACCGCTGCATCGGCGCCCGGATCAACGGCCGGCTCACCGCGCTCTCCACCGAACTGCGCGACGGCGACGTGCTCGGCCTGCTCACCGCCCCGCCCGGCGAGGACAGCGGCCCCGACCGGGAGTGGCTGGAGTACGTCCGCACCCCCGCCGCCCGGCTCGCCATCGAGCGCCGGCTGGCGGCCGGGCCGCTGCCCGCGCCCGCCGCCGAACGGCCGCCCGCGGCCGGCGCCCCGGTGCCCGCCGCCGCCCCGCCCGCGTCGCCCGCCGCCGCACCCGGCGCGCCCGCCGATGTGCCCGAACTGCCGGGCGCCGCCGTCCGGTTGGCGCGCTGCTGCACGCCCGTGCCGCCCGACGCGGTGACCGGCATCGTGCTGAGCGGCGGCGTCGTCGCGGTGCACCGGACCGGCTGTTCGGCCGGCACCCGGATGCTGCGCGGCGGACGCCGGGCGGTCCCGGTCCGCTGGCTGCCCGGCGGCGCCCCGCAGTGGGGCTACCGGGCCACCCTGCACGCCGAGGCGCTGAACCGGCCCCGGCTGCTGGCCGACCTGACCGCCGCGATCTCCGGTGAGGGCGTGTCGATCTTCTCCGCCGACGTCGAGCCGCCCCGCCAGCTGCGGGTGCGGCACAGCTACACCCTGGAACTCGCCGACGCCGCCAAGCTGCCCGCCGTGATGCGGGCGATCTTCCGGGTGTCGGGCGTGTACGACGTGTACCGGCCGGGCGGGCCCGAGGAGCTGCCCGGCCGGGCCCCGGCGCCGGCGGCCGGGGCGGAGCGGGCCGTGCCGGGGCCGGTGGCGGAGGCCGTCGTGGCGGCTGGTAAAAGGGATGACTCGGGCACAGCGGGCGTGCGACCATCGTGGGGAATTCACGGCGGTTCCGCCGTGTTGTCCGAGAGCATCACCCGATCAATCCAAGGATGAAATGACCTCCACGTTCGACAGCCGCACCCGATCGAGCGAGTCGGCCAACCGCCTCGCCGACCTCAAGGCGGAAGCCCTGATGGACGAGGACCTCGCGGCGATCGACGAGGGCCTCGGCAACTACGACGGAGAGCAGTACGACCGATCCGAGCGCGCCGCGCTCCGGCGTGTCGCCGGCCTCTCCACCGAACTGCAGGACGTCACCGAAGTCGAGTACCGCCAGCTCCGCCTGGAGCGCGTGGTGCTCGTCGGCGTGTGGACGGACGGCACGCTCGAGGAGGCGGAGAACTCGATGGCCGAGCTCGCCGCGCTCGCCGAGACGGCCGGCTCCGAAGTCCTGGACGGTGTGATCCAGCGCCGTGACAAGCCCGACGCGGCCACCTACATCGGCTCCGGCAAGGCCAAGGAGCTGCGCGACCTGGTCGCCTCCTCCGGCGCCGACACCGTGGTCTGCGACGGTGAGCTCACGCCCGGTCAGCTGATCCACCTGGAAGACGTGGTGAAGGTCAAGGTCGTCGACCGCACCGCCCTGATCCTGGACATCTTCGCCCAGCACGCCAAGTCCCGTGAGGGCAAGGCGCAGGTCTCGCTCGCGCAGATGCAGTACATGCTGCCGCGCCTGCGCGGCTGGGGTGCGTCGCTGTCCCGGCAGATGGGTGGCGGTGGCTCCGGTACCTCGGGCGGCGGTATGGCCACCCGTGGTCCTGGTGAGACCAAGATCGAGACCGACCGTCGGCGGATCCGCGAGAAGATGGCGAAGCTCCGCAAGGAGATCGCCGACATGAAGAAGGGCCGCGACACCAAGCGGCAGGAGCGGCGACGCCACCAGGTGCCCTCGGTGGCCATCGCCGGGTACACCAACGCCGGCAAGTCCTCGCTGCTCAACCGGCTCACCGGCGCCGGCGTCCTGGTGGAGAACGCGCTGTTCGCCACCCTGGACCCGACGGTCCGCCGGGCGCAGACCCCGAGCGGCCGGCTGTACACGCTGGCCGACACCGTCGGCTTCGTCCGGCACCTGCCGCACCACCTGGTCGAGGCGTTCCGCTCCACCATGGAGGAGGTCGCCGACGCCGACCTCATCCTGCACGTGGTGGACGGCTCCCACCCGGAGCCGGAGACGCAGCTCGCCGCCGTGCGCGAGGTGATCGTCTCGGTCGAGGCACAGAACGTGCCCGAGATCGTGGTGATCAACAAGGCGGACGCGGCCGACCCGGCGGTGCTCCAGCGCCTGCTGCGCCGCGAGCCGCACGCCATCGTGGTCTCGGCCCGCAGCGGCCTGGGCATCGAGGAGCTCCTCACCCTGATCGACGAGGAACTGCCCCGCCCCGCGGTGGAGGTCAAGGTCCTGGTCCCCTACACCCGCGGCGACCTGGTCTCGCGGGTGCACGCGGAGGGCGAGCTGATCAGCGCCGAGCACACCGCGGAAGGCACGCTGCTGCACGCCAAGGTGGCGGCGGTGCTGGCGGCCGAGCTGGAGCGGTACGCGGTCGTCACGGCCTGAGGCATCCGGACGGACGGGCGGCACACCTTCGTGGTGTGCCGCCCGTCGGCATTCCGGTTACTTCTTGGCGACGAAGGCGTCGAACATCTTCTTGGCCTCCGGGCCGAGGGTCGGCCCGGCCTGCCAGTCGTTCACGTGGTCGCCGATCGACACGTTGGAGAACAGCATCGTCTTGCCGTTCTGGCGGGTGAGCCAGCCGCCGCCCGAGGATCCACCGGTCATGGTGCAGCCCATGGCGAGCATCGGCGGGCGCGAGCGGTCGAAGACGAACGGGCTGAGCTTGGGGGCGTCACAGTGCTCCAGCTCCTCGCCGTTGTACGGCGCGGCGCCCGGGTAGCCGTACCCCGACGGCGAGGTGATCTCGTCCGGCTTGGCGCCGAACCAGATCGGGACGGAGGAGCCGACGGTCTCCTCCAGCGAGCGGTCGGAGCCGTCGAGCGCGGCCACCCGGACCACCGCGAAGTCGAACTGCATCGCCGCGGTGCCGACCTTGGTGCCCTCCTTGGCCCACTGCGGCATGATCAGCATGTCGGTGGCCAGCCAACGGCCCATCGGGGCGGCCTGGGCCCAGGTGATCTCCGGCTTCTTCCCGTTGCTGGTGACACCGCTGCGGTTGTAGCCGGGCGCGAACATCCAATTGGTGAAGAAGTCGCCGCCCTTGCCGTCGTGGACGCAGTGGCCGGCCGTCCACACGAGGTTGCTCTTGCCGGGGTGGGCCGGGTCGGAGACCACGGTGCCCGAGCAGACCATCGGACCGTCGGGGGCCTGGAAGAAGACCTTCCCGATCACGGCGGTGTCCGCGCTGTACGGGTGCGGCTGGGCCTTGGCCTTGACGGGGGTCGGGAGGGTCAGGTCCTTGATCGAGGGGGCGTCCGGCGTGATCTCGGTGCTCTTCGTCGGGTCGGAAGGCTTCTTCTTGTCCCAGAAGTCCTTGATCTTCGCGATGTCCTCGGGCTTGAAGCCGTTCTTGGCCGCCCACTTCTTCCAGTCGTCGGCGCTCCAGTTCGGCACCTGGGAAAGGAAGTTCTGCACGTCGCCGATGTCGACGGAGTCCTTGTTCGAAGCCCCGGAGGACTGTCCGGCCGGCGCCGGGCTCGCCTTCGGCTTGTCGCTCTGGCAGGCGGCGGTGGTGACGGCGAGTACCGTCACCAGGGCGGCCGCGGACGCGTTCCGGATGCGGCGCTTCACGCGGTGCTGGTCGGTCATGGGTGATTCCCCCCGTGGTCGTCGTTCGGTCGAGAAGGTCGTGCGGAGGTGACGGGCGGTCACTTCCGGGAGATGTAGTCGAGGGCCTGGCGGGCCACGCCCTCCAGGTAGGGGCCGTTCAGGGCGGTGTGCGCCTGGGTGCCGATGGAGGTGTTGCTGACCAGGCGTTGGCGGCCGTCCGGGCCGTCGGCGAACCAGCCGCCGCCGGAGGCGCCGGCCGTCATGGTGCAGCCGATCACCAGCATCGCGGGGCGGGCGGCGTCGAAGCTCCGGGCGGCCGGGCGGCCGGAGTCGCAGCGCTCCAGCTCCTGCCCGTCGAACGGCGCGACGGCCGGGTAGCCCCAGGCCTGGATGGCGAGCTGCTCGCGCGGCGCGTCGAACCAGACCGGAACGGCGGTGCCGAGCACCTCCTCCAGCGAGCGGCTCTCGCCCTCCGGGCCGTGCACCTTGATCACCGCGAAGTCGTACTGGTTCGCGGCGTCCCCGCCCCTGGTGCCCTCGGTGGTCCACAGCGGTGAGGTGATCACCTTGTCCGCCCACCACTGTCCGAGCGGGGCGACCTCGGCGAGCGGGGCTTTTTGGTGGTCGCTGGCCGCGCCCGAGCTGTTGTACGCCGGGACGAAGACCAGGTTCTTGTACCAGTCGCCGCCCTTGCCCGGATGGACGCAGTGCGCGGCCGTCCACACCAGGTTGCTGTGGCCCGGGTTCGCCGGATCGGCCACCACGGTGGCCGAGCACTGGCCGGTGCCGCCGTTCGGCGCGGTCAGGAAGACCTTCCCCGACGCCGGATAGCTGGTGTAAGGCCGCGGCACCGGCTGCGCGGCGACCGCCGGGACCGGGCCCGGACCGGTTCCCGTGGACGGCAAGGCCGACGGCGACTCAGGTGCCGCCGACTCGGGCGCCGGCGCGGGCTGCTGCGGCGGCGCCTGGTCCATCGTCTCGGCGCTCCACGCGCCCGCCACCACCGGATTGCGGAAGCTGTGCCGCTGCGCCCAGTGATCCCACTCGGTGAACCCCCAGCGCTTCAACTCGGCGAAGCTGTGCGGGTTCCCGTCCCCGCCCGGGCCGCCGTCCGAGCCGCAGCCGGCCACCCCGCCCAGCAGCACTGCCGCGGTCAGCGCGGCCAGCACCCCCCGTGCCCTCACTCTCAACCCCCCTGAAACGGTCCGTTCCCCCGGGACAGTCTTTCATTCGGGGCGCGAACCACCGGCGGGCGGTGCGGTCCTGTTGGCGTCCGGTCATCGAACCGTGATGGTGACGGTCCGTCAGGATCCCAGCCGTCCGACTGCTGCGCGGGTGATCAACGGAAACTCACTGGAACGGGTGAGGCGATTTTGTATCCGGCGCTCCGGGATAGGTAACCCTTACCCGAAGGCTCTCGCGCGGCTCAAGGAGCGGATTTGTCCACCACCCTCACCGAGGTTCTCCCGGTCGTCCTGCCGTCGGCCGGGCACCCCACCCCGGACCTGCTGCTCCACCCGGATCCGGCCGTCGCCGCCGAACACGCCGCCACCGAGAGCCTGCTGCGGTGCTGGGCCCGGGAGACCGCCGCCGAACGCCCCGACGGAGACCTGCTGCGCATCCCCGTCCTCGGCGGCGCCGCCCAGTTGTCCGCGCCGGTGCGGCACTGGTCGGCCTGCGGCTGGCACCGGTTCGGCCCCGCCACCGTCTCCACCGGCAACGCCGAACACCCGGTGGACGCCGTCACCGTCGCCGCCCTGGTGGCCGGCGCCACCGGCCGCCCCGAACCCGGCCAGCTCGCCGACCTCACGTCGCGGGTGGCCGACTCGGTCGGCCGCACCGCCGAGATCCTCGCCCACCGGCGGACGTTCACCTCCGCCCCCGTCGACCCGTTCCTGCGCGCCGAACAGTCGCTGCTGCTCGGCCACCCGCTGCACCCCACCCCGAAGAGCCGCGACGGCCTCGGCCCCGCCCAGTCCGCCGCCTACTCGCCAGAGCTGCACGGCTCGTTCCGGCTGCACTGGTGGGCCGTCGACCGCAGTCTGCTCGCCGCGGACTCCGCCGCCGGCGCCCCCGCCGAGCGGCTCACCGCCGAGCTGTACGGCCGCCCGCTGCCCGCCGGCACCGCCGCACTGCCGCTGCACCCGTGGCAGGCCCGGGAGCTGACCCTCCGTCCCGCCGTCGCCGACCTGCTGGACCAGGGCCTGCTGACCGACCTCGGCCAGCACGGCGAACCCTGGCACCCCACCAGCTCGGTGCGCACCGTCTGCCGACCCGGCACCCCGTGGATGCTCAAACTCTCGCTGGGCCTGCGGATCACCAACTCCCGCCGGGAGAACCTGCGCAAGGAACTCCACCGCGGCGTCGAGGTGCACCGGCTGCTGGAGGCCGGCCTGGGCCGGAAGTGGCAGGCCGCCCACCCCGGCTTCGACATCGTCCGCGACCCGGCCTGGATCGGCGTCGACCACCCCGCCCTCGGCGACCCCAACGGCCTGGACACCGTGCTGCGGGAGCTGCCGTTCGGCCCCGCCGACCGGGCGCTGTGCGTGGCCGGCCTGGTCGCCGAACAGCCCATCGACCCGGACGGCTCGCAACTCGCCCAGCTGATCGGCGAACTCGCCGCCCGCAGCGGCCGACCCGCGGCGACCGTGGCCACCGAATGGTTCCTGCGCTACCTGGATGCCGTGGTGCTGCCGATCCTCTGGCTCGACGGGCAGGCCGGCATCGCGCTGGAGGCCCACCAGCAGAACAGCCTGGTCCTGCTCGACGCGCAGGGCTGGCCCACCGGCGGCCGCTACCGCGACAACCAGGGCTACTACTTCCGCACCTCGCACGCCGACCGGCTGCACCGGATGCTGCCCGGACTCGGCGCGCACAGCGACACCTTCGTCCCCGACGCGGTCGCCGACGAACGCTTCGCCTACTACCTCGGCATCAACCACGTGCTCGGCCTGATCGGCGCCTTCGGCTCCCAGCAACTCGCCGACGAACGACTGCTGCTGGCCGCGCTGCGCCGCTTCCTGTCCGGCCCCGCCGCCACCGCCACCCGCTCCACGCTGCCCGCCCACCTGCTGGACGCCCCCACCCTGCGCTGCAAGGCCAACCTGCTGACCCGGCTGCACGGCCTGGACGAACTGGTCGGCCCGGTGGAGACCCAGTCGGTGTACGTGGAGATCGACAACCCGGTGGCCCGGGCGTGAGGCCCATCGCCACCAGCGCCGGTGAACTCGTCCTGCGCACCGTCCGGTTGAGCACCGACCTGGACCTGATCACCGGCTGGATGAACGACCCGGAGACCGACCGCTGGTGGGCCCTCGCGGGCCCGCCCGGGACCACCGCGGCGCACCTCGCCGGGCAGCTCGACGGCGACGGCCGCAGCCGCCCCGTCCTCGCGCTGCTCGACGGCGAACCCACCGGCTACTTCGAGCTGTACCGCGCCGACCTCGACCCGCTCGCCGCGCACTACCCCGCCCGCCCGCACGACCTGGGCATCCATCTGCTGCTCGCCCCCGCCGCCCGCGGCCGGGGCCTGGGCACCCTGCTGCTCGACGCGATCGCTGCCCGGCTGCTGCGGGACGAACCCCGCTGCACCCGGGTGCTCGCCGAACCCGACGTCCGCAACACGCCCTCCGTCCGGGCGTTCACCGCCGCCGGATTCACCCGCGCCGCCGATCTCGACCTCCCCGACAAGCGCGCCGCCCTGATGATCCGCGCGCGGCCCGAGACCCAGGACGTCATGAACACTCAGCAGCCCGAGCCGTACGACCTGATCGGCGTCGGCATCGGCCCGTTCAACCTCTCGCTGGCCGCGCTCGCCGACCGGGCCGACACCGTCAGCGCGCTGTTCCTCGACGCCCGCCCCGAATTCCGCTGGCACCCCGGCATGCTGGTGGACGGCGCCCGGATGCAGGTCCCGTTCCTCGCCGACCTGGTCTCGCTGGTCGACCCCACCAACCCGTGGTCGTTCCTCAACTACCTGCGCCACCAGCAGCGGCTGTTCCCGTTCTACTTCAGTGAACGCTTCCAGCTGCCGCGCCGCGAGTACGAGCACTACTGCCGCTGGGCTGCCGACCGGCTCCCCAACTGCCGCTTCGACAGCCCCGTCGACGCCGTCCACTGGGACGCTGGGCAGCAGCACTACCGGGTGCACGCGGCCGGCGCGGTGCACCTGGCCCGGAACCTGGTGCTCGGCGTCGGCACCGAACCCGCCCGCCCCGAGGCGTTCGCGGCGCTGCGCCACCACCCGGCGGTGCTGCACTCCGCCGACTACCTGACGGAGCGTCGGGGGCTCGACGGCGCACGGGACATCACGGTGGTCGGCTCCGGCCAGTCCGGCGCCGAGGTGTTCCTCGACCTGCTGCGCCGGCACGCCGGCGACGGCACCCGGGTGCGCTGGCTCACCCGCACCAGGGCGCTCGCGCCGATGGAGTACTCCAAGCTCGGCCTGGAACAGTTCACCCCCGACTACACCCGCTACTTCCACGGCCTGCCCGAGCCGGTCCGGGACGCCCTGGTACCCGCCCAGTGGCAACTGCACAAGGCGGCCAGCACGGAGACCCTCGCCGAGATCCACGACCACCTGTACGAGCGCACCGTGGGCCGCCCGATCGACGCCGAACCCGTCGAGATCCTCCCCGGCACCGCCGTCACCGGGGCCCTCCCCGGCCCCGACGGGCGGCTCGAACTGCGCTGCCGGCACACCGACTCCGGCCGCCGCCACCTGATCCGCACCGACGCCGTGGTGCTCGCCACCGGCTACCGGGCGCACCGCCCCGCCCTGCTCGACCCGATCGCCGGGCTGATCGACTGGGACGCACAGGGCCGCTACCGGGTCGACCTCGACCACCGGGTCGCCACCCGGCCGGAACTCACCGGGGGGCTGTACGTCCAGAACGCCGAGTTGCACACTCACGGAGTCGGCACCCCGGACCTCGGGCTCGGCGCGCACCGCGCCGCCGTGATCCTGAACGCCGTCGCGGGCAAGACCCTGCACCCGCTGCCCCACCGCACCGCCTGGACCACCTTCGCACCCGAGCCCGCCCCGGCCCCGGTGCTCCCGCGACCCCAGGAAGGGAACGAGCGTGCCGCAGCCGGCCGTTGACACCGCACTCCACCTGCCGCCCCAGCTCACCACCGGTCACTGGCAGGCCGCCGCATGCGCCATGCTGGCCAAACTGCTCGGCGAATTCGCCTACGAGGAACTGCTGCACCCCCGGCCGGAGGGCGACCACTACCTGCTCGAACTCCCGGACGCCGACTACCGGTTCACCGCGCGCCGGGGCGCCTACGGCAGCTGGCGGGTCGACCCGGCCTCGATAATCGGCGGCGACGACCCGCTGAGATTCCTCCAACAGGCCCGGCACACCCTGAAGTTGACCGGCGACACCACCGGCCACCTGGTCCGCGAACTCACCGCCACCCTGATCGCCGACGCCCACCTGCGGGCCACCGCACTGACCGCCGCCGAACTCGCCGACCTCGACCACGCGGCGCTGGAGGGCAGACAGACCGGCCACCCGTGGATCGTCGCCAACAAGGGCCGGCTCGGCTTCTCCGCCGCCGACGCCGCCCGCTGGGCCCCCGAGGCCCGGCTGCCCCGCGCCCTGCCGTGGCTCGCCGTGCACAAGAACCTGGCCGCCTTCCGCGGCGACGAGACCATCTACGACACCGAACTCGACCCCGCGTTCCGCGCCCAACTCGGCGAACGCGCCGACGAGTTCTGGCTGCTGCCGGTGCACCCCTGGCAGTGGGACGAGACCGTGGTCGGCCTGTTCGCGCCCTGGATCGCCAGCGGCGAGATCGTCCCACTGCCCACCGACGGCGACCTGCGGCTGCCCCAGCAGTCCATCCGGTCGTTCTTCAACCTCAGCCGCCCCGACCGGTGCACCGTCAAACTGCCGCTCGCCATCCTCAACACCCTGGTCTGGCGCGGCCTGCCCACCGAACGCGCCCTCGCCGCGCCCGCCGTCACACGCTGGATCCAGGGGTTGCGCGACCAGGACCCGTACCTGCGCGACGAATGCCGGGTGATCCTGCTCGGCGAGATCGCCTCCGTCACCGTCGAACACCCGCTGTACCGGGACCTGCCCGACGCGCCCTACCAGTACAAGGAACTGCTCGGCGCGATCTGGCGCGAGCCGCTCGGCCGCCACCTCGACGACGGCGAGCACGGCCGCACCCTGGCCGCGCTGCTGCAGACCGGCTCCGACGGCCGCGCGCTGACCGCCGAACTCGTCGCCCGCTCGGGCCTGGACGTCCGCGAGTGGACCGACCGGCTGTTCACCGTGATGCTGCCGCCGCTGCTGCACTTCCTGTACCGCTACGGCCTGGTGTTCTCCCCGCACGGCGAGAACGCGATCATCGTCTTCGACCAGCAGGACGTCCCCGTCCGGCTCGCCGTCAAGGACTTCGTCGACGACGTCAACATCAGCGACCAGCCTCTGCCGGAACTCGCCGACCTGCCAGACGGCATCGGCGACGTCCTGCTGCGCGAGAACCCCGACTACCTGTGCCAGTTCCTGCACTCCGGGCTGTTCATCGGCGTCTACCGCTACCTCGCACCCCTGCTGGAGGAACAACTCGGCCTCCCCGAGACCGAGTTCTGGGAGCTGCTCGCCGAGCGGATCCGGGACTGCCAGCGGCGCTTCCCGGAACTCGCCGACCGGCACAAACTGTTCGACCTGTTCGCGCCGCGGATCGACCGGCTCTGCCTGAACCGCAACCGGCTGCTGCTCGACGGCTACCGCGATCGCCCGGACCGTCCGCACGCCGCCGTCCACGGCCAGGTCGACAACCCGCTGCACAGCACCGCGCACCTCCCGTCCCTACGGCACCGAATTGTCACCCCGGCCCCGTAGGCTGGTTGCGTCATGACGAACGACACCGCACCCCTGCCCGGCGGCCCGGACGCATCGGCGCCCCCCGTCCCCGCCTCCCGTATCCCGGAGCTGCTGCACGCCGCCGTCAACGCCGTCGGCGGCGTGGAGCGGCCCGGGCAGGTCCGGATGGCCGAGGCGGTCGCCGCCGCCGTCGACGAGGGCGAACACCTCCTCGTCCAGGCCGGCACCGGCACCGGAAAGTCCCTCGCCTACCTGGTGCCCGCCCTCGCCCACGGCGACAACGTGGTGATCGCCACCGCGACGCTCGCCCTGCAGCGCCAGCTCGTCGAACGCGACCTGCCGCGCACCGTCGACGCCCTGCACCCGACGCTGCGCCGCCGCCCGCTGTACGCGATGCTCAAGGGCCGCTCCAACTACCTGTGCCTGCACCGCGCCAACGAGGGCACCCCGAGCGACGAGGGCGAGGGCCTGTTCGACCCGGTCGACGCGCTCGGCGGCCCCACCGGCAAGCTCGGCCAGGACGTCCTGCGGCTGCGCGACTGGGCCGACGAGACCGAGACCGGCGACCGCGACGACCTCACCCCGGGCGTCTCCGACAAGGCCTGGGCCCAGCTCTCCGTCACCTCCAAGGAGTGCCTGGGCGCCGCCCGGTGCGCCTACGGCCAGGAGTGCTTCGCCGAACAGGCCCGCGAACGCGCCAAGTTGGCGGACGTGGTGGTCACCAACCACGCGATGCTGGCGATCGACGCGATCGAGGGCGCGCCCGTCCTCCCCGAACACGGCCTGCTGATCATCGACGAGGCCCACGAGCTGGTGAACCGCGTCACCGGCGCCGCCACCGCCGAACTCACCGTCGGCGCCGTCAACCGGGCGGTCAAGCGAGCGGCGAAACTCGCCAACGAGAAGTCCGTGGACGCGCTGCAGGCCGCCGCCGAGAACTTCCACGGCCTGATGGAGACCGCCCAGCCCGGCCAGGTCGAGGAACTCCCCGAGTACCTCGGCTACGCCGTGGCCGGCATCCGGGACGCCTGCCGCCAGGTCATCACCTCGCTCGGCGAGAACCGCGACAAGGGCCTCAGCGACGAGGACGCCGTCCGCAAGCAGGCCATGGCCTCCGCGGAGACCCTGCACGAGACGGCGGACCGGCTGCTCACCGGCTCCGAGTACGACGTCATCTGGATCGAACGCAGCGACCGCTTCGGCCTCGGCACCGCGTCGCTGCGGGTCGCCCCGCTGTCCGTCTCCGGGCTGCTCCGGGAGAACCTGTACAAGGACCGCTCGGTGGTCCTCACCTCCGCCACCCTCAAGCTCGGCGGCGACTTCAACGGCGTCGCCGCGTCCCTCGGCCTGCCCGGCGAGACCAGGCTGCCCGACCACCGCACCCCCGACGGGCCCAGCGCCGAGACCGGCGAGGACGCCCCGCCGTACTGGCGCGGACTGGACGTCGGCTCCCCGTTCACCTACCCCAAGCAGGGCATCCTCTACGTCGCCAAGCACCTGCCGCCGCCCGGCCGGGAACCCGACCGGCCCGAGATGCTCGACGAACTCACCGAACTGATCGGCGCCTCCGGCGGCCGCACCCTCGGCCTGTTCTCCTCGATGCGGGCCGCGCAGGCCGCGGCCGAAGCCCTCCGGGAACGCCTCGACGTGCCGATCCTCCTCCAGGGCGAGGACACCCTCGGCGAACTCATCCGCACCTTCGCCTCCGACGCGCAGACCTGTCTGTTCGGCACCCTCTCGCTCTGGCAGGGCGTCGACGTCCCCGGCTCCGCCTGCCAGCTCGTCGTCATGGACCGGATCCCCTTCCCGCGCCCCGACGACCCGCTGATGAGCGCCCGCCAGAAGGACGTCGAAGCCCACGGCGGCAACGGCTTCATGGCCGTCGCCGCGACGCACGCCGCACTCCTGATGGCGCAGGGCGCCGGCCGCCTGGTCCGCGCGGCGGACGACCGCGGCGTCGTCGCCGTCCTCGACCCGCGACTCGCCACCGCGCGGTACGGGAGCTTCTTCCGCTCCTCCATGCCGGACTTCTGGTACACCACGGACCGCAACCAGGTCCGCCGGTCGCTGGCCGCCATTGACGCCTCCGCGCCGCCGGTCAAGCCTCGCTGACTCCCCCGCGCCCCGACAGGGGCGCGGGGAACTGCGCGAAGCGGAAGGCGCTGAACGCAAAGATCGGCCCGACGAGAGAACTCCTCTCCTCGGGCCGATCCACGTAGTGCGTTCAGAGGCGGCGCAGAACGGCCACGACCTTGCCCAGAATGGTCGCGTTGTCGCCGGGAATCGGCTCGTACGCCACGTTGTGCGGCATCAGCCAGATCTTCCCGTCCTCGCGCTTCAGCCGCTTCACCGTCGCCTCGCCGTCGATCATCGCTGCGACGATGTCCCCGTTCTCGGCGACCGGCTGGCGCCGGACCGTGACCCAGTCGCCGTCGCAGATTGCGGCGTCGATCATCGAGTCGCCCTTGACGGTCAGGGCGAACAGCTCGCCCTCGCCGACCAGCTGGCGGGGGAGCGGGAAGACGTCCTCGACGGTCTGTTCGGCGAGGATCGGGCCGCCGGCGGCGATCCGGCCGACCAGCGGGACGTAGGAGGTGGAGGGCCGGCCGGAGGTTTCCGCCGCGGCGGGGCGGGCGACCTCGACGCCGCGGACCTCGTAGGCGCGCGGGCGGTGCGGGTCGCGGCGCAGGAAGCCCTTGCGTTCCAGGGCCATCAGCTGGTGGGCGACCGAGGAGGTGGAGGACAGGCCGACGGCCTGGCCGATCTCGCGCATGGACGGCGGGTAGCCGCGCCGCTGGACGGAATCCCGGATGACCTCGATGACGCGGCGCTGGCGCTCGGTCAGTCCTGCCTCGTCGGTGCGGATGCCGGGGGGTCGGCCGGGGAGGGCACGGACGACGGGGGTGGGCACACCGAGCGGGGACTCCTCGATCGGCTGACTACGGCTCATGGTCTGATCCATGCTCTCCTGGTCAGTGGTGCGCGCGGAACGCTCCTGCACCGGGATGGCGGTCTTGGCTTCGATGGTGTGCATGACGCTGGCGGCGCTGGGGGTGGACATCGCGGGCGACCCTCTCGACTGGTGCTCCAACTGCCCAGCTCAACTGGCGCCTCTATCGAAAGGTTGCGCCAAACACACGTTCGAGTGAATTTATTCGAGGTTGCCTGACTTGATCAAGCCTCCGGGTGTAAGTCGATTGCATGTTCGACTCGAACAGTCTATGGGGTCCCGGCGCGCGATGTCCCCGGCTAGCCCCCGGCTGTCACCCGTTCGCCCGGCGTGCCGCACCGTCCGCCACTAGATCTAGTGGCTAGTGTCCTCGATCGGGCACAGGTCTTGTGTTTCGAGTCGGGTAGAGTGGTACGAGTCGTTCGCCGTCGGGTCGCAGGGAGGGAGTTCCAGGTGCACTGCCCCTTCTGTCGGCATCCGGACAGCCGTGTCGTGGACAGCCGCGCCAGCGACGACGGGTGCTCGATCCGCCGCCGCCGGCAGTGCCCGGACTGCAGCCGCCGGTTCACCACCGTCGAGACCGCCACCCTGATGGTGATCAAGCGCAGTGGTGTCACCGAGCCCTTCTCCCGCGAGAAGGTGATCTCCGGCGTCCGTAAGGCCTGCCAGGGCCGCCCGGTCACCGAGGACGCGCTGGCCCAGCTCGGGCAGCGGGTCGAGGAGTGCGTGCGGGCCAGCGGCAGCGCCGAGCTCTCCACCCACGATGTGGGCCTGGCGATACTCGGCCCGCTGAAGGAGCTGGACGTGGTGGCGTACCTGCGGTTCGCCTCCGTCTACCGGGCGTTCGACAACCTCGAGGACTTCGAGGCCGCGATCGCGGAGCTGCGCTCCGAGCGGCCCGCGGTCCCGCTGCCCGTGCCGTAACGGCCGGGTCCTTCCTTTCATCTTTTTTCATTCAAGTCACCGCATTACCCGTGTGCCGTGGCCGGGCTCCGGCCTGCCCGCGCACCCGGAGAACGAACCAGTCGTGCCCGGACTTTTCAGGGCACTTCGGGCGTTTGCCCAGGAGGAGGAGCAAGGCATGACAGACACCACGAGCGGTTCCGCGCGCGGGTCGAAGTCGGAGAAGGCCGCGAAGGGCGCCAAGGCCCCCAAGTCGGGCCTGCGGCTGGAGCGGATCTACACCACTCCTGGGGTCCACCCGTACGACGCGGTCTCCTGGGAGCGCCGTGACGTCGTGATGACCAACTGGCGCGACGGCTCGATCAACTTCGAGCAGCGCGGCGTCGAGTTCCCCGACTTCTGGTCGGTGAACGCGGTGAACATCGTCACCAGCAAGTACTTCCGCGGCGCGGTCGGCACCCCGCAGCGCGAGTGGAGCCTGAAGCAGATCATCGACCGCGTGGTGCTCACCTACCGCGCCGCCGGTGAGAAGCACGGCTACTTCGCCTCCCCGGCCGACGCCGAGATCTTCGAGCACGAGCTGACGTACGCCCTCCTCCACCAGGTGTTCAGCTTCAACTCGCCGGTCTGGTTCAACGTCGGCACCCAGCAGCCGCAGCAGGTCTCCGCCTGCTTCATCCTGTCCGTCGACGACTCCATGGAGTCGATCCTGGACTGGTACAAGGAAGAGGGCATGATCTTCAAGGGCGGTTCGGGCGCGGGCCTGAACCTGTCCCGGATCCGCTCCTCCAAGGAGCTGCTCTCCTCCGGCGGCAACGCCTCCGGCCCGGTCTCCTTCATGCGCGGCGCCGACGCGTCGGCCGGCACCATCAAGTCCGGTGGCGCGACCCGCCGGGCCGCCAAGATGGTCGTCCTCGACGTCGACCACCCGGACGTCGAGGCCTTCATCGAGACCAAGGTGAAGGAGGAGGAGAAGATCCGCGCCCTGCGCGACGCCGGGTTCGACATGGACCTCGGCGGCGACGACATCGCCTCCGTCCAGTACCAGAACGCCAACAACTCGGTCCGCGTCAACGACGAGTTCATGACCGCGGTCGAGAACGGCACCGGCTTCGGCCTGCGCGGCCGGATGACCGGCGAGGTCATCGAGACCGTCGACGCCAAGGGCCTGTTCCGCAAGATGGCCGAGGCCGCGTGGGCCTGCGCCGACCCGGGCATCCAGTACGACTCGGTGATCAACCACTGGCACACCTGCCCCGAGTCGGGCCGGATCAACGCCTCCAACCCGTGCTCCGAGTACATGCACCTGGACAACTCCAGCTGCAACCTGGCCTCGCTGAACCTGATGAAGTTCCTCCGCGACGACGACACCTTCGACGCGCAGACCTTCGCCAAGGTCGTCGAGCTGGTCATCACCGCGATGGACATCTCCATCTGCTTCGCCGACTTCCCGACCGAGAAGATCGGCGAGACCACCCGCGCCTACCGCCAGCTCGGTATCGGCTACGCCAACCTCGGCGCCCTGCTGATGGCCACCGGCCACGCCTACGACTCCGCAGGCGGCCGCGCCCTGGCCGGCGCGATCACCTCGCTGATGACCGGCACCGCCTACCGCCGCTCCGCCGAACTCGCCGGCGTGGTCGGCCCGTACGACGGCTACGCCCGCAACGCCGCCCCGCACCAGCGGGTGATGAAGCAGCACGCGGACGCCTCCTCCGCCGTCGCCCCGCTCGACGACCTGGACGCTCCGGTGTGGGCCGTCGCCAACGACACCTGGACCGACGTGGTCCGGCTCGGCGCGCAGAACGGCTTCCGCAACGCGCAGGCCTCGGTGCTCGCCCCGACCGGCACCATCGGCCTGATGATGGACTGCGACACCACCGGCGTCGAACCCGACCTGGCCCTGGTCAAGTTCAAGAAGCTGGTCGGCGGCGGCTCGATGCAGATCGTCAACGGCACCGTCCCGCGCGCCCTGAAGCGCCTCGGCTACCAGGACGAGCAGATCGAGGCGATCGTCGCGCACATCGGCGAGACCGGAAACGTCATCGACGCGCCCGGCCTGAAGGCCGCCCACTACGAGGTGTTCGACTGCGCCATGGGCGAGCGGTCGATCTCCCCGATGGGCCACGTGCGGATGATGGCCGCGATCCAGCCGTGGATCTCCGGCGCGATCTCCAAGACCGTCAACATGCCGGAGAACGCCACCGTCGAGGACGTCGAGGAGATCTACTTCCAGGCCTGGAAGCTCGGCGTCAAGGCGCTCGCCATCTACCGCGACAACTGCAAGGTTGGCCAGCCGCTCTCGGCCAAGACCAAGGCCCCGGCGGCCACTTCGGTTCCCGCCCCGGCCGCGGCCCCCGCCGTCGAGAAGGTCGTCGAGTACCGCCCGACCCGCAAGCGCCTGCCCAAGGGCCGCCCCGGCATCACCACCTCCTTCACGGTCGGCGGCGCCGAGGGCTACATGACCGCCAACTCCTACCCGGACGACGGCCTCGGCGAGGTCTTCCTGAAGATGTCCAAGCAGGGCTCGACCCTCGCGGGCATGATGGACGCCTTCTCCATCGCCGTCTCGGTCGGCCTCCAGTACGGCGTCCCGCTGGAGACGTACGTCGCCAAGTTCACCAACATGCGCTTCGAGCCGGCCGGTCTGACCGACGACCCGGACGTGCGGATGGCGCAGTCCATCGTGGACTACATCTTCCGCCGCCTGGCCCTCGACTTCCTGCCGTTCGAGACCCGCTCCGCGCTCGGCATCCACTCCGTCGAGGAGCGCACCCGGCACCTGGAGACCGGCTCCTACGAGCCGATCGAGGACGAGCTCGACGTCGAGTCGCTGGCCCAGTCCGCGCCGCTCGCCGCCGAGAAGCCGCACGTCGCCCTGCCGGTCGTCGAGCAGCCCAAGCCGGCCCCGGCCGCGCACAACTCCACGGAGCTCGCCGAGATCCGCCTCGGCCTGAACGCCGACGCGCCGCTCTGCTTCTCCTGCGGCACCAAGATGCGCCGCGCCGGCAGCTGCTACCTCTGCGAGGGCTGCGGCTCCACCAGCGGCTGCAGCTGACCCGCCGTCGCACAGCAGTGAACGCCCAGGGCGTCGACCGTTAATTCGGTCGGCGCCCTGCGCCGTGTGCGGACACAATGCCGGGATGGACGATGCATCGAACAACCGGCTGGAACTCCGCATCGAGGACGCCTCGGAGGGCCGGCGCCAGCTCCGGCTGCTGGCCGACGGGCGCGACCTGCTGGACACCGGTTTCACCGACGGGCACCTCGGCCCGGACCCGCGCTCCCTGCTCGGGCCGTACAGCCCGCTGCTGCCCGGCCCCGAACCCCGGGAAGTCCAACTCCACGTGGCCGGGTGCGGTGAAGTGTGCTGCGGCGCCCTGTACGTGACGGTGCGCCAGGACGGCGACGCCGTGGTCTGGGGCGGATGGCGCAACCCCGGCATCGAGGACCTCGACCTCCCGGCGTACCGGTTCGACGCCGCGCAGTACCTGGCGGAGCTCGACCGCGCCGGCGTCGGGGTCGAGGACTGGCCCGCGCGTGGCGTCGGACGCCTGGTGCAGGCCGAACTCGCCCGCCGGCCGGAGCTGTTGGCCGCCTGGGAGTGCGAGTTCGACGCCCTGTGGACCTGGACTTCGGGCCCCGACCGGATCGACCTGACCTTCATCTGGCGCCCGGACGGACCGCCGGACCACCTCGGCGAATCCCCCTACCTGCAGTTCCTGGCCGAGCTGACCGTCCCCGCCGGCGACCCGGTCGACCTGGCCGCCGACCTCGTCGACCGCTTGACCTCGGCGGACCCGCGCGGCCAGGCCCGGGTCTGCGGCGGCAGCGCGGCGTACGCGGAGCTGCTCGGCTACCCGTGGCCGGAGGACCTGTGACCCCGGGGTGACCCCGTTCCCCCGGGTGCGTCGGCCGGGCTGCCGGACGCGGGTGGCCCGCGCAGGCTGGGGGAGGAGAGGGGTGAGCGCGATGCGGCAGATCGTGGTGACGGGCGGGACGGGGACGCTGGGGCAGGTCGTGGTGCGCCGGCTGGTGGCGCGCGGGTGCCCGGTGCGGGTGCTGAGCCGGCAGGCGCACACGCCGGGGGAGCACGGGTGGGCGGTCGCGGATCTGGTGACCGGCCGCGGCGTGGAGGCGGCGCTGGCGGGCGCGACCACGGTGGTGCACTGCGCGACCACCAGCGGGAAGCGGGACGTGGAGGCGACCGGCCGGCTGGTCGCGGCGGCCCGCGCGGCCGGCGTCGCGCACCTGGTGTACGTGTCGATCGTCGGCGTGGACGCGGTGCCGCTCGGCTACTACCGGGCGAAGGAGGAGTGCGAGCGGCTGATCGCCGGGTCCGGTCTCGGCTGGACGGTGCTGCGGGCCACCCAGTTCCACGACCTGGTGCTGCGGGTGCTGGACGGGCTGTCGAAGGCGCCGGTGCTGCTGCTGCCGCGCGGCGTCGCCTTCCAGCCGGTGGACGTCCGGGACGTCGCCGAGCGGCTGGCGGATCTGACGCAGGGCGGCCCGGCCGGGCGGGTGGCGGACTTCGGCGGCCCGCAGGTGCGCGCGGTGGAGGCGCTGGCGGCGGAGTTCCTGCACGCGCGGGGCCGGCGGCGGCCGGTGCTGCGGGTGCCGACGCCCGGCGGGGCGGTGCGGGCGATGCGGGCCGGGGCGAACCTGACGCCCGAGCACGCGGACGGGCGGATCACCTTCGCGGAGTTCCTGGCGGAGCGGTACTGATTTTGTCAACCAAGGTTGACGGGCCCGCTCGTGTCAACCTATGTTGACACCATGAGCGAGACGAGACAGCTCGCGGCCGACGCGAGCAGCGGCGACCCGGCGATCGGCCTGCGCGCCGTCCGGGCGCTGCGCGACCTGGCCGACCGGCTGGAGGAACTCCAGGTCGGCAACGCCCGCGGCAAGGGCTGGTCCTGGCACGAGATCGCGGTCTGCCTGGGCGTCACCCGGCAGGCGGTGCACAAGAAGTACGCCAAGCGGACGACGGAACGGGGAGGGGACTGAGATGTTCGAACGGTTCGCGGCGGAGGCCCGCCGCACGGTGACGCTCGCCGCCGAGGAGGCGCAGCGCCTGCACCACGACCACCTGGGCGCCGAGCACCTGCTGCTCGGTCTGCTCGCCCAGCCGCAGGACCCGGTCGCCCGGCTGCTCGGCCGGTTCGGCCTCGACCTGGCCGCCGGGCGGAGCGCCGTCGCCGGCCTGCTCGGCGGTCCGGACCCGGGGCGGGACGGGGCGGCGCTGGCGGCGATCGGCATCGATCTGGAAGCGGTGCGCGACGCAGTCGAGTCGACCTTCGGGCCGGGCGCGTTGGACGCCCCGCCGCCGGGGCGGCGCCCGCGGTGGGGCGGGCCGCGCTTCACCGAGAGGGCCAGACGGTCGCTGGTGCTGTCGCTGCGCGCCGCGGCCGATTCGCGGGTGCGCCGGATCGAGACCGGCCACCTCCTGCTCGGGCTGATCCGGGAGGGCGGTGGCGTCGCAGTCCGGGTGCTGCGTGAACAGGGCGTGGACTTGGCGGAGCTGGAGCGGGAGGCCGAGGCGATGCTGACGGAGGGCCGGGCGGCGACCTCGTAGCACGGCGCGGTCACAACTGGGGCGCCGGGTGATGAAGGTCGAACGCGCTCCTTGGCGTGGGGTGGCCGGTGGGTTAACGTCTTTGAGCCAGCGATCAGCTGGGTACACAGACCCCATCTTCGGTACAGCGCAGTGTTGTTTCTCTTACGGCTGGCATGCCCATGCCCTGGCAAGGAGGACCGCATTGATCACCCCCGTGACCACTGGACGCCGGAGGCTGCTGGCCGTACCGGCTGTTCTGGCACTGGCATTGACAGCCGCCTGTTCCAACAGCTCCTCGTCCGGCGGCGGGGGCGGATCGTCGGCCGCCGCGCTCACCGGTGACTGCGCCAAGTACCAGGCCTACGCCGGTCATTCGGGCACCAAGGTGTCGATGTACGCGTCGATCCTGGCGCCCGAGTCGGACTCGCTGGAGAAGTCCTGGGCCGACTTCAGCTCCTGCACCGGCATCAAAATCGTCTACGAGGGCTCCAACGACTTCGAGTCGCAGCTGCCGGTCCGGGTGGCCGGCGGCAACGCCCCCGACCTGGCGGTCATCCCGCAACCCGGCCTGCTCGCCCAGATGGTGAAGAGCGGCAAGGTGGTCAAGCCCCCGCAGCAGACCGTCGACAACGAGAACAAGTGGTCGCCGATCTGGAAGACCTACGGATCGGTCAACGGCACCTTCTACGCGGCGCCGATGAGCGCCAACATGAAGTCCCTGGTCTGGTACTCCCCGAAGGCCTTCAAGGCCGCCGGCTACGAAGTCCCCAAGACCTGGGCCGACTTGATGGCGCTCAGCGACAAGATCGCCAAGGCCGGCGCGACCAAGCCCTGGTGCGGCGGCATCGGCTCCGGCACCGCCACCGGCTGGCCCGCCACCGACTGGCTGGAGGAGATCGTCCTCGGCTCGTACGGCGGCGACGTCTACGACCAGTGGGTCAGCCACAAGGTGAAGTTCTCCGACGAGAAGATCACCACAGCGATGAAGACCGTCGCCGACTGGATGCAGAACCCGGCCTGGGTCAACGGCGGCTTCGGCGACGTCAAGTCGATCGCCACCACCACCTTCCAGGACGCCGGCACCCCGATCCTCAGCAACAAGTGCGCGATGCTCCAGCAGGCGTCCTTCTACCGCGCGCAGTGGCCCAAGGGCACCAACATCGGCCCCGACGGCGACGTCTTCGCCTTCCACCTGCCCGCGGTGAACCCGCAGGTCACCAGCCCGGTCGAGGGCGGCGGCGAATTCCTCACCGCGTTCTCCGACCGGCCCGAGGTGCAGGCCGTGCAGAACTACCTGTCCACCTCGGAGTGGGCCGGCAGCCGGGTCAAGGTCTCGCCGGGCTGGGTCTCCGCCAACCAGGGCGTCGACAAGAGCCTCTACACCGACCCGATCGACAAGCTGTCCGCCCAGTTCCTCACCGACCCGACCGCCACCTTCCGGTTCGACGCCTCCGACCTGATGCCCGCCGCCGTCGGCGCCGGCGCCGAATGGAAGGCGCTCACCGCCTGGTTCGCCGAGGGCCAGTCGATCCAGAAGACGGCCGGCGACATCGACGCCGCCTGGCCCCAGTAGGTCGAACTCGCAGGGCAGCGCGGGCAGGTGAGCCGTCCGCCCGCGCTGCCCTCCCCATGCCCGGGATCACCAGGTCTTGAGGAAGGACCCTGCGCATGCCCACCGACACCCGGCTCGCCGGGCCGGCGCTCCAGCTCGCGGACTCGCTGTGGCAGGACGCGGCAGTCAAGTTCGGCAACACCGGCGGCGCCGTGCTGGGCTTCGTCGGCGTCCTGCTCGCCGTGTTCTTCGCGGCCGGCCGCGCCACCGGACGCTTCTCCCGGCCACTGGCGATCGCGCTGATGCTCGGCCCGGCGATCGTCCTGCTGCTCACCGGCCTGGTGGTGCCGCTGCTGCGCACCGTCGTGCTGAGCTTCCTGGACGCCGACAGCGCGAGCTTCGTCGGCGGGAAGAACTACGGCTGGGCGCTGACCAGTTCACCCATCCACGGGGTGCTGCTGAACACCCTGCTGTGGCTGGTGATCGCCCCCCTCGCGGCCACCGGGCTCGGCCTCGCGCTGGCCCTGATGGTGGACCGGATGCGCGGGCAGGCGGTCTGGAAGTCGCTGATCTTCATGCCGATGGCGGTCTCGCTGGTGGCCGCCTCGCTGATCTTCAAGCTCGTGTACGAGTCGCGCGGCGCCGGGCAGAACCAGGTCGGCCTGCTCAGCCAGCTCGCCGTCGCGCTCGGCTGGGACGACCCGCCGAACTGGATCCTGTCCCAGCCGCTGAACAACTTCCTGCTGATGGCCGTCCTGATCTGGGTGCAGACCGGCTTCGCCATGGTGGTGCTGTCCGCCGCGATCAAGGCCATCCCGGACGAGATCACCGAGGCCGCCCGGCTCGACGGCGCCACCGGCCTGCGGCTGTTCCTGCACGTCACCGTGCCGATGATCCGCACCACGCTGGTGGTGGTGCTCACCACCATCATGATCATCACACTGAAGGCCTTCGACATCGTCCGCACCATGACCGGAGGCAACTACGGCACCCAGGTGCTCGCCAACGAGATGTACTCGCAGAGCTTCGAGCAGTACAACTACGGACGCGGCAGCGCCCTCGCGGTGATCCTCTTCCTCGCGGTGGTCCCCCTGGTGGTCTACAACATCGCCCTGCTGCGCAAGGAGCGTGCGACCCGATGAGCGCCCAGCCCACCCTGGCCCCCACCAAGGCACCCGAGCCCGAACTGCCGCCCGTGAAGGCCGTCCGGCGGTCCTTCAGCAGCCCGCTGGCGAGCCTCCTGGTGGTCGTCGTGACCGCTCTGTGGACCATCCCGACCGTCGGTCTGCTGGTCACCTCGCTGCGCCCCAAGGCCGATGTCGCGTCCACCGGCTGGTGGGAGGCGTTCGTCCACCCCGACTTCGGGCTGGAGAACTACCGGGCGGTGCTGTTCGACAACTCCTTCGGCACCTCCGGCGGCCTGATGCCGTACCTGGTCAACTCGGTGGCGATCAGCATCCCCGCCACCGTCTTTCCGCTGGTGCTGGCCGCGATGGCGGCGTACGCGCTGGCCTGGGTGCGGTTCAAGGGCAGCGACACCCTGTTCTTCGTGATCTTCGCGCTGCAGATCGTGCCGTTGCAGATGTCGCTGATCCCGCTGCTGCGGCTGTTCTCCGGCGGCGCCCACCTCGGCTCGATGACGATCATTCCGGCGCTCAATCTGAAGGACACCTATGTGCCGGTGTGGCTGACCCACACGATGTTCGCGCTGCCGCTGGCGATCTTCCTGCTGCACAACTTCATCGCCCAGCTGCCGCGCGACCTGATGGAGGCCGCGGTGGTGGACGGCGCCTCGCACTTCAAGATCTTCCGCTCGATCGTGCTGCCGCTGAGCGCCCCCGCGCTGGCCTCGTTCGCCATCTTCCAGTTCCTGTGGGTGTGGAACGACCTGCTGGTGGCGCTCACCTTCGCCGGCGGCAATCCGACGGTCGCGCCGATGACCTCCCGGCTCGCCCAGCTGTCCGGCTCCAACGGCAGCCGCTGGGAACTGCTCTCGGCGGGCGCCTTCCTGTCGATGCTGGTGCCGCTGGCGGTGTTCTTCGCGCTGCAGCGCTTCTTCGTCCGAGGGCTGCTGGCAGGGTCGGTGAAGGGCTGAAGCCTGTGACGCCTGCGACCGGGTTGTTCAAGTGTTGAACGCAAACGCCTGTGTTGAAGGTGTGCAGACATACTGGTCGGATGCGGAGCTTTCGCGTTTGAGTTGGCCGGAAGTCGTGGCTGTGATGTGAGGATTCTGCGGACGCGCCGGGGCCGGAGCCGATAGGACGGAGGACGGCACTTCTGCCGTTCATCCGGTCATCCGACCTTGGGGGGTTGGCGTGAGGTTCAGAAAACGGCTCGCCGGGCTGCTCGTGGCCCTGCTCGCATCCACCGGACTGATGGCGGCGCCCGCGGCACACGCGGACACCACCGCCGTCCTCGGCAACAACACCGTCGGTACCGCCACCGACTCCGGCGACTCCAACTACATCAACACCTCGCGCTTCGTGACCGGCTCCAGCGGCGGAACGGTCAACAGCGTCAGCGTGTACGTGGGCGCCGTCGGCTCCACGCCCAACGACCAGTACCAGGTCGCGGTGTACGGCGACGTCGCCGGCAAGCCCGGCCCGCTGCTCGGCTCCTCCGCGTCCGGCACGCTCACCGCGCACGCCTGGAACACCCTGCCGGTCGCCGCGACCCTCGCGCCCAACACGCCCTACTGGCTGGCGTACAACTCCAACGGCGTCTCCGCCGCCGTCAACAACCTCAACTACTCCAGCGGCGGCCAGAGCGGCTACTCCACCGGCGGCCAGGCCTTCGGCACCTGGCCCAGCAGTTTCGGCGCCGTCTCCACCGGCAGCCTCAACTACTCCATCTACGCCACCTACACCCCGTCCGGCGGCGGCAGCACCACACCCGGCAACGGCCCCGGCAACGAGGGCCCGATCCTGCTGGTCACCGACCCCGCCAACCCGTACACCTCGTACTACGGCGAGATCCTCAAGGCCGAGGGCCTGAACTACTACAAGACCGCCGACCTCGGCACCGTCACCTCCGCCACGCTCGCCCAGTACGACGTGGTGCTGCTGGCGGAGAACCAGCTGACGGCCGCCCAGACCACCATGTTCACCACCTGGGTGAACGGCGGCGGACGGCTGGTCGCGATGAGGCCCGACAAGCAGCTCGCCGGGCTGCTCGGCCTCACCGCCACCACCGACACGCTGGCCGACTCCTACCTGAAGATCGACACCACCGCCGCGCCCGGCACCGGACTGACCTCCGACACCATGGGCTTCCACGGCACCGCCGACAAGTACACGCTGAACGGCGCCACCGCCGTAGCCACCCTGTACAGCGACGTCGCCGTGGCCACCACCAACCCGGCCGTCACCCTGCGCACCGCCGGTACCGGCCAGGCCGCCGCGTTCACCTTCGACCTCGCCAAGTCCGTGGTGCAGACCCGCCAGGGCAACATCGCCTGGGGCGGCCAGCAACGCGACAACGTGGATGGCATCGAAGCCAGCGAGATGTTCTTCGGCACGGGCGGCCAACTCAACTGGAACAACCTCGACAAGGCGCAGATCCCGATCGCCGACGAACAGCAGCGCCTGCTCGGCAACCTGATCACCACCATGGACGCCGCCAAGAAGCCGCTGCCGAAGTTCTGGTACTTCCCCCGCGACGTCAAGGCCGTCGTCGTGATGACCGGTGACGACCACGGCATCGGCGGCACCACCGGACGCTTCGACGGCTACATCGCGCAGAGCCCGGCCGGCTGCAACGTCGCCAACTGGGAGTGCGTGCGCGCCTCGTCCAACGTCTACGCCAGCGGGCCGATGACCGACGCCCAGGCCAAGGCCTACTCCGACCAGGGCTTCGAGATCAGCACCCACATCACCACCAACTGCACCCCGTGGGGCGCCCCCACCGACCTGGCGAACGTCTACACCACCCAGCTCGCCGCCTGGAAGGCCAAGTACCCCTCACTGCCCAACCCGGACAGCACCCGCACCCACTGCGTCGAGTGGGACGACTGGGCCACCCAGGCCAAGACCAAGCTGGCCAACGGCATCCGGCTGGACACCGATTACTACTACTACCCGGGCAGCTTCGTGCAGGACCGGCCCGGCTACTTCAACGGCACCGGCCTGCCGATGAAGTTCGCGGACAGCAACGGCGCCACCATCAACGAGTACCAGGCCACCACCCAACTCACCGACGAGTCCGGGCAGTCCATGCCGGGCACCGTCAACACGCTGCTGGACAACGCGTACAACGCCAAGGGCTACTACACCGTCCTGACCGCCAACATCCACACCGACTACGCCGCTTCCACCGCGTCCGACCAGGTCATCGCCTCGGCCAAGGCGCACGGCACCCCCGTGGTCTCCGGCCGCCAGCTGCTGAACTGGCTGGACTTCCGCAACGGCTCCGCGTTCTCCGGGATGGCGTGGAACGCGAACACCCTGAGCTTCAGCATCACCGGCGGCGCGAACGGCCTGCGCGCCATGGTCCCGGTCAACTCGGCGGGCGGCACCCTCACCGGCATCAAGCAGGGCACCACCGCCGTCAACTACCGGATCGAGACCATCCACGGCATCACGTACGCCTTCTTCGACGGCAACGTGGGCTCCTACACCGCGACCTACGGCACCGACACCGTCCCGCCGACCGTCACCGGTTCCGTCCCGGCCAACGGCGCGACCGGCGTCGCCGCCACCGCCCCGGTGAAGGCCTCCTTCAGCGAGCCGGTCCAGGCCGCCACCGTCAACTCCACCAACGTCACGCTGAAGACCACCAGCGGCGGCACCACGGTGGCCGGCACCGTCGCGCTGGACTCCGCGACCAACACCGCCACCTTCACCCCGAACGCCGCCCTCTCGCTCAACACCGGCTACACGCTGAGCGTCGCCAACGTGAAGGACCTGGCGGGCAACACCCAGGCCGCCGCCTACACGGCGGCCTTCACCACCGCCGGCGCACCGCCGCAGACCATCGGCAACAACGCCATCGGCACCCAGCTCGACGACACCAACTCCAACCACCTCAACGGCTCGAAGATCACCACCGGCAACTCGCCGATCGCGCTCAGCTCGCTGAACGTGCACACCGGACAGACCAGCGCCTCGCCCAACAACCAGTTCCAGATCGCCGTCTACAGCGACAACGGTGGCTCGCCGGACGCCCTGCTGGCCAGCAGTTCGGTCGGCGTGCTGAACGCCAACGCCTGGAACAGCGCTGCCGTCACCTACACGCTGGCCGCCAACACCACCTACTGGCTGGTCTACAACTCCAACGGCACCAGCTCCACCGTCAACAACATGCACTACAGCTCCGGCCCCGCCGGGTCCGGCGTCTACAGCAACGCGAGCGTCCCGTTCGGCACCTTCCCGGCGAGCTTCGGCACCGCCGTGAAGGACAACCTCGTGTACTCGCTGTACGGGGCCTACTGACCGGGCCTGTTGGCCCCGTCCGACGTCCCACCCGTTGTCCCGCTTGTCGTCCCACCGCCGGGGCGGTTTGTGTCACAAGTCTGTGACCAAGCCGCCCCGGCGGCTTTTTGAACCTGTTCAGAAGTGGTGTTCGGGCTCTAGAGTCACCGGCACGACCGGGCGTGCGGCTGGCCGAAAACCGCCGCATGCCCGCATTCTGAGGGGGTTTCATGTCGCAGCCGTCCGACGCCAGTGGCGCTGGCGGTTTTACCGGTCCCGGCGCTTCCGGCGAACAGCCGCAGCCGGCGGACCCGTTCGCGGCACCTGCGGGGCCGCGTCCGGGGGCGTTCGGGAAGGGGACGCCGCTGGGGGTCGCTGCGGGCTCGGCGGGTGCGGCGGGCTCGGCGACTGCGGCGGGTGCGGCGGGTGCCAATCCCTACGCGCCGTACCAGCACCGGCCGCAGGCGCCGCTGCCCGAGCCGGAGTGGCTGCGGCCCAGCAAGGCCCGGACGATCGAGCCCGCCGGGCTGCGGGTGCTGGCGGCGGCGGGTGCGTCCGGGCTGGTCAGCGCGCTGGCACTCGGTGGCGGACTCGGCGTCAACCTGCTGCTCTGCGCCCTCGCGGGCGCGGTCGGTGCCGCGATCACCGCACTGGGCACCGGGCGGCGGGTCAAGCCCTGGCACCTCGCGTTCGCCGCGGCCGCGCTGCTGCTCTGCCTGGTCCCGGCCGTCAGCGGTGCGGGTGGGGCGGTGACGCTCGCGGTGATCGCCGCGATCTGCGTCGGCTCACTCACCCTGCACGGCGGCGCCCGCTGGGTCGGGGTGGCGATGGGATCGATCGGTCTGTGGGCCCACTTCCTGCCCGGACTCGCCTGGGGAATACGGGCGCTGAAGGAGCGTCGCTTTCCGGCCAAGGCCCGGGTCGGGCAGGTGGTGAAGGCCGTCGGAGTCTCCCTGGTGCTGCTGGTGGTCTTCGGCATGCTGTTCGCCGGCGCCGACTCCACCGTTGCCGACCTGCTGGGGCACCTCGTTCCCTCGGTGGAGGCCGGGGATGTCCCGCAGCGTTTCGTGTACTTCGTCGGTGGAGTGCTGCTTGCCCTGGGTGCCGCGCACGCCGCCGCCGCCCCCCGTCGCTGGGACCGCACCAGGACCCGGGCCGGCAAGGAGCGCGGACGGCTGGAGTGGGCGATGCCGCTGGCGGTCATGAACCTGCTGTTCGGCGTCTTCGTGGTGGTGCAGTTGGTGGTGCTGATCGGCGGCTTCGGCTCGATCATGCGCCGCACCGGGATGACCCCCGCCGAGTACGCCCGCCAGGGCTTCTGGCAGCTGCGATGGATCGCCGTGCTCACCCTGGTGGTCGTCGCGCTCGCCAAGTACTGGGCGCCGCGCAGCAGCGCGGGCGACCGGCTGCTGGTCAAGGTGATGCTCGGACTGCTGTGCGCGCTCACCCTGGTGGTGGTCGGCACCGCGCTGGTCCGGATGAGCCTGTACATGGACGCGTTCGGACTCACCCGCCTGCGGGTCAACGTCGCCGCGATGGAGATCTGGCTCGGCCTGGTCTTCCTGATGGTGCTGGTCGGCTCGGTGCTCTCCTCCCGCCGCTGGCTGCCCCGCGCGGTGGTGCTCAGTGCCGCCCTGGCCGTGGCGCTGTTCGGCCTGCTGCGGACCGACGGCCTGATCGCCGAGCAGAACGTCGACCGCTACCGCACCTCTGCGGCCCGCCTCGACGTCGACTACCTGCGTGGCCTCTCCGTCGACGCCGTGCCCGCTCTCGACCGGCTGCCCGAGGACCTGCGCACCTGCGCGCTCCAGCCGATCGCCGCCGACCTGGCGAACGAGCCCGCGCCCTCCTGGTACGCCGTCAGCCGGGCCGAGGCCCGCGCCCGGGAGATCCTCGCGGCACACCCGGTGGTCTGGGACCGGAACCAGGCCTGCCAGAGGGTCGGGCTGGGCACGGAAATCGAGGTCCGCTGACGTTCGGCGGCCGGCGGCCGGCGGTCGTTGACGGGGGTGGGGGAGTGTCGAGTGGCACCCCCCGCCATCGTTGTGTGTCAGCCGGCGTGATGTGGCGTCATATCGCTATTCCGGCCGGGGTTTCGGCCGGCAGGTCGGAGGCCCGCGCCCTGACCACGAACACTGCGGACAGCAGCGCGACCGCCGCGAACGCCACACCCACCACGAAGGCGTGCGAGACGGCGTAGGCCAGCACCTCGTTGGCCCACCTGCTGCCGGGCGGGAAGGTCTGGTGCTGCTGGGCGAACTGCAGCTCGGCCGGGCCGGCGTGGGCGAGGAAGTCCGGCTGCTGGCGGCTGCCCTCGGAGGTGGCGGCCTTGGCGAAGACCGTGGTGAGTATCGACAGGCCGACCGAACCACCTATCTGCTGCACCGAGTTGAGCAGGCCCGAGGCTGCGCCCGTCTCGTGCGCCGCGACCCCGGAGACCGCCATCAGCATGACCGGGACGAAGATCAGGCCCATGCCGAAGCCGAAGGTGACCGTCGGGCCGAGCACGCCCAGTGGGTAGCTGCTGTGCACGTCCGTCTGCGTCAGCCAGCTCAGACCGGCCGTCACCAGGAGGCTGCCGGTGGCCAGGAACGGCTTGGGCCCGAGCCTGGCCTGGAGGGCGGAGGCGAGCTGCGCGGCGACGATGATTGCGGCGCTGATCGGCAGGAAGGCCACACCCGCCTTGAGCGCGCTGTAGCCGAGCACGCGCTGAACGAAGAGCGTGACGTAGAAGAAGATGCCGAACATGGCCGCGGCCAGGCAGAGCATCATGATCAGGCCGCCGGTGCGGTTGCGGTTCCGCAGCAGCCGCAGCGGGGTGATCGGTTGGGCGGTGCGCTGCTCGATCACCGCGAACGCGACCAGCAGGGCCGCGCCGACGGCGAACGAGGCGATCGTCACGCCGTTGCCCCAGCCGGCCTTCGGGTCCGCGGCGTGGATGAACCCGTACACCAGGCTGACCAGGCCGAGGGTGGAGGCGAGCGCGCCGGGCAGGTCGAAGGCGCCCGGGTGCCGCTCGGACTCGTTGATGTAGCGCGGCGCGGCGATGGCGATCAGCGCGGCGATCGGCACGTTCACGAAGAACACCCAGCGCCAGTTCAGGTACTCCGTGAGCACTCCGCCGGCCAGCAGGCCTATCGCGGCGCCCGAGCCGGCCACCGCCGAGAAGACGCCGAACGCGCGGTTCCGCTCCGGTCCCTCCTTGAAGTTGGTGGCGATCAGCGCGAACGCCGTCGGTGAACAGATCGCACCGCCGACGCCCTGCAGCGCCCGGGCGGCCAGCAGCATGCCGCCGTTCTGCGCGAAACCGCCGAGCAGCGAGGCCAGGCCGAACAACAGCACGCCCACGACGAACACCCGCCGGCGGCCGAGGATGTCACCGGCCCGGCCGCCGAGCAGGAGCAGGCCGCCGAACGTCAGTGTGTAGGCGTTGATCACCCAGGACAGGTCGGTGGTGGAGAACTTCAGCGCGTCCTGGATGTGCGGAAGCGCGATGTTCACGATGGTCGCGTCGAGGACGACCATGAGCTGCGTGGCCGCGATGACGGTGAGCGTGATGCCCTTGCGCCGGTCGCGACCGGCCCCCGGTGGAGCCGACTTGCTGAGCATGTCGGAGATAGCCACTGTTGTGCCCCCTGCCGGCTACTGCTATCGGTTGCTGTCTGGGTAAGGTGCTCGGCAATACGGATAGTGAACGGTCTCGTTCACTGTCGGGGACATTAGTCGGCGCCGATAGTGAACGCAACCGTCTTTTAGGGTGGATGACGATGGATCAGCCGGACCGGCGGCAATCGGCCGACGGCCCCGTGGAGGGAGCCCCGCTGCGCAGGCGCGGCAAGGCGCTGGAGGCCGCGATTTTCGAGGCCGCGCTCGACCAGCTCACGTCCGGCGGGTTCGCCCGGATGACGATGGAAGGCGTGGCCGGCGCCGCGCAGACCGGCAAGGCCGCGCTCTACCGGCGCTGGGCCTCCAAGGCGGACCTGGTGATGGACGCCCTGGTCGCCGTGATGCCGCCCCCCGCCGACATCCCCGACCTCGGCTCCGCGGAGGCCGAGCTGCGGCACGTCATCCAGGCCTACACCGCGGTGTTGAACTCCCGGACCGGTGCGGCCGTCCGCGCCCTGATGGGTGAACTGGACCACGAGCGCGCCGAGTTCTTCAAGGGCTTCATGCACGAGCGGGTGGTCGGACCGACCGCCGAGGGCATCCTCGGCATCCTGCGCCGCGGCGAGGCCCGGGGCGACGTCCGCCGGGGCGCGGCGGTGTCGATCGTCGCCGACGTGCTGCCGGCGATGCTGCTGTACCGCGCCAAGTTCTGCGCCGGGGTGTTCGACGACGAGTTCTGCGAGGACCTGCTCGGGCAGGTGCTGCTGCCGGCGATCAGGCCGTAACGCGGGCCGGGCGGGGGAGCGGGCTTGGACCGGTGGCGTGGCGTGGTGTGGCGTGGCGGGGCGGGGCGGGGCGGGGCGTGGCGGGTCCGGGCCCGGGCCGCCGGGCCCGGCTTGGGCGGCTGGGCTGTCCGGGCGGCGGCGTAGGCTGAAAGCAGCTGGGCGCGTCCTCGGGCGCGGCCCCGGCTGTCCCCCTGTCCAGTGAAGGAACCCCGATGCCGTACGACCCCCCGACCCACTCGGTCGAGCGCTCCCTGCGCCGGGCCGGAGCCCGCCTGGTGGTCGGGCTGGACGAGGTGGGCCGCGGCGCCTGGGCCGGGCCGGTCATGGTCGGTGCCGCCGTCACCGGCCTGCGCCGCCCGCCGGAGGGGCTCACCGACTCCAAGCTGCTCACCGAGCGGCGCCGGGAGGCGCTCGTCCCGATCCTGGAGGACTGGGTGACCGCCTATGCGATCGGCGCCGCCTCGTCCCAGGAGTGCGACGACCTCGGCATGACGGCCGCGCTGCGGCTGGCCGCCGTCCGCGCTCTGGAGGCGCTGCCGGTGCAGCCCGACGCGGTGATCCTGGACGGCAAGCACGACTACCTGGGCGGCCCGTGGCGGGTCCGTACGGTGATCAAGGGCGACCAGTCGTGCGTCTGCGTCTCCGCCGCCTCGGTGCTGGCCAAGGTCCGGCGGGACGCGCTGATGGCCGAACTCGGGGTGGACCACCCGGCGTTCGCGTTCGAGGAGAACGCCGGCTACCCCTCGCCGACCCACCGCGCCGCGCTGGAGGAGTTCGGGCCCACCGAGCACCATCGCCTGTCCTGGGCCTACATGGACGCCCTGCCGAAGTGGAGCCACCTCAAGCGGCAGCGGGTCCCGGTCGACACCGGCGAGCAGCTCTCGCTCGGTTTCTGAGCGCCCTCAGTGCCGCAACGCGCCCTCGGGCAGTCGCACAATCCGATGGTTCGCTGCGGCTGCCGGGTGCCCTCCGAGGGCTTTGGCGGCGACCGTGTCCGTCGATATTCGTCGATTCTGACGGTTCGTCAACATTCATCCACCCGTCACTCGGGCGTTGTCGCGTACCCGCGTTCCGGCGGCGACACTTTCAAGTGGTGGGGTGCCCGTGCGCATCCGACCGGCATTTGATAGGAATCCGGGTATGCCTGTCTTCCCCGAGGAGCCGGAGATTCACGAGACGATCCCGGGCCCCGGCGTTCCCCTTCCCCACAAGTCGGACGCACCTGCCCACCGTATGCCTTCCTCCACCGCCGTCGCCGCTCCGGTTCCGGGCCCTCGCCCCGGCCCGCCGCGTCCCGCACCGCCCCGTGCGGACCGGCCGATTCCCGGTCCGCGGCCCGCACCCCGACCCAAGCCCGGCCACGCGCCGCGCCCCGGTCGGCCGACCGTTCAACTCCTGCCCGTGGCTGCGGCCGAGGCGCTCGACCGCGCCGACGAGGCCGTCGACGCACTGCTGGAGTCCGGCCGCCGCCCCGGCGACGTGCTGGTCCTGACAGTCGGTGCCGCGCACCCCTGGCAGGAGCACGAGACGAGCTTCGGCGAGGAGCGCTACTGGGCTCAACTCGCCGACGGCGGCGACGTGTTCTACGCCGACGCCGGCACGGCCCGGACGCTGCGCCGCGACGTGGTGGTGCTGGTGGTCAACGAGAACCACCCGGAGCGGGTGGCCGCTGCGGCGCGCAAGGCGCTGGAGCGTGCCGCGAAGCTGCTGGTGGTCTGCGGCGAGACGGACACCGTCGCCCCGCTGTTCGCCTGACCGCTGGTTCGTCGGTCCGCCTGACCGCCGGTTCGTCGTGCCGGTCCGGCTCCGCCTGCGGGCGGGGTCGGACCGTTGCCGTGTCCTGGTTCCGTCGGGCCGTAACGCGGTTGTCCTGCGGTGCCGTTGGGGCTTTTGCTGCCGGGGCGCGTCGGGCTGCCTGCTTTGGTGAGCGGGTCACCGCGGGTGGACGACCGCTCAGCGGGCGGCGGTTCGACGGATCGCCCGGCTGTCGCGGCCGACCTCCAGGGCGCGGATCGCGTTCAGTGAGGTGACCGGGGCGACCGGTGGCTCCAAGGGCGCCGGCAGTGCGGGGTGTTCGGAGCCGGTGCCGGACGGGATGCGCGACGGCAGTTCGGTGACGGTGTGAATCGGGCCGAGCGCCCACGACCCGGCGTGCGGATTGCGCCCGCGCCGGCCGTCGCCGAGCGACTGCCAGCCGGCCGGGGTGAGCGTCAGGTACGAGCCGCAGCGCAGCCCGTGCAGCTCGGCGGCGGCGCGCAGCGCCCACATCCAGGCCCCGTCCTGCTCGGTCCAGTCCGGCCCGCCGTCCCGGCAGCGCAGCAGGACGGCGGTGCGGCTCGGGGATATCCGCCTCAGGTCGTGCGGGGTGACCCGGCGGAGGTGGCCGAGCAGGGCGTTGCGGTGGTCCCAGCCGTCGCTGAACTGCGGGCGGACGCCGAAGGAGGCCGACGCCACCACCCGATGCTCGGGGTCGAGTACCGCGACCACGGTGGTGCCGGGCTGCGGTAGGTGCCGCTGGTGAAGTTCGGTGACGAACTCTCGGGGTGTGCGAAGGAGGGGCACGCCGAGGCGCTCCCACTCCTGCAGCGTGATGGCCCGACGGCCGTCGTAGTGGGAAGGACCTCGGTCGATGCCGTTGATCACGATCCTCCTTCCCGTGCCCACGCTCCCGGAGGTGCGCGGGCGTACGCCGAAGGCCGGGTCCGACGGACCGGGCGCTGGATGCCTTCCAATTCTCGGGCGAGAGCCGCCGGGCGGCAATGATGAACTGACAAACGCCGCCCGGGACCCGCCTAATTGCCCGACATGTCCCAGCCCTGTCGTGCGGCCATTCGGCTGACCGATCGGTGAGCGGGGTGTGTATGGGTGGAGGCCGACCGGTGAACGGGGCCAGGCGTCCGGGCGTGCCGGAGTGCCAGGACCGGCGTCGAGCTCGGCCGAATCGTCCTCACCCCCGGATGGCCAGGACGAGTGGGAGCACCGCGGTGGCACCCGCCTGGCGGAGCAGATGAGCCGCGACCGTCAGCGTCCAGCCGGAATCCACCAGGTCGTCCACCAGTAGGACCGGGCCGGGAGTCGCGGCCAGTGTGTCGGCCAGGCCCGGCGAGAGTACGAGCGTTCCGGCGACCGAGCGCAGCCGCTGGGCGCTGTTGCTGCGCGGCCCGTGCGGGGGCTCCCCGGTGGCGTACTGGATTCGGCCGAGCAGTGGCATCCGGCCGATCGAGGCGAGGCCTCCGGCGAGATCGGACACCAACTGTGGTCGGGTGGAGGACTCCAGGGCGACCACGCCGATCGGGCGCTCCAGCCGGGTGCCGTCCGGACCGGCCGGTCCGGCCCAGCCGCCCGGGCCGCGCGCCCAGTCCGCGACCACACCGACGACGGCGTCCAGCACCTCGCGCGGCAGCGGGCCGTCCGGGGAGCGCTCGTCGAGCAGCGTGCGAAGCCGGGTGCCCCAGCCGATGTCGGAGAGCCGGCCGAGGGCGCGCCCCGGCTCGGCCTGCTGGGTGGGAGGGATGCGGCCACGCAGCGGGACACCGAGGGACTCCATGCCGGTCGGCCACATTCGCCGGGTCTCGAAGGAGACCCCGGGCCGGCCGAGGGCGGCGCGGGCCGCGCCGGTGGCTTCGGCCGACACCTCGGTGGAGTGCTGGGCATGGGTGCACCGGTCGCAGCGCCCGCACGGGGCTGCCTCCGGGTCGTCGAGCTGGCGGCGCAGGAACTCCATCCGGCAGCCCTCGGTCGCGATGTAGTCCCGCATCGCCTGCTGTTCGGCCGCGCGGGCCCGGGCGACCTTGGCGTACCGCTCGCCGTCGTACCGCCACTGCTCGCCGGTGGACTCCCAGCCGCCGCGTACCCGGCGGACCGCGCCGTCCACGTCGAGCACCTTGAGCATGATCTCCAGCCGGGAGCGACGGAGGTCGACAGAGGTCTCCAGCGCCGCCGTGGAGAGCGGGCGGCCGGCCTCGGCCAGCGCGGCCAGGGTGCGGCGGACCTGCTCCTCGGCGGGGAAGCCGATGGAGGCGAAGTACCGCCAGATCGCCTCGTCCTCCCGGCCCGGGAGCAGCAGCACCTCGGCACGGTCGACGCCACGGCCAGCGCGGCCGACCTGCTGGTAGTAGGCGATGGGAGAACTCGGCGAGCCGAGGTGGACCACGAAGCCGAGATCCGGCTTGTCGAAGCCCATGCCGAGCGCGGAGGTGGCGACCAGGGCCTTGACCCGGTTGGCCAGCAGGGCGGCCTCGGCCTCGCGGCGCTCGGCGTCCTCGGTCCGGCCGGAGTAGGAGGCGACCGGGTAGCCGCGCTCGCGCAGGAACTCGGTGACCTCCTCGGCGGCGGCGACCGTCAGGGTGTAGATGATGCCGGAGCCGGGGAGATCGGCCAGGTGGTCGGCGAGCCAGGCCAGCCGGTGCGCCGGGTCGGGCAGCGAGAGCACCGAGAGGCTGAGGCTCTCCCGGTCCAGCGGGCCGCGCAGCACCAGGGCCTGCGCGTCACCGGCGCCGGTGCCGAGCTGCTCGGCCACATCCGCGGTGACCCGGGCGTTCGCGGTCGCCGTGGTCGCCAGCACCGGGACGCCGGGGGAGAGCTCGGCGAGCATGGTGCGCAGCCGTCGGTAGTCGGGCCGGAAGTCGTGGCCCCAGTCGGAGATGCAGTGCGCCTCGTCCACCACCAGCAGGCCGGTGGAGGCGGCGAGCTTGGGCAGGACCTGATCGCGGAAGTCGGGGTTGTTGAGCCGCTCCGGGCTGACCAGCAGGACATCGACCCGGCTGTCGGCGACCTCCTGCTGGATCTCCTCCCACTCCTCCGGGTTGGCCGAGTTGATCGTCCGGGCGTGGATGCCCGCCCGGGCGGCCGATTCGACCTGATTGCGCATCAGCGCCAGCAGCGGCGAGACGATCACCGTCGGGCCGGCCCCGCGCGCGCGGAGCAGCGCTGTGGCGATGAAGTAGACGGCGGACTTGCCCCATCCGGTGCGCTGCACCACCAGGGCGCGGCGACTGTCCACCACCAGGGCCTCGATGGCTTTCCACTGGTCCTCGCGCAGCGTCGTGGAGGGCCCCGCGAGGCTGTGCAGCACGGCTTCCGCGGCGGCCCGGACGGCTTCGCGGTCGGCTGGGGTGGTCGGATGGAGTTCGCGCGTCTGCATGAGGTCATGGATACCGCGCTTCACGGACGGACCGCGAATGGGAGGCTGTGGACAACCTGGCTCTAATCGGGTGATATGACGTCAGAGTGTCCTGTTCGGGCCGGAATTGTCCGCCATCAGGGGTAGCTAATGCTGAACCCCCCGGTTTATCCACAGGGCGAATGAAATATCCGCAGTGGTGGCGGAATCGGGTCCAGGCTTTCCGCCATGACCGCAGACGACCGCACCACCAAGCCCTCCTCGCGCCCCGGCCACCTCCCGGTCCGGCTGCGCGGCCCCGCCGACATGGCGGAGATGCTCCCCTACCTGCTGGGTTTCTTCCCCGATGACAGCATCGTCGCGGTGGGCCTGCAGGGCCCCGCGCTCGATCAGGGCGGAGTGATCCGGATCGACATTCCGGCCGATCCGGAATCCTGGGAGCGCACCGCCGAAGAATCCGCCCGGCTGCTGGTCGAGCTGTCCGAGCAGCGCGACCGCCGCCCCGTCCAAGTCCTGCTGTACCTGTGCCGGGATCCCGCCGACGGCACGCCAGTGTCCGAGGGGCGGCAGGCCGTACTGGCGGAGCTCCGCCCACTGGCGGCCGCACTCACCAGTGCCTTCCAAGGCGAGCAGGTGATCGTCAAGGAGTCGCTGTGCGTCTCTGCGGGCCGCTGGTGGTCCTTCCTGTGCACCGGAGTCGACTGCTGTCCGCCGGACGGCACTCCGGTCCGTGCCGCCCACGAGCCCAGTCCGCTCGCCGCCGCGGCCACCTTCGCGGGCCTCGCCCCGAGGGGCAGCCGCAAGGCGATCGTGGCCGGCCTCGCCCCGGTGGGCCCGCCGCTCTGCGAGGTGCAGCGCCGCGCCCTGGAAGACGCCGGGCCGCCGTTCATCCGTGAGCTGGCCGGCCCCGGCGGCCGCCATACGGCGGTCGAGCGCACCGACGAGCTGCTGGCCAGCGCGATGGCCGAGTTCCGCAGCGGCGCCCGGGAGCTCGACACCAGACGGACGGCCCGCCTGCTGATCGGCCTGCAGGACAAACTCGGCCGCGATCGCGCTGCCGAGTACGCCGAACCGCACGAACTCGCCACCGCCCAGAAGCTGTGGCGCTACCTCATCCAGCGCTGCGTCGACCCGTTCGAACACCTCGCCGCCCCGCCGATGACACTGCTGGCCTGGACGTCCTGGCTGGCCGGAGACCCCGCCACGGCGAGGGTCGTACTGGCCAGGGCACTGGAACTGGACGCGGGCTACACCCTTGCCCAACTGCTCTACGAATCACTGAACTCCGGCCTCGCCGCGGAGGCACTGCTCCAGGTGGTCCGGAGCGAACGCAGCACCCGGCTGCGCGGGGCGGCGAGCCGCCGGCACCCAGAGCTCCTGCCGCCCGCCGGGCCGTCGGGAGCCGAACGGCCCGGCGGTCCCTCGCGGGCGTCCGCCGCCCCGCCCGGGCCCCCGCCCCGGTCCGGCGCCGAGCCGACGAAAGCCGTCAGGGCAGGCCAGGGCGGATCCGGGCCGGACCGCGCGGGCGCCGAGCCCGGGCCGGGCCACGCCGAGCCGGGCGAGGACGGCAGCCCAGGCGGCGGCCGGTCGACAATCTCGCCCGACGCCGCGTCAGCCGAGGTCCGCCGGCCGGGCGGCGAGCACCGATCCTGCCCGCTGCGGGCCGCGTCGCCGCGAATCCCCAGGCCCCGCAGCAGGGCATTCCGACACCAGCAGTCCACCGGAGGCTGACATGTGTACGCTCATCCCCCGGCCGCGGGGCGAACGGCTAGACCTCGCCGCGCGCCATCCGCATCAGGCGGTCCAGCACCCGGCGGCCACTCACCCGCACCCCGTCGTGCTCCCACTCGTTGGTGATCCACGTCCGCACACCGGCCACCGCATCCGCGGTTTCCAGCGAATGCGCCGTGTCCACGTACATGTCGTCGTGGTACACCGCCGCGTACACCGGCACCTGGTTCGAAGCCAGGCGCTGCGGGTCGTACAGGTCGGGCCACTCGGTGCGCTCGGCCAGCAGCTGCGCCGTCTCGCGCAGCGGCCGCAGCGACGGGTCGGTCTCGAACATCCAGGGGTAGATCATCTCGCCGGTGAGCAGTACCGGCCCGTCCCCGGCCAGCGCTGCCGCGGCGTCGAACTCGGGAAACTCCTTGCGCACCCGCTCCGCCGACCAGTCGGTGGCCCCGGCGTCGACCGAGCGCTGCCCGTAGATCGACTCGTGCAGCACGGCGTACAGCGGCCCCTGGGCGAAGGACAGCTGCACCTGCGCGCCCGCCAGGAAGGTGTCGGACAGCTCCGGCCCGTCCGCCCCCTCCACCCAGGCCTCCTCCAGCAGATAGTGCAGGACGTAGGAGCCGGTGCCGCTGCCCAGCATCATGCCCAGCGCCTGGAAGGCCTCGACGGTGAGGACCCCACCGTCCGGCAGAGGCGCGGGCTGTTCGATCAGGTGCGCCGCGATTCGCCGTACCGCCGCCACGTCCTGGGGGAAGCGCGCGTAGTGCCCGGCGTTCTTGCGGGCGACCCGCGGGTATGCCGCGCGGTAGACCTCGTCCGCCGAGCGGCGAAGGCCGGCCAGCCCGCCGGTGACGAACGCCTCTCGCAGGCCCTCCGGGGCCAGCGAGAGGTAGGTGAGGGTGCAGAAGCCGCCGAAGCTCTGCCCCAGCAGGCTCCATCGACCGTCCTCGCCCAGCAGCTGGCGGCGGATCAGCTCGGCGTCCCGGACGATCGAGTCGGCACGGAAGTGCGCCAGGTAGTCGGCCTGCTGCCGGGCGTCGCCGCGCCGGGCCAGGGTCTGCCGGTTGGCGGGCGTGGAGCGGCCGGTGCCGCGCTGGTCCAGCAGCAGCACCCGGTGGTCGTCGAGCGCCCGGTCCAGCCAGCCGTCCCGGCCGAGCGGCCGATTGGCCTTTCCACCCGGGCCGCCCTGCAAGTAGAGCAGCCAAGGAAGTTCGTCGTGCTCGCGTCCGGCGGCCACCACCTCGCGGGCGTAGACCTTGATCGCTTCGCCGCCCGGAGCTCCGTGGTCCAGCGGCACCCGGAAGACATGATCCGTGGCGACGATCCCGGGGATGCGGCTGAGGGAGGACATGCAACTCCTAGATGTGAGCTGGTCACAGGCTGGTTGCGGCGCCGGTCACCGAGGTCACCAGGGGTTCCGTCGCCGTGCTCGCACCGTATCCTGACGGCGGACAGGAGCCGCCCGGGGGCGGCCGCCACGTGCGGAGAACCCCGAACGGCGCCACGACACAGCGGGCACCCTGGGTGCCGGCCGCAGACTGCCGAAGGACCGACGGCGCGTGGCCGCATTCGACCGGAGGTCCGCCGGACAGGCGTGACCTCGGGCAGGTGTACGGCGTTCAACCTGCGGAACGCCGCAACCAGAACCGGCACCGCCGGGCCAGTAGCGGCCAGGGCGACCGTGTCGGGCACGGGTCACGCGTCGCTCGACCCGGCGCGACCGGGCCACGCGCGACCCTGGCGTCCGGGCCGGGACACCACCCCGGTCGGGGCGGAGCACCGGCGATCCGGTCCCGCCCAGGTCAGAGCCGCGTGTTCCGGCGGCAGAGCAGCACAGTCCGCGATCGAGCACGCTCGCGGCCGGCCGGGCCCGCAGCCGTCGGCCGGTCGAGGGGAGGAGAGCCTGGTGACCGATTCAAGGCCACCCCACGCAGCGTCCCACCCGCTGCCGCCCACCAACCCGCCCGCACCGGGCGGCGCTTCGGCACCCATCGGAGCAGCGGCTCCCCCCATGCCCCCACACTTGGCCGGCCCACCGAGTCCGCGCCGGGCCACACCCCCGTACGGCACGCCCACCGGCGCCCCGGCACCCACCGGCCACGTCCCCGGGACGCCCGGCGCTAGCCCGGCATCCGCCACCCCCGCGTACGGCACGCCGCTCGCGGGTGCCGCCGTCCAGCAGCACGGAGCCCCGCTCAGCACGCCGCCGTACGGCACTCCCACCACGCCCACGCCCTACGCACCGGGGGCCACCCCGCCGCACGGCACGCTCACCACGCCCACGCCGTACGCGCCGGGGGCCACCCCGCCGTACGGCACTCCCACCCCGCCGTACGGCACCCCGACCCGGCCGGGCCCGGGCGTGACGGCCCCGGGGCGTGGCGTGGCGGGCGCACGCTCGGAGCAGGTGGCCGGTGCGGCCGCTCCAGGGGCGGCCCGCCAGCCGGCTCCGGCGGCGGTGCCACGACCGCAGCCCTCGGCGGCGCACGACGTCCTGTGCGTCAATGCCCCGGGCATGGCAGCCTCCGGCCCGGACGGGCAGCTTCGGGGCCAGAGCCTGCACGGCTTCTTCCGGCACGGCGTGCGCACCCTGGCCAGGATGGAGCTGCGCCTCGGTGGCGTGGAGCCGCTCCCGCTCCAGGGCACCCTGACGTCCGCGGCGGCGGCTCGGTTCCTCGGCTCGGTCCGGGTGCCGGGCGATCTCGACCCGGATCCGGCGCTGACGGTCGAACGGCTGCGGCACGCCGACGGCGCGGAGACCGTGACGGTCCGGAACACCGGTGCCCGACCGGCCCGCCTCCCACTGGAGATCGCCCTGGGTACCGACCTGGGCCAGCTCACCGACATCGCGGCGGGCCGGCGCTCGGCCGACCTGCCGGGCCAGGTCCAGTCCTCGGGCCTGCGCTGGGCCGGGCAGGGCCGCGCGGCCACCGTCAGCGCCCGCCCGTCGCCGCACGCGGTGCTGGCCGGCGCGGGTGTGCTCCGGTGGGATCTGGACATCCAGCCAGGGGCCCGATGGTCGGTGGACCTGCAGGTGGAGCTGGAGGCTCCATCGACCGGTCGTCCACCGACGGGGCGCGGCCCGGGTGTGCCGCTGCCGTGGTCCGAGCCGGAGGTCCGGGCCGACGACCGCCGTGCCACACGCCTGGTCGGCCGCGCCCTCGACACGCTGAGCGGGCTGCTGCTCGCCGACGCGGACCGTCCGACCGACCTCTACACCGCCTCGGGCGCCCCCTGGCGTTTCGGCCTCACCGCCGCCGACGCGCTCTGGGCGGCCCGGATGACGCTGCCGCTCGGCACCCGGCTCGCTGCCGGAACGCTCCGCGCGACGGCCCGCCGCCAGCACCTCGCGCCCCAGCCATCGACAGGCGCCGCACGCCCGGCCGAAAGTGGCGCTGCCGACGGGGCGTCGTCCAGCCCATCGGCGGTCGGTTCGTCGCCGGCCGTCGCCGCCGCGCCGGGCGGCGCACCGGCAGCGCAGCCTGCCGCTGTGCAGGGCGCGGGCAGCGTGTCCGCCCCGGCCACTGACAGTGGTGCGGCGGCGCAGGCGATGGACGGCGTGATCCCCGGGCCGCTGCGGCACGGAGGCCCGGAGCTGCCGGCGAGCTGCACGGCCACGGAGGCGACGCTGCTGTTCGTCACCGTGCTGGCAGAGGCCTGGCGTTGGGGCATGCCCCGGGCCGAGGTCGCCGAGTTGCTGCCCGCCGCGGAGCGCGCCCTCGGGGCGTTGCGGGCCGCAGTGGCGGAGGGGCCGGACGGGCCGGTCGGCTTCGTCACCGACCTCGGTCGCCCGGCGGAGGAGCGGGCCGCGCGGCCAGGTCCGGCCAGGTGCGAAGTCCAGGCGCAGGCGCACCGCGCGGCGCTCCAAGGGGCGGACCTGCTGGAGGCGTTCGACCGTCCCGGAGCGGCGGAGTGGCGGGCCTGGGCAGCTGAGCTGAGGGAACGGTTCCGCGAGCAGTTCTGGATCGACGACCTGTCAGGCGGTCGGCCGGCAGCCGCATTGCTGGCCCCGGACCGGCCGGTGCCGGCCCTCGCCTCAACTCTGGTCCACCTCTTCGACGTCGGACTCGGCGTCGAGGGCGAGCTGCACGAGGGCCTGCTCGACCGGGAGCAGACCAGGTTGCTCGCCCAGCGGCTGGTGACGCCCGAACTCGACTGCGGGTGGGGCCTGCGGACGTTGAGCGCGAAGTCCCCACGGTTCAACCCGCTCGGCCACCGCAGCGGCGTGGTCCGGGTGCAGGAGACCGCGCTCGCGGTGAGCGGGCTGGTGGACGCCGGATTCGAGCGGGAGGCCGAGATTCTGCTGGAAGGCCTGTTGGAGGCGTCCGCGCACTTCGAGTACCGGCTGCCGGAGATGTACGCGGGCGAGCAGAAGGTCGCCGACTGCCCGCCGGTGCCGCACCCGGCGGCCTGCCGTCCGGCCGCCATGTCGGCGGCCGCGGCCGTCCACCTGGTGCTCTCACTGGCCGGAGTCCGGCCCGACGTCCCCTCAGGGCGGGTGGCCACCCACCCGGCGAGCACCGCGCCCCTGGGCGCATTGGAACTGACCGGCCTGCGGGTGGCCGGCGAGCCGTTCTCGGTTCGGGTCAGCAGGATCGGCGTCGCGGTGGTGGAAGAGGCGCCGTCGTTCCTGCAGTTGGCCGCCGGCTGACGGTCCGCGGGGCGGTCCAGGAGGCGGGAGAGAAGACGGGAAGGACGGGAGAAGGACAAGAGAAAGGCGCGGGAAAGGGGACGGGAAAAGGCCGTGGTCTGTGATTATCGTCAGAGAGACGACTAAGATCGGCGACATGTCGCGTTATGACCCGTCGGCCTTCCCCCCGTTCGCAGTCACGGTTGACCTGGTGGTGCTGACGGTGCGCGACCATGAGCTGTGCGCCCTGCTGGTGAAGCGTGGTGAGGCGCCGTTCCAGGGCTACTGGGCGCTGCCCGGCGGGTTCGTGCGGCCGGACGAGGGCTTGGCCGAGGCGGCGTCCCGGGAGCTGGCGGAGGAGACCGGGCTGAGGGCGCAGTCCGCACCGGGCCAAGTCCTGGCGGGGCAGAACCCGTTCGGGGCGCACCTGGAGCAACTGGCCACCTACGGACACCCGCAGCGCGACCCCCGGATGAGGGTGGTGAGCGTCGCGTACCTGGTGCTCGCCCCGGACCTGCCGTCGCCCCGTGCGGGCGGCGACGCCAGCAGCGCCCGGTGGGCACCGGTCAGTGAACTGTTCGGCGTCGACGGCAACGACGGTGAACTGCTGGCCTTCGACCACGGCCAGATCCTGGCGGACGGCGTGGAGCGGGCCAGGTCGAAGATCGAGTACTCCTCGCTGGCAACGGCCTTCTGCCCGCCGGAGTTCACCGTCGGCGAGCTGCGCCGGGTGTACGAGGCGGTCTGGGGCGTGGTGTTGGACCCGCGGAACTTCCACCGCAAGGTCACCGGCACCCCGGGCTTCCTGCTGCCCTCCGGCGGCACGACGACCCGTCAAGGCGGGCGCCCCGCACAGCTGTTCACCGCGGGCGGGGCGACCGTCCTCAATCCGCCGATGCTCCGCCCCGAGGCCTGACGCCCGACCCTGGCGAGATCGTGGCCGCCGTCGCAGAGGGGAGGGCTCGGCGAGACGAGGTGGGCCAGTTCCCTTGTGGTGGTGGGGTGGTGGCGATCCGTAAGTAAATCGTCAGTGGCGCGAGTGCGCTGTCCCCTGTTCGGGTGAGCTCGGCGCTAACACCGTCAACGATCCATCCGGAATGCCTGGTTTCACCGCTTCCGCGTCCTACTGTGCAGGCTCAGGCCTGGCGGACGAACCCCGGTCTGTCGGCGGGCGAGGGAGCGGGCGGCGATGATCCAAATCACCGGACTGACCAAGAAATACCGAAGGGGCCACCCCCCAGCGGTGCTGGACCTGACCTTCGACGCCCGTCCAGGGATGATCACCACGGTGCTGGGGGAGGAAGGGGCGGGCAAGTCCACCGCTTTCCGGCTGATGGTGGAGCTCGAACGCGGCCACGGCCTCACCCTGTTCGACGGCCGCACCTACCGGCGGATCCGGCGACCGGAGCGGGAGATCGGCACGCTGCTGCCGTCCGGCAGGCCGGAGGCCGGACATCCGGGGCAGCGGGCCCGGGCGCACCTGCGGATGCTGGCGGGGGCGGTCGGGGTTTCGGCACGTCGGGCCGACGACCTGTTGGAGCAGGTCCGCCTCGCCCCTGTCGCCGACCACCGGATCGGCACCTTCTCGCCCGGAATGCACCGCCGGCTCGCCCTGGCCGCCGCCCTGCTCGGCGACCCGGCGACGCTGCTGCTGGATGCCCCGGCCGAGGGCCTGTCTCCGCGCAGCGAGGAGTGGTTGCACGGCTTCCTACGCTCCTTCGCGCTGACGGGCGGCACCGTTCTGATGTCCACCCGCAGCCCGGAGACGGCCGCCGTGCTCGCCGACCGGGTGGTCACCCTGGACGCTGGCAGGCTGGCCGCCGACCAGCCCGTGGTGGAGTTCCGCCGCAGTCGGCTGCACCCCGAAGTCCTGGTCCGGGGCCCGCAGATGGCCCGTCTCGCGGACCTGCTGGTCGCCCAAGGTGCGCAGGTCCGGCGGGAGGGCGGTGTCGGTCTCGCGGTGAGCGGGGTCGGTCGCACCGAGATCGGCGAACTCGCCTACCGCAACGGTGTCCTGCTGCACGAGTTGGCCGACCGGGTGGTGCAGCGTTCGATCTCCTTCCCGGCCGCCCTGCCCAGCGGATCGGGCCACTCCGGCCAGGTCGCGATCCGGCCGGCCTGGCAGAGCCCGGTCCGGCAAAGCACCGGCGGGCAGGCCCAGATCGCCCCCGCCGCCCCGAGGCCCGCCACCGTCGGCCGCCCGGCCACCGGCCCGGACGCCGAGCGAACCATCGAGCACCGCGCCCTCGGCCATCGCGGCCTCCAGGCCGGCCGTTGGGCCGCCGCCGCCCTCGCGCCCGACCCGGCGGCCCCGACCGATCCGGCGGCCCTGACCGCCCCGACGGCCCCCGAGGCGACGCCCGCAGCCCCGACGCCCCCGGCCGAGCCGCCCGTTGTCGACCTCACCCGCCGGACGCCCCGCGGCGCCTCCGCGCTCCGCCGAGTACGCACCGAGCAGCCGGTCTCCGAACACCTGGAGCAGCCCGCCGGAAACGCTCCCGAGCCCGCAGCGACCCGGCCCGGCCCGACGCCCGCAGCGTCCACGCCGATCGTGCTCGAGGCCGACCAGTTGGCCGCCAACCCGACCGACGCCGAGTTGCTGACTCCCGCCCGGATCAGGGGAGTTGGCCACGGTTCCACTCCGGCGCAAGCCCAGGGGCCGGTGCCCGCACAGGAGCAGGACCGGGCGCAGGTGCGTCTCCGGCCGGTCCACGCCACCGAGTTGCGGTCGGCCGGGTCGGCCGGGTCGGCCGGGCCGGTCGGGCCGGTCGGGCCGGTCGGGTCGGCGGCGGCGGGTCGGGCGCAGGTGCCGGCGGGCGAGGGCGGGGCAAGTGCGGTGCGCAGGCGTGCCGTCGGTGACGAGAACGGGAGTGAGTGACGGTGCGGTTGCTGGCTTGTGAGGTGCGTCGGCTGCGCGGGGTGCGCTCCACGTGGGTGGTGGTCGCGGCGGCACTGCTGCTGAACGCGGCGCTGGCGGCGACGTTGGCCCAGCGGTTCCCGGCCGGGAAGTTGGCGGTGTCGGGGGCGGTGCGGGCGCTGGCCGGTGTGGTCCCGTGGCTGCCGCTCCCGCTGACCGCGCTGGCCGCTGCGGTGCTCGGCGCGCTGGCGTACAGCCATGAGATGCGCTGGCCGGGCCTGGCCGCGTCCCGGGTGAATCTGGGCCGTCGGCTCGGCGCGCTCCTCGCGAAGCTGCTGGTGGTTGGGGCGGCGGCGCTCCTGCTGGCGGTGCTGACGCTCGTGGTGAACGCCCTGGTGGTCCGGTTCGCGCTGCCCGGCGCGGTGGATGCCTCGGCGGTGTTCGCCCTGCCGCACCCCGCCGAGCTGACGGCCTTCCCGGGCCTGGCGCCGGCCCCGGCGGCGGGCCCGTTCGCGGTGGGCGGGATCGGCCGTCCGCTCCCGGTGTTCCTGGCGCTGGCGGTGGCCGGTGGCTGGGCCGGCCTGTTGCTGGCGACGTTGGTGCGCAGTGCCGTCCTGGGAGTTCTGCTCACCTGCGCGACGCCTGCCCTGCTGGAGCCCACCGCCGGTCTGCTGCTGCACCGTTCCGGCCGGAATTGGCCGCTGTGGGTATGGGAGTTGCTGCCCTTCCAGTACGGCTTCAACCTGGTGCGCGAGGCGGCCGACCGGACGGCGGCGGCGCTGGACGTCGTGGTGATCGCCGCCCTGCTGGCGCCGGCCGGGCTGCTGGTGCTGGCGGTGCTGGTGGCTCAGTTCCGCCGTCGCGCACTGTAACGATCCGGTCTGCCGTGAAGGCCCCGCTCGCTTTCGGATGCCCCGCGCACCGCGGAGATCCGCACGGAAACCCCGCCCCGGAACTGTCGGTGGCGGTGCATCGGGCAGCCGGTGCTGACGGTTCGGCAGGTGTGACGGAGCCGGTGGCGGCGGGGTGAAGCACCGTTCGGAACGGCAGCTGAATTCGAGCCAGGATGACCGATATGCGCATTTCTGGCTGATAAGAAGTCAATTATCCAGACACGGCCGATCACCCTTTCGTGTGCTTTTCAGGAGAATGCTCAAGACGGCCCCGCCGATCGCCGACAAAGGATGGCGTGAGTACCCTTGCGCACCCCACCGTGACCGCCGCTCGCCAGGCCGAGTCGATCTCCGCCTCCGAGCTGGACCGTTTTCCGTACGCCGACCGCCCGATGCCACCCGCTCCCCGCTGGGAGGGGGCGGAGAACGAACTCGCCCGGGCCGGTCGGAAGACCACCAGCAGCCGCGGCCGCGGCCTGCACGGCCAGCTGGTTCAGCAGCTCGGCCAGATGATCGTCTCCGGAGACCTGGGCGCCGACCGCCCGCTGGTGCCGGAGGAGATCGGCCAGCGCTTCGAGGTCTCCCGCACCGTGGTGCGCGAGTCGCTCCGGGTGCTGGAGGCCAAGGGCCTGGTCTCGGCCCGGCCGAACGTCGGGACCCGGGTCCGCCCGGTCAGCGACTGGAACCTGCTGGACCCGGACATCATCGAATGGCGCGCCTTCGGGCCGCAGCGCGACGAGCAGCGCCGTGAGCTGTTCGAGCTGCGCTGGGCGATCGAGCCGCTGGCCGCCCGCCTCGCCGCCGGCCACGGCCGGGAGGACGTTCAGCAGCGGCTGGCCGAGCTGACCGAGATCATGAGCCAGGCGGGCAGCCAGGGCGATCTGGTCAGCTACTCCCGCGCCGACGCCGAGCTGCACGGTCTGGTGCTGCAGATGGCCGGGAACCGGATGCTGGAGCACCTCTCCGGGATCGTGGCCGGCGCGCTCCAGGTGTCCGGCGGTTCCGGCAGCACCTGCGAGCGCCCGTCCGAGTCGGCGGTCGGCCTGCACACCCGCCTGGTCGACGCGCTCGGCGCCGGGGACGGCACCGCCGCCGAGGCCGCCGTCCGCGCGCTGCTCACCGTCCACCCGGACGTCGAGCACGCCGTCCCGGCCCCGCGGGAGCACTGAGCGGTCCAGCCCCGCCCGTTCCGAACGGATGGCCCTTCTGCTGCTCCACCCGCAGCCGGGGGGCCATCGGCGTGTCGCGTGCCACACAGTTGCGCGGGCCACACCGCGAGGCGGCCCGCGAAGACATCGCCCACGAGGGCCCCGGCACCTTGTCCGCAAAGGCCCGCGGTCCGTCCGGGAGGGGGCCACCGGGCCCTCGGCCGCCGGCCGCGAGGGCCCCGGCGCCCCGCTCGCCGATAGGCCGCCCGGGGCAGCCCGTACCGGCCGCCGGGTGGTGTGACGGGCGCCACGACGGGCATGCGTAACACTTGAGTGGCGGCAGCGATGTGTACGGAGCGGAAGCAGCTCCGGAATACCACCACAGACCAGATGGCTGTGTTGGTGCGCGGCGCTGCTGCCGTCCTGCAGACCCCGATCACCGTCCACTCACCCGAGCTGCTCGGGCGGTCGGTGCGGGATCGTCCACTCATCGTCCGAGAGGTTGTTCGTGTCGGCCAGCACATCCCGTTCGCTTCCCCCCGAGATCGCCGAGTCCGCGGCACTGCTGGCGCTCATCGAGCGGGGCAAGGCCCAGGGGCAGATCGCCGGTGACGACGTGCGCCACGCGTTCGAGGCGGACCAGATCCCGGTCACCAAGTGGAAGAACGTCATGCGCAGCCTCAATCAGGTGCTGATTGAGGAGGGGGTGGAGCTCATGGTCAGCGCGGCCGAGCCGGCCGGCGCCAAGCGCAAGAGCGTTGCGGCCAAGAGCACCACCAAGCGCACCGCGACCAAGGCGGTCACCACCCGCACGCCGGTCGCCCAGACCAAGCCCCCGGTCCGGATCGCCCCCGGCGCGCCCGTCTCGGCCCCGTCGGTGGCCGTGGCCGCCGCGGTGACGACCGGTGAGGTCACCGTCGTCGAGACCATCGGTCTCGCCGAGGCCCGCCCGGTCGCCAAGAAGGCCGCGCCGGCGAAGAAGGCGGCGGCCAAGAAGACCGCCGCTCCCGCGAAGAAGACCGCCGCCAAGAAGACCGCGGCCGGCAAGGCCGGCGCCAAGGGCGACGAGGACATGATCGGCGAGGAAGAGCTCCTCGAAGACGTGGCCCTGCCCGGCGACGGCAAGGAAGAGAGCGGCCCCGAGGAGGAGTCGGACCAGGGCTTCGTGCTCTCCGACGACGACGAGGACGACGCCCCGGCGCAGCAGGTCGCGGTGGCCGGTGCCACCGCCGACCCGGTCAAGGACTACCTGAAGCAGATCGGCAAGGTCCCGCTGCTCAACGCCGAGCAGGAGGTCGAGCTCGCCAAGCGGATCGAGGCCGGCCTGTTCGCCGAGGACAAGCTGAGCCAGGCCGACAAGCTCGCCCCGAAGCTCAAGCGCGAGCTGGAGATCATCGCCGAGGACGGCCGCCGCGCCAAGAACCACCTGCTGGAGGCCAACCTCCGCCTGGTGGTCTCGCTGGCCAAGCGCTACACCGGCCGCGGCATGCTGTTCCTGGACCTGATCCAGGAGGGCAACCTCGGTCTGATCCGTGCGGTCGAGAAGTTCGACTACACCAAGGGCTACAAGTTCTCCACCTACGCGACCTGGTGGATCCGGCAGGCGATCACCCGCGCCATGGCCGACCAGGCCCGCACCATCCGTATCCCGGTGCACATGGTCGAGGTCATCAACAAGCTCGCCCGCGTGCAGCGCCAGATGCTCCAGGACCTGGGCCGCGAGCCCACCCCGGAGGAGCTGGCCAAGGAACTCGACATGACCCCCGAGAAGGTCATCGAGGTTCAGAAGTACGGCCGCGAGCCGATCTCGCTGCACACCCCGCTCGGCGAGGACGGCGACAGCGAGTTCGGTGACCTGATCGAGGACTCCGAGGCGGTCGTCCCGGCCGACGCGGTCTCCTTCACCCTGCTCCAGGAGCAGCTGCACTCGGTGCTGGACACCCTGTCCGAGCGCGAGGCGGGCGTGGTCTCGATGCGCTTCGGCCTGACCGACGGTCAGCCGAAGACGCTGGACGAGATCGGCAAGGTCTACGGCGTGACGCGTGAGCGCATCCGTCAGATCGAGTCGAAGACCATGTCGAAGCTGCGCCACCCGTCGCGTTCGCAGGTGCTGCGCGACTACCTGGACTGACAGTTCGTCACCTGGACGGGCCCCTTCGCCGCCGGCGGAGGGGCCCGTTCGTATGTCCGGGGGTCGCCCGATGGGGTGGCCGGTGCGTTCAGATTGGGCACGTTGGGTGACGGGGTGACTACGCTGGGCAGGTTGTCGCACTCCGACCAGTGCACTTCCCACGTCTGCACGCCGAACCCCCTGGAGAACCGGTGCCCATCCTGGACCCGTCCGCGCCTCGGCTCCGCCGCCGGGCGGTCGCGCTCGTCGCCCTGGCGGCCCTGCCTGCCCCGCTGATCGCGCTGGGTGCGGCCGCCCCGGCCGCCGCGCAGCGGCGGATCGTCGGGGGGACGAGTGCCAGCACCGGCGATCATCCGTGGATGGTGGCGCTGTCCAGCCGTGCGCAGTTCGGCTCGTCCCGCTCCGGGCAGTTCTGCGGCGGGGCGCTGGTCACCCCGACCAAAGTGGTGACGGCCGCGCACTGCTTCTACGACGAGACCACCGGCCGGCCGGTCCAGCGGCCGGGGCTGCGGGCGATCGTCGGGCGGGACGACCTGCGGGGCAGCGCGGGGCGGGAGGTGGCGGTCAGCGGGGTGTGGATCGAGCCGAACTACAGCTTCGCCGCGAACTCGCGGGACGTGGCGGTGGTCACCCTGGCCGAGCCGCAGGAGGACCGGCAGGTGCTGGAGATGGTGGGCGCGGGCGAGAGCCGGCCGTACGCGGTGGGCACCCCGGCGACGGTGTTCGGCTGGGGCGACACCCGGGGCAACGGCAGCTACTCGAACACGCTGCGGCAGGTGACGGTGCCGGTGCTCTCGGACGCCGCCTGCGGGCGCGCCTACCCGGGCGGACCGGACAGCGCGTACGACGCGACCAGCATGGTGTGCGCGGGGGAGGACCGGGGCGGCAAGGACGCCTGCCAGGGCGACAGCGGCGGCCCGCTGCTGGTGGGCGGGCGGCTGGCCGGCCTGGTGTCCTGGGGGGCCGGCTGCGCGCAGGCCGGGCGCCCGGGGGTGTACACCAGGATCTCGGCGGTCGCGGAGTCCGTGCAGAACGTGCTGTGACGTGCCCGACGCGAGCTGCCGCGACGGCCGGGCAGAACGCCACGGCCGGGCGGCCCGCCCCGAAGGGTGGGCCGCCCGGCCGTTCAGGCAGCTCAGGAGACGAGCGGGAGCGTCAGCGCTCGCCCTCGCCGGCCGTTGCCGAGGTGCCGGAGAGGCGCTCGCTCTCGTCGTGTATCTCCACGGCGATCTTCTTGAGCTCGGGCTCGAACTTACGCCCGTGGTGGGCGCAGAACAGCAGCTCTCCACCGCTGGAAAGGACGACGCGCAGGTAGGCCTGAGCGCCGCAACGGTCGCAGCGGTCTGCCGCGGTGAGCGGGCTCGCAGGGGTCAGAACAGTAGTCACGTCGCCTCTTCTCTAGCTCGACGAGCTGTGTACCAGGATCAACATCCAACCAGGTCGAATTCGTTCCCGCTCGTGGCTTTTCTCTTTGAGGATTCTGCTGTCTCGTTGATGAGGGCGTGCCCCGGGCACCGGTGGTTCATGCGTACCGATTCCGATGGTCTGCCAATCACCTCGAACACCCGATCGGGCCGGGGAGCGAGGTCCGCGTAGCATAATCCTCCGCTGGGTTGGAGCATAAGCCCCGTCCCGGACCCCGTTTGACCGCATCGCAGCAGCTCCGCCGCCCTGCCCGGCCGCCCCGGTCCGCCAGGACCCGTGGTGTCGGCAGGACATGGCAGGGTGGGGGCCGCGTTCGTGGTGGGAGTCGTGTTCGCGCAGCGCGTACAAGGCGCGCGGGCCTCGGCGGCCGAAGTCTCAGTTGCTGAGAGCATGCGGGGTGTCCGTCAACATCGTGGAGGAGTGCAGAGCGTGAGTGGAGAAAAGACCGTCCCGTCCTCACTGGTGACCGGCGAGGGCGGGTCCGACTACACCGCGCGGCATCTGCTCGTCCTCGAAGGGCTGGAGGCGGTCCGCAAGCGGCCGGGCATGTACATCGGGTCGACCGACAGTCGCGGTCTGATGCACTGCCTGTGGGAGATCATCGACAACTCGGTGGACGAGGCCCTCGGCGGGTTCTGCGACCGGATCGACGTGCTGCTGCACCAGGACGGCTCGGTCGAGGTGCGGGACAACGGCCGCGGCATCCCGGTGGACGTGGAGCCCAAGACCGGGCTGTCCGGCGTCGAGGTGGTGATGACCAAGCTGCACGCGGGCGGCAAGTTCGGCGGCGGCTCGTACGCGGCCTCCGGCGGTCTGCACGGCGTCGGCGCCTCGGTGGTGAACGCGCTGTCCGCCCGGCTGGACGTGGAGGTCGACCGCTTCGGCACCACCCACTCGATCAGCTTTCGGCGCGGCACCCCCGGCACGTTCGGCGAGGACGGCCCGGACGCGAAGTTCACGGCCGGCAGCGGAATGACCAAGAAGGGCAAGTTCGCCAAGACCCGGACCGGCACCCGGATCCGCTACTGGGCGGACCGGCAGATCTTCCTCAAGGACGCCAAGCTCTCGCTGGAGTCGCTGCACGCCCGCGCCCGGCAGACCGCGTTCCTGGTGCCCGGCCTGACCATCGTGGTCCGTGACGAGCGGCTGACGGAGAGCGAGCAGGTCCAGGAGGACACCTTCCGCTTCGACGGCGGCATCAGCGAGTTCTGCGAGTTCCTCGCGCCCGACCGCCCGGTCTCCGACGTGCTGCGGCTGCGCGGCGAGGGCACCTTCAAGGAAACCGTCCCGGTGCTCGACGAGCTCGGGCACATGACCCCCACCGAGGTCACCCGCGAGCTCGGGGTGGACATCGCGCTGCGCTGGGGCGCCGGTTACGACAGCACGGTGCGCTCCTTCGTCAACATCATCTCCACCCCCAAGGGCGGCACCCACGTCAACGGCTTCGAGCGGCAGCTCGCCAAGACCGTCAACGAGGTGCTGCGCGCCAGCAAACTGCTGCGGGTCGCCGAGGACGACATCAGCAAGGACGACGCGCTGGAGGGCCTGACGGCGGTGGTCACCGTCCGGCTGGCCGAGCCGCAGTTCGAGGGGCAGACCAAGGAGGTGCTGGGCACCTCGGCGGCCAACCGGATCGTGGCCGCGGTGGTGGCCAAGGAGCTGAAGAGCTTCCTCACCTCCGCCAAGAAGGACGAGAAGCTCCAGGCCCGGGCCGTGCTGGAGAAGGTCGTCGCCGCCGCCCGCACCCGGGTCGCCGCCCGGCAGCACAAGGAGGCCCAGCGCCGGAAGACCGCGCTGGAGACCTCCTCGCTGCCCGCCAAGCTGGCCGACTGCCGCAGCGACGACGTGGACCGCAGCGAACTGTTCATCGTCGAGGGCGACTCGGCGCTGGGCACCGCCAAGCTGGCCCGCAACTCCGAGTTCCAGGCGCTGCTGCCGATCCGCGGCAAGATCCTGAACGTCCAGAAGGCCTCGGTGAGCGACATGCTCAAGAACGCCGAGTGCGCGTCGATCATCCAGGTCATAGGAGCAGGCTCCGGCCGCACCTTCGACATCGACCAGGCCCGGTACGGCAAGGTCATCTTCATGGCCGACGCCGACGTCGACGGCTCCCACATCCGCACCCTGCTGCTGACGCTGTTCCACCGCTACATGCGGCCGATGGTCGAGCAGGGCCGGGTGTTCGCCGCGGTGCCGCCGCTGCACCGGATCGAACTGACCAACCCCAAGCGCGGCCAGGAGAAGTACCACTACACCTACTCGGACGCCGAACTGCGCCGCACCCTGCTGGAGTTCCAGGGCAAGGGGCTGCGCTGGAAGGACCCGATCCAGCGCTACAAGGGCCTCGGCGAGATGGACGCCGACCAGCTGGCGGAGACCACCGTGGACCCGCGGCACCGGATCCTGCGCCGGATCAACCTGGGCGACCTGGAGTCCGCGGAGAAGACCTTCGACCTGCTGATGGGCAACGACGTCGCGCCGCGGCGGGAGTTCATCGTGGATTCGGCGGCCACCCTGGACCGCTCCCGGATCGACGCCTGAGCAAGCCGCTCGGAAGGGCTCTCCACCCACGGGTGGAGAGCCCTTTCAGCTGCGGGATCAACCCGCGCTCCGAGGATTCCGCGGCCCGTGCTCCGTAGCGTTCGTGGTGTCGAGAACACCCCGCCCAGGAGGCAACCGAAATGACCGCCCTGTCCGATGTCCTGATCGCCGTCGCCGTGATCGCCCTCGTGGTCGGCCGGCAGCTGCGGGCCCGCCGGCTGGACACCGAACGCCGCTTCTGGCTGCTGCCGCTGGTGCTGGCCGCCGTCGCGCTGCGCGACCCGGTGCTGATCGACCCGCAGCACAAGACCGCCGCCGCCGTCATCGTGGGCTGCTCGCTGATCACCACCGTCGGCATGGGCTGCGCCTGGGGCTGGACGGTGCGGATCTGGCGCGAGTCGGACGGTGCGCTGTGGACCAAGGGCACCGCCTCCACCGCGTTCGCCTGGGTCGGCGCGATCCTGATCCGCGCCGGCTGGTACGGGGTGGCCGTCGCGCTGCACATCCACCAGTCCAACAGCGTGCTGCTGCTGTCGCTCGGCCTGCTGCTGCTGACCCGCTCGGTGGCCATCCAGTGGCGGGCCAAGCACCTGGACGGCGGCAAGCAGCACACGCTGGCCGCCTGACGGCCCGTCGGACCACCAGAGCCGCCGGCCCCGCAACGGGGGTCGGCGGCACCGCCGTTGAGAGAGGAACAGCCGGTGAGCACGCTGGAACGCTGGACCCGGTGGCCGGCCGGGGACGCCCCGATCAGGGAACGCAGCTCCCGGGCCCGGCTCGTGCTGTCGTTCTTCGGCCGGGGCGCGATGCTGGCCGCCGTGCTGTTCGGGACCTTCGCCGAACAGCGGTACTCCGGCTGGCGGTTGCTGCCCCCGATCTTCTGGATCGCGGGATCGGCCGCCCTGTTCACCGGCTGGTTCTTCAACTGCCGGGCCCAGCGGCTGTGGCCCGCGCTGGGCTGCGCCGCCGGGCTGCTGGTGTTCTCCGCGCTGGCCCACGAAGGCGGCGCCGACACCCTGGCCTCGGTGATCTGGTGCGGGCTCGCGGTGCTCGCCGTGATCCGGCTGCCGCTGGGCGCCGGGCTGCTCACCGCCGGTGCCGCGCTGGGCAGTTACGGTCTCAGCTCGGGCGACTCGATGCTGATGATGCTGGCCGTCGCGGGCGGCCTCGGACTGCTCGGCTACCTGCTGCGCCTGGACAGCCAGGCCCGCGCCGCGCAGCGCGCCCTGCTCGCCCAGGAACGGGCCGCGCAGGTCGCGCAGGCGGAGTCCGCGGCGCTCGCCGAACGGACCAGGATCGCCCGGGAGATCCACGACGTCCTCGCGCACAGCCTGTCCGCGCAGCTGGTGCACCTGGAGGCGGCCCGGCTGATGCTGGACGCCGGCGCCGAACGGGCGGAGATCCGCGAACGGGTGGTCGCCGCCCGGCGGATGGCGCAGGACGGGCTGGCCGAGACCCGGCAGGCGCTGTCCGCGCTGCGCGGCGACTTCGCCCCCGTCACCGAGTTCGTGGCCGGGCTGGCCGCGCAGTCCGGGGCCGAACTGGCCGTCGACGGGGTGCCCCGTCCGCTGCCCGCCGAGGCCGGACTGGCCGTCCGCCGGGTCGCCCAGGAGGCGCTGACCAACGCCCGCAAGCACGCGCCCGGCGGCCGGGTGGACGTCCGGCTCGGCTACCTGGACGGCGCGGTGGAGCTGCGGGTGCACAACTCCCGGGCGCCCCGCGGCGGACACCCGGTGCTGGGGGACAGCGGGAGCGGGTACGGTCTGCTCGGGATGCGCGAACGCGCGGAACTGCTCGGCGGCGAACTGCTGGCGGGCCCCGAGGAGGGAGGGTGGCGCGTGCTGCTGCGGGTGCCGACGTGACGGGCGGACCGATCCGGGTGGTGGTCGCCGACGACCAGACCGTGGTCCGCGAGGGCATCGTGATGCTGCTCGGCCTGCTGCCGGGCATCACGGTGGTCGGCTCGGCGGCGGACGGCGAGGAGGCGGTGCGGCTGGTCGCCGAACACGCCCCCGACGTGGTGCTGATGGACCTGCGGATGCCGCGCTGCGACGGTGTGGAGGCCACCCGGCGGATCCGCGCCGAGCACCCGGGCACCGAGGTGGTGGTGCTCACCACGTACGCCGACGACGATTCGCTGTTCTCCGCGCTGCAGGCCGGGGCGCGCGGCTTCCTGACCAAGGACGCCGGCGCGGAGGAGATCGCCCGCGCGGTCGCGGACGTCCGTTCGGGCGCGGCCGGGCTCTCCCCGCAGGTCCAACTGCGGCTGCTGGAGCGGCTTTCGGGCGCGCCGAGCACCAGTCCGCCGCCGAGCGGGGCCCCGGAGCCGGTGCGGCCGTCGAAGCCCGAGGCCGGGAAAACCGCCCGGGCGGTGCTGCCGGACGGGCTGACCCAGCGGGAGGCCGAGGTGCTGGCGCTGATCGCGTCCGGACTGTCCAACGCGGAGATCGCCGAGAGGTTGTTCGTCAGCCCCGCAACGGTGAAAACCCATATCAACAACCTTTTCGCGAAGACGGCGGTCCGGGACCGGGCGCAGGCCGTCGCGTACGCCTTCAAGCATGGAATTTCCGAAGGTTGGTGAACGTACCGCCCTTTCGCTGCTTCGGTTGAAGGTTTCTTCACGGGTTTCGTTGTGTGGTTTGTGACACTCCATCATGGTTCGGTCGTAACGACCGAAATGATGAGGTGTCGGCAAGTGGCGCAGCAGGAGAGAGTCGACTGGTGGGCCGGGACCGCCGCCCCCCAACCGCGGGTGGTGGCGCCGCGGCGCAGTGCGGAAGTGGACGCGGTGCCGCCGGAGGACCGGGTCGGGGGCGCGGTGTACCGGAGCGTCCAGGACAGTGAGGCCTTCCAGGAGATCCGGCGGGGCTACCGCTCGTTCGTGTTCCCGGCCAGCGCCGGGTTCCTGGCCTGGTACCTGCTGTTCGTGACGGCCGAGGCCTTCATGCCGGACCTGCTGGGCCGCCGGATCGCCGGGCCGCTGAACGTGGCCTGGACGCTCGGCCTCGGCCAGTTCGCCTCGACGTTCCTGCTCACCTGGCTCTATGCCCGTAATGCCCGCACCAAGCGCGATCGAGCCGCCCTCGAGCTGCGCTGGGACACCCAGGACCAGCTGCGATGACTGCTCACCACCCCAACCACGGCCTCGCCGTCGCCCTGTTCGCCGTCGTCGTCGCGGTGACGCTGACCATCACCGTCTGGGTCGGCCGCCGCGGCCACGCCGCCGAGGACTTCTTCGCCGGCGGCCGGGACTTCTCCCCGCTGCAGAACGGCTTCGCGCTGTCCGGCGACTACCTGTCCGCCGCCTCCTTCCTGGGCGTGACCGGACTGATCGCGCTGTACGGCTACGACGGCGTGCTCTACAGCATCGGCTTCCTGGTCGCCTGGCTGGTCGTGCTGATGCTGGTGTCCGAACTGGTCCGCAACGCGGGCCGGTACACGCTGGCCGACGTGCTGGCGCTGCGGATGCGCCAGCGGCCGGTACGGGCCGCGGCCGGCCTGTCGTCCATGGTCGTCACGCTGATGTACCTGATCGCGCAGATGGTCGGCGCGGGCAGCCTGGTCGCGCTGCTGCTGGGCACCAACAGCGGGGCCGCCAAGGCGTGGACCATCATCGGGGTCGGCGCCCTGATGATCGTCTACGTGACGGTCGGCGGAATGCGCGCCACCACCTGGATCCAGATCGTCAAGGCCTTCCTGCTGGTGGGCGGTTCGGTGCTGCTCACGGTGCTGGTGGTGGCCCGCTTCCACGGCGACCTGGGCGCGCTGATGGAGACCGCCGCGCGGCGCAGCGGCGAGGGCGAGAAGTACCTGCGGCCGGGCCTCAACTACGGCTCCAGCGCGCTCGACCGGCTGGACTTCGTCAGCCTCGGCCTGGCGCTGGTGCTCGGCACCGGCGGACTGCCGCACATCCTCAGCCGGTTCTACACGGTGCCGACCGCGCGGGCCGCCCGGCGCTCCACGATGTGGGCGATCGGCCTGATCGGCTCGTTCTACCTGATGGCGATCGTGCTCGGGCTCGGGGCGGGCGCGGTGGTCGGCGGACACGACCTCCGGGTGTCCAACGCGGCGGGCAACACGGCCGTTCCGCTGCTCGCCCTGGACCTCGGCGGCGGCGACGGCTCGACCTGGGGCCTGCTGCTGTTCGCGGTGATCTCGGCGATCGCGTTCGCCACCATCCTGGCGGTGGTCGCGGGACTCACCCTGGCGTCCTCCGCGGCCTTCGCCCACGACCTGTACGCCCGGGCCTGGCGGCGGGAGGGCAGCCGGCAGGTGTCCGAGCGCGAGGAGGTGATCGCGGCCCGGGTCTCCGCCGTGGTGATCGGCGGGCTCGCGATCGTGCTCAGCCTGTACGCGCAGCGCCTGAACGTCGCCTTCCTGGTCGGCCTGGCGTTCGCGGTGGCCGCCTCGGCGAACCTGCCGACGCTGCTGTACTCGCTGTTCTGGAAGCGCTTCTCCACCCGGGGCGCGGTCTGGTCGGTGTACGGCGGCCTGGTCCCGGCGGTGGTGCTGGTGCTGTTCTCGCCGGTCGTCTCCGGGGCGAAGACCTCGGTACTGCCCGGCATGGACTTCCACTGGTTCCCGCTGGAGAACCCCGGACTGGTCTCCATCCCGCTCGGCTTCCTGGCCGGCTGGCTGGGCACCCTGCTGGACCGGGAGCCCGCCGACGAGGACGGTTACGCCGAGCTGGAGGTCCGCGCCCTGACCGGCGCCGGAGCCGCCTGACGGAGCGTCGAGGACGGGCCCCGCACCGGGTGGTGCGGGGCCCGTTCGTCATTCGGTGACGGCCGCGAGGGCGGTGACGTCCATCCGGGACGGGGTGCCCGGGGCCTTGCCGCAGCTCTCGGCGCGGGGCGGCTCGCTCGCGGCCTCCGCGACCGTCGCCCGCCAGCGGCGGCCGTCGGTGTGCGCCACCTCGACCGTCCAGCCGTCGCCGTCGGCTGTCTGGCGCATGGTCAGCGCGTCGGCGGCGCTCTCGCCGGTCAGGTCGCGGACGGCCTGCTCGGCGGCCTGGGACGGGCGGGGCCAGTACGAGCGGCCGCGCGAGTGGGCGGGGACGGTGTGGCCGGCGGCGGTGGCGGACAGCACCTCCTTGGCGGACTCCGCGGTGAGCCGGCCGTACGCGTAGCCGTGCGGCAGCACCAGCATGGTGGGGGAGAAGCGGTGGCCGCCGAGGTGGGTGACCTCCCAGACCTCGCTGTGGCCGGCGGACAGCAGGTCGGCGGCCAGCGGGCGGCCGAGCAGCGCGCAGCAGCGGTCGCGGCGGCCGTTGGTGCACACCAGGGCGATCGGGCCGCCGATGTGCTCGGCGCCGAAGCCGTCGTGGCGGCCCGCGCCGAGGGCGGCGAAGTCGAGGTCGAGCAGCGCGGCGGGGTCGTCCAGGCGGGCCCGGCGCACCCACGGGTCGGTGGGCGCGGTGTGCGCGATCAGCACCTCGTGCCGGGCGGCGGTGTCGGTGTCCGCGTGCCGGCCGGGCCGGCGGATCAGTGCGACCCGGACGCCGGTGCCCTCGGTGACCTGGTCCAGCGCCGCCCCGAGCTCGTGGTCGAGGTGGCTGCCGACGAGCGCCTGGGCGCCCCAGGGGCCGGGCTGTTCGAGCAGCAGCCAGGTGGTGGCGGTGGCCGCGGTGGCGGCCAGCGGCTCGGTCAGTTCGCGCGACAGCGTCGTACAGGTGCTCACCTGCCCACCTTATGTCCGGGCGGCCGTTCGGAGCGGTGGAGCTTCGCCTGCGGAGGGTCGGGAGGGTGCGCACTATGCTGGGCTCCATTACCTGGATTTGACGTTCTTTTGGGGGAGTCTTGGGGTCTTTTTTCGCGGTCGATGTGGCGGACCTGGACCGCCTGTTGGCGGACCTGCACCGAAGTCAGGGCGAGTTGCGCACCGCGTTGAACGCGATGCGGGACACCGGGCCGAAGACCACCGGCGCCAAGTCCTTGGACCACGCCTGCGACGAGTTCCACGACAGCTGGGACGACGCGATCAAGAAGATCGCCGAGTCCACCCAGCAGGTGGAGGAGGGGCTGAACATCACCCGGCGGGCCTACGCGGAGACCGACCAGGCCCTGCGCGACGCGTTCGGCGGCGGTGCCGCGTGAGCGACACGGCGCAGTTCCCCGCGCTGGGCTTCGACCCGGCGCCCGGAAACCCGGCCAGTGTGGACGAGTTGGTGCAGCGGCTGACCACCGCCGCCGGGGCGCTGGAGAGCGCCCACGGCACCCTGGAGCGGCTCACCCGGGCCGGCGGCAGCTGGCGCGGCGACGCGGCGCGCGCGTTCGCCGGGAAGGTCGGTGAACTGCCCGGCCTGCTCCGCGACAGCGACGACGCGGTGCGCACGGCGGCCCGGCAACTGGAGGGCTGGCGCGGCCAGTTGACGCACTTCCAGGAGGTGGCGAGACGCTACGAGGCGGACGCGGAGGCGGCCAAGCGGCGCTGCGAGACCTGCGAGCGTCAGCAGGACGGCGCCCGCTCGCGGTACGAGACGGCGGCCGGCGCCCCGGCGTTCCGGCTGGCCGGGCGGATGTACACCGACGACGCGCAGTTGCGGCAGGCCCAGGCCGAGATCGACGCCGCGCAGCGCGAGTTGAACGCGGCCGGCGAGGAACTCGACGACGCCAAGCAGGCGTTGGAGAACGCCGAGGACGCCTTCCGGGCGATAGTGAAGCAGGCGAAGGAACTTCGCGAGGATCACCAGGACGAGGCCGGGAAGGTCGCCCGGGCCCTGCGCAAGGCAAACCAGAACGCGCCGTCCACCAGCATGTGGGACGGCTTCAAGGACGCGCTGAAGCGGGCCGGGCACGCGCTCAAGGAGTGGGCCACCAAGCACGCCGACCTGCTGAAGAAGATCGGCGACTGGCTGGGCATCGCCTCCACCATCCTGGGCGTGGCGGCCCTGTGCACCCTGTGGTTCCCGCCGCTGTCCGGCGCGCTGGCGCTGGCCGGCGGCGTGCTCTCGGCGGGTGCGCTGGCCAGCCACGGCCTGGCCAAGCTCGGCGGCGCGGACGTCAGCGCGATGGACCTGGTCGGCGACGGGCTGGGTGCGCTGCCGTTCGGCAAGCTGGTCGGAACGGCGGCCAAGCCGGTCATGAAGGTCACCACCAAGCTGGTCCCGAAGATCGAGAAGGTGGCGCTGGAGACCGGTGAGACGGTGATGCGGCAGACCGGCGGGAAGGTCCGGGAGATCGCCAAGAGCCAGATCGTCGACCACATGGGCGACGCACTGCGCGGGTCGGCCGTCCGGGTCACCGAGATCGGCGCGGAGGGCGCGCTGAAGACCACCTTCAAGGCGCTGCCCGGCATGGGCAACCGGATGAAGTTCGCCTGGGAGAAGCACGTCGCCGAGTCGGTGTACGGCACCGCGGTCGACACGTTCAAGTCCACCCGGGTCGCCAACCTGCCGGGCCTGCGCTCGATCCCCTCGTTCCAGAACGCGATCCGGGCCGACGGCAGCCTCGACCCGATGTCCTGGTGGAGCCGGGGCATCAACGGGGTGCCCTCGCTGCCGGGCATCGTCACCGGCATCCACGACCAGTTCAGCGGAGGCAACTGATGTACGGCACACCGCCGTTGACGTACGGCACAGCGCCGTTGACCCCGTCGGCGGGGCGGCGCTCGCGGATCGGGCTGGTGCTGTGGTTCGCCGTCCAGTGGGTGCTGGTCCCGCTGGACCTGATGGCCCGGCTGCTGTACGTGCCGGTATTCGTGGTGATCGAGGTGGCCACCGACCTGGAGTGGCCGGACCGGGGCTGGCTGCGGATGCTGCTGCGGCCGCTGACCAGGTTCGTCGGCCCGGTCCGGCTGGTCCGCGAGTGGGGCGACGGCGAGCGGCTCTGGGACGCCCGGATGGCGGCGATCTGCCGCACCGCGGCCGCGGCCTACGCGCGCCGGCCGGCCGGGAAGCAGGAGCTCGACGGCTGGGCCGGGCTGCGCTGGGGAAGCGAGATGTCCGCGTTCCTGCTCTCCCCGAAGGACTACCGGGGCGTGCGGCCGGAGCGAATCCACGCGATCGCCGCCGAGCACGGCCTGACGGCCCGCTCCGCGGGCGAGTTCGGCGTCGAGCTGGCCCCCGTTGCCCCCGTGGCCGGGTGGAACCGGACGGTGGCCCGATGAGCAGCTACACCTTCGACGTGCCGGTGCACTTCCACGACCTCGGCATGCACCTGGACGATGATCAACGCGCCGTCCACCTGCGGGAGTTGGCGTGCGAGATATGGGCGGGCGGCACCGAGGCGCAGCGTGCGGGCGTCCAGCAGTTCTACGGCGAGCTGGCCGACGCCGCCGCCGAGGACGGTGCGAGCTACGCCGGGGTGTGCCTGATGGCCACCGAGGACGACCGGGTGTCCACCGCGTCGCTGGTGGCCCGCAGCGAGACGCTGGAGCCGGCGGCCGACCCGGAGGCGGTGATCGAGACGCTGGAGGAGGTCCTCTCGCTGGACCCGGCCGCCGACGTGCACCGCACCGAGACCGAGCAGGGCCCGGCCGTGGTGGCGTTCAGCGGCGTCGAGTGGACGCCGGTGCCCGAGCAGCCGGCGCTGCCGCTGGTCCGGGTGGACGTCTACCTGCCGCTGCCGGAGATCTCCGAGCTGCTGGTGTTCTCGTTGACGACGCCGTCGCTGCCCGACCTGCCGGAGTACGTCGCGCTGCTGTCCGAACTGACCGACACCGTCGAGGTGTTGACGGACGATCCGGCGCCGCTGCCGGTGCAGCGCCCCGCGGAGCGCGTGCCGCTGTTCTGAATCCGCACGGGTGAAAACGGCGGGCGCCCCCTCGTGCGAGGGGGCGCCCGCCGTTTCGTCACATCCGGCCGCCGACCGCCGCGATCTGCGCCGGCACCGGGGTGCCGGAGCCGTCGCGGCGCGGGTCGCGCTCCGGGAGGGTGACGGGCTGGCCGTTGGCGGCGGCGCCGAGGGCGGGCACCGGGCCGGCCCAGGCGAACGCCAGGCCGTCCTCGCCGCGCAGGAAGCGCTGGCAGCGGACGCCGCCAGTGGCCCGGCCCTTGCGCGGGTACTGGTCGAACGGGGTGAGCTTCCAGCTGGTCTGCTGTTCGCCGTCCAGCGTGCCGGTGGCGGCGGCCACCGAGAGGACCACCGCGTCCTCGGCCGGGTCGACGGCGGTGAAGGACAGCACCCGGGCGCCGTCGGCCAGCTTGATGCCGGCCATGCCGCCGGCCGGGCGGCCCTGCGGGCGGACCTGGCTCGCCTGGAAGCGCAGCAGCTGGGCGTCGGAGGTGAGGAAGACCAGGTCCTCCTCGCCGGTGCGCAGTTCGACCGCGCCGACCAGGGTGTCGCCGTCCTTGAGCGCGATCACCTCGAACTCGTCCTTGTTGGCGGGCCATTCGGGCACCACCCGCTTGACCGTGCCCTGCACGGTGCCGAGCGCCAGGCCCGGCGAGGACTCGTCCAGGGTGGTCAGCGCCAGCGCCGTCTCGTCGGCCTCCAGCCGGAGGAACTCGGAGACCGCGGCGCCGCCGGCCAGCGCCGTGGTGCCCGGGGGCAGCGCCGGCAGGTCGATCACCGGCAGGCGCAGCACCCGGCCGGCCGTGGTGACCACGCCGATGTCGCCGCGCGCGGTGGCGGGGACGGCGGAGACCAGCACGTCGTGCTTGGCCCGGGACGGCTCGTCGGTGACCGGCTCCAGGTCGAAGGTGCGGGCGAGCAGGCCGGTGGAGGACAGCAGCACCCGGCACGGGTCGTCCGCGACCTCCAGCGGCACCGACAGCGCCGCCGACGGCACCGATCCGGCCTCCAGCAGCACGGTGCGCCGCTCGGTGCCGAACTGCTTGGCCACCGCGCCGAGTTCGGAGGACACCACGGAACGCAGCTTGGTGTCGGACTCCAGGATCTCGGTCAGCTCGGCGATCTCCTTGAGCAGCTTGGCCTGCTCGGCCTCCAGCTCGACCCGGTCGAAGCGGGTGAGCCGGCGCAGCGGGGTGTCCAGGATGTACGCGGTCTGCGTCTCGGAGATGCCGAAGCGCTCCATCAGCCGGTTCTTGGCCTGGGCCGCGTCGTCGCTGTTGCGGATGATCGCGATCACCTCGTCGATGTCGACCAGGGCGATCAGCAGGCCCTCGACCAGGTGCAGCCGGTCCTGGCGCTTGCGGCGGCGGAAGTCGCTGCGGCGCTTGACCACCGTGAAGCGGTGGTCGACGTAGACCTCCAGCAGCTCCTTCAGGCCCAGCGTCAGCGGCTGGCCGTCCACCAGCGCCACGTTGTTGATGCCGAAGGTCTCCTCCATCGGCGTCAACTTGTACAGCTGCTCCAGCAGCGCCTCGGGGACGAAGCCGTTCTTCACCTCGATGACGAGGCGCAGGCCGTGCTCGCGGTCGGTGAGGTCCTTGACGTCGGCGATGCCCTGGAGCTTCTTCGCGTTGACCAGGTCCTTGATCTTCGCGATCACCTTCTCCGGGCCGACGGTGTACGGCAGCTCGGTGACCACGATGCCCTTGCGGCGGGCGGTGACGTTCTCGATCGTGGTGGTGGCGCGGATCTTGAAGGTGCCGCGGCCGGACTCGTACGCGTCGCGGATGCCGGACAGGCCGACGATCCGGCCGCCGGTCGGCAGGTCCGGGCCGGGGACGAACCGCATCAGGGTTTCCAGGTCCGCGGCCGGGTGCTTGATCAAGTGCCGGGCGGCGGCCACCACTTCGGACAGGTTGTGCGGCGGCATGTTGGTGGCCATGCCGACCGCGATCCCGGTGGCGCCGTTGACCAGCAGGTTCGGGTACGCCGAGGGGAGCACCTGGGGCTCCTGCTCGGAGCCGTCGTAGTTCGGGCCGAAGTCGACGGTGTCCTCGTGGATCGACTCCACCATCGACATCGAGGCGGCCGTCAGCCGGGACTCGGTGTAGCGCATCGCGGCCGGCGGGTCGTCGTTGCCGAGCGAGCCGAAGTTTCCGTGACCGTCGATCAGCGGCAGCCGCATCGAGAACGGCTGCGCCATGCGCACCACGGCGTCGTAGATCGAGGCGTCGCCGTGCGGGTGGAGACGGCCCATCACCTCGCCGACCAGGCGGGCGCACTTGACGTGGCCGCGCTCCGGGCGCAGGCCCATTTCGTTGGCCTGATAGAGGATCCGGCGATGCACCGGCTTCAGGCCGTCGCGGGCGTCCGGCAGGGCCCGGGAGTAGATCACCGAGTAGGCGTACTCCAGGAACGAGCCCTGCATCTCGTCCACGACATCGACATCGAGGATGCGCTCCTCGAAGTCACCGGGCGGCGGGGTGGGCGAACTGCGGCGGGCCATCGCTGCGGGGCTCCCTTGCGGTACTGGGGTGGGCAGGGCCAAGGCATGAACGCCCCCCATTGTGGACCCTCGGTGGGACACCGCCTGTCACCCGGGCCGCTTCCGCCGCTGGCGAACGCGCCCGACGCACGGACACCTGACGGCACCACCGGGCGTTGCACCAGAATGGGGGACGTCACAAGCCCCCGGCCCGGACACTCCGGAACCGACGACGGGAAGGACCCCCGCATGGCCAACCCCGGCCCCGCCAGCGGCCTCGCCATCACCGAACACCGCCTGGCCAACGGCCTGCGCGTCGTGCTCTCCGAGGACCACCTCACTCCGGTCACGGCCGTGTGCCTGTGGTACGACGTGGGCTCCCGGCACGAGGTGAAGGGGCGCACCGGTCTGGCCCACCTCTTCGAGCACCTGATGTTCCAGGGCTCGGCGAACGTCTCCAACAACGGGCACTTCGAACTGGTCCAGGGCGCCGGCGGCTCGCTCAACGGCACCACCAGCTTCGAGCGCACCAACTACTTCGAGACCATGCCCGCGCACCAACTGGAGCTCGCGCTCTGGCTGGAGGCCGACCGGATGGGCTCGCTGCTGGCCGCCCTGGACGACACGTCCATGGAGAACCAGCGCGACGTGGTGAAGAACGAGCGCCGCCAGCGCTACGACAACGTGCCCTACGGCACCGCGTTCGAGAAGCTCACCGCGCTGTCCTTCCCCGGCGAGCACCCCTACCACCACACCCCGATCGGCTCGATGGCCGACCTGGACGCCGCCACCCTGGAGGACGCCCGGGCGTTCTTCCGGACGTACTACGCGCCCAACAACGCGGTGCTGTCGATCGTCGGCGACCTCGACCCCGAGCAGACCATCGCCTGGGTGGAGAAGTACTTCGGCTCCATCCCCAGCCACGACGGCAAGCAGCCGCCGCGCGACGGCTCGCTGCCCGACACCATCGGTGCCGAGGTGCGCGAGCTGATCCGCGAGGACGTCCCCTCCCGCGCGCTGATGGCCGCCTACCGGCTGCCGCACGACGGCACCCGCGAGGCCGACGCCGCCGACCTGGCGCTGACCATCCTCGGCAGCGGCGAGTCCTCCCGGCTGTACAACCGGCTGGTCCGCCACGACCGCACCGCCGTCGCGGCCGGCTTCGGCCTGCTGCGGCTGGCCGGCGCGCCCTCGCTGGGCTGGCTGGACGTCAAGGCCGGCGGCGACGCCACCCTGGAGCAGATCGAGACCGCCGTCGACGAGGAGCTCGCCCGGTTCGCCGCCGAGGGCCCCACCGCCGAGGAACTCGAGCGCGCCCAGGCCCAGATCGAGCGGGAGTGGCTGGACCGGCTCACCACGGTGGCCGGCCGCGCCGACGAACTCTGCCGCTACGCCGTGCTGTTCGGCGACCCGAAGCTGCTCAACAGCGCCCTGCCGAAGGTCCTCGACGTCACCGCCGAGGAAGTCCGCGAGGTGGCCGCCGCGCGGCTGCGCCCCGACAACCGGGCGGTGCTGGTGTACGAGCCGACCCCCGACGACAGCACCGACGACGACAGCTCCGAGAACGAGGAGGCGGCGGCATGAGCGACACCCCCGCGCAGTACATCCCGGCGATGGACTTCCACCCGCAGCCGCAGCCCGGCACCCCCACCCCGTGGGCGTTCCCGGCTCCCGAACGGCTCACCCTGGCCAACGGCCTGACGGTGCTGCACTGCCACCGCCCCGGCCAGCAGCTGGTCGCCGTCGACGTGGTGGTGGACGCGCCGCTGGCCGCCGAGCCCGAGGGCCTGGACGGCGTCGCCTCGATCCTGTCCCGGGCGCTCTCCGAGGGCACCGACACGCTCACCGCCGAGGAGTTCGCGGCCGAGCTGGAGCGGGCCGGCGCCACCCTGGACGCGCACGCCGACCACCCGGCGCTGCGGGTCTCGCTGGAGGTCCCGGCCTCCCGGCTGGAGCGCGGCCTCACCCTGCTCGGCGACGCCCTGCGGGTGCCGGCGCTGCCCGCGGAGGAGATCGAGCGGCTGGTCGCCAACCGCCTCGACGAGATCGTCCACGAGCAGGCCAACCCGTCCCGGCGCTCGGCCAAGGCGCTGTACGCCACGCTGTTCGCCGAGTCCGACCGGCTGTCCCGGCCGCGGGCCGGCTCCACCGACAGCGTCAAGCGGATCGACCGGGACGCGGTGAAGGCGTACTACGACGCCCACCTGCGCCCGTCCACCACCACCGCCGTGGTGGTCGGCGACCTCACCGGCATCGACCTGACCGCGCTGCTGGAGTCCACCCTCGGCCGGTGGACCGGCGAGAGCGCCGAGCCGTCGGTGCACGGCCCGGTGGTCGCCGACGACACCGGCCGGGTGGTCATCGTCGACCGGCCCGGCTCGGTGCAGACCCAGCTGCTGATCGGCCGGATCGGCCCGGACCGGCACGACCCGGCGTGGGCCGCGCAGGTCCTCGGCATCTACTGCCTCGGCGGCACCCTCACCTCCCGGCTCGACCGGGTGCTGCGCGAGGAGAAGGGCTACACCTACGGCGTCCGGGCGTTCGCCCAGTCGCTGCGCTCCGCCGCCGACGGCTCCGGCCGCGGGCTGCTGGCGATCAGCGGCTCGGTGGACACCGAGTCCACCGCGCCCGCGCTGGAGGACACCTGGACCATCCTGCGCACGCTGGCCGCCGAGGGCCTGACCGACGCGGAGCGCGAGGAGGCCGTGCGGTTCCTGGTCGGCGTCGCCCCGCTGAAGTACGAGACGGCCGGGTCGGTCGCCGCCACCCTGGCCGACCAGGTCGAGCAGTACCTGCCGGACACCTACCAGGCCGAGCTGTACCGGCAGCTGGCCGAGCTCGACACCGACGCGGCCACCCGCGCCGCGGTCGCCGCCTTCCCGCCGGACCGGCTGGTCACCGTGCTGGTCGGCGACGCCTCGGTGATCGCCGAGCCGGTCAAGGCGCTCGGTATCGGGGACGTCACGGTCATCGCCAACTGACCTGCTGCGCACGAGGGTCCGACGGGGCATCAGCTCCGTCGGACCCTCGGCGTTTTAATCGATTGCGCCACCGCCGCCGGGCGTGGGTAGATATCCCCGGCCGGGCGAGAGGCGCGGTCGCGACGAAAGCGGAAGGAGGCGGTCACCATGCGGGTCGAGCCACGACGACGCTCCCCGAGGCTGCCCTTCCGTTGTTCGTACCGAACTGCCTGAGCAGTCGCCGCGCAGCACCGTCTGCCGCCCGCGGTCCCGCCATGCCGGGCCGCCCCCCGATCTTCCCCGCCGCCGCACCGGGCGTTTTTGTGCGGCACCATGAACTCACGGACCCCAGGAGGTCGAACCACCATGTCGTACACCGAGATCCCGGGCGCCCGGGTACCGATCCGGATGTGGACCGACCCGGCCACCGTCGAGGGCCAGGCCCTGCAGCAGCTGCGCAACATCAGCACCCTGCCGTGGCTGCACGGCCTCGCCGTGATGCCGGACGTCCACCTGGGCAAGGGCGCCACCGTCGGTTCCGTCATCGCCATGCGGGGCGCGGTCTGCCCGGCCGCGGTCGGCGTCGACATCGGCTGCGGAATGACGGCCGTGAAGTCCTCGCTGACCGCGAAGGACCTGCCGGACGACCTGTCGCACCTGCGGCACCGGATCGAGCAGACCATCCCGGTCGGCCGCGGCCTGCACACCGACCCGGTCGAGCCGGGCCGGCTGCACGGGCAGTCCACCGCCGGCTGGAACGACTTCTGGCAGCGCTTCGACGGCATCGCCACCGAGGTGCGCTGGCGGCGCGAACGGGCCGCCCAGCAGATGGCCACGCTCGGCGGCGGAAACCACTTCATCGAGCTCTGCCTGGACGACGACGGCGCGGTCTGGCTGATGCTGCACTCCGGCTCGCGGAACATCGGCAAGGAGCTCGCCGAGCACCACATGTCGATCGCCCAGTCGCTGCCGCACAACCAGGGCCTGATCGACCGCGACCTCGCGGTCTTCATCGCGGACACCCCGCAGATGGCCGCCTACCGCTCCGACCTGTTCTGGGCGCAGGAGTACGCCAAGCACAACCGGGCGCTGATGATGGCCCTGTTCAAGGACGCGGTCCGCCGTGAACTGCCCAAGGCCAAGGTCACCTTCGACGAGATGATCTCCTGCCACCACAACTACGTCGCCGAGGAGCGCTACGACGGCGTCGACCTGCTGGTCACCCGCAAGGGCGCGATCCGGGCCGGCTCCGGCGAGTACGGCATCATCCCCGGCTCCATGGGCACCGGCTCGTACATCGTGAAGGGCCTCGGCAACGCGGCGTCCTTCAACTCGGCCTCGCACGGCGCCGGCCGCAAGATGAGCCGGACGGCGGCGAAGAAGCGCTTCACCACCAAGGACCTCGTCGAGCAGACCGCGGGCGTCGAGTGCCGCAAGGACGCCGGCGTGGTCGACGAGATCCCCGGCGCCTACAAGCCGATCGAGAAGGTCATGGCCCAGCAGAAGGACCTGGTCGAGGTGGTCGCGCACCTCAAGCAGGTGATCTGCGTCAAGGGCTGACGAAGCGTCAACTGCCCGGTGGTGCCTGGAACCCGGGCACCACCAGGCCGGACTCGTACGCGATCACCACCGCGTGCGTCCGGTTCTGCGCGCCGAGCTTGGTCAGCACGTTCCCCACGTGCGTCTTCGCCGTCTCGGTGCTCACCGTGAGCAGTTCGGCGATCTCCGGGTTGGACAGGCCGGTGGCCATCAGCCGCAGCACCTCCTCCTCCCGCGCCGTCAGCGCGGCCCGCGGCAGGGCCTCCGCCGAACCCCGGGGGCGGGCGGTCACCATCCGGCGCAGGGCGGCCGGGAACAGGATCGCCTCGCCCGCCGCGACCACCCGTACCGCCTCCGCGATCTGCGGCACCGGAAGCCGCTTCAGCACGAAACCGCTGGCTCCCGCGCCGAGCGCCGCCGTGACGTAGCCGTCGTTCTCGAAGGTGGTGATCATCACGACCTTCGGCGGATCGGCCTCCCCGGCCAGCAGCTGCCGGGTGGCCTCGATCCCGTTGCAGCGCGGCATTCGGACGTCCATCAGCACCACGTCGGGCCGCAACCGCCGGGCCCGCTCGACCGCCTCGACGCCGTCGGCGGCCTCGCCGAGCACGCTCAGGCCCGGCTGCGTGCCGAGCAGCACGCGCAGGCCGCTGCGGGTGATGTCGTCGTCGTCCGCGATCAGCAGGGTGACGGGGGCCGCGGCGTCGGACGCGATCATGCCGACCACCGGACGGGCAGCCTGACCGCCAGCCGCCAGTGCCCCGGGCCGTCGGGGCCGGCCTCGAACTCGCCGTTCAGCAGCCGGACCCGCTCGGCCAGCCCGGGCAGGCCGTGCCCGGAGGTCGGGAAGTCTCGAGAGGCCGCCACCCCGGTCCGGTTCACCACCGCGAGCTCCAACGCCTCCCGCCCCGCCGCCACCCGGACCTCGATCGGCCCGCCGGCGCCGTGGCGCAGCGCATTGGTCAGCCCCTCCTGCAGGATCCGGTACGCGGCCCGGGACAGCGTCCCCCGAAGATTCGTCAACTCGCCCGACAGCTCCGGCTCCACCACCGCACCGGCGTGCCGCAGCCGCTCCAGCAGCTCCGGCAGGTCGGCCAGCGTCCGGGTGGGCGCCGTGGTGGACTCCTCCTCGCGCAGCACACCCAGCACGTAGTCGAGGTCCTCCAGCGCGGCCCGGGTCGACACCTCGATGCTGCGCAGCGCCGCCCGCGCCGTCACCGGGTCGGCGGCGAGCACCTCGCCGGCCACCGCCGCCTGGATGGTGGCCGCGGTCAGCGTGTGCCCGATCGAGTCGTGCAACTCCTGGGCCAGCCGGTTGCGTTCGGCCAGTCGGCGCTCCCGCTCGGCCGACAGCGCCAGCCGCTCCGCCGCCGACGGCCCGAGCAACGCCGGAGCCAGCCCGCGCAGCACGCCCGCCACCACCGCGCACACCACCGGAACCAGCAGCAGACACGCCGCCGCGACCAGCCAGCTCCAGGCACCCGTCACCTCGGCCGACCGGCCCGCCAGGCTCAGCTTCGCCTCCCCGCCGAGCCAGTTGCCCGGCAGGGCCACCCCGGCGACGACCAGCACCAGGCAGCTCAGCCCGCCGACCCAGCCCAGCGTCACCTGCGCCACCAGCCACAGCGGAGTGCGCCAGCCGCCGCCACCGGCCGCCGGCACGTCCGGCAACGGCACCGCGAGCAGCCGGCGCGCGCCGGCCGTCAGCGCCCGCCGGGTGATCCGGGGCAGGCCGACCGCACCGACCAACACCGCCCAGACCAGCACGGTGACCGCCGCCCGCGCCCCGTACGGCGCCGAGCCCCAGATCGTCGCCGGCACCACGGCGAGCGGCAGCAGCACGAGGCTCGCCGGCGCGGCGCAGAACGCGAACAGCGCGCCGGAGTACGTGGAGCCGCGCAGCAGCGGCCGAAATCCCCAGGTCATGGGCGCAAGTATGGCCGGGCCGCCGGACGCGGACCTCCCCCGACCGGGGGAGGAACAGTTCCCCTGTTCCCGCGATGTGCGCACCCCGTTCCCACCGCCAGGATCGGACCCGGCCCGACCCGACGAGAGGACGACGATGAACACCACCCACCCGACGACCGCACCGAGCAGCTACGGTCCCCGCCCCGGCCGGACGGCGCCGGCCCCGGCCGTGGCCGCCGTGGTGCTCGGCACCGTCGCGCTGCTCACCTCCCCGGTGGTGGTCGGCGGCGCGCTCGGCGTGATCGGTCTGGTCCTCGGCCCGTTCGCGCTGCGGACCGCCCGCCGGACCGGCGCCGGCCGGGGCATGGCCCTGACCGGCACCGTGCTGTCCGCGCTCGCCGTCGTGGCGGCCGCCGTGATGGCGGTCTTCGCGGTGTGGTTCGCGGACCTGACCCGGGACTGCTACGAGTACCGCGAGGTCGGCCAGTGGACGCAGTGCGTCCAGCAGCAGCTCGACCGCGGCTGACCGGTGGCTACCCGCCCACGTGCGTGCGGCCGCCGCTGAGCGGCAACTACGCGCCAGGTCCCACCAGCGCGCGGTAGCGGTCGTGCCACAGGTCCTCGTGCGCCTGCGGCAGCAGCAGCACCCGGTCCGGGCGCAGCGCGGCGAGCGCGTCCGGGTCGTGGGTGACCATCACCATTGCGCCCGGGTACCCGGCGACCGCCCGCAGCACCTCGTCCCGGGAGGCCGGGTCGAGGTTGTTGGTCGGCTCGTCCAGCAGCAGCACGTTGGCGCCCGAGTGCACCAGGCAGGCCAGCGCCAGCCGGGTCTTCTCGCCGCCGGAGAGTACCCCGGCCGGCTTGTCCGCGTCCGCCCCGCCGAACAGGAACGAGCCGAGCGCGGAGCGCACCTCACCGTCCGTCAAGTGCGGTGCGGTGGCCGACAGGTGCTCGAACACGGTGCGGTCCGGGACGAGCGTGTCGTGCTCCTGCGCGAAGTAGCCCAGCCGCAGGCCCGGGCCCGCCACCGTCCGCCCGCCGTCCGGGAGTTCGCGGCCCGCGAGCAGCCGCAGCAGGGTGGTCTTGCCCGCGCCGTTCGGCCCGAGCACCACCAGCCGGCTGCCCCGGTCCACCGCCAGGTCCACCCCGGCCAGCACCCGGTGGGCCCCGTACGACTTGGCCAGGCTGATCGCACCCAGCGGGATCCGCCCGCACGGCGCGGGTTCGGGCAGCCGGATCCGCGCCGTCCGCTCGGCCTTCCGCAACGGCTCCGTTCCCGCCAGCAGCCGGTCCGCCCGCTTGGCCATCGACTTCGCCGCCGAGGCGGTGTTCGTGTTGGCCTTCATCTTCTCCGCCTGCGCGTGCAGGCTGGACGCCTTGCGCTCCGCGTTCGCCCGTTCCCGGGCGCGCCGCCGCTCGTCCGCCGCCCGCTGCGTCAGGTACGCCGACCAGCCGGTGTTGTGCACGTCCAGCGCGGCCCGCTGCGGATCCAGGTGGAACACCCGGTTCACCGTCGCGGCGATCAGCTCCAGGTCGTGGCTGATCAGCACCAGCCCGCCCCGGTGGGACGCCAGGAAGCCGCGCAGCCAGGCCACCGAGTCGGCGTCCAGGTGGTTGGTCGGCTCGTCCAGCAGCAGCGTGTCGTGCCCGGCGAACAGGATCCGGGCCAGCTCGACCCGGCGCTTCTGCCCGCCCGACAGGTCGCCCACCGGCTGCTCCAGCAGCCGCTCGGGCAGGCCCAGCCCCGCCGCGACCCGGGCCGCCTCCGCCTGCGCGGCGTACCCGCCGCGCCGCTGGAAGCCGGCCTCGGCCCGGGCGTAGGCGTTCATCGCGCGCTCGAGCGCCGGCCCTTCGGCCGCGGCCATCGCGGACTCCGCCGCGCGCCGCGCGCGCGGCGCGCCGTCCATCCCGCGCGCGGACAGGATGCGGTCCAGCACCGGGACGGTCGGGTCCGCCGCGCGGGAATCCTGCGGCAGGTAACCGGTCGAACCGGTCCGCGAGATCGTTCCGGCGGCGGGCTCGGCGAGGCCCGCCAGGGTGGAGAGCAGGGTGGTCTTCCCCGCGCCGTTGCGGCCGACCAGGCCGACCCGGTCGCCCGGTGCGAGGTGGAAGGAGAGGTTGTGCAGCAGCAGACGCGCGCCGACGCGCACGTCGAGACCACGAACGGTGATCATGAAAGGACGCTCCGAAACAGCAAGAGGACACACGGGTGGCGTGGAAGCTGGTCCTCTTGCTAGGAGATGCGGGGCGTCGACATGGTCCCGACGCTACGCCGACGGCCGGGCGGCCCGCACCCGAATTTCCGTCTCCGCAGGTCAGGAGAGGTCTCGGTCGGTCGGGAGAGGTTTCGGCAGGAGAGGTTTCGGCAGGTCAGGAGAGCTGGAGCGCCAGCATGTAGGCGGCCGTCCCCGCGACGATCGACAGCAGGGCGTTGCGACGCCACAGGTGCAGCCCCAGCGTCGCCGCCAGACCAGCGGCGGCCGGGCCCGCGCCGGCGAGCGGGACGTCCCGCAGCGTGTAGACCGTGAGGATCACCATCACACCGGCCGGCATGGTCGCCGCCAGGAACTTCAGCAGCCCCGACTCCCGTACCCGGCCCAGCAGCACGAACGGCGCGGCCCGCAGCAGCAGCGTCACCGCGAACATCACCAGCAGGCCGGCCAGCACGTACCGCCAGTCAGGCACGACGCCCCCTCAGCAGGTAGCGGACGGTCAGCGACGCGACGTACAACCCCAGGGCCACGACGAGGAGTTGGCCCTTCGCCAGCAGCAGCGCGGCCAGTGCGGACAGCAGCGCGAGAATCGGACCCGGGACGTCACGGGTGGCGCGCCAACCGTCCACGGCAAGAACGGCGAACAGCGCGGTGAGCGCGAAGTCCAGCCCCCGGACGGTGCCCGGGAGGGCAGCACCCAGCAACGCCCCCGTCACTCCGCCCAGCACCCAGTACGCCTGGCAGAACGCCTGGATGGCCACGATCCGCCGCCCCGTGAGGTGCGGCCGGGCGGCGGCCAGGGCGTAGGCCTCGTCGGTCAGCGTGTACACGCTGTACGCCTTCGCGGCCCGACCGCGAACCCGGTGCAGCGGGAAGGAGAGCCCGTAGAAGACGTGCCGGAAGTTCACCAGAAAGGTGGTGACGGCAACGGACGCGAGCGGCGTCACGGCGAGGAGCAGGCCGATCGCGAGGAACTCCAGCGAGCCCGCGTAGATCAGCAACGAGAAGACCGGCGCCCACCACCAGTCGAACCCGCTCTGCACCAGCAGCACCCCGAATGCTATTCCCAGGGGGTACAGGCCGAGACCCACTCCGAGAGTGTCCGTCGCGGCGGATCTGATGGCGTGCGGGTCCTGGACGTCGGTTGTGGTCACCACACGAGGACATTAATGCAGGTGGGACGTGCACCCAGTGGGACGGGGCGGGGGTCGAAGACGGGGACCGGAAGCGGCGGAACGCTCAGCGCCCTGTTGATCACCAGCAGACTCGGCCCCGCCGTTCTCCCCCAGCCCCAGGGGGCTGGGAGGTACCCCCACGGGCCCCTGGTGGTGCACCCTCGGGCCCCTGGAGACCCAACCCCCGAACAACCCCCCTGAAAAGTCAGGCAGCCGGCAGCTCGTCCAGGCCTTCGTGCACCATCTTCGCGACCCGGTCCAGCGCGGCTTCCGCGCCCTCCGCGCCGGCGGAGAGGATCACGGTCTCGCCGCCCTCCGCGCCCAGGGTGAGTACGCCGAGCATGGAGCCGGCGTTGACCGGGGTGCCGCTCTCCTTGGCGATGGTCATCGGGACGCCGGTGGAGGTGACGGCCTTGACGAAGAGGGAGGCGGGACGGGCGTGCAGGCCCTCGGCCCAACCGATGGTGACGCGGCGCTCAGCCATGAGAGGTGCCTTTCAGGTGGTGCAGGGTGGTGCAGGTGTTGTCTAGACCAGTGTTGCACGCCGGTGCTGTCGCGGCCCGGGGGCGAGCAGGGTCAGAGTGCCGTGCCCGGCACGGGCGGCGCCATCAGGCTCGCCGACGACTACCCTGACGACCGTGGAGCACGACACCGTCAAGCACGCCATGGCGCGCGAAGAGGCCGAGCACGGTTATCCGCAGCACTGGGAGGCCGATGTCCTGCTGCGCGACGGCGGCACGGCCCGGATCAGACCGATCACCGCGGATGACGCGGACCGGCTGGTGGAGTTCTACGAGCAGGTCTCCGACCAGTCGAAGTACTTCCGTTTCTTCGCCCCGTACCCGCACCTGTCCGACAAGGACGTGCGCAGGTTCACGCACCACGACTACGTGAACCGGGTCGGCCTGGCGCTGGTGGTGCGGGACAGGTTCATCGCGACCGTCCGCTACGACCGGATCGACAAGGCGGGCATGCCGTCCACCACCGGTACGGACGCGGAGGTGGCGTTCCTGGTGCAGGACGCCCACCAGGGGCGGGGCATCGCCTCCGCTCTGCTGGAGCACATCGCGGCGGTCGCCCAGGAGCGCGGGATCCGCCGGTTCACGGCCGAAGTGCTGCCGGAGAACCGGAAGATGGTGAAGGTGTTCGCCGACGCCGGCTACACCCAGCGGCGCAGCTTCGCCGACGGCGTGGTGCACCTGGAGTTCGACCTGGAGCCGACCACCGCGTCGCTCGCGGTGATGCGGGCCCGCGAGCACCGTGCCGAAGCGCGTTCCGTGCAGCGCCTGTTGACGCCCCGTTCGATCGCGGTGATCGGCGTCTCGCGCAACCCGCAGTCGGTGGGCCGGGCGCTGCTGCGCGACATCCGGGCGGGTTTCGACGGCCCGGTGTACGCGGTGAACCGCACCGTCGAGCCGGGCACCGAGCTGGACGGCGTCCCCACCCACCGTTCGGTGCTGGACATCCGAGGCCCGGTCGACCTGGCGGTGATCGCGGTGCCGGAGCCCGCCGTCCCCGCCGTGGTCGCCGAGTGCGGCGCGCACGGCGTGCAGGGCCTGGTGGTGGTCACCGCCGGGTACGCCGAGACCGGGCCGGACGGGCGTGACAAGCAGCGCGAACTGGTCCGGCAGGCCCGGGCCGCCGGTATGCGGGTGGTCGGCCCGAACGCGTTCGGCCTGATCAACACCGACCCCGAGCGCCGGCTGAACGCCTCGCTGGCCCCCGTCCTGCCCGGCCGTGGACCGTTCGGCGTGTTCTGCCAGTCCGGCGCGATCGGCGTCGCCCTGCTGGAGGCCGCCCACCGGCGCGGCCTGGGCGTCTCCTCGTTCGCCTCGGTCGGCAACCGGGCCGACGTCTCCGGCAACGACCTGCTCCAGTACTGGGAGGAGGACGCCGCCACGGGCGTGGTGCTGCTCTACTTCGAATCCTTCGGAAACCCGCGGAAGTTCACCCGGATCGCCCGCCGGCTGGCCGCCGCCAAGCCGGTGGTGGTGCTCAAGGGCGCCCGGCACACCGGCAGCCTGCCGCCCGGCCACGCCGTCCAGCCCGCCGCCACCCGGCTGCGCGACGCCACCGTGGACGCGCTGTTCCAGCAGGCCGGCGTGATCCGGGTGGACACCATCACCGAACTCTTCGACACCGGCGAACTGCTGGCCGGCCAGCCGCTCCCGGCCGGCAACAAGGTCGCGATCGTCGGCAACTCCGACTCGCTCGGCCTGCTCACCTACGACACCTGCCTCGGCACCGGCCTGCGCCCGCGCACCCCCGTCGACCTGACCACCGGCGCCAGCGGCGAGAACTTCCGGATCGCCCTGGACACCGCGCTCAGCGACCCGCAGGTGGACGCGGTGATCGCCGTCGCCATCCCGCCGATCGGCGTGCTGGGCCCCGAGTCCGCGCCCGAGCTGGTCGAGGACGCCCCGGAGATCGCCCAGGCGCTGCTGGACGCCGCCGAGCGCGGCCGGGAACTCGGCAAGCCGCTGCTGCTCGCCCACCTCGCACTGCCCGGCCTGGTCGCCCGGCTGCGGGCCGGGGGAGTGCCCGCCTACCCGGCCCCCGAACGCGCCGTCCACGCGCTGGCCGACGCGGTGCGCTACGCGAAGTGGCGACGCCGCAGCGCCGAGGCCGAGGAGACCGCGCGGGTCCCCGAACTCGACGGCGTGGACGAGGGCGCCGCCCGCGCGCTGGTCGAGCAGGCGCTGGGCAGCCGCGAGGCGGTCGCCGCCCGGCTGCAGTCCGGCGGGGCCCGGGTCACCCTGCCCGATCTCGACGCCGCGGCGCTGCTCGGGCACTACGGCATCCCGGTCAGCCCGACGCTGGCCGCGCCCGACGAGAACAGCGCCGTCAAGGCGGCGGCCACGCTCGGCTACCCCGTTGCGCTGAAAGCCACCGCCGAACACCTGCGCCACCGGCCCGACCTCGGCAGCGTCCGCCTCGACCTCACCAGCGAGGCCGAACTGCGCCGCGCCCACCGCGAACTGGACGCCCTGCTGGGCGGCGCCGCGCAGGCGGAACTGGTGGTGCAGCGGCTCGCCCCGCGCGGCGTGGACACCGTGATCGGCGCCGCCGTGGACCCGGCGGTCGGCACCATCCTGTCCTTCGGCCTGGCCGGCGCCCCCGCCGAACTGCTGGGTGACGTCGCCCACCGCCTGGTCCCGGCCACCGACCGGGACGTCGCCGAACTGATCCGCGAGGTCCGCGCCGCACCGCTGCTGTTCGGCTGGCGGGGCGCGGAGGCGGTGGACACCGGAGCCCTGGAGGAACTGCTGCTGCGGGTCTCCCGCCTGGTCGACGACCTGCCCGAGATCGCCGCCGTGGACCTGGAGCCCGTGGTGGTCGCCCCGCACGGCCTGACCGTGCTCGGCGCCCGGGTGCGGATCGCGCCGCTGCCGGTCCGTACCGATCTGGGACCGCGCGCCATGAGCACGCTGTAATCTTGCGTGGTTGCCCGCCCGGCAGGAGCGGGCAACCCCCGGGCCGGACGGCAGGACGACGGGCCGGGCGACCCCGGCGCAGTGCCACCCGCCGGACCGGCGGGACATGCCAGGATGGAGATATGGCGAAGACCGGTACCACCACGCAGGACCTGCGGTCCGCGATCGAGCGCAGCGGCTACTACCCGGCGCTGGTCTCCGAGGCGGTGGAGTCCGCGGTGGGCCCCGAGCCGATCAGCTCGTACCTGGTGCACCAGGAGACCACCTTCGACGCGAACGAGGTCCGCCGGCACGTCACCGTGCTGGTGCTCACCCCGTCCCGCTTCGTGGTCAGCCACACCGACGAGCAGAACGGCGACGCGGCCACGCCCGTCCCGTACGCCACCACCTCCACCGAGACGGTCCGGCTGGACCGGATCAACTCCGTGGTGATCAGCCGCATGGTCGCCAACCCCGAGACGTACACCCCCGGCACCCTGCCCCGCGAGGTCGTCCTCACCATCGGCTGGGGCGCCGTGCAGCGCCTCGACCTGGAGCCGGCCGGCTGCTCCGACCCCAACTGCGAGGCGGACCACGGCTACACCGGCTCCGCCACCGCCGACGACCTGTCGCTGCGGGTCAGCGAGGCCGGGGACGGCCCGGAGACGGTCGCCCAGGCGCTGGTGTTCGCCCGGGCGCTGTCCGAGGCGACCGTGGCCAACGGCTGAGCCCGGTATGCATCACGGCTACGACTCGTTCGATCCGCTCGACCCCGCCGACGCCCCCGCCCCGCGCTACGGCGGCGCCTCCCTCTCGGACCTGCTGCCGACCCTGGCGGCGGGTCTCGGCGTGCCCGGCTACCGGGCCACGCTGCCGCTGGAGCCCGCCGACCGGGTGTGCGTCTTCCTGGTGGACGGCCTCGGCTGGGAGCTGATCCGCCGGCACCCCGACTGGGCGCCGTTCCTCAACTCGCTGACGGCCGCGGGCACGCCGATCACGGCCGGGTTCCCGTCCACCACCGCCACCTCGCTGGCCTCCGTCGGTACCGGCCTGCCGCCGGGGCAGCACGGACTGGCCGGGTACACGGTGGCGATCCCGGGCCGCAGGCAGCTGATGAACCAGCTGCGCTGGCAGCCGCCGGTGGACCCGCACGCCTGGCAGCCCTACCCGACCGTCTTCGAGCAGGCGCACCTCGCGGGGGTGGCCACCGCGCAGGTGTCCTCCCCGCTGTTCGCCACCACCCCGCTCACCCAGGTCGCGCTCTCCGGCGGCACCTTCCTCGGCCGCACCACCGGCGAGGAGCGGATGGACCGGGCCGCCGCCTGGCTGGCCGAGCACGACCGCGCCCTGGTCTACACGTACCTGAGCGAACTCGACGCCGCCGGGCACCGGTACGGCGTCGACTCCGACGAGTGGCGGCTCACCCTGTCCACCGTCGACCGGCTCGCCCGCCGCCTCGCCGAACAGCTCCCGCCGCGCTCCGCCCTCTACATCACCGCCGACCACGGCATGATCGACGTCACCCCGGAGAACCGGATCGACTTCGACGAGGACTGGGAACTCTCGGCCGGCGTCGCCCTGCTCGGCGGCGAGGGCCGCGCCCGCCACGTGTACGCCCACCCCGGCGCGGCCGGCGACGTGCACGCCGTGTGGAGCGAGGTCCTCGGCGAACAGATGTGGGTCGCCACCCGCGAACAGGCCATCGCCGCAGGCTGGTTCGGCCCCGAGGTGGACGAACGGGTCTATCACCGGATCGGCGATGTGGTCGCCGCCGCGCGCGACGACATCGCGATCATCGCCAGCCGCAACGAGCCCGGCGAGTCCCAGATGGTCGGCCTGCACGGCTCGATGACCCCCGTCGAACAACTCGTCCCGCTGCTCGAAGTCCGTGGCTGAGACCGGCCCGTCAACCACCCACGCCCGAAAGGCTGACGCTCAACCCATGGCTGAACTGGTGTTCTTCTCGGGCACGATGGACTGCGGCAAGTCGACGCTCGCCCTCCAGATGGACCACAACCACACCGCCCGCGGCCGGCAGGGCATGATCTTCACCCGCCACGACCGGGCCGGCGCCGCCACCATCTCCAGCCGCCTCGGCCTGCGCGCCGAAGCGGTCGAGGTCGGCGACGCCTTCGACTTCCAGGCCTACGTGGTCAACCTGCTCTCCGCCGGCGGCAAGGTCGACTACCTGATCTGCGACGAAGCCCAGTTCTTCTCCGCCGGACAGATCGACCAACTCGCCCGCATCGTGGACGAGTTGGGCATCGACGTGTTCACCTTCGGGATCACCACCGACTTCCGCACCAAGCTGTTCCCCGGCTCCCAGCGACTGATCGAACTCGCCGACAGGGTCGAGGTCCTCCAGGTCGAGGCCCTCTGCTGGTGCGGCGCCCGCGCCACCCACAACGCCCGCACCGTCGGCGGCGTCATGGTCGTCGAGGGAGCCCAGGTCGTGGTCGGCGACGTCGCCGTCAACGAGGACGAGATCGGCTACGAGGTGCTCTGCCGGCGCCACCACCGCCGCCGCCTCACCGCAGCCACCGCCCGCGCCGCCGTGCTCTCCCCGGACGTACTCCCGTTCGAGGGCTGACACCGCGTCAGGTCCGTTGCCGCCACAATGGCAGCATGACCTCGCCGCTGATCACCGCCGCCGAACTCGCCGCCGCGCTCGACACCCCGCACCCGCCGGTCCTGCTCGACATCCGCTGGCAGCTCGGCGGCCCGCCCGGCGCCGAGGAGTACGCCAAGGGCCACCTGCCCGGCGCGCACTACCTCGACCTCGACCACGACCTCGCCGACCCACCCGGCGCCGCCGGCCGCCACCCGCTGCCCGACGCCGAACGCCTCACCGCCGCGCTGCGCCGGGCCGGCGTCACCACGAGCCGCCCCGTCGTCGCCTACGACGCCGGCCCCTCGCTCTCCGCCGCCCGCGCCTGGTGGCTGCTCCGCTGGGCCGGCCACCCCGACGTCCGGGTCCTCGACGGCGGCCTCGCCGGATGGCTCGCCGCCGGGCAGCCCGTCAGCACCGAGACGCCCACCTCCGGTGACGGGGACTTCAAGGTCGACCCCGGCCACCTGCCCACCGTCGACGCCGCCCAGGTCGCCGAACTCGCCCGCACCGGACTCCTGTTGGACGCGAGGGCCGGCGAACGCCACCGCGGCGAGACCGAGCCCATCGACCCCCGCGCCGGCCACATCCCCGGCGCGACCTCCGCCCCCACCACGGAGAACCTGTCGGCGGACGGACGTTTCCTCCCCGCAGCGGATCTGGCCTCCCGGTTCGCCGCCCTCGGCGTCACCGCCCCCGCCCACACCGCCGTCTACTGCGGCTCCGGCGTCACCGCCGCGCACCAGCTCCTCGCCCTCGAACTCGCGGGGTACACCGGCGCTGCGCTGTACCCGGGCTCCTGGAGCGAATGGTCTGCGAACCCGGCCAACCCGGTCGCTGTGGGGTGAACCACCCGGGGCCCGGGGAACGGCGGGGCCGAGCTGCGAGTGGTCGGGGACAGCGGAGGGCCGTGTTGCTGGCGGCCTGAAGACGGGAACCAGAAACGACGGGGCCTTTCCGTGCCCTGCTGATCACCAGCAGTCTCGGCCCCGCCGTTCCCCGGGCCCCTGATTATTCGGGCTTCTTGCGGCGGGAGCCGAACACGATCTCGTCCCAGCTCGGCACCGTCGCCCGCCGGCCGGGGCGGACGCCGTCCGCTTCCGCCTGGCGGTCGGTCGCGCCGACCATGCGGTCGCGGTGCGGGGAGACCGAGCGGGGCATCAGGATGTCCGCGTACGCGGAGCCCGCGCCGACGCTCGCCGCAGGCGCACTCGCGGGTTCGTCGATCTCCTCGGGCTCCTCGGTGACCGTGGTCTCCACGCTCGGCCCGACCGGGGTCAGGTCGCCGCGGTAGGACGGCACCACGTCCAACAGGCTGGTGAGGGAGTCCCGTTCGGGGGAGACCGCGGCGACTGCCTCGCGGGCCTCGCGCACCTGCATGATGCGGTCGGCGGAGGGACGCTCGATCATCGGGCGGGCCGGGCGCTCCTGGGGGAGGCGGGCGATCCGCGGGATGAACGGGAAGACCGAGTCCTCCTCGCGTTCGACGTTCTCGCCGATCAGCGCGCGCGCCTCGTCGTCGTTCGGCTGCACGAGCCGTCGCGGCGGGTCGTAGGACCAGGAGGCACGCCGGTGCTCGCCCTCGGCGCGGTAGACGAGGATGACTTCCCAGGTGCCGTCGTCGCGGCGCCAGGAATCCCAGCGTTCGGTGTCCTTCTCGGCGCCGCGCAGCGCGAGCCGCTCGGCGACGGCCTCGCCGAGCTGGGGGCCGGTGGACTCGCCGTGGCGGCGGATCGCCGTCTTGCGGGCCCGCTCGGCCATGAAGGCGCGCTCGGCCAGCACCGGACCCTCGAAGCGGCGGACTCGCTCGACGGAGATGCCGGCGGCCTGTGCGACCTCCTCGGCGGAGGCACCGGCTCGTATCCGCGCCTGGATGTCCCGCGGGCGGAGGTGGCTCTCCACCTCGATCTCGATCTGGCCGAGCCGCGGCCGGTCACCCCGGATGGCGGCGCGCAGCCGCTCGTCGATCGGAAGGGTGTACTCCGTGCTGTCGGCAGCCTTGAGCACCAGCCGTGTGCCGTCGTTGCTGACGGCCACGACGCGCAGTTCGGGCACGGTTACCTCCCGGGTGGTGCCTGCCGACGTCACCTGCGTCGCTGCTCCCGTACTGAGTGTGGCCTGCCCGCTGGCGAGTGGCCACAACCTTGCAGAGTTACCCGGCGTGTCGGGCTTTCGCCCGGGCGCGCCGCTGTGGCACGGTTGCCTGTTTGCCACGTCGACGGTCGACATCGCACCCGGGCGCCCGGGTTGTCGTCTGACGGTGTGTCGACAGGCGGGACCGAAGGCTCAGGCTCCACGAACAGTACTCCATTCGTGGCATCCACAGGGGCGGCTCGCCGCTCAAGTCTCCCGCGAATCATCGGAATCTCAAGAGTGGGCACGCCAATGGACGGCCAGTGATCAACGGACGGTGATCATCTTCACATATATCGACCGGGAGGAACCGGATTTTCGACCCTTGTGTCCTTCTTTGGGCAAGATGGAGAGACTTGTTCGAAATTCCGACACGCCGACCGAGGGACCTGGATGCCGCAGCAGAGGGAGCAGTTCGCGCACGGAGCGGACCAGGCCGACCCGAAGCCCGAGCGCAAGCGGCTTGACCTGACGGTCACCCAGGTTGCGGCGAGCGCGCTGGCGACGGTGGTCGGTGCGGTACTCGCCTCGGAACTCGGAGTGTACGGAACGATACTCGGTGCTGCCGTCGTCTCGGTGGGGGCGACCACCGGAAGCGCGGTCTTCCAGCACTTGTTCAAGCGCACCGCGGAACGGCTGCGAAACCGCGGCGCCGAATCCGGGCCCGGCGCGGATCCCCGGCCGGCTCCGGCGGGCGGAATCAGCGGGGACTGGAACGAGCCGCAGCTGGTGCGGGCGAAACGGCGCTGGACCTGGAAGTCCTACACGGCGGTATCCGCACTGGTGTTCGTCATTGCGATGGTGCCGATCGTGTCGGTGGAACTCGCCACCGGAAAGCCGCTGCACGACATCACCACCGGCAAGGACGGCAGCGGCACTTCGTTCAACCCGTCGCGCCCGACCGGCGGCAGCGGAAATAGCGACAAGACCGGTACGGACGGTGACGGCAGCCGGGGCAAGGAAGGATGGCAGCAGCCCGCCCCGACCCAGCCGCCGAGCCGCGAGCCGTCTTCGCCCGGGCCGAGCGACCTGCCCTCGTCGGGGACTTCGGGCTCGCCCGCGCCCAGCGCCTCGCCCCGGCCGTCCACCAAGCCGGAGCCCTCCGCCTCGCCGAGCGCGGGCAGCTCCCCGGCGGCCACCGGGGAGGCCTCGCCCGGCCCCGCCGCCGGGCATGACACCGTGCCCGGCGCGGAGAAGACCGGCTGACGGGCGGTCAGGCGCCGAGCACCCGGCGCAGGTAGTCGTTGGCGAACCGGCGCTCCGGGTCGACCTTGTCGCGCAGTGCGGTGAAGTCGCCGAAGTGCGGGTAGACGGACGACAGGTACTCGGCGTCCCGGGTGTGCAGCTTGCCCCAGTGCGGGCGTCCCTGATGGGCCGTCATCAGCTTCTCCACCTCGCTGAAGTAGCCCAGTTCGCGGGTGCCCCGGTACAGGTGGACGGCGATGTACACGCTGTCCCGGCCGTTCGCGGTGGACAGCCAGAGGTCGTCCGCCGGGGCCACCCGGACTTCGACGGGGAAGCTGATCTTCCAGTCCGAGCGCTCCACCAGGGCCTTCAGTTCGCGCAGCACGGTGGTGGCCGACTCGCGCGGCACCGCGTACTCCATCTCGACGAAACGGACCTTGCGGGGGCTGGTGTAGACCTTGAACGCCTGGTCCGTGAAGCGGCGCTCCGACCAGGCGCGGCTGGCGATCTGGGCGATGGTCGGGATCGAGCCGGGGAAGCTCCGGCCCACCCGGCAGACGCCCTCCCACACCGTGTTGGAGACGAAGTCGTCGTCCAGCCAGGCCTTGAACTTCGGCAGCGGGGCGGCGGGGCCCTGGCTGCGGTTGTTGCGCTTGGTCGAGCAGCGGTCGGTGTGCGGGAACCAGTAGAACTCGAAGTGCTCGTTGACGGCGGTCAGTTCGTCGAAGCGGTCGAGCACCTCGTCGAAGCCCATCGGCTGCTCGTGCGCGCTGAGCAGGAACATCGGCTCGACCGCGAAGGTCAGTGCGCTGATCACGCCGAGCGCGCCGAGGCCGAGACGGGCGCCCTGGAAGAGTTCGGGGTTCTCGGTGGCCGAGCAGGTCTGCACCGAGCCGTCGGCGAGGACGATCTCCACCGCCCGGATCTGCGCGGCCAGCGAGCCGGAGTCCCGGCCGGTGCCGTGGGTGCCGGTGCTGGTGGCGCCGGCCACCGTCTGCACCTCGATGTCGCCCATGTTGGTCAGCGACAGGTCGGCGGCGGCCAGCAGCCGGTTCAGCTTGTGCAGCGGCAGGCCCGACTCGACGGTGACGGTGCCGGCGGCGCGGTCGATCCCGCGCACCGCGGTCAGCCGGTCCGGGCGCACCATCACGGCGTCGCCGGCGGCGGCGATCGCGGTGAACGAGTGGCCCGAGCCGACCGCCTTCACCGGGCGGTCGGCCTCCGCGGCCGCCTTGATCACCGCGGCCAGTTCCTCGACCGAGCCCGGTGCCGTCACCTGCGCGGGCCGCGCGCTCTGGTTTCCCGCCCAGTTCCGCCAGACCTCGGTCATCTCCAGAGCCCTCCCGCTCGCGTGTCCCGCCTGCCGGTTCTACCGGTGGGTAGGGGGAGCGTAGTCACTGCCTCGGGCGCTGGTCCATGGTCCGAAGGACCCAACATGAGGGAGGCTCACATCGTGGACGCCACGGCCTTCGTGGCGGGCGCCTGCTCGGCCGCGGCCAGCTGGTGGCGCAGCCGGGGCATGCCGACGTACGCGGCGAGCGCGCCGAGGCCCGCGGCGGCGACCGGCACCCAGTAGCCGTCGGCCGCGCCGCTCGCGTCCACCACCAGGCCCGCCGCCGAGGAGCCGAACGCCACGCCCAGCGCCATGCCGGTGGTGGTCCAGGTCATGCCCTCGGTCAGCTGGGCGGCCGGGACCAGGCGCTCGACCAGCGCCATCGCGGTGATCAGGGTCGGCGAGATGGCCAGACCCGACAGGAACAGCGCGGTGCCGACGCCCACCAGCGCGGCGGTGCCGTGCATCAGCTGGGCGGCGAGGATCAGCGGCACCATGCCGACGGCCATCACCGTCACCCCGACCAGGAAGCGGCGGGCCATCGAGCCGGACAGCTTCAGGGTGCCGAACACCGCGCCCGCCAGGCAGGAACCGAGCGCGTAGACGGCGAGCACCGGGCCGGAGGCGCCGGTGTGCTGCTGGGCCTTGGCGAACGCGACGGTGACCACCTCGACCGAGCCGAACACGCCGCCGGTGGCGACCAGCGTCATCACCAGGATCTGCAGGCCCCGGTTGGCGATCACCGCGGGCCCGGCATGGTGGGTGGCCGGATGCACCGGCGGCTCGGTGCGCCGCTGACCGGTGAACAGCAGGACGCCGACCACCAGGAAGACCGCAGCCAGCAGCACGCCGGACTCGGGGAACAGCGTGGTGGCCAGCGAGACCGCGAGGATCGGGCCGACGATGAAGCAGATCTCGTCCGCGACCGCCTCGAAGGAGTACGCGGTGTGCAGCTTCGGCGGCTCGTTCCGGTACAGCTGGGCCCAGCGGGCGCGCACCATCGAACCGGTGCTGGGCATCACGCCCATGCCCGCCGCGAACACGAACAGCGTCCAGTCCGGCAGGCCGGTCCGGGCACCGATCAGCAGGCCGGCCGCAGCCAGCACGGTGACCAGGGTGGCGGGCCGCGCGATCCGGCGCTGGCCGTGCCGGTCGACCAGGCGGGAGATCCACGGGCCGAGGATCGCCGCCGAGATCGCGAGGGTGGCGGACAGCGCGCTGCCGAGCCAGAAGGTGCCCTTCATCTCGGCGAGCATGGTGACGGTGCCGATCCCGGTCATCGAGATCGGCAGGCGGGCGATCAGCCCGGAGGAGGAGAAGGCCAGACTGCCGGGGGCGGCGAATATCTGGCGGTAGCTGGACAGCACGGGATGGCTCCGTCGGACGGGGTGCGGCGCGGGGGGCGTGGATAGGGGTAAGGCACAACTATCGCCCACACAGCTTACGAACCGTGATCCATCGTCCGCACCCGGGATAATCCGGACACCCGCCATCGGAAGGCACGCACCGGCCGCACCGCCGCGGGTGGCAGGATCGGAGCCATGCCCGACACGCGCACCCCCACCGACCCCGCGCCGTACGACGCGCTGCTGCTGCTGTCCTTCGGCGGGCCGGAGGGCCCCGAGGACGTGGTGCCCTTCCTGGAGAACGTCACCCGGGGACGCGGCATCCCCAAGGAGCGGCTGACCGAGGTCGGCAAGCACTACTTCCTGTTCGGCGGCGTCAGCCCGATCAACGGCCAGAACCGCGACCTGCTGGCCGCACTCCGCAAGGACTTCGCCGACCACGGCCTCGACCTGCCGGTCTACTGGGGCAACCGGAACTGGGCCCCGTACCTGGTGGACACCCTGCGGGAGATCGCCGACGCCGGGCACCAGCGGGTGCTGGTGCTCGCCACCAGCGCCTACGCGGGCTTCTCGGGCTGCCGGCAGTACCGGGAGAACCTGGCCGACGCACTCGTCCAACTGGCCGCCGAGGGCCGGCCCGAGCTGACCGTCGACAAGCTCCGGCACTTCTACAACCACCCCGGCTTCGTCCGGCCGATGATCGACGCCACCCTCGCCGCGCTCGCCGAACTTCCGGCCGGAGCACAGGAGAACGCCCGGCTGGCGTTCACCACGCACTCCATCCCGACCGCCATGGCGGAGACCTCCGGCGCCCCCGACGACCCGGCCCGCGGCACCCCGGGCGGCGCCTACGTCGCCCAGCACCTGGACGTCGCCCGGCTGATCGCCGACGCGGTCGCCGAGCACACCGGCGTCACCGACCGGCCCTGGCAGCTGGTCTACCAGAGCCGCAGCGGCGCCCCGCACATCCCGTGGCTGGAGCCGGACATCTGCGACCACCTGGCGGCCCAGCACGCCGACGGCGCCGCCGCCGTGGTGATGGTGCCGATCGGCTTCGTCTCCGACCACATGGAGGTCAAGTACGACCTGGACACCGAGGCGGTGGCGAAGGCCGCCGAACTCGGCCTGCCGGTCGCCCGCGCCGCCACCGTCGGCGCCGACCCGCGGTTCGCCGCCGCCGTGCGCGAACTCGTCCTGGAACGGGCCGCCGCGCAGCGCGGCGAGCCGGTCACCCGCTGCGCGCTGGGCACCCTCGGCCCCAGCCACGACGTGTGCGCCACCGCCTGCTGCCCCAACCCGCGCGCCCCCCGCCCCGCCGCCGCCGAAGCCTGAAGGAACTGATCGTGGAACTGCTGGACGACCTGCTCGCCACCGCCATCGACGCCGCCACCCGGGCCGGGGAACTGCTCCGCGACGGCCGGCCCGAGGACCTCGGGGTGGCCGCCACCAAGAGCAGCCCGGTGGACGTGGTGACCGAGATGGACCTGGCCTCCGAGAAGCTGGTGCTGGAACTGATCTCGGCCCGCCGCCCCGACGACGGCTACCTCGGCGAGGAGGGCGCCGACCGCCCCGGCACCAGCGGCGTGCGCTGGGTGGTCGACCCGCTCGACGGCACCGTGAACTACCTCTACGGGCTGCCGTCCTGGGCCGTCAGCGTGGCCGCCGAACTGGACGGCGAAGCGGTGGTCGGCGTGGTGTACGTGCCCGCCCGGGGCGAGCTGTTCCAGGCGGTGCGCGGCCGCGGCGCCGAGCTGAACGGCCGGCGGCTCACCGTCCGCCCGGCCCCGGCCTGGGGCCAGGCGCTGGTCGCGACCGGCTTCGGCTACCTGCGCGAGCGCCGGGTGCACCAGGCCGAGGTGCTGCACGCGCTGATGGGCGAGGTCCGCGACATCCGCCGGGCCGGCGCGGCCGCCGTCGACCTGTGCGACGTCGCCGCCGGCCGCTTCGACGGCTACTTCGAGCGAGGCCTGGCCCCCTGGGACCGGGCGGCCGGCGTCCTGATCGCCCAGGAGGCCGGCGCACTCACCGGCTCCCGCCCCGGCCTGCCCGCCGACGGCGAACTCACCATCGCCGCCCCGCCCGGCGTGTTCGAGCCGCTGCAGGCCCGGCTGGAGGAACTCGGCGCCTGGCACGACTGAGGCCCCGTCCGGGCAGCGAAAAGCCCTGGCGCGGGGAGACCGTGCCAGGGCTCGCTGGTGCGTTGAGGGAGGGGTTCAGGCGGCGGAGCGGTGCGTTCCGAGCATCGGGTCGACGCCGTGTTCGGCGGCGAGACGCTGGAGGTCTTCCAGCTCGGACTGCTCGACCTCGGCCAGGAACTCGTCCCCGGACTCGATCGCGCGGTGCAGATCCTGCTCGGCGTTCTTGATCCGCTGAAGGATTCCGGCGGTGAAGGCGTCCATACGGGCCCCCTTTTCCTGTGTCGGACGGGCACGGTCCCGAGGCACCCCCCGGCACGGAATCGGATGAACCCCGGACAGGCACCACGACCGGTGCAGGATCCGGTCGGGCGCTCGCGCGACAATTGAGTCGCGACCCGGTGGCTCTCGATCCACGGCCGGTGCGGATGGGGCACTGGCGGGTGGTGGCCGTGAAAAGCCGCCAAGGGACGGCATCACGGTGTGCACGTGTCCTCCCCACCCGGGGCCCCGGGAAACCTCAACTCAAGGGAAAGTTGCCCGAGTCACAGTCCAACCGGCATCCGAAGCCTCCGTTTTCGCCGTCGGCGCACCGGACTTACGACTGCTTTACCGCGCGACCAGGCAGGATGGAGACACCGTCGGATCCGTATGTCCGGATCCGCGCCCGGCGCATCACGGCCCGCACGGGCAGCACGGCCTGGGCCGATCCGGGAGAAGGGAAACACCGTGCGGGTACTCGTCGTCGAGGACGAGCAGCTGCTCGCCGAGGCCGTCGCCACCGGTCTGCGCCGGGAGGCCATGGCGGTCGACGTCGTCTACGACGGGGAGGCCGCGCTGCAGCGGATCGCCGTCAACGACTACGACGTGGTGGTGCTCGACCGGGACCTCCCGCTGGTGCACGGCGACGACGTCTGCCGCCGGGTCGTCGAGCAGGGCCTGGCCACCCGGGTGATCATGCTGACCGCCTCCGGCGACATCAGCGACCGGGTCGAGGGCCTGGAGATCGGCGCCGACGACTACCTTCCGAAGCCGTTCGCGTTCAGTGAGCTGGTCGCCCGCGTCCGCGCCCTCGGCCGGCGCGCCACCGTCCCGCTGCCCCCCGTGCTGGAGCGCGCCGGGATCAGCCTGGACCCGGGCCGCCGCGAGGTGATCCGGGACGGCAAGCCCGTGCAGCTGGCTCCCAAGGAGTTCGCCGTGCTGGAGGTCCTGATGCGGGCCGGCGGCGCCGTGGTCTCCGCCGAGCAGCTGCTCGAGAAGGCCTGGGACGAGCACACCGACCCGTTCACCAACGTGGTCCGGGTCACCGTGATGACCCTGCGCCGCAAGCTCGGCGACCCGCCGGTGATCGTCACCGTCCCCGGCTCCGGCTACCGCGTCTGACGCGCCCCGCCGCAACCCCCACCGCCGTCTGAGAGGACTTACGGCCATGACCACCCCGCCACCCGCCGGCGGGGCCCCCGGCGTGCCCACTCCGGGCCCGGGCCAGGTGCCCCCGCGACCGAACCACCCCCCGCGCCCGCCCGGCCCACGCCGCGACGACGACGCCTACCGCCCCGGCGACGGCCTGTTCGCCTGGCTGTCGCTGCGGCCCACCATCCGCATCCGGCTCACCCTGCTGTACGGCGGGATGTTCCTGATGGCCGGCGTGGTGCTGCTGCTGCTGATGTACTACTTCGTCCGCTCGGCCTTCCAGACCGACCTGGTGCCGCACTTCACCCTCGGCCAGGGCGTCACACTGCGGGCCTACGACGGCGCCACCCTGACCAACCAGGGCGAGCTCGACCGGTGGCTGGCGCACTTCCAGGACACCCGGAGCAACGAGGCGCTCTCCACGCTGCTGCGCAAGGCGCTCACCGCCCTGGTCTGCCTGGCCGTGATCGCCTTCGCGGTCGGCTACACGGTGGCCGGCCGGGTGCTGCACCCGCTCGGCCGGATCACCCGCACCGCCCGCGAGGTGGCCGGCTCCGACCTGCACCGCCGGATCAACCTGGACGGCCCGGACGACGAGCTCAAGGAACTCGCCGACACCTTCGACGAGATGCTGGAGCGCCTCGACCGCGCCTTCGACTCCCAGCACCGGTTCGTCGCCAACGCCTCGCACGAGCTGCGCACCCCGCTGGCGATCAACCGCACCCTGCTCGAGGTGCAGCTCTCCGATCCCAACACCTCGCCCGACCTGCAACAGCTCGGCAAGACCCTGCTGGCCACCAACGAGCGCAGCGAACAGCTGGTGGAGGGCCTGCTGCTGCTGGCCCGCAGCGAGAACGAGCTGACCGAGCGCCGCCCGGTCGACCTCGCCGAGGTCGCCCAGCGCGCGCTGGAACAGATCCGCCCGGAGGCCGGCAACCGCGAGGTCGAGCTGCGCCCCGAACTGGCCGCCGCGCCCGCCCACGGCAACGGCGTGCTGCTGGAGCGGATCGCGCTCAACCTGCTGCAGAACGCCGTCCGCTACAACAGCCCCGGCGGCTGGGTGGAGATCACCACCGCCACGGTCCGCGGCGGGGGTGGCGAGCTGGTGGTGAGCAACACCGGCCCGGTGGTCCCCGGCTACGAGCTGGACCACATCTTCGAGCCGTTCCGGCGGCTGAAGAACACCGACCGCACCCGCAGCGACAAGGGCGTCGGTCTCGGCCTGTCGATCGTCCGCTCCGTGGTGCGCGCCCACGGAGGCACCCTGGAGGCCACTGCCCGCCCCGGAGGAGGCCTGCGCATCCAGGTCCGCATCCCTTAGTCGCCGGGACACCCTGCGGGCCGCCTGTGCCCGTACACGGCGTTTTCCGGTGCCGGGACGCCCTCAGCCGCCCCTGCCCAGCCTTTGTCGGAACGACATAAGCGCTGGACAGGGGCGGCTTGTCATTTGCGGCCGGAAGAACTTACGGTGTCGTAACCTACGCAGCCGTAGGTCCGCCCGCACTTCCGCAGGAGCAACCGCCGTGACCATCGCCCCCGTGCAGCGCATCGCAACGACCGCCTGGACCGACGCCAGGCTGATCCTCGCGCTCGAAGAGGTCGTGGAGACCGAGCTCAACCGCCACCTCAAGGTGGCCAAGGAGTGGATGCCGCACGAGTACGTGCCGTGGAGCCAGGGGCGGGACTTCGATGGCGTGCTCGGCGGCGAGGCCTGGTCCCTCGACCAGTCCAAGGTCACCCCGCTGGGCCGGATCTCGCTGGTGGTCAACCTGCTGACCGAGGACAACCTCCCCAGCTACCACCACGAGATCGCCACCATGTTCGGCCGCGAGGGCGCCTGGGGCACCTGGGTGCACCGCTGGACCGCCGAGGAGGGCCGGCACGGCATAGCGATCCGCGACTACCTGCTGGCCACCCGCGCCGTCGACCCGGTCGAGCTGGAGCGGGCCCGGATGGCGCACATGGCGAACGGCTTCGAGTCCGACAACGCGCACAGCATGCTGCAGTCCGTCGCCTACGTCGCCTTCCAGGAACTGGCCACCCGGATCGCCCACCGCAACACCGGCCACCACTCCGGCGACCCGCTCTGCGACCAGCTGCTGGCCAAGATCGCCAACGATGAGAACCTGCACATGGTCTTCTACCGGAACCTGCTCAAGGCCGCCCTGGAGCTCGCCCCCGACCAGGCCATGCGCGCCGTCGCCGACGTGGTGATCAACTTCCGGATGCCCGGCCACGGCATGCCCGGCTTCGAGCGCTCCGCCGCCCAGATCGCCATCGGCGGCATCTACAACCTGCGGATCCACCACGACGACGTGCTGCAGCCCGTGCTGCGCCACCTGAAGGTCATGGAGATCACCGGCCTCGGCCCGGCCGGCCGGCAGGCCCAGGAGGAGCTCGGCGCCTTCCTGGAGGGCCTGGACGCCCAGGCCACCCGCTTCGACGAGCGCCAGGCCGCGCTGCTCGCCCGCCGCGCCGCCGCGGCCGCCGCCCGCGCCTGAGCGCGGTCGCCACGCGCAGTCGGGCGTGGCCGGCCACCCGCAGCGGAGTGTGGTCGCCCAGGAGCGGAACGTCTCCGTTCGATTCCGGTCGGTATGCGGACAATCCGACCGCACAAAGGTGAGCCGAAAGGCCCGTTTTCGCGGGAATCGCCCACACTCGCGCCAGATGTGACGAACATCACACTCGGCCGGGTGGCTCATTGGTGCCACCCGGCCGGGCGATCACCCGTTCGGATGGGGTGGCTACGATGGGTCACCGCGCCCGATAATCGCGGACAACTCGACCATTGGTCAAGAACCTTTCCTGACCGCCGAGTTGCCGCTCCGGGCGCCGATCGGCCGCCACGCACCGTCACGATCGCTGACTCGCACCTGTGGCCGGCTCACCCGCACGGGTGAGCTCTTTCGAACCCTGTTCGACCGTCCCGACGGGCCTCGGGCCGGGTGTCGATTGAGTAACAGGGCTTGAAGTAAGGCACAATCTCGCCCTCGGGTCGGGCACAAGACCGGCCCCCCAGGCGTTACGTGCGCTGGAGATACCGCACACACCCAAAGGGGGAGAGCGAAAAATGGCAACGGACTACGACACCCCACGCAAGACCGATGACGACCTCAACGAGGACAGCATCGAGGAACTGAAGGCCCGCCGGAACGAGAAGGCCTCCGGCTCCGTCGACGTCGACGAGTACGACGCCAACGAGGGCCTGGAGCTTCCCGGTGCCGACCTCTCCAACGAGGAGCTGTCGGTCCGCGTGCTGCCGCGGCAGGCCGATGAGTTCACCTGCATGAGCTGCTTCCTGGTGCACCACCGGAGCCAGCTCTACAGCGAGAAGAACGGCCAGCCGATCTGCCGGGACTGCGGCGCCTGAAAACGGAGCGGCACTGGCCCGGGCGGGCGACACCCCTCCGCCGGCCCGGTACGCCGCCCCGTCCGGCCCTGAGCAGCGGGGCCGGAGGCAGAAGCAGCGACCGTCCCGAGCGGTCGCACCCGGCAGAACGCGAACCGCGCGCCTGCACCCGCAGAGCACGCAGACAGACCGAAAGGGACGGCCCCACGCTGGTGGGGCCGTCCCTTTCGGTCTGTCTGCGTTGTGGTTGTCCCCGGGCCGCCGGTCAGCGGCTGCGGCCGCCCGCCGCCTCGCCCAGCGCGTCCGCCAGCCGCTGCGGCGACCGGGTCGACAGGTACAGGTACGGGGTCGGGTCGGTCGGGTCCGTCACCGCGACCTTCAGCGCCGTCGGGACGTAGCTGCGCAGCAGCATGAACGCCCGCGGATCGGCCTTCACCGAGCGCCAGGCGACGGCCTCCTTCGGGTTCAGCACCTCGGCCTCGCCCAGGGCGCTCACCGGGATCCGGGCCTGCCCGGCCACCAGCGATCCCTGCACCACCCGGATCCGCGCCGAGCCGTAGCTGCTCAGGGCGGCCGCACCGGCGGCCACCCCCACGACCAGCCCGATCAGGGCGCCCAGTCCGTTGAACCGGAGCATGATCAGCCCGAACGAAAGCCCGAGCGCCACGGGCAGCAGCCACCAGGACCGCGGGACGGTGAGACGTTCCTCGTACATGCCTCCATTGTGGGCGCAGCACACGCCGTGCCCGGCGGCCGGGGCCCCTCGGCGTGCCTGTCCCGGAAACCTACTGGCAGGTAGGGTCGCGAGCGTGAACGGACCCACCCCCACCACCCCGCCCGCGGACGCCGTCCTGCCGCCCCGCTCCCCGTACGCCCCCGCACCCGGCACCGTCATCGGATCCCACTACGACGGCTGCTTCGGCTGCGGCCCGCACCACCCGCACGGCCTCCAGCTCACCGCCGTCGCCGGTGAACAGCTCGACGTCACCGCGCAGTTCACCGTCAAGACGGCCCACCAGGGCGGCCCCGGCCTCGCCCACGGCGGCATCCTGGTCAGCGCCATGGACGAGACCCTCGGCACGCTCAACTGGCTGCTCGGCGCCCCCGCCGTCACCGGCCGGCTGGAGACCGACTTCGTTCGCCCCGTCCCCGTCGACTCCGTGCTGCACATCCACGCACGGGTGACAGGCGTCCACGGCCGCAAGGTCTACAGCGCCGCCGAAGGCCGCATCGGCGGCCCCGACGGGCCGGTCGCCATTCGTGCCCAGGCACTGTTCGTCCAGGTGAAGCTGGAACACTTCACCACGCACGGCCGACCCGAGGACGTGCAGAAGGTCCTGGACGACCCGGACCAGATCAAACGCGCCCGAGCCTTCGAGGTGAACCCGTGACCGACTCCGCCCGCCAGCCCGTCGACATCCTGATCCGCCGCCTCGACCCGGAGATCCCGCTCCCCGCCTACGAGCACCCCGGCGACGCCGGCGCCGACCTGCGCACCACCGAGGACGCCGAACTCCAGCCCGGCGAACGGGCGTTGCTCCCCACCGGCATCTCCATTGCGCTACCGGACGGCTACGCCGCGTTCGTTCACCCGCGCTCCGGTCTGGCAGCCCGCTGCGGAGTTGCACTGGTGAACGCCCCAGGGACGGTCGATGCCGGGTACCGTGGTGAGATCAAGGTGATCGTCGTCAACCTGGACCCTCGGGAGCCGGTCAACTTCAAGCGAGGCGACCGAATTGCCCAGCTGGTCATCCAGCAGGTCGAGAAGGCCCGCTTCCACGAAGTGGGTGAACTCCCGGGTTCGGTCCGGGCCGAAGGCGGGTTCGGCTCGACCGGCGGTCACGCTGCGGTCTAGCATGCGCCGCGGTCCCGGCCCAGCCGGGCAGCACGACGAGCGGTGGAAGAAGCGATGCAGTTGCAGCGATTTTCGGCCGGTCCGATGGGTAGCAGGTAGCAGATATTCGCGTTCGGTCTTGGATTCGGTCTTGGACCGGGAAGGACAGTGACCGTGTTCCGTCGTCGCAAGAGCGAGGACGCTGTCGAGCAGCTCGCCGAGGACGCCATCAGCGCCGACGAGACGGCCGATGACGTCGAGGGTTCCGTCGAGAACGAGAACGACACCGAACTCGACCCGGCCGACCGGGTCGGCCTTCCGCCGGCCCCGCGCCCGGACGGGCCGTGGGACGTCTCCGAGCTGGAGAAGCCCGAAGAGGGCCGCGTCGACCTGGGTGGCCTGCTGGTCCCCGGCGTCGAGGGCATGGAGCTCCGGGTAGAGGTGGCCGGTGACTCGATCGTCGCCGCCACCCTGGTGCTCGGCAACAGCGCCATCCAGCTGCAGGCCTTCGCCGCCCCCAAGTCGGAGGGCATCTGGGGCGAGGTCCGCGAGGAGATCGCCAACGGCATCACCAGCCAGGGCGGCGCCATCGAGGAAGAGGAGGGCTCGCTCGGCTGGCACCTCCGCGCCCAGGTCCCGGTGCAGCTCCCCGACGGCACCCAGGGTGTCCAGCTGGTCCGCTTCATCGGCTGCGACGGACCGCGCTGGTTCCTCCGCGGCGTGATCTCCGGCCAGGCCGCGGTCCAGCCCGAGATGGCCGGCATCCTCGAAGAGGTCTTCCGGCAGACCGTCGTGGTCCGCGGCGAAGCCCCCATGGCGCCCCGCGACCCGATCGTCCTCAAGCTCCCCGAGGACGCCCAGATGGTCGCCGACGGCGCCGCGGCCTCCACCGCCGAGGGCGAGTCCCCCTACGCGGGCGGCTCCATCGACCCGTTCTCGCGCGGCCCCGAGATCACCGAGGTCCGCTGACCTCCAGGACGTCCCGCGTCCCCTTCCGCCCCCGCACGGTCCGCGTGCGGGGGCGGATTTGCTTTGCGGACTCGGATCCCCGTACAGTTCCGGAGTCGCACCGAGAGGGGCGAACGAAAGCAAGTCGGATCGAATGAAACTCCGGAAAACGGAGCGGAAAACATCTGATAAGCTGAGAACACGAAAGAACGAAGCGCCCGGAGGGCCTGCTGGAAAGCAGACCGAAGGAAGTGTCCGTTCCTTGAGAACTCAACAGCGTGCCAAAAGTCAAC
>NZ_JBIALQ010000015.1:0-116645 GCF_042873545.1 Kitasatospora sp. NPDC004615
GATGGTACTGCAGGGGGGACCCTGTGGGAGAGTAGGACGCCGCCGAACAATCATTCAGAAAAGCCCCTGTCCGGGAAACCGGGCAGGGGCTTTTCTGTGTTTAGCCGCCCGCAGCGCACAGGGGTGTCAGGGGGTCTCGAAGTCGTGGATCTTGTCGGCGGCCGACCAGACCTGTTGGCCGTCGGCGTCGAAGGCGGCCAGGTCGACGGCGGTGCCGGGGGTGACGGCGTAGGCGAAGAAGGTGCGGCCGTTGTGGGGGCGGGTGAGGGGGACGGGTTGTGGGGGGTTGGCGGTGAGGTGGGCGACGGTGGGGTCAGCGGCTCCGTAGATGAGGAGGACGCGGGGGTCGAAGGCGTCCAGGGCGATGTTGAGGGGGGCCGTTCGGGAGACGGGGGGTTCGCAGCCGCTGCCGGCGGGGTGGCCGTCGACGGTGGCCTGGGTGCAGAGTTCGCCCGCGACGGACACCAGGTCGACCCGCCACGGGACGCCGTCCTGGGTGCCCTCGCCGATCAGTGCGACGGGGGCCGCGGAGGTGGAGATGTCGACGGTGGGCGGGTCGGTGGGGCGGGTCGGGGCGCAGGCGGTCAGGAGTGCCGTCAGGCAGGACAGGGCGAGCAGGCCGCGCCTCGAAGTCACGGGTTCCTCCGGGCGGTTGAGGCAGGTAGAAGGGGGCCGGCCCCGGTGTCGAGGAGGCCGGGGCCGGCCGCAGGAGGTTGGGCGGTGGGGTTACGCGGTGTACGCGGACGCGCAGGGGGCGGACGCGTCGTGGCCGCCGTTGTCCTTGCCGAACCACCGCAGGTAGTAGGACGTGCCGGTGTTGACGCGGATGCCGCGCGGGTCGGTGTGGTTCCGGCCGTCGGCGCCGTAGCTGTAGCTGGAGAACACCTTGGTGCTGTTGTGGGTCCGGACGAGTTGCACGTAGAAGCTGCGGGCCGCGCCGCCGGAGCAGCCCTTTCCGCCGATCCTGATGGTGCTCTTGGCGGGGACGAAGTCCGTACTGGCGTGGTAGGAACCGCTGCCGAAGGACTGGGAGAACGCGCTGGCCGGGGCTGCTGCGAGGGTGAGGGCGCCGGTGGCGGTCGCCGCTATGGCGGCGATGCGGGTGACGGAACGCCAACGAATTGCCATGCGATCGACGGTAGGAGCGGCGGGATCGGCCGACAACAAAGCATCCCTGAATTCACCGGATCAGGGGACGGTGCGGCCACTTGTTCGTGCCGCAACTCCGCGTGTGGGGCGCGGAGTTGGGCGTCAACACTGGTACGGGGTCAGCCCGTGGTGACCACCTGGAGGACCGGCGGGTACGCGGCGTTCTCCCGGCTGTTGAGGTTCACCGCCAGGCCCACCCGGCCCGCCGGCTGGCCGACCGTCAGGGTGAGTGCCGGGTCGGCGGTGACGGCGGAGGTGACGTCCAGGGCCACCCAGTCGGCGGCGGTGGAGATCCGGCCCGTGCCGAGCGCCGCGCCGGGGGCGGGGCAGCGGTTCCAGGTGGCTGCTGTCTCCTGCCAGGCGCCGGGGGCGGTGGCGAAGGCCTGGAGGTCGGTCTCGGTGCCGCCGGAGTCCGCGACCGCGCCGCGCACCCAGAGCACCGCGCGCTGCACCGTCCCCGTCAACTGCGAGGTGTCGAAGGCGAGTAGCGCCCGCCGGGAGAAGCCGGAGCCCGAGGTGTTGGTGTTCTTCACCGTCAGGATGTTCGCCGTCCCGTAGTTGGTGTCGGCGTACGAGCCGTCCCGCACGTACGTGTCCTGCGCCGGGGCCAGCAGCGCCGCGTTCGCGCCCGCCGCCGTGCCAGAGGTGCGCAGGGTCACGGTGCGGCTCGCGCCCTGGGTGCCGCCGAGTTCCGCCAGCAGTTGCACCGAGGAGCCGGTGGCCAGCACCGTGACGCCGGTTGTCGGGTCTGCCGAGACGTAGCCCGGGCGGGTCACCGTCACCTGCACCGTGGCGACGGTGCGGGAGGGGTCGGCCACCGAGATGCTCAGGGTGCCGCCCGACTCGCGGACCAGCACCGAGCACGGCGCCGAGACGGTGATCGGACCGGCGCTGCCCGCGGCGAAGAAGTTGGCGGCGGTGATGCCGGAGGCAGAGTCGGAAACGGCCTGCACGGAGGGGGAGTTGGACAGCACGTTCACGGTGGGGGACGCCGCCCGGGCGGCCGTCGCCGCCGCGTCCGCGCCCGGCAGCAGCAGGTAGGCGTACCCGGCGTTGGACGGGTCGGTGCCGTGGTCGAACCAGAGGGTCAGGTAGCGGCGGGTCAACGCCTCCGTGGTGCCGCCGGAGTTGATGTCGTGCCAACTGCCCGTCCGCGCCTCGCGCTTGGCACGCACCGTCGCGCCGCCCGGGAAGACGTAGCCGCCGAAGCCCGCGATCGCCATCGACTTCGCGTCGGTGAACTGCTGTGACCAGCCGAGCGTGACCGGCTGCGCCGTGCCGTCCACCGTGAGGGCGTGGGTGCCGGACGGACCCAGGTTGCGGTTCTCCACCACCGTCTCCACCGGAACGCCGTCGGTGCAGGTCAGGCCCGCGCCCAGGCAGACCACCGAATCGTCCAGCAGGAACCAGGACTTCCAGCCCGAGAGGGTGGACGACAACCCGCGCACCGCCTGCCCGACCGCCGCGTACGTGCCGTCGCTCGCGCCGCCCGCCCAGACGGCGTCCGGCCGGGCCGCGCCCCACGCGCCGCCCGCCGCGTCCGCCAGCTTCTTGGTGGAGACGGTCGTTCCGGGCAGGCGGTACGGGTCGACGGTCGGCCAGAAGGCGTCCGCGTACTGGCCGTTGCCCGTGGTCGCGTTCCACCAGGCCAGCAGGCCGCTGTTGGTGTGCCAGCCGCGGACGTTCTCGCCGTTGCCCGTCTCGTAGAACGTGGTGCGCGCCGAACACATCGACAGCGACACCGCCCAGGCCGGACGGCGCACCACCGCACGGTCCATCGCGAACACCCGCGCACCCACCGGCTCCGTCGACGCCGACACCGCGCCGTCCGCCAACAGGGCCTGCGCGCGGGCCAGTTCGGGGACGTCGACGGCCGCGTCGGACAGGTACGGGCGGTAGTAGTCCCGGCCGATCCAGCCCTTCACCGCCGCCCGCCAGCGCGCCGACTGCGCGGCCGGCGCCGCACCCGAATCCGCCAGCCGCAGGATGTGGCCGATGATGGTGTGGCCGCGGCCGTGGTCGTCCTGCTGGAGGTGCAGCAGATCCGACGCCTGCAGGCCGCGGCTGCTCGCCCGGCCCACCACCGAGTCCATCACCAGACCATTGAACAGGAACGGCGCGTACGCCGAATCCACCGCGTCGAACACGTTCTGCCGCTGCGGGTCCGTCACCTCCCACGAGGAACCCGCCAGCAGCGCGAACAACCGGCTGAGCCCGCTCAGCAGCACCTCGCCGTACGAGCCCGTGTACGGCACCCAGGTGTGCTGGACGAACGAACCGTCCGGGTACAGGCCGTCGCCCGTCAGCACGTACGGGAACACCGGCGACAGCGCCGCCGACGCCGTCGCCAGCTTCGCCGCGCTGCGCCCGACGATTCCGCGCAGGGCCAGCACGCGGCAGAGGTCCACCCGGTTCGCGCCGGTGCTCGTTCCCGTGTAGGCGGCCACCTTGGAATCCGGGACGGCGCGGTCGACGGCGGCGCAGTAGGCGGTGAGCTGGGCGGACGTCAGTTGCGGGGAGAGCAGGACGCAGGTGTCGAGCAGGGCCTGCGGCGAACCGATCTGCCAGTCCCACCAGTTGTCGTACGCCGTCGCCGTCGCGGTGTACGCCGAGGCGCACAGCTGGTCCAGGCCCGCCGCGACCGCAGCCGCCAGCGCCGCGTCGCCCGTCAGACCGGTGCCGGGCTGCGCCCAGGCCAGCGCCATGGTGCGCAGCCGGACGAAACTGCCGGTGATGTTCGCCGAGACCGCGCCCAGCGGCAGGTCCGGCCAGAGCGATCCCGCCGTGGGCGCCATCGCCTGCTGCTGCGCCCGGGCCCGGTCGCCGAGTGCCCGCAGCGCGGAGCCGAAGGGCTCGGCTGCCGGGTCGAAGCCGGTGCCGGTGAGCAGGGCGCGCCAGCGCAGGCGGAGTGTCTCGTAGGGGTCGGCGGTCGCGGCGGCGGCGGGGGTGGTGCCGGTGACGGCCAGGGCGAGGGCGCCGGCGGTGCCGGCCTGGAGCAGGGTGCGGCGGGACAGGGCAGGCAGGGACACGACGCCTCCGGGAGGGGGAGTGGGCGCGGGGGGAGGAGCGGGAAAGCGCTTTCCGGGTGCCGACGGTAAGCGCTTTCCCGTTGGGACGTCAACGGGTCGGGCGCCCAATTGGTAAGCGCTTTCCAGCCCTTCGGCGTGCAGGTTTGCGGGCGAGGCGGCGCACCTGGCTCCGAGCCGGGTGTGAGCGGTGCGGGTGGCGTTCGGGCGGCGGGGGTCGCATGGTGGTGTGAGGGGTCGGTGTGCGGGGGCGGTCAGGTGTGGATATCTGACCGCACGTCAAGGTGCGCTCGGGTAGGGTGCGTTCGGCCTTTCGGGACCGGCCTTTCGGGACCGGCCTTCCGGGATCGGCCCGGGTGGGTCGGTGGGACGGGCGGGGACGGATGGGGACGGAGTAGCAATGCAGATCGGAATCATTGGAACGGGCACGGTCGGGCAGACGCTCGGCAGCAAGCTGGCCGCACTCGGCCACGACGTCGTCCTCGGCTCCCGCGGCAAGGGCAACGCGGCCGCCACCGACTGGGCGGAGCGCAACGGACCGCGCGGCCGGGCCGGGACGTTCGCGGAGGCCGCCGAGTTCGGCGAACTCGTCATCAATGCCACCGGCGGCACCGTCGCGCTCGCCGCCGTCGAACTCGCCGGCCCGGAGCACCTCGCCGGAAAGATCCTGCTGGACGTCTCGAACCCGCTGGTGTTCTCGCCGACCGGGGAGATGACGCTCGACCCGGTCAACGACGACAGCGTGGGCGAGCAGCTGCAGCGGGCCCTGCCCGGTACGCGGGTGGTGAAGGGGCTCAACACCGTGAACGTGGCCGTGATGGTGGACCCCGACCGGATTCCCGGCGAGCACCAGCTGTTCGTGGCGGGCGAGGACGCCGACGCCAAGGCCCAGGTCACGGCGCTGCTCGGCGAGTTCGGCTGGCCCGCCGAGCGGGTCCTCGACCTCGGCGGGATCGACGCCGCCCGGGGCATGGAGATGCTGATGCCGTTCTGGATGCGCCTGATGCGGCACTACGGCCACGCCGACTTCAACTACTCGATCCGCACCGCGAACTGAGCCGAGTCCGAACACCAGGAGAGGCGCCACCATGAGCACCCCCGCCGAGCAGCCCCCGTACCTCCCGCTGGACGAGGACTGGGAGAGCGCACTCGCGATCGTCGCCCACCCCGACGACATGGAGTACGGCGCGGCCGCCGCCGTCGCCCGCTGGACCGGCCAGGGCAAGCGCGTCAGCTACCTGATGGTCACCAGCGGCGAGGCCGGCATCGACGGCCTGGAACCCGCGCAGTGCCGGCCGATCCGCGAACGCGAACAGGTCGAGTCCGCGGCCGTGGTCGGCGTCGACACCGTCGAGTTCCTCGGCTACCCGGACGGCATCGTGGAGTACGGCCTGCCGCTGCGCCGCGACCTGGCCCGGGCGATCCGCCGGCACCGCCCCGACATCGTGATCACCACCAACTTCCGGGACACCTACGGCGGCGTGTTCCCCAACCAGGCCGACCACATAGCCGTCGGCCGGGCCACGCTGGACGCGGTGCGGGACGCCGGGAACCGCTGGGTGTTCCGCGAGCTCATGGTCTCGGGCCACCAGCCGTGGAACGGCGTCCGCCAGCTCTGGGCGGCCGGCTCACCGGACGGGCTGCACGCCGTCGACACCACCGACACGTTCGCCGCCGGAGTCGCCTCGCTGGAGGCGCACCGCGCCTACCTGGAGGGCCTGGGCGGGCAGATGGCCAACGCCGCCGAGTTCCTGGAGTCCATGGGCCGTGCGGCCGGAAGCCGCTTCGGCACCGCGTTCGCCGCGTCCTTCGAGGTGATCACGTTCCGCTGAGTCCCGGGGCCGGGCCGTCCCCGTCCCCGGTGGGGTCGTCCTGGGGCCAGTCCGGCCAGAGGTGGGCGAGCGTGCCGAAGAACTGCACCTTGGGCGCGTGCATGACCAGCGAGGCGGTCAGCAGGTCGGGGTCGAAGTCGGTCAGGCCGGTGGCGGCCTGGAGTCGGCGGACACCCCGGAAGTCGTCGAGGAACTCCTGCCCGACGGTGTCGACGAGGTAGCCGTCGATCGGCGACCCGGTGGGGTCGAGCGGCGGGAGCGCGGCGGCCGTCCGGGGGCGGCGGCGGCACACGGTCAGGATGTCGGTACCCAGTCTGGGCCCCCACTCCACGGCCATCACCTCGGACCAGGGAACGAACTCGAACCGTTTACCGAACCGGAAGAAGGTGACGCCGTACCGGTCCAGCTCGAAGACCTTGCGGCGACTGGAGCAGATTGCCACGATCGACAGCGGTATCGGGACGAGCACCAGCGCGATGTGATCCAGCTCTGCGGCGAACGGCGTGAAGCCCAGCGCGATGACCGGAGTGAGGAGGGCGACAACGAGCACGGCGCGCCGCGTCCACCCCCACCGGACCACGTACGAACCGTCGAACTCCTGCATGCGCACCATGATTGCGGACAGCCTGCGGGCCGGGACAGACTGATCGGCGTTCGAGGTTCTGACGGTGTGTCAGCGGTGACCGTTGCCGTCGGCCGGGACGTCGTCGCCGTTGTCCTGGTGCGGGATCCGGCCGGTGGTGTCCTGTGGTGGGCGGCGGCGGCGGTGGCGCAGCCAGGCGCGGGTGACGAGCAGCGCGACCACGGCGAGCACGGAGACCAGCAGCAGCACCTGGTAGCGGACGGCCTGCCGGTACAGGACGGTGATGTTGCTGCCCGCGAAGTAGCCGACGGCCGTCCAGACGCCCGCCCACAGCGCCGCGCCCGCGGCGTTGGCCGGCAGGAAGCGCCGCCACGGCATCTCGGTCGTGCCTGCCACCAGTCCGTTGGTCTGGCGCAGGCCGTCCACGAAACGGGCACCGGTGACCAGCAGGATGCCGCGGCGGCGGAAGAAGTCCTCGGCGCGGGCCATCCGCTCCGGCGTGAGCCGCACGTAACGCCCCCAGCGGTGGACGAACGCCAGGCCGCCAGTGCGTCCGATCAGGTAGGCCAGGCCGTTACCGGCGAACGCGGCCAGCACCGCGACGGTCAGTACCACCGGCAGCGACAGCTGCCCCGCGCCCGCGTAGACCGCGGCCAGCACCAGGATGGTCTGGCCGGGCACCGGGATCACACAGTTGTCGACGAACACCAGGACGCCCACCGCCAGATAGCCGTAGTCGTCCAGCAGCGGGGCGAGCTGGGCCAGTGGGCCCGGCAGGGGTGGGGGCAAGGCGGACCGTTCCTCCCACCGGGCCGTGGCCCGGGATCAGCGCTGTTCCTCGGCGAGTCGGTGCTCGACGACGCAGTCGGGGCCGGGGTAGACGAGGCCGGAGTGGCCGTCCTCGAAGCGGACCAGGTACGGCGGTTCGCCGTCGGTGCCGCGCACCTCGACGATCTCGCCCTTGCGGTCGTGCATGCCGACCGACCTGCTGTACATGTGGACGTGGTCTCCCACTGTGGCTTGCATCGCTGCTCCTGCGGTTCGGCGGACCGGTGGGACGGGGGGCGAGCCCCTGCTTCCACTGTGCGGCGACGCTCCGGGCCGTGCAATGGCGGAACCGGTCAGCCCACGGTGCGCGGCGGCGCGGTCACAGGGCGGGGGCGCTCGGTGTCCGTGGTTTCAGCTGCCGGTCGGCGGGGTGTTTGAGGGCTCAGCTGCCGGTCGGTGGAGTGCTTGAGGGCTCAGCTGCCGGTCGACGGGGTGCTTGAGGGCTCAGCTGCCGGTCGGCGGGGTGGCGAGGTAGCTGCGGACCAGGCGCTTGCACTCGGCGATCAGCTGCGGGTCGCCGTCCGGGTCGGCGCGGAAGGCGAGTTTGAGCACGGCGTCCGCGCACTCCATGGCGACCCGCAGGGCGAGGGCGTAGCCGGGGGCGGCGAACAGTTCGCCGCTGATGGTGCGCAGGCGCAGGGCGACGGCCGCGTTGTTGTCGAGTTCGGCGTCCAGCAGGTGCAGGTCGTCGATCTCGGCGGGGATGGCGTCGACCAGGCCGAAGTCGAGGTGGCCGAAGCCGGGGAGGGTGCGCTTCATCGCGACGAACTCCTCGACCGCGAGGTCGGTGAACTCCGCGATGCCCGGCCGGCCGGCGGCGTCCACCCGGCGGGCCAGGCCGTCCAGGAAGGACGCCAGGTTGCGTTCGGCGAGCGCGGCGAGCAGGCCCTCCTTGCCGGAGAAGAACTGGTACAGGGTGCCGATCGGCACCTCGGCGCGCAGCGCGACCTCTTTGGTGGTCAGCCCCGCCGAGCCGACCTCGTCCAGCAGGCCCGCGCACGCGTCCAGCAGCCGCCCGTACCGCTCCTGGCTGCGCTGCTGCACCGGGCGGCGGCGGGCGCCGACCGCTGGGACGCGGGTGACGGAGACGGGGGTGGAGGGCTGCGCGGTCATGGCGGACACTCTGCCGCATCCGGTCGCGTCGCGGCCAATCCCCGTGCCGGGCCGGCGGGGCGGTGTGATTGGGTGGCCGTTCGACGACGGAACGTTCCGGCGCTCGGGACGGCCGGTGGGGCGAGTGGGTGGCGGAGGTGGCGGGCGTGGACGGGCGGCCGGTGACGGTGCAGCGGGCCGGGCGGATCGAGGACGGGGGCTGCCGGCACCTGCTGGTGTGGCGGGCCGGCCCGGGTTGGCGGATGGTCAGCTCCGGGGTGCTCGGCGGCGGCCTGGGCGAGCGCCACTGGGTCCTCAACGCGCAGGTCCGCGCCGGGTACGGACGCCTCGACCCGGACGCCCACCTGGCCGAACTCGCCGCCGCGCAAGGCTTGGTGGGCCCCGGCGTGGGTCTGATGACGGCCGCCGAGGTGGACGCCTGCAGCTGGGCGGAGGACGGCGGCGTGACGGCCGTGGTCACCACCGGGATCGGGGTGCCGACGTGGGCGGCTGCCGAATCCGACGTACCGTCAACCCCGTCTGATGCTGCCTACGTTCCGGGGACGATCAACGTGCTGGCGGTGGTCCCCGCCGCGGTGTCGGACGCCGGGCTGGTGAACCTGCTGGCGACGGCCACCGAGGCGAAGGTGCAGGCCCTGCTGGAGGCCGGTTACGACTGCTCGGGCACCCCGTCGGACGCGGTCTGCGTGGCCGTCCGGACGCCGGTGGCCGGTGCGCCCGTCGAGCCGTTCGGCGGCCCGCGCTCGTACTGGGGGGCGCGGTTGGCGCGGGCGGTGCGTGCGGCGGTGTTCGAGGGCGCGGTGCGGGACCGCGAGCGCCGCGCGGAGTGGGACGGGCCGCCGGTGCACCCGGCGACGGTTCCGGGCTGCGAGCTCGCCGACGTGCTTTCCGGCTGCGGCGCGGTCAGGTGCTGGGAAGCCGGTGCTGGTCGGTGACGAGCTGACGCTTTCCGGCTGCGGCGCGGTCAGGTGCCGGGAAGGCGGTCCTGGTCGATGACGTAGATCCGGGTGCGTTCGGGCGCGTCCGCGCAGTGCTTGCCGAGTTTCTCCCACCTGGATTCGGGTGCGCGCAGCGGCCGGTGGCACCGACGGCACCGGACGACCGGGGCGGGGCGGCGCTCGACGGCTGTCCCCGGCAGCGGTGGCTCGGTGGTTTTCAGGTCGGTGCTCATCCGTCAAGTTCATCATTCCGGTCCGGCGGCCGTGCGACGGGGGCCGGGAATCGGGGTCCGACCTCCCGTTCCCGCCCGGCTGCGGACCGTCCGGCGGCCCGGCCGGGGGTCAGGTGCGGCGTGGGTATTCTGGGCGCTCTGTGTCGACGGGGGGATCGGGGCGCCATGGTGAGAGTGCTGCTGGCCGAGGACATGCACCTGGTGCGCGGCGCCCTGCGGGCGTTGCTCTCCGACGCCGGTGACATCGAGGTGGTGGCCGACACCGGGCACGGTGATCAGGTGGTTGCCACTGCCCTCGCCCACCGGCCCGATGTCGCCGTGCTGGACGTCGACATGCCCGGGACGGACGGTCTGACGAACGCGGGCGCGCTGCGTGAACGGCTGCCCGGCTGCCGGGTGTTGATCCTGACCGCGCACCGGCGGCCCGAGGTGCTGCGGGCGGCGCTCGCCGCCGGGGCGACGGGTTTCATGCCGAAGGACGCCCCGCCGGAACGTCTCGCCGAAGCGATCCGGACGGTCGCGGCCGGCGGTACCGCGATCGACCCCGAACTCGCCGCCCGCGCCCTCACCGCGCCCGCCAGCCCGCTCACCGAGCGCGAGGCGCAGGCCCTCGCGCTGGCGGCGGACGGCTGCGAGCCGCGGGAGATCGCCAAGCGCCTCCACCTGTCGGCCGGGACCGTCCGCAACTACCTGGCCGCCGCCCAGGTCAAGCTCGACGCCCGCACCCGGCTGGACGCCGTCCGGATCGCCCGCGAGGCCGGTTGGCTGCCCGCCAGGTAGCCGGTCGTCCGGCCTCAAGTGGCGGATGGGGTAAGGGAGTTGTTTCGGCCGACCGGGAGGCCGGCTTTCTGTCAGAGCGCGGTTGGCGACGGGCTGTTGCGCAGGACGCGCAGATCGCGGACCTGCCAGGAGATCCGGCGGACATCGGGGCGGGGGCGGAGGTGGCCCCACTGGCCGGCCGAGACGGACAGGTTGACGATGATCCAGGCCCACCAGTCGGTGCCGACGCCCTGGCCGTCCGCGTGGACCTCGCGGCCGTCGACCGACCAGACCACCGAGCCCGTCCCGAAACGGCAGCTGACGGTGAACCAGGTGCCCGGGGTGACGAGTCCGTCCAGGTAGGCCGGGTTGCCCGGGTTGACGTGGTTGCTCAGCTCCAGCATCCGCGGGTGGTCCGGGTGGTACTCCAGGACGTCCACCTCGCCGTGCCCCGGCTGGGACCGGCCCGCGGCGAGGTCCCGTCCCCACGTCCAGATCGCCGGCCACGCGCCCTGGGTGGACGTCAGCAGGCACTGCGCCTCCAGTACGTCTTCTGGCCGGAGTTCGAAGCCGCCCCGAGTGTTCTCCGTGGTGACCAGTGGCGTCCGCCAGCTGAACGGGTTCTCGCGCACCGCCGTGAACGTGTCGCCGTCCGGCCCGAAGCCCGCCACCAGGTGGTCCAGCTTGTTGTCGCCGCTGTTGCGCCCGTCGGGCGGGTACGCGGACGAGGCGCCGGCCGCCCACTGCGAACTGTCCGAGAACGGGGCGTCGAAGACGACGACGGGCTCGGCGGGTTCGGGTGGGGTGAGGCTGCCGTTCGGGGGGATCACTTCGGTCACCGGACACTCTCCCGGGTCGTGCGATTGGTTCATCCAGGGGCATTCCCGGCGAAAACGTTCCACACCGCCCGACCCACCGGCGCACAGAGGTGCGAGCTCCGACGAGGGGGCGTGCGCGGGCGCGGGCGTGGGGTCGGCGGGCCGGTGCGGTGTGGCACAGTGGCGCGATGAAGACGATCGGCCTGCTCGGCGGCATGAGTTGGGAATCCACGGCGCAGTACTACCGGCTGCTCAACGAGTTCACCCGGGACCGGCTCGGCGGCCTGCACTCCGCCAAGTGCGTGCTGTACTCCGTGGACTTCGCGGAGATCGAGCAACTCCAGGCCACCGGGCAGTGGCAGGCGGCCGGCGAGATGCTCGCGGACGCCGCGAGGTCCGTCGAGGCGGGCGGCGCGGACCTGCTGCTGATCTGCACCAACACCATGCACAAGGTCGCCGAACAGGTCGCCGGGGCAGTCGGCATCCCGCTGCTGCACCTCGGCGACGCCACCGCGGAAGCCGTGCTGGCGGCGGGAGTTCGGCGGGTCGGACTGCTCGGCACCGCGTTCACCATGGAGCAGGACTTCTACCGCGAGCGCCTGGCCGGCCACGGACTGGACGTGATCGTGCCGGACGCGGCCGGGCGGGAGCTGGTGCACCGGGTGATCTACCAGGAGCTGTGCGTCGGGGTGGTCCGGGAGGAGTCCCGCGAGGCCTACCGGAAGGTGATCGCGGAGCTGGTGGCGGCCGGGGCGGAGGGGGTCATCCTCGGCTGTACGGAGATCGAGCTGCTCGTCGGGGCGGAGGACAGTTCGGTGCCGGTGTTCCCGACGACCCGGATCCATGCGGCGGCGGCGGTCGAGGCTGCGCTCTGATGAGTGAGGGTGCGAGAACAGGGGCGCGGGGGACTGCGCGACAAGCGCAAGCCCGTCCGTAAGGGCGCGAGCCTGGTTTCGCACCCGCTCACGTCGAGAGGGTGACCGCCAGGGTCCAGTGGTTCGGGGTGTCCGGGCCGGTGGTGAAGGTGGCGTGGTGGGTGGTGGCGCGGGTGGTGAGGTTGGGGGTGCCGTTGCCCGGGGGGTGGGGGCCGGGGTGGGGGTGGTTGTTGGTGAGGCGGAGGCCGGTGGGGGTGAGGGTGAGGGTGCAGTGGGTGGCGCGGCTGTGGCGGAGGAGATTGGTGATGCCCTCGCGCAGGGCGGCGGCGAGGAGGGGGCGGGCGGCGGTGGGGGTGGTGTCGGGGGTGCCGGTGAGTTGGAGGGTGATTCCGGCGGCGGTCAACAGGGCCTGGGCGGAGGCGAGTTCGCGGGTGAGGTCGAGTCCGGTGTGATCGGCGGGGATCGCGCGGAGTTCGGCGAGGGTGCGTTCGGCGAGGGCGGCGGCCTGTGGCAGGTGGTCGGCGTCGGGTTCGCGGAGGGCGAGTTCGGCGGTGACGGCGATGGCGGTCAGGCCGGAGCCGAGCAGGTCGTGGACGTCGCGGGCGATGCGTCGGCGTTCGCGGGCGACGGCCAGTTCGGCCAGTGCCCGGCGGGCCTCGCGGACGCGGTGCACCAGGGTGGTGAGCAGCGTCAGGCCGTAGTAAACGAGTGCGATGGTGACGACGTCGACGGCCGCCGTCCCGCTGACCGTGCCGGCCGCGAGCACCGCCGCGCCGAACGCGGGCCAGCCGGCGGCGGGAGGCAGCAGGACGAGTGCGGAGGCGGCGGCGAACGCGAGCAGTTGCGGGTGCGGGCCGTCCGGTCCGAACAGCACGGCGACGGCGAGGGCGCACTGGAGTGCCCACGTCCAGAGGTAGCCGGGTGGGTGGATCCCCGGTGGGCGGGGGAGTGAGTGGTGGACCTGGAGGCCGGTGACGAGCGTCAATGCGCCGAGGGCAGAGGTGAGTTGGAGGGGGGTGAGGGCGAGGTCGGTGAGGTAGACGATGCCGACCGCCAGGTAGCCGAGGTGGACGGCGACCAGGATGGGCAGTACCAGGGCGGGCATCGGGCCGTCCGGCGCGGGGACGGGGTACGGGGGGTCCGGTGTCGCGCGGACCCCCGCTGCGGCGCGGCGGGCGGTGGCCGCGACGGCGGTGGCGTCGCCGTCGGCGGCGAGTCGCAGGATGGCCGCCAGGGGGACGCCGATCGCGGCGTGCAGTTCCTGGGCCGCGCGTTGCCGTTCCGACGCGACCTGTGCGGCCGCCAACTGGTCGCGGGCGGCGTGGAGTTCGGCGTACAGGTGGAACAGCCGGGTGAGCGCGTAGACCGTCAGGCCCTGGGCGAGGGCGTTGCTCGCGCCGTTCGCCGCCCGGTAGCCGCCGTCCCCGGCGAGGGCCGCCGCGCCCGCCACCACCAGCGCGAACAGCACCCAGCGCACCGGGCGGCGGACCAGGAGGAGTACCGATGCGGCGGCGAATCCCGGGACGCCCGACCAGGGGGCGAGCAGTAGTTGGGCGGCCAGCGTCCATGCTCCGCGCAGCCGGGTCGTCCACGGCAGGCAGTGCACCGCCTGCACGGCCAGGGCCAGCAGCGCGGCGGGCGCCGGCCACCAGCCGCCGGCGGCCGGTGCGGCCATCCCGAACATCGCGCCCAGCAGCACCAGCGACAGCACCACCGGGCCGGGCAGGCCCTCGTCCTCGTCCTTCGTTCCCCCGAACACCCAGCCATTGTGCCCGAGTTGATCATCCGGGTGGCGCGCCGGTCGGCGGGTGGACGGCGCGGCGCGCGCCGATGTGCCGGGGGCGAGACGCTGGAGAGGAGGCGCGGACTCGTAGGAGGTTGCCATGACTCACAAGGCCAAGTGCGGGCCGGAGCGGGACCCGGAGTTCTTCAAGGACGTGGCCGAGGTGTTCGCGAAGCACCCGGGGGCGTCGAGGAGATACTCCGTGCGGTGCCTGGCCGCCGTGACCGAGGCGCTCGGGGTGGACTTCACGAAGCAGGTAGGGGTGTCGCGCGTCGAGGGGGACCGGATCGTGACCGAGTTCCGCAGCCGCGACGAGTTCCCGCACGAGGGTGAAGAGGAACCGCCGTGCTGCGAGTTGGCCGGCGATCCGCCGCACGAGTTCTGTGTCTGCTACTGCGGGCTCTGAACTCGCAGCAGCGCGGACTCGTAGGAGGTTGCCATGACTCACAAGGCCAAGTGCGGGCCGGAGCGGGACCCGGAGTTCTTCAAGGACGTGGCCGAGGTGTTCGCGAAGCACCCGGGGGCGTCGAGGAGATACTCCGTGCGGTGCCTGGCCCTTGAGGCCGAAGTACTGGGAGTCGATATCACGAAGCAGGTCGGGGTGTCGCGGATCGAGGGGGACCGGATCGTGACCGAGTTCCGCAGCCGCGACGAGTTCGGGAACGGCGAGGACGAGCCGCCGTGCTGCGAGTTCGGCGGTGATCCGCCGCACGAGTTCTGTGTCCGGTACTGCCTGTACTGAACTGTCGGAAGGCCGGGCTCGTGCCCCGGTCTGCGGGTGGACGGTGCGGCGCGCGCCGGAGTGTCGCGGGGGGGGGCAGGGTGCGTGCCGCAGGGCGGGGTGCGGGGATGTGCAGAATGCATGCCGGGAGGTGCGTCAGGCACTGCACCGGCCCCCGTGCCCGGCGCGATCGTTGATGCATGATCAATCGCCGAACCGCCGCCGTTCTCGGCCTCGCCCTGGCCGCCGCCCTGCTGCCGACCGCCGCGCACGCCGCCGCTCCCGTCGCCCCCGCCACGCTGGCCGGGCTGATCGACCGGACGGTGGCCGAGCAGTTGGGCCGGGACCGGATACCGGGTGCCGCTGTGGCCGTGGTGAGTGCGGACGGGGGCGTGTTCACCCGGGGTTACGGCGTCGCCGATGTTGCTGCCGGGACGCCGGTCGATCCGGACCGGACCGGGTTCTACCTCGGGTCGCTGGCCAAGCTGTTCACCGCCCAGGCCGGTGCCCAGCTGATCGTGGACGGGCGGCTCGACCCCGGCGCCGACGTCAACCGCTACCTCCCGGCCGGCAACCGGATCCCCGACAGCTTCCCCGGGCACCCCGTCACCACCGACCACCTGCTCACCCACACCGCCGGTTTCGACAGTGACCTGGTCGGCGTCAACTCCACCACGCCGCAAGGGATTTCCGGCCTCGCCGACAGTCTCGCCGCGCACCGCCCGGCCCGGGTCCGGCCGCCCGGGACGGTGATCGCGTACGACAACTACGGTGCCGCGCTCGCCGGGCTGGTGGTCGAGCGGGTCAGTGGACGCCCGTTCGCCGAGCAGGTGCGCACCCGGGTCCTCGACCCGCTCGGGATGACCCGGACCTCGTTCGCCCAGCCGCACCCCGGCGGGCTGCAACCCGCCCGCGGCTACCGGCCCGACGGCGCGAACGGCTGGGTGGAGGACCGCGGCCAGTACGGCCCGTGGACGCCCAGCGGCCCCGGCGGGATCACCACCGCCGCCGACATGGCCCGCTGGCTGCGCGCCCAACTCGCCCCCGACGCCGCCGGCCGGCTGATGCAGACCACCCACTACCGGCAGGACCCCGCACTGCCCGGCATGGGCTACGCCTACGAGGGCTGGACCCGCGACGGTTTCACCGGCTGGTTCAAGGACGGCGACCTGCCCGGCTTCCACGGCAACCTGCTGGTGCTGCCCGAACAGGGCCTCGGCATCTACGTGGTGTACAACGGCGACGGCGTGGACGGCGCCGCCAACTGGGACGGCAAGGAGCTGATCCGGGCCGTGGTCGACGCCCTCCCCGGCGCCAAGTCGCCTTCGGGAAGCGGCAGTTCGGGAAGCGGCAGTTCGGGGAGTGCGGCGGAGGCCGGGAAGGTCACCGGGACGTACCGGGCCGCCCGGGTCAGCCGGGACAGCCTGATGCGCACCGAGGAACTGTTCGGCTCCGTCACCGTCACCGCCGAAGGCAGCGGCCTGCGCACCGAAGGACTCGCACTCGACCCCCGGCACCCCGAACAGCACTGGCTGCCGCTCGGCGGCGACCGCTACCGGGAACGCGACGGGCAGGCCGAAATCGCCTTCCGCGACGGGGTGTTGACCGCGTCCGACAACCCGTCCACCGCCTACCAGGCACTGACCTGGCGGCAGGATCCCGGCCCGCGGCTGGCTGTCCTCGGCGTCGCCCTGACCGTGCTGCTGGGCGCCGCCGTCGCCGTCCCCGCCACCGCGATCGGTCGCCGACTGCGCCGGCGCCCCGCCCACCCGCGGCCCGCGCAGGCCGCCCGCGCCGCCGCCGCCCTCGCCGGGCTGCTCGCCGCCGGATTCCTGGCCGCGCTGCTCGCCCTGGTCTCCGACGGCAACGCCATGATGGAGGCCGTCCCGCTCGGCACCCCGCTCGCCCTCGCCCCCACCTGGTGGGGCGCGGCCTTCCCGCTCGCCGCCCTCGCCGTCACCGCCGGCGCGGTGGCCGGCTGGCTGCGCCACTGGTGGCGCCTGCCCGGCCGGCTCGCGATGACGGTGACGGCGCTGGCGTGCTGCGCGTTCACGGCCTTCCTGGCCCGGTACCACCTGATCGCCGGGCCGCTCGGCGCGCTGCTCGGCTGAGCGGCGTGGCGATCAGCTCAGACGGGTGACGCAGAACGGGTGGCCGGCCGGGTCCAGCAGGACCCGCCAGCGCTCGTCCGGCTGGAACTCGGGGACGACGGCGCCCAGTTCGACCAGTCGGGCCTGGGCGGCGTCCAGGTCGGCGACGTCCAGTTCGATGTGGGCCTGCTTCGCCCCGGACTCGTCCGGCCAGGACGGCGGGCGGTGGTCGGCCACCCGGTTGAACCCGAGGCCGGCCGCGCCCTCCTGGCCGAGCAGGACGAAGTCGTCGGTGGAGTAGACGACGGGCAGGCCGAGGGCGTCGCCGTAGAAGCGGGCCAGTTCGGCCGGGTCCGCGCAGTCGAAGGTGACGGCGGCGTAGCGGATTGCAGTTTCGGAGGTGTTTCCAGTGCTCATGGGGGAGACGCTACGACCGGACCAGGACAGGTTCGGTCCTGGTCGTGCGGCACACTTCGGGGCGTGCTCACCACCTCCGCCCGGCTGCTGCGCCTGGTCTCCCTGCTCTCCACCCGGCCGTCCTGGACCTGCGGCGAACTGGCCGAGCGGCTGGCCGTCACCGACCGCACGGTGCGACGGGACATCGCCCGGCTCCGGGAGCTCGGCTACGGCGTCGAGTCCGACGCGGGCCCGTGGGGCGGTTACCGGCTCCGCCCGGGGGCGCGGGTGCCGCCGCTGATCCTCGACGAGGAGGAGGCGCTCGCGGTGGCCGTCGGGCTGCGCGAGGCCGCGCTCAGCGGCGTCCTCGGTGGCGACCAGGCCGCGCTGTCGGCGCTGCTGAAGCTGCGCCAGGTCCTGCCGCCGCGGATCGCGGAACGGCTGGGCGGGCTGGACGCGGCGCTGGTGCACACCCCCAGGAACGGTGAACCGCCGCTCGCGCCGGGCCAGTTGCTGGAGCTGGCCGCCGCCTGCCGGCGGGGCGAGCGCAGCCGGCTGTCGTACCGCGACCAGCACGGGAAGGCCACCGTCCGGGACGTCGACCCGTACCGGCTGGTCAGCACCGGGCGCCGGTGGTACTTCGTCGCCCGGGACGTGGCGCGCGCCGAGTGGCGGACCTTCCGCGCGGACCGGGTCGGCCGGATACGGCCCACCGGACGCCCGGTGGAGATCGTCGACCCGCCCGACCCGGCACTGCTGGTCGCCGACTCGCTCGGACGCGCCAAGTACCCGCTGTACGTGACGATCCGGCTCCCACTGCCGCTCGACCGGGCGCTGCGCCTGATCCCACCGACCGTCGGCACCCACCGCCCCGACGGCCCCGACGCCACCATCGCCGAGATCGGCGGCCCCGACGCGGACGGCCTGGCCGGCTACCTGCTCGGCCTTGCCACACCGCTGCGGGTGCTGGCGCCGGACGAGGTGCGGCAGGCATTGGTGCGGCGCACCCGGGAGCTGCTCGACGCCAACGCGTGATCCGTCGGGGTTGATGTCGATCTGTGGTGGAGGCCACCTTGGATTAGCCAGCGTCTGCAACTATTGTGGGCGCAAGTAAGGGGCGCTTGCATCAAATGTTCCGCCCTTCGACCCCTTCGCAAAGGCAACGCTGTGATCCTCAAGAACCTCCTCCCCGGCAAGCTCGGCTTCGGCACCGCCCCGCTCGGCAACATGTTCCGCGCGATCCCCGACGAGCAGGCCCGCGCCACCGTCGAAGCCGCCTGGGACCAGGGCATCCGCTACTACGACACCGCCCCCTTCTACGGCGCCGGCCTCGCCGAGGAACGCCTGGGCGAGGTGCTCTCCACCAAGCCGCGCGACTCCTACGTGCTGTCCACCAAGGTCGGCCGGGTCATCCTCGACGAGCACGAGACGGACGTCCCCGACTTCGGTGAGAAGGGTGGCCTGTTCGAACACGGCAACCCGAACCGGATCGTCCACGAGTGGACCGCCGACGCCACCGAACGCTCCATCGAGGGCAGCCTCAAGCGCCTCGGCACCGACCGCCTCGACATCGTCTGGGTCCACGACATCGCCCAGGACTTCCACGGCGACGCCTGGCTCGCCAAGTTCGAAGAGGCCCGCACCGGCGCCTTCCGCGTGCTGTCCCGGCTGCGCGACGAGGGCGTCATCAAGGCCTGGGGCCTCGGCGTCAACAAGACCGAGCCGATCGAACTCACCCTCGCCCTCGACGAGCCGCAGCCCGACGGCTTCCTCCTCGCCGGCCGCTACACCCTGCTCGACCACGAGCACGCCCTCCAGCGCCTGCTGCCGATGGCGCAGGAACACGGCGCCGAGATGGTCGTCGGCGGCCCCTACAGCTCCGGCATCCTGGCCGGCGGCACCCACTTCGAGTACCAGCAGGCGCCCGCCGAGATCGTCGCGAAGGTCGCCCGGCTGAAGGCGCTCGCCGAGCAGCACGGCGTCGGCATCAAGTCCGCCGCGCTCCAGTTCTCCCTCGCCCACCCGGTGGCCGCCGCCGCCGTCCCCGGCGCGACCCGGCCCAGCCGGATCGCCGAGGACACCGCCGCGCTGAACGAGACCGTCCCCGCCGCGTTCTGGCGCGACCTGCGTGCCGCAGGCCTGGTCAGCGCCGCCGCCCCGCTGCCCGCGGGCGCCTGATTCCCGTCTCTCCCCGATCCAGGAGGATCGACCATGGCTTCCACCTCCGTCAGCCGCACCGTCCCCGCCACCCCCGCGCAGGTCTGGAACCTGATCGGCGGCTTCGACTCCCTCCCCGACTGGCTGCCCTACATCCCCGAGAGCACCGCCCTCGAAGGCGGCCGGGTCCGGCGCCTGACCAACCCCGACGGCGAGGTCATCGTCGAACGGCTCGTCGACTTCAACGAGGCCGAGCGGCACTACAGCTACGCCATCCTGCAGGCGCCGTTCCCGGTCGACGGCTACGTCTCGACCATCCGGGTCCACGCCGTCCCCGGCCGGGACGACCTCGCCGAGGTCCAGTGGTCCGGCCGCTTCAACCCCGTCGGCGCCACCGAACAGCAGGTCGTCGACCTGTTCACCGGCATCTACGCGGACGGCCTCGACGCCCTCCACCAGGCCCTCACCGCCTGACGCCGCACACCACCCGCACGGCCCGGACACGCACCCGCGTGGCCGGGCCGCGGCATGCCTGGCGGAGCCCACGACGTCCCCCGGGGCCGGGGGGTGGGGGAACGCGGGGCTAGACTGGCGGCGGTCGCGACGCCAGGGTGCGTCCGGAGTGTGAGGAGGTGAGAGCCGTGGAGTGCAGTAGTCCGGGTCGAAGTCGGCCCCGCTCCGGGAAGTTCTCACCCGCTCCCGGCCCCCGGACCCTCCGTCCACGCACCGCCCGCTGAACGCCCCGCGTTCCCCGGCCCTGCCACGCGGACGGACCACCGGGGCCGGCCGTCGCCCCCCGTGCGGGGTGTGACGGACCCAGACCCGTGGAGGTACCCCGCCATGTCCGACTGGCGTGTGCGCGCCGTGCGCGCAGGCAAGCGACCGTTCGGCCGCAGCCCCCGGCTCGTCTCCGACCACTCCGTGGCCCCCGAGCACTCGATGGACCCGCGCTCCGACCAGAACGCCGACGACCGCGAGCCCGCCACCGCGGAACGCTCCGTGGTCGACGCCGCCGTCTACCGCGACGGCCGCCGAATAGAGTCCCCCGCGAGCCTCGCCGAGATCTACCGCGACCTCCCCGGCAAGCCCGGCACCATGGCCTGGATCGGCCTCTACCGCCCCGCCGAAGCCCAACTCGTCGAAGCCGCCGAGAAGTTCGACCTGCACGAACTCGCCCTCGAGGACGCCATCGTCGCCCACCAGCGCCCCAAGCTGGAACGCTACGGCGACACCCTCTTCGTCGTGCTGCGCGCAGCCCGCTACCTCGACGACGTCGAAGAAGTCGACTTCGGCGAGATCCACCTCTTCGTCGGCCCCGACTTCGTGGTCACCGTCCGGCACTCCCAGTCGCCCGACCTCTCGAGGATCCGCGGCCGCCTCGAAGCCGACCCCGACCTGCTCGCCCTCGGCCCCGAAGCCGTCCTCTACGCCGTCCTGGACGCCGTCGTCGACGGCTACGCCCCCGTCATCGCCGGCCTCCAGCACGACATCGACGAAATCGAGACCGAAGTCTTCGGCGGCGACCCCCGCGTCTCCCGCCGCATCTACGAACTCTCCCGCGAAGTCATCGAACTCCAGCGCGCCACCGGCCCCCTCCTGGAAATCATGCGCGCCCTCGAAGCCGGCTTCCAGAAGTACGGCACCGACGAAGAACTCCAGCGCTACCTCCGCGACGTCGCCGACCACGCCACCTACGCCGCCGAACGCGTCGACGGCTTCCGCCAGATGCTCCAGAACATCCTCACCGTCAACGCCACCCTGGTCTCCCAGCGCCAGAACGAGGAAATGAAGCAACTCGCCGAAGCCGGCCACGTCCAGAACGACGAGATCAAGAAGATCTCCTCCTGGGCCGCCATCCTCTTCGCCCCCACCCTCATCGGCACCGTCTACGGCATGAACTTCGACGAAATGCCCGAACTCCACTGGGCCTTCGGCTACCCGTTCGCGATCGGCCTGATGGGTGTGGTCTGCGGGAGCCTCTACCTGATCTTCAAGAAGCGCAACTGGCTGTAGCCGCGGCGGCGGTCATCGCGGCCGACGACAGGAAACGGGCGGACAAGGACGAGGACCCGCTGCGCCGTAAACCGCTCCTCGCGCCACTGGCCCCTGCGGAGTCCGGGGACCTGACCGTCGCCATGTGGGATGTCCTGCACACCCTGGCGTCGGTGACCGCGCTGTCGGAGAAGGGTGCGGGGCGGGGGCTGGCGGAGCACTGGGGCGCACTCAACTACAACCAGGCGCTCGGCGTCGGCGGGCAGCTTCAACTGCTCGGCCCCGGCCAGTACCTCAAACTGACCGGCGAAGGCCGGGGGATAGGCGAGTACTACAAGCACCAGCAGTCGCGCGACCTCGGCACCGGGCTGGCCCTCACGATCGCCAAGCACGTGCTGGGGCAGCGGTACCCCGACCACTGCGTGTCGATCCTGCCCGCCGAGACGGTGCTGCGCGCGGGTCCGGTGCCGACCGACCGGCGGAAGAAGACGGGGGAGGGACGTACTTCCAGCCATCAGTACCGCCCGCAGTACCTGGCCGAGGTCTGGCGCCCCGGGGAGGCGTCCCTGGTGGTGCCGATCGTCTCCAAGGGCAACCACGGGAATGCCGTCAGGTCGGCCGAACAGCTCGCCTCCGCCTCCGCGCATGCCGAAGGGATGCACATCGGCGAGTGGAACGAGACCCAGGGGCTGCTGTTCAGCACGGAACTGGCGCGGGCCGGCGTGGTGACCGTGCACGCCCTTCAGGCCCCGGGCCGGGGCGGCTGGCTCCACCTGTCGGCCGGAGAACAGCCGGTGAGTCTGGACGGACAAGCCAGGGACCGGCCACCGGTCGAGGGCGGCCACGATGCCGCACCCGCGTGGCACCTCGGGCCCAAGGACTTCCGCTGGTTCCAGGAGGCCCTCGGTCGGACCGAGGCGGCCGGCCTGATGGCGTTCACCGACTCGGGCGACGGCACCGCGCAGTATCTGACGGACCCTCAGGGGGCCAAGCGCTTCGACGGCTACGAGCACGCCGCCGGCGTCGGCCGCCGGGGCATCGAGAAGACGCTCCTCGGAGTTCCGTACGTCGGCACCGATCACGTCTTCCGGCTGAACGGCCGCCGGGTCGAGGCGTACTCCGGTGTGGACGCGGAGCTGTTCGACCTGCTGAGGAGAGGGCGAGTGGAGGAGTATCGCGCCGCCGTGCATGAGACCTACAGAATCCGGCCCTGGCTCGGCCGGGACAAGGAGTGGGGCGGTCCCGTTTCCGTCCACCCGGACGGGTCGGTGTTCGCGATTCGGGTGATGCGGAGTCGGCCGTGCGACGGCTCCTGCGAGAAGTGACCGACCGTCACAGCGTCCAGTCCGGGCAGTACTGGACGTGGAGTTGGCGGGCGACGGGGGAGTGGCGGACGGCGTGGGGGTGCCGGGGGCGGCCACGAGTTCGGCGCACGTACAGGGCGATCCGTCCGGGGCCGGCGGCGGCCTGGATCACTCGGTGTGAGGTTGGGCCCGTGCGGACGCGCTGGACCGTCACCCGCTGCTTCATCGATCTCCCCCGAGGTGCTGGCAGATCGGACTGTAGTGGGTGACAGCCGGGTTTTCAGGCCGGGACGACCAGGGCCAGGTGGCCGTCGAGGCGGCGGTAGAGGAGGCGGCCGCGGCGGGTGGTGGGGTCGGTGAAGAAGAGGTAGGGGAGTTCGGCGGTGGTGAGGCGGGTGGCGGCCTGGGCGGCGGTGAGGGGTGGGGCGGGGTGGGGGCTGAGGGTGAGGGGGGTGGCGGGGTGGGTCGGGGGTGCGGCGGGGAGGGTGCGGGCCAGGCGGTAGCCGGTGGGGCCGACGCGGTGGACGACGGCGTCGGTCTCGGTGGCCGGGTCGGTGAAGAGGTGGATGTCGTAGTCCATGGCGTCCAGGGTGCGGACCGCCGCGTCGGGTGAACACCACACCAGCGGGGCCGACTTGATCCGGACGATGCGTTCGGTGCCGGTGGCCGGGACGCCGATCGCGCGGTCGTTCTCGGAGGGCCAGGGCCGGGGCCGCCAGCTGGAGGAGACGGTGCGGATGCGCCGGCTCAGCTCCTCGGCGAGCCGGTCGGCAGCGTCGCCGATGGTGCGCGCGGCCAGTTGGACCCGGACCCGGCGCCCGTCGACCTCGGCGTTGACCTGGGCGAGCACCCGTCCCGGCGCGCCGGCCAGGCGGATCCGGACGGCTTCGACCAGCGCGGAGGCGTCCCGCGCGACGGCGTTGACCCGGGCCCGGGCAAGGGCGGCCGCCTCGCCCGGCAGGCCGGCCGGGTGCAGGGGGATCGACTCGGCGACGTCCATGGCTGTGCTTCCTCCGGGGGGAGAAGGGGTTCAGTGCGGGCGGGTGCGGTTCAGGGCGACCAGCAGGATCAGCAGGCACAGGCCGACCGACCCGGCGACGGTCACCACCGCGGAGCCGGCCGGCCCGGGGCGTCCCGCCAGCAGGGTCGCGGCAGCGGTCGCGGCGGCGATCGCGAGTCCGCCGGTCACCCAGCCGACGGTGGCGGCGGAGGGGCGCACGCCGCGGACGGTCGGCAGGTCGTACGGCAGGCTGCCCCAGGCGCGGTCCTGTTCGCGCCGGTCGGCGCTCCTCTCGGCTGCGGCGAGGACCCGCAGCGCCGCACCCGACAGGGCACCGGTGAGGGCCGCCCCGAGCGGGACGTGCCAGCTGAGCGGGGTGGTGAGCAGGATCGCGGCGGCGGCCAGTCCGGACCACCAGAGCAGGCAGCCGGTGGCGGCGAGGCGGGCGGCGCGCGGGCGGTCCGCGCCGGCCCGGAGGTCGAGCAGCGCGGGCAGGTACCAGGCGCTGCCGGCGGCGGTGAGTGCGGCGGTGCCGAGGGCCAGGACGGGGTGGGCCATGGCGGGTCCTCCAGAGCTGAGGGGTGCCGTCCCCGCCCCGCCCGTGCCGGGAGATACGGCGGGGCGGGGACGGCGGTTGTGGGTCCGCCGGCCCGGGAGCGGGGGCCGGCGGGGGTTGCAACGGTCAGTCCTCGGAGGAGGACGCGGCGAGCTTTCGGCGGTCGCGCTCCGAGAGGGAGAGCTTGGCCGGGGTGACGTCGCCGAGGTGCGGAGCCGGCTTGCCGTGGTTCTCGATGTAGTCGAGCGCGGCGATCTCCGGGTGGTGCAGGTCGAACGCCGGGGACTCCGAGCGGATCTTCGGCAGCTTGCTGAAGTTGTGCCGCGGCGGCGGGCAGGAGGTCGCCCACTCGAGCGAACGGCCCCAGCCCCACGGGTCGTCGGCGTTGACCTTCTCGCCGTACTTGGCGGTCTTCCACACGTTGTAGATGAACGGGAGGATCGACAGGCCGAGCAGGAACGAGCCGATGGTGGAGATCATGTTGAGCGTGGTGAAGCCGTCCGCGGCCAGGTAGTCGGCGTAGCGGCGCGGCATGCCCTGGGCGCCCAGCCAGTGCTGGACCAGGAAGGTGAGGTGGAAGCCGATGGTGAGCGTCCAGAAGGTGATCTTGCCGAGGCGCTCGTCCAGCATCTTGCCGGTGAACTTCGGCCACCAGAAGTGGAAGCCGGCGAACATCGCGTACACCACGGTGCCGAACAGCGTGTAGTGGAAGTGCGCGACCACGAAGTACGAGTCGGAGACGTGGAAGTCCAGCACCGGCGCGGCCAGCAGCACGCCCGTCAGACCGCCGAACAGGAAGGTGACGAGGAAGCCCGTCGCCCACAGCATCGGTGTCTCGAAGGACAGTGAGCCCTTCCACATGGTGCCGACCCAGTTGAAGAACTTCACACCGGTCGGGACCGCGATCAGGAAGGTCATGAACGAGAAGAACGGCAACAGCACCTGGCCGGTGACGTACATGTGGTGCGCCCACACCGTCACCGACAGGCCGGCGATCGCGATGGTGGCGGCGATCAGGCCCGAGTAGCCGAACATCGGCTTGCGGCTGAACACCGGGACGATCTCCGAGACGATGCCGAAGAACGGCAGCGCCAGGATGTACACCTCGGGGTGGCCGAAGAACCAGAACAGGTGCTGCCACAGCATCGGCCCGCCGTTCATCGGGTCGAAGACGTGCGACCCGAACTTGCGGTCCATCTCCAGGGCGAGCAGCGCGGCCGCCAGCACCGGGAAGACCATCAGCACGAGCAGCGAGGTCAGCAGCACGTTCCAGGCGAAGATCGACATCCGGAACATCGTCATGCCGGGCGCGCGCATGCAGATGATCGTGGTGATGAAGTTGACCGCGCCGAGCACGCTGCCGAAGCCGCTGAACGCCACACCCATGATCCACATGTCGGCGCCGACGCCGGGGGAGTGGATGGCGTCGGACAGCGGCGCGTAGGCGAACCAGCCGAAGTCGGCCGCGCCCTGCGGGGTGAGGAAGCCGGCCGCCGCGATCAGCGAGCCGAACATGAACATCCAGTACGACAGCATGTTCAGCCGCGGGAACGCCACGTCGGGCGCGCCGATCTGCAGCGGCATGATCCAGTTCGCGAAACCGGTGAACAGCGGCATCGCGAACAGCAGCAGCATGACCGAGCCATGCATGGTGAACGCCTGGTTGAACTGCTCGTTGGAGAGGATCTGCGTCCCCGGGCGGGCCAGCTCCGCCCGCATCACCAACGCCAGCACGCCGCCGATCAGGAAGAACGCGAATGCGCTGACCAGATACATCGTGCCGATCGTCTTGTGATCGGTTGTGGTGAGCATCCGCACTATCGCGCTGCCCGGTGTGCGTCGTGGAGCGGACTCAGCCGTCCCTCGACTCGCCTCGATGGCAGCCATCGGCCGCCCTCCTTCGTCCTTGCCGAACCTGGTGGCGCCGCCGCCCGACGGGCCGTCACCCGCCATGACAGGAGACGGACGACGCGACGCCCGCGATCGGGCGGCGGCGCAATGCCGGACCACCCGGTCCGCGGGGTGCTTCCGGGGAGTGGAGCACCTTCGCCGAGCGGCGGCGCTCCATGCTCGTTCGTGGGCGGGTCCGGGCCCCAGGGCCGATGGTCCCGCCCCTGGCGGCCCGACGTCCCCGGTCCACGGGCCCCTCCGAGCCGAACGGCCCGGGGGCGGGAGGGACTGACGGACCACCAGGGACCACCAGATCAGGGGCCGGGCGGGCGCGAATGTGCGGCGCCATCGGCACAGCGGGGACGCGGACGGGGCGTCGAGGGGACGCGGGAGGGGTGTCGAGGGGGCGCGGGAGGGGCGCCGGGTGGTGCTGCGGGGACGCGAACGGGCGCCGGGTGGTGCTGCGGGGACGCGAACGGGCGTCGCAGGGACGCCCGTTGGGTGCGCAGGGGTGCGGACTGTGCGCCGCAGGAGGGTGGACGGGCCGTCAGGCCGCGACGGGGTGGTGGTGGCTGTGGCGGGCGTCCGCGCCGTGCAGCGTGCGCAGGCCGGCCATCAGCAGCGCCGGGTCCTGACGCAGCCACAGCCGGACCGCCGCGCCCAGCGCCTCGCACGGGGTGCGCGGGCGGACGCCGCTCAGCTCCGTCATCCGGTCGGCCAGCGCGGGCAGCAGTTCGGCCAGCTCCGGCGGCAGCCACACCGTCACCGCGCAGGGCGCGAACCGCCGAAGCTCGTCGGCGAGTTGGGGCGTGCCGCCGGTGAGCACGAAGGGCAGTACGTCCAGCAGGGCGTCCGACACCACCTCGGACACGTCGCCGCGGTGTCCGTGTGCCAGACGCCGTAGCAGCGTCCGGTCCTGGGTGGTGAGTCGGACAGCCAGCATGACCTCGTCGGTTTCCATCGCTCGGCCTCTCCGGGCACCCACGCCCAACCCGACCGGCCCGCCGAATGCGGGCCGGACACAGACAACGCTGACCTGTTGACCTGGGTGTCACTGTCCCCAAGTCGGAAACGGCGGGGGAAGGGCCGAACGGCCCCGTCCGCCGGGGCCTGACGGCGGGCCGACCCGCCAATGGGCCGCCTTTGGGCCGTCTTTGGACCGCCTTCCGGTCGCCTTCCGGTCGCCTTCCGGTCGCCGTCCGGCCGCCCCGGGCCGTCAGTGCTCGGCGCGGGTCACCCCGTCGTAGCGGATCCGCTCGTCCGGGACACCCGCGTCCAGCAGCAGCGAACGCGCCACGGCGACCATCCGCGGCGGGCCGCTGAGCAGCGCCAGCCCCGGCACGCTCTGGTGGCCGCGGAGCATGGCCGCCAGTCCCTCCAGGTCCGGGCCGAGCACCGGCGTCAGCTCCAACCAGGAACGGTTGGCGGCGAGTTCGACCAGCGACGGCCAGTCGTACAGCTCCTCCCGGCCGCGCGCCGCGACCACCAGCCGCACCCGGCGGCCGCGGGCCCGGTGTGCCGCCGCGAACTCCTCCGCCAGCGCCTTCATCGGCGCCAGGCCCGTCCCGCCGCCGACCATCAGCACGTCGCCGTGCAGGTCCGCCCCGTCGAAGTCGAGCGAGAGCGAGCCGCGCGGCGGCCCCACCCGGACCTGGTCGCCGACACCCGTGCCCTCCACCAGTGCCGCGCTCAGCCCGCCCGGCGAGGTCCGGCGAACGTGGAACTCCAGCACCCGGTCCTCGCGCGGCGCGCACGCCACCGAGTACGGCCGCCAACTGTGCGGCAGCAACGGCGACTCCAGCGCCGCGTACTGCCCCGCCCGATACGGGTACGGCTCGCCGGTGCGCACCCGCAGCACCGCCAGGTCCGGGCGGCGCCGCTCGTGCCCGACCACCTCGCCGTGCCAGAACGGCGGCTCGGTGGCCGCGCCCTCCGCGCCCGCGACCATCGCCGCCACCGCGAACCGCAGCATCCGCGTCCAGGCCTCCTCGACCTGCACCGTCCAGGCGCGCCCGCCGCGCACCCGCAGCGCGGTGATCAGCGACTCCTCGAACGCCTCGTAGTGCGCCGGCCACACCCCGAGCTTGCGGTGGTCCGCGCCCAGCGCCCGCAGCCTGGCGTCGAGTTCGACGGGGCGGTCGAGGTGGTCGATCAGGTGCTGGAACATGTGCCCCAGGTGCTGGCGCTGGAACTCCATCGACTCCGGGAACAGCCGCCGCAGGAACGGCCGCCGGACGAACATCGCGTCGTACAGCACCTCGATCAGTGCGTCGAACGGCAGCAGCGGCGCCAGGTGGCTCACGATCAGGTCCCGGTCCCCGGGCTCCGGAAGCTGCACAGCCGGCCGCCGCGGGCCGGATGACTGTCCGGTCGGGGAGAGGATGCTGCGGCGCAATCGCATCGCGTGGTGGCGGGCGAGCAGGCGATCGTACTCCGGGCTGAAAGCGTCCTCGTCGTGGGAGCCGATGGGGGTGGGGGTGAGGGTGGCGGTGCGCGGAGCGCCGCTGCTGGTGTACTCCATGAACGTCAGGTTAACCACCCGCGAAGATGAGTTGATCATGGACTGTTCGGCCGCCCGGAGGAGGGACGTTCGGCCCTTGACCTGGTGCGATGCCTGCTGTCGAGGGGTTGTCGACGGGCTCGCCGCGGACGGTGCGGCGGGCCGTGGGGTGGGCTGTGGGGCGGTGGCGGTGGCGGGCGGTTCGGCCCGGGGGCTCGGGGGTGTCCTACGCTGGACAGCATGTCGAACCCCGATGGGCTGCTCGTCGAGATCGCCGCGATGGTCGAATCCGAGCACAGCAACCAGATGTCCCTCACGGTGGTCGTCCCAGGCGCCGTGATCACCGGCAGGCTCGCCCCTGTGGCCCTGTGGTGGGAACGCGTGGCCGACGTCCTCCAGGCCTCCGACCACCTGAAGCCCTTTGCCGCCCTTTTCGCCCCACCCGCCGAAGCCCCGCCGGCCCGCCCCACCCACCTCCACCTGCACCGCGCGAGGATCCTCCAGGGCGACTTCGGCCTCCCGCACACCGGCGGCATGTACCGCATCGCGATCGGCGACATCAGCGCCTGGTCGGTCGGAGACCTCAGCTACTCCGACGCCTGAGCGCGACCGGCACGGCCCCGCCGTGAACGTCCGTCCCGCGGTGGTGAATTGAGGCGTCCTGCCGGGCCGGATTCCGTCCGGCCTCGGTGCCTTCTGCCGGGTCACCGGGGGCACGTTCACGCGGCGGCTCGGGCCAGTCGGGCGACCAGGTCGACCGCGCGGGCCGCGCCGTCCTCCTTCGCCATCCGGTCGGCTGCCGCTGCCGCGTGTTCCCGGTGGGAGGGTTCGGCGACCGCCAGGCGGATCGCGGCGGCGAGGCGGTCCGCCGTGAGACCGGCGAACGGGATCGGGGCCACCGCGGCGCCGATTGCCGTCAACCGGCGGGCCCAGAACGGCTGATCGGCCGTCACCGGGACGGGGACCGAGGGTGCTCCGGCGCGGAGCGTCGCCGCTGCGGTGCCCGCGCCCGCGTGGTGGACGACGGCTGCCATCCGGGGGAAGAGCGCGGCGTGGTCGAGCCGGCCCACCGTGAGGACGTCGTCCGCGTCCGCCGTCAGGCCCGCCCAGCCGGCCTGGAGGACGCCCCGCCGGCCCGCCGTGCGCAGCGCCTCCACCGCGAGGCGACCCAGGCGCTCGCCCTGGCCCGCGCCCATGCTGCCGAATCCGATGAACACCGGGGCCGGGCCGGCCGCGAGGAACTCCTCTACTACGGAGGGGAGTTCACCGGTGGGGGCCGGCCACCAGTTGCCCACCACCTCCAGCCCCGGCCGCCAGTCCGCCGGGCGGCGGACCAGCGCGGTGCTGAACCCGTGCAGCGCCGGCCACTGCTCGCGGACCAGCCTGCGGCGCATCGCCGCCCCGGAGAGCGGCGGCAGGTCGAGCCGGGCCCGCAGCTCCGCCACGGCGTCCCGGTGCAGCCGGTCGACCACCCCCAGCGCGGCCCGTCCCGCCGCCCGGTTCCCCCACCGTCCGAGCGACCTGGTGCCACCCACCACCGGCCCGAACTCCCCCGTGGGCTCCACCGGTTGGAGGTACACGCCCGCACTGGCCGCCCCCAGCGCCTCCGCCACGTGCCACCCCAGCGGCGCCGTCGACGTGGACAGCAGCAGCACGTCCGCCCCCGGCTCGGCCACCTCCGCGATCCCGCGCCCGAGCTCCCCGACGAACTCCTTCGCCCGGCGCAGCATCCCACCCCGGCCCTGCCCGCCCCGGCCCTGCCCGCCCTGGGGGTCACCCGGCAGCGGCCGGAACTCCAGCCCGCACCCCTCCACCATCGTCCGGTAGTTGTCGTGCGTGGCCAGCGCGACCTCGTGCCCCGCCTCCGCCAGCCGGACGCCGAGGCCCGTGTACGGTGCGACGTCGCCGTGCGAACCCGCCGCCGTGATCAGAATGCGCATCTGTGCTTCAACCCTCCATGATGCGACGGGCGTTGGCCTCGATCGCGGCGTGCAGGAACTGCGCCAGCCCGGGCAGCTGCTCGGACGGCGGGACGAGCATCGCGAACGCCCGCGGATCGGTCAGGTAGTCGCCCGCGATCATCCGGTGCGACTCCGGCGGACACGCCGTGAACCACCGCTCCACATGCGCCCGGTGCTGCTCCGCGAGATCCATCGCCCGCTCACCCCCGGCCGGCTGACCGTCCTCGAACGCGACGATCAACTCCCGCCGCCACGCGGCCGATTCGGCCATCAGCTGCCGCCAGTCCTCCTTGCTGTGCCGGGCCGCCCGCTCCATCGACTCCCGCTGCCGCGCACTGTCCGCCCACTTCAGCTGCGCGTCCGTCGCATAGCTCAGATCCCAGCGAACCTCACCGAAGATGTCGAACCGCTCCTCCGGCGAGAGCCGCACGCCCGTCCGTTCCATCTCGATGGCCTGCTCGGCGACTTCCACCATTCGCTGCAACTTGGCTATCTGTTCATTGAGTTGACGGTGCCGTTCGCGCAGCGGGCCGAGCGCGGTGGCTTGCGGGTCGGTCAGGATGCTGCGGATCTCCTCCACCGGGAAGTCGAGCTCCCGGTAGAACAGAATCTGCTGGAGCCGCGCCAAATCCCGGTCGTTGTACAGCCGATATCCTGCCGTACTCCGCTCACTCGGCGAAAGCAATCCTTCCCGGTCGTAATAGTGCAAAGTCCGCACCGTTATCCCCGCGAATCCCGCCACCTGCCCCACCGAATAACTCGCGCCGCGCTCAGTCACACCCGTCTCCTCTCGCGCACCCCCATGCTGAACCCTGACGCCAGGAGAGGGTCAACCCGTCGGCCCCGCACGCCCCTTCCGGAGGGTGCGCGGCTGCGGTGCAGGCCGGTGACGTACCCGCGTTCAGGAGCGTGGCGGGCCAGCCACGATCCGCGTCCTCCGCACCGGTGTGTCGTCCCCGACTCCGAAGCCGGGTAGCTCGGTCGGGCGAGCCGGGCGCGCGGCGCGGCCGGTGACGGGGCAGCGGCGGGTACGGTCCGGCCGTGACCACCTACCCCGCTCCCACCGCTCCCACTGCTCCCACCGCTCCCGCCGATCGACCGCACCGCGGTATCTGGGCCTGGCTGGCAACCGGCATCGCCACCGCGGCAGCGGCGGCGGTGTGGGCCTGCCTCGTTGCCGGGCTCGCCCCCGGCCTTCGTGCCACGGGATTCGGGCCCGTGGAGGCCTGGGCCGTGGCCGCGGTCCTGCCGGCCCTCGCCGCTTTCGCCGTCCGGCAGCGGCTGCTGCTGGTCCCCGTCGGTGTGCTGACGGTCGTGCTGCACCACCATGCCTGGCATCAGCAGCAGGGCCCTGAGTTCGGCTGGGGCTGGTTCCCCGCGTTGGGCGAATCCTCCTGCGTGCTGTTCCTCGGCGTCGCGCTGCCGTGGATGGTCCACCTGCTCCCGGCGCTCTCACGCGCCGAGCAGAACTGACGGTCCGTCGCCCAAGCGGCTTCCGTCGCCGGCCGTTCGGCCGCTGACCGCCTCGATCCGGCCAACCCGCCTGCACTCCCGGCCGGTTGGGCCTGAATCCGACCGCAGGAAGCCGCCACCCCCTTACGATCACCGCCAGCAGCCTGGTCCGGAGGGGGAGCATCGTGGCACGCAGGCCCGTCCGTCGCCGCCGTCGCAGTGCAGCCCGCCGCGCGCAGGCCCGCAACCACGGCATCGTCCTGTTCACCCTCACGACCGCCGCGGTCGTTCTGGCCGTGCTCATGCTCGGCTGGCTCCTCCACCACCTGATGCTCCTGCTCTGCCTGCTCGCCGCCGCCCTGGCCGTCGCGGTGGTGGTGGTGCGCGGCCGGGTGGCGGCGTCGAGGCGGGAGCACGAGGGGCAGGTCGCGCAACTGCGGCACATCGGGGCGTTCCTGTCGATGGGGCCGAAGGAGTTCGAGCACGCGCTGGCGGTGCTGTGCCGGCGCGACGGCTGCACCAAGGTCACCGTCGTCGGCGGCGCCGGCGACCTTGCCGCCGACGTCCTGGCGACCACCCCGGCCGGGCAGCGAATCCTCATCCAGGCCAAGCGGTACGGGCCGAAGACGCTTGTCGGCTCCCAGGACGTGCAGAAGGTCAACGGCACCTACCGTGATGTCCACCGCTGCGACCTCGCACTGGTCGTCACGACCAGCACCTTCACCAAGGCCGCCGCCGCGTTCTGTGCCCAGGTCGGGATCCGCGCTGTTGACCGCCGGGCCCTGGCGCTGTGGGCGGAAGGAACCGGCCGACCGCCGTGGGGCTGATCCCTCCGCCCGGGCCGGGTCGACCAGCCCGCCGCGCTCCGGCGGCTGCCTTCCGTGATCGTCCGCCGGCGCCGAACGTGCCGGGGGCGGGCGGTCAGTACAGGGAGTCGCCCATGGGGGAGCCGTCGCCGGTGACGTAGGCGCGGATCGAGGCCAGGTACTCGTCGCGGCCGACCAGGCCGTCCGCGTCGGTGTCCAGGGCGTCGAAGGCGGCGTCGGCGTGGTCGGGCCGGTTGCCGAGGGCCTGGCGGAGCGCCGTGAATTCGGAGCGTCGCAGGGCGCCGTCCTGGTCCGCGTCGGCGAGGTCGAACAGGGCGGCGAGGGCGTGGCGGCAGACGTGGTCGAACTTGTCCGCGTCCACCCAGGCGTCGTACTCGGCGAAGGTCATGACGCCGTCGCCGTTGGCGTCCATCGCGGCCCAGGCGCGTTCGCCCGCCGCGAGGGCGGCGAGGACCAGGGGGTCGTTCGGCGTCCGGTCGGTGGCCCGGAGGGCTCGTTCGATGCGGACGAAGTAGTCGTGCCGGGAGGCGGTTCCGTCGCCGTCGGTGTCGAGCATCGCGTAGACGCGGGCCTTGGGGCTGGTGAGTTGGGCCGGGAGCATGTCGGGTCGTCCTTCGTGGTGCGGGCGTCGAGGGGTCGTTCAGGAGCCGTTTCAGTGGGTGAGGCGGAGCACGAGCGTCGAGTCGAGCGCGGTTTCGCCGGCCGGGGTGCCGCAGCCGGCGCCGTAGCTGGTGCCCACCGCCTTGAGGGTGTCGCCCGCGAACTCCGCGCTGTCGCCGGTGACTTCGCCGCTGACGACCAGTGAGGCGGTGCCGTTCACCTTCACGACGTCGGTCTTGTCGAACTTGAAGGTGGAGGCGGTCTTGTCGCTCCAGTGGACGGTCGTGGTGGAGGTGTCCCCGTGCTCGTCGCCGGTGCACTCCGTGGCCGGCATGGTGACGGTCCGTTCGAAGGCGCCGGAGGCCACGGGCGCGCCGGCGGGATCCACGCAGGTCACGGTCCCCGTCATCGCCAGTGTGTCGGGGACCGGAAGGTTGGTGCCGCCGGCATCGACAGCGCCGGTGAAGACCCCGTGGCCGCGGAGGACGCACGTGGCATCGGTGGTGGGTGTGGCGGAGTAGGCGCGGGCGGAGGTGTCGACGATCAGCGGCAGCGTGGCGAGCAGTGGGGCGGAGGCCAGCAGGGTGCCGCGGAAAGCGGTCTTCATGAGGGTGCTCTCCCGTTTGTCCCGGTTCGGGTGGTGATGGATCCGTAGGACAACGAGCTTCAGGAGCACCGGTTTCGGGTGTTCCGCCGCACGGATGAAGCGAGGGGCCGGCGGGTACTGGGCAGCACACCGCACGTGCGGCGCTAGACGACGGCCGCGGCCCCACGCTTCGGCCGGGCCCCGGGGGAGCAGCCGGACGGGGGCGGCCGCTGCGGGTCGCACCGGGGATCATCCCCGCGGGCCCCGATCATCGGACCAGTACTCCCGTCCCATCAGCACGAAATCTCCAACTCGGGTCGCTAGGTTCGGGGAGGGGCCAGATGGCTCCGGCCGGGCACCCGCCCGGCCGGACGGGGCCGAGGCGAGGAGGGGTGGCAGTGACGATGCGGGAGTACCCGCTGGCGGGCGGGCCGGTGGAGGTACGGGGCGCGCTGGACCTGGAGGCGACGGCGGCGGGGGTGATGCCGCGACGGTTGCCCGCCTGGACGAAGGAGCAGTACCAGGACCCGTCGGTCTACGGGGGCACGGTGATGCCGTCGGGGGTGCGGCTGGTGTTCCGCACCGATGCGCGGGTGCTGGAGTTCGTGGTCCTCACCTCCACCGGGCAGCTCGACAGCGACCCCCGCCCCCGGCCGACCGGGATGCTCGAACTGACGGTGGACGGTGTGCTGTTGGGTCGCCGACGAGCACCGTTGGGGAACGTGTGGCGGATGGCGGCCCCTGGGGCAGCGCCGCGGCTGATCCCGGGAGAACCTGGGACGGCACGCTTCGCCGGGCTGCCGGCCGGGATGAAGAACGTCGAACTGTGGCTGCCGCAGCAGACCCCCACCGAACTGGTGGCGCTCCGGGCCGACGGTGAGGTCCTGGCGCCGCTGCCCGACGGTCGTCGCCGGTGGGTGCACCACGGAAGTTCCATCAGCCACTGCCTCGAGGCCGACGGCCCCACCGGCACCTGGCCCGTGGTGGCGGCGTCGCTCGGGGGCGTGGAAGTCACCAACCTCAGCCAGCCCGGCAACGACATGCTGGACCCCTACGTCGCCCGGACCATCCGCGACCTGCCCGCCGACCTGATCAGCATCAAAACGGGCATCAACATCGTGGGCCTGGCCACCTTCCGGCTACGGACGTTCGGTCCGGCCGTCCACGGATTCCTCGACACCATCCGGGACGGGCACCCCGATACCCCGCTGCTGGTGATCTCCCCGGTCAGCTGCCCCGCACTCGAGACCCACCCCGGCCCGACCACGACGGGCCGCGACGGAAAGGTCACCGCACTGGGCGACCCGGCCGAACTGGCCCGCGGGGCACTGTCGTTGCAGGTGGTCCGCGACGAGCTGGCAAGGATCGTCGCACTCCGTCAGGCACACGACCCTCACCTGCACCACCTCGACGGCCGCGACCTGCTCGGCCCCACCGAGACGGCCGACCTCCCCGACGGCCTGCACCCCTCCGCCGCCGCCTACCGCCGCATGGGCGAACGCTTCGCCGCCCACGCCTTCGCCGCCGAGGGCCCGTTCCGGCCGGCGACCGGTGAGGGCGCTCCGGCGGGGGAACGGGGGTGACTGCCCGTCGTACGTCGACCCTCCCCGCCGAGCTCCCAGTCACCGGCAGGAGACGGCCCGCACCGCCACCGACCTGTTCGCCGACCTGGCGGGTCGCCACCCTCGACCCGGAGGGCGTTGAGCTGCTCGTCCGCCACCTTACGGCCCGGTGACCTGGCGCGACCCGGTGCCCGTTGGAGCAGCGGCCGACTGCCGAGCAGGGACGCGGTGGTCGGTCGTCGGCATGCTGGGTCCGCCCGGTACCATCAGCGCGGACGGGACCGCAACGTCGCCCGTGGATGCCCGACCCGGGCCGTATGAGAGGGGAGATGGGGCCGACTATGACGACGACGCCGTCGATAGGTGAGCAGGAGCCCCAGGCGACTGTGCGTGAGCTTGAGTCCATGCTGGACGCGGTCACCGATCAGGCTTTGATCAAGATCAGCCCAAGTGGGCAGGTGGTTCGCTGGAGCCGCGCTGCCGCGTCGATGACGGGTTACACCGGCGCCGAGATGGTGGGGCGGTCGGTGTCGGTGCTGCACACCGCGGAGGATCGCGACGCCGGACTGCTGGATCAGGAACTGGCCGCGGCACGCGAAGAGCGCCGGTGGAGTTTTGAAGGCTGGCGGATCCGCAAGGGGGGCGAGCGTTTCCTGGCCAGGGTCGCTCTGACGCCGGTTCTGGGCGAAGAGGGCGCAGTGACCGGCTTCGTCCTGGCCCTGCGGGATGTCACTGAAAGTGCGCGGGCCGAGTCGATGTTCCACGGTCTGCTGGAGTCGGCCCCGGACGCCATGGTGATCGTCGGCCCGGACGGGCGCATCGTACTGGTCAACCGGCAGACCGAGACGCTGTTCGGCTTCGATCGCGGGGAACTGGTCGGCCGGGAGATAGAGGTGCTGGTACCGCCGCGGTACCGCGACCGCCACGTAGGCCACCGCAACGGCTTCCTCACCGGCCCCCGGCTGCGGCCGATGGGCGCGGGACTCCAGCTGTCCGGAATGCGCAGGGACGGCACGGAGTTCCCCCTCGAGATCAGCCTGAGCCCGCTCCAGACGGCCGAGGGTCTGCTGGTTGCCGCAGCGATCCGCGATGTCACCGAGCGCAGGGAGACCGAGCAGCGGCTGCAGCGCCAGCGCGACGAGATCCTGGAGCTGTCCACGCCGGTGATCCAGGTGTGGGACAAGGTACTTGCGTTGCCGATCATCGGGACCTTGGACACCCTGCGAGCCACCCGGCTGACCGAGGGCCTGCTGGAGAAGATCGCCCAGACTCAGGCGGAGGTGGCGATCCTGGACATCAGCGGGGTGCCCACCATCGACACCCAGGTGGCCCAGCATCTGCTGAAGACCGTCCAGGCGGCTGCGCTGATGGGGGCGGTGAGCATTCTGAGCGGGGTGCGGCCGGAGACCGCGCAGTCCATGGTGCACCTGGGCATCGACATGGGGCGCCTGCGGTCGCGCAACACCTTGCAGGACGCGTTGCAACTGGCGCTGGCGCTGCTGGCCGAGCGGGCCGGGACCGCCGAGACCGCCACCCGGGCGCTGTCCATGGGGGGTTCGCTGTGAGCGACGACGTCGTACCGGTGATGCGGATCGGTGACACGCTGCTGGTGGCGTTGCAGGGCGACCTGGACGACACGACCGTGGTCCAGATCGAGGAGCAGCTCACCCGGGAGGTCGCGCGCACCGGTGCATCCGGGATGTTGATCGATGTGAGCCGGCTGACCATGGTCGATTCGTTCATCGCACGGGTGCTGGCGCGAATCGTGGCGATGATCCGGCTACTGGGAGCCCAAGCCGCGATCGTGGGAATTCAGCCCGCGGTGGCCATCACACTGGTGGAACTGGGTGTTCCGATGGGCCATTTGGACACGGCGCTCAACGCCGAGCAGGGCCTGGCACTGCTGCAGCGGCTGCGCCGCGCCGAGAACGGTGCGGTCCGGCCGTGACCTGGAATACCACAACGGACGCCGAGCCGGCCGTCTTCGCGATCGCCCATGAGGCCGATCTGATCCGGGTCCGCAAGGTCCTGCGTGCCGAGGCCGAGGCGGTGGGTCTGGGCCTGGTCGACGCGACCAAACTGATCACGGCCGGAAGCGAGCTGGCTCGTAACATCCTCAACTACGCCACCGGGGGCCGCGGCCGGATCCGTGCCGAGCAGGTGTACGAGCAGGGGCGCCGGGGAGTGCGAGTCACCTTCGCCGACGACGGTCCGGGCATCGCCGACATCGAGGCGGCGATGACCGACGGCTTCAGCACCAAGGGCAGCCTGGGCCTGGGCCTGCCGGGGTCGCGACGGCTGGTGGACGACCTGACCCTCACATCGGACGCCGACTCGGGCACGACCGTGGTGATCGTGAAGTGGCAGCGGTAACAGGAGTGCGGCAATGAGCGAGAACGAACACCGCCTCCATGCAATCGAGGCAGAGGAGGACGTGGGTGCCCTGCGCCGGGCGGTCGCCCGGATGGCAGTCGGCCAGCACGGCCTTCCTACGGGCGTGGCCGAGTTGGTGGCAACCGAGCTCGGCACCAACCTCGTGCGGCACGCCCACCCCGGGGGATACGTGCTGGCCCGCAAGACCGCAGACGGGATCGAGCTCATCTCTGTCGACCGCGGCCCGGGAATGACAGCGGCGTCCCTCACTCCCCCGGTGGACCTGGTGCCGTCCTCGAACCGTCGTGGCGGTCTGAATGCCGGGTTGGGCGTCGTGCGGCGCAACTCCGCCGAGTTCGACTGGTACTCCACCCGGGGAGGCACGGTCGTCTACGCCCGGCTGGGCGCCAACCCCTCAGGCACGGCAGGGCATTGGCGTTTCGGCGGAGTCAATGTCCCGCTGGGCGGTGACGGCGAGTCCGGAGACGCGTGGTCGGTCACGCCTGGCGAGCGGCTGACCGCCCTGGTCGTCGACGGCCTCGGCCACGGCGCCGGTGCTGCCTTGGCGGCCAGCGCCGCGATCACCACGTTCGAGCACGGCCCGGTCACCGCCCTCGACGACTTCATCCGGCGAGCCCATCAGGCGATGCGCGCCACCCGGGGCGGTGTCCTGGGCGCGTGCGTCATCGACCCTGCGAACGGCGAGCTCAGCTACGCGGCGGTCGGCAACATCACCGGACGGATCATCACCAACGGTCACCGCTCGGTCCATCTACTGGACCGCCCGGGCACCCTCGGTACCCATCTCCCCGTTCCGCGCACACACCTCCAGCACTGCCGCTGGGAACCCGGCTCGACCCTGGTGCTGACGTCCGACGGGATCCGCTCCGGCTGGAACCTGGAAGACCACCCCCGCCTGCTGGAGCACCACCCGGCGATCATCGCCGCCGTCGTGCACCGCGACCACGCACGGCCCTCTGACGACGCCACCGTGCTCGTGGTCCGCGATCGCAGCGGCATGCCATGATGATGCCCGGCATATGACAGACGACGGAGGACAGTTGGCCATCGGAGAGCTCCGCGACACCCAGCCCGCCGACAGCGCGGAGCTGATCGCCGACCTGCGCCAGGAGCTCGACGACACCAACCGGGGCCTGATCGCGCTGCACACCGAACTCGAGGCGGCCCAGCGCGCGGCGTCCCGGCTCGCGGCCATCGTGACGTCTTCGGATGACGCCATGATCTGCGTCGATCCTGCGCCCACCCACCTCGTCCAGACCTGGAACCCGGGCGCTCAACGCCTGTTCGGCCATACCGAGCAGCAGATCGTCGGGCAGCCGGCCGGCGTACTCCTGCCCGGTGGGGCGATGGACGCTCTCCATGCCGCAGTGGCGGAGATCCGCGCCGGTGGACGCGCGGAGCCGCACGAGACCCGGTGGCGCCGATCGGACGGCACCGAGGTCGATGTGGCCGTCACCGTCTCGGCGATGTCCGGCGCCGACGGCACGTTGATCGGCTTCTCCACCGTGGCACGGGACATCACCGCGCAGCTCGCCGCCCAGGCCGAGCTGGCCGCCGCCCGTGCCGAACGCGAGGTACAGGGGGATCGCGACCGTATTGCCCGCGACATGCACGACCTCGTCATCCAGCGGCTGTTCGGCGGCGCCTTGACACTGGAGTCCACCCTGGGCCTGCTTGCCGACCGGCCGCAGGTGCACAAGCGGGTCCGGCGGGTCAGAGACGACCTGGACGACACCATCCGGGTCATCCGCTCCATGATCTATGCCCTGCGCGAGCAGAAGCAGGACAGGGATGGCAAGGGTCTGCGCTCGCGACTGGTGGCAACCACCGAGCGGGCCACCGAGGCGCTCGGCTTCGCCCCGGCGCTGCGGATGACCGGCCTCCTGGACACCGACGTGTCCACCGAGTTCGCCGACCAACTGCTGGCCGTACTGGGCGAGGCCCTTTCCAATGTGGCCCGGCACGCCCACGCCACCGCCGTCGATGTCAGTGCGGAAGTCACCGCCGCGGATCTGTGCCTGCGAGTGAGCGACAACGGCCGGGGCATCGACCCGGCCGTCACACGCCGCAGCGGACTGGCCAACCTGCGCTCGCGTGCCGAGGAACTGGGCGGCACCTTCACCCTCGTCGCGAATCAGCCGGCCGGCACCGTTCTCGAATGGATCGTCCCCCTCAGCGGCAGTCACAGCTGACCGGAAGTCCCTGACGCGACCGGCACTCGCTGACGATGTGCCGGTCGCCCAGGTCGCCCAGCTCGCGCCGCCAGCCGTTGCACGGGCGTGGTTCGCTAGGCCGGGCGGCCCGCATTGTGGTGGTGGCCGGGGCCGGCGAGGGTCTGGGTGGCAATGATGGCGGCCTGGACGCGCCGCTCGACGCCGAGCTTGGCCAGTAGCCGGGAGATGTGGTTCTTCACGGTCTTCTCGGCGAGGTAGAGGCGCTGGCCGATCTGCCGGTTGGTCAGGCCCTCGCCGATCAGCGCGAGGATCTCCCGTTCGCGGTCGGTGAGTTGGGGCACGTTGGACGGCTCGGGGGCGGCGTCGGCGCGCAGCCGGGCCATCAGCCGGGTGGCGGCGCCCGGGTCCAGCATGGACTGCCCGGAGGCGACGGTGCGCACGGCGGAGACCAGGTCGGTGCCGCTGACCTGCTTCAGGACATAGCCCGAGGCGCCGGCCAGGATCGAGTCGAGCAGGCCCTCCTCGTCATCGAACGACGTCAGGATCAGGCAGGCCAGCTCAGGCATTTGGGAACGCAGCTCCCGGCAGACCGTCACCCCGTTGCCGTCCGGCAACCGCATGTCGAGGATCGCCACATCGGGGCGGAGCGCCGGCACCCGGGCCAGCGCCTGCGCGACGGTGCCGGCCTCGCCGACCACGGTCAGATCGGGCTCAGCGTCCAGCAGGTCGTGGACGCCGCGGCGGACCACCTCGTGGTCATCCAACAGGAACACCTTCACCGGGGCATTCGTCTGACCTGCCACGTTGTCCGCCATGTCATCTCCATGTGCCGTGCCCGCTCCCGCAGCGGACAGAACAATCTACCCCGGCGGCCTGTCATAGCTGAAGATCGTCTGAGATGACTGGACTGCCCCACTTGCCTCGGGGTGACGTAGCCGGGATGTGAGTCACCACGCGGTGACGCCTGCCGATTGCCGCAGGCGGCCCGGGTGGTCCGCGGCCTCCTCCCTCTCAAGTGCTGGGGTGAAGCGGCGTCCTGTGCTTGCCGACCGCCCCGCTGCTCTCGCGCCCCGGCACCCGCCTGACAGGGACCTACGGGTCCGCAGCAAAGGCCACGGGCCCCGGACCGGATGGGCGCGCAGGTGGAACAGGCCCTCGACGGGGTGTGGCAGGGGCGAACCAGCAGGTGGCGGCCCTTCAGTTCGAGACCTGTCACAGCGGCTGCCGGTCGGGGACCGGGGCTTTCAGGCCGTTGCGGCTGGGACCGGTGGCGGCACGATCAGGGCCCGTAGGTCCCTGGGTCGCTTCGCCTCGCCGATCGAAGATCTTTATCGGCGGACGGCAAACCCTCACCGCGTCCCGTCCCGTCCTCCCAGCCCATCGCCCAAGGAGTCAGATCATGTCCGCGCCCGACCGTGCAAGACCAGCAGCCGAGCCACCCGCGCAGGGGAACAAGACCTTCGGGCTGCCTGCGGCGACTGCGCTGGTGGTCGGTAGCATCATCGGTACCGGGGTGTTCGCGCTGCCGTCCGCGCTCGCGCCCTACGGGCCGATTGCGCTGGTCGCGTTCGTGCTGGTGACCATCGGGGCGCTGGCGCTGGCCGTCACCTTCGGGCGGCTGTCCGAGCGGGTGCCGGGCAGTGGCGGTCCGTATGTCTACGCCCGGGAGGCGTTCGGCGAGTTCGCCGGTTTCCTGACCGCATGGTCCTACTGGATCACCGCCTGGGCCGGCAATGCGGCGATCGCGGTGGCCTGGGTCGGCTATGTCGAGGTGTTCGTCAACAAGGGCCACCACACCTGGACGTCGACAGCGATCGCGCTGATCGGCCTGTGGGTGCCGGCGATCGTCAACCTGACCGGGGTGCGCAACATCGGTGCCTTCCAGGTGGTCACCACGGTGCTGAAGTTCCTGCCGCTGGCGTTCATGGCCACCGCCGGGCTGCTGTTCGTGAAGTCCGGCAACTTCGGGGCCTTCAACGCCAGTGGCGGCTCGGCGCTGGGCGCGATCTCGGCGGCCGGGGCGATCGCGCTGTTCAGCTACATCGGCCTGGAGACCGCCTCGGTGGCGGCCGGGCGGGTGCGCGACCCGCGGCGCAACGTGCCGAGGGCGACGATATACGGCACGCTGGCCTGCGCCGCGATCTACCTGCTCGGCACCCTGGCCGTCTTCGGCACCGTGCCGCACGACCAACTCGCCTCCTCCAGCGCGCCGTTCACCGACGCCATGAACAACATCGCGGGCGGCCACTGGGCCGGCAACCTGGTCGCCGCCGCGGCGATCATCTCCGGGGTCGGCGCGCTCAACGGCTGGACGATGATCTGCGCGGAGATGCCGATGGCGGCGGCCCGCGACGGCCTCTTCCCGCCCGTGTTCGCCGGCACCAAGGGGCGCGGCGAGGTGCCGGCCTTCGGCATCATCTCGGCTACCGTGCTCGCCTCGGTGCTCACCGTGGTCAGCTACACCCGCTTCACCAAGGTGTTCACCGAGATCGTGCTGCTGAGCGTGCTGACCGCGGTGATCCCGTACCTGATCTCGGCGGCCGCCCAGCTCTACTGGCTGGTGCAGCACGACCGCAAGCAGCTCGACCGGCGGCGGCTGATCAAGGACATCACCATCACGGTGCTCGCCCTCGCCTTCTCCTACTGGTCGATCCAGGGCAGCGGCTACCAGACCGTCTACTACGGCCTGTTCACGATCCTGCTCGGCATCCCCGCCTACATCTGGGTGAAGCGCCCGCACCCGACCCACGGCACCGCCGCCGAGGCCGACCCCACCGCCGTGCCCGGCCCGGCCGCCAAGACCGGCCCTGCCGAGGCGCCGCAGCTGCCGTAGGCGGCCCTCACCGCCCGGCCGCCCGGCCTGCCCACCGTCCTGCGCCGCGCCCTGACCGCGCGTCACCGGCACCGACAACCCCTGCAGTACTGAACTCCCTTGAGAGGAGCGCCACCGATGTCCACCCTTCGTGTCGATTCCGAGGCCGGCCGCCTGCGCCAGGTGATCCTGCACCGACCGGGTCTGGAGCTGGCCCGGCTGACCCCGGGCAACGTCGACGACCTGCTGTTCGACGACATCCTGTGGGCCAAGCGCGCCCGGGAGGAGCACGACGCCTTCGCCCAGGTGCTGCGCGACCACGGCGTGCGCGTGCACCACTACACCGACCTGCTCGCCGAGACCCTCGAACTGGCCCCGGCCCGGTCCTGGCTCCTCGACCGGGTGGCCGCCCCCGCGGTCGTCGGCCCGGCCCTGGTCGAACCGGTCCGGGACCTGTGCGAACAGCTCGACGGCGCCACGCTCGCCGAGTACCTGATCGGCGGCGTCCTCAAGAACGACCTCCCCCTGCAGAACCCGCACAGCCTGCACTGGCACACCCTCGGCGACCAGGACTTCGCCCTCCCGCCACTGCCCAACCACCTCTTCCCGCGCGACAACTCCTGCTGGATCGGCGCCCGTTACAGCCTCAACCCGATGGCGAAGCCGGCCCGCCGGCGCGAGACCCTGCACACCGCGGCGATCTACCGCTTCCACCCGCTGTTCGCCGAGACCGCGCCCCCGCTGCTCGACGGCACCACCGCACCCGCGGGCCTCACCGTGGAGGGCGGCGACGTCCACGTCCTCGCCCCGGGCATCGTCATGATCGGCATGGGCGAACGCACCACCGCCACCGCCGTCGAAACCCTCACCCAGCAACTGTTCCTGACCGGCACCGCACACCGGGTGATAGCCGTGCGCCTGCCGCAGAGCCGGGCGTTCATGCACCTCGACACCGTCATGACGATGATCGACCGCGACACCTTCACCCTCTACCCCGGCCTCGCAGACCAGCTGCGCTCCTGGACCCTCACCCCCGCCCCCGAACGCCCGTCCGGCTTCGACGTACGGCCCGACACCGACCTCGCCGCCTCCCTCGCCGAGGCCCTCGACCTGGACAAGGTCCGCTTCCTGTCCGCCGACCAGGACACCCGCGCCGCCGAACGCGAACAGTGGGACGACGGCAGCAACTTCCTCGCCCTCGAACCCGGCGTCGTCGTCGGCTACGAACGCAACACCACCACCAACACCTACCTCCGCAAGCAGGGCATCGAGATCGCCACCATCGCGGGCTCCGAACTCGGCCGCGGCCGCGGCGGCCCGCGCTGCATGAGCTGCCCCATCCAGCGCGACCCCGCCAACTGACCCTCCGCGACCGACACCAACCGACCGACGCCAACCGACCGACGCCAACCGACCGGCAAGGAGAACCCGTCATGACCGTCGACCTCAACGGCCGCCACTACCTGCGTGAACTCGACTTCACCGCCGCCGAGATCCACCACCTCCTCGACCTCGCCGCCGAACTGAAGGCCGCCCGACGCGCGGGCACCGAAACACCCCGGCTGACCGGCCGCCGGATCGCCCTGATCTTCGAGAAGGCCTCCACCCGGACCCGCTGCGCCTTCGAGGTCGCCGCGGCCGACCAGGGCGCCATGACCACCTACCTCGGCCCGGACGGATCGCACATCGGCCACAAGGAGACCATCGCCGACACCGCCCGCGTCCTGGGCCGGATGTACGACGCCATCGAGTACCGCGGCTTCGACCAGGACGCCGTCACCGAACTCGCCGCCCACGCCGGCGTCCCCGTCTACAACGGCCTCACCGACCGGTGGCACCCGACCCAGAGCCTGTGCGACGTGTTCACGATGCGCGAGCACAGCCGCAAGCCGCTGGAGGAGATCTCCTTCTGCTACCTCGGCGACGCCCGCAACAACACCGCCCACTCCCTGATGGCCATGGGCGCCCTCCTCGGGATGGACGTCCGCATCGCCGCCCCGCGCGAGCTGTGGCCCGACCCGGAGCTGGTGTCCGAGTGCCTGCTGCTCGGTCAGGAGAGCGGCGCCCGGTTCCTGCTGACCGACGAGGTGGAGGAAGCCGTGCGCGGCGCCGACTTCCTCTACACGGACGTGTGGGTGTCCATGGGAGAGGACCACGCCCGGTGGGCCGAGCGGATCGCCCTGCTCCTGCCCTACCAGGTCAACGCGAAGACGATGACGGCGACCGGCAACCCCGACACCGCGTTCCTGCACTGCCTGCCCGCCCTGCACGACCGCCGCACCGACCTCGGCGCCGAACTCGCCGCCGAACACGGCCTCGACGGCCTCGAAGTCACCGACGAGGTCTTCGAATCGCCCGCCTCGCTGGTCTTCGACCAGGCCGAGAACCGGCTGCACACCATCAAGGCCGTCCTCGTCGCCACCCTCGGGAAGAAGTGACCATGCGCATCGTCGCCGCCATCGGCGGAAACGCCCTCCTCCAGCGGGGCGAACACCCCGACGCCGCCGTCCAGCAGCACCACGTCCACGACGCCGCCCGCTCGCTCGCCGCACTCGTCACCGCCGGACACGAGGTCGTGATCACGCACGGCAACGGCCCGCAGATCGGCCTCCTCGCCCAGGAGAGCGAGGCCGACCCGGCGCTCACCGCGCCCTACCCGCTGGACGTCCTCGGAGCCCAGACCCAGGGCATGATCGGCACCCTGCTCGCCCGCGAACTGACGGGCCTGCTGCCCGGCCGCGCCGTCACCGCACTGATCACCCACACCGAAGTCGACCCCCACGACCCCGCCTTCCACCGGCCGACCAAGTTCATCGGCGGCCAACTCACCGACCGCCAGGCCCGGTTGATGGAGATCGAACGCGGCTGGACCACCGCCCGGGACGGTGCGCGGATGCGCCGGGTCGTCCCCTCGCCCCGACCCACGGCGATCGTCGAACTTCCCGCCATCCAGGCCCTCCTGGGCACGGGAGCGGTGGTGATCGCCGCCGGCGGCGGAGGCATCCCCGTCACCCGGGACCCGGACACCGGCCGGGTCCGCGGCGTCGAGGCCGTCGTCGACAAGGACCTGGCCGCGGCGCTGCTCGCCGAGCAGCTCGACGCCGACGTGCTGCTGATCCTCACCGACGTCACCCACGTGTTCGCCGGCTGGGGCTCGGCACATCCCGAGCCGCTGCTCACCGCGACCCCCGAGCGCCTGCGCGCACTCGACCTGCCCGAGGGCTCGATGGGCCCCAAGGCCGACGCCGCCGCCACCTTCGCCGAACGGACCGGTGGCCTCGCGGCCATCGGCCCCCTCGACAACGCCCTCGGCACGATCCTCGGCACCACGGGCACCACGGTCCGCGCACTGCCGACGGCCGCAGGACCGGAACCCAAGGCGCTGCCGACGGGACCGTCAGCCCCCGGCCCGGCCGATCAGCGCGCGGCAGTCTGAGAACCACCCGGAAAGGAAACTGCGATGACCCGTCTGCAGAGCCGACCCGCCACCGAGGTCCTGGTCGCGACCCGCGGCGAAGTCTCCCTGGCCGCGCCCGAATACGCCCGGACCAAGCTGCTCGCGGTGCTCGAACGCCTCGACGAGCCCGTCCTCGCGGCCCGGGTGAAGCTCACCCAGGAGGCCAACCACGCGGTCGCCAAGCCGTCGATCGCCCAGGCCACGGTCGACCTCAACGGACGGCCCGTGCGCGCCCACGTCGCCGCCACCACCATGCAGGAGGCCGTCGACCTGCTCCAGGACCGCCTGAACGCCAGGATCGCTCGCCTGCGGACCCACCGCCACCACCGCCACCACAGCGAGGCGCCCGCGGCCCCCGGGCACGAACACCGGCCGCAGCGCCGCGTGCTGGGCACGGAGGAGCGCCGCATCGAGCGGCACAAGACCTACAGCCTCGCGCGGCAGAGTGCGGGGGCGGCGGTGTTCGAACTGGAGGCGATGGACTACGACTTCCACCTGTACACCGACACGGCGACGGGCCGCGACAGCGTCGTCCACCGGGACGCGACGACGGGGGAGTACCGGATCTCCTCCGCCGGCCCGGCGCCCGAGGCCGAACCGGGCATCCCGGTGAGCACCGTCGGCGTCCCCGAGATCACCGTCACCGAGGCGGTGGCCCGCCTCGACCTGGGCGGCCTGCCGTTCGTCTTCTTCACGGACGCCACGACCGGTCGCGGCAACATCCTGTACCACCGGTACGACGGCCACTACGGCCTGATCACTCCCGCCGACCAGTAACGCGGGTGAAAGCGGGCTCGACTACGGGGACTTGACCGCGCCGGAGCGGAGCGCCGGAAGCGGGTTCGACCGCTTCCGGCGCCATTGCCGCCGGCCAGGTCGAGCAGACGCTGGTCGTGCCGCGGCATGGCCAGGACGAGCACCGCTAGGTCCCCATTCCCGGGCCTTACGTCCCGGCGGCGGGCGGTGGGCCGGGGCCGTTTGAGCGAGGCACAGGACGGGCAGGGACCACCGGCCCGTTCCCCGTGCAGAATGTGGCCTGTTCGGCCCTGCGGAGGATCCGGCCGCGGGGCGACGATGAGGGCCGACCGCCCGCCGGCGGTCGGTGAAGCCGGCAGACTCCGAGGAGAGCGCAGCCATGTCCGAAACCCCCAGTTCGGCCCCCGGTGGACCGTCCGACGAGGAGGTCCGGGCGCTCGACGCCCACTGGCGGGCCGCCAACTACCTCGCGGCGGGCCAGATCTATCTGATGGCCAACCCGCTGCTGCGCGAGCCGCTGCGCCCGGAGCACATCAAGCCCCGCCTGCTGGGCCACTGGGGCACCTCGCCCGGCCTGAACCTGGTCCACACCCACCTCAACCGCGTGATCAAGGCCCGGGGCCTGGACGCGGTCTGCGTCTGGGGACCCGGGCACGGCGGGCCCGCCGTGCTGGCGAACTCCTGGCTCGACGGCAGCTACACCGAGACCTACCCGAGCGTCACCCGGGACGCGGACGGCATGGCCCGGCTGTTCCGGCAGTTCTCCTTCCCCGGCGGCGTGCCCAGCCACGTCGCCCCCGAGACACCGGGTTCCATCCACGAGGGCGGAGAACTCGGCTACGCGCTGTCGCACGCATACGGCGCCGCCTTCGACAACCCCGGCCTGCTGGTCGCCTGCGTCATCGGCGACGGCGAGGCCGAGACCGGACCTCTGGCGGCCTCCTGGCACGGCAACAAGTTCCTCGACCCGGTGCACGACGGCGCCGTCCTGCCGATCCTGCACCTCAACGGCTACAAGATCGCCAACCCGACCGTCCTGGCCCGGCTGCCCGAGGCGGAACTCGACGCACTCCTGCGCGGCTACGGCCACGACCCGCTGTACGTCACCGGCGAGGACCCGCTCACCGTCCACCGGGCCATGGCCGAGGCCATGGACACCGCACTGGAGCGGATCGCCGCCCTCCAGCACGAGGCCCGCGCCGAGGGCAGCACCAGCCGACCGCACTGGCCCCTCATCGTGCTGCGCACCCCCAAGGGCTGGACCGGCCCGGCCGTGGTGGACGGACTGCCGGTCGAGGGCACCTGGCGCGCTCACCAGGTCCCGCTCGACCAGGTCCGCGACAACCCCGCGCACCTGCGGCAGTTGGAGGAGTGGCTGCGCTCCTACCGGCCGGAGGAGCTCTTCGACGAGAACGGCCACCCGGCGGCGCCGGTCCTCGACTGCGTCCCCGAAGGCCAACGTCGCCTCGGCGCCAACCCGCACGCCAACGGCGGCCTGCTGCTGCGCGACCTGCCGATGCCGCCGCTGGAGCGCTACGCCGTACCCGTGGACAAGCCCGGCGCCACCCTGCACGAGCCGACCCGGGTCCTGGGCGACCTGCTGGCCCAGGTGATGGCGGACACCGCCGAGCGCCGCGACTTCCGCCTGGTCGGCCCGGACGAGACCGCCTCCAACCGGCTCCAGGCCGTCTACGCGGCCACCGGCAAGGCCTGGCAGGCGCAGACCCTGCCCGTCGACGAACACCTCGCCCCCGACGGCCGGGTGATGGAGATCCTCTCCGAACACACCTGCCAGGGCTGGCTGGAGGGCTACCTCCTCACCGGCCGCCACGGCCTGTTCTCCTGCTACGAGGCCTTCGTCCACATCGTCGACTCCATGGTCAACCAGCACATCAAGTGGCTGCGCACCACCCGTGCCCTGCCCTGGCGCGCCCCCATCGCCTCGCTCAACTACCTGCTCACCTCGCACGTCTGGCGCCAGGACCACAACGGCTTCTCGCACCAGGACCCCGGCTTCGTCGACCACGTCCTCAACAAGAGCCCCGAAGCCGTCCGGGTCTACTTCCCGCCGGACGCCAACACCCTGCTCGCCACCGCCGACCACGTCCTGCGCAGCCGCGACTACGTCAACGTCGTGGTCGCCGGCAAGCAGCCCTGCTTCGACTGGCTCACCCTCGACCAGGCCCGCGTCCACTGCGCCCGGGGCGCCGGGATCTGGGAGTGGGCCGGTACCGAGGACGGCACCCGCGAACCCGACGTCGTGCTCGCCTGCGCCGGGGACGTTCCCACCCAGGAGGTCCTCGCGGCCGCCCAGCTGCTCCGTACCCATCTGCCCGACCTGGCCGTCCGGGTGGTCAACGTGGTCGACCTGGCCCGGCTGATGCCCGCCGAGGAGCACCCGCACGGCATGCCCGACGCGGAGTTCGACGCCCTGTTCGGCCGCGACCGACCGGTGATCTTCGCGTACCACGGCTACCCGTGGCTGATCCACCGCCTCGCCTACCGCCGCGCCGTCCACCCCCACCTGCACGTGCGCGGGTACAAGGAGTCGGGCACCACCACGACGCCCTTCGACATGGTGGTCCGCAACGACCTCGACCGCTACCGGCTCGTCATGGACGTCATCGACCGGGTACCCGGCCTCGCCGCCCGGGCCGCCGCCCTGCGCCAGGAGATGGCCGACCGGCGCACCCGCCACCACGACTGGATTCGGGAGCACGGCACCGACCTGCCCGAGATCACCGACTGGACCTGGTAGAGCTGACGTCCAACCAGGGGGGCCGACCGTCAGGAGACCAGCACCGTGGACCTACCCGTCGCCGTCGGAGTGGACGGCTCCGACCCCAGCCTGGCCGCCGCCGACTGGGCCGCCCGCGAGGCACTGCTGCTCGGCCGCGCGCTGCGCGTCCTGCACGCCCTGCCCCTGACGCCCCAGCCGCTCCCCGGCCGGCCCGCCGGGCGCCGGCCGGACCCTGATGCCCTGTTGCACGAGGTCTGCCATGTTCTGGCGGTGCGGTACCCCCGGTTGGAGATCCGCTCCGACGAGGTCCACGACCTCGCCCCCGCGGCGCTGCTGGCCGCGGGGGAGGACGCCGAACTGCTCGTCGTCGCCGCCCGCGGTACCGGCGGCTTCCCGGATCTGCGGGTCGGGTCCACCGCCCTGCACCTGGCCGCCCGGGCCGGCTGCCCGACCGTGGTGCTGCCGGTGGACCCGCCGGGTCCGGATCCGCGCGAGCAGATCGTGCTCGGGCTGGACGCCCGCCGACCCGCCGAGGCGGCCCTGGAGTTCGCCTTCGCCGCCGCGCACCGCCACGGACTGCCGCTGCGGGTCGTGCACGCCTCGGCCACCGGCCTGCCGGACGACGAGGCCGAACTCCTCGCCCGCGTCCTCGCACCGTGGCAGGCCGCCCACCCCGAGGTCGAGGCCGTCCCGGAGAGCACAGGCGCGGGAGCGGGCCCGGCACTGGTGGAGGCGTCGGCCAAGGCCCGACTGCTGGTGCTGGGCAGGCGGCCCGTGCTCCTGGTCGGCGCGCTCGGCCCGGTCGGCCACGCCGTCCTGCACCACACGCTCTGCCCGGTCGCCGTCGTCCCGGACGCGTGAGCGGGACCTTCGTGCGGTACCGGAGGGCTGCTCGGCCTCGGTGACCGCCCCGGGGCGACCGCGAGTCCGTTCCGGACACCCTGGGTCGCACGCAGCCGACGACACCTTCCCCGTGGCGGGGGCGGTGCCGCCGGCTGCGGCAGCGGGGCCTCGGCGTGCGGTGCTTCCGGGACGGCGGTGGGGGCTCAGCGGAGCCAGGCGTGCTCGCGGACGACCGGGAGGGCGGCCCAGCGGCGCCCCAGCCCCCAGGTGTCGCCGGCGCCGAGGGCGGCCAGCGCGAGGAGCAGCAGAGCGTAGACGACGTGGTAGTCGACGACGGGGTTGCTGGAGCCGCTGGCGGCGCCGTTGGCGAGGTGGCGGGCGGGCGGCCACTCGGCGGCCCACATCATGGCCAGCAGCAGGGTGCCGCCACCGGCGGCGACGCGCATCCCGACGCCGCCGACGAAGGCGAGGCCGATGCCGAGCAAGCCGAGCATGAACAGCCAGTCGGCCCAGGCCTGCCCGGCCCAGGCGTGGAAGGTGGACTGGAGCGGACCGGCCGAGACGTGGCTGAGGAAGCCCTTCGTCGGGGAGCCGCCGTTGAGCCAGGAGCCGGCCTCTCCGGTGGCGTAGCCGAGGCCGAACGTCTTGTCGAGGAAAGCCCAGAGGAAGACCGAGCCGACGGTGATCCTGGCGCCCGCGACCGCGAGACCCGCCCCGGTGGTCAGGGCGACAGTGCCTGATGCCTCCCCGGAGCGCCGGGTCGCGACCGGGCGCCGGCCCGTGGTGAGACGGTGGGTGAATCGGGGGAGGTGCGGGTGGTGGACGGCCATGGCGAGCTCTCCTTGTCGATTTCACGGTGGATCGGTCGTTTTGTGGTGCTGGGACAGGACCGTCGGCCGGGCCCCGAGGTGCCGGGGCCGGGTCGTGCGGGTGGAGCGGGTGGAGCGGGGAGGCGGTCGGTGCCCGCCTCCCCGGTGTGAGCCGGCCGGGGCTACTTGCGGTGCATGGTGTGCAGGGCCTGGCCAAGGATGTGCGGGTCGTGGTGGCCCTTGTGGACGGCCGGGGGCTGCCGGTCGAGGTCGAGGAGCTGTGCGACGGCGGTCCAGGCGGTGCGTACGGAGTACTCGACGGTGAAGACGACGTCGTCGGGTACCTCGGCGTACTGGCCGATGAAGGCGAGGTTGGTGGAGCCCTTCGGGACCACCTGGGGCCGGTCGCCGTGGCTCCGTGCCAGGAACTGGCTGGTGATGTACGGCATCAGGCAGGGGACGACGGTCGAGGTTCCCGCGATCTTCTCGGCGGTGTCGGGATCGACGGCCAGGTGCTGGAGGACCTCCTGGAGGATCTCCGCGCCGCTGCACTCCCGCATCGGCTTCTGGACGAAGGTGCCGGGCTTGTCGGGGAAGAGGCCGTAGCCCCACCACACGGATACGTCCTCGGGCTGCTGCTGGTAGACCGGCTGGCGGTTGACGACGACGGTGAGCAGCCACGGGGAGTCGGTGAGGGTGAGCAGGCCGCCGCGGCCGGTCGGGCGGCCGGTGAACGTCTCCATCCAGTCGAGGAAGGCGGGGTCCTTGGCGGTGACGGTGAAGGACTCCCAGGTGGAGTCCTTGGGGCTGCGGTCGAACACCTCGGGGTTGCCGAAGTCCTCGCGCCCGTGGGCGATCCGGTGCCACAGCAGGAAGGAGTCGGGGCTGCGGGAGGTGTCCGGGCCGGGCGGCGGGGCGGTGTGGGAGCCGAGGACGGAGTCGGCGGTCATCGAGCCGTTGGTGACGAACACGAGGTCGTCCTCGGCTACGGGGAGGTCGGCGTGCGCGCCTGCGAAGTGGATGCGCTCGACGCTCGTGCCCGGCCCGCTCCGGAAGGCCAGGTCCGCGACCCGGCGGCCGATGTGGATGTGGACCCCCTGCTCCAGGAGCCAGGCCGTGAGCGGTCGGACGATCGAGTCGTACTGGTTGTAGCGGGTCCGGTAGATCCCGGACATCGTCTCGAACTCCGGGAAGAGGTGGACGAAGCGCTTGAGGTAGCGCCGGAACTCGATGGCGCTGTGCCACGGCTCGAACGCGAAGGTGGTGCACCACATGTACCAGAAGTCGGTGGTGAAGAATCCCTCGTCGAAGCAGTCGGTGATGCGCTTGCCGTCCAGCAGCCGCTCGGGCGTGGCCAGGCACTTGACCAGTTCGAGCCGGTGGTGTTCGGAGAATCCCATGGCGTGTCCGTCGCAGATCTCGCCACCTGCGCGCACCAGGCGGGCGGTGTCGTCCCAAGGGGATTCGTCGTGCGAGTCGAAGATGTCCTGGGTGGCCGACTTCGACGGGTCGTCCAGCGACGGAATGCCGGACAACAGGTCGAACGTGCAGCGGAACTGCGCCTCGAACATCCGGCCGCCGCGCATCGTGTACCCCGCCTCCGGCGTACCGCCCGCGTCCAGGCTGCCGCCGACTTCGTCCTGCGCCTCGTAGACGTGGATGTCGCCGCCGGCGAAACCCGCGTCCCGGATGAGGAAGGCTGCTGCGGACAGGGCGGCGATGCCGCCTCCGACCAGATGGGCCTTGGGCATCGGATGTCTCCTCAACTGTCGTGCACTGAACCGCCATCAGCTGGATGAGTGGCGACCCCGGCGGTTGGTGCCGGGCGATCGAGTCCATCGATCGGGGGTGCTGACGACAGCTTGCTCCCGGGCCGGCCGACGGGTCGTTGGGCCGTTGGGCGCCGGTGGTGGAACGACGGTCCCGATGGCGTCCCGGATTCGCGGGACCGGCGGACCGGGACCTTCGGGTCCTGCCGCATGGCAACGTGGATGAGGACACCCCGCGACCGCTGGACGATCACCTCGGGGTCGGGGGCGACATCGTCCTGGCACAGGCACGCAGGCTTGTCGAGCAGTGGCACCCCGGCCTGGCGACCGAGACCCGCGCGGTCGACGGGCCGCGGGCGCGCGGGCTGCTGGAGCAGGCCGCGGACGCCTCGCTCCTGGTCGTCGGAGCCAAGCGCAGGCCGGTTGTCGAGCAGGTGCTCTCGCTCCCGCCGATCGGCGTCCCGCTCAGCTCCCCCGCCCCCTGCCAGGTGGCGGTCGTCCGCGAGACGGCGGACACCACCGCGAATGCCCCCAGGCCGCTGGTCGTCTTCGGAGTGGACGGATCGCCGGGCTCCCCGGCCGGGGGAGCACTGCTGGGCGAGGCCGCTCGGGCCCGGTGGCTCGTCGTCGGCTCGCGGGGCCTCGGCGGCTTCCGAGGGCTGCTCCTCGGGTCGGTGAGCCACGCTCCGGCCGAGTGCGCGGAGCGTCCACTGATCGTCGTCCCCCCGCGCAAGGGGCGCTGAGGGGCATGGCGCGGATTTCCGGCCTCGGCCGCTCACGCGGTCCGGGCGGGACCGGCGGCCCCGAGACCGCACCGCACGGCACTCCCTTCGGCAAGGAACTCACGGCCATGTGCCGGGCAAGGGCCGGGCTGAAGGTCCCGGCCTCCGGGACCCGTCCGGTCCTTCGCAACAGTCGCTGCAATGCCGATGGTTGAGACCGAACGGGAATACGAAGGAGAAGACACGTGAGCGAGCAGACCGGACCGGAGCAGCGGATCGTGGTCGGTGTCGACGGATCGCCGGCATCGGTCGACGCGCTCCGGTGGGCCGTCGGCCAGGCCCGCACGCGGGGCGCCGTGGTGGAGGCGCTGATCGCGTGGCAGCATCCGGTGGCCACCGGGTGGACGGTGCCGATCGAGTCCTACGAGGACCTCCCGGGCATCGCACGGAAGACCCTCGACGACAGCGTCAGCGAGGCGACCGGTTCCGACGCCCCGGTCGAGATCAGGACCCGGGTGCAGGAGGGTGGCGCCGCCGAGTGCCTGCTGGACGCGGCCCGCGGCGCCGAACTCCTGGTCGTCGGCAGCCGGGGCCACGGCGGTTTCACCGCCGCCCTGCTCGGCTCGGTCGGCCAGCACTGCGTCCACCACGCGCCCTGCCCGGTCGTCGTTGTCCGCCACCCCGAGGACTGACGCGCGCACCCCGTAACCGCCGCGCGGCCGAGTCGCCGACCTGAAAGGAGCGAACCGACCTGCGGCACCGGGGTCGAGCGGGGGCCGAGGTGCCGGCGGCGTGCGTGGGGGGGCGAACCATGCTTGCGATCGAAGCACTGGGGGGCCTGTGGCCGGGTTCTTCGGTCGGAGCCCATGACCGCCGGCGCGGATCGGTCCTGGCGGGGTGTTGGTGGTGTCGGTGGCGCGTTGGTGGATCGGGTGTCCTCGCCTCTGGACCTGCACTCTCCGCCTTCCTAACATGAGCACTGCTCGCATTTTGTGACTCGTGTTGTGTGGAAGGACCCTCATGACGGACCGTTACGACCTCTCCGCCGGCTTCCGCTGGGGCGCCTCCACCGCCGCCTACCAGATCGAGGGGGCGGTCGACGAGGACGGCCGGGGCCCGTCGGTCTGGGACACCTTCTGCGACCGCCCCGGCGCGGTGAAGAACGGCGACAGCGGCCGGACGGCCTGCGACCACTACCACCGCTGGCCCGAAGACATCGCGCTGATGCGTGAACTCGGGCTCGACACCTACCGGTTCTCGCTCGCCTGGTCGCGCGTCCAGCCCACCGGCCGGGGCCCCGCCAACGCCGCCGGGCTCGACTTCTACGACCGCCTGGTCGACGGGCTCCTCGCGGCCGGCATCACCCCGCTGCCCACCCTGTTCCACTGGGACCTGCCGCAGGCGCTGGAGGACGAGGGCGGCTGGATGCAACGGGAAACCGCTTTCCGTTTCGCCGAGTACGCGTCCGTGGTGGCAGACCGGCTCGGCGACCGCGTCCCCGCCTGGATCACCCTCAACGAGCCCTTCGTGCACATGGTCTACGGCTACGCCCTGGGCATTCACGCACCCGGCCACAGCATGATGCTCGACGCCCTCCCGGCCGCCCACCACCAGCTGCTCGCCCACGGCCTGGCCGCCGCCGAGCTGCGCTCCCGCGGCCTCGACGTCCTGATCGCCAACAACCTGACGCCCGTCCGGGCCGCGACCGATTCGGCCGAGGACCGGGCCGCCGCCGACGCCTACGACGCCCTGCACAACCGGCTGTTCACGGATCCGCTGCTGCTCGGCCGATACCCCGACCTGTCCGCGTACGGCGTCGGCCCCGACCTGCACGGCAGCGTCCGCGACGGCGATCTCGCGCTGATCGCCGGCCCCGGTCTCGACGGACTGGGCGTCAACTACTACAACCCCACCCGCATCGCCGCCCCCACCGACCCGGGGCTCCCGTTCGCCGAAGCCCCCATCGACGGCGTCCCCCGCACCCACTTCGGCTGGCCCGTGGTCCCGGACGGCCTGCGCGAACTCCTGCTGCTCCTCCGGGACCGCTACGGCGCCGCGCTGCCCCCGATCACCATCACCGAGAGCGGCTGCTCCACCGACGACACCCTCGACGACACCTTCCGCATCGACTACCTCGCCGGCCACCTCGACGCCCTGGCCCGCGCCGCCGCCGACGGCATCGACGTCCGCGGCTACTGCACCTGGTCCCTGCTCGACAACTTCGAATGGGGAGAAGGATTCGGCGAGCGCTTCGGCCTGGTCCACGTCGACTTCGCGACCCAGAAGCGCACGCCGAAGGCGTCGTACGGGTGGTACCGGGACCTGATCGCTCATCACCGAGGTGCGAATTCCCGGTAGCCGGTCAGTCGGTCAGTCGGGGCGGTGGCGGGTCGGATGACGTCCTGTCATTCGAGCTCGACGACAAGTGAGGCGTAGGACGGGATCATCACCTTCCGGGCGTAGCTGCGCGAAACGATCCGGTACGGGCGCCCCGCCGTGCAGACCGCCTCGACCATCCGGGCGATCTCGGCCCGCGCGACGGGTGCGCCCAGGCACAGGTGTCGGCCGGCACCGAACCAGAGCTGGCGCGAGCGCGGGTCGTACGGGCGGGCCAGGTCGAAACCGCCGGCCAGGTTGTCGGCTGCGTAGGTGACGAGGAGTATCCGCGCGTCCTTGCGCAGTCGGCGGCCGGCGATGGTGACGTCCGCGCTGACGTGCCGTCCGATCACCGGTGCGGGTGTGGTCACCCGCAGTCCCTCGCGGACCGCGTCGGGGATCAGCCCGGGGTCGGTCAGGAGCGGTTCCTGCTGCTCGGTGTCGTGGATCAGTGCGACCGTGCGGGCCATTGCGCTCGCGGCGGTCTCGGTGCCCGCGACGAGCAGCAGCGAGGCGAGGCCGCCGGCCTCCTCCAGCGTGATCCCGGCTTCGCGGCAGCGGCCGAGCAGGGTGTCGGGTTCGGCACCGGCATAGGCCGCCGGGACGCCGCTGGTCAGCGACTTGACGATTTCCCTGGCCGCTTCGATCCGCTCGGGCGGCAGCTCGGTGGAGGCGGCCGTGTCGAGCGCGAGCGCCGCCAGCCGCTCGCCGGCGGCGAAGGTCTCGAGGTAGGCGGAATCCGGGCTGTCCGAAGGGAGTTGAAGGCCCAGCAGGTCGGTCATCAGGCGGCCGACGACGAGCCGGGCCGCCTTGGCCACGTCGACCTGCCCTCCGGCGGCAAGGCGCGCCGTGACATCGGTGTAGACCGGTCCGGCGGCCCGCTCGACCAGGGCGGCGGAGTTCTTTTCGGTGAACAGGTCCCGGGCGCGTCTGCGCAGGTCCGCGTGCCCGGGGCCGTCGAAGAGCCGGGTGACGTACGGCCCGAGGATCTGTTCCCACAGGTGGCCCACGCCGCCCTCGCCGAGCAGGGTGAAGTGTTCGTGGTCGTTGAGGACGGCCCGGATCAGGGTGGGTTCGCTCGCCACCCAGCCGAGTCGGGGCACCCGTCGGATCGCTCCGAAGGGCGGTGCCATGGCGATCCTGGTCAGTGCCCACAGGGCGGGCCGGCTGGACCGCAGCAGTCTGCTCTCGTGCTGTGCCGCCGTTGTCGCGCGCATCGCCGCCCCCGCTGCCGCCCCCGTTGTCCGTTCGAGGAACCGTACCGTGGCCGATCCCTGAAATCCCCTATGATTCAAGCGACTTGGGGGAGTCAAGGGTGCGGTGCCGGGGGAGCTGGCAGCTGGTCGGGCAAGGCGGCGGGACACGGGCGGTGATGGCCGCAGAGGCGACCGGTGGCGCTGATCGGACCGGCCGGCGGAGTCTCGTTCGGCGTCCTCCTCGCGCAGTGGTGAACGTGGTCGAGAGGGGGCATCAGTGACCGACCTGTGGGTGGTCGTGCCGGCCTACAACGAGGAGGCCTCGCTGCCTGCCACTTTGCGCGCGCTGGCGGAGCAGAGCGACGCGGACTTCGAGTGCGTGGTCGTGGACAACACCTCGACCGACCGGACCGCCGAGGTGGTCCGGGAGTTCGCCGTCACCGCCGGCTTCCCGCTGCACCTGATCACCGAGGCGCGCAAAGGCACCGGCGCGGCGGCGGACACCGGGATGCGGTTCGCGATCGAGGCCGGTGCCCGGTACCTGGCCCGCACCGACGCCGACTGCCTCCCGGTACCCGGCTGGACGGCGGCCGTGCGCCGCGGACTGGCCGGTGGGCTGGAACTGGTCACCGGCCAACTGAGGCCGCGCACCGACGAGTTCCGGCTCAAACTGTGGGAGCGGCGGCTGCTGCCGGCGGTGGTCGCGGTAGCGGCGTGGTTCGGCAGGTTCCGGCCCGGCAACCAGGACCCGCAGTACCTCGGCCGGTACTTGATGTGCCCCGGCTGCAACCTGGCCATCACCGCCGACCTCTATCAGCGCTGCGGTGGCTTCCCGCGCACCGCGATCGAGGAGACGCACGAGGACCGCGCTCTGGTGAACCGGGTGCGCAAGCTCACCGGGGCCTACGGGCAGGTCCCGGGGATGACGGTCCACGGTTCGGTGCGGCGGCTGCGCGCGTTCGGGCTGCGCAACACGCTGTCCTGGTACGCGGACCACCGGTACCGGCCGGACGTGGTCGACGTCCGATGAAGCGTCAGGAACACGTCCGGAAGCGACGGGTACGGCCGGCCGCGCACCCATTACGGCCGGCCGCGCACCCATCGGCACGGGTGCCAGGGGCCGGGATGCGCACGGACCACGCACGGCTGGAGACCGGGCTCTGCGGGCTCTCCGCCCGCCGGGTGAAGGCCCTCAAGGCCGGACGGGCGGCGTCAGATCGCTCTCGCTGATGGTGTACCTCAGTACGGGGTAGGTGAAATCCGTTTCGTGGTTCTCACGCCGTCGTAGTTGGAAGAATTCGCGTTCCTGCTCATCGTCGGCCGGCACGAGCCGCGTACCCTGCGCGAGGTATGGGTGTCCGTCGTGAAACCGCACGAAGGTCTTTGACGTTCGAAATGTCACCCCCAGCCATTGGTTGTCCGCCGCCGGGACGGGTTTGTCCAGTACGATCTTGTGCCTGAGCCGCCGATTCGATTCGACGGAGAATATGACGACGCTGTTGTGAGTGAGCGGGATCTCGACCTTCTCGCCACTGGCGCCCTTCGATTCAAAGATCAGCTTTCTCGGCGGGCTCACTTCGGGGTGCTGATAACAGGAGAAGACGGCGATGAACGAATCGTCGGCCAGATCGAGGGCTTGGTCGGAGTGGCTTCCCATCGTCGTGCAGGAGTTCGTGTAGATCTCCATGAGAGCGTTGTTGAATCCGACCGAAAGCGCCGCGGCTTCCTGAATCTGCTGTGCCAGGCGTTCGTGCACGTCACCGAAGTGCTGCGCCGGGCTGCCGTATCGAGTGGTGGTCCGTACGAGGGGCACGCCGTGCGCCTCATGGACCTTCGTGACCACGGCACCTCGTCGACCCCTTCCCACCTCTTCCAGGCGGGCCGACGCGGAAAGCTCTGTGAAGAGATTCTCCTCGGTGCGCAGGGTGCACGAGAGGATCTCGTCCGAGATCCTAGGCTCGAGGGGCAAGGTAGTCTCCCGTGTTCATGCTGAAGAGAAGCTCGTCGCCGTAATCGATGAAGGATGAGGTCCTGTTCTCCTCGGCGTACAGCCTTCGCAGTTCTTCCATGCCTGCCGGCGTGGGCGGCTCCATTTCCACCAGATCTCCGGCCGCTTTGAGGAACGTGCGGCCGTTCTTGTGAACGGCTTCGGAGTTCGAACAGCGCACCACGTATCCCAGGCGGGTCGGCAGCAACTCGGCGTCCAGTGGCGGAGGCTGGATCTCATGGGTGTACAGGCGATTGGTGGACAGCGGCATGAAGAACACGGAGCCGGGGTAGAGGGTCAGGCTGAATTGCAGGGGGAGTGCGACTTCGTTGCGCTTCTCGGCCGATTCCTTGAGTCGAAAGCGGAGTCTGGTCAGCCCGCTGGTGCCCCCCACGCCGTAGTCGAATTCGTTCTCGGTCAGGGGGTGCAGCTTGTCGAGCCGGTCGTAGAAGGTGCAGAAGGCCATAATGCCATTGACGGGCATGTCCTTGGTCTTGTCGGCATGGGCCGAGATCCTGGCCTTTGACTGCTTGCGCTCGGCCGTGGCGCCGGCGTTGTGGTAGATCTGAGCGAGGACGTGATTCAGCGCTGCCTGGTTCCGGAAGACGGCGGCGGCCTCGCGGTTCAGAGCCTCGACGATGCGCGTGTCGGTCGGGCGAAAGTTCTCGGTCGGCCCCGAGAGGTTCGTGGAGCACCGGAGCAGACGGAAATGCAGTTCCTCACCGTCTCGGGTGACGGGCGTCAGATAGATTCCGCTGCGATGGGCCGTTCCGGGTTTGGTGGACTCCGTCAGGGACTGGAAATCGTGCTCTGCGCGGATTCGTCCGAAGTGATCGGTGTCGACGTCGAAGAAGCGGCGGTAGTACACGCCGGTGCCGTGTACGCGGATGGGAACCCGGCCGAGGCCGACGAGGGGCCAAGGCCCGTCGGGGTCCTCCTGGTAACCGTGTGACAGCTCCCGGACGACGAACACCCGGGCCGCCGCCCGCAGTCGGTGGGCGCCGATCCCGGATACGTCGCCGCACAGGTAGACGGTCTTCCGGGCGAGGTCGGGTGAACCGGAAGCGAGCTCCTCCGGCGTGATCGTGGACCCGAAGAAGTCCCGGACCAATTCATGATCCTGCAAGGTCGACGGCGCAACCAAGGTGTTGCCCGAATCGTCGATGCAGGCTTCTTCCGGCCCTGTCGCGTCCATCAAGCCGTACCTGCCATTTCTCACCCCGAGGCACGAACCGGCAGGGCCGACCAGATGGCCTGCCCACCTGTCCGGCCCATTCCATGAACTTCCGAACGGTCTATTCGTTCGCGGCCTCCACGCGTCTTGGTGGATTGCGTGAAGTCGTTTACGCGGCTGGATCTTGATGCTCTCACGGGGGCCGGACCGTGGGCAACGGGTTCTGCTGCACCGGCAGTGCACGAGTCAGCCGGAGCGCGGTCCGGTGCCGGGCCGCGGTGGCTGGGCGTCGTGGGTGCGGATTTCCGTGGCGGCGCGGTGGAGTTCGGCGAGGACGGTGCGGACGGCCCGGCGTGCGGTGCGTTCCGGGCGGTGGAGGACGTCGATGCGGCGGCGGGCGTGCACTGCGGTAAGTGGTCGCAGGGCGACGTCGGGGTGTTTGCGGGTGGTCCAGCGTGGCAGCAGGGCCAGGCCGCCGCCGGCGGCGACGAGTTCGGCGACCACGGTGAATTCGTTGACGCGGTGGACGATGTCGAGGCGGCGGTTGGCGACGGCGGCGATGGCTTCGACGGTGGACATGAGCGGGAAGCCGTCGTGGACGGTGATCCAGGGCTGGTCGGCGACGTCCTGCGGGGTGAGGACGGTCTTGGCGGCGAGCGGGTGGCCGGCCGGCAGGGCGACGTCGAGTGGTTCCTGGAGCAGGGTGTTCGCGGTGACGGTGCGGGGCCAGGGCGGGCCGTGGTCGAGGCGGTGGGCGAGGACGAGGTCGTAGTCGCGGGTGAGGACGGGGAAGCGTTCCTGGGCGACGTCCTCGTCGGCGAGGCGGAGCCGTGGCCGGCCCGGCCCGGCGAAGCTGCGCAGCAGCAGGGGGAAGAAGGTGGTGGCCGCGCTGTGGAACGCCGCCAGCGAGACGTTGCCGTCGGGCTGGTCGGCGAACTCGTCGACGCTGTGCCGGGCCCGGGCCAGGGCCGTCTCCACCTCGACGGCCGCGCGGGCCAGGGCCTTGCCGGCTTCGGTCAGCACCACCCGGCGTCCGGCGCGTTCGGTGAGCGGGACGGGCAACGAGCGTTGCAGCAGGCGCAGTTGCTGGGAGATCGCGGACGGCGTCACGTGCAGGGCCGCGGCGACCGCACTGACGCTGCCGAGTTCTCCCAGTTCGCGCAGGATCCGGAGTTGCCGCTCGTCCATGGACAGACAGTGTAGGGCTGCTACAGCTTCGTTTGAGGAGCTCGTGATGGTCTTCAACGTCCTGGTGGTGCAGCGTGAGGGCATGCCTTCTGCACGCCGTGTCGATGTGGTGCTGTTCCTGATCGCGCTGGTCTGGGGTTCCAGCTACCTGGTGGCCAAGACGACCACCGGTGCGCTCCCCGTCACCGGCGTGCTGTTCGCGCGGTACGCGATCTCGGCACTCGCCTGTGCAGCTCTGCTGCTCACCGCCCGTCGCGGGGCGCGCCGTTGGACCCGCGCGGAGGTCCGTGCCGGGGCGTTGCTGGGAGTCACACAGGCGGCGGTCCTGGTGTTGGAGACCTACGGCGTCGCGTACACCAGCGCCGCGAACGCCGGACTGATCATCAGTCTGACCATCGTGCTGACACCGCTGCTGGACCGGACGACGGGCAGTCGCGGGCTGCCCTGGACGTTCTTCGTCGCCGCCGGCCTGTGCGTGCTTGCCGTCGGGCTGCTCACCGCCGGCACCGGGCTGCACGCCCTGCGGTCCGGTGACGCCCTGGTGCTCGCCGCCGCTGTGGTGCGGGCCGGGCACGTGGTGCTCGTCGGGCGGCTGACCGCCCGGAGCCCGATGGACCCGCTCCACCTGACGACCGTTCAGACCGTCGTCGGCTCGGCGTTGTTCCTGGTGCCCGCCGCCACCCAGCTGCCCGAACTGGCCGGCGGCAGCGTCGGCACCTGGTCGCAGCTGGTCTATCTCGCCCTGTTCTGCAGCGTGTTCGCCTTCCTCGCCCAGACCTGGGCGGTGCAGCGTACCTCCCCCGGTCGGGCCAGCCTCCTGCTGGGCACCGAACCGGTCTGGGCCGTCGTGATCGGGATCGGTCTCGGCGGCGAACGGCTCACCGTGTGGGCCGCCCTCGGCGCCGTGCTCATGATCGCCGGAACGTACTGGGGCCAGGCCGTCGAACGCTCCCACCGCACCGGCATCGCGCGCGAGCGGCGGCGAGTCGGGACGGCCGATGCCGGGACGGCCCACGGGTGACCTACGGCGCGGGCGTTGAGGACCGCTCGGTGCGGCTGGCCGTGATGCGCTCGGCGGCCAGGGCGCGGGCCCGGGCGGGGTCGTTGCCGGTCAGGCGGGCGAGGATGGTGGCGAGGGGCCTGATCCGGCCGAAGCCGCCCCAGTGGCCTTCGGGGATTTCGGTGGGGAAGACCCAGATCCGCGCGGGGTCGCGGGGCCAGGCGCCGTCCTCGGCGTCGAGGATGGCCTCGGTGACGTCGGCGACGACGCCCGCGCGCTTGGCGGCGTCGAGTTGTCCCTCGGGGACGGACGGGACGACCTTGTAGTGCGGGGCGTCCGCGGGCCGGCCGCCGATGTAGACGGCGGCGGGGCGGTGCAGGAAGAGCCAGGACGCGGAGCGGGTGACCGGGTCGGCGGGGTCGAAGCCCTCGTGGCGGATCAGGATTTCGGTGATCCGGTCGAGCAGCGTTGCCTCGGCCTCCGGGCGCAGCGCGCCCTGCGGGATGTGGACATCGAGCATCGGCATGGCCATGGCCTCCTGGATTTATTTTCTCAACTCAGGTGGCTCGGAGCCTAGTCGGAGCTGGCTGGAGATTGTCAACCCAGGTGGGCGCGGAGGGCTAGGATCGAGGGATGACGGAGCACCAGGAGCACCAGGAGCAGCGGGAGCAGCAGGAACAGCGGCGGATCGACCCGGCGAACTGCTCGATGGGGCGCGCCCTGGCGGTGGTCGGCGAACGCTGGTCGCTGCTCATCGTGCGCGAGGCCCTCGACGGGGCGAGTCGGTTCGGGGACTTCCGGGCCCGGCTCGGCATCGCCAGCAACCTGCTCTCCACCCGGCTCGACGGCCTGGTCGAGGCGGGCGTGCTGGAGCGCGTGCCGTACCGGGAGCCCGGTGACCGGCAGCGGTTCGAGTACCGGCTCACCGCGAAGGGGGCGGATCTGCGGCCCACCGTGATCGCCCTGCTGGAGTGGGGGGACAAGTACCTCGCCGACGAGCAGGGGCCGTCGGTCGTCGTCCGGCACCGCGGCGCCGAGGGGGACGGGTGCGGCGAGCCGGTCACCCTCGTTCTGGCCTGCGCGGCCGGCCACACCCGGCTGCCGCCCGGCGAGGTCCAGCGCTCTCCCGGCCCGGGTGCCCGCTTCCTGCCCGGCGGCTGACGCGACGTCAGTGGTGGTGTGGATCAAGGCAGTTGGCCCGCAGAGTGAGGTGGCGGGGCTTTGCCAAGTCTTGGGTAGAGTGAGTGCCTTGACCGGTAGGCGCCCTTCGGCGCGCCCGGGGCGTTCGGGGCGAGCATCCCCGGGATTTCCGATTGCGGTGACTTCGCCACACGGAAAAGTCACCGCTGCGAGATGAGGCAGCAACGATGACTGGATCCGCACGGCAGAACGACACCATCGACGTGGTGGGCGCGCGTACCAACAACCTCCGCGATGTCACGGTGAGAATCCCCAAGGGGCAGGTGGTCGCCTTCACGGGCGTGAGCGGCAGCGGGAAGACCTCGCTGGCGATCGACACCATCCACAGCGAGGCGCAACTGCGCTACCTGGAGGGTCTTTCGCCGTTCGTGCGGCAGTACATCACGCAGCGGAACCGGCCGAAGGTGGACCGGATCCTGGGGCTCGGCGCGACCCTGGCGGTCGATCAGCGGCGGCTGAACCGCAATCCGCGGTCCACGGTGGCGACGATCACCGGGATCGACGGTCACCTCGGGCTGCTGTACTCGCGGCTGCCGGGGATCGGGCCGGATGCGGCGGGGCTGCCCGAGCACCTGTCGACCGCGCACTTCGACCGTCACTCGCCGGAGGGAAACTGCCCCAACTGCCATGGTGTGGGCGGGCGCTGGCAGGCGCAGGTGGAGCTGGTCATCACCGATCCGGACCGGCCGCTGTTCGACGGGGCGTCGCCCTGGTACGCCAAGTGGCGCTCCGGCGAGCACGCGTTCGTCCCGGCGCTGGCCGAGAAGCGCGGGGTGGACCTCAAGCAGCCGTGGCGGGAGCTGCCGGAGGAGTTCCGGCACTGCGTGCTGTACGGCACGGGTGACGAGGTGATCGAGGCGACCGTCGACATGCCGAACAAGAACGAGTCGGCGTCGTGGACGTACACCTCCACCCAGCCGCTGCGCGGCGCCCTCGCGGAGGTGGAGCGGGTCTTCGCGAACGCCAGTACGCCGAGCGCCAAGCAGCGGTATCTGCCGTACATGCGCAAGGTCGCGTGCGAGGCCTGCGGCGGCACCGGGTACGGCGACGCGGCGCGGACGATCCGGCTGGGCGGGCTCACCTACCCCGAGCTGCTGGAGGTGGACGTGCGGGCGGTCCGTCAGTGGGCCGGTGACGTGGTGGCCCAACTGGGCGCGGCGCAGCGGGAGGTGGGCGAGCCGCTGCTGCTGGACCTGGTCCGTCGGCTGGGCGTGCTGGACCGGCTCGGCCTCTCGCACCTCCAGCTGACCCGGAGCGCGGCCACGCTGTCCGGCGGCGAACTCCAGCGGACGCGGCTGGCCGCGCAGTTGAGCACCGAGCTGAGCGGGATCATCTTCGTCCTGGACGAGCCGGGTACCGGCCTGCACCCGGCCGACAAGGCGCATCTGCTGGACATCGCACTGGAGTTGCGCGAGGCCGGGAACACCGTGCTGCTGGTCGAGCACGACCCGGAGCTGATCGCCCGGGCCGACTGGGTGGTGGACATGGGTCCGGGCGCGGGCCGGCTCGGCGGCGAGGTGATCGTGTCGGGCAAGCCCGCCGAGGCGGCCGCGCACCCGTTGTCGCTGACCGGCCGCTACCTGGCCGGGGACGGTCCTCGGCTGCGGCGCGAGCGCCGTCCGGTCGGCGAACGGTCGGGCTGGGTCGAGCTGCACGGGCTGCGCGCGCACAACGTGACGGCGGAGCGGGTCCGGTTCCCGGTCGGGCGGCTCACCTGCCTGACCGGCGTCAGCGGCAGCGGGAAGAGCAGCCTGCTCGGCGCGCTCGGCGCGGGCGTCGAGGCGGCGCTGAGCGGCGAGGCGGCCGAGACCGTGCGCACGGTGAGCGGCACCGACGCGTTCAGCTGGGTCGCCGTGGTCGACCAGGAGCCGATCGGCCGCACCCCGCGCTCCAACCCGGCCACCTACAGCAAGGCCTTCGACCTGGTGCGCAAGCTGTTCGCGGAGACCGAGGAGGCCCGCCGGCGCAAGGTCAACGCCTCCTGGTTCTCGTTCAACACCGCGAACGGCGGCCGCTGCGAGGTGTGCACGGGGTACGGGCGCAAGCTCGTCGACATGCACTTCCTGCCGGACGTGTGGGTGGTGTGCGACGAGTGCGACGGCCGCCGGTACAAGCCGGAGGCGCTGGAGATCACCTACCAGGGCCTGACCATCGACGGCGTGCTGGAGCTGACCATCGCCGAGGCGGTCAAGCGGCTGACCGGCCCCAAGCAGCTCGCCGAGACGCTGGAGGCCCTGGAGCGGGTCGGCCTCGGCTACCTGCAACTCGGCCAGAGCGCGACCGAGTTGTCGGGCGGTGAGGCGCAGCGGCTGAAGCTGGCGTCCGCGATCCAGCGCGGCTCGGCGAAGGGCAAGGCCGGTCTGGTGGTGCTCGACGAGCCGGTCTCGGGCCTGCACCCGTCCGACATCCAGCGGATGGTGGACGCGTTCGACGTCCTGCTGGACTCCGGCAACACCGTGGTCGTCGCCGAGCACGACATCCCGGTGGCCGCGTCGGCGGACTGGGTGATCGACCTCGGGCCGGGCGCGGGCCCGGCCGGCGGGGCCGTGGTGGCGGAGGGCGCGCCGGAGGACGTCGCGCGGGCCGACACGCCGACGGCGGGCTTCTTCCGCCGGTACATGGCCGGTGAGCCGCTGCTGGGCTGAGCGGAGCGGGCGGGCTCGGCGGCTCCGGCGCCGCCGGGCCCGGCCGGTCAGGGGCGGGGAACGGTCAGCGTGATGACGGTGATGTCCGGCTCCGCGCCCAGGCGCACCGGCGGGCCCCAGAAGCCGGTGCCGCGGGTGACGTAGAGCAGGGTGTCACCGAACCGGTGCAGCCCGGCGACGGCCGGATTGGCCAGCCGCGACAGGTGGTTGAACGGCCACAGCTGGCCGCCGTGGGTGTGGCCGGACAGCTGAAGGTCGACGCCGTGCTTCACCGCCTCGTGGACCTGCACCGGCTGATGGGCGAGCAGCACCACGGCCCGGCCCGGGTCGCGGCCGTCGAGCGCGGCCGCGTAGTCGGGGCCGAGTCCCTCGTCGGTGCCGCTGGCGTCGTTCACGCCCGCGAGGTCGAAGCCGGGCAGTGCGACGCGTTCGTTCACCAGCGGGCGCAGCCCGAGGCCGCGGACGAAGTCGATCCACTGCCGGGCGCCCGAGTAGTGCTCGTGGTTGCCGGTGACGAAGTACGCGCCGTACGGCGCGCTGAGCCGGGCGAGCGGCGCCACCTCCGGCCCGAACTCGGCCACGCCGGCGTCCTCGACCAGGTCGCCGACGACGGCGATCAGGTCGGGCCGGGTGCCGTTGACCAGGTCGGCGATCTGCCGGGCGCGGGCGCGGCCGACCAGGCTGTTGAGGTGGATGTCGCTGACGACCGCGATCCGGAAACCGTCGGCCCGCGGGTCGAGCCGGGCCAGCGGAACGGTCAGCCGCTTGATGGTGGGCGGGCCGAGGGCGGTGGCCGCGCCGTAGCCGACGGTCGCGGCCGCGGCGGCGCCGGCGGCCAGCGCGAGCGAGCGGTTGACGAACAGCCGGCGGGACGGGTCCAGGCCGGGGGCGCCGCGGCGGGCGGCGCGCAGCAGCAGCGGGCGGACGGCCTCGGCGACCAGCAGCGCGAAGCCCAGGTACAGGATCCCGGCCATCCACACGAAGCCCGGCCAGCCGACGGCCTGCGCCAGCGGCTTCGGCAGCGCGCCGTCGGCCGGCGGCGCGGCCACCAGCAGCAGGCCGAGCAGCACCAGCAGCGCCGTCCCGGCCCGGCGCGGCCAGCCGCGGGGGGCGGTGGTGTCGCGGACGACGCGCCGCCACACCCAGTAGTGGACGGCGGCGAGGGCGGGGACCACGAGGGCGGTGAAGAGCGCGGAGGACACGGCGGACTCCCGGCCCGGATCAGCGGGCGGCCGGCGCCGGCGTACCGCACCAGCGGCGCAGTGCCGCGGCCAGCCCGTTGTCCGCCACCGGCCCGGCCCAGGCGACGTAGCCGTCCGGCCGCACCAGGACGTACCGGGGCCACCCGCCGCCGAGCGGTTCGGCGAGCACGCCCGTGCGCAGCCGGTCCGCCCACGGGGCGGCGGCCGGCGGGCAGCTGTCGGTGCCGAGCAGGACGAACCCGCCGTCGCGGAACAGCCCGTAGAGGGGGCCCTGCGGCGAGGCGAGCGGCCGGTCCGGGACGCGCCGGCCGGCCCACCGGCCCTGCCCGCCGGACGGGTAGCGCAGGCGCAGGCCCGACAGGTGTTCGACGTTGAGCCGGTGCACCGGGCGGATCCGCATCGACCACATGGCGGCCCGGCGCATCAGGCGGGCCGTCGCGCTGTCCGAGGTCTCGAACCGGAACGACAGGTCGGTCTTGCGCAGCGTCTCCGCCGCGATCGGGTGCCGCTCCGCCTCGTAACTGTCGATCAGCTCCTCCGGCGCCCACCCGGCGAGGACGGCCCGCAGCTTCCAGCCGAGGTTGAACGCGTCCTGGATACCGGTCTGCAACCCCTGCCCGCCGGACGGGATGTGGGTGTGCGCCGCGTCCCCCGCGAGCAGCACCCGGCCGACCCGGTAGCGCTTCGCGTGCCGCTGCGAACTGCGGAAACGCGACAGCCACAGCGGGCTGTGCAGGCCGATGTCCGTCCCGAGGACGGCCGCGCAGCTCTCGCTCAGGTCCTCCAGGGTCAGCGGCTCGTCCGCGGGAACGGAGAACTTCTGCCGGTCGAGCACGATCACCCGGTAGGTGCCGTCCTGGAACGGGAACAGCGCCGCCATCCCGCGCCGGGTGATCCGCGCGTACTCGGCCGGGCCCGGCGGGTTCGACAGCCGGGCGTCGCCCATCATCAGCGACTCGTCGTAGTGCCAGCCGTCGTACTCGACGCCGATCACCTGCCGGACGGTGCTGTTGACGCCGTCGCAGCCGACGACGTACCGCGCCCGTTCGACCCGCGGGCCGTGCGGGCCGGTCAGCTCCACCTCGACGCCGGTGTCGTCCTGGCGCAGCCCCGTCAGCTCGGTGCCGGGCAGCAGCACCGCGCCGGCCTTCTCGGCGGCGAGCTGCAGGGCCTCCTCGGTCCGGGTCTGCGGGATGGACAGGCTGAACGGGAAAGTCGTGTCGAGCAGGCCGTAGTCGAGGTGGCCGTCCTCGTTGCCGAGCGGCGGGTGCGGGCACTCCCGGCCCCACTTCAGCACGTCGTCGGCGCGCCCGCGCATGTCCAGCAGCTCCAGCGTGCGCGGCTCGACGGTGCAGGCCCGGGACAGCGGGCTGCGGCCGGCGCGCTTGTCGACGACGTGGCAGGAGATGCCGAAGGCGGCGAGCTCCGCCGCGAGCGCCAGTCCGGTGGGGCCGGCGCCGACGACGAGCACCTGGGGGGAGGGCGGCATCTGCTGACTCCTACGGATCGGCGGGGCGGACCGGAGGCGGCGGCGCGCCGGCAGGTGGGACCGCTGCCGGCGCGCCGCCGCCCGATCAGTTAAGGCGGCCGCTCACGGCGGGCGCAACGGGCTGAGATCGGGGTGAGAGTTGCCGGAGAGCCGGGGTCGGCACGGTGAGAGCGGTTCGTGAACCGGATTGAGAACGGCGGCCGTTAGCGTGGCGGCCGATCAAGTGGTGCGCAGGTGGAGTGCATGTCGTCGAGGCCGTCCGGGCGTCCGGGCCGCCCAGTTCGCGGGAGTTGTCGCGCCATGACCGCTGAAACGTCGTCGCCGGCGGGTGTGCCGGACGCCGAGGACCTCGAAGCGCTGCTGGGCATCCGGCACTTCGAGACGCTGCTGCTGCGGATGTTCTCCGAGGGCCGGCTGAACGGGACCACCCACACCTGCCTCGGCCAGGAGTACGTCCCGGTGGCCCTCGCGCCGCTGCTGGCCGAGGACTTCGTGCTGAGCAACCACCGCGGCCACGGCCACTACCTGGCGCTGTTCCGCGACCCGGCCGGCCTGCTCGCGGAGATCACCGGCCGTGCGGGCGCGGTGTGTTCGGGCGTCGGCGGCAGCCAGCACATCCGGCGCGGACGCTACCTGTCGACGGGCGTGCAGGGCGAGAGCCTGCCGCTCGCCGTCGGGCTCGGCCTGCACTGCAAGCGGGTGGGGGACGGCCGGATCGCCGCCGTGTTCACCGGCGACGGCACCTGGGGCGAGGGCGCGGTGTACGAGGCGCTCAACATGGCCGTGCTGTGGCAGGTGCCGGTGCTGGTGATCGTCGAGCACAACGGGATCGCCCAATCCACGCCCACCGAGCTCCAGTTGGCGGGCAGCATCGCCGACCGCGCCGCCGCGTTCGGGCTGGACTTCCTGGAGATCACCGGCCACGACATCCCCGCGATCCGCGCTCGACTGGCCCCGCTGGTCCGCCGCGTACGGGAGCAACACCGGCCCGCCGTCGTGCAGTTCACCACCCGCCGGCTCGGCCCGCACAGCAAGGGCGACGACACCCGGCCGGACGCGGACGTGGCCGCGCTGTGGGTCGACGACTGGCACCGGGAGCTGGCCGAACGGCTCGGCGAGCCGTTCCGGGAACTCGACGAGCTGATCCGCGCCGACCTGGAGCAGATGGCCCGCGAAGTCGAGGCGCGGCCACCGTCCGTGTGGACCGCGGCGGGCCCCGGCACGGCCGACGCGCAGGCATGACACCGGACACGAGGAGCTGGGTGGTACCGATGACCGAACTGACCGACCTGGTGGCCGACGTGCTCCGGATCCCGGCCACCGAGGTGACCGAGGAGACCGGCGCCGCGACCACCGCGGCCTGGACCAGCCTGACCCAGGTGCAGATCGTCGCCCGGGTGGAACAGGAGTACGGCCTGCGGCTCACCGCCCGGGAGGCGCGGGCCTGCCGCTCCGTCCGCGCGCTGCGCGACGTGCTCGCCCGCGACGGACGGGAGAAGGCGTCATGACCGGGCCCGCACCCCGCGTAGTGGAGGCGCTCAACCGGGCCCTGCACCGGCTCTTCGACGAACGGCCCACCCTCCACCTGCTCGGCGAGGACGTCCTCGACCCCTACGGCGGCGCCTTCAAGGCGACCCGCGGCCTGTCCACCCGCCACCCCGACCGGGTGCTGACCACACCGCTGAGCGAGGGCGGCATCGCGGGCGTCGCCGGCGGGCTGGCCCTCGCGGGCGACGAGGCCGTGGTCGAGATGATGTTCGGCGACTTCGCCGCGCTCGCCTTCGACCCGGTGCTCAACCTGATCTCCAAGTCGGTGACCATGTACGGCGAGCGGGTGCCGATGCCGGTCGTGGTCCGCTGCCCGGTCGGCGGCAACCGCGGCTACGGGCCGACGCACAGCCAGAGCGTGCAGAAGCACTTCCTCGGCATCCCGAACCTGGCGCTGTACGAGACGACGCCGTTCCACGACCCGTACGCGCTGCTGAAGGAGGGCCTCGACCGGGGCCCGTCGATGCTGTTCGAGGACAAGGTCCTCTACACCCGCCGGCTGTACCGCGACGGCGTGGTGGACGGGCACTTCGCCTTCCAACTGCTCGGCGGCCCGGCCGGATGGGCGCACGTCGCGCCTGCGGACGGCGGCCCCGCCGACGTCGTGCTGCTCTGTCCGGGCGGCATGGCGCACCGGGCCATCGAGGCCGCGCACCTGCTGCGCGAGCGCGGCGCCACCGTCCACCTGCTGGTCCCGGCACGGCTGCACCCGCTGGACCTGGAGCCGGTGCTGCCGCTGATCACCGGCGCCCGGCTGGTTGCCGTGGCGGAGGAGAGCACCGAGGGCGGCACCTGGGGCGCCGACGTCGCGGCCCGGATCCACCGGCAGGCGTGGGCGGAGCTGCGCGCCCCCGTGCTGCTGCTCTCCTCGGCCGACTCGGTGGTGCCGACCGCGCCGCACCTGGAGGCCGAGGTGCTGCTCGGGGCGGCGCGGATCGCGGCGGAGCTGGGCCGGGCGCTGCCCGAGGTCACGCCAACTCCGTTGAGGCCGGAGGCTGTTGAGGAAGCCGGGCGGCTCGCCGGGGTGCCGGTGGTGATGCCGAAGCTCAACAACAACGACACCGCCTACCTGGTCCTGGAGTGGCACGTCCCCGACGGCGGGTACGTCGAGGAGGGCGAGCCACTGCTGGACGTGGAGACCTCCAAGGCCGTCGAGGAGATCACCGCCCCCGCGTCGGGGTACCTGCGGGTGCTCGCGCAGACCGGCAGCGAACTCGGGGTGGCGGAGCCGCTGGCCGAACTGTTCGCCGCGCCGCAGGACGAACCGGCTCCGGCCGAACTCCCGGCCGAGGAACCGGAGTCGGCCGCGCCCGCCGACCGCACCTACCGGCTGGACCGGGTCCAGCAGGGCACCGCGGCCGTCGTCACCCGGGCCCACCGCGAGGTGCCCGCCGCGTTCGCCGCCGTCGAGGTGCGGGTGGACGCGGCGCTGGAACGGCTCCGGGCGGTGTCCGAGGAGACCGACGCCGAGGTAGGCCTGCCCGAACTGCTGGTCCGGGCGGTGGCCGCCGCCCGGCCCGCCTTCCCGCACCTGTTCGGCACCCTGCTGGACGAGCGGACCGTGGAACTCGCCGAACGCGCCGACATCGCCGTCACCGTCGACACAGGGAACGGCCTCTACACGCCCGTCCTGCGCGACTGCGCCGCCCGACCGCTCGCCGAACTCGCCGACGACCTCATGGAGTTCAGGCTCAAGGCCTACCGGGGCGAGTTCACCGCCGGCGAGCTCTCCGGCGGCGCCCTCACCGTCTCGCTGAACCTCGAACCCGGCGTGCTGCTGGTCCGGCCGATCGTGATGTGGCCCCAGCTGTGCATGGTCTCGATCGCCGGCCCGGTGCGCCGCCTCGTCCCGTCCGACGACGGGCCGGTGGCCGCGAACGTCGTCACGCTCGGCCTCGCCCACGACCACCGGGTGGTCAACGGCCGGGACGCCGTCGCGTTCCTGCGCACTGTCGCCGAGGGCCTGAGCGACCCCCAGCAACTCGCCAAACTCACCGAATGAACCAGACCAGGAGAGGAGTGCCAGTGGACTACGGGTTGACCGCCTTCGGCGTCGCCACCGGGGAGAAGGCCGCCGTCCGGGACGTCGTCGCCGAATACACCGAGGACGTCGAGCGCGTCCTCGGCTACGGCTACCGGCACATCCACCGGGCCCGGCCCGAGGTGAGCGTCACCGACCTGGCGATCGAGGCGGGCGCGAAGGCCCTCGCGGGTGTCGAGCCGCGCGACGTGGACCTGCTCGTCGTCGCCCTCACCGACCTGGCCGACCACCTGTACTGGGACGCGGCGGCCCGGGTCCAGTGGGCCCTCGGTCTGAGCCGGGCCGAGGCCGTGCTGGTCGACCAGGGCTGCGTCGGCGGCGTCACCGCCCTGGACACCGTGGCCGGACGCTTCGCCACCCACCCCGACTACCGCACCGCGCTGGTGATCGGCGCCAACCGCACCGTCGACGCCTACTGGAACCGGCTCGACACCCACTCGCTGCTGTTCTCCGACGGCGCCGCCGCGGCCGTCGCCGTGCGCGGCGCGCCCGGCCTTCGCTGGCGGGCCTCCTACGCGGAGAGCGACGGCCGCTACGCCGACTTCTTCCGGATGGACATCGGCGGCGCCCGCCGGCCCTTCGCGCCCGGCACCGAGACACCCGCCGTGCGCGACGCGTGGGACGTCGTCGAGCACTTCGGCAACGACGCCGAGGAAGTCGCCGCGTTCGCCGAGGAGATCGACGAACGCACCGCCCGCGCCGTGCACCGCGCCTGCCGCCGGGCCGGCTGCGCCGAGGAGGACCTCGCGCGGCTCGTCCTGCTCAACGACAACGCCCGCGTGCTCGCCGCACAGGCCGCACTGATCGGCGTGCCGCTGGAGCGCACCAACGCCGAAACCGCCGCCGAGAACGGGCACTTCGGCGCGGCCGACCACCTGTTCTGCCTGGCCAGGCTGGAGGAGACGGGCGCACTCGCGCCCGGCGACCTCGTCGCGCTCGCGGCCAACGGCCGGGGGATGCACTGGGCCTGCGCCGTCCTCGAACGCTGACCCGCACGAACCTCCCACCCGCTCACCGGACAGATCGGAGCGAACCACCCCATGGACCGTCCCCGCGCCCGGAACGTCCTCACCGCGGCAGCCGTCGCCGCCGCCACCCTGACCCTGGCCTCCTGCTCGACCGCCACGCCCGCCACCGACCAGGCACACCCCGACGAGCCACCGGCCTGCAAGATGCTGCGGCCCGTCTCCGTCGAACTCGGCCTCGGCGAACCCTCGGTGAGCGGGCTGAGCGACCGCGGCTGTTCCTCCTACAAGTACCGCTTCGGCACCCTCACCCTGATGCTGGACGACCGCCCGCTCGCCGACGCCGCCACCGGCGACGGCACCCGGACGGAACTGCAGTTCCACGGCAAATCCGCGGTGATGCTGATGGGCGCCCTGAACGGCGTCTGCAAGGTGTTCCTGGACAGCGGCGAGCACTCCAGCATCGAGCTGCGCCTCGGGCGCACCACCGCGATGACGCCGCAGGTGTGCACCGACGTGAAGACGGCGGCCGAGAAGGTCGCCGCCCGGCTGCCGGGCGCCGTTTCCTGACCCGCGGGTACACCGTGGCCCGGTCGCCGAAGTCGGCGGCCGGGCCACGGTGTGTTTCGGGGGCTCAGTCCAGCGAGCGGGTGACGGACACCATCGCCGCCTCGCCGAACGCGGCCACGCCGAGGGCCGGCGGGCGCGGCCCGGCGAGCGGTGTGCCGTCCGGTGCGGGCAGGCCCGGGGTGCGGTCGATGACCTTCAGCGTGGCCGGGCCGGGCCCGAGGTCGAGCAGCAGCCCGGCGCCGTCCGCCGGTACCCGGTGGATCCACAGTTCCCACGGCGGGTTCCCGGCCGGGGTGTCCGCGTGCCACCCCGGCACGCCGTCGAGCGCGTAGCCGCGCACCGCCGCGCCCGTCACCAGCAGCACCAGCTCGGGGGCGCCGCGCTTCGACACCGCCCGGACGGAGACCCGCCGCCCGTCCCCCGGCCCGCCCGGGACGGGCGTCACGGTGACCTCCGGCGCCGCGAGCGGCAGCACCGGCGCCCCGGCCCGCCGGACGGGGACGCGCCAGCCGGGCCAGAGGTCGGCGACGGAGACCGGATCGGGGTCCGGCAGCAGCCGGTCGCTCCAGGCGTCCGGCGGCGAGTCGCTCAGCCAGGTGGCGGTGCCCCGGTCGGCGTCCAGCAGGTACAGCGCGTTCGCCCGTTCCCGGTACGGCTGCGGCGGCGGGATCAGCGCACCGGCCGCGAGGACGGCGGCGGCGACGAGCGCCGCCGCGGCCGGAACCAGCGGCCGCGTGCGCCGGGGCAGCGGCGGCAGGACGGGCGGCAGCAGGGCCGTCATCAGGGCCGCGACCGCCACCGGAACGGCCACCAGGCCGAGCCCGAGGGCGTCGGTGAGCAGCGGCACGAGCGGGACCACCAGCAGGCCGAGCGGGAGGACGGCGAGCGCGGCGCCCGCCACCCGTCCGGCCACCGTCGCACCGGCGCGGGAGGTGAGCAGGGCGGCGGCCGCGACCAGCCCGAGCGCGGGCCAGGTGAACACGTGGCTGCCGCCCGGCAGGACGACGGCGGAGGCGCAGGCCAGCAGCACCCAGAGCGCGATCGCCCCGGCGGCCTGGTGGCGGGCGTCGATCCGGCGCCGGGCGAGCAGCGCGGCGGCCGCGCCCAGGGCGAGGGTGAGCAGCAGGAACCCGGCGAGCGCCAGGCCGTGGTCCGCGATGTCGCCGTAGGCGCCGAACTCGGCGTGCCGGGAGGCCACCAGGGGTGCCAGCGCGAACGCGGCGCCGGCGGCGAGCAGCAGCTGGCCGAGGGCCAGCGCCAGCCCGGCGGCGGTCCGGGCGAGCGAGAGGCCTGCCCGGGCGCGCAGCCGCAGCAGCAGGAACAGCCCGAGGGCCGCGGTGGCGAGCGCGGCGGGCAGTGCGGAGCCGGCCGGGTAGGCGAGGTACAGGCCGGCCGCCTGGAAGTAGACGGAGTCGCCGGAGGGCGGGTGTGCGAGGTCGGCGGAGCCGAGGGCGCGGGCCAGGCCGAGCGCCTGTTCGCCCTGGTGCTGGACGGTCGCCGGGTCGACCCGGTCGGGGGTGTCGTCGGCGCTGTGGTACGCCGTGTAGCCGTCCAGGTAGGCCAGGTTGAGGCCCTGGTGGCCGGCCTGCTTGAAGACGGTGAAGTCGGTGAGGTTGGGCAGGTAGCCGTAGGCGGCGTCGAGCAGCGAGCTGGTGCGGGCGGACGGCACGTGGCCGGCGAGCGTGTCGACCAGCCAGGCGGCGTCTGGGCCGGTCTCGAACATCAGACTGGGGCCGCGGCTGCCGCGGGCCTCGAAGTTGAGCACCAGCGCGTCGGGCGGCAGGAACTCCGGGGCGTCCACCAGGGCCCGGGAGCCGAGCAGGCCGCTCTCCTCGGCGTCGGTGAAGACGAACAGGACGTCGTTGCGGGGCGCCGGTCCGGCGCGCAGCGCGCGGGCGGTCTCCAGCAGGACCGCGACCGGGACCCCGGCGTCGTTGGCGCCGGGGCCGGCCTCGGTGGAGTCGTAGTGGGTGACCAGGGCGATGGGCCGGGTGTTCGCGGAGCCCGGCAGCCGGGCGACCACGTTGTCCACCCGCAGTCCGGCGTAGCGGGAGTCGGCGCCGGTGGGGGAGAGGTCGGGCATGTGGGCGACGGACGAGCCGGTCTGCACCCGGGTCTCCAGGCCGAGTTCGGTGAGCTTGCGGACCAGGTCCGCGCGGACCTGGGTGTGGGCGGGGGAGCCGCTGGGGCGCGGCTCGGTGGCGATCGCGCGGACCTGGTCGACGGCGCGGGCGGCGGAGAAGCTCAGGGCGGGCGCGTTCTCGTCGCGCGGGGCGGGCAGCCGGTCCTGCCAGGCGGTCAGGGCCGCGCAGAGCGCGGCGAGGACCAGGACGGTGACGGGGAAGGCCCAGCGGGCGGCCGGCGCGGGCGAGCCGCGGCGGGGCGGGCCGGGCGGCGCCCCGGTGGGGGTGACGGGTTCGACCGGCGTGAGGTCAGACCGCTTGACTGTCATAGACGGTGGGCTCCTCGCGGCGGCGGTACGGTCGGTGGCTGTCATGGGCGGGCTCGCGCCGGTGGAACACGGCGTCGGCGATCTGCTCGGCGACGTCCCGGCCGATCGCGGCGCCGAGTTCGGCCTCGGCGCGCTGCCGGGCGTGGTCGCGGACGAGCGGGTTGAACGCGTACTGGGGGCCGTCGGCGACCTCGCCGGGGGCGACGGTCAGCAGGTGCTGGCCGACCAGCTGGTCGAGCAGCCGCTGGGTGTCCTCCTCCGGCCGGTCGGCGACGGCGTAGGCCACGTACTCCGGGATGGAGGCGAGTTCGCACAGGCTGAGCCGCAGCCAGAGCCGGTAGCCGCCGAGCGGCAGCTGGTCGAGGGTGGAGGCCAGCCGGGCGCCCATGTCCAGGGAACCGATGGAGAGTTCGGCGATCCGGTCGCGGCTGCCGGTGAGCCGGTCGACGAAGCTGCGCAGGCTGTGCCGGGGGCGGGCGCGCAGCCGGGCGCCCGCGGCCCGGATGGCGAGCGGCAGGCGGCCGCACAGGTCGACGATCCGCCGGGCGCTGTCCACCTCGGCGAAGACCCGTTCCACGCCGACGAGCGAGGCGAGCAGGTCCACCGCCTCGTTGCCGGGCAGGCCGTCGAGGCAGTACTCGGTGAGGCCGGGGATCTTGAGCAGGCTGGTGCGGCCGGTGCACAGGACGGCGCTCTCGCCGCTCGGCAGCAGCGCCTCGTAGCGGGTGCTCTCGGAGACGTCGTCGAGCACGATCAGCAGCCGCTTGGAGGCGGTGACGCTGCGGAACAGCGCGGCACGGGCGGCGAGTCCGGCGGGGATCCGCTGGACGGGGACGCCGAGGGCGTCGAGGAAGCCGCGCAGCACCTCCTGCGGGGGCACCGGCTCGGACTGGCCGCGCAGGTCCGCGTAGAGCTGGCCGTCGGGGAAGTGCTGCTGGAGGCTGTGCCCGACGTGCACGGCGAGCGCGGTCTTGCCGGAACCGGCGCAGCCCACCAGGGCGATCACCCGGGGGGCGCCGACGGCCTGTAAGTCCCAGCCGATCCGTTCGGAGATGTCGCTTCGGCCCGCGAAGTCGGTGACCCGGGGCGGAAGTTGGGCGGGGGTCTTGTCGGGCCGCGGGGTCCGGTGGGCGGTGGGCGGGGGCGCCACGCCCTCGCCGGCCAGGATCTGCTGGTGCAGTTCCTGGAGCCGGGCGCCGGGTTCGAGGCCGAGCTTGGTGATCAGCGCGTGCCGGCCGGCCCGGTAGACGTGCAGCGCCTCGGCCCGCCGCTGGGACTGGTAGAGCGCCGTCATCAGCTGCGCGCAGAGCCGCTCGCGCATCGGGAACTCGGCGACCAGCGGCTTGAGTTCGCTGATCAGCTCGGCGTGCCGGCCGAGCGCGAGCCCGACGTCCAGCCATTCCTCCAGGACGGCGAACCGGCGTTCCTCCCAGTGCGCGGCCACGGTGTAGGTGAGCGGGCCGGAGAGGTCGGCGAGCGGCTGGCCGCGGAAGAGCGCGAGGGCGCTCTGGTACTCGTCGGCGGCGTCCTCCAGGTGGCCGGCGGCGGCGAGGTCGCGGGCCCGCCGGACGGTCTTCTCGAAGGCGTCCGCGTCGAGGTCCTCGGCGCCGAGCCGGATGCGGTAGCCGCCCTGTTCGGTCTCGATCAGGTCGACCGGGGCGCCGGCGGCGGCGAAGGCGTTGCGCAGCCGCCAGACGCAGGTCTGGATCTGCTTGTCGGCGGTGGCCGGTGGTTCGGCGCGCCAGACGGCGTCGATCAGCGAGCTGACCGGGACGATCTTGTTGGCGTTGAGCAGGAGTACGGCGAGGACGGTCAGCTGGCGGTTCCGTCCGACCCGGACGGTGTTTCCGCCAATGACGACCTGTAAGGGGCCGAGAATTCGAAATGATATGTCGCGGCCATTGCGATGGGTTTCCTCGGTGAAAAGGCCGGACGTCGGGGAGAGAGCCTTTTGCTGCATCGGAGCCAATCCTCCACGGGTGCGTGGGATACACGGCCGAAAAGGGATCCTAGAATGGACAAGCTGTCATGTCCATACCCGGGTTGGCACCTGACTCCGTCAACTGACGTAGTGTCAACGATCAGTGAGGTTCCCTGCATGAAGCAGGTTGGCGTGGGGTAGGTCGATGGCCGTGGCTCTCCGGCTTTGCTCGTCCTGATCCATCACTTTACCTTCCAGCTGCCTGCGGCGCCGCTGGTTGTTCGTTTGTTCGAATCGGTCGGATGTCAATTCCGCGTGCCGGAGATCGCCATGCCCCGAAGCGCCTGTGAGTCAATCTTTCCGCCCGGAGTCCGGGGCAGTGCGGGCAGCACCACGATGTGGTCCGGCCGCATCGGCGCGGGCAGCGACTCGGCGAGCGCCCGGCGCAGCAGGGCGGCCGCACCGGCGGCGCCCGACGCCCCGCCGTCCGGCGCCGCGGGCCGCAGGGCCACGAACGCCACCAGCCGCTCCGCCGCGCCCTGCCCGTGCAGCCGCACGGCACACTCGGCGACCGCCGGATGCCGGCCCACCGCGGACTCGACCTCGCCCAGCTCGATCCGGTACCCGCGCACCTTCACCTGGTGGTCGACCCGCCCGAGGATGAGCAGCCGGCCGGTGGGCGACCACAGACCGCGGTCCCCGGTCCGGTAGAGACGGCGGCCCGGCGCGAACGGGTCCGGCAGGAACCGCTCCGCGGTGAGCGCGGGCCGGCCGTGGTAACCGAGAGCCACCCCCGGGCCGCCGAGGAAGATCTCCCCGGCCACCCCCGGCGGCACCGGCCGCAGCTGCGAATCGAGCACATGGACGCGGTAGTTGGGCACCGGGCGGCCGATCGGGATCGCCGCCCCCGCCGCCTCGGCGGGCCCGCACCGGTGCGTGGTGGCCCACACCGCGCACTCCGTCGGCCCGTAGTCGTTGAACAGCGGGGCACCCGGACAGCACCGCAGGTGCTCGGCCACCAGGTCCGCGGTGAGCGGCTCGCCGCCGACCGCGACCATCACCAGGCGGGCCAGCGCCGCCGGGTCCGCGACCTGCAGCAGGATCCGGTAGTGCGAGGGCACGGCATGCACGTGGGTGACGGCGGCCCGCTCCAGCAGGCCGCGCAGGGCGTGCGGATCGTGCGCCTCGGTCTCGGTCGGCAGCACGACCGCGCCGCCGTTGGCCAGCGCCCAGAACATGCCGCCCGCCGCGCCGTCGAAGCACAGCGGCGGCAGCACCAGATCCCGCCCGGGAGCCGGACCGGCCGCGGCCCGGGCGGCCGTGGAGGCGACGATCGCCCCGTGGTGGACGGCGATGCCCTTCGGCGCGCCGGTCGAACCGGAGGTGTAGATGACGTACGCGGTGTCGTCCGGCGTCACCCGCACCAGCGGGGAACGGGCCGGAAGCCCGGCGGCGTCGGCCGGGCGGAGCAGCGGCACCGGCAGGTCGAAGCCAGGGGGTTCGTCCGCGATCAGCGCCAGGGCGCCGGAGTCGCGCAGGATGTGGCGGATACGCTCCGCCGGGTGGGTCGGCTCGATCGGGAGGTACGCGGCGCCGGCCTTCAGCGCGCCGAGCATCGCGACCACCGAATCGGCGCTGCGCCCGGCCATCAGCGCCACCAGCGAACCGCGGCCGATGCCGTGGCGGTGCAGCAGCGCGGCCAGGCGGGCGGCCCGGGTGTCGAGTTCCCGGTGCGTCAGTTCCCGCTCCCCGCAGACGACCGCGACGGCGTCCGGGGACCGCTGCGCGTGGCGCCCGACGAGGGTGTGCAGACAGGTGTCCTCGAACGGGAGGTCCGCGCCGCGCGACCAGGCGCCGAGCTCGGCGTGCTCGCGCTCCGCGAGACCGGTGACGGTGCGCACCGGACGGTCGTCGAGGAGCGCGGCGAGGACGGCGAGCAGCCGGTGGGCGAACGCCGCCGCCGCCTCCTCCTCGAACAGGCCGGTGTCGTAGTCGAGTTCGAGCCCGTCGGGGCCGAGCAGCACCAGCAGCTCGTGCCGGCTCACGCCGTCGGCGACCCGGACGGGCGTCACCTCGAACGCGCCGATCCGCGCCGGCACGCGCCGCGGGGCGGCGGCCACCGCGAGCGCCGCCCGGGTTTCCGGTCCGGCCGGTGTGCCGGCGGCGACGGCCCGCACGGCGGCCCGGAGCGCGGCGGAACCGGAGCCCGCCTCGTCCACCGCCAGCCGCACGGCCACCGGCTCCGGGCCCGCGACCAGCAGGTCGGCCTCGGCCGGTCCGCCGCAGCGGGCCAGCAGGATCGCCGAGGCGGCGGCCAGCGCCGCCTCGGCGGACACCCCGGCGGCCCGCAGCCGGGACGCGAGGTGTCCCGCTTCGACGTGCACGGTCGCCGCGTACCCGGAGGGCGCGGAACCAGTGCGCAGGACGGTGGGAAGTTCACCGAACCCGGCCGGATCGGCAGCTGCCAGCTCCGGAGCCGCCGTCTCGGACGGGTCCAGCAGCCATCGCAGCAACCGCTCCGGCTCCGGAGCGACCACGATCAGGAGGAACCGGTCCGCGGCGAGCCGGGCCAGCAGCACCCGGGCCTCGCCGTCGTCCGCGCGGGAGGCGGCGAGCTCGTCGCGGACGAGCTCGCCCCACGCGTCCGTCTCCCCGCCCGCCGCCGGGTCGTGCACGGTGAGCCGCACCGGCGGCCGCAGCCCGGCGATCCGGGCCCGCAGGGCGCGGACGTCCGGCGGGCCGGTGACGAGCCACGTGCCGATGGCGAGGGCGGGGTGGTCGGACACGGTTCCTCCTGATCGTGAGGGGATTCAGCGGGGTCGGGCCGCCGTCACCGCAGGATGCGCTCCTCGGGAGCGTTCCGGTGGTCGCGGGACTTGCGGAGGTCCCGCGTGACGACCGCCTTCTTCAGCCACCGGTCGGTGCCGTCGAAGCGCGCCTCGAACGCGCTGCGCCCGTGCACCGCCCGGTAGTTGTCGACCACCAGCAGGTCCCCGGCGCCCAGCGCGACCCCGACCAGGTGCCGTTCCAGTTCGCCGGTCAGCGCGGTGAGCGCCGCCGCCGCCTCCCGGTCGCCCGGCACCGGCGACATGAACGCCGGGTCCACCCGCAGGTACGGGCGGTCCGGGTCGCCGAACAGCACGGCGCACGGCTCCGGGTCCTCCTCCATCCGCTGGATCGGGTGGAGCCGCCCGGTGCTCTCGGTGAGCGACCGCGCGTACTTGAGGTGCTCGGTGTCCGGGCGGATGAGGAACCGCCGTTCGGCCAGCACCGCGCGGTGGCGCGGCGTCAGCTCCACGTCCTCGATCCCGGACACCACGGTCGGCACCGCGTCGTGGTTGCGCAGTCCGAGCAGCAGCAGGTAGTCGCAGCGGTACGGGTGGAAGCCGTCCTCGGTGTGCCAGGCCAGCTCCACCGTCCCGTGCCCGCTCTGGTCCTTCTCGTGCTGCGGGATCGGCAGCACGTCGTGGACCAGGCGGCCGTCCTGCAGGGTCGACCAGCCGAAGATGTCGCCGAGGTGCGCGGTGGCGAGCACCAGGAACACCTCGTGCGCGGCGACCGCGGCCGGCCGCTCCGTCTCGCGCCAGTCCAGCGGCGTCGGGCCGATCGAGGTGTTGTCCACCTTGAGCCCGCGCACCACCAGCGCCGACGCCGACTCGGCGGTCCGGAACGCCCGCAGCTCCCGGACCAGCCGCGCCGGCAACTGCTGCGCCAGCGCGGGCAGGTCGTCGAGCAGGGCTGGAGCGGTACTGGACCCGTACTCGTGCAGCACGGACCGGCTGAGCGTGGCGAGCGCCGCGCCGTCGGCCGGAGCGATGTCCAGGCGGCGGATCACGGGCGCTCACTCGCCGGCGGCACCACCACGTCCTCGGGCGCGGGCAGGTAGCCGCCCTCGACCAGGAAGCGGAAGCAGTCGTGCGCCCACTCCTCGTTGACCGGCGGGCAGGCGATGCCGGAGCCCTCCAGCGCCTCGGTGAGCACCCGGCACTCGTCCTGCGGGTTGATCTGCTTCTGCAGCTCCGGGTCGAGCGCGGCGTGCCGCATCGAGGCGACCCGCAGCAGCGGCGTCATCGGGAACAGGATGTGGTCCTCGTCGACGCCCAGCGCCCGCTGGCGGGCGTCCTCCTCGTCGACGACGTTGAGGTCGTAGCCGAAGGACCGCAGCCACTGGTAGCACTGGGTCATGGTGGTGGGCGCCGGGTTGGTGATGTTGAAGTTCTTGCCGAAGTTCTCCGCCCGCAGCGAGGTGTAGACGATGGCCTGCGCCGTGAAGTCCACGGGCACGGCGTTGATGACGTCGTTGTAGAGCGGCAGGACGCCCAGGTCGAGGAAGCCCCGCAGGTACACGTACAGGTAGTCGGTGTGGTGCGAGGCGCCGGTCTGGGTGTGGCCGGTGATCATCCACGGGCGCTGGACGGTGACCGGGATGCCGCGGTCGCGCGCCAGGTAGACGATCTTCTCGGCGAGCCACTTGCTGCGCGGGTAGCCGGTCGGGATGCGGATCGGCCGGCCGTCCAGGTCCTCCTCGGTGAACGGACGCTCGGCGCCGGTGCCCATGAACACGTCCACGCTGGAGACGAAGTGGACGGACTTGAGCGTCGTGGTGGTGGCGAGCCGCAGCACCTCCTTGGTGCCCTCGACGTTGGCCGGACGCGCCGCCTCGTACGGGTAGGTGAAGTTGACCACCGCGCCGCTGTGGTAGATCGCGTCGAGCAGGCCCGCGTAGGCCGCGAACTCGTGCTGGTCCAGGCCGAGCCGGGGCTTGGCGAGGTCACCGACGACCATCCGCATCCGGGAACGGTAGGACTCGTCCCACGCGGAGTAGGTGCGCAGGGTCTGCTCCATCCGCTCCCAGGCCGCGTCCTCGTTCTCGGCGCGGATCAGGCAGTGCACGGTGGCCTCGGTGCGCAGGATCAGCTCCACGGCGAGGAACGCGCCCAGGTAGCCGGTGGCACCGGTGACCAGGACGTGCCGGGGCGCGAACCACTCCGCGTGCGGGAGGTCGCCGGGGGCGATCTCCTCGGGCAGCGTGATCTCCGCGTGCAGCTCGGCGAGCTGCTGCGCGTACAGCACCTCGCTGTCGATGTTGTCGCGCTGGCGGCGGTCCTCCTCGATGGCCTGCGCGATGCCGGCCACGGTGGGCACCCGGAAGATCTGCTCGACCGGCAGGGTCACGTCGTGCTCGCGGGACAGCTGCGCGGTCAGCCGCGCCACCAGCAGCGAGTTGCCGCCGAGCTCGAAGAAGTCCGCGGTGGCGCTGATCTGGGACAGCCCGAGCAGCGCGCAGAACGTCTCGGCGATCTCCGCCTCGAGCTCGCTGCCCGGCTCGACGAAGTCCTCGGTGCCGAGGTCCGGCGCGGGCAGCGCGGCGGTGTCGATCTTGCCGTTGCGGGTGAGCGGCATCTTCTCCAGCGTGACGAACGCGCTCGGCACCATGTAGTCCGGCACCTGCGCCAGCACGTGCTTGACCAGCGCCTCCTTGGTCAGCACCCGGCCGACCACGGGCACCGCGTACGCCACCAGCCGCGGCACGCCCGGCTGGTCCTCCCGCGCGATCACCGCGGTCTCGGCGACCAGCGGGTGGCGCAGCAGGACGTTCTCGATCTCGGAGAGCTCGATCCGGAAGCCGCGGATCTTCACCTGGGTGTCGGCCCGGCCGAGGAACTCGATGGTGCCGTCCGCCCGGTAACGGGCGAGGTCACCGGTGCGGTACAGGCGGGCACCGGGCTGCTCGGAGAACGGGTCGGGCAGGAAGGCCGCCGCCGTCATGCCGGGGCGGTTGACGTAGCCGCGCACCACGCCGTCGCCGCCGATCCACAGCTCGCCGGGCACGCCGGGCGGCACCGGGTTGAGGCGCTTGTCCAGCAGGTGGATCCGGGTGTTCGGGATGGGCCGGCCGATCGGCACCCGGCCGCTCTCGCCGTCCTTCGCGGTCACCGGGTGCACCGACGCCCAGACGGTCGCCTCGGTCGGGCCGTACTCGTTGAACAGCGCGACGCCGGGCGAGCGGCGGAAGTGCTCCCCGACCAGTCCGGGCGGCAGCACCTCGCCGGCCAGCACGGTGGTGCGCACCGACGCGAACGCCTCCGGCGCGGACTCCAGCAGCACCGAGTACTGCGAGGGCACGCCGTCGACGTGGGTGACCTGCTTGTCCTGGATCAGCGCGCCGAGCAGCCGCGGGTCGAGCACCTCGGCCTCGTTCGGCACCACGACCGTCCCGCCGCGGCGCAGCGTCCAGTACAGGCCGCCGCCGGAGGCGTCGAAGGTGAACGGCGCGAGCACCAGGTAGCGCTCGGGCAGGCCCGGGCCCTCGCAGGCGGAGCGGGCCAGGGTGGAGTGCACGATCTGCCGGTGCTCGACGGCCACGCCCTTGGGGCGGCCCGTGGAGCCCGAGGTGTAGATGACGTACGCCAGGCTGTCGGGGGCCGGGCGCACGGCGGGCCGGGTGACCGGGCCCGCCGGGTCGGCGGTCGGGACGGGCAGCGTGCGCAGCGCGGGCACCTTCGCCGCCAGCGCGGCGAGCGCCTCCGCGTCACCGGTGACCAGGCCGATCCCGGCGTCCGTGGCGATGGTCGCGATCCGGTCCGCCGGGTACGACGGGTCGAGCGGGACGTACGCGGCGCCGGCCTTCAGCACGCCCAGCAGGGCGACCATGGTGTGCACCGAGCGGTCGGCGAGCACACCGACCGGGGTCTCCACCCCGACGCCCTGCGCGGTGAGCTCGGCGGCCAGCGCCTCGGCGCGCAGGTCCAGCGAGGCGTAGGAGAGTTCCGCGGTGCTGGAGGTGAGCGCGACCGCGTCCGGGTGGGCGGCGGCGGCCTGCTCCACCAGCTCGTGCAGCAGCTGCGGGGCGTCGTGCTCGGTACGGGTGGCGTTCCAGGCGGCCAGGTGGTCGCGCTCCTCCCGGCTCAGCAGCGGGAAGTCCGCGAGCGGGCGGTCGGGCTCGGCGAGCGCCGACTCCAGGAGCAGCAGGGTGCGCTCCAGCAGCCGGGTGACGGTGTCGCGGTCGAACAGCGCGGTGTTGAACTGCGCGCGCAGCGTCAACTCGCCGTCCCTGCGCACCGCGTACAGGTCGATGTCGTGCGGCGTCCAGGTGGTCGGCAGGTCGAGCGGGCGGGCGACCGCGCCGGGCAGCTCGCGCGAAGCCCACTGCTCCTCGAAGCCGAACAGCACCTGGAACAGCGGGGTGTGGCTCAGGTCGCGGGTCGGCCGGGCCGCCTCGACGATCTGCTCGAACGGCAGCCTGGCGTGCACCAGCGCCTCCGCCAGCACCGACTCGGACCGGCGCAGCAGGCCGGTCAGCGACTCGCCGGCCTCCAGCTCGAAACGCAGCGGCAGGGTGTTCTCCAGCGGCCCGACCAGGCCGCCGTCACTGTCCTGCCAGGCCGGCGGCACCGGCACACCGACGGCGAAGTCCTGCTGCTGGGCGTGCCGGGCGAGCGCCGTCACGTACCCGCTGAGCAGCAGCTCCGGCAGGGTGGTGCCGGTCGTGGCGGCGAAGTCGCCCAGCACGGTGTGCAGGGCGGCCGGCACCGGCACCGACACCGCGTCGGCCTCGATGGTCTTCACCGGCGGGCGCGGCCGGTCGGTGGGCAGCTCCAGCGTGGTCAGCGCGGCCGTCCGGGCCCGCCAGAACTCGATGTCCTTCTCGGCGTCGTCGCTCTCCAGCCAGGCACGCTGGGCCGCGAACACGGCGGGCAGGTCGACGGCGGCGGCGGTGGCCGGAGCGTCGGCGCCGTCCAGCAGCGCCGCGTACCGGGTCAGCACCTCGTCGGTGAGCCGGCGCACCGACGGGCGGTCGGCGACCAGCTGGTGGACGGTCAGCAGCAGGACGTGGTCCTCGGCGCCGAGCCGCAGCAGGCTGGCCCGCACCAGCGGGCCCTGCGCCAGGTCGAAGCGGCGGCGGCTCTCGGCGGCCGCGACCCGGGCCAGCTCCTCGTCGAGCCGCTCCGGGTCGAGCTCGACCACCGGCAGGCGCAGCGAGGCCACCGGCTTGACGGTCGCCAGCGGGTTGCCGTCCACCGTGCGGAAGGTGGTGCGCAGCACCGCGTGGTGCTGGACGGCGGCCGCGAGCGCCTGCTGCAGCACCGCCGGGTCGGTCCGGCCGGTGAGCCGGACGGCGTCACTGGTCTGCCAGGGGCGCTTCTCGTCGAGCTGGACGAGCAGCCACAGCCGGCGCTGCTCCAGGGTCAGGTTGCTGGTGAAGGCGTTGGCCGAGCCGTCGAGCAGGCCGGCCAGGACCGCGCGCTTCTCGTCGGGCGTCAGGGCGGCGGTGCCGTCGTGTGTGCTCATGTGGGGGGACTCCCGTCCTCGGTGTCGGTGGCGCTGTCGGTGACCGGTCGGTGGCGCTGCCGGCGGTGGTCAGGCGGAGCGTTCGCGGACCGACCGCGGCCGCATGTCCGTCCAGACCCGCTCGATGTGCTTGAGGCACTCCTGCTTGGTCCCGGTCGTTCCGGTGGTGGCCCAGCCCGCGGGCAGGGCGCGGTCGGCGAACCAGATCGAGTACTGGTCCTGTTCGTTGGTGACGACCTGGAAGACCGTGTCGGCGTCGTCGATTCCCATCGCTGGCTCCTCGTGGTGGTGGGTTCCGGTGGTGGTTCCGGTATGAGGTGGTTCAGTTCAGGTGGCGCAAGAGCTGGTCGATCTCCTCGTCGGACATGTCGGCCAGCTGGGCCAGCACCGCCTGGTCCGAGGTGGGCCGCCGGTCGCGGGCGCGTTCCAGCTCCGCCAGGGCCTCGGCCAGCCCGGCCGGGGTCGGGCGGCGGAAGAAGTCGCGCACCGGCACCTGGATGCCGAACTCGGCGCGCACCCGGCTCAGCAGCTTCGCGGCGAGCAGCGAGTACCCGCCGAGGCCGAAGAAGTCGTCGTGCACGCCGACCGCGGGCCGGCCCAGCACCTCCTGGAAGATCGCCAGGGTGCGGCGCTCCTCCCCGTTGCGCGGCGGGGTCTTCTCGACGGGGCCGCTCGGCACCTGTGCGGGCGGCGGCGGCAGCGCGCCGCGGTCCGGCGTGCCGTCGGGGGCCGTCGGCAGCGCGTCCAGGACGCCCAGCACGGCCCGCGCGGCGGACCCGGGCAGAGCTGTTCCGGCGCGGGCGCGCACCATGGCCGCGAACGCGTCGCGCTCGCGCTCGGTGCCCGCGGGGACGGTCGGGTCCGGGACCAGCCAGGCGATCAGACGGCGGTCGGCGTCGGTGGTGACCGCCGCGTCCCGCACGCCCGGCACGGCCCGCAGCGCCTGCTCGACCTCCGCCGCGCGGACCCCCCGGTCGCCGACCGAAAGCCACCCGGCGCCCGGGCCGACCACCTCCAGCGCGCCGTCCCGGGTCCGCCGGCAGCGCAGCCCGACCGGCACCCCGGGCCCGGCGGCGGTGGCCAGGTGCAGTTCGCCGACCACGCCGTCCGGCACCGGCCCGCCCAGGGCGTCCAGCAGCAGGTGGGCGGTGCCCGGCAGCGGCGGCCCGAGGCGCCTGCCGCGCCACGCGTCCAGCGGCGCCAGCGCGGGCGGGACGGCCAGCGGCGCGGGGGCGGGGCGGCCCAGCACCACCGGGAGGCCGGTGCGGGCGAGCATGTCGACCAGGTCGGGCTCGAGGACCTCGCCCACGCACACCAGCCTGGTCCCGGCGGGCGGCGCCCAGCCATCGGTGAGCGCCCGGCGCCAGGTCGGCGGGTCGGCCAGGACGAAGGCCGAGGGCGGCCCGGCCGGCGCCGGGTCGAGCCCGGACAGCATCAGGCTCCGCGCGTGCACCAGCGGCATCAGCAGGTGCACGGGGGAGGGCGGCGTGCCGCCGTCGAGCAGCAGGACGTCGTCGTCCGCGGTCACCCCGAGCCGTTCGGCGACGGCCGTCAGCCCGGCGACCAGCGCCCGGTGGGTCAGCGCGGGGCCGCCGTCGGCGGGCTGCCACGCCGGGTCGTCGGGGCCCGGGACGGCGGGGGTGGCCGGGTCGAAGCGCGGGCCGGTGGTGATCAGCCAGCCGCCCGGCTCGTCCTCGGCCCGCCGGACGAACGCGCCCGCCCGGTCGTGCCGCTGGCCGTACCCGACCGACGCGCCCACCTCGAACACCGCGAGGACGACGGCGAGCAGCCCCGCCGACGGCACCGGCGGCGTCGTCACCCGCACGCCCGGCCCGGCGATCCCCTCGGCGCGCAGCCGCCGGGCCAGCGCGGCCGACCACTCGCGCAGCTCGCCCAGGGTGAGCACGGCGTCCGCCGAGGACAGCACCACGTCGTCCGCGCCCCGGACGTCCAGCAGCTGCGGGACCGTACAGCCATCGGCGGGCGCGGCGGTCGGGACCGACCCCGGGCCGCCGGACGGGCCGGCCGGCAGCGCGCCGACCGGGGTGCCCGGCGCGGCCAGCGCCTCCAGCAGGATCCGGCGGTACAGCTCCAGGACGCCGGCCGCGGTCGGCTCGTCGTACAGGCCCCGGTCGTAGTCGAGCTGCAGGCGCAGCCCGTCGCCGTCCGGCAGCACCGTCAGCCACAGGTCGAACTTGGCGGCGGTGACGGGCAGTTCGACCTGCGTCATGGTCAGGCCCGCCAGTTCGGCGCCCGGCGCGGGCGGGCCCGGCATCGAGAACATCACGTCGAACAGCGGGTTGCGGTCGAGCGCACCCGCCCGCCGCACCTCCTGCACCAGCCGGTCGAACGGCATCCGGTCGTGCGAGAACGCGCCGACACAGGCGTCCCGGACCACCTCGGCGGCCCGCGCGAACCCCTGGTGCGGCGCCAGGCGGGCGCGCAGCACCAGCGTGTTGGCGAAGAAACCGACCAGCTGCTCGGCATCCGGGTGGTGGCGGCCCGCGACCGGCGTGCCCACCGCGACGTCCTCCTGACCGGTCACCCGGGACAGCGCGGCCATGAACCCGGTCAGCAGGGTCATGAACAGCGTCCCGCCGGAATCCTTCGCCAGCCCCTCCAGACCGGCCACCGTCGCCGCGTCCAGCCGCTCCTCCAACCGGCCGCCGGCACCGCCGCGCTGCTCGCGCGGACGGTCCACGGGCAGCTCCAGCGGGGCCGTCCCGGCCAGCGCGGTGCGCCAGTACTCGAGCAGACTCTCCATCCGCTCCCCGGTCAACTGCCGCTCCAGCCAGCCGACATAGTCCGCGTACTGCACCGGCGGCTCGACCAGACCGGCGTCGCCGCCCGCACACAGACCGCGGTAGGCGGCGGCGAGATCGGCGTAGAACACGTCCATCGACCAGCTGTCGCACACCAGGTGATGAATCGTCACCAGCAGCGTGTGCCGGCGCTCCGACTCCTTCACCAGCACCAGGCGCAGCAGCGGCGGGGCGTCCAGCGCGAACGGCATCGCCGCCTGCTCCCGGGCCAGGACCGTCACCCGGGCCCGCGCCCCGTCCTCCGGCAGCCCCGAGCAGTCCACCACCGGCAGCGGCACCAGCGCCTCCGGCAGCACCACCTGGCGCGGATCCCCGTCGACCAGACCGACACCGGTGCGCAGACTCTCGTGCCGCGCCACCACCGCGTTGACGGCCCGCTGGAGCAGCACCACATCCAGCTCACCGACCAGCCGCACCGCACTGCACACGTTGTACGCGGCGTTGCTCGACGGATCGAGCTGGCACACGAACCACAGACTCCGCTGGGCGGGCGCGGCCGGCAGCACGAAGTGGTCGCCGTAGTCGCGGGCCTCCCCGCCGCCGACGCCGCCGACATAGGACGAACTGCTCATCGGGCCCCGCTCCCCTTCCTGGCCGGCTCCCGCACCGGCAACCCGGCGAGCGAGGTCTCCACGAACTCCACGACGCTCCTCTCGTGGTCCTGCACGAAGAAATGACCGCCGGTGAACTCCCGCACCGCGCAGTCCACCGAGGACTGCCGGTCCCAGCCGGCGTTCCCCGGCCGCACCAGCGGATCGTGCGAGCCGCGCAACACCCGGATCGGCACCGGCAACGGCGGCCCCGGCACATACCGGTACGTCTCCGCCAGCGTCAGGTCCGCCCGGATCGTCGGCAGCATCAGCCGCACCAACTCGTCGTACTGCGGCAGCTCCTGGGACTCCATGCCGTCCCACTCCCGCAGCCGGTCGAGCAGCTCGCCGTCCGGCAGCCGGTGCACCTGCTCCGCGTCGCCGTACTGCGGGGCGTCCCGGCCCGAGACGAACAGCGCCACCGGCAGCGGCAGCCCGAGCTCCCGCACCCGCCGCACCAGCTCGAACGCCACCAGGGCGCCCATGCTGTGCCCGTACAGCGCGTACCGCCGCCCGGTGCGCGGCGCCCGCAGGCCCGCCACCGCGCCGTCGACCAGCGCCGACATCTCCCGCAGCGGCGGCTCCCCGAGCCGCCCCTCCCGGCCCGGCAGGCGCGCGGCCGTGACGGCCAGCGCCGCCGTGTGCCGCTGCCAGTTCCGGAACAGCGCCGACGCCCCGCCGGCATGCGGGAAGCACACCACTTCGCACTCCGGATCGGCCGGCGCGCCGAACGACGTGAACCAGCTGGAACTTGGTCGGACCGGGCGCACCCGTACCTCCCTCGGGGACGGCGGAACTCGGAGAACTTCGAAGAAACGGCGGGCCGTGGGAACGGCGGGCTTGACCGGCATGCTTCGGGCCGGCGGGGCCTGGAACGGTACGGCCCGGAAAAGCGGCCGCGGAAAAGCGCCGGCGGCACTCCGCCGGACCGTCGAATCCGGCCCGGCCACCGCGCGGCCCTCAATACCTACCATTTATGCCGCAGGGCCCGTCAATGACAACCGTTCGGCGTGAGAGGCGGCGGATAAGGAAGTGAGACCTGGCTGAGAGACCGAACATCTTTAATTTCTCTTGGCCGCCGGTGCAGCCCGCAGCCGTACCCACCGGAATGCCGAACGACCGGCCGGACCAGGGAAATGGAGAGCTCGCCGATGTCGATCCCCGCCCGCCCCACGCTCGTCCACACGCTCGTCGAGCAGGCCCTCGCCCGCGGCGGCCGGCAGGCCTACGAGTACCTGCACGACGACGGCCGGGTCGACACCATCGGCTACCGCGAGCTGCTCGACCGGGCCGCGGCCCTCGCCCCGCTGCTGCGCGGCGCGGACGGACGCGGCGGCCCCGCGCTGCTGCTCTTCCCGCCCGGCCTGGACTTCGTCACCGCGCTGTGGGCCTGCTTCCTGGCCGGCGTCCCCGCGGTGCCCGCCTACCCGCCGATCTTCGGCTCCACCGAGCGGATCACCGCCCGCTTCGCCCGCATCCTCGAGGACTCCCGGGCCACCACCCTGCTCGCCGACCCCGCCGTGCTCGGCCTGCTCACCGCCGGACTGCGCCCCGAGGACCTGCCCCCGGTGGTCACCCTCGACGACGCCACCGGCGCCGCCCCCGCCGACCCCGAGCGCCTGCTGGCCGACGCGCCGGACCCCGAGGACGTCGCGCTCATCCAGTACACCTCGGGCAGCACCGGAAAGCCGAAAGGCGTCGTACTGCGCCACCGGAATATCCTGGCCAACATTCGGTCCATTACCGAGGTTTTCCGTCTGGACGAAACCGCGCGGGTGGTCTCCTGGCTGCCGCCCTATCACGACATGGGGCTCATCGGATTCATTCTCACCCCGATCCACGGCGGATTCCCGGTACGCCTGATGTCGCCCGTGCATTTCCTCAAGGACCCGATCGGCTGGCTCCGGCAGATCAGCGAACTCGGCATCACCCACACCGGCGGACCGAATTTCGCCTACGACCTCTGTGTCCGCCGCGCCGACCGCGCCGACCTCACCGGCCTCGACCTCGGCACCTGGCGGCTCGCCTTCAACGGCGCCGAGCCCATCCGCCCCGCGACGATCACCGGCTTCGCCGAACGGTTCGCCCCGTACGGCTTCCGCCCCGAGTCCTTCCTGCCCTGCTACGGACTCGCGGAGGCCACCCTCATCGTCACCGGCCGCCACTGGACCGGACACGACGACACCGACGCGGACGGCCGGGTCGACTGCGGGCCGGTCGTCGACGGCCACCGGCTCGCCCTGGTCGACCCCGATACCGGCACGGCCGTGCCCGACGGCGCCGAGGGCGAAATCTGGCTCGCCGGACCGAGCATCAGCGACGGCTACTGGGACACCTGGCAGACCGGCACCCCGACCGACGGCTACGGCCACCTCGACGGCACCCGCCACCTGCGCACCGGCGACCTCGGCCGACTCCGCGACGGCCGGCTCACCGTCACCGGCCGCCGCAAAGAGGTGCTCATCCAGAACGGCGTCAACCACCACGCCCACGACCTGTGCGCCGCCGCCGTCCGCGACAACCCCGCCGTCCGGCCCACCGCCGCCGCCTTCCACGGCGCCGACGACGAGATCGTCCTCGCCGTCGAGGTCGCCGGACACGACCACGACCCCGAGCGCCTCGCCGCCGACCTCCGCGCCCGCGTCCTGGCCGCCACCGGCGCCCGCGTGCACACCGTCGTGCTCTGCCCGCCGCGCACCATCCCGCGCACCACCAGCGGCAAGATCCAGCACGGCCTCGCCCGCACCCGCCACCTCGCCGGCGAACTCGCCGGCCGCACCGTCACCCCCGACCGGGCCGCCATCGGCGCGGAAGAGGCCGGCGCGCTCACCGCCTTCTTCTCCTCCGTCTTCGCCGCCGTCTGCCAGGTCTCCGACTGCGGCCCCGACGACGCCCTCACCACGATGGGCGGCGACTCGCTGCGCGCCGCCGAGATCGCGGCCGTCGCCGAGGACGCGCTCACCCTGCCCGTGCCCGTCGAGGACGTCCTGCTCGCGCAGACCCCCCGCGAACTGACCGCCCGGCTGAACGAACGCTGGACCGAGGGCGGGATGCGACCCTCCGACGCCGTCGACCGGGCGAAGGCCCTGCTCGCTGGTAGCTGACCCTCACAGCCCCCCTTGAACGAACCGCACGCCGCGAATGCTTCGCACGCCCGCCCGCCATGGTGACGAGACGGAGGCCCCGACCGTGTCCGACAGCTCCCGGATTCCCGCCGACCTCGGCCGCACCCTGCTCGCCAAGTGGCGGGCCCTCCCGGCCGAAGCGGACACCGGGACGGAGATCGGCCCGATCCGGCACGGACTGCGCCTCTTCGAGGAGATCCACCCCGGCACCGCCGCCAACGTCCTCCGCTTCGACGCCGAGATCGCCGGCACCGTCGACCCCGACCGGCTCGCCGCAGCCCTCACCGAACTCGCCCGCCGCCACGCCGCCCTGCGCACCACCTTCCCGGCCGTCGACCGCGCCACCGTCGCCACCGAGGCCCGCCCCGACCTGACCGTCGTCGACCTCACCCCGGACGACCCGGCCACCGCCCGCCGCACCGCCCGCGCCCAGGCCGACACCCGCGCCGCCACCCCCATGGACCTCGCCACCGGGCCGCTCTGGCGCACCGCCCTCTGGCAACTGCCCGACGGCACGGCCCGACTCCAGCTGCTCGCCCACCACATCGTCGCCGACGGCTGGTCCCTCGGCGTCGCCCTCGCCGAACTCGACGCCCTCTACACCGGTCGTCCCCCGGGCCCGGCCACGCCGCTGCCCGCCGTCCCCGCCACCGCCGACCCGGCCGACCTGGCCGCCTGGCGCGAACGCCTGGCCGGCGCCCAACCGCTCTCCCTGCCCACCGACCGGCCCCGCCCCGCCGCCCGCCGCTTCCGCTCCGCCCACGTCGGCCTGAGCGTCGAAGCGGACCAGCTGCGCGAAGTCCGGCGCCTCGCCGAGGCCGAGCATGCCACGCCGTTCATGGTCCTGCTCGCGGCACTGCACCTCACCCTCGCCCGCACCGCCGGACAGCACGACATCACCGTCGGCTCACCCATCGCGACCCGCGAACGCCACCGCGCCCCCGGCGCCGTCGGCCCGCTCGCCACGATGCTCGCGCTGCGCACCGACACCTCCGCCGCGCACACCGCCCGCGACGTCCTGCGCGCCGTCCGCGACACCTGCCTCGACGCCTACGGGCGCTCCCACGTGCCGTTCGAAACCGTCGCGGAACAGGTCGGGCAGGGCGGCGGCTCGCTGTTCGACGTGCTGTTCGTGCTCCAGCCGCAACTCCCCGAACTCCGCCTCGGCGAGCTGCCCCTGCGCCCCCTGGTCACCGCGCCCGGAACGGCGCGCAACGACCTGGAGCTCTACCTCTGGCAGGGCGAGGACGCCATCACCGGCTTCCTCGGCTACGACACCGACCTCTTCGAGCCCGACACCGCCGAGCTGCTCGCGGCGCGATTCGGCACCGCCCTGGCGGCCGTGGTGACGCGGCCGGACGCGCCGCTCGCCGAGCTGGACGTGGCCGGCGCGGTGGAGGCGGCGCGGCGCGAGGCTTGGGCCGTCGCGCCTGCGGTGGGTGAACTGCCGCTGTGTGTGCAGGAGTTGGTGGAGGCGCAGGTCGATCGTTCGCCGGGTGCGGTGGCGGTGCGTGCCGTTGACGGTGAGCTGACGTACGGGGAGCTGGAGGCGCGGGCGAACCGGGTGGCGAATGCCTTGCGGGCGCGGGGAGTCGGTGCCGGGGATCTGGTGGGGGTGTGTCTGCCGCGGACCTCCGACCTGGTGGTGGCGCTGCTGGGCGTGTTGAAGTCCGGCGCGGGTTACGTGCCGGTGGACCCTGGCTACCCCGATGAGCGGGTGGCGTTCATGGTGGAGGACGCGGATGCGGCACTGGTCATTCGGTCTCTGGCGGATGTTCTTGAAGTTCCTGATGCGCCCGTAGCCGACCGGCCCTCGGTTGCCGGTTCGGTCGATGACGTCGCGTACGTGATTTACACGTCGGGTTCGACGGGTCGGCCGAAGGGTGTGGTGATCGAGCACCGTCAGGTGGCGGCGATGCTGTCGTGGGCGGGGCGGGTGTTCCCGGCGGAGGTGCTAGCGGGCACTTTGGCGGCGACGTCGGTGTCGTTCGATCTGTCGGTGTTCGAGATCTTCGCGCCGTTGACGGTGGGCGGGTGCGTGGTGCTGGCGCCCACTGGTGTGTTGGATCTGGTGACGGATCCGTCGCGGTATGCGGGGGTCACGTTGGTGAACACGGTGCCGTCGGCGGCGCGTGAGCTGGTGTTGGCGGGTGCGATGCCGGCGTCGGTGCGGTGGGTGAACCTGGCGGGTGAGGCTCTGGCGCCGGGCCTGGTGCGGGACTTGTATCTGCTGTCGGGTGTGGAGAAGGTCAACAACCTCTACGGTCCGAGCGAGGACACGACCTACTCGACGTGGACGGCGACGGATCCGGCCGATGTGCGGACGCCGATCGGTGTGCCGGTGGACGGTACGTCGGCGTTGGTGCTGGACGCTGGTCTGCGGCCGGTGCCGCTGGGTGCGGTGGGGGAGTTGTACCTGTCGGGTGCGGGTGTGACCCGGGGTTATCTGGGTCGTCCGGGCCTGACGGCGGAGCGGTATCTGCCCGCGTCCGGCGGTGGCCGGCTCTACCGCACGGGTGACCTGGTGCGGTGGCGTCCGGACGGCAAGTTGGACTACCTGGGCCGGGCCGATGGTCAGGTGAAGGTGCGTGGCCACCGGGTCGAACTCGGCGAGGTGGAGGAGGTGCTGCGCCGTCACCCCGATGTGGCGGGCGCGGTGGTGGTGGCCCGCGAGGACGCCTCCGGCGTCCTCGGTCTGGTCGCCTACGTCGTGCTCAGCGACGAGGAGTTCGACCCCGCTGCGCTCGCGGCGTTCGTCCGTGGTCGGCTTCCGCAGTTCATGGTGCCGGGTGCTTTCGTCGAGCTGCCCGAGTTCCCGCTTCTCCCCAATGGCAAGATCGACCGCGGTGCACTCCCGGCCATAGACCCCAACTCCGTTCGGCAGAGCGGCCGTTCACCGCAGACGCCGTCCGAGAACCTGGTCGCCGACATCTGGCGCGAGCTGCTCGGCGTCCCGGAGGCCGGCGCGGAGGACGACTTCTTCGAGCTCGGAGGCCACTCCCTGCTCGCCACCCGCCTCACCCACCGCCTCGGCGAGGCCCTGGACGCCCACGTCCCGCTGCACCTGGTCTTCGAGCACCCCGTCCTCGCCGATCTCGCCGACCACCTCCCGGTCTCCGGCGGGAAACGCGAGGCCATCCCCGTCGTCCCCCGCATCCCGGGCCCCGACGGCACCCTCGTCTTCCCCGCGTCGTCCGGCCAGAAGCGCCTCTGGCTGCTCTGCTCCCTGGACCCGAGCGCCAACCTCGCCTACCTGCTCAACGGCGGCGCCCGGATCACCGGCCCGCTCGACGCCGAACGGATGGCGGAGGCCGTCCGCTCGGTCGCCGGGCGGCACGAGATCCTGCGCACCACCCTGCGCGAGGAGAGCGGCGACATCGTCCAGGTCGTGCACCCCACCTGGCAGTGGGACCCGACGGTGGAGCCGGACACCCCGGATCAGACCGAGGCCGAACTGCTCGACCAGTGGCGCCACTCCACCGTGGAACTCGCCGAAGGACCGCTCTTCCGCGCCCGCATCGTGCGCCGCGCCGCCGGCGAACACCTCCTCCTGCTCTCTCTCCACCACGCCATCGCCGACGGCTGGTCGCTGGACCTCCTGCTGCGCGAGATCGCCGCCGAGTACCAGGACCCGTCCGGCCGCGCGCTGCCCGCCCTCCAGTACGGCGACTTCACCACGTGGGAGAACGCCGCACCCCCGGACGATGCCGGGCTCGCCCACTGGCGCGAACACCTCGCCGGGGCCCGGGACCTCGACCTCCCGACCGACCGCCCCCGCTCCGCCCGCACGACCCACCACGGCGCTGCTGTGCCCGTCATCCTGCCCGCCGACACCGTCGACCGGCTCGCCCGGACCACCGGCACCACAGCCTTCGCAGTCGTCGCGACCGCCGTCACGCTCGTCCTGAGCGCCGTCTCCGGCAACCGCGACCTGACCATCGGCATCCCGACCAGCGGACGCACCCACCCGGACACCGCGGCACTCCTCGGCTTCTTCACCAACACCCTCCCGCTGCGCTGCTCGCTGGACCCCGCCGCCACCCTCGGCACTGCTCTGCGCGACACCCACCAAGCCCTCATGACGGCGCACCGGCACGCCGGGACGCCGTTCGAGGAGATCGTCCGGACTACTCGAGCCGCCTCGCACGGCCAGGGGCGCAGCCCGCTCTTCCAGGTCATGCTGGCCGTCAACGAGACCCCGGCCCGCGCGCTGGACCTCCCCGGCCTGCGCGTCGACCGGATCGAACTCCCGCCTGCAGAGACCCAGTTCGAGATCTCGCTGCACCTGGAGCGCGGGGAGGCCGCCATCACCGGCCACCTCACCTACAACACCGACCTGTATTCCGTTTCCACCGCCGAACTGTTCCCGGAACGGCTGGCCGCCGCCGTGGCCGCACTGGCCGACTGCCCCGACCTGTCGGTCGCCGAACTGGACGTGGCCGGCGCGGTGGAGGCGGCGCGGCGCGAGGCGCTGGCGGCTGCGCCCGCCGTGGCCGGATCGCCGTTGTGCGTGCAGGAGTTGGTGGAGGCGCAGGTCGATCGTTCGCCGGGTGCGGTGGCGGTGCGTGCCGTTGACGGTGAACTGACGTACGGGGAGTTGGAGGCACGGGCGAACCGGGTCGCGAACGCGCTGCGGGCGCAGGGTGTCGGTGCCGGGGATCTGGTGTGCGTGTGCCTGCCCCGGACGTCCGACCTGATCGTGGCGCTGCTGGGTGTGCTGAAGTCCGGCGCGGGTTACGTGCCGGTGGATCCCGGCTACCCGGACGAGCGCGTGGCGTTCATGGTGGCGGACTCCGGTGCCTCGGTGGTGCTGCGTTCGCTGGACGACCTTTCGCCGGCGGGTGCTTCGCGGCCCGGGCGGGTGGGCTCGATCGACGATGTGGCGTACGTGATTTACACGTCGGGTTCGACGGGTCGGCCGAAGGGTGTGGTGATCGAGCACCGGCAGGTGGCGGCGATGCTGTCGTGGGCGGGGCGGGTGTTTCCGGCGGAGGTGCTGGCCGGGACTCTGGCGGCGACGTCGGTGTCGTTCGATCTGTCGGTGTTTGAGATCTTCGCGCCGTTGACGGTGGGTGGGTGTGTGGTGCTGGCGCCGACCGGGGTGTTGGATCTGGTGACGGATCCGTCGCGGTATGCGGGGCTGACGCTGGTGAACACGGTGCCGTCGGCGGCGCGTGAGCTGGTGCTGGCGGGTGCGATGCCGGCGTCGGTGCGGTGGGTGAACCTCGCCGGTGAGGCTCTGGCGCCCGGTCTGGTGCGGGACTTGTATCTGCTCTCGGGTGTGGAGAAGGTCAACAATCTCTACGGTCCGAGCGAGGACACGACCTACTCGACGTGGACGGCGACGGATCCGGCCGATGTGCGGACGCCGATCGGTGTGCCGGTGGATGGTACGTCGGCGTTGGTGCTGGACGCTGGTCTGCGGCCGGTGCCGCTGGGTGCGGTGGGGGAGTTGTACCTGTCCGGCGCGGGTGTGACCCGGGGCTATCTGGGTCGTCCGGGCCTGACGGCGGAGCGGTATCTTCCCGCGTCCGACGGTGGCCGGCTCTACCGCACGGGTGATCTGGTGCGGTGGCGTCCGGACGGCAAGTTGGACTACCTGGGCCGGGCCGATGGTCAGGTGAAGGTGCGTGGCCACCGGGTCGAACTCGGCGAGGTGGAGGAGGTGCTGCGCCGTCACCCCGATGTGGCGGGTGCGGTGGTGGTGGCGCGCGAGGATGCCTCCGGTTCGCTGGGTCTGGTCGCCTACGTCGTGCTCAGCGACGAGGAGTTCGACCCCGCTGCGCTCGCGGCGTTCGTCCGTGGGCAGCTACCCCAGTTCATGGTGCCGGGTGCTTTCGTCGAGCTGCCCGAGTTCCCGCTTCTCCCCAATGGCAAGATCGACCGCGGCGCGCTCCCGGCCATAGACCCCAACTCCGTTCGGCAGAGCGGCCGTTCACCGCAGACGCCGTCCGAACAGCTGGTCGCCGAGATCTGGCGCGAGCTGCTCGGCGTCCCGGAGGTCGGTGCCGAGGACGACTTCTTCGAGCTCGGCGGCCACTCCCTGCTCGCCACCCGCCTCACCCACCGCCTCGGCGAGGCCCTGGACGCCCACGTCCCGCTGCACCTGGTCTTCGAGCACCCCGTCCTCGCCGATCTCGCCGGCCACCTCCCGGTCTCCGGCGGAAAGCGCGAGGCCATCCCGGTCGTCCCGCGGATCCCGGGCCCCGACGGCACCTTTGTTCTCCCGGCCTCCCTCGGCCAGGAACGCCTGTGGGTCCTGTGCCGCCTGGACGCGGCGGCGAACCTCGCCTATCACGTGCGCGGCGCCGTCCACATCGACGGCGACCTGGACGCGGAGGCGTTCCGTGCGGCCCTCGAGCAACTCGCCCGCCGCCACGAGGTGCTGCGGACGTCGCTGCGCGAGGTGGACGGCGAGGTGCGCCAGGTGGTCTCGCCCACCGTGGAGGTCCCGCTCACCAGCGTCGACACCGCCGACTGGCGCTCGGTGATCGAGGCGGAGAGCCGGCGGGCCTTCGATCCCACCTCCGGGCCGCTGTGGCACGTGACGCTGGTGCGTACTGAGCGGCAACACCACGTCCTGGTGATGAGCCTGCATCACGTCATCGCCGACGGCTGGTCGCTGGACCTCCTGCTGCGCGAGATCGCCGCGCTGTACGGCTCCGTGCCCGCCGCGCCCACCGTCCTCCCGGCTGTTCAGTACGCGGACGTCGCCGACTGGCAGCGGGCCGAGGCCCCGGCCGAACTCGACTTCTGGCGCGGTCAGTTGGCCGGCGCGCCGGCGCTCGACCTGCCCACCGACCGGCCGCGCCCGGCGAAGCAGACCTACGACGGCGCCGGGGTTGCTCTGGCGCTGCCCGACGACGCCCTTGCAACCGCGTGCCGGGCCGGCGGGACGACCGCCTTCACCGTCCTGGCGACGGCCCTGGCCGTCGTCCTCGCCAAGGCGGTCGGTCAGTGTGATGTCACCATCGGCACCCCGGCCGCCGGCCGCGACCACCCCGCCACCGCGGACGTGGTCGGCTACCTGGTCGACACCGTGCCGCTGCGCCTGACGCTGGCCCCGGACGGCACGCTGGCCGACGCTCTCGGCGCGGCGCGCGAGGCTGTCGACGGAATCCGGGAGCACCAGCGGATCCCGTTCGAGGAGCTGATCCGGGCCGTCCGCCCGCCGCGCGACCGGAGCCGCAGCCCGCTGTTCCAGGTGCTGCTCGCGGTCAACGGCACACCGCCGCGCTACGAACTGTCGGGCCTGCGGATGGAGCCCGCGCCGATGCCGATCCGCACCACGCCGTACGACCTGGTGGTTCAGGCGGAGGAGCGGGACGGCCGGATCATCGGGCACCTGGTCTTCAACACCGACCTGTTCGAGCCGTCCACCGCCCAGCTGATCGCGGACCGCCTGGCGGTCGTGATCGAGGCCCTGGCCGCTCGCCCGGGGACGCCGCTGGCCGAGCTGGACGTGGCGGGCGAGGTGGAGACGGCACGCCGCCAGGGCTGGACCACGGCGTCGACGACTCCCGAACGCGGCTGCCGCGTGCAGGAGTTGGTGGAGGCGCAGGTCGATCGTTCGCCGGGTGCGGTGGCGGTGCGTGCCGTTGACGGTGAGCTGACGTACGGCGAGCTGGAGGCGCGGGCGAACAGGGTCGCGAACGCGCTGCGGGCGCAGGGAGTTGGCCCCGGGGATCTGGTGTGCGTGTGCCTGCCCCGGACGTCCGACCTGATCGTGGCGCTGCTGGGTGTGCTGAAGTCCGGCGCGGGTTACGTGCCCGTGGATCCCGGCTACCCGGACGAGCGGGTGGCGTTCATGGTGGCGGACTCCGGTGCCTCGGTGGTGCTGCGTTCGCTGGACGAGCTTTCGCCGGCCGGCGCGGCCAGGCCCTCACAGGTGGGCTCGATCGACGATGTGGCGTACGTGATCTACACGTCGGGTTCGACGGGTCGGCCGAAGGGGGTGGTGATCGAGCACCGGCAGGTGGCGGCGATGCTGTCGTGGGCGGGGCGGGTGTTCCCGGCGGAGATCCTGGCCGGGACTCTGGCGGCGACGTCGGTCTCCTTCGACCTGTCGGTGTTCGAGATCTTCGCGCCGTTGACGGTGGGCGGGTGTGCGGTGCTGGCACCCACCGGGGTGCTGGACCTGGTGACGGACCCTTCCCGCTACGCGGGGCTGACGCTGGTGAACACCGTGCCGTCGGCCGCGCGTGAGCTGGCTCTGGCGGGTGCGATGCCGGCGTCGGTGCGGTGGGTGAACCTCGCCGGTGAGGCTCTGGCGCCGGGCCTGGTAAGGGACTTGTACGCACTCCCGGGCGTGGAGAAGGTCAACAACCTCTACGGCCCCAGCGAGGACACGACCTACTCGACCTGGACGGCGACGGACCCGGCCGATGCTCGCACCCCGATCGGCGTGCCGGTCGACGGCACCTCGGCGCTGGTGCTCGATGCGGCTCTCCGGCCGGTGCCGCTGGGCGCGGTGGGGGAGTTGTACCTCTCTGGCGCGGGTGTGACCCGGGGCTACCTCGGCCGTCCGGGCCTGACGGCGGAGCGATATCTGCCCGCGTCGGACGGTGGCCGGCTCTACCGCACGGGCGACCTCGTCCGCTGGCGTCCGGACGGAAAGCTCGACTACCTCGGCCGCGCCGACGGCCAGGTGAAGGTGCGCGGCCACCGCGTCGAACTCGGCGAGGTGGAGGAGGTGCTGCGCCGTCACCCCGACGTCGCGGGCGCGGTGGTGGTGGCGCGCGAGGACGCCTCCGGCGTCCTCGGCCTGGTCGCCTACCTGGTGCCCGGTACCGGCGAGCTGGACCGGGCCGCCCTTGCCGCCCACGCGCGTACCTGGCTTCCCCAGTTCATGGTCCCGGGCAGCTTCGTCGAGCTGCCCGAGTTCCCCCTCCTCCCCAACGGCAAGATCGACCGCGGCGCACTCCCGGCCATAGACCACAACTCCCTCAGGCGGAGCGGCCGTTCACCGCAGACGCCGTCCGAACAGCTGGTCGCCGACATCTGGCGCGAGCTGCTCGGCGTCCCCGAGGTCGGTGCCGAGGACGACTTCTTCGACCTCGGCGGCCACTCCCTCCTCGCCACCCGGGTCGCCTCCAGGCTCTCCGCACGCACCGGCACGGACGTCCCGCTCGACCTGATCTTCGAGCACCCCGTCCTCGCCGAACTGGCCCGCCGACTACCGGAGCCGGCGTCCTGGCAGGCCCCGGCGGCGATCCCGCGGGTGCGCCGGGTCCTCGGCGGCAGCGCCGGCTGACCTGCTGCCACCCGGCGGCTTCGACCACGTCCGCGGTCCCGACGAACCACGACCAGACGACCACGACCAGGAGACAACCGACGATGAAGCAGGAAAACCCGACCCTCGAGGCGGTCGTATCCGCCTCCGCCTCCGTTTCCGCCGCTATGACGCCCGCCCCCGCACCGGAGGACGAGTCGTCGACCGGCCCCCGTTCGCCCCAGGCCGCGATGATCGGCTTCGGCGGCTTCCTGCTGGGCTCGCTCTCCCTCGCGTTCTACCTGAAGGACGTCAGCATCCCGGCCAACTCCCTGGTGGCCTCGCTGCCGACCATGGTGTTCAGCAGCGCGATCCTTCTGCTGATGGCCGCCGCCTGGTCGATGCGCCTGGGCGACGGTGTGTTCGCCGCGGTCTACGGCCTGTTCGGGACGTTCTGGCTGAGCTTCTCGGTGCTCAGCATCGCGCTGAACAACAACTGGATGGGCACCTTCGAGAACGTCGAACAGCGCCAGGCGACAGCCAACTTCGTGCTGGTCTGGGCGATCGTGATCATCCTGTTGACGGTGACGACGCTGCGCCTGCCGCGGGCGTTCACCTTCCTCTTCATCGTCGTCTCGCTCACGCTGATGGTCATCTTTGGCGCCATCGAGCAGGCCATCGACCAGACCATCAACCACCCGCTGAAGCCCAGCGACCCGTGGCTGGTCTACATCGGCATCGGGACCATGTTCCTGTTCATCGCGCTCGGCATGTACATCTTCGCGAGCGCCATGCACAGCGCGACCGGTGCCAAGCGCCTCCCGCTCGGCAAGCCGCTGCTCAAGTCCCGGTGAACCGATGACGGACTACCTGCCCGAGGTCGCCACCGTCCCGTTCCCGATGGCCTGCCCGGAGGAGCTTCCCGACTCGGCGCCGGCCCTCGTGGCCGCCCGCCCGGCCGTGCTGGCCGAGGTTGCCGCCCGGCTGGCGGACCCGGCGAACCGGGCCGGGTCGGCGGGGCTGCACGCCGCCGCCCGGGCGGCCCGGGAACTGCTCGGCACGGTGCCGAGCGACCCGGTCGGCGACGACCCGCGCGAGTCGCGGCCGAACCGGGACAACGACCTGGCGTTCGGCATCGAACGTCACCACGGCGAGCCGGTCGCGCTGCTCTCCGCCGCGCTGCTGAACGCCCAACTCGGCGTCCTGGAACTGGCCGACGAGCGGGGCACCAACCTCGACGCACCCGACTGGGGCGAGCTGCTCGACGGCTTCGACGTCCTGCACGGCTGGCTGGCCGACCCGGCCCGCCTCCCCGCGCAGCTCGCCACGCCCGAGCCCGACAGTTCGGGCGAGCCGGCGCCGCTGGACGGCCTGCGGCGCTGGGTGCGCGGACACCACGTGTTCATGGTGTTCGCGCAGGGCGGCACCATCGCCCTGCGCAGCCTGCGGGCCGCCGCGGACGCCGGCGACGAGGAACTCGCCGCCACCGCAGCCGCCGTGGCGACCCGGGTGATGCGGGCCTGCCGGGCCGCCCTGCGCTTCGCGGGGGACGCCACGGCGGACCAGTACCAGGCCGAGATCCGGCCCACCCTGATGCCGCCGGTCGCACCCCCGCAGATGAGCGGACTGCGCTGGCGCGACCACGAGGCCCTGGTGGCCGACCTGACGGACTCCCGGGACGCGTGGTCCTGGCTGGCCGCCCGCCGCCCGGAGACCCTGGCGGACTTCCGGTCGGCGCTGGACGACACCTACGACGCGCACAAGGGCGTGTGCGAGCACTTCGTGGGCCGCCAGTCGCCGAGTCTCCTCGCCACCAGCCGCTCGAGCCGCCCCGCGGTGGGCGTCATCGAGCAGTTCCACCGCCTCCGGGCGGGCTCGCTCCCGGACGCCCCGGACGCGTGACCCGACCCGATCCGATCAACAAGACCCGAGCAGTTCCGACCCGTCCCCGAAAGGCAAGGTATCCATGACCACCACCGCGCCCGAAACGCACGGCACCACCTCCGTCCCCGCACTGGACATGGACGGCCTGTCCCGGATCCTCTTCGGCCACGCGGCCTTCCAGTACCTCAACGCCGCCTGCGAGCTGGGCCTGCCCGACCTGCTCGCCGAGCGGACGGACCTCACCCGCGAGGAGATCCGCGACGCGCTCGAACTCCAGGACCGCGCGGTCGAGATCCTGCTGCTCGGCTGCACCTCCCTCGGCATCGTCGTCAAGGAGAACGGCCGCTACCGCCTCGCCCAGGTCGTCCTGGACCTGATGGACGAGGGCGACTGGGAGCGCTTCAAGGACACCGTCGCGTTCGAGCAGTACATCGTCTACGAAGGCCAGCTCGACTTCACCGACTCGCTGCGCGAGAACCGCAACGTCGGCCTGCGCCGGGTGCGCGGTTCCGGTCGCGACCTGTACCACCGGCTGGCCGAGAACCCGCACATGGAGCAGGTCTTCTACAAGTACATGCGGTCCTGGTCGGAGCTGGCGAACAAGCACCTGGTGACCGAGCTCGACCTGTCCGGCCGCAAGCACCTGCTGGACTGCGGCGGCGGCGACGCGGTCAACGCGATCGCGCTGGCCAAGGCCAACCCGGACCTGAAGGTCACGGTCTTCGAGATCCCCGCCTCCGGCACCATCGCGGAGAAGAAGATCGCCCAGGCCGGCGTCAGCGACCAGGTCTCGGTGATCACCGGCGACATGTTCGTCGACGCGCTGCCCACCGGCTGCGACGTGGTGATGTTCGCCCACCAGCTGGTCATCTGGACGCTGGACGAGAACACCGAGCTGCTCCGCCGCGCCTACGACGCCCTGCCCGCGGGCGGCCAGCTGGTGATCTTCAACTCGATGTCCAACGACGAAGGTGACGGCCCCGTGGTCGCCGCCCTGGACAGCGTCTACTTCGCCGCGATCCCGGCCGAGGGCGGGATGATCTACTCCTGGGCGCAGCACGAGAAGTGCCTGCTCGACGCCGGTTTCAGCACCGTCGAGCGCATCGCGTTCCCGGGCTGGACCCCGCACGGCGTCATCGTGGCGACCAAGTAGCCACCGCCCGCCCGAAGCCCGGATCCGTCGGGGCCGCCCTCCCGGGGCGGCCCCGGCCCGGCCGTACCCAAGTCCCCATCCCCCTGATCGAGGTGACGGCATGCTCGACCCCACGACGCACGACAACGCCACCCGGATGCGCATGCTGCTCTACGGCCAGCTCGTGTCGCGCACGCTCTGCACGGCCGTCAGCCTCGGCGTCCCCGAGGCGCTGGCCGGCCGGGCCCGCTCCGCCGAGCAGCTGGCCGACCAACTCGGCGCCCACCCGGTCGCGTTGGACCGCCTGCTGCGCGGCCTGGTGCCGTTCGGCGTCCTCGCCGAGGAGACCGACGGCAGCTACTCCCTGACGCCCTTCGGCGCCACCCTGCTGCCGACCACCCCCGGCACCGCGCAGCCCACCGCCCTGCTGCTCGCGCAGGAGGTCGGCCTGACCTGGACCGACCTCGAACACACCGTCCGGACCGGCGATTCGGCGTTCCGCCGGCACTTCGACCGCGACCTCTTCGACCACCTGGAACAGCGGCCCGACCGCCGCGAGGTGTTCGACCGCTCCCAGGAGGCGGGCCTGCGGCTGGAGTTGGACGAGGTCTTCGACGCGGTCGGCTTCGAACGCTACCCGTGGATCGTCGACGTGGGCGGCGGCAACGGCCACCTGCTGTGCGAACTCCTCAAGCGCACCCCGGGAAGCACCGGCACCGTCCTCGACCTGCCCGGCACCGTCCCGCTCGCTGAGAAGCGGATCGCCGAGGAGGGCCTCACCCGCCGCTGCACGGCCGTCGCCGGGGACTTCTTCGCGCACGTCACGCCGGGCGCGGACCTGTACATCCTCAGCCACATCCTGCACGACTGGGGCCAGGACCGGGCGACGGACATCCTGCGCACCTGCGCCGCCGCGATGCCCGACCACGGCCGCCTGATGGTCGTCGACCTCGTCACCGACGCCACCACGGTCGACCCGGGCACCGGGCAGTCCGTACCGCACCGGCTGCCCGCCGTCATGGACCTCTACATGCTCTCCCTCTTCGGCGCCTCCGGAGGGCGCGAACGCACCCGCGCCGCCTTCGCCGCACTGCTCGCCGACGCCGGACTGGAGGCCGAGGAGACGAAGGTCCTGCCCAGCGGCATGGCCGTGATCACGGCCCGCCGGCGCTGACCTCCGCCGCACCTCTCATCCGCCATCACGAACGTCACCACGAACGTCACGACGAACGTCACCACACAGGAACGTCACCACACAGGAACGTCACCACACAGCAAGGAGTCGCAGCCATGTCTGGATTGAGCCGCCGGGGACTGCTCACCGGTGCCGCCGCCATCGCCGGGGCCGGCCTGGTCACGGCGGACCTCGTCGCCGGCGCCGGGCCCGCAGCCGCCGCGGGAGCCTGCACACCGCCGTTCGGGTCCACCCTCGTTCAGCCCGGGGACGCCCGGTACGACAGCTTCCTGCGCGCGCACAACACCCGGTTCGTCGGCCAGCCGGACCGGGTGACCATCGCGACCACCAAGGACCACGTCGCCACCGCGCTCGGCAACGCCGTCGCGGCCGGCCGGCGGGTCGCGGTGCGCTCCGGGGGCCACTGCCTGGAGAACTTCACGGCGAACTCCGACATCAAGGAATTGATTGATCTCTCCCAGATGTCGGACGTCTACTACGACGCCTCGCGCAACGCGTTCTGCGTGGGACCGGGCGCGATCGTGTCGCCGACACAGCACACCCTCTTCATGGGATGGGGCGTGCAGATCCCGTCCGCGGGCTGCTCGGACGTGGGCCTCGGCGGGCACATCCTCGGCGGCGGCTACAACTTCTACTCCCGGATCCACGGGATCGCCGTCGACCACCTCTACGCCGTCGAGGTGGTCGTGGTCGGCGCCGACGGGCTGCCCCGCACCATCGTGGCGACGCGTGAGGCCAACGACCCGAACCGGGACCTGTGGTGGGCGCACACCGGCGGTGGCGGCGGCAACTTCGGTGTGGTGACGCGGTATTGGCTGCGCTCGCCGGGCGTGACCTCCACCGACCCGAGCAAGATCATGCCCCGGGCCGGGAACCAGAAGGTCCGGAACGTGCAGTGGTCGTGGAACAACCTGTCGAAGCAGGCGTTCACCACCCTCGTCCGCAACTACAGCCAGTGGTTCGAGTACAACAGCGCCCCCGGGACGCCGGGCGTCCAGATCTGGGCGTCGCTCTCCGCCTCGCACCAGGCGGCCGGCGTGATCGGCCTGATGGCCGGCATCGAGGACACCGTCGTGGGCGGCGAGGCCATGCTCGACGCGTTCTTCGCGACCGTCACCGCGGGCGCCGCCCTCACGGTCGCCTCGGACGAGAAGTACTCGCTGGCGTGGCTCGACCGGGACAACTGGTACTGGGGCGGCGCCGGGCGGCAGAAGGACAAGACCGCGGACCTGAAGAAGAGCTACACCGACGCGCAGATAGGAACGATCTACCAGTACCTGACGGACAGTTCGATCAGTAACCCGGGCGCCCAGGTGAACCTGGCCGCCGTCGGCGGGAAGATCAACAGCGTCGCCACGGACGCCACCGCCTACTCGCACCGCGACTCGATCCTGCGCGTCTACTTCACCCCCGGCATCTGGCGTACCGCGGCGGAGGACGCCGTCCACACGGCGTGGATCCGCAACATCTACCGGGACGTCTACGCCACGACCGGCGGCGTTCCGGCGCCCAACGCCATCAACGCCGGGGCATACATCAACTACGCGGACTCCGACCTCGCCGACCCGGCGTGGAACACCTCCGGCACCCCGTGGTCCACGCTGTACTACGGCTCGAACTACGCACGTCTGCAACAGGTCAAGAACACCTATGATCCGCGCAATGTGTTCCGCCACGCCCTGTCGATCCGACCCGTCTGATCGGCACCGGCACTGTCCGGGTCTTGAGTTTGCTCCTGCGCGAGGGCAGGATTCCGATCAACCCCGGGGGGAGCTTCCCGGCCGTTCTTCCACCGCGGACCGCCACGGCCGCCGCGGTGTTACCGGCCGGTTCGAAATTTCCGGGGGCACAGTGCCGCAGATACGACAGGGAGACCAAGATGGCTGCGGAATTATCGGGTGTTGAAGGCGTCGCGAGCTTCTACGAAGGGCTCGCCCAGGTTCTCAACAACGTGTGGGGCGAGAACCTGCACTACGGCTACTGGGAGGACGACGCCGACACCAGCACCGTCGAGGTCGCCACCGCCCGGCTGAACGACCTGATGGTCACCCTGCTCGACCCCGCCCCCGGCGCCGCGATCCTCGACATCGGCTGCGGCGTCGGCAAGCCCGCGCTCCAGCTCGTCGCGGCCAGGGACGTGCGCGTCACCGGCATCGCCATCGCCGACGTCGAGGTGGAGCAGGCCAACGAACGCGCCAAGGAGGCCGGCCGCTCGGACGTGGCCACTTTCCGCAACGCCGACGTGACGGACCTTCCGTTCGAGGACGGCTCGTTCGACGGCGCGTGGGCGCTCGAATCGCTGCTCCACGTGCCGGACCGGAACCGGGCCCTCGCCGAGACCGCCCGGGTGCTGCGCCCCGGCGGGCGGCTGGTGATCGCCGACACCGTCGAGCGCCCGCCGATGAGCCCCGAGGGCCGCAAGGTGCTGGACGAGATCCGCGCCGCCTACCACGTCAGCCCGTACGCCACGGCGGACGAGTACGCCGGGCTGCTGGCCGGCAACGGGTTCGTCGACGTCGAGATCCGCGACATCAGCGACAAGGTGGTCCGGACCGGGTCGATCATGGCCGACGCCGTTGCGGCCCGGCGCGAGGAACTCGCCCGGATCGACGGCCCGGAACCGGTCGACCAGTACATCGACCTGATGCGACGCGCGGCGGCCAGCCCGGACATCGGGTACCTGGTGATCGTCGCGACGCGCGGCGCCTGATTCGGTGCTGCCGAGCCGGTGCCGCCCGACTCCCTTCCTGACGGCGGGAGTTGGGCGGCACCGGCCCCGCGTGGCGGTTACCGGTGCCGCCTGCCGGTTACCGGTAGCCGGCCGGGTCGGCCGGCTTGCCGGCCTCCTGGACCTCGACCAGGTACCGCCAGCAGTCGGGCTGCGAGCCGTCGAGGTCGGTGAAGCCGTACTCGCGGGCCAGCTGCCCACTGGAGACGGACTTGCCGTTCCGGCGGGCGACGTCCGGGTCACCGGCCAGCGCGGCGACCGCACGGCCGACGAACGCCGGGCTCTCCGAAATGCAGAAATGCGGTTCCACCGCCAGCGCGTCGCGCCAGTTCTCCTCGGTGACGCCGAAGGTTTCGAGCATCATTTCCGAACGCATCCAGCCCGGGGTGAGCGCCACCGCCGTCCCGCCGTGCGGCTTCAGCTCGTGCGCGAGCGCGAAGGCCATCCGCACCACGGCGTTCTTGACCATGTCGTAGAAGAACGAATTGCGGTAGTGCGTCTCGTTGTACTCGGCCGTCCCGTCGGTCATCTCGACCACGAGTCCGCCCGGGTTGCGCACCAGCAACGGCAGTATGAAGTGGCTGGTGATCGCGTGGGTCTGCACGCCCAGCTCGAACAGCCGCCGCCCGTTGTCCAGGTTCTGCTCCCAGACCGACTGGTCGAAGGTGAACAGCTTCTCCCCGCCCCAGACGTCGTTGACCAGCACGTCGAGCCGCCCCTGCTCGGCGTCGATGCGCTCGGCCAGCGCCCGGACCTGCTCGTGCACCAGGTGGTCGGTGGGCACCGCGATGCCCTTGCCGCCCGCCGCGGTGACCAGGTCCGCGGTGTCCTCGATCGTCTCGGAGCGCTTGTACTCCGACTGCTTCTCCCGGGTGGTGCGGCCGGTGACGTAGACCGTCGCGCCCGCCGCGCCGAGCTGAACGGCGATGGCCCGCCCGGCTCCCCGGGTGGCACCCGCGACCAACGCGATTTTTCCGTGAAGGTCCGGTGCCGATGTGTCGAGTTCCATTGACTTCCTCGTCCATTAGAACAACCAGGCCCGCGTCCGTCATCGACGGGCCGGCCAATGACGCCACGATCCTTTCAAAAGACGGTGCCTTGTGCTGGACTTTTCACCACATTTACCGACGATCGACGGGTCGGGGCCGTTCCTCAGCCACTTCGGGCTCAACCGGACATGACGTGGTTCACGAGTGAATAGGCTGCTCATATGACTCCCGTTTCGACATCCCAGCCGCCCGTGAAGCGTGCCGGAATGCGCGAGTGGACGGCCCTCGGCGTCCTCGCCTTACCCGCGCTGCTCATCACCCTCGACAACACCGTGCTCCACCTCGCGGTGCCGCACCTCAGCGCCGACATCCACCCCAGCGGACTCCAACTGCTGTGGATCGTCGACATCTACAGCTTCCTGATAGCCGGCCTGCTGATCGTCGCAGGCACCCTCGGCGACCGCATCGGCCGCCGTCGCCTGCTCCTCCTCGGCGCCGCCGGCTTCGGCGCCGCCTCGCTGCTCACGGCGTTCTCCCGGAACACCGAGATGCTGATCCTCAGCCGGGCCCTGCTGGGCATCGCCGGGGCGACCCTGATGCCGTCGTCGATGTCGCTGATCCGCAACATGTTCTTCGACGCCAAGCAGCGCGCCCTGGCCTTCAGCATCTGGATCGCCTGCTTCCTGGTCGGCGGCGCGATCGGCCCGCTGGTCGGCGGCGCGCTGCTGGAACACTTCTGGTGGGGCTCGGTCTTCCTGCTGGGCGTGCCCGCGATGGTCCTGCTGCTGATCCTCGGCCCGATCCTGCTGCCCGAGTACCGCGACCCGAACCCCGGCCGGATCGACCTCGCCAGCGTCGGCCTGCTGACCCTCGCCCTGCTGGCCACCGTCTTCGGCCTGAAGAAGCTCGCCGCCGACGGCTTCGCGCCGCTGTCCGTCGCGGCGCTCCTCCTCGGCCTCGCCACCGGCACGGTGTTCGCCGTCCGGCAGCGCCGGCTGAGCCACCCGCTGATCGACCTGAAGCTGTTCCGCGAACGCAGCTTCTCCGCCTCCATGACCACCATGGGCATCGCCCTGTTCGTGATGTCGGGCTCGCAGCTGTTCGTCGCCCAGTACCTGCAGATGGTCGTCGGACTGTCCCCGCTGAAGGCCGGCCTGAGCTCGCTGCCCGCCAGCATCGGTGGCGTGGTCGGCTCGCTGCTCGCCCCGCTCGCGCTGACCCGGATGCGCTCGGCGTACGTGATGACCATCGGCCTGGCGATCGCCCTGGCCGGCTTCGGCGTGCTGACCCAGGTCTCCGCCGGGAGCGGCCTGGTCACCGTCATGGTCGCGCTCGGACTGCTCAACTTCGGCGTGGCGCCCACCATCGCGCTCGGCACCGACATGATGATCGCCTCCGCACCGCCGGAACGGGCCGGCGCGATCTCCGCCGTCTCCGAGACGCTCCAGGAGATCGGCCTCGGCACCGGCATCGCGATCCTCGGCAGCGTCGGCACGGCCGTCTACCGCACCCAGGTCGCCGACGGCCTCGCGTCCGACGGGCTCTCCCCGGAGTCGGAGTCCGCCATCCGCGACACCATCGGTTCCGCCGTCGCCGAGGTCTCCCGCCTGCCGCAGGAGGTCGGCGCCCAGGCGCTGTCCACCGCCCGCGAGGCCTTCACCCACGCGCTCCAGTACGTCAGCACCATCTGCCTGGTGCTCACCGCGCTGGCCGTCCTGATGGCGCCCCTGCTGCTCCGCTCGGTGCCGCCCGGCACCGGCGCCGAGAGCGCCGACTCCGACGAGGCGGTGCCCCCGCTCCTGAAGACCGCGGACCCGCAGAAGACCTGAACCCCCGTGGACGCCCGCCGCCCGGCCCGTGGAACCTCCCACGGGCCGGGCGGCGGTTGTCTTTTTGACGGGACCTCAGCGCACGACGTCGAGGTAGCTCATCATCCCGAGGTCCTCGTGGGCCGCGATGTGGCAGTGGAACATCCACTTGCCCGGGTAGTCGGCGAACGGGATCCGGATCACGATCTTCCCCGGCACCCCGCCGGACGAGGCGGGCACCACGGCGGTGTCCTCGCGGTGCGTGTAGGGCTGCGGCACACCGTTCACGGACATCACCTGGAACGCGTTGGTGTGCAGGTGGAAGGGGTGGTTCTCCTCGGTGGTGTTGACGATCGTCCACTCCTCGACGGTCCCGAGCCGGGCCGGGGTGTCGAAGAGCGAGCTGTCCGCCGCGAACTTCCGCCCATTGAGGACGAAGTAGAAGTTGTCGCCCTCCTGGAGCTCGCCGAGCTCGACCGTCCGGCGGCCCGCGACGGCGGCCGGGGCGAGGTCGGCCGGGGCACCGGGGATGGCGCCGGTGACGGCCGGCTGGCGGGTGACGGGCCAGCCGTCGACCTTGATCGTGGCCAGCTGGGTGTCCGGATAGGTGCCGCCCTGCGGACCGTTGGTGTAGGTCGTCGTCCGCAGCACGGCCTGGCCCGGCACGGCGCAGGCGGTGACCAGGACGTCGAAGCGCTTGCCCGGCGGCAGCACCAGGGTGTCGCGCGTGCTCACCTGCGCGACCGGAATGCCGTCCTCGGCGACAACGGTGAACCGGTAGCCGTCGAGCCGGAGTTGGTACGGGATGTCGGCCCCCGCGTTGACCAGCCGCCACAGCTGGGTCTCGTTCGGCTTCAGCGTCAGCGTGGGCCGGAGCTGCCCGTTGACCAGCCGCACGGTGGGGTTGGCCGGGCTGATCGTGTTCTGCACGATGCGCCCGGCGGCGTCGATCTGGGCGTCCTTCAGGACGAGGGTGTGCGCGGCGGCGTTGCGCAGACCGACCGGCAGCAGGCTGCGGTTGTCCCCGACGATCATGGCGCCGGAGAGGCCGGCGAAGATCTGGTTCTGGGTCTGGCCCGGTTCGAAGGCCATGTCGGACATGTTGTGGGCCCCGTTGGCCGCGCACATCGTGCCCATGGCGTGGCTGTGGTACCAGAACGTGCCCTGGGGATGATCGGCCGGGACAGCCAGCCGGTAGGTGATGGTGGCGCCGGGGGAGACGCAGCTGAAGGAGTTGTCGGAGTCGTCCGTCGGGGAGACGTGCATGCCGTGGAAGTGCAGGTTGGTGGCGACCGGCAGCCGGTTGACCAGCTTGATGGTGACGGTCGACCCGGCGGAGACCTTCAGCGTGGGCGCGACGACCGTGCCGTTGTTGTAGACCTGCCCGGCCACCGGGCGGCCGGACACGTCGAACACGCTCTGGCCGACGTCCAGCGTGATGTTGAGGTTCTGGTTGTCGCCGGTCGCGTCGGCCGTCACGGGATCGCGGAACGGGTCACCCGTCCGCATCCCCGCCTCCTGCTGGGCGGTCGTCGGCGGCTGCGGAGGATCGGTCGGCGCCGGGGCCGCGAGGGCACGGGTGCCCAGGACGGCGGCCGAGAAAAGCAGTGAGACCGCGGTCAGCACGTGGATGGCGCGCCTGGTGCGCCGTATTTGCCGGCGCTGGGATTCGGCGGTCGTCGAGGTCGGGTGGGGCATCGGCTCTCCATATCCAGACTGTCTGGGCGAACAGAGCGGTGCGAGCCCAAGCCTCGCTTATTGACCTGCACCAGACAAGACCTTGGATATGTCCGGGCGACGGCAATGACCGACCTGTCGTCGGCAATGACCTGACCCGCCGTCGGCAAAGTCCCGGTATCAGGCCGGTATCACACCGGTACCGCACCGGTATCAGGAAGGGGCAGCTCCGGCGAGGACGGGGCCGACCGTGACAGTCGACCCCAACAGCCCTGCGGAGAACCGGCGTTGTGACGGCGGCGCCGACGACTACCGGACGGGAATTTCCCTGACCAGGCGCGAGGACCAGTCGCACCAGCGGTAACCGGGCAGGAATGCGCCACCGGCCTCGTCGAGGTGCTCCTCGACATACGGAATGGTCGCGTCGCAGACCTCGGTGGCGAAGTCGAAGAACTCCGTGCTCTCGGGGTTGGTGTGATAGCTCCAGCGAGGGTTGTACGGAGCCGGCCGCGGGACGATCCGCGCCATCACATGCGGACGGTCGGTGGTCTCCCCGCTGATGAGCCTCCGGGCGTGCTCGATCTCCTCACTCTTCGTCAGCTCGATGACGAACTCCTCATGCGTGACGTCGGTCATCACGAAGTAGGCCCGGTCCGCGGCGGCCGCGCGGACCGGCGAGCCCGTCGGGGCCGCGGCCTGCGAGGGCTGCGCGGTGGCGAACGCCAGCACACCGACGGCGGCGAGGCCGACCGCCTTGGTGAACACACGTGGCATGGGGGTTCTCTCCTTGTATCCGGGCGTCGTGCGTATCACGACTGAGCACCGTGCGCATTGAATCAGTGACGGTCGGTAACTGGGCGGGCGATGCGGCTCGCGTCCGGGCGGTTCTCGCCGGTGGTCCTCACCGACCGCGCAGATGGTCCTCACCGGCCACGACAAATGGGGCCGAATGGCCCCAGACAGCGTCGGGGTTGCCAACCTACGGTTGCGTTACCTACGGGACCGTAGGTTTGTTCGTCGATCGAGAGTTGGACCCGTGAGCAGCACCTCCTCCCCGGCCCAGTGGACCGATGCCCGCCTCCTGCACGACCTGGAAGAGGTGGTCGAGCGCGAACTCAACCGCCACCTGAGCGTCTTCAAGGAGTGGATGCCCCACGAGTACGTCCCCTGGAGCCGCGGACGGGACTTCGACGGGCCGCTCGGCGGCGAAGCATGGTCAATAGAGCAGTCGCCGCTCACCGAAGTCGGCCGGGTCTCGCTCGTGGTGAACCTGCTGACCGAGGACAACCTGCCCAGCTACCACCACGAGATCGCGACGCTCTTCGGCCGCGACGGCGCCTGGGGCACCTGGGTGCACCAGTGGACAGCAGAAGAGGCACGGCACTCGATGGTGCTGCGCGACTACCTCATCGCCTCCCGTGCCGTCGACCCCGTGGAACTCGAGCGCGCCCGCATGACCCACATGCAGAACGGCTTCGTCTCCGACAACCGGCACTCGCCGCTCCACACCGTCGCGTACGTCGCCTTCCAGGAACTCGCCACCCGCATCTCCCACCGCAACACCGGACACGCCTCGGGCGACCCCGTCTGCGACCGGATGCTCGCGCAGGTCGCCAACGACGAGAACCTGCACATGATCTTCTACCGGAACCTCCTCAAGGCCGCCTTCGAACTCGCCCCCGACCAGGCCATGCAGGCCGTCAACGAGGTCGTCACCAACTTCCGCATGCCCGGCCACGGCATGCCCGGCTTCGAACGAGCCGCCGCACGGATCGCCGTCGACGGCGTCTACAACCTCCGCGTCCACCTCGACGACGTGCTGCTCCCCGTGCTGCGCCACCTCAAGGTGATGGAGATGAGCGGCTTCGGCCCGGACGGCGTCCGGGCCCAGATGGAGCTCGGCCTGATGCTCGACGGCCTCGCCGCCCAGGCCACCCGGTTCGACGAACGACAGGCGGCGATCAGGGCCCGGCGCGCCGCGAAGGGCTGACGCCGGCGCTTGGGTTGCCCGCAGCCTTCGCCCGCAGACGCCGGCGGAGGCTGCGAGGTTTGCACCTGGGGCGGATCCGGCGTAGTGTTCACTGGTCGCTCGGCAGGGAGCACCGGACACGCAATCTGTGTGGACGGTCCCGGGGCGGCCAATCCCTGAGAACCACCCAGTTGATCCGTGACGGGTCGCGTCCTTTTCGCGTCTCCGTTCGTATTTGCTGTGCGCGTTTTCGGAGATTGCG
>NZ_JBIALQ010000016.1:0-9283 GCF_042873545.1 Kitasatospora sp. NPDC004615
CGACGACGATCTTGGCGGAGGTGGTGGCGCGGCTGGGGGCGGCCGCGTTAGAGCTTGCGAAGTCCACTGAGGACCCTTTCGAGCAGCGTGACGTCAGGCGTACCGCCCGACTCGCCCGCCGCGGCGGGCTGGTGGATGGCGACCAGACCGGCTTCCGCCAGGTCTGCAACGAGGATGCGGGCGACACCGAGCGGGACTCCCGCCAGCGCGGAGATCTCGGCGACCGACTTGACCTCACGGCACAGCGCCACGATGCGGGCGTGCTCGGGCAGCAACGCGCCGGGCGGGTTGGTGCCCGTGGTCGAGATCAGCGCCTCGATGGCCAGCTGGTAGCGCGGCCTGGTACGTCCGCCGGTCATGGCGTACGGGCGGACCAGCGGCTGCTGCTCATAGCCGTCCGACTGCTGGCCGCCGTAGCCGTTTCCGTACCCGTTGCCGTACGAGCCGGCGGGTGTCGGGGGCATTGCGTCCTCCTTGTGCTGCGGTCGTTCGCCGTCGGAGCCCCGGGCCTGCAGGCTGACCGGCTGTCAGCCGCCGAGCGGCGAAGACTTGGGGGTGGGTGTGCCGGACCCGGTTTCGAGCGGGTCCGGCACAGTGAGGGTGGTGCTGAGGAGCCGAAGGGACCGGACCGGCCGTCAGTGCAGCAGGCTGCCCTGGAGTTCGGCCCGCAGAGCGGGAGTGAGGACCGCGCCGGCCCGGTCGACCAGCAGGGCCATCTCGTAGCCCACCAGGCCGATGTCGGAGTCCGGCGAGGCGAGCACCGCGAGCGCGGAGCCGTCGCTGACCGCCATCAGGAACAGGAAGCCCCGCTCCATCTCCACGACGGTCTGGTTGACCTCACCGCCCTCGAAGATGCGGCTGGCGCCGGAGGTCAGTGAGGTCAGCCCGGAGGCGACCGCAGCGAGCTGGTCGGCGCGGTCCCGCGGGAACCCCTCGGACATGCACAGCAGCAGACCGTCGGCGGAGACCACCACCGTGTGCGACACCCCGGGGGTGTTGTCCACGAAGTTGGTGATCAGCCAGTTCAGGTTCTGTGCGGCCTGGCTCATCATCTGACTCAACTCAACGCTCCTGGTGCTCGGGGCCGAAGCCGTTGTTGCCATCGGCGTCGAACTGGGCTCCCCGGTGGCCCTCGGACGTGCCGCCGAAGTCGAAGCCCGGCCGCTGCTGCGGCGCGGGACGGCCGGGGCCCGGCTGCTGCGAACCGGCCTGGCGGCCCTGCTGGATGCCGCGGCGCAGGTTGGTCAACCGGCCGCGCACCTCCTCCGGGCTGCGCGAGACCTGCGGACCCGTCAGCGGGCTGGCCTCGGCGCTGCCGGAGACCAGGTTGGCCTGCGGGGTGCGACGCGGCAGCCCCGAGATGGTCAGGCCGTCGGTCTGCGGCTCGCGCATCTGCTCGGCCCGCCGCCAGCGCTCGTCGTTCGCGGACGGGCGCCACGGGGCGTCCGGACCGGGACCGGCCGGCTGCTGCTGCGGGGCCTGCGGCTGCGGGGCCTGGGGTGCCTGCGGCTGCGGTGCCTGCGGCTGCGGTGCCTGCGGGGCCGGCCGCTCCGCCGCCGGACGCTGCGGGGCACCCGGCGTCGGACGCTGCGGCATGCCCTGCGGACGCTGCTGCTGGAACGGTTCGGCCTGCTGCTGCGGCTGCTGCGGCCGTGCGGCCGGAGCCTGCCGGGCCGGGGCCTGCGGAGCCGGGGCCTGCGGGGCCGGCCGGGCCGGCTGCTGGTCGAACTCGGGCGCGGTGGTACCGGGCCGCTGCGGCTGGTACCCCCGGGCACGGACCTGCTCACGGGCCGGCACCGGGGCTGCGGCCGAATCGCCGGCGGCCGGCAGCGCCATCGGCTGCGGCCGCTCCGCGAACTGCTGCGGGACGGCGCGCTCCTGCGGCACCGGGGGCATGCCCTGGCCCACCGGGTCCGGCAGCACCGGCTCCACCAGGCCCAGGCCCAGCGGGTCGCGCGGGTCGATGTCGGACGCCTCGAAGCGCGGCCGGGCGAACGCGCCCGTCTGGTCCGCCGGAGCGGCTTCCAGCGGGGCGGCCGGCTGCTGCTGCGGCAGCGGACGGCGCGGCGGCTGCTGCTCGGCGCGGCCGTGCTGGGCCGGTTCCCCGCCCGGACGGCGCTCCAGGCCGGGACGGCCGTCGGCGGGACGGGTCCGCTCCGGACCGCCCTGCGGACCCTGCGGGCCCTGCGGACGACGCGGACCGCCCTGCGGCCCCTGCGGAGCCTGCGGGCCCTGCGGACGGCGCGGCGGAAGCCCGCCCTGGCCGCCCGGCCCGCCCTGCAGGCCCGGCGCACCGGATGCACCCGGCACCCGCCGCGGCGGCAGCCCGCCACCGGCCGGCGCACCCGCGCCCGGACCGGCCGGCGCACCGGCGCCCGCGCCCGGACCGGCCGGGGCCGACGGGGCGGACGCACCCGGCGCCGGGTTGTCACGCAGCGACTGGCCGACCGAACGGGTCGGCAGACCACCGGTGCGGCCGCCCTGGGCCGAGCCGGTGCCGAATGCGCCGCCGGGGCCGAAGCCGCCCTGCGCGGGCGCCTCGCCCGGCCCGCGCCGGCCACCCGTACCCGCCGGACCCGAGGGCGCGGCCGGAGCGGACGGACCGGACGGAGCGCCCGGGGAGAACATGTCGGGGCTGCCGCCCATCGGGCCCTGGCCGAGCTGCGGACGGCCACCCGGGCCGCCCTGCCCGCCGGCCGCCGGAGCCTGGCCGAGCGCGGTGCGCGCGCCGGGCAGGTCGCCCGCGGGGCGGCCCTGCTGACGCGGCGTCGGCGCGACCCCGCGCTGCTGCCGGCCGCCCTGGCCGGGCGCGCCGCCCGGACCGGGCCGGTTGCCGCGCCGCTCGGCGGAGTTGGTGACGTCCACCGGCAGCATGACCAGTGCGGTGGTGCCGCCGGAGTCGGACGGGCGGAGCTGGATGCGGATGCCGTGTCGCAGGGACAGGCGGCCGACCACGAACAGACCCATGCGGCGGGACACCGAGACGTCCACGACCGGCGGGTTGGCCAGGCGTTCGTTGATGTCGGCGAGGTCGTCGGGGGAGAGGCCGATGCCGGTGTCGTGGATCTCGATCAGCACCCGGCCGTCGGGCAGGGCGTGACCGGTGACCCGGACGCGGGTCTGCGGGGAGGAGAACGAGGTGGCGTTCTCCAGCAGCTCGGCGAGCAGGTGGACGAGGTCGTTGACGACGCGGCCGGCGACCTCGGCGGTGGGCACCGAGGCGAGTTCGATGCGCTCGTACTGCTCCACCTCGGAGGCGGCGGCGCGGAGCACGTCGACCAGCGGGACGGGGCGGGTCCACCGGCGGCCCGGGTCTTCACCCGCGAGGACGAGGAGGTTTTCGCCGTTACGGCGCATGCGGGTGGCGAGGTGGTCGAGCTTGAACAGCGAGGCCAGCTGGTCCGGGTCGGCCTCGCGGCTCTCCAGTTCGGAGATCAGCGACAGCTGGCGCTGGATCAGGCTCTGGCTGCGGCGCGACAGGTTGGTGAACATCGCGTTGATGTTGCCTCGGAGCAGCGCCTGCTCGGCGGCCAGTCGGACCGCCTCGCGGTGCACCATGTCGAAGGCGTGCGCCACGTGGCCGATCTCGTCGGCGGAGTCGACGCCGACCGGCTCGACGGTGACGTCGACGTCGTGCGGGTCGCTCTCGGAGAGCGTCTTGACCAGTTCCGGCAGGCGGCGCTCGGCGACGTCCTCGGCGGAGGCCTGCAGACGGGTCAGCGAGCGCACCATCGAGCGGGCCACCAGGGCGGCGCCGGCGATGGCGACGACGAGCACCAGGGCGACCACGGCGGCGTTGATGACCGACTCGGTGTCGATGTCCGACTGCAGCGCCTGGGCCTTGCCGTCGAGGACGTTGAGCAGGTTGTTCTCGATGGTCTTCTCGGCGGTGACCTTGGAGGTCGACTTGTCGAACCAGTCCTTGTAGGACGTGTTGTCGGTCTGCCGGATGCCGTTGGTGTTCAGCGCCTGCTTGGCGAACCGGTCGGCCTCGGCGACGACCTGGTTGTAGCTCATCGCCGCCCGCAGCGTGCGGGCCTCGGCCTCGCCGTAGATGGCGGTGAAGTTGGCGAGGGCGTTGTCCTCGGAGCTCATCAGCCGGACGCCGAAGGTCTCGTCCGAGGCCGACAGGTGCGGGCCCTTGGGGTTGGCGAGCGCGGCGCTGATCAGCGCGCGCTGCATGGAGGTGTACTCCTTGGCCGTGGAGAACTGGAACAGCGCCCGGGTGGTCTTGATCAGCTCGGTGGAGTTCGAGGTGATCGCGATGTCCTGGGTGGCGCCGATCAGATCCTTGATGATCACGTCGTAGTTGGTGATCGTGGCCTGGATGTTCTCGGGGTCCTTGAACGCGCCGCTCCGGGCCCGGGGCAGCGTGTTGAGGTCCTTGCGGACCTGCAGCAGCAGGGTCTTGGAGCCGGCCAGGTCGAGGTTGTCGAACTTGTCGGCGCTGGCGTTGAAGGTCTTCGACAGCGTGTTGGTCTGCTTGTACGCGTCGGCGATCTCGGGGTCGTTGTCGGCGCTGCCGCCGGTGGCCAGCGGACCGGCCGAGATGTCGCGCTCGTACTGCAGGGCGTTGGCCAGTGCGGTGGCGTTGCGGGCGAGCTCGGCCAGGTCGCTCATCTGGGACAGCTGGCGGGAGTTCGCCATCGACTCCTGCACCCGCAGGCCGCCCAGCACCAGCGAGACGATCACGGGCAGGAACAGCAGCGCGATCAGACGGGTGCGGATTCGCCAGTTGCGCATGGCGAAGCGGCTCGCGCCGGTGGCACGACGGCGGTTGAGCGTGCCGCGCAGCCTGGCGCGGCGGCTCTGCTTGTCGGCCGGCTCGCTGCCGTCCTGCTGCTGGGGCGCGCTCGTGGCGCCCGGGGCACTGCCGGTGGCGGCGGCCTCGGCGGGGGCGCCGAACGGCCGCTCACCCTGGCCTGTCGGCGGTGCCGCCTGGTGGGCGCCGGCCACGGGCTCCCGCGACTCCGGCTCACCCGCGGCGCCGTTGCCCCTCTTGAAACGTCCCTGCACTGGCGTCGCAACCTCTGGACCGGGCGCCCTTCCCCGCCGGGCGGAGATAGAGCGGTGTCGAGTTTTTCCGTGGCATTCCAGCACAGCGGGGGAAGTCCAACAAGGGCCGTTACGACTCGGCGCCCAGGGCTACCCAGTGCGTGCGGCAACTCACGGTCCGTGTTGCTTCGGGTTCGGAATACGGTCCTTTTCGGACACTCGCCCTGGCCATGTCAATAAAGAGGAAGATCGGCTTGTGCGGCAAATGTCCGCAATATACCGGAATGGTGGATTTTGCCATTGGTCCGGAATCACCACTTCCACACACTTTGAACCGGTAATTGTGAGCAAACTCACAGCTCGATGTATAGCTTTGGTCACGGCCGCTGTGGAATGGGCTACCTAACCTGGCAGGGTTGAGCGGAGCCTGCCCAGCGGCGGGCTCGCGCAAAAGTCCGTTCGAGTGAAACAAGGTGCAGACGCAAATGTCCGAGACGACCACGACGGCCACCCGTTCCACGGCCAACCCGCGCCGCACCACCCTGGCCTCCGTCGCGGACTTCTCCGAGCTCCCCGGCTTCGGCGCCCGCACGCCCCGCACGTACGCCACCTCGCTGCCCGCCGTCACCGCCAACCCGCGCCGCACCGTCCTGATGGCCGTCCCGGCCACCCGCCTGCCGCAGGTCTGACCCCTGCGCCGATAACCTGGTGGCACAGCCGGGCCCGGCACTGCGGGCTCGGCAACCGCCCGGGAGCGTCCGGGCGGCCGACGAACCGAGAGGTTGCAGGGCTGTGCGTATCGCCAGGTTCTCCGTCCGTGAAGGGAGCCCCGCGGCGGGCTCGGTCTCCTTCGGAATCATCGAGGGGGACGCCGCACAACCCGATTCGCTGGTGGTGCACACCCTCGCGGGGCACCCCTTCGGCGCCCCCCAGCCGACCGGCGAGACCCACCGGCTGCAGGACGTCCGGCTGTTGGCCCCGATGCTGCCCAGCAAGATCGTGGCGGTCGGCCGCAACTACGCCGACCACGCCGCCGAGCTGGGCAACGAGATCCCGGCCGTGCCGCTGACCTTCTTCAAGCCCTCCACCGCCGTCATCGGCCCCACCGAGTCCATCGCGTACCCGCCGTTCTCCTCGGACGTCCAGTACGAGGCCGAACTCGCCGTGGTGATCGGCCGGATGTGCCGCGAGGTGCCGCTCGACCGGGTCCCCGAAGTGATCTTCGGCTACACCTGCGCCAACGACGTCACCGCCCGCGACGTGCAGCAGCGCGAGGGCCAGTGGGCCCGCGCCAAGGGCTTCGACACCTCCTGCCCGCTCGGCCCGTGGATCGAGACCGACCTCGACCCCGCCGACCTGGCCGTCACCTGCACCGTCAACGGCGAACTGCGCCAGGCCGGCCGCACCTCCCAGATGGCCCGCTCGGTCGCCGAACTGGTCGCGCACATCTCCGAGGCGATGACGCTGCTCCCGGGCGACGTCATCCTCACCGGCACCCCCGCGGGTGTCGGCCCCCTGAACATCGGCGACGAGGTCGCCGTCTCCGTCGAAGGCATCGGCACCCTCGCCAACAAGGTCGTCAAGCGATGAAGGATGCAGTAACCGTGGCTGACAAGAACCCCGACGTCCGGGTCCGCTTCTGCCCCTCCCCGACCGGTAACCCGCACGTCGGCCTGGTCCGCACGGCCCTCTTCAACTGGGCCTACGCCCGCCACAACGGCGGCACCCTGGTGTTCCGGATCGAGGACACCGACGCCGCCCGCGACTCCGAGGAGTCCTACAACCAGCTGCTCGACGCGATGCGCTGGCTCGGCTTCGACTGGGACGAGGGCCCCGAGGTCGGCGGCCCGCACGCCCCCTACCGCCAGTCGCAGCGGATGGACATCTACGCCGACGTCGCGAACCGCCTCCGCGAGGCCGGCCACGCCTACCCCTGCTACTGCACCACCGAGGAACTGGACGCCCGCCGCGAGGCCGCCCGCGCCGCCGGCAAGCCCTCCGGCTACGACGGCCACTGCCGCGACCTGACGGCCGACCAGATCGCCGTCTACGAGCAGGAGGGCCGCCCGTCGATCCTCCGCTTCCGGATGCCCGACACCACCCTCACCTTCGACGACCTGGTCCGCGGCCCGATCTCCTTCGACCCCAAGGACGTCCCCGACTACGGCATCGTCCGGGCCAACGGCGCCCCGCTGTACACCCTGGTCAACCCCGTCGACGACGCCCTGATGGAGATCACCCACGTGCTCCGCGGCGAGGACCTGCTGTCCTCGACGCCGCGTCAGATCGCCCTCTACGCCGCCCTCGCGGACATCGGCGTCGGCAACGGCACCACCCCCCGCTTCGGCCACCTGCCGTACGTGATGGGCGAGGGCAACAAGAAGCTCTCCAAGCGCGACCCGCAGGCCTCCCTCAACCTGTACCGCGAGCGCGGCTTCCTCCCCGAGGGCCTGCTCAACTACCTGGCCCTGCTGGGCTGGTCGCTCACCGACGACCGCGACATCTTCGACATCGACGAGATGGTCGCCGCCTTCGACATCGACGACGTCAACGGCAACCCGGCCCGCTTCGACCTCAAGAAGGCCGAGCACCTCAACGCCGAGCACGTCCGCCGCCTCGCCCCCGAAGAGTTCGTCAACCGCCTGGTCCCCTACCTCCAGGCCGCTGAACTCCTCCCCGCGGAGCCCACCGCCGAGCAGCTCGACCTGCTCGCCAAGGTCGCGCCGCTCACCCAGGAGCGGATGGTCGTCCTCTCCGAGATCGTCGCCATGGCCGGCTTCCTGTTCGTCGCCCCCGCCGACTTCACCGTCGACCCCGAGGACGCCGCGAAGGTGCTCACCGCCGACGCCCGCCCCGTCATCGAAGCCTCCATCAAGGCACTCACCGAACTGACGGACTTCACCCCCGACCCGATCCAGGCCACGCTGCGCGAGGCCTTGGTCGACGGCCTCGGCATCAAGCCCAAGTTCGCCTTCACCCCGCTCCGCGTCGCCGTGACCGGACGCCGGGTCTCGCCGCCGCTGTTCGAGTCCATGGAGCTGCTGGGCCGTGAGGAGACGCTGCGCCGCCTCCTCGCCACCCTGGAGCTGCTCCCGGCCTCCTGAGCCCCCCTGCGGCCCCTGAGGCCGCCTCCGGCACCCCCGCGGGCCAGGTCGCTGACCTGGCCCGCAGGTGTCCTGCGCACGGCCTGCGGTTATCGATTTTGGAGCCGGGCCGGGCGTCGGGTAATGTTCTTTCTGCGCCGCCCGGGCAGGGAGGCGCAAGACACCGAGGAAGGCCCCGCAGGGGTTGAACTCTGGTGGGGTATGGTGTAATTGGCAGCACGACTGATTCTGGTTCAGTTAGTCTAGGTTCGAGTCCTGGTACCCCAGCGCAGCACGCAAGTGATGCATTGCCCCCGTTGTGTAGCGGCCTAGCACGCCGCCCTCTCAAGGCGGTAGCGCCGGTTCGAATCCGGTCGGGGGTACGCAATTCTTGACAATTGCAAAATGAATGAGACAAGCCCCCGTTGTGTAGCGGCCTAGCACGCCGCCCTCTCAAGGCGGTAGCGCCGGTTCGAATCCGGTCGGGGGTACTCTCATTCAAGCTAGGGCCCCCGTTGTGTAGCGGCCTAGCACGCCGCCCTCTCAAGGCGGTAGCGCCGGTTCGAATCCGGTCGGGGGTACTCTTGGGGTATGGTGTAATTGGCAGCACGAGTGATTCTGGTTCATTTAGTCTAGGTTCGAGTCCTGGTACCCCAGCCAAGATTTTCCAAGCTCCGGGCAACCGGGGCTTTTTTGCGTTCCCGGCCCACGTGCACCACGGCGGACGCTGCCGCAACTCGCCCTTCCGGCCCCGGCCCACTCGCCCGCCCGCGCACCCACCAACTCAGCGGACGCTGCCGCTACCGGCCGGCATCGCCTGGCCCGCCGCCCTCGGCGTTCCGCCGGCTCAGGTGCACCACGGCTCCGCAGCGGCAACTCGCCCTTCCGGCCCCGGCCCACCCACCCGCCCGCGCACCCACCAACTCAGGTGCACCCCACGGTCCCATGGCGGACGCTGCCGCTACCGGCCGGCCTCGCCTGGCCCGCCGCCCTCGGCGTTCCGCCGGCTCAGGTGCACCACGGCGGACGCTGCGGCAACTCGCCCTTCCGGCCCCGGCCCACCCACCCGCCCGCGCGCCCACCAACTCAGGTGCACCCCACGGTCCCATGGCGGACGCTGCCGCTACCGGTCGGCCTCGCCTGGCCCGGCGCCCTTGGCGTTCCGCCGGCTCGGGTGCACCACGGCTCCGCAGCGGCTGCTGCCG
>NZ_JBIALQ010000016.1:9381-101525 GCF_042873545.1 Kitasatospora sp. NPDC004615
CGCAACTGGCCGGTGCCGTCCGGCCCGGCGCCCTTGGCGTTCCGCCGGCTCGGGTGCACCACGGCTCCGCAGCGGCTGCTGCCGCAACTGGCCGGTGCCGTCCGGCCCGGCGCCCTTGGCGTTCCGCCGGCTCGGGTGCACCACGGCTCCGCAGCGGCTGCTGCCGCAACTGGCCGGTGTCGTCCGGCCCGGCGCCCTCAGCGTTCCACCGGCTCACGTGCACCACCGTCCCACAGGGGCGCTTCCGCAGCTCACCGGTCCGGTCTTAGCCGCCCCACTCGTGCACCCGCCAGCCAGGCGCACCGCGGCTCCGCGGCGGCTGCCACGGCTACCGGCTGCCGGCCCGCCACCCTCGGCGTTCCGCCGGCTCACGTGCACCGCTGCCGCGCAGAGACGCTGCCGCCGCTCGTCCGGCCCGCGGTTCTTGTTGCCAGCGCTCTGGCGCCCACCGTTCAGCCCGTTGCTCGCGCCCCATCTGACTTGGCGCGCCACCGGCCTGCGTCGGCTGTGCAGGTTGTCGGTCTGGTCCGGCTTGTGGGCGGTGCTCCGCCAACTCGCATGCGCCACCGCCCCGCAGAGGCACTGCTGCTCGCCGGCCGGGCTGTCTTCAGCGCCCTGGCGACCGCTCGTCGGGTCGTTGCTCGCGCGCCATCCAGCCGGCGCCCCCCGGCCTGCGGGCCGTGCTCCGCCAACTCGCATGCGCCACCGGCCCGCAGAGGCCCTGCCGCAGCTCACCGGCCTGGTCCTGGTGGTCCGAACGCCGTGGCATCCGCCGTGCTTCGTCGGTGCGTGGTTCCACCGGTCCGGTACGTCGCCCCTGTGCCTCCGCTGTACCGGCGGTCCGCCCGTCACTCGTGGCCTGTGGGGGTTCGCCAACTCGGGTGCCTCACTGTCCTGCTGAGGGCAATTGCTCTGTGTCCCGGTGTCCCCGGGCCGTGGAAACGCGTGTGCCCCCGCCGGGTGGGCGGGGGCACGGGCGGTGGGGGGGTGTCAGCTGCGGCGGAGGGCCTCGGTGAGGCGGTTGGCGGCTTCGATGATGGCCTGGGCGTGGAGGCGGCCGGGGTGGCGGGTGAGTCGTTCGATGGGGCCGGAGACCGAGACGGCGGCGACGACGCGGTTGGAGGGGCCGCGGACGGGGGCGGAGACGGAGGCGACGCCGGGCTCGCGTTCGCCGATGGACTGGGCCCAGCCGCGGCGGCGGACGCCGCTGAGCGCGGTGGCGGTGAACCGGGCCCCCTGGAGGCCGCGGTGGAGGCGCTCGGGCTCTTCCCAGGCGAGCAGGACCTGGGCGGCGGAGCCGGCCTTCATCGGGAGGGTGGAGCCGACGGGCACAGTGTCGCGGAGGCCGGAGAGGCGCTCGGCGGCGGCCACGCAGATGCGCATCTCGCCCTGGCGGCGGTAGAGCTGGGCGCTCTCGCCCGTCACGTCGCGCAGGTGTGTGAGCACCGGGCCGGCCGCGGCGAGGAGCCGGTCTTCGCCTGCGGCGGCGGAGAGTTCGGCGAGCCGGGGGCCGAGGATGAATCGGCCCTGCATGTCCCTGGTGACCAGGCGGTGGTGTTCGAGTGCGACGGCGAGTCGGTGGGCCGTGGGGCGTGCCAGGCCGGTGGCGGCGACCAGCCCCGCCAACGTGGCGGGGCCCGACTCCAGTGCGCTCAGCACCAGAGCGGCCTTGTCGAGAACGCCGACGCCGCTAGTGTTGTCCATGTCTCGATACTGCAGTCTCAATCAGCGAGACGCAAGTTCAATCTTCCGAGAAAAGCGCCACTCTGGAGTCAGCAGCCAGGGAGAACACCCAGCGCGGAGCCGTATCACGGTGTCCGCATGCTGGACGGTCCGGCGTGCAGGTCACGATGCCGAGCGAGCCTCACAGGGCGGCACGGGACAAGACCTCGACGATCACGAGAAGGCCGGCAGAGCGGCCGGCTGGAGGGAATCCGATGGGACGGACACTCGCAGAGAAGGTCTGGGACGACCACGTCGTCCGGCGCGCCGAAGGCGAGCCCGACCTGCTCTACATCGATCTGCACCTGCTGCACGAGGTGACCAGCCCGCAGGCGTTCGACGGCCTCCGGCTGGCCGGTCGCCCGGTTCGCCGTACCGATCTGACGATCGCCACCGAGGACCACAACACCCCGACCCTGGACATCGACAAGCCGATCGCCGACCCGGTCTCCCGGGTGCAGTTGGAGACGCTGCGCAAGAACGCCGAGGAGTTCGGCGTGCGCATCCACTCGCTGGGCGACGTCGAGCAGGGCGTGGTGCACGTGGTCGGCCCGCAGCTGGGTCTGACCCAGCCGGGCATGACCGTGGTGTGCGGCGACTCCCACACCTCGACCCACGGTGCTTTCGGCGCACTGGCGTTCGGCATCGGCACCAGCCAGGTCGAGCACGTGCTGGCCACCCAGACGCTGCCGCTGGCGCCGTTCCGGACGATGGCGATCACCGTCGAGGGTGAACTGCCCGAGGGCGTCACCGCGAAGGACCTGATCCTGGCCGTGATCGCCAAGATCGGTACCGGCGGCGGCCAGGGCTACGTCCTGGAGTACCGCGGTTCGGCGATCCGCAGCCTCTCCATGGAGGCCCGGATGACCGTCTGCAACATGTCCATCGAGGCGGGCGCCCGGGCCGGCATGATCGCCCCGGACCGCACCACCTTCGACTATCTGCAGGGCCGTCCGCACGCCCCGCAGGGCGCGGACTGGGATGCCGCGGTCGCCTATTGGGAGACCCTGGCCACCGACGAGGACGCGGTGTTCGACGCCGAGGTGTTCATCGACGCCGCCGAGTTGACCCCGTTCGTCACCTGGGGCACCAACCCGGGCCAGGGCGCGCCGCTGGGTGCCAACGTGCCGAACCCGGCCGACTTCGAGGACCCGCAGGAGCGGATCGCCGCCGAGAACGCCCTGAAGTACATGGGCCTGGAGGCCGGTACCCCGCTGCGCGAGGTCAAGGTCGACGCGGTGTTCGTCGGCTCCTGCACCAACGGCCGGATCGAGGACCTGCGGGCCGCCGCCGCAGTGCTGGAAGGTCGTCAAATCGCCGACGGCGTAAGGATGCTGGTCGTTCCGGGCTCGGTCCGGGTCGCCCTGCAGGCCGTCGAGGAGGGCCTGGACAAGGTGTTCACCGCCGCGGGTGCCGAGTGGCGGCACGCCGGCTGCTCGATGTGCCTGGGCATGAACCCCGACCAGCTGGCCCCGGGCGAGCGTTGCGCGTCCACCTCGAACCGCAACTTCGAGGGCCGGCAGGGCAAGGGCGGCCGTACCCACCTGGTGTCGCCCCAGGTTGCCGCCGCCACCGCGCTGCTGGGCCGCCTGGCAGCCCCTTCCGACCTGCCGCACAATGTCGCCGTGGAGGCCTGAGCCATGGAGAAGTTCACCACCCACACCGGCCGCGCCGTCCCGCTGCGCCGCTCGAACGTGGACACCGACCAGATCATCCCGGCCCATTGGCTGAAGAAGGTCACCCGTTCCGGTTTCGAGGGCGGCCTGTTCGAGGCGTGGCGCAAGGACGACGCGTTCGTGCTCAACCTCCCTGAGCGGCAGGGCGCGACGGTCCTGGTGGCCGGCCCCGAGTTCGGCACCGGCTCGTCCCGCGAGCACGCCGTCTGGGCGCTGCAGAACTACGGTTTCCAGGCCGTCATCTCCTCCCGGTTCGCCGACATCTTCCGCGGCAACTCGCTGAAGAACGGCCTGCTGACGGTGGTGCTGCCGCAGGAGACCGTGGACCGGCTCTGGGAGTTGACCGAGGCCGACCCGACCGCGGAGATCACCGTCGACCTGGAGGCCCGCGAGGTTCGCGCGGCCGGTGTGACGGCCTCGTTCGAGCTCGACGACAACGTTCGTTGGCGTCTGCTGAACGGCCTGGACGACATCAGCATCACGCTGCAGAACGAGGCAGATGTGGCCGCGTTCGAAGCGAAGCGGCCGTCGTTCAAGCCGCGTACTCTCCCGGCTGCCTGAGTCACCGCTTTCTGACGCTCGGACAACAAGACCCGCCCCCCTCCGGGGCGGGTCTTCGTTGTTCGCAGGGGAGTTCGTCACCCGTGAATAGACCCTGGTTCTGCGCAACTGCGTACAGATGGCACAATCGTTGCATGCACCACAACCCCGAACCGCCGTACCCGGGTGGCGAACCCGCGTCTGCGAAGGGTCGGGACGGTGATGCCGACTCGGAAGTCACCCTGCTCCACGCACTGGTGGCCGAGCGGTTGAAGCAAGCCCACGCCCGCGTTCACGCGCTGAACGTGTCGACGGACGCAAAGACCGCTCTCACCCGACAACTGCTGATCGTCACGGAGACCGCCAAGCGTGATCTCCCGGAGGCGGCACGGCGGTTGAGTCGCTTTGTGCAGGACCTCGACGAGGGGCGGATGCCGCCCCGGTGAGCACCTCCATGCGCAAATATGTTGCGACACTAGGGTGATTCACGCGTTTGGTAATTGAAAGTCCGCAGATACATACCTAACGTGCGAAAAGAACGGATGGAATCATCCGGCGCCCGTTTCCGAAGGGGAAGACGTGAACAAGGCTCAGCTTGTCGAAGCGGTGGCCGAGCAGCTGGGCGGTCGCAAGGCTGCCGCAGAGGCCGTCGACGCAGTGCTCGACACCATGGTGCGTGCCGTCGTGGCGGGTGACCGGGTGTCGGTCACCGGCTTCGGCACCTTCGAGAAGGTGGAGCGCTCGGCGCGCTTCGCCCGCAACCCGCAGACCGGCGAGCGGGTCAAGGTCAAGAAGACCGCCGTTCCGCGGTTCCGCCCCGGTCAGGGCTTCAAGGACCTGGTCTCCGGCAGCAAGAAGCTGCCGAAGGAGGGCCCGTCCGTCAAGAAGGCCCCCAAGGGCTCGCTGACCCCGGGCAAGTCCGGTGTGGCCGCCACCCCGGCCGCCAAGCGCGCCGCGACCAAGCGGGCCGCCGCTGCCGCCGCCCCGGCGACCAAGAAGACCGCCGCCAAGAAGACCGCCACCACCGCGGCCAAGAAGGCCACGGCGGTCAAGAAGGCCACCACCACGAAGACCACCGCGGCGAAGACCACCGCCAAGGCCACCTCCGCCAAGACCACCGCGGCGAAGAAGACCACCGCGGCCGCCACCAAGAAGGCCGCCGCCGCCAAGAAGACCGCTCCGGCGAAGAAGACCACCGCGCGCAAGACCACGGCGCGCAAGTCCACCGCCAAGTAAGTCGCACCGAGCCTGGTGCCGGAACAGCCGGCGCCGGGGCGGTCAGGCCGTGACGGCCCCACGCCAGGGGAGACCCAGGACCGGGGCCGTCGCGGCCTTTTCGCGCCCCTGGACAGGCCGTTGGGACGCCCGGACGGGCTGTCGGGACACCCGGGCGAGCAGGCGTCCTCGGGCCCGGGCGAGCAAGTCTTCGGCCCGGGCGGGCAAAGGGCCGTAGCGGGCCGGGAAATACCGCAGGCCGCGCGGAATTACTTCGGCTGTTCCACCGCGAGGTCGTAGATGATCTCCCAGCGGGAATCCGGAATCACCAGATCAGCGGTCTCCACCGGCCGGTCGGAGTCGTCCAGATACGTGCGCTCGATCAGCAGCACCGGATCTCCGGTGCTGATCCCCAGCAGATTCGCCTGCTCTGCCGTCGCCCGCCCGGGACGCGGCCGTTCCTCCGCGCGCACCACCCGCACGCCGATCGAGGCCATCCGTTCCACCACGCCGTGTCCGGCCAGCGGGCCCAACTCCGGTAGCAGTACGGGAGTTCCGCCGGTGATCGCCATCGGCTCCCAGGATTCGGCGAGTTGGACCGGCTTGTGCTCCAGCGTGAACTCGTAGCGGGTGTGGACGGTCAACTCGCCCGGCTCGATGCCCAGTCGGCGGGCCACTGCGGGCGGCGCCTCCACCCGGGCCTCGCTGTGGGACTCCCAACTCCCGTCCGGCACAGCAGACATCGGGAACGCGGCGACCGTGCGGGCGCGTCGCACCGGCAGTCGCTCCACCGGCTCGCGCAGATACGTCCCGGAACCCGCCCGGCCCTCCAACAGGCCTTCCGCGATGAGGACTTCCTGTGCTCGCTGGAGCACGTTGGCCCCGACGCCGTAGCTGAGCGCGAGCTGCGCACGGGACGGCAGCCGCTCACCGATCGTCCACTCCCCGTCCGCGACCCGGCGGCGCAGATGGTCAGCGATGCGGAGGTACGGAGGGTCCTGTGACGGCATCTGGCATCTCCCGGCGGAAGGCGAGACCTGCCGGATCGCGACAGGACGGGTGATTCAGCTTGACAATCTAATGCATCAGGAGGAATCTAATGGCTTAGATTCACTTTGCGTGATCGGCCGACTGCGGGGGAGAGGCGTGGCGTGCGAACCACCAGGGTGTTCGACCTTGCATCCAGGCTCACCGCCGCCACCGGAGCCGAAGCCCGTATCCGACGCCTCCCCGGCGGCGGTTACCGGGTGGAGGCCACCCTCCCCGGAAACCCGGACGCCGAGGCCCATTTGGTGCTCCTCGACGTGCTCGCCGAGGCCGACCGCTACGGACATCGCCACACCGCCCGGTCCCACACCATCTGGGCCGAACTCGACCCGCCACAGGAGCCGCCGTGAAGGGCCCGCAGTCCGGATACGCCGTCAGTATCGAAGGCATCACCGAATCGGCCTCGTTCGCCTCGCTCGCCGACGCGCTCGCCTCGCTCTGGGGCACTCTGCGGACGCTCCCGCTCGGTTGGACGCAGTACGAGGCCTACCGCTACTTCTTCGGCCCGGGCGCCGCGCAGCGGACCGAGGGATTCCTGGCCCGTGACGGCCATCTGCTGCTGAGCTTCGTCCTGCTCGGCCACAACCGGGCGATCCGGGTGCTCCCCACTACCGCCGGCCCGCTGCAACTCGCCCCGAAGCGGCTGGAGTTGCTCAACACCCCGGCCGTTGTGGCGCTCTGCCTGCACGACGCGCCCGCGTATCCCGACCCGGGGAGCCCCCTCCCGCGCAGCGCCTGACCGAAGTCCGGCCGCCGGGGCGGTCGTTGGGCGACGCGTCAGGCCGACTCGGGGTCCGGGAAGGTGGGGAGGGTGAGGAAGGTGACGCGGCGGTCGGCGCCCTCGCCGGTGGTGCGGATCCGCAGGCGCTGGCCCGGGCGAAGGAGCCGGAGGCCACCGGCGTCGAAGGCAGGCGCGTCGAAGGGGAGGGGCGTGCCGTCGTCGAGCAGGACCGAGCCGGAGCGGGTCGTGGGGTCGAAGGTGAACGCGGTGGCCTGCATGGGAAGCAGCATAGAGCTTCGGAGCAGGGCACCGGTGGCCGGGCCGAGGCCCAGCCGGTGGGCGACGGCCAGGTCCTCGGGGGTGTCGACGTCGCGCCGGACGGACGGTACGTCGAGGAGGTGGAGTTCGGTCGCCCCGCCGGCCGCGTGGCGTTCCCGGGAGCCGGGCCCGAAGGCCGGGCGGAGCGGGGTGCCGGGCGGTCCGGCGAGCAGCACCGTCCCGGTGCCGGGGGCGTCCGCGAGGAAGGCCCGGCGCTGCGCGGGTACGGCGGCGAGGACGCGGGCGAGTTCGGCGGGCCGCAGCGCCGGCAGGTCCGCGGAGAGCGTGGCGACGGGGGAGCCGGGGTGCAGCCGGTGTGCGGCGCTACTGCCGTGCGAGAGCGCCGGGTTGAGCCCGTCGCCGGGTTCGTCGTCGAGGACGGTCGCCCCCAGCGCACGCAGCGCACTCGCGGCGCGCGGATCCCGTCCGACCACCAACACCCGTTCGACCACCGGGCAGGCGAGCGCCGCGGCGACGGTGTCCAGGGCGAAGGCGAGGGCGAGCCGGGGCCGCAGCTCCCCGAGCGCCGCGAGGCGGCTCTTCGCCTCGGCGAGCGGCTTGACGGGGACGATCAGCGTCCAGCCGGTGCCGTCCGGTCGCCGCCCGGATCCGCTGCCCGGGACGGACGGGCGGACGGTGCCTGGGCGTACGGTGTCCTCTGTCATCGGCGTCATTGTGACGTCGGCCGGGGAGCCTGGCCAGCGGTTCCGGGGCGTCCGGGCCGTCGGCGGGGCGCCTGTGGGCCGGTGGCGGCGGTGGCTGCTCGACACGGACTTCCCTCGCGGGTGAGACTGGTCGGCGCCTCGGAGCCGTGCCCGGCCCCCGGCGAGGGAGAGAGATCAGCGGCACCGCTCGGGCGGCTCGCCGCGCGAATGAGGAGGAGCTGGGGTGGCCCGCCGCTCTAACGCCAGGTTCGGAAACGCCGACTACGGGATTTGGTACCGCCTGGCGGCGGCGCTCGTGAAGCCGGTGACAAACGCCCTGGCGAAGACGGACTGGCGGGGCTGGGAGCACCTGCCCGAGAAGGGCGGCTTCATCGCCGTCGTGAACCACAACTCGGTGATCGACCCGGTGTTCTACGGGCACTGGCAGTACAACTCGGGCCGCCCGCCCCGGATACTCGGCAAGTCCTCACTGTTCCAGGTGCCGTTCATCGGATTCATGCTGCGCAAGACCGGCCAGATCCCGGTGTTCCGGGACTCCACCGACGCCGCCGACGCGTTCCGGGCCGCGATCGACGCGGTCAAGAGCGGCCAGTGCGTGCAGTTCTACCCGGAGGGCACGCTCACCCGCGACCCTGACATGTGGCCGATGACGGGCAAGAGCGGCGCCGCCCGGGTCGCGCTGATGACGGGCGCGCCGGTGATCCCGGTCGCGCACTGGGGCGCGCAGGAGATCATCCCGCCGTACGGCAAGGGCGGAAAGGGCAAGTACCACCTGTTCCCGCGGCACAAGGTGACGGTCGCGGCCGGCCCGGCGGTCGACCTGAGCAAGTACCAGGGCCAGGAGATCACCGCCCAGGTGCTGCGCGACGCCACCGACGACATCATGGCGGCGATCACCGCCGTGCTGGAGGGGATCCGCGGCGAGCAGGCCCCCGCCGAGCGCTACGACATGCGCAAGGCCGCCAAGGACCGCGCCACGGCCGCCGAGGCCAAGCGCGAGCGCGCCGCCAAGGAGGGTGACCGATGACCCGCTGCGCCGTGATGGGGACGGGCTCCTGGGGCACCGCCTTCGCGATGATCCTGGCCGACGCCGGCTGCGAGGTGACCCTGTGGGGCCGCCGCCAGGAACTGGCCGACGCCATCAACAAGGAGCACGTCAACCGGGACTACCTGCCCGGCCTGACGCTCCCGGACACGATCCGGGCGACCACCGACGCGGCCGCCGCACTGACCGGCGCGGACTTCGCGGTGCTCTCGGTGCCGTCCCAGACGCTGCGCGACAACCTCGCGCACTGGGCACCGATGCTGGCCCCGGACACCGTGCTGGTCAGCCTGATGAAGGGCATCGAACTCGGCACCGCGAAGCGGATGAGCGAGGTGATCGAGGAGGTCGCGCAGGTCGGCCCGGAGCGCGTCGTGGTGGTGTCCGGCCCCAACCTGGCCGGCGAGATCGCCAACCGGCAGCCCGCCGCCACCGTGGTCGCCTGCACCGACGAGGAGGTCGCCAAGCGCTTCCAGAAGGCCTGCCACACCCCGTACTTCCGCCCGTACACCAACACCGACGTGGTGGGCTGCGAGCTCGGCGGCGCGGTGAAGAACGTGATCGGCCTGGCGGTCGGCATGGCCAACGGCATGGGCCTGGGCGACAACACCAAGGCCACCCTGATCACCCGCGGCCTGGCCGAGACCACCCGCCTGGGCCTGCGGCTGGGCGCCGACGCGCACACCTTCGCGGGCCTGGCCGGCATGGGCGACCTGGTGGCGACCTGCTCCTCGCCGCTGTCCCGGAACAACACCTTCGGCACCAACCTGGGCCGCGGCATGACGGTCGCCGAGACCATCGCGGCGACCAGCCAGACCGCGGAGGGCGTGAAGTCCTGCGAGTCGGTGCTCGACCTGGCCCGGCGCAACGGCGTGGAGATGCCGATCGTCGAAGCCGTGGTCGACGTGGTGCACAACGGCCGGCCGACCCAGGAAGTGCTGAAGGGCTTGATGGCCCGTTCGGCCAAGCCGGAGCGCCGGTGACCGGAATCGGACGGTAGTCTCAACGCCGATATGAGCATCGAACAGACCTCCCCGAACCAGTCGGCCAAGCCGCGCGTCGCGATCGTCTTCGGCGGCCGGAGCTCCGAGCACGGCGTGTCCGTGGTCACCGCCGCCAGCGTGCTGCGCTCGATCGACCGCAGCAAGTACGAGGTGCTGCCGATCGGCATCACCCACGAGGGCCGCTGGGCCCTGGTCGGCGACGAACCCGCCCGGATGGCGATCACCGACGGCCGGATGCCCGACGTCGACCAGGTCGCCGAGTCCACCGAGGGCCAGGTGGCGCTGCCCCTCGCCCCCGGCAACCGCGACGTGGTGTGGAGCGAGCCCGGCGCCACCCCCAAGGTGCTCGGCGAAGTCGACGTGGTGCTGCCGCTGCTGCACGGCCCCTGGGGCGAGGACGGCACCCTGCAGGGCCTGCTGGAGCTCTCCGGAGTGCCGTACGTCGGCTCCGGCGTGCTGGCCAGCTCGGTCGGCATGGACAAGGAGTTCACCAAGCGGATCATCGAGTCGCTCGGCCTGTACGCGGGCGAGTACACGGTGGTCAAGCCGCGCGACTGGCAGACCGAGACCGGCCGGGCCGCCGCCCGCGAGCGGATCGCCGCGCTCGGCCTGCCGCTGTTCGTCAAGCCCTGCCGGGCCGGCTCCTCGATCGGCATCACCAAGGTCAAGGACCTCGCCGACCTGGACGCCGCGATCGACGAGGCCCGCCGCCACGACCCCAAGGTGATCGTCGAGAAGGGCGTCGAGGGCCGCGAGATCGAGTGCGGCGTGCTGGAGTTCGAGGACGGCCCGCGCGCCTCGGTGCCCGCCGAGGTGCTGGTCGACGCCGACTTCGAGTTCTACGACTTCGAGGCCAAGTACATCGACTCCTCCGAGGTCGAGATCCCCGCGAAGCTCACCGACGCCGAGCGCACCGAACTCCAGCGGCAGGCCGTCGAGGTGTTCGACGGCCTCGGCTGCGAGGGCCTCGCCCGGGTCGACTTCTTCCTGCTGAACGACGGCCGGTGGATGGTCAACGAGGTCAACACCATGCCCGGCTTCACGCCGATCTCCGCCTACCCCAAGATGTGGGAGGCCACCGGCGTGCCCTACGCCGAGCTGATCGACCGCCTGCTGGCCGCCGCGCTGCGCCGCTCCACCGGCCTGCGCTAGTTCCTAGGCGCCGTCGCCGAAGCAGTCCGAGTCGGCCGTCCCGTTGATCGTCGGGATGGCCGACCGGATGGCTTCGGTGTACGAGCTCAGCGGGTCCGCGTAGTTGGTGTAGGCGCCCGCCGGGACGTGCACCTCCACGTACGCCTTGCGCAGCCCGGTGGCGAACCAGTAGCCGCCCTCCCCGTCCTTGTCCATGCCCCAGCTGACCTCGTCGATGCACGGGCCCTTCCGGTCGAAAGCGCTCATGTAATCCGGCCGGTCCCCGCCGCAGGTCAGCACGGTGCGCGGCGAGGACGCCCAGGCAGCGGTGTACGGCGAGGCCGGGGACGGGTCCTTGCGCGGGTGGCCGAGCACGTCCGCGGGCAGCTTGGCGTCCAGCGCCTCGCAGTACTGCGCGACCTGGGCCTCCGGCGTCGGCGGCTTGACGTCCGGGTCGCCGCTCCAGACGAAGGCCAGCAGCGCGGTGCAGGACAGCAGGACGGCCGGCGGGGCGAGCCAGCGGACCGGTGCGGGAAGGCGGTTCAGGAGCTCACGTGAACGCATCCGTCGATGGTAAGCGCCCCTACAGGCGGACCACCGGACAGGTCAGGGTGCGGGTGATGCCCTCCACCTGCTGCACCTTCGCCACCACAAGACGGCCCAGGTCATCGATGGATCCGGCCTCGGCCCGGACGATCACGTCGTACGGACCGGTGACGTCCTCGGCCGTGATCACGCCGGGGATCTTGGAGATGGACTCGGCGACCGCGGTGGCCTTGCCCACCTCGGTCTGGATCAGGATGTAGGCCTGCACCACAGTGGACCTCCAGGCGGCTGGGTGGGGGGAGTTGCTGACCGGCAGTCTGATCACCACGCTACCGCGCGACAGCGGCACAGGGGAGACCTCGGCACCCCTTGAGGGCGTACGCTGCCGCGCGGGGGCGCACCCCAGACGGATCACGTGAAGAACGCGGGAGGACGGGCTGATGCAGGGGACCGTGGGCGAGCTCGGCGAGTTCGGGCTCATCCGGGAGCTGACCGCACGGCTGCCGATGACGCCGGCGGTGGAACTCGGGCCCGGCGACGACGCCGCCGTGGTCAAGGCCCCCGACGGACGGGTGGTGGCCACCACCGACGTACTCATCGAGGGCCGGCACTTCCGCCGCGACTGGTCCACCGCGTACGACGTGGGCCGCAAGTGCGCCGCGCAGAACCTCGCCGACATCGCCGCGATGGGCGCCGTCCCCACCGCCCTGCTGCTCGGCCTGGTCGCCCCCGCCGACCTGCCCACCACCTGGGCCACCGAACTGATGGACGGCCTGCGCGACGAGTGCCAGGTGGCCGGCGCCACCGTGGTCGGCGGCGACGTGGTCCGCGGCGACACCATCACCCTCGCCATCACCGCCCTCGGCGACCTGCAGGGCCGCCGCCCCGTGGTGCGTTCCGGCGCCCAGGTCGGCGACGTGGTCGCCGTCACCGGCTGGCTCGGCTGGTCCGCGGCCGGCCTCACCGTCCTCCAGCGCGGCTTCCGCTCCCCGCGCGCCTTCGTCGAGGCGCACCGCCGCCCCGAACCGCCGTACCACGCCGGCCCCGCCGCCAGCGACCTCGGCGCCACCGCCATGGTCGACGTCTCCGACGGGCTGGTCGCCGACCTCGGCCACGTCGCCCGGGCCAGCGGCGTGGACATCGACCTGCGGGCCGCGGACTTCGACGTCCCCGCGCAGATGGCCGACATCGGCCAGGCCGTCGGCGTCGACCCGCTGGTGTGGGTGCTGTCCGGCGGCGAGGACCACGCGATCGTCGCGACCTTCCCCAAGAGCGCCGGCCTCCCGGCCCGCTGGCGGCAGATCGGCGAGGTGGTCCGCCCCGCCCGACCCGGCCGCGGGGGAGTGGTCACCGTCGACGGCGCCCCCTGGGACCGCACCGCCGGCTGGGACCACTTCGCCGAGGGCTAGGCCGCCCGCGGCTACCCCTCGGTAGGCCCGTGAACGCGTAGGGTGGCGGCTGTTGGGCGGGCCGGCGATGTCGGCGGTCCGGTCTCCACCTACGCGGGGGCCCCGCGCCCCCGGGAGCAGGAGAACACAGCCACCATGCGCATCGGCGTTCTCACCAGCGGCGGCGACTGCCCCGGACTCAACGCGGTGATCCGCTCCGTCGTCCACCGCGGCACCGACGTCCACGGCGACGAGATCCTCGGCATCGAGGACGGCTTCCTCGGCCTGATCGAGGGCCGCGCCCGCCCGATCTCGCACGACGACGTCACGGGCCTGCTCACCCTCGGCGGCACGATCCTCGGCTCCGCCCGGGTGCAGCGCGAACGGATCCGCTGGGCGGTCGAGAACTCCGCCGAACTCGCCGCCGAACTCGGCATCGACGCACTGATCGCGATCGGCGGCGAAGGCACCCTGACCGCCGCCGAACTGTTCAGCGACGCCGGACTGCCGGTGGTCGGCGTCCCCAAGACCATCGACAACGACATCGACGCCACCGACGTCACCTTCGGCTTCGACACCGCCGTGCACGTCGCCACCGAGGCCATCGACCGGCTGAAGACCACCGCCGAATCCCACCAGCGCGTCATGGTGGTCGAGCTCATGGGCCGGCACACCGGCTGGATCACCCTCACCGCGGGCATGGCCGGCGGCGCCCACGGCATCCTCATCCCCGAGAAGCCCTTCGACATCGAGGCCGTCGCCAGGATGATCGAGGACCGCTTCCGGCGCGGCAAGAAATTCGCCATCGTCGCCGTCGCCGAAGGCGCCCAGCCGCTGCCCGGCACCCTGCGCTTCGAACACGGCCAGGTCGACCGGTTCGGCCACCAGACCTTCGGCGGCATCGGCACCCGGCTCGCCATGGAACTGGAGAACCTGCTCGGCAAGGAGGCCACGCCGGTCATCCTCGGCCACACCCAGCGCGGCGGCACCCCCACCGCACTCGACCGGGTCCTCGCCACCCGCTTCGGCTGGCACGCCGTCGAAGCCGTCCACCAGGGCGCCTTCGGCCACTTCACCGCCCTGCGCAACACCGGGATCCGGCTCACCCCGATGTCCGACGGCGTCGCCCGGCTCAAGACCGTCCCGCCGGACCGCTGGACCGAATCCGAGGCCGTGCTCTGACGCGTTTCCCCCGGTAGATAGGTTGGGGCGCATGACCACCAACACCGCCCCGCCCCGGGTGCTCACCGTCGCCGGCTCCGACAGCGGCGGCGGTGCCGGCATCCAGGCCGACCTCAAGACGATGCTCGCCCTCGGCGTCCACGGCATGAGCGTCATCACCGCCGTCACCGCGCAGAACTCGCTCGGCGTCCAGGGCTACTGGGAACTGCCCGCCGAAGCCGTCCGCGCCCAGTACCGCAGCGTCGTTGACGACATTGGCGTCCAGGCGATCAAAACCGGCATGCTCGCCTCGATCGAACTCGTCGAAACCGTCTCCGCACTCCTCACCGACGCCCCCGCCCCCGTGGTCGTCGACCCCGTCGGAGTCTCCAAGCACGGCGACGCGCTACTCGCCGCGGAGGCCGTCGCCACTGTCCGCGAGCGCCTTCTGCCGGTCGCCACCCTGGTCACCCCCAACCTGCACGAAGTGACCCAACTCACCGGCCTCGAGGTCACCGACGAGAGCCGGATGCTCGACGCCGCGAAGGCACTCCGCGACCTCGGCCCCCGCTGGACCCTCATCAAGGGCGGCCACCTCGAAGGCGAAGCCGCCGATCTCCTGCTCGGCCCCACCGGCGAAACCCACTGGTACCGCGCCCCCCGCCACGACAACCGCCACACCCACGGCACCGGCTGCACCCTCGCCAGCGCGATCGCTTCGCAGCTGGCGAAGGGCGAGCCGATGCCCACGGCTGTCGCGAACGCCAAGTCGTATGTGACGGGCGCCATCGAGCACGGCTTCGCACTGGGTTCCGGCATCGGGCCGGTGGACCACTTCTGGCGCCAGAGATAGGCAGAGGGGGAACCACCAGGGGCCCGGGGAACGGCGGGGCCGAGCTGCGGGTGGTCGGAGACAGCAGAGGGTCGAGACTGCGGCGGGTCAGAGACGGGGACCAGAAACGGCGGAACGCTCAGAGCCCAGTTGATCCTCCGCAGACTCGGCCCCGCCGTTCCCCGGGCCCCTGGGTTCGCACCCCGAATGCAAAAACAGCGAAAGCCGACCATGACCCCCGAAGGGGATGGTCGGCTTTCGCCACAGCAAGAAGGTGACCGGCGGACCGGTCAGCGCGTCAGCGCGAGACCTTACCGGCCTTGATGCACGAGGTGCAGACGTTGAGCCGCTTCGGCGTGCGCCCAACCACAGCGCGCACCGTCTGGATGTTGGGGTTCCAACGACGGGGGGTGCGGCGGTGCGAGTGGGAGATGCTGTTGCCGAAGCCCGGGCCCTTGCCGCAGACGTCGCAGTTGGCTGCCACAGGAGTCACTCCAAGACTTCAGATTCACGAACTTGAAAGCCCGGGTTGTTCCAGGCAACCGGGAGAGCATACAACGGTGACTCCCGCTCAACGAAACTACCACGATCGCGGAGGTGATCGTTCCCGCGACCTGCGGTGGAGGGTGCCGCAGGCGTCGCCGTGGGGGCCGATAACCTGCCAGCATCGCCCCTCGCCACCGCGTCCCGTCGCGTTCTCGTGGCGTTCACCCGGAGGAGACCTGGTGCTGGACACCCTCGACGCCCCGGCCGTCCGCACCTGGTGCCGGCTCGCGCTGGCGGCCCTCGGCCAGGCCCGCGAGGAGATCGACGCGCTGAACGTCTACCCGGTCCCGGACGGCGACACCGGCACCAACCTGTATCTGACCGTGGAGTCCGCCGCCGAGGCGCTGGACGCGCTGTTCGCGGAAGCCGTCGAGGAGCAGCCCGCGCTGGCGGCCGCCGCCACCGCCGCGGCCCGGGGGGCGCTGATCGGGGCGCGCGGCAATTCGGGTGTGATCCTCGCGCAGTGGCTGCGCGGTCTCGCCGAGGTGCTGGCGGAGGGCGGCGAGCTGGGGGAGGCCCTCGACAACGGTGCGCGCTCGGCGTACCTGGCTGTCGCGGAGCCGGTCGAGGGGACCCTGCTGACCGTCGCCGCGGCCGCCGCCGGTGCCGCGCGGGCCGCGGACGGCCTGACCGGTCAGGCGAAGGAGGCGTACCGGGCGGCCCGGCAGGCGCTGCTGCTCACCCCGGACCAGCTGTCGGTGCTCGCCGAGGCGGGGGTGGTGGACGCCGGCGGTCGTGGCCTGGTCGCCGTGCTGGGCGCGCTGGTGGACGCGGTGTCCGGGCAGCAGCCGATGGGGCCGGTGGCGCTGCGGCGGGAGGTGGACCCGGTGGTGGTGGCCGGCTGCGAGGGGCACGAGCGTCCGCCGGGGCCCGGCCATCCCGCGTTCGAGGTGATCTACCTGCTGGAGGCCGAGGACGGGCAACTGCCGAGGCTGCGCGAGCGGCTGGGGCAACTCGGCGACTCGCTGGTGATCGGCGGCGGCGACGGCCTGTGGAACGTCCATGTGCACGTGAACGACGCGGGCGCTGCCGTGGAGGCGGGCGTCGAGGCGGGCCGGCCGTACCGGATCCGGATCACGCACTTCGCCGAGGCGGCGGCCCGCGCGGGCGAGCGCGAGGAGACCGTCTCGCACGGGCGGGCGGTGCTGAGCGTGGTGTCCGGCAGCGGGCTGGCCCAACTGTGCGAGCAGGCCGGTTCGGTGGTGCTCGCCGCCGACCCGGACCGGGCCCCCGCCAGCGCCGAACTGGTCGCCGCCGTGCACCGCTGCGCGGCCCGCGAGGTGATCCTGCTGCTCAACGACCCCGAACTGCGGGCCGCCGCGGGCGCCGCCGCCGACCAGTTGCGCGAGGAGGGCGTGCGGATCGCCGTGCTGCCCACCCGTTCGCCGGTGCAGGGCCTGGCCGCGCTGGCCGTCCACGACGCCGGCCGCCGCTTCGACGAGGACGTGGTCGCCATGACGTCCGCCGCCGGCGCCACCCGGTACGCCGAACTCGCCGTCGCCGAGGGCGAGTCCTGGACGATGGCCGGCGTCTGCCAGGCCGGTGACGTGCTCGGCCTGATCGACGGCGACGTAGCGGTGATCGGCCACGACCTCACCGAGACCGCGCTTACCGTGCTGGACCGGATGATCGCCGCGTCCGGCGAACTCGTCACCCTGGTACTCGGCGAGGACGCCCCCGCCGAGCTCGCCGACCGGCTGATCGCGCACGCCAGGCGCACCCGTCCCGAGGTCGACACCGTCGCCTACCAGGGCGGCCAGGAGGCCGCGCCGCTGCTGATCGGCGTCGAGTGAGCCGCGACGTCGGTCCCGTGGTGTGAAATGGGATCCGATGGGCGCTCTCGATGAACCACTGAAGGACCTGGTCGGCGACCGCACCGCGAAGGTGCTGGCCGACTCCCTCAAGCTGCGCACGGTCGGCGACCTGCTGCACCACTATCCGCGCCGGTACGTCGAGCGCGGCCAACTCACCAGCCTGGACGAGCTGGACGTGGACGAGCACGTCACCGTGCTGGCCCGGATCGAGAAGGTCACGCTGATCCCGTTCCGCGGCCGCAAGGGCGATCGGCTGGAGGTGGTGGTCACCGACGGCCGCTCCCGGCTCTCCCTGGTGTTCTTCAACCAGGGCTGGCGGCAGAAGGAACTCAAGCCCGGCCAGCAGGGCCTGTTCGCCGGCAAGGTCGGCATGTTCAACCGCACCCGCCAACTCGCCTCGCCCGACTACCAGTTGATCGACGACGAGGAAGGGTCCTCGGCGGCGAAGCAGTTCGCCGGCCGGCTCATCCCGGTCTACCCGGCCAGCGCCCAACTGCCCAGCTGGAAGCTGTCGCTCTGCGTCGAACTCGCCCTCACCAAGCACCTGGCGGACGTCGGCGAACCGCTGCCCGCCGAACTGCGCGCCGAGCACGACCTGATCCCGCTGCCCGAGGCGCTCGAACTGATCCACCGCCCGCGCAACCAGGTGGAGAAGGAACGCGCCCAGAACCGGCTGCGCTGGGACGAGGCGTTCGTCCTCCAGGTCGCGCTCGCTCAGCGCCGGGCCGCCGACTCCGCGCTGCCCGCCGTCCCGCGCCGCGCCGTCCCCGGCCGGGTGCTGGACGCGTTCGACGCCCGGCTGCCGTTCACGCTGACCGACGGCCAGCAGAAGGTGTGCGCCGAGATCTTCGCCGACCTCGCCACCGAACACCCCATGCACCGCCTGCTGCAGGGCGAGGTCGGCTCCGGCAAGACCCTGGTCGCGCTGCGCGCCATGCTCGCCGTGGTCGACACCGGCGGCCAGGCCGTACTGCTCGCACCCACCGAGGTGCTCGCCCAGCAGCACCACCGCTCCATCGTCGAGATGATGGGCGACCTCGCCGAGGCCGGGATGATCGGCGGCTCCGAGATCGGCACCCGGGTCGCCCTGCTCACCGGCTCGATGGGCACCGCCGCCCGCCGCGGCGCGATGCTCGACATGGCCTCGGGCAAGGCCGGCATCACCATCGGCACGCACGCCCTGATCGAGGACAAGGTGCAGTTCGCCGACCTCGGCCTGGTGGTCGTCGACGAGCAGCACCGGTTCGGCGTCGAACAGCGCGACGCGCTGCGCGCCAAGGGCGAACAGCCCCCGCACCTGCTGGTGATGACCGCCACCCCGATCCCGCGCACCGTCGCGATGACCGTCTTCGGCGACCTGGAGACCTCCGTCCTCGACCAGCTGCCGTCCGGCCGCTCGCCGATCTCCACCCACGTCGTCCCCGCCCTGGAGAAGCCCAACTTCCTCACCCGCGCCTGGGAACGCGTCCGCGAGGAGGTCGGCAAGGGCCACCAGGCGTACGTGGTCTGCCCGCGGATCGGCGACGAGGACGAGGCGCCGAAGGGCAAGAAGAAGCGCAAGGAGGACCCGGAGGAGGTCGACGCGGGCGGCGCGGACAGCGAGGAGCGCCGGCCCCCGCTCGCCGTGGTCGAGACCGCCGAGAAGCTCGCCAAGGGACCGCTCGCCGGACTGCGGGTGGAGATCCTGCACGGCCGGCTCGCCCCCGACGCCAAGGACGACGTGATGCGCCGCTTCGCCGCCGGCGAGGTCGACGTGCTGGTCGCCACCACCGTCATCGAGGTCGGCGTCAACGTCCCCAACTCCACCGTCATGGTGATCATGGACGCGGACCGGTTCGGCGTCTCCCAGCTCCACCAGCTCCGCGGCCGGGTCGGCCGGGGATCCGCCGCAGGGCTCTGCCTGCTGGTCAGCGACATGCCCGCGGCCAGCGCCGCCCGCGCCCGGCTCGACGCGGTGGCCGGCACCCTGGACGGCTTCGCGCTCTCCCGGATCGACCTCGAACAGCGCCGCGAGGGCGACGTCCTGGGCCAGGCCCAGTCCGGCGTGAAGTCCTCACTCAAGGTGCTCTCCGTCCTCGACGACGAGGACGTCATCGCCACCGCCCGCGCCGAGGCCACCCGACTGGTCGCCGCCGACCCCGAACTCGCCGCCCACCCCGAACTGCGCACGGCGCTGGAGAGCCTGCTCGACGAGGACCGCGCGGAGTACCTGGAGAAGGGCTGACAGGCGGTGTGATCAGGTCGGATTGTCAGTGCCCCGAGAGAGAATGTAGTTGTTCGGGGCGCTCCTCAAGTCGCGCTCCCGGCACGAGATTTGGGGGTCATTGCATGGCATTCCGTCACCTCAACGAGCTCCCGCTCGGCGACAAGGTCTTCCGGATCGAGGTCGCCAGCGAAGACGACCGCGAAGTCACCCTCACCCTGACCGGCTGGCGCGAGGGCAACTCCGCCAACCCGGTCGCCTCCGGCAAGCTCCGCCTCCCGGTGGAGGACGTCGCCTCACTGCGCATCGCGCTCAACCGCGCCCTGCGCGCGCTGGCGATCGTCGCCGACATCTCCGAGCCCATCCCCGACCGCGACGTGCTGCGCGAGCTCTACCCCGGCCACGGCTCCCCCTGGGTGCCGCAGCACGAGGAAGAACTGGTCCGGCGCTTCCACGACGGCGACACCATCGCCCGGATCGCCGCCCGCTACGGCCGCACGCCCGACTCCGTCCGCACCAAGCTGCGCGAACTCGGCCACGACCCGCGCCGCCCGGAGTACTGCCCGCCGGACGGCTGCCTGTCCTGGTCGCGCTACGCCTCGCCGACCCTGTTGGGCGCGGCGTCCAACGAGTAAGCGCTGACGCGAGCGACTGCGCGCCCGGCCATGCACGATTTGTCAGCTATGGTCGGGCGCGCAGTCCCTCCCACCTAAGGAACGTCATGCCCCGCGTCATCGCCGGTGTTGCCGGAGGCCGCCCCCTCGCCGCGCCGCCCGGCCGGAACACCCGTCCGACCTCCGACAAGGCGCGGGAGGCGATGTTCTCCACCGTCGAGGCGCTGTTCGGGCCGATCGCCGGGGCGCGGATGCTGGACCTGTTCGCGGGCAGTGGCGCGGTCGGGCTGGAGGCGCTGTCCCGGGGCGCCGCGCACGCGCTGCTGGTGGAGGACGACGCGGGCGCGGTGAAGACGGTGCGGGAGAACGTCCGGACGCTGGGGCTGCCGGGCGCGGAGGTGCGGGCGGACAAGGCGGAGAAGGTGATCGCGGGCGCCCCGCCGGCCGAGCCGTACGACCTGGTGTTCCTGGACCCGCCGTACGCGGTGGAGGACGCCGTACTGCGGGAGATGCTGGTCACACTCCGCTCGGGGGGCTGGCTGTCCGAGCATGTTCTCGTCACCGTGGAACGCAGCACCCGAGGGGGCGAGTTCGGCTGGCCGGACGGCTTCGAAGGGCTGCGCTCGCGCCGTTACGGCGAGGGCACGCTCTGGTACGGTCGCGCCGCTACCGGGGCTGACCAAGACTCGTAGCAGAACATCCCGCCCCACAAGGGAGCACACCCATGCGCCGCGCCGTCTGTCCGGGGTCCTTCGACCCCATCACCAACGGACACCTCGACATCATCGAGCGGGCCTCGAAGCTGTACGACGTGGTGCACGTGGCGGTGGCGGTGAACCGCAGCAAGCAGGGGATGTTCACGATCGAGGAGCGGCTCGCCCTGATCGAGGAGACCACCGCGCACCTGGGCAACATCCAGGCGGAGTCGCACAGCGGCCTGCTGGTGGACTTCTGCACGCAGCGCGGCATCCCGGCGATCATCAAGGGCCTGCGTGCGGTCAGCGACTTCGACTACGAGCTGCAGATGGCGCAGATGAACCACGGCCTGACCGGCGTGGAGACGCTGTTCGTGCCGACCTCGCCGACGTACAGCTTCCTGTCCTCCAGCCTGGTCAAGGAAGTCGCCTCGCTGGGTGGTGACGTCTCCCACCTGCTGCCCGAGGTGGTGAACCGGCGGCTGGTCGAGAGGATCGCCGAACGCCGCAAGTGACCTGGGGTCCGTCCGGCCGGTCTTGCCGGGCGCCAGGACCGGCCGGACAGGCCCTGGCCGTTGTGAGCGGCGGGGTGGGTGGCCGTACAGTCTGTACTCCCGGCCCCGGGGGCGCAGTCCGCGACCTCGTGGCACTGCCTCCGCCGCACCTCGGCGGCACACGGAAAGACTGAAGACGCCCGTGGACGTGCAGCAGAAACTCGACCAGATCATCGCCATGGTCGAGAAGGCCAAGGCGATGCCGATGTCGGCCTCCTGCGTGGTCAACCGCGCCGAACTGACCGGCCTGCTGCGCGAACTGCGCGACGCCATGCCCGCCGAACTCGCCAAGGCGCAGTCGGTGGTGGCGGACCATCAACAAATGGTCGCCGACGCCCAGGCGCAGGCCGACCAGATCATCCGCGGCGCGCACGACGAGCGCGGCTCGCTCATCTCCGACACCGAGGTGGTGCGCAAGGCCCAGGCCGAGGCGGACCGGATCCTCAACGAGGCCCGCTCCGAGGAACACACCAAGCGCGCCGAGGCGGACGACTACGTCGACTCCAAGCTCGCCAACTTCGAGGTGGTGCTCACCAAGACGCTCGGCGCGGTCGGCCGCGGCCGGCAGAAGCTGCGCGGCGAGGCCGGGGTGTACCAGCCGGAGGGCGAGGGCACCGAGGACGGCGAGGAGTTCCAGCCGCAGCGGATCAGCCTCAGCCCGGAGGCCGACGAGTACGTCGATGTGAAGCTCGCCACCCTGGAGGCGGTGCTCTCGGCGACCCTGGAGGCGGTCGGCAAGGGCCGCGACAAGCTGCTCGGCAAGGCCCCGATCGACGAGCTGGGCGCCTACCTGGCCGCCGCCGACGAGGCCCAGCAGCTCAAGAACCGCGCCGAGGCGGTGGCGGCCGGCTTCGCCACCACCGACGGCGAGCAGTCCTGGTACGCGGAGGTCCCGCAGCACCAGAGCTGGCCCGAGTCGACCCCGGCCGCCGCGGGCTGGCAGAACCCCGCCGAGGACCAGTACGGCCAGCCGCAGGCCCCGCAGTACGCCGAGGTCTACGGGGGCGGCTACGACCCGGCGGCGGCCCCGCAGACCGACCCGTACGGGCAGCCCTACGGCTACCAGCAGCCGGTCGACCCGTCGTACTACCAGCAGCAGCAGCAGTACCAGCAGCCGGGCTACGACCAGTGGGGCAACCCGCTGCCCGCCGAGCCGCAGGCACTGCCCGCCGACCCGCACGGCTACCAGCAGCAGCCGCAGCAGCCGCAGCAGGCCGGGCTGCCGCAGCAGCAGGCCGGACTGGACGAGACCAGCTTCTTCGACACCAGCATGATCGACATGACCCGGCTGCGGGAGCTCGGCGGCCGGTGAACGGCGACGAGTTGGGTTCGGCCCGGACTCTCGGGTAGTCTGACCACTCCGGCCTGCTCGTGCCGGGTTCGCCGCGTGCCCGCAGCCGGGCCGCGCACCGCAGGAACCAAAGTCCGCGCCACGCAGGAATGCGTGTGCCGCCGTCAGGAAGTCAGGAAGCCTTGAACCGCCTCGACCACCGCGACCCGCTCGTGTTCGACACGCATGAGCTCGGCCGTCGCCCCGGCTCGCTGCGCAAGGTGTCCCGGACCCTGGAGGCCCCGGCGGACCTCGGTGTCGCGGATGTGATCGGCGTCCCCGAGAAGAGCGAGATCAAGCTGGAGCTCCGCCTGGAGTCCGTGGTCGAGGGCGTGCTGGTCACCGGTACCGCCGAGGCCCACGTGACCGGCGAGTGCTCCCGCTGCCTGGAGCCGCTGGAGGACGACCTGGAGGTCGACTTCCAGGAGCTGTACTACTACCCGGAGTCCGAGGAGCGTCACCGCGCGATCGCGGGAGACGACTTCGACGAGGAGTCCGAGGACGAGACTTACCGCCTGGAGGGCGACCTGTTCGACCTCCAGCCGGTGCTGCGTGACGCGGTGGTGCTCGCACTGCCGCTGCAGCCGGTGTGCCAGGAAGACTGCTTGGGTCTGTGCTCCGAGTGCGGGGCCCGCCTGAGCGACGACCCGTCGCACCACCACGATGCCGCCGACCCCCGGTGGGCGGCTCTGCAGGGACTCTCCGCCGCCCCCGGCGACGAGGGTGACGAGGAATAAGACACAGCGCTACCCGTGAGGGTCTCGCCGTAGAACCAGGAGATTTACCGTGGCTGTTCCGAAGCGGAAGATGTCGCGCAGCAACACGCGTCACCGGCGTTCCAACTGGAAGGCCGTCGTGCCCGCGCTCGTCGCGTGCGACCGCTGCCACGAGCCGAAGCTTGCGCACATCGCGTGCCCGAGCTGCGGCACGTACAACCGTCGCCAGGTCCTCTCGGTCTGATCGGCGGGGTGCACGGATCGATGTCGGACGGCAGCAATTCTTCTCGCAAGCCGAACCCCAATTCCAACGGGGGCAAGGGCGGCGGGCCGGCTTCGACCGAATACGACGTCCTGGAAGGGCGCCTCGGGTACTCACTTGAGCGCGCCCTTCTGGTACGTGCCCTGACCCACCGCTCGTACGCGTACGAGAACGGCGGGCTGCCCACCAACGAGCGCCTGGAATTCCTCGGCGACTCGGTGCTGGGCCTGGTGGTGACCGACACCCTCTACCGCCTCCACCCGGAGGTCGCCGAGGGGACGCTCGCCAAACTCCGTGCCGCGGTGGTCAATTCCCGCGCGCTCGCCGAGGTCGGCCGCGGCCTGGACCTCGGAGCCTTCATCCGGCTCGGCAAGGGTGAGGAAGGAACCGGCGGCCGCGACAAGTCGTCGATCCTCGCCGACACCGTCGAGGCCGTGATCGGCGCCATCTACCTCGACCAGGGTCTGGGTTCGGCCACGGACTTCGTCCACCGGCTGTTCGACCCGCTGATCGCGGAATCCGCGCTGCTCGGCGCCGGCCTCGACTGGAAGACCAGCCTCCAGGAACTCACCGCCGCCGTCGGCATCGGTGTTCCCGAGTACGTGGTCACCGAGTCCGGACCGGACCACGAGAAGACCTTCACCGCCGCCGCCCGGGTGGCCGGCCAGGACTACGGCTCCGGGAGCGGACGCTCCAAGAAGGAAGCCGAGCAGAAGGCCGCCGAATCCGCCTGGCGCGCGATCAAGGCCAAGCAGGACGGCGGCACCGACGGCGACCAGCCGACCGCGGCCGTCTGACCGGTGCCCGAACTCCCCGAAGTCGAAGTCGTCCGCCGCGGCCTGGCCCGCTGGGCCGTCGGCCGGACCGTCAGCGACATCGAGGTGCTCCACCCGCGCGCCGTCCGCCGACAGGCAGGCGGCGCCGAGGAGTTCACCGCGCTACTGCGCGGCCGCACCTTCGGGGAACCGCAGCGCCGCGGCAAGTACCTGTGGGTGCCGCTCGACGACGGCCTGGCGATGATCGGCCACCTCGGCATGAGCGGCCAACTGCTCGTCCAGGAAGCCGACATGGCCGACTCGGTGCACCTGCGGGTACGCCTCCGGTTCGCCGACGGCGGCACCGAACTGCGCTTCGTCGACCAGCGCACCTTCGGTGGCCTCGCCGTCGAGGAGACCGAGCCGGACGACCCCGAGTCCACCCCGCTCTCGCTCGCCCACATCGCCCGCGACCCGCTCGACGCACGCTTCGACGACGCGGCGTTCGCCACCGCGCTGAAGGCCAAGCGGACCACCGTGAAGCGGGCCCTACTCGACCAGACGCTGATCAGCGGCGTCGGCAACATCTACGCCGACGAGGCGCTGTGGCGCAGCCGCCTGCACTACGAACGCCCCACCGCCACCCTCACCCGCCCCGCCGCGCTCGAACTGCTCGGCCACGCCCGGGACGTGATGACGGCGGCACTGGCCGTCGGCGGCACCAGCTTCGACTCGCTGTACGTCAACGTCAACGGCGAGAGCGGCTACTTCTCCCGCGACCTCGACGCCTACGGCCGCGAGGGCGAGCCGTGCCGCCGCTGCGGGACGGCGATGCGGCGGGACGCCTGGATGAACCGCTCCAGCTACTACTGCCCGAAGTGCCAGCGCCGGCCGCGCTGATCAGCTGTACGCGATCCGCTCGATCTCCTGGAGCCGGTAGGCGCCGAGGAAGCCCGGGTCGAGGGTGAGCAGCCACTCCGGCAGCACCGGCCGTGCGTCGAACTCCTCGTGGAAGCCGAAGCGCACCTCCAACCGGCGTTCCAGCCAGCCGTCGACCGCCGCCGAGAGCTGCTCCTCGGCGTACCCGGTGCCCACCTGCGCCCACCGCTCCAGCCACGGGACGAGCGTGCCGGTCAGCGGGACGGCCAGCTCCAGCGCGTCGACCGGGCGCACGCCGGACGGCTGCCGCAGGACGGTCTCCCACCAGGCCGACAGGAACCGCTCGACGGCCACGCGCTCGGGCCACTCGCGCCAGCCCGCCGCCAGCAGCCGGGAGGCGACCATGGCCGGCTCGGCTCCCCCGCCGTTGAGTGCCAGGGAGCGCAGGATGCGTGGGGTCAGGCGGCGGTAGAGACCGGGGAAGTCGTCCCAGTGGTCGGGGACTTCGGCGGCCACGGCGTCCACCAGCCGGTCGGGTATCCCGGCCACCGGGCCGGAGAGGAGCGCGAGGTCGGCTTCGCCGTAGCAGTACGTGCAACCGTCGACGGGCTGTTCGGCGTACGGGGCGAAGACGGCGTCCACCCGGTCGAGGGCGTCGAGCAGGTGCTGGTGCTGGTGCGGGTCGGTCACGGGAACCACCGGGAAGGCCATCAGCTCGACTTCCCGGCGGAGGTCTTCTCCTCTTCGGCGGCCGCTTGGATCGCCCCGCCGTCCTCGCCGAAGTAGGCGACGCCGACGGCGCTGACCACGGCCAGCAGGAAGCCGAGGACGGCCAGCCAGGCGAGGCCCGGGCGGGAGGAGTCGCCGAGCCAGAGCACGCCGACCGCGCCGGGGACGACGGTCTCGCCGACCACCAGGGCGGCGGTCGCGCCGTTGACGGAGCCGACCTGGAGGGCGACGGTGTGCAGGTACATGCCGCCGATGCCGCCGATCAGGATGGCGTACAGCGCCGGGTCGGCGAGCAGCGCGGTGATCGAGAACGGCTCGATGCCGTCCAGGATGCGCACGCCGATGCCCAGCGCGCCGAAGCCGAGACCGGACAGCAGACCGGCCACGATCGCCCCGTTGGAGCCCATCCGCCGGACGATCAGCGAACCGCCGGCGATCAGCACCGCGGAGCCGATCAGCAGCCCCCAGTGGAACGCCCGCGCGGCGTGGTGACCGCCCTCCGGCCCGGCGGCGACCGCCAGCAGCACCAGGGCGCCGCACAGGATGCCGATGGACAGCCACTCCAGCTGGCGCAGCCTCAGTCCGAGCAGCTTGATCGACAGCAGCGCGGTGATCACCAGGTTGGCGCTGATGATGGTCTGCGACAGGAACAGCGGCAGCAGCCGCGCGGCCAGCGCGCCGAGCCCGAAGCCGATGAAGTCCAGCACCGTGCCGAGGATGAACTCCCAGGTGACGGCGGCCTTCGCGGTGGAGGCGAGGCTCGGCCCGCCGTGCTCGGTGACGGTGCCGTCGGCCGCCTCCTGCCGGGCCGACCGGCGGGCGCCGACGGCTTGCAGCACGGAGCCCGTGCCGTAACAGACGGACGCGGCGACGGCGGTGACGAGGCCGAGGATCACGCTGGGGGCTCCTGTCGGGAGGAGGGAAGATCGTCACCACTATGCCTGCTCCCGACCGGGCCGAGGCCGGGCGGGGCCCAACTCCGGCCGGTCGGCGGGGGTCGGGGCCGGTGGGCTCGTCCCCGGGTAGGGGAAGAAGTCAGGGTCGGACCGTCCCGAGGTAGGGCGTGGATCCTTACTTCGGACCGGTACGGTCTTGGTATGAGAACTGTGCTTCGACGTTCCCGAGCCACCGGGCCGGCCGCCGTGCTGGCAGCTCTGCTCGGCCTGTTGATGGTCCTCGGCCTGTCCGCGCCCGCCCAGGCGGCCGGACTGAGCGACGCGACCGACTCGCTGAAGAAGACTCAGGTCTACGTCGACCCGGCGATGACCAGCCGGTTCTCCCCGGACCAGGCCGACGCGCTGGCGAAGAAGCTGAAGAAGGCCGACAAGCCGATCTTCGTCGCGGTGCTGCCGGACAGCCAGGCCTACGCCCCCAAGACCCTGATGAACGACCTGCGCACCAAGGTCGGCATCGTCGGCGTCTACGCGGTGTGGCGCGGCAACGGGTTCGATGCCAAGGCCGACTCCAAGGCGCTGTCGTCGAACTCCGCCAGCAAGATCGCCGGTTCGTCCTTCCGCTCGCACAACGGCGACATCAACGGCACCGTCAACGACTTCGTCGACCAGGCCGTCGGCCAGACCAAGGGCGAGGGCCCGCAGCACAGCACCTCCGCGGCCTGGATCATCGTCCCGATCGTGCTGGTGGTGCTGGCCGGCGGCGGCGTGTTCCTGCTGTTCCGCCGCGCCAAGAAGCGCAAGGAGGAGAAGGCCCGCGCCGAACTCGCCCAGCTGCGCACCGTGGTGGACGAGGACATCACCGCGTTCGGCGAGGAGCTCGACCGGCTCGACTTCAACCCCGGCGCCCCCGGCTCGGACGACACCCAGCGCGCCGACTACAGCCGGGCGCTGGACTCCTACGACCGCGCCAAGCGGACCATGGACGAGGCCAAGAAGCCCGACGACGTCCGCCCGGTCACCGAGGCGCTGGAGGACGGCCGGTTCGCGCTGGCCACCCTCGCCGCCCGCCGCGACGGCCGGCCGCTGCCCGAGCGCCGCGTCCCGTGCTTCTTCGACCCGCGGCACGGCCCCTCCACCACCGACGTCCAGTGGGCGCCCGCCGGCGGCGCGCCGCGTTCCGTCCCGGCCTGCGCCGACGACGCGCACCGCCTGGCCACCGGCCAGGACCCGTACATCCGCACCGTGGAGACCGAGCACGGCCACCAGCCGTACTGGAACGCCGGCCCGGCCTACAGCCCGTGGGCGGGCGGCTACTTCGGCGGCGGCATGCTTTCCGGCCTGCTGGTCGGCACCATGCTCGGCTCGGTGATCTCCAGCCCCGGCTACGCCTACGCGGGCGGCCACCACGACTACCACGGCGGTGGCGGCGGCGCCGACTACACCGGCGGCGCGGACGCCGGTGAGTACTCGGGCGCGGCCTTCAACAACTCCGACTTCTCCGGTGCCGACTTCGGTGGCGGCGGCGGGGACTTCGGCGGCGGCAGTGGCTTCGGCGACTTCGGTGGCGGCGACTTCGGCGGCGGGGACTTCGGCGACTGACGCCCGGTCGTCCACTGCCCGGCCCCCGGTCCCGTTCGCGGACCGGGGGCCGCTGTCATGCCCGGGCGGGGGAGGGGGCCCCGGCGGCCTCGACGCCGGCGGGGTCGGCCGGCTCCCGGCGGCCCAGGACGAGCAGGGTCAGCGCACAGGACGCCAACTGCCAGGCCGCACCGAAGCCCAGCACGGAGCCGGTGCCGACCCGGTCCGCGATCGGCCCGGCCAGCGCCAGCCCGACCGGTCCGAAGGCGAACGCGCCGAGCGTCCCGTACGCGCTGACCCGGCCCAGCGCCTCCGCCGGAACGTGGCGCTGCGTCAGTGTGGCGAACAAGGTCATGCAGAGGATCGAGGTCACCCCCGCGCCGACCGCCGCGACCGCCACCAGCGGCAGCGGCCAGCCCAGCGCCAGCGCGCCAGAGGGCAGCGCCCAGCCCGCCGTCGCCGCGATCGCCAGGCGCAGCGGACGAGTGGGCCGGCGTCCGAGCAGCACCAGCCCGCCGAGCACCGCGCCGGCCCCGTACGCACCCATCACCACGCCCCAGCCGCCCGCCCCGCCGAGGCGCGCGTCCGCCACCACCGGGCCGAGGATCAGGAACGGCGCCCACACCAGCAGGTTGAACAGGCAGGCCTGCAGGGTGCTCACCCACTGCCACCGCCGGGAGCTGAACTCGCTCCAGCCGGCCCGCAGTTCGGACAGCAGCGAGGCCTCGCCGGACGGCTGCCGGGCGGCCCTGGGCAGCCGGAGCAGGGCCAGTGCCACGCCGCCGACCGCGTACGAGAGGGCGTCCACCAGCAGCACCCAGCCGGGACCCGCGACGGCGGTCAGCCCGCCCGCGAGGGCCGGGCCGGCCACCGCGACGCCGTTCCGGGCGATCCCCAACAGGGCGTTCGCGTCGGAGAGTTCACCGGCCGGGACGAGCCTGGGCAGCAGCGCGTCCAGGGCCGGCATGAACACTGCCTCGGCCAGGCCCCAGAACGCCATCAGCACGGCCATCGCCCACACCCGGTCGTGCGCGGTGAACATCAGCACCGCCATCACCGCCTGGGTCGCGAAACGCAGCCCGTCCGAGCCGAGCATCACCGGCCGCGGCCCCAGCCGGTCCGCGGCCGCGCCGCCGAGCACCAGCAGCAGCACGATCGGCAGGATCCGCGCGGTCATCACCACGCCGAGCCCGGAGCCGCCGCCCCCGCTGTCGAGCACGGCGAACGCCACGGCCACCGAGGCCATCGAGGATCCGAACAGGGAGACGGCGAAGCCGATGAAGAAGAGGCGGAACTCCCGCCCGCGCAGGACGGCGAGCCGCCGTGAGGTCAGCACCATGACCGGCAGACTGCCCCGCCGCCGAGGCGTCCGGCAAGGGCTTCCGGCGAAATACTTGAGCGTTGTGGTGTCAATTTTCGGGAGCCTCGGAGTTGTCGCAGTAAATCGATTGTTTACCGCAGTCAGGGGCGATATTGACGGCGCATCGGGTTGGCGATTTACTGCGGATATGACACCTGTGGAGTTCGCCGTCGCGGCCGAGTGCTACCTGACGGAGGCCCGGCTCTCGGACGGCTCCCGGCGGGTCTACCGGATCGCCCTGCACACCTGGGCCTGGCTGCTGGTCGGCCGCACCCCGCCGGCCGGCGCCGAGCGGCGGCGGGCCGTGCCGCCGGTGCTGCCGCTCGCCCTGCTGGACGGGCCGGACGCGCCCCGGCGGGTGGCCGAGGCGTTCGCGGCCCGGGCCGGGGCGGTCGGCGCGCGCACCGCGAACCGCGAACTGTCCGCGCTGCGGGCCGCCGTCCGCTGGTGGTGCGGGCAGGGCTGGCTGGCCGCCGACCCCGCCGAGAGCCTGCGCCCGCTGCCCGCCGCCGCGTCCGAACCCGCGCTCACCGACGCCCAGGCGCGGGCCGTGCTCGCGCTGCGGGTGCCGCTGCGCGAGAAGGTGCTGTGGTACCTGGTGCGGGAGACCGGCGCCCCCATCGAACGGCTGCTCGCGCTGGACGTGGACCAGCTCGACCCGGCCGCCCGGCAGACCCGCCCCGCCACCGCCGGCGAGCGCCCGCTGCGCTGGCGCGGCGGCACCGCCCGGCTGCTGCCACTGCTGATCGCCGGGCGCAGCGCGGGCCCGCTGTTCCTCACCGACCGGCGCGCCCCGGCCGGCACCCCGGAGGCCGACCGCTGCCCGTTCACCGGCCGGGCCCGGCTCTCCTACCGCCGGGCCGCCGAACTGTTCACCGCCGCCACCGCCCCGCTCGGCCGGGCCGGCCGCGGCTGGACGCTGCACCGGCTGGCCGAGCCGCGCCACTGAGAGAGCGGTGCGGCCCGGTCGAGAGGTGCCGCTCGGTCAAGAGCGGATGCCGACGCTGTGAATGCGCGCGGGCCGGTGAGGAGGCACGGTAGAAGGGGCGTGAAGTCCGTTCCGTACGCCCCTGAAGTGCCCGACTATGGTCGACGCATGCAAGGTCACGACAGTCACCGTTCCGTCCGCGCCACCATCTGGGTGCGTGGGCGCGTCCAGCAAGTGGGGTTCCGCTGGTGGACCAGGGCCAGGGCCCTGGAGATCGGGCTGACGGGCTATACGAGCAACCTCGGGGACGGCCGTGTCCAGGTGGTCGCCGAGGGGTCGCGCGCGGACTGCGAGCGGCTGCTCGCCGCGCTGCGCGGGCCCGGAACGCCAGGTCGGGTCAGTGGAGTCACCGAAATCTGGAGCGCCGTGGGCAACGGATACGAGGGCTTCGCGATCCGATGAACGCACCGCGGTTGCCGGCCGGAGGAGAGCCGCCGGCAACTGCCGGTGTCATACGGTTGCCATCCGGGCAGACTCGTGGTTGACTCCGCAAGCGAAGTGATCCACTACCCCGGCCGATGGCGTGACAACCCCGCCATGCAGGTGACAGGGGCGCGGTAGCGTGCGGTGATCGTGTTGACCCGTACGGTCTTTGGTGAGACGCTGGAAACCCGCGCACAGGTCTGAGTTTACCGGCGAAGCTCCGCCGTGTGAGCATGCCACTCACCAGCGGCTGTTTCGTAGTGCCCAGCCAGCACGTCCGGCGCGCAGGCGCGTGCGTATCCCCCCAAGACCCACACCGTACACGGTTCGGTCACTCAGCGTGGAGGACCACACATCATGGCAAAGGCGCTTCTCGGGTACGTCGGCGGCCCCGACCCGCGAATGCTCTCCGAGATGCGACGGCTTCAGCAGCGCGTCCAGGACCTGGAGAACGAGCTCGTGAAGCTCCAGGCCGAAAACGATGCCCTGATCGCTGTCGCTGACGAGCATTCGCTGCTCAACAGCATCGACCTGGACCAGCGCGAGCCGGTCCTTACCTGATCGGCAGAACGGCCTGATTCACATGACGGCCTGATCGCTCGTGGTCCTCACGATCGACGCTGTGACGCACTGAGCTTCCCCGCAGGGGATGGCAGCCTGCAAGGGACGTCCGAGGTGGACGTCCCTTCGTCGTGTCCGCGGCGTTCTTGTGCCCTAACGTGCCCAGCCTGCGGCGTGGCCAAACCGCCACCTGGGGGCAGGTCGGCGGCCCGGCCGGATACAGTCGCCAGCGGAGCCGGACAGCGGGGTCGCGGCAGGGCGAGGAGGACGGGCGGGTGCACCTGAAGAGCCTGACCCTGCGTGGGTTCAAGTCCTTCGCGTCGGCGACCACCCTGCGCTTCGAACCCGGCATCACCTGCGTGGTCGGCCCCAACGGCTCCGGCAAGTCCAACGTCGTCGACGCGCTGTCCTGGGTGATGGGCGAACAGGGCGCCAAGTCGCTGCGCGGCGGCAAGATGGAGGACGTGATCTTCGCCGGTACCAGCGGGCGCCCCCCGCTCGGCCGCGCCGAAGTCAGCCTCACCATCGACAACACCGACGGCGCGCTGCCCATCGACTACACCGAAGTCACCATCACCCGGACGATGTTCCGCAACGGCGGCAGCGAGTACGCGCTCAACGGCACCGGCTGCCGGCTCCTCGACATCCAGGAACTGCTCTCCGACTCCGGCATCGGCCGCGAGATGCACGTCATCGTCGGCCAGGGCCAGCTCGACTCCGTGCTGCACGCCGACCCGATGGGGCGACGCGCCTTCATCGAGGAGGCGGCCGGCGTCCTCAAGCACCGCAAGCGCAAGGAAAAGGCGCTGCGGAAGATCGACTCGATGCAGGCCAACCTGAACCGCGTTCAGGACCTGGTCGCCGAACTGCGCCGCCAGCTCGGCCCGTTGGGGCGGCAGGCGAAGATCGCCCGGCGGGCCGCCGGCATCCAGGCCGAACTGCGCGACGCCCGGCTGCGGCTGCTCGCCGACGACGTACTCACCCTGCGGCAGGCCGTCGAGGCCGAGATCGCCGACGAGTTGGCGCTGAAACTGCGCCGCACCACCGTCGAACAGCAACTCGCCGCCGCCGTCCAGCGCGAAGCCGTCCTGCAGGCGCAGGTCGAACAGCTCGGGCCCGCGCTGGAAGCCGCCCGGCAGACCTGGTACCGGCTCTCCGCGCTCGCCGAACGCACCCGCGGCACCATCGGACTCGCCGAAGCCAGGGTCCGGTCCGCCGCCACCGCAGGGCGGTTGGAGGAACGGCGCGGCCGCGACCCCGAGGACCTGGAACGGGAGGCCGCCCGGGTCCGCGAGGAGGAAGCCGCCCTCGAAGAAGCCCTGGAACAGGCCCAGTACGCGCTCGCCGAAACCGTCGAGGAACGCGCCGAACTCGAACGCGCCCTCGCCGCCGAGGAGTTGCGGCTCAAGGCGGCCGCCCGGGCGATCGCCGACCGGCGCGAGGGCCTGGCCCGGCTGCAGGGCCAGGCCGCCGCCGCCCGCTCCCGCGTCACCGCAGCCGAGGCCGAGATCGAACGGCTTGCCGTCGCCCGCGAAGAAGCCCAACTGCGCGCCGAGGCCGCCCAGTCCGAGTACGAGGAACTCCGGGAACGCGGCGAGCAGGACGCGGCCGGGGACGAGGAGACCGACAGCCGCCACGACCGGGCCCGCGCCGCGCTGGCCGACGCCGAACGCGCCGCCGGCGCCGCCCGCGAGGCACTCGCCGCCGCCGAGAAGGAACGCGCCGCGCTCACCGCCCGGCACGACACACTCGCCCTCGCCCTGCGCCGCAAGGACGGCAGCGCCACCCTGCTCGGCCGCCCCGGCGTACTCGGCCCCGCCGCCGAACTGCTGCATGTCGAGCCCGGGTTCGAACTCGCCGTCGCCGCCGGACTGGGCGCCGCCGCGGACGCCGTCGCCGTCGAGGACGTGGCCACCGCCGCCGCCGCGCTCACCCGGCTCCGGGCCGAGGACGGCGGCCGGGCCGCACTGCTGATCGCCGCCGATGGCACGGACGTTGACGACCAGCTGCCCGAAGGTGCCCGCCCGGCAGGGGAGTTGGTCGACGGACCGATGGCCGCCGCCGCCCGAAACCTGCTGCGCCGCACCGCCGTCGTCGAAGACCTCCACGCCGCACAGCAGTTGATCGACCAGCAGCCGAACTGGACGGCCGTCACCCGGGACGGCGACCTGCTCTCCGCCACCCTCGCGCACGGCGGCTCGGCCGGCGCGCCCAGCCCGCTGGAGACCCAGGCCGCCGTCGCCGAGGCTGCCCGCGGCATCGAAGAACTCGACGCCCGCTGCGAAGAGTTGACCCACCGACTGGCCGAGGCGCGGGAACGCCACCGCGAACTCGGCGCCGAAGTCGAACAGTTGGCCGCACTGCGTCGGCAGGGCGAGAAGCAGCGCGCCGAACTCGCCGGAGCACTCGGGCGATCGGGCGGCGCCGCGCGCGCCGCCGCCGGCGAGGCCGAACGCGCCACCACCGCCGCCGCCAAGGCCGAGAGCGGCCTCGCGGAAGCCCGCGCCGCCGCCGAAGAACTCGCCGAACGCCTCGCCACCGCCGAAGAGTTGGCCGGCAGCGGCGAGGACGAACCCGACAGCGCCGAACGTGACCGGCTGGCTGCCACCGGCACCGCCGCCCGGCAGACGGAGCTGGAATCCCGGCTCGCCGTCCGCACCCACGAAGAACGGGTCCGCGGACTGGCCGGCCGCGCCGACCAGTTGGACCGCGCCGCCCGCGCCGAACGCGAAACCCGGGCCCGCGCCGCCGAACGCCGCGCCCGCGCCCGCCGGGAATCCGCCGTCGCCGGAGCCGTCGCCACCGCCGCCCGCCACCTGCTCGGCCGGATCGAGGAGACCCTCGCCGCCGCCGAGACCGAACGCGCCGCCGTCGAGGCCGACCGGGCCGCCCGCGAGAGCGAACTGCGCCAGTTCCGCGAACACGGCCGCGAACTCCAGGCCGAACTCGACCGGTTGGTCGACGCCGGCCACCGCGACGAGGTGCTGCGAGCCGAGAAGCGGCTGCGGATCGAGCAGCTGGAGGCCAAGGCGCTGGAAGAGTTCGGCATCGAGGCCGCCGAACTGCTCACCGGCTACGGCCCCGACCTGCCCGTCCCCGCGCCGCCCGCCGAGGACGGCGAGAGCGTCGGCGAGGAGCGCCCGTACGTCCGGGCCGAGGTCGAGAAGCGGCTCAAGGCCGCCGAACGCGCCTACCAGCAGCTCGGCAAGGTCAACCCGCTCGCGCTGGAGGAGTTCGCCGCCCTGGAGGCCCGCCACCAGTTCCTCGGCGAACAGCTGGACGACCTGCGCAAGAGCCGCCGTGACCTGCTCGACATCGTCCGCGACGTCGACGCCCGGGTCGAGCAGCTGTTCACCGCCGCCTACCACGACACCGCCGCCCAGTTCGAAGGCGTCTTCGCCCGGCTGTTCCCCGGCGGCGAGGGCCGGCTCGTCCTCACCGACCCCGAGAACATGCTCACCACCGGTGTCGAGGTCGAGGCCCGCCCGCCCGGCAAGAAGGTCAAGCGGCTCTCCCTGCTCTCCGGCGGCGAACGCTCGCTGACCGCCGTGGCACTGCTGGTATCGATCTTCAAGGCCCGGCCCAGCCCGTTCTACGTCATGGACGAGGTCGAGGCCGCGCTCGACGAAACCAATCTGCGCCGACTGATCGCGATCATGGAAGAACTGCGGGAAAGCTCCCAACTGATCGTCATCACCCACCAGAAACTCACCATGGAATCCGCCGACGCCCTGTACGGCGTGACCATGAAGGGCGACGGCATCTCCCAGGTGATCAGCCAGCGCCTGCGGATGCCGGAGAGACCGCCACAGCACAGGACGAAAAGGCTGGAGCCCGCACAACCCGGGCCGGCATAGGCGCTAAGTGATACTGGACGGGTTATGGAATACGTGATCCTTGCCGTTGTCATCGCGGTGGTCGCCATCGGCGCGATCACCGGACTCGTCGTTTCCGGCAGACGACGCAAAGAGCTCGACAAGCCGAGCCAGACCCCCACGATCACCGCGCCGCCCACTGCGGACACCAAGAGCGCGCCCACCAAGCCGGCCGAGACCGCCGCGCCGCCGACCGTCGAGAAGCCCGCGGTAGCGAAGCCCGCGGCGGAGAAGCCGGCGGTCGAGGAACCGGCGGCGGAGAAGCCCGCGGTCGAGGAACCGGCGGTCGAGAAGCCCGCCGAGGAGGTGCGGATCGAGGAGGCGGAGGCCGCCCCCGCGATCGAGGTCCCCGAACCCACCGCCGGACGCCTGGTGCGCCTGCGCTCGCGGCTCTCCCGCTCGCAGTCCACGCTCGGCAAGGGCCTGCTCACCCTGCTCTCCCGCGACCGCCTCGACGAGGACACCTGGGAGGAGATCGAGGAGACCCTCCTCACCGCGGACGTCGGCGTCGGCGCCACCCAGGAACTCGTCGACAACCTGCGCACCCGGGTCAAGGTGCTCGGCACCCGCACCCCCGACGAGCTGCGCGGACTGCTCCGCGACGAGCTGATCAAGCTGATCAACCCCGAGCTGGACCGCACCGTCCACTCCGTCAAGACCGACGGCGGCCCCGCCGTGGTCCTGGTGGTCGGCGTCAACGGCGTCGGCAAGACCACCACCACCGGCAAGCTCGCCCGCGTCCTGGTCGCCGACGGCCGCAAGGTCGTGCTCGGCGCCGCCGACACCTTCCGCGCCGCCGCCGCCGACCAGCTCCAGACCTGGGGCGAACGGGTCGGCGCGCACACCGTCCGCGGCCCCGAGGGCGGCGACCCCGCCTCCGTCGCGTTCGACGCGGTCAAGCAGGGCATCACCGACGGCGTCGACACCGTCCTGGTCGACACCGCCGGCCGCCTGCACACCAAGACCGGCCTGATGGACGAACTCGGCAAGGTCAAGCGGGTCGTCGAGAAGCACGGGCCGGTGGACGAGGTCCTGCTGGTGCTCGACGCCACCACCGGCCAGAACGGCCTGGTGCAGGCCCGGGTGTTCGCCGAGGTCGTGGACATCACCGGCATCGTTCTCACCAAGCTGGACGGCACCGCGAAGGGCGGCATCGTGATCTCGGTGCAGCGCGAACTCGGCGTGCCCGTCAAGCTCATCGGCCTCGGCGAAGGCGCGGACGACCTCGCGCCGTTCGAGCCCGGCGCATTCGTGGACGCGCTCCTGGGCTAGCCGCCCGGGTGGGTGCGAAAACAGGGGCGCGGGGGACTGCGCGAGGCACCCGGCAGCAAGGTCCGTTCGAGGAGGGACGTTCTCTCCTGGGACGGACCTTGCTGTGTGTTCAACCCGCCAGCGAGGTTTCCCGATCGCGGGTGCGGTGGCACGCGTACGCCAGGGTGCCCAGCAGCAGGCGGGCCTCCGGCGGGGGGTTGTCCGCGGTGGGGCGGCGCAGCCATCGCATGGGGCCGAGCGGGCCGAGGGCGACCGGTGGGGCGGCCAGGTAGGAGCCGAGGCCGTGGCAGGCGAGGTCGAGGGAGGCGTCGTCCCAGCCCATGCGGTAGAGCAGGTCGGGCAGGCGCTCGGCGGTGCGCGGGGCGACGAAGAGCAGCAGCCGGCCGGTGGGGGAGGCGAGGACGGGGCCGATCTGGGTGCCCATCCGTTCGAGCCGGACCAGGGCCTGGAGGCCGGGCTGGGCCGGTACGTCCAGGACGTCGAACTGGTGGCCGGTGGGGAGCAGGAGCGGCGCGTCCGCCGGACAGCTCGCGGCGAGTTCGGCGGCGCCGGTGCCGGGGGCGATGAGCGGGCCGACCCGCTGGTGCAGGTTGGGCGCGGCGCAGAGCGGGACGGCGCATTCGCAGCGGGCCGAGGTGTGTGCGGGCGGGCTGCCGGCGGCGAGCGTCCAACCCCAGCGCTCGGAGTACTCGGTGGCGGCCTGGAGCGCGGTGGGCCGGGTGCGGCGGCGGGCGCCGAGGGGCGCGCGTCGCAGGGTGCCGAACAGCTTGTCCATACCTCCCCCAACAGCTTCCGGTCGCCGGTGGTTACGGGATTGTGACGGTGCGTCGCCCGGTGGGCGTGTGATGCGTGGTGCGCCGGAGGCGCGCGCGGACCGGCGCACACCGATTCGGGCGGCTCGGGCGAGCAAGCGCCTTGTACGGGTGGTTCGGATGCCGGATCGTCGTTGCCGCACGCGTGCCTCCTTCGGGTCCGGGCATGTGCCGGGGTCATGCCGGGCTGACACATAGTGAAGCGCGGCTCCACGCCCGGTAGTTCACTCGTGGGGGTGGCGAAGGGTGGCGTTTCAGCGACGTTGCTCCCTCGGATGGCGGAGGGACGCTACGTTCTGGATACGGAATGCAGCGGACCGGTCACTGCGGTCGGCGAAATGACGAGTCGTCAAGGCGAGCGGGAGCCCCGGGGCCGGGGCGGGATGGGGACTTCCCATGGGTGAGAAGCAGCCGAACGAGAAGCTGGGCTCCTGGTTCGCGCGCAGTGGCTGGTCGAAGGGCGAGCTGGCCCGCCAAGTGAACCGCCGGGCCCGTCAGATCGGTGCGCACCACGTCTCCACGGACACCTCCCGGGTACGTCGCTGGCTGGACGGCGAGCAGCCGCGCGAGCCGATCCCGAAGATCATGTCCGAGCTGTTCTCCGAGCGCTTCGGCTCGGTGGTGGCGATCGAGGACCTCGGCCTGCGCGCCGCCATCCCGGTGACCACCGTCGGCGGCGGGGTGGACCTGCCGTGGAGCCCGCAGCAGACCGTGCAGGCGATCAGCGAGTACTCCCGCAGCGACCTGATGCTCAACCGCCGTGGATTTCTTGGCACTTCGCTTGCACTGACGGCCGGCGCGGCGCTGATCGAACCGATGCAGCGCTGGCTCACGCCGGGTCCGAACGGCGAGCCCACGCCGATCCTGGCGGCGGCCAACGGCGGCGAGCAGTTCTCCGGGCGGCTGTCCGAGCCGGAGATGCAACTGCTGGAGCAGACCACCGAGATGTTCCGGAAGTGGGACGCCCAGAACGGCGGCGGCCTGCGCCGCAAGGCCGTGGTGGGCCAACTCCACGAGGTCACCGACCTGCTGCAGGAGACCTACCCGGAGGCCACCACCAAGCGGCTGTTCCGACTCACCGCCGAACTCGCCCACCTGGCCGGCTTCATGTCCTACGACGTGGGCATGCACCCGAGCGCGCAGAAGTACTACGTGCTGGCGCTGCACGCCGCCAAGGAGGCCGGGGACCGGCCGTTCGGCGCGCACGTGCTGACCGACATGTGCCGGCAGATGATCCACCTGAACCGCGGCGAGGACGCGCTGGAGCTGATCCACCTGGCCCAGTACGGCAGTCGGGACACCGCGAGCACCCGCCAGCAGTCGCTGCTCTACGCGATGGAGGCCCGCGCGTACGCCACCATCGGCGAGGTCAACCGCTGCGCCCGGGCGATCCGGCTCTCGGAGGACACCTTCACCGACATCAACGCCGGTGACGAGACGCCGAATTGGCTGCGTTTCTTCTCGGCCGCCGAGCTCAACGCGGAGAACGGGCACTCCTACCGGGACTTGGCGTACACCTCGGACCGGAGCGCCGCGATGGCCAAGGCCGCCGAGCCGATGATCACCAAGGCGGTCGACCTGTTCCGGAAGGACGGCGACCACGTCCGCACCTACGCGTTCAACCTGGTCGGCATGGCCTCCGTCCGACTGCTTCAGCGCGAGCCGGAGAACGCGGCGGAGTACTGCGAGGCGGCGGTGGACATCGCCCGCAAGGTCCGTTCGGAGCGGCTGAACACCCGGGTCCGGAAGACCTCCGAGGCCGCCACCCGGGACTTCCGCGGCGTGCCCGGCGTGGACCGGCTCGCCGAGCGGGTGGTCCAGGACATCCCGGAGTTCGTCTCGGTCGTCTGACCGGCCGCCGCGCCCGGTTCACGCGCCCGTAACGGGCGCGTCGACCACGTCACCGCGGTGAAACACCGGGCCGCATCGGCGGAAACCCGCCTTCGGCACGCTCCTCCCATCGCCGTCGTTCCGGGACAGGCACACGTCCCGGCACGGAGCGGCTTCCAGCTGGGAGGAGACGCCGATGCCGGAGGGCTTCAGCGCGGGCGACACCGCCTTCGTGTTCATCAGTGCGGCCCTGGTCATGGTGATGACCCCGGGTCTGGCCTTCTTCTACGGGGGCATGGTCAGGGTCCGGAGCACCCTCAACATGCTCGCCATGAGCTTCATCTCGCTCTCGATCGTCAGCGTGCTCTGGGTGCTCTACGGGTACTCGCTGGCCTTCGGGCCGGACGCCGGCGCCGGGCTGATCGGCAACCTCGACTTCGTCGGGCTGCGCGGCATCGACCTGAACGCGCTCACCGGCAGCATCCCGGTCACCGCGTTCGCCGCGTTCCAGCTGATGTTCGCGGTCATCACGCCGGCGCTGATCAGCGGCGCGATCGCGGACCGGGCCAGGTTCGCGTCCTGGAGCCTGTTCGTGGCGCTCTGGGTGACGATCGTCTACTTCCCGGTCGCGCACTGGGTGTTCTTCTTCGACGGCGGCCACGGCGGCTGGCTCGGCGACCGGGCCGGCGTGATCGACTTCGCCGGCGGCACCGCCGTGCACATCAACGCCGGTGCGGCGGGCCTGGCCCTGGTGCTGGTGCTGGGCCCGCGGATCGGCTTCCGGAAGGACCCGATGCGCCCGCACAGCCTGCCGCTGGTGATGCTCGGCTCCGGCCTGCTGTGGTTCGGCTGGTTCGGCTTCAACGCGGGCTCGGCGCTGGCCGCCAACGGCGTCGCCGGAATGGCGTTCGTGAACACCCAGGTCGCCACCGCCGCCGCGATGCTCGGCTGGCTGGCGTACGAGCGGCTGCGGCACGGCGCGTTCACCACCCTCGGCGCGGCGTCCGGCGCGGTGGCCGGACTGGTCGCCATCACCCCGGCCTGCGGTTCGGTGTCGCCGCTCGGCGCGATCGCCGTCGGTTTGGTCGCGGGTGCGGTGTGCGCCGCCGCGATCGGCCTCAAGTACCGCTTCGGGCTGGACGATTCGCTCGACGTGGTCGGCGTCCACCTGGTCGGCGGGGTGATCGGCTCGCTGCTGGTCGGCCTGTTCGCCACCGGCCACGTCGGACAGTCCGCGGCCGGCCTGTTCTACGGCGGCGGGTTCGGCCAACTCGGCAAGCAGGCACTCGGCGTGGCCGCCGTGCTGGCGTACTCGTTCGTGCTCTCCTGGCTGCTGGGTACGGCGATCCAGCGGACGATCGGCTTCCGGGTCGCCGCGGACGTCGAGGTCTCCGGCATCGACCAGGCCGAACACGCCGAGTCCGCCTACGACTTCACCACCCTCGGGGCCGGCTCGGCCCGCACCGCCACCACCTTCACCACCGCCGGAAAGACCGAGGTCGACGCCCGATGAAGCTCATCACCGCCGTCATCAAGCCGCACCGCCTGGACGAGGTCAAGGAGGCCCTGCAGGCGTTCGGGGTGCACGGGCTGACCGTCACCGAGGCCAGCGGGTACGGCCGGCAGCGCGGCCACACCGAGGTCTACCGGGGCGCCGAGTACACCGTCGACCTGGTGCCCAAGCTCCGGGTCGAAATACTCGTCGAGGACGAGGACGCCGAGCAGTTGATCGACGTGGTGGTCCGGGCCGCCCGCACCGGGAAGATCGGCGACGGCAAGGTCTGGTCGGTCCCGGTGGAGACCGTGGTGCGGGTCCGGACCGGCGAACGCGGCCCCGACGCGCTCTGACCGTGACGACCGACCCCGGCGACCACCTCGCCGAACGCGCCCGGCTGCTGGCGGATCCCGAGCTCCCCGCCCGCAGTCGGCGCACCGCGCTGGCCCGGCTCGCCGACGGCTGGCTGACCGGCCTCCACCGGACGGCCGGCGCGCCCGCCGGCACCGCCCTGGTCGCGGTCGGCGGCTACGGCCGCGGCGAACTCTCCCCGCGCAGCGACCTGGACGTGCTGCTGCTGCACGACGGCCCGCTCGACCCCGGGGTCGCCGAACGGATCTGGTACCCCGTCTGGGACAGCGGCATCGCCCTCGACCACGCCGTCCGCACCCCCGCCGAGGCCCGCAAGGTCGCCGCCGAGGACCTCAAGGCAGCCCTCGGCCTGCTGGACGCCCGCCACCTGGCCGGTGACGCGCGGCTGACCGCCGAACTGCGCGCCCGGGTGCTCGCCGACTGGCGCGCCACCGCCCCCGCCCGGCTGCCCGAACTGCGCGCCCTCGGCCGGGCCCGGGCCGAACGCCACGGCGAACTGTCCTTCCTGCTGGAACCCGACCTCAAGGAGGCCCGCGGCGGCCTGCGCGACCTCGCCGCACTCGACGCGATCGCCGCCAGCTGGCTCGCCGACGCCCCCCGCGACGGCCTGGACGCCGCCGCCCGCACCCTCGCCGACGTCCGCGACGCCCTGCACCTGAGCACCGGCCGCGCCACCGACCGGCTCGCCCTGCAGGACCACGACCAGGTCGCCGAACAGCTCGGCGTGCCCGACGCCGACACCCTGCTGCGGCAGGTCTACGCGGCCGCCCGCACCGTCGTGTACGCCTCCGACGTCACCTGGCGGGCCGTCGACCGGGTGCTCGCCCGCCGGGGTCGGCCCTTCCGAGCGGCCCGCCGGGCCGCGCCCGCCGAACGCCGCCCGCTGGCCGAAGGCGTGGTCGAGCAGGACGGCGAAGCGGTGCTCGCGCAGACCGCCCGGCCCGCCACCGACCCGGTGCTGCCGCTGCGCGCCGCCGCCGCGGCGGCGCAGGCCGGACTTCCTCTCGCCCACGCCACGGTGCGCCGGCTGGCCGCCGAGACCGGACCGCTGCCGGTGCCCTGGCCCGCCGAGGCCCGCGACCGCCTGGTCGGTCTGCTCGGCGCCGGCGAGGCCTGCCTGCCGGTGTGGGAGGCGCTGGACGCCGAAGGGCTGATCGTCCGGCTGCTGCCCGACTGGGAACGCGTCCGCTGCCGCCCGCAGCGCAACGCCGTACACCGCTGGACCGTCGACCGGCACCTGATCGAGACCGCGGTACGGGCCGCCGCGCTGACCCGCCGCACCACCCGCCCCGACCTGCTGCTGGTCGCCGCCCTGCTGCACGACCTCGGCAAGGGCCTGCCCGGCGACCACTCCGCGGCCGGCGAGGCGATCGTCCGCCGCCTGGCCGCCCGGATGGGCTTCGACCGGCCGGACACCGACACGCTGGCGTTGCTGGTGCGCCACCACCTGACGCTGGTGGACACCGCCACCCGCCGCGACCCCGACGACCCCGCCACCGCCGACCTGATCGCCAGGGCCGTCGGCGACCGGACCCACCTGGAGCTGCTGCACGCGCTCACCGAGGCCGACGCCACCGCCACCGGCCCCGCCGCCTGGTCCGCCTGGCGCGCCTCGCTGGTCGACCAGCTGGTCGCCCGCACCGCCGCCCGGCTGGCCGGCACGCGTCCGCCCACCACCGACGCCCCGACCGCCGAACAGGAGCGCCTCGCCGTCGAGGCCGCCCGCACCGCCGGCCCCGCGCTGGCCCTGCGCGCCGAACTCGCCGCCGACGGCACCGAATCCGTCGGCATCGAACTCACCCTCGCCGTCCCCGACCGCCCCGGCCTGCTCGGCACCGTGGCCGGCCTGCTCGCTCTGCACCGCCTGACCGTCCGCAAGGCCGGCCTGCGCGAACTCGACCCGGCCGGCGCCGGCCCGGTCCTGCTGCTCGGCTGGACGGTGGCCGCCGAGTACGGCGACGTCCCCGAGACGGCCCGGCTGCGGGCCGACCTGCGCCGCGCGCTGGACGGCTCGCTGGACGTGGGCCGCAGACTCGCCGAGCGCGACGCCGCCGCCCCGCGCCGGCCCGGCATCCGCACCCCGCCGCCGGTGGTCACCGTCGCCCCCGGCACGGCGTCCCGTTCGGCGACCGTCCTGGAGGTGCGCGCCCACGACGCGCCCGGCCTGCTGCACCGCATCGGCCGGGCCCTGGACACCGCGGGCGCCCGGGTCCGTACCGCGCACGTGTCCACCCTGGGCGCGGAGGCCGTGGACGCGTTCTACCTGACCACCGAGGCCGGCCGTCCGCTGGCACCGGAGCGCGCACAGCAGGTGGCGCAGGCCGTGCGGGACGCCCTGAAGACCCACTGAGAGCCCGTTCACGCAGGGGCGCAGACCGTCCACCGGGCGTACGGCTACCCTTGGGGGCGACGACAGTACCCGTACTCGATGCCGCAAGGGACCCGCGACCGACGTGTTCGACACTCTCTCCGACCGCCTCGCAGCGACGTTCAAGAACCTCCGGGGCAAGGGCCGTCTCAGCGAGGCGGACATCGACGCCACCGCGCGCGAGATCCGGATCGCCCTGCTGGAGGCGGACGTCGCGCTCCCCGTGGTCCGCGCCTTCATCAAGCAGGTCAAGGAACGCGCCCTCGGCTCCGAGGTCTCCGGCGCGCTGAACCCCGCCCAGCAGATCATCAAGATCGTCAACGAGGAGCTGATCGGCATCCTCGGTGGCGAGACCCGCCGCCTGAAGTACGCCAAGACCGGCCCGACGGTGATCATGCTCGCCGGTCTCCAGGGTGCCGGTAAGACCACCCTGGCCGGAAAGCTCGGCCACTGGCTCAAGGCCCAGAAGCACACCCCGCTGCTGGTCGCCTGCGACCTTCAGCGCCCCAACGCCGTCACCCAGCTCGGTGTCGTGGCGGAGCGGGCCGGCGTCGCCTTCTACGGCCCGCAGCCCGGCAACGGCGTCGGCGACCCGGTGCAGGTCGCCCGCGACTCCATCGAGTACGCGAAGCAGAAGCAGTACGACGTCGTGATCGTCGACACCGCCGGCCGCCTCGGCATCGACGCCGAACTGATGCAGCAGGCCGCGGACATCCGCGCCGCCGTCAACCCGGACGAGGTCCTGTTCGTGGTCGACGCCATGGTCGGCCAGGACGCGGTCACCACCGCGCAGGCCTTCCTCGAAGGTGTCGACTTCACCGGCGTCGTGCTCTCCAAGCTCGACGGCGACGCCCGCGGCGGTGCCGCGCTCTCCGTCGCGCACGTCACCGGCCGCCAGATCATGTTCGCCTCCAACGGCGAGAAGGTCGACGACTTCGACGCCTTCCACCCCGACCGGATGGCCTCGCGCATCCTCGGCATGGGTGACGTCCTCTCGCTGATCGAGAAGGCCGAGCAGACCTTCTCGCAGGCCGAGGCCGAGAAGATGGCCGCCAAGCTGCAGGGCGGCGGCAAGGAATTCACGCTCGACGACTTCCTGTCGCAGCTCGAGCAGGTCCAGAAGATGGGCTCCATCTCCAAGCTGCTCGGCATGCTCCCCGGCATGGGCCAGATCCGGGACCAGATCAACAACATCGACGACAAGGACGTCAACCGCGTCGGCGCGATCATCAAGTCGATGACCCCGGCCGAGCGCACCGACCCCAAGCTCATCAACGGCTCGCGCCGCCTGCGCATCGCCAAGGGCGCCGGCGTCCAGGTCGGCGAGGTCTCCAGCCTGGTCGAGCGGTTCTTCGACGCCCGCAAGATGATGGCCGCGATGGCCTCCGGCAAGGGCATCCCGGGCATGCCCGGCATCCCCGGCATGGGCGGCGGCGGCAAGCGCTCCGGCAAGAAGGCCCCCGTCGCCAAGGGCAAGCGCAAGAGCGGCAACCCGCTCAAGCGGGCCCAGGAGGAGGCGGCGGCCGCCGAGCGCAAGGCCCTCGGACCGGGCCAGGCCGACGGCAACGCGTTCGGCCTCCCGCCGGGCAAGGGGCCGTCGGACTTCGAGCTGCCCAAGGAGTTCAAGGACCTGCTGTAACGCGGGTGCCGGCCCAGGCAGAGCATTTCCGTGGGCGACCTGCGCGAGCGGTTGGGTGCGAAAAACAGGGGCGCGGGGAACTGCGCGACCAGCCATGCACCGGTCCGCAAGGTCGCGATCAATGGCAAGTCATTGCCCGCGTCGCGATCTTGCGGTGGGATGCCTTCCGCTGTGCGCAGTTCCCCGCGCCCCTGCTTTCGCACCCCGCTGCCCACGCACCCCACTGCGCCCCTGTTTTCGCTCCCACCTGCTTTCGTGCCATGGGCGATGATGGCGGGATGCGCGTAACGATCCGAGCTCCCCGCCCAGATGACGTCGTTCCCTATGCCGATGCGGTGCGGCGTTCCGCCGAACACATCGGGCGGTGGAACCCGGTGGAGCCCGACGGGTTGCCGGATCTGCTGAGTCGTCAGGGTGTCGGGCTCCGGACGTTCCTGATTTTCGATCAGGAGACCGGTGGCCTGGTGGGCAAGTGCAACGTGGCGAACATCGTGATGGCGCGGTTCCGCAACGGCGTACTGGGCTACGACTCGTACGTGCCGTTCGTCGGGACGGGGCGGATGTCGGAGGGCATGCGGCTGGTGGTGGAGCGGTGCTTCACGCCGGCCGAGCAGGGCGGGCTGGGGTTGCACCGGCTGGAGATCAACGTGCAGCCGGACAACGAGCGTTCGGTGGCGATGGCGCGCCGATTGGGCTTCCGGCACGAGGGGTTCACGCCGCGGATGCTGTTCCTGCAGGACGCCTGGCGTGATCATGAGCGGTTCGCGCTGACGGCGGAGGAGTGGCCGACCCCCGTGCGCTGACCGGCGGCGCGGCGTTGCGCGCCGACCGGTGGTCGGAATGTCCGTATCGTCCGGCTGGTGAGCAACCCTGTGCCGCCGCGTCAGACTCCCGACCAGCCCTGGCGGTCCGAGGGGGCGCCGCCCCCTCCGCCGCCGAAGCGGAAGATGCCGGGCGGCTGGACGGGCCTGATCCTCACCGCGCTGGTGGTGTTCCTGCTGTCCGACCTGCTGCTGAGCTTCTTCGGTGGTGGCGGCTCCACCACCATCTCGTACACCGAGTTCAGCAAGCAGCTCGACAGCGGAAACATCACCAAGATCTACTCCAAGGGCGACTCCATCGAGGGCACCTTGAAGAACAAGCAGCCCAAGCCGGACGGCGGTAAGGGCGACTACACCGAATTCACCACCCAGCGCCCGGCGTTCGCCACCGACAACCTGTGGGGCACCCTCCAGGCGCAGAACGTCGAGGTGATCGCCCGGCCGGTGGTGCAGCAGCGCAGCTTCCTGGCCAACCTGCTGATCTCGCTCGCCCCGATGCTGCTGCTGATCGCGGTCTGGGTGTTCCTGGCCCGCCGGATGGCCGGCGGTCTGGGCGGCGGCGCGCTCGGCCGCAAGGCCCCGCCGAAGCCGGTGGACACCAGTCAGGGCCGGCGCAGCACCTTCCAGGACGTGGCCGGCATCGACGAGGTGGAGGCCGAACTCAGCGAGGTCGTCGACTTCCTGAAGAACCCGCAGGCGTACCGCCGACTCGGCGCGAAGATGCCGCGCGGCGTCCTGCTGTCCGGCCCGCCCGGCACCGGCAAGACGCTGCTCGCCCGCGCGGTCGCGGGGGAGGCGGACGTCCCGTTCTTCTCCGCCTCGGCGTCCGAGTTCATCGAGATGATCGTCGGCGTCGGCGCCAGCCGGGTCCGCGACCTGTTCGCCGAGGCCCGCAAGGTCGCCCCCGCGATCATCTTCATCGACGAGATCGACACCATCGGCCGCCAGCGCGGCGGCGGTGGCGGCATGGGCGGCCACGACGAACGCGAACAGACGCTCAACCAGATCCTCACCGAGATGGACGGCTTCTCCGGCTCCGAGGGCGTCATCGTGATCGCCGCGACCAACCGGGCCGAGATCCTCGACCCCGCGCTGCTGCGTCCAGGCCGCTTCGACCGGCGGATCACCGTCAGCCCGCCCGACCGGGCCGGCCGCGAACAGATCCTGCGGATCCACGCCCGCGAAGTCCCGCTGGCCAAGGGCACCGACCTGGACGTCGTCGCCCGCACCACCCCCGGCATGACCGGCGCCGACCTGGCCAACCTGGTCAACGAGGCCGCGCTGCTGGCGGTCAAGAACCAGCAGGACGCGGTGAACCAGGAGAACCTGTCAGAGGCCCTGGAGAAGGTCCAACTCGGCGCGGTGCGCCCGCTGGTGATGCCCCAGCAGGAACGCGAACGCACCGCCTACCACGAGTCCGGGCACGCCCTGCTCGGCATGCTCCAGACCGGCGCCGACCCGGTCCGCAAGGTCACCATCGTGCCGCGCGGCCGCGCCCTCGGCGTCACCCTCTCCACCCCCGACACCGACCGCTACTCCTACACCGAGCCCTACCTGCGCGGCCGGATCATCGGCGCGCTCGGCGGGATGGCCGCCGAGCAGGTGGTGTACGGCGTGGTCACCACCGGCGCCGAGAGCGACCTCGAACAGCTCACCACCATCGCCCGCTCGATGGCCGGCCGCTGGGGCATGAGCAGCCTGGTCGGCCGGGTCACCGCCATCCCCAACGACGGCCAGTCCCCGTACGGCCTGTCCGCCGCGCCCACCACGCTGGACGCGGTCGACGAGGAGGCCCGCCGGATCGTCGCCGAATGCTGGGAGGAGGCGATCGTGCTGCTGAACCGCCACCGCCACCGCCTCGACGCCCTCGCCACCGCCCTGCTGGAGGCCGAAACGCTGGACGAGGACGCCGCCTACGCCGCCGCCGGGATCACCCGCGAGTAGCGTCCTCCGGCCGGAGGCCCGCCACCCAGCGGTACTCGTTCACCATCCGCACCGAGCCGTCCGGGAGCCGGTACGGGTGCAGCGCCTCCTCCAGCTCCTTGGCCACCAGCGCCGCCCCGGCCTGCTGCTCCGCCCGGTCGAACAGGCCGGTGGCCAGCAGCCCGCGGACCGCCGAGTCCAGGTCCGCGTACGCGAACGGGCAGACCACCCGGCCGGCGGTGGACGGGCGCAGACCGGCGGAGACCAGTAGCGACTCCAGCGCCGCCGGAGCGGGCTCCGGCCGGTCCTCCGGCGGGGCGTGCCGGTGCGCCACCTCCAGCACCGCCGTGCTCTCGCAGCGCGCCGCCGGGCCCCGGTCCGCGAGCACCAGCAGCCCGCCGGGGAGCGTGCGCTGTGCCGACCAGGCGACCAGCGCGGGCGTCGGCGACTGCTCGAAAACCGTCACCAGGGAGTGCGCCGGCCGGGGGACGGGGTGCGCCGAACGGGCGAGGCTCCCACCGGGCGCCACCTGCAGCCCGCGGGCCGCCGCCAGCTCGCGCAGCTCGTCGTCCCACTCCACCCCCGAGACCTGCGCGCCGCGCCCCTCGGCGAGCAGCAGCGCCAGCCCGGACCGGCACCCCACCCCGAGCAGGCTGGTCGCCGGGCCGACCTCGAGCCGCCGGTAAACGTCCTGGTAGAGGGGGACGAGCATGCGTTCCTGGATCTCCGCCCAGTCCCGCGCCCGGCCGCACCGCTCCGCCGGACCGTCCGCCCGGACCCGGTCCACGGTGCTGCCGGTCACTCGCGCTGAAGCCATCGCGGCCTCCCAATCGGTCCACGTCGGTCCTCGGAATCGGCTGCGTGTGCCGCAGCCCGGCACCCCCCGGCCCCTCTCAGCGAACAGCGGGTCGCCGCCGTCGTCCAGAGGGGTGCGAGCAGGACTCCGCGCGCCGCAGGTGTGCGCCCCGGGGTGTGCGCGGGCGCCCCCCGCCCCGTCCGAGGGCCGGGGCGGAGAAACGGATTCACGGTCCGGCCGCCGCTCCCCGTACCATTCGGCCCATGGCTAAGGCACCCGTTCTCACCCCCCAGGCGGAAGACTTCCCGCGCTGGTACCAGGACCTCATCAACAAGGCAGAGCTGGCCGACAACGGTCCGGTGCGGGGCACCATGGTCATCCGACCGTACGGCTACGGCCTGTGGGAGCGGATGCAGCAGGAGATGGACGCGCGGATCAAGAAGGCCGGCGCCCAGAACGCGTACTTCCCGATGTTCATCCCGCAGTCCTACCTGACCAAGGAAGCCGAGCACGTGGAGGGCTTCGCCCCCGAGCTCGCGGTGGTCACCCACGGCGGCGGCAAGGAGCTCGAGGAGCCGGTGGTCGTCCGGCCCACCTCCGAGACGATCATCAACGAGTACTTCTCCAAGTGGGTGCAGAGCCACCGCGACCTGCCGCTGCTGATCAACCAGTGGGCCAACGTGGTCCGTTGGGAGCTGCGCCCGCGCGTCTTCCTGCGCACCACCGAGTTCCTCTGGCAGGAGGGCCACACCGCCCACGCCACCTACGAGGACGCCCGTGACTACGCCTCGCTGATCCACACGGACGTCTACGGCGACTTCATGACCAACGTGCTCGGCATCGACGTGGTGCTCGGTCGCAAGACCGCCCGCGAGCGTTTCGCCGGCGCCATCAACACCCTCACGCTCGAAGGCATGATGCGTGACGGCAAGGCCCTGCAGATGGGCACCAGCCACGAGCTGGGCCAGAACTTCGCCAAGGCCTTCAACACCACCTACCAGCTCCAGGGCGCCGAGCGCGAGTTCGTCTGGCAGACCTCCTGGGGCGTCTCGACCCGCATGGTCGGTGGCCTGATCATGTCCCACGGCGACGACAACGGTCTGCGGGTCCCGCCGCGGCTGGCCGCCGTCCAGGTCGTGGTGCTCGCCATCAAGGGCGAGGACGCGGTGCTGGCCAAGGTCCGCGAGATCGGCGCCCAGCTGGAGGCCGCCGGTGTCCGGGTGGTCGTCGACGACCGCACCGACACCCCGTTCGGCCGCCGCGCCGTCGACTGGGAGCTCAAGGGCGTGCCGCTGCGCATCGAGGTCGGCCCGCGTGACCTGGAGGCCGGCACCGCGATGCTGGCCCGCCGGATCGCCGGCGGCAAGGCCCCGGTCCAGGTCGACTCCCTGGCCGCGATCGTCCCCGGCATCCTGGAGGAGGACCAGGCGCAGCTGCTGCGCGAGTCCCGGGAGCGCCGTGAGGCCCGCACCGTGGACGTCAAGACCATCGACGAGGCCGTCGAGGCCGCCGCCACCGGGTGGGGCCGGATCTCCTGGGCCGACCTCGGCCCCGAGGGCGAGGCCAAGTTGGCCGAGCAGGGTGTGTCGGTGCGCTGCATCGTCGCTGCGGACGGCACCGTGCCGGCCACCGACGACCAGGAGGGCAACCTCGCCCTGGTGGCCCGCGCGTACTGATCCGACCGCCGACGGCGTCCCCGGGCTCCGGCCCGGGGGCCCTGTGCGGAGCGTGATCACCGGGATGAGCTGCGGCTGTCCGGGCCGGCCGTCGCCGAACCCGAACCCCGGTTCGTGTGTTGGTAGTTGAGACTACTCACCAGTCAACTCCCGGGAGTACCTGACAAGCGGTACGGTATACGGCCCGTGGCCCTGTCAATTTTCGGACAGGTCGCGGGCCGTCCGTCGTGGGGATGTTGGGCTCCGCGGCGGGTGCCGAGAGCCCGGCGAAGGCGCCGGGTCCAAACGTGCAGGGGGTTGGTCTTGCGTCAGTTCGGAACCGCGCAATTCGCGTGCGGAAGTGCATTCCTGAGAGTTCGCTGGGAATTCCCGAACCACGGGGTCCAGCGGAACATCGGCTCTCTCCCCATCGTTGGTACAGCGTGAGCACGACACAGCCCCTCGTCCTTGCGGCCGAACTGGCCGCCGCCTGGAGCGACATCCAGGCCCACCACCGGGACCTGCCCGACCTGGCGTCTCCCGAGGCGCTGATCGGCGAGTCCTCGTCGGCCTGCGGCACCCGCCTCAACTTCGAGCGACTGCTGCACGAGGCCGCGCACGGCCTGGCCGCCGCGCGGGAGATCCGCGACACCTCGCGGGCCGGGCGCTACCACAACCGCCGCTTCCTGCTGCTCGCCTCCGAGCTGGGCCTGGCCCACCCGGTCGAGCCGCACGCCAGCAGCGGCTTCTCCCAGGTCACGATGGGCCACGAGACCCGCGAACGCTACGCCGAGACCATCGAGCGTCTCGACCGCGCGCTCGGGGCGCACCAGCTCGCCGTCGCCGGCGAGGGCAACCACCGCGCCTTCCGCGGACCGGCCGCCCGGCACGGTTCCTCGGGCGGCGGCGTGCGGGTCAAGGCGGTGTGCGGCTGCGGTCGCAACGTCCGCGTCGTCCCGTCCGTGCTGGCGCAGGCCTCGATCGTCTGCGGCGCCTGCCAGCAGCCGTTCAAGATCGCTTGACAGCTGTTGAAGAACGCTTGATCCGGGCCGCGGGCGGGGTGTCCGCGGACCGGCCATGAGTCGGCCGACCCCTCCGGGGGGCGGTCGACGCAACTTTTTCCGGCCCTGTTTGTTGTGGCGCTGTCGTGGTGCCGCCTGCCTTGTCGCTCGCCGCTCGCCGTGTGGTGGGGGCGGTCGGTCCGATGGTGCCTGGAGGGCCTGCCGGGCCTGCGGGGGCGCGGTCCGGGGGGTCTCGGCAATGTGGCAGAATGGACAGCTGAGTACTCGGCAGCCAGGCAGGACCCTCTCTCCTAACGGCTGGCGTGTCCCTTGAACGGCATCTCGCGCCGCAGCCCCACGCGGCGGAGCGCTGCTCACCCACGTCAAAACCAGGAGAATCCACCGTGGCTGTCAAGATCAAGCTGAAGCGTCTGGGCAAGATCCGCTCCCCGCACTACCGCATCGTCGTCGCCGACTCGCGCACCAAGCGTGACGGCCGCGCCATCGAGGAGATCGGCATCTACCAGCCGACCTACAACCCCTCGAAGATCGAGGTCGACGGCGACCGCGCGCAGTACTGGCTGTCCGTCGGCGCCCAGCCGACCGAGCCGGTTCTCGCCATCCTCAAGCTGACCGGCGACTGGCAGAAGTTCAAGGGCCTGCCGGCTCCGGAGCCGCTGAAGGTTGCCGAGCCCAAGGTCGAGGACTTCTCGCACCTGTTCGCCAAGGCCGTCGCCGGCTTCGAGGACGCCACCACCGGTGTCGCCATCACCCCGAAGGCCAAGAAGTCGGACAAGGCTGACGAGGCCGAGGCCGCTTCCACCGAGGCCTGAGCATGATCGAGGAAGCCCTCGACCACCTGGTGAAGGGCATCGTCGAGCACCCGGACGAGGTGCAGGTCCGCTCGCGGAACCTGCGCCGCGGCCACACCATCGAGGTGCGGGTGCACCCTGACGACCTCGGCAAGGTGATCGGCCGGGGCGGCCGCACGGCACGCGCACTGCGCACCGTGGTCGGCGCCCTCGGCGGTCGCAACGTCCGGGTCGACCTGGTCGACGTGGACAGCATTCGCTGACCTCCTCGATCGACCGGCAACGTCAATCGACAGGTCGACCACCGGGTTTCCGGACCGGCCGGGACGCATCCGTCCCGGCCGGTCCTTCCCGTTTTCCGGCCCCTTCCGGGCGGCTCCGTTCGGGTAACCCCGGTCGGGTAACCCCGTTCGGGTAACCCCGGCCGGGTAACCCCGTTCGGGTAACCCCGGTCGGACAACTCCGTTCGGGTGGCCCGTTCTTCTCGGGGCCGTTCGCTTCATGTACCGCACCACCTCGCTCGCCTCACCCAGGCTCATCTCAGGAGAACGATCACCGTGCAGCTCGTCGTCGGCAAGATCGGCCGCGCCCACGGCATCCGAGGGGACGTCAGCGTCGAGGTCCGCACCGACGAGCCGGAACTGCGGCTCGGACCCGGCGCGGTCCTCATGACCGACCCGGCAGGCATCGGACCGCTGACCGTCGAGTCCGGCAAGGTGCACAGCGGACGCCTGCTGCTGCGCTTCGCCGGCGTCAAGGACCGCACCGCCGCCGAGGCGCTGCGCGGCACCTTCCTGATCGCCGAGGTCGACCCGGACGAGACCCCCGAGGACCCCGACGAGTACTACGACCACCAGCTGATCGGCCTGGACGTCGTCCTCACCGACGGCACCCTGATCGGCGAACTCACCGAGGTGGTCCACCTCCCGTACCAGGACCTGCTCACCGTCCAACGCCCCGACGGCACCGAGGTGCTCATCCCGTTCGTCGAACAGATCGTCCCTGTCATCGACCTGGACGAGCAGCGCGCCGTGATCACCCCGCCGCCCGGCCTGATCGACCCCGCCGACGCGGTGGTCGTCTCGTCCCGGGACGACGCGGACGCGGACGCGGCGGCTGGCGCTGAAGAGCCGGCCGATTCTGCCGACTCCGAGGGCTCCGAGAGCTCCGAGAGCTCCGACGACTCGACCGGGGGTGCGGCGTGACCGACATGCGGATCGACGTCGTCACGATCTTCCCCGAGTACCTGGAGCCGCTGAACGTCTCGCTGGTCGGCAAGGCCCGGGCCCGCGGTCAGCTCGACGTGCACCTGCACGATCTGCGGCAGTGGACCACCGACATCCACCGCACCGTGGACGACACCCCCTACGGCGGTGGCCCCGGCATGGTGATGAAGCCCGAGCCCTGGGGCGCGGCGCTGGACGCCGTCCTCGCGGCAGGGCCCGAGGGCGAGGTGCCGACCCTGGTGGTGCCCACCCCCAGCGGCCGGCCGTTCACCCAGGAACTCGCGCAGGACCTGGCTGCCCGCAACTGGCTGGCCTTCGCGCCCGCCCGCTACGAGGGCATCGACCGCCGGGTCATCGAGGAAGCCGCGACCCGGATGCCCGTGGTCGAAGCCTCCATCGGCGACTACGTGCTGGCCGGCGGCGAGGTCGCCGTCCTGGTGATGGTCGAGGCGATCGCCCGGCTGCTGCCCGGCGTGCTCGGCAACGCCGAGTCACACCGGGACGACTCCTTCGCCCCCGGCGCCATGGCCGACCTGCTGGAGGGCCCCGTGTACACCAAGCCCGCCGAGTGGCGCGGCCGCGAGGTGCCGGAGATCCTACTCAGCGGCCACCACGGGAAGATCGCCCAGTGGCGGCGCGAGCAGGCGTTCGCCCGCACCCTTGCCAACCGGCCCGACCTGGTCGCCCGTTGGCAGCGCGACGCGTTCACCAAGAAGGAACGCGAAGCACTCAGCGTCCTCGGCCTGGCCTGGGACGACGCCGCAGGCCGATTTCGGTCTGCGGTAGAGCCTGTGGAAGAATAGGCGACTGCTGTCTGTCGCCGGACTCCCCTCGTGGGGGTCAGTGGACCGGTGCCCCCGCCACGGGGGGTTCATCGCCAACCGAAGCGGCCCGCAGCACCACCCAGTTGAGACGATTTTCCGTGGGCGGCCCGTGGCGCCTGCGATGGAGAGCAACGATGAGCAACAAGCTCGCTGCTGTCGACGCGGCCTCGCTGCGCACCGACATCCCCGCCTTCCGCCCCGGCGACACCCTGAAGGTGCACGTCCGAGTCATCGAAGGCAACCGCTCGCGCGTCCAGGTCTTCCAGGGCGTTGTCATCCGTCGTCACGGCGCCGGCATCGGTGAGACCTTCACCGTTCGCAAGGTCAGCTTCAACGTCGGTGTCGAGCGCACCTTCCCGGTGCACACCCCGGTCGTCGAGAAGATCGAGGTCGTGACCCGCGGTGCGGTTCGCCGCGCCAAGCTGTACTACCTGCGTGACCTCCGCGGCAAGGCCGCGAAGATCAAGGAGAAGCGCGACGCGTGATCGCGCAGGCTCGACGGGGGAAGGCCCTCCGACCGGTTTAGACCGGGAGGATAAGCTCACCCCCGATGAGCACGCACGAGCCACCGACGGACCGCGACGGCAGTCCCGTACCCACGGGTGCGGACACGCCGACGCGGTCCGTTGTCGTTTCCGGGCCCGTGATCGGCAGCGGGGCCGTGATCGACGGTGGAACCGAGGGCGACGCTGCGAGTGGGCGCCGGGCCAGTGAACCGGACGCCGGAGACGACGCCGGACACGATGCCGAGGACGACGCCGGAGACGACGCCGAGGACGGTGCCGGGCGGCGGTGGTCGCGGGACCTGCTGTGGATCGGTGCGGTGTGCGTGGCCGCGCTGCTGCTGGTGAACGCCTTCGTGGCCCGGCCCTTCGCGGTGCCGTCCGGCTCCATGGAGGGGACCTTGCAACCGGGGGACCGGGTGCTGGTCAACCAACTCGCCTACGCCTTCGGCGAGCACCCGCAGCGGGGCGATGTAGTGGTCTTCGACGGCATCGGCTCCTTTCTGCCGTACCAGGACGAACCGTCCGGGGTGAAGCGACTGCTGACCAGAGCCGGGCTGGCCCCGGCCGGCAACACGGTCTACGTGAAGCGAGTGATCGGTGTCGGCGGCGACCGGATCACCTGCTGCGGCTCCGACGGCCGTCTCCGGGTCAACGGGGTGCCGCTGGACGAGAGCGGATATCTGCTCCCCGGCGACGCACCGTCGGCAGTGCCGTTCGACATCGTGGTTCCTTCCGGCAAGTTGTGGGTGATGGGCGACCACCGCAGCGCGTCCCGCGACTCCCGGGACCACCTCGGCGAGCCCGGCGGCGGCACCGTTCCCGTGGACCGGGTGATCGGACGCGCCGACTGGCTGCTGTTCCCCCTCGGCCGGACGACCTCGCTCGAACGGCCGGCGGCATTCGCCGCGATAGAGGGGACCGGTGGTCATGGGGAGCAGAGGTAGACCCAGGGCCGCCACCGACGGAGCGGACGGTGCTGACCAGGCCGATGGCGCCGAGGCTGCTGACACGGCCGGGGGAGCGGGGGCTGGGGGAACCGAGGAGGCTGGGGGAACCGAGGAGGCGGGGGGAGCCGAGGAGGCCGAGGGGGCGGCCGACGGCGGTGGGGGCGGTGCCGGGTGCAGCCGGGCCGTGAGGGGCCGCGCCGAGCGGCGGCGGGCCGCAAAGCGGGCTGGGCGTCGCGGACGGCGCTCCTTTCTGCGTGAACTGCCGGTGATCGTGCTGGTGGCGCTGGTCATTGCCGTGGTGCTGAAGACCTTCCTGGTCCAGGTGTTCGTCATTCCCTCCGGTTCGATGGAGCCGACCCTGCAGGTCGGCGATCGGGTCGTGGTGGACAAGCTCACCCCGTGGTTCGGTTCGGAGCCGGAGCGCGGCGAGGTGGTGGTCTTCAAGGACCCCGGCGGCTGGCTGGAGAACGACCACAAGCCGGCTGCGGACGGATCCGTGCTGCACAAGGCCGCGTCGGTGTTCTCCGCGGTGGGGCTCCTTCCTTCCGACGACGAGCGAGACTTGATCAAGCGGGTGATCGGTGTCGCGGGCGACACCGTGGAGTGCTGCGACGCCCAGGGCCGGCTGAGCGTGAACGGCACCCCGCTGGACGAGCCGTACATTGCGCCCGGCAACGTGCCCTCGCGGATCACCTTCAAAGTGACAGTCCCTCAGGGGCGATTGTGGGTGATGGGGGACCATCGCGACCTGTCCGCGGACTCCCGCTACCACATGGGCAATCCGGGCGCCGGGACCGTCCCGGTGGCGAATGTGGTGGGTCGTGCGTTCGTGGTCGCGTGGCCGCCCTCCCACTTCGGTCAACTGGGTGTTCCCAATTCACTCTCCGCTGTGCCGGTGCAAGTGGCAGGATCATCGGCCGTTGGACCGATTCCTGCGGAACCCCCGCTCGTTATAGGTGTGTTGGGCGTCCTCCCGGTCGTTGTCGGGCGGTGGAGAGTGCACCGGCGGGTCGGGCCAACGGCCGACTGACGGTTCGGTCGGCGCGTGGGAACACGGGCTGGCTGACCGGGAGTGATAGAGAAGTGCTGAAGTGCTCGGTTCCGGCCTGGTGTCGGGCGTGCCCGGGTAGGGCAAGCCAGAGGCGGGTTGTCGGTCGATCGCAGAGTGTGGTGCCCGCTGTGCGGCACTGGTGAGCGCGGACGCGCAGGCGTCCGCACAGCAGGGAGGAGATGTCGTGGGGGATCTGGTGATCGGTGCCCGCTCAGGTGCTCCGGAGCCCGACGGGGAGCCTTCGGGCAACTCCGATGGGCGACACGCGGAGGACGGTGACGCCCTGCGGGCGGCCGAGTCCGATGCGGCCGAGGAGAGCGATTCGGCGGCGCCGCCGGGGGCCAAGAAGGCTCCCAAGCAGCGTTCCTTCTGGAAGGAACTGCCGATCCTGGTCGGCATCGCCCTGATCCTGGCCCTGGTGATCAAGACCTTCTTCGTCCAGGCGTTCTCGATTCCGTCGGGTTCGATGGAGAACACGCTCCAGGTCGGTGACCGCGTGCTGGTCGACAAGCTCACCCCGTGGTTCGGTTCGGAGCCGGAGCGCGGCGAGGTGGTGGTCTTCAAGGACCCGGGTGGCTGGCTGAACGACGAGCCCGCCCAGCGCAGCAGCAACTCCTTCGTGCGTGGCGTCCAGGACGTCTTCAGCTTCATCGGGCTGATGCCGTCCAGCGACGAGAAGGACCTGATCAAGCGTGTCATCGCGGTCGGCGGCGACACCGTCGAGTGCCAGGGCACCGGCCCGGTCAAGGTGAACGGCATCGCACTCGACGAGCCGTACATCTTCCCCGGCAACACCCCGTGCGGGGAGAAGCCGTTCGGTCCGGTGAAGGTGCCGGACGGCCGGATCTGGGTGATGGGCGACCACCGCGCCAACTCCCTGGACTCCCGGTTCCACATGGACCAGCCGGGCGGCGGCACCGTGCCGGTCGGGAACGTCGTCGGCCGCGCGTTCGTGGTGGCCTGGCCGATCGGTGACTGGGCGACGCTGCCCGTCCCCGACACCTTCGACCAGAAGGGTCTGGCGGCCGGCGGGCCGCTCGCGCCGCCGCTGGCCGGCGCGGCCCTGGTTGCCCCCGCCGTGTGGTGGGTGCGCAAGCGCCGTCGCTGACCGGTCGCAGACCGTCCGCGACTGACTCTTGCGCGGGCCGTGGTACTCGTGAGTAATCTGCTCGCACGTGCCACGGCCCGCAGTGCTGTCCAGCCCAGGACGGCGAGGCCCAGGCAGGTAGCGAGCGCTCGCCCGGAGCGCGTGAGCGCCAGGAGAGGGCGAAGCCGATGAGCAGCGTCGTGGAGCAGACACCGCCCACCGAGGCCCAACCGGCCCGCCGCCGGAACCCGGCGTCGATCGTGCAGGGCGTGGTGATCGCGATCGGATTCGTGATGCTGGTCGGAGGCTTCGCGATGCTCGCCATCCAGTACCGGCCCTTCAAGATCCCCACCGGATCGATGAGCCCCACCCTGGAGGTCGGCGATACCGTCCTCGCGCACACCGCTGACGGGAAGTCGATCGGACGCGGCGACATCGTGGTCTTCCAGGACACGGATTGGGGCAACGCCACCCTGGTCAAGCGGGTGGCCGCCGTCGGTGGCGACACCGTCTCCGGCGATCGCGAGGGGCGGATCACCGTCAACGGCCACCAGGTGGACGAGCCCTACTTGGCGAAGGCCACAGCGCCCGCCACCGCGTTCTCGGTGACGGTGCCCGAGGGGCGGCTGTTCCTGCTCGGTGACTTCCGCGGGAACTCGATGGACTCGCGCAGCCATCTGGATGTGGCCTTCGGCTCCGTTCCTGCCTCCGGAGTGAAGGCGAGGGTCGAGGCGGTGATCCTGCCGCTGTCCCGGGCAGGGTTGGAGGGGCGCACCGCAGCCTTCGACGAACTGGGTGCGCCGCGTGCTCACCAGGCGGGCGTGCTGGTGCCGGCCAGCTGGACGGCGGTTGGCGGGGCGGTCCTGATCGTGCTCGCCTCCGCGGCGGGCTGGGCGGTCTCTCTGAGCCGCAAGCTGCAGGGGCGGCGGAAGGCCTGAATCGGGGGCCGACGGCATCTCGGGGCCGGCCCGGAAACGGGCGCAGAACCTCAGGACGGAGCTGAACCAGGTGGCGGTCGAACGTCGCAGAGCCGTCCGCGTGCTGCTGCTGGACCCGGACGGGCGCGTCCTGCTGCTGCAAGGGACCGATCCGGCCGCGCCGGGCATCGACTGGTGGATCACCCCCGGTGGCGGCATCGAGCCGGGCGAGAGCCCGGCCGAAGCGGCCCGGCGTGAACTGGCCGAGGAGATCGGGCTGACCGAGGTGGAGTGGGGACCGCTGGTCGCGTACGGCACGGTGACGTTCTCCTTCCAGGGCAGGGACTACGAACAGGAGCAGTGGTTCCACCTGGCCCGCATCGGTCGGAGCGAGGTGGTACTGCGGCAGAGCGGGGCGGAGGAGCACGCGCTGCTGCTCTCCGTCCGCTGGTGGACGGTGGGGGAGTTGAGGACCACTGAGGAGACCGTCTACCCGCGCGGACTGGCCGCGCTGATGGAGCAGGTTCTGACGGAAGGGCCGCCAGAACCGCCAGTACGGCTCTGAGCACGGGCCCGGTGGTCCACAATGGGGTGGACGTGACGAGTGAGGGGACGCTTGGAATGAGTGCCGAAGACCTCGAGAAGTACGAGACCGAGATGGAGCTCAAGCTCTACCGGGAGTACCGGGATGTCGTCGGCCTGTTCAAGTACGTGATCGAGACCGAGCGGCGTTTCTATCTGACGAACGACTACGACCTCCAGGTGCATTCGGTGCAGGGCGAGGTGTTCTTCGAGGTGTCGATGGCGGATGCGTGGGTCTGGGACATGTACCGACCGGCCCGGTTCGTTCGGAAGGTCCGCGTGCTGACTTTCAAGGACGTGAATATCGAGGAGCTGGCCAAGAGCGATCTCGAGCTGCCCTCGGACGACTCCGCGTTCGGGAACTGACCGCTCTGCGGCTGAACGGCCGGCCCGGGAGTGCCCCGGGCCCGACAGCCCAGGGTGGGCGGGGAACGGCGCGGCCGACCGCGCCCTTCCACCGGAGCGGCCGCACCACGATGGCCTGCGGCGACGCCCGGGCCACCGAGACTGGTCGTTGAAATCGTCGGATGTCCAGCGCATTTTGGATTTGCCACTCGAACGAGTGAGCTAAGTTATCCACAGGCCCGAGTTATCCACAGGCTCGACGATTTCGCTGGCCCATCTCCCGGCTGTGACGGCAACCTTCCGGCCGGAGGTGATTGCCGTGCAGAATCCCAACAAGATTTCCACCAACGGCCTCGGACGCTACGGCGAGGAGGTCGCCGCCCGCCGGCTCACGGAGGGCGGGCTGTGCATCCTGGAGCGCAACTGGCGCTGCGCCGAGGGCGAGCTCGACATCGTCGCGCTGGACGGGGACACCCTCGCGGTGTGCGAGGTGAAGACCAGGTCCGAGCGGGGCTTCCAACAGCCGTCCGAAGCGATCGACCAGAGCAAGGCCGATCGGTTGCGCCACCTTGCCGAACGGTGGCTCGTCGAACGCTGGCCCGTGCACTTCTCCCGACTGGTGCTGGCTGCCGAGCGGGTCGACGGCGGCGAACCGACGGACGAAGCCTCGGTCGGCGGACCGGCGCCCCCACCGCCGGGCGGAGTCCGCATCGACCTGGTCGCCGTGGTCAACCCCCGCAAGGGCGCCGCCGCGGTCGAGCACCTGCGGGGGGCGGTGTGAGATGGCCTTCGCCCGCACCTGCTCGGTCGCCCTGGTCGGGGTGGACGGCGTCGTGGTCGAGGTCCAGGCCGACCTCGAACCCGGACTCGCAGCCTTCAGCCTGGTGGGCCTCGCCGACAAGGCCCTCCTCGAAGCCCGCGACCGGGTCCGCGCAGCCGTCTCCAACAGCGGCGAGAAATGGCCGCTGCGAAAACTCACCGTGGGCCTCACCCCGGCCTCCGTACCCAAGAGCGGCAGCGGGTACGACCTGGCAGTGGCCTGTGCCGTACTGGCGGCCGCCGAACGGCTCGACCCCGCGTCGATCGACGGCCTGCTGATCATCGGCGAACTCGGACTGGACGGCCGGGTGCGCCCGGTGCGCGGCGTCCTGCCCGCAGTACTCGCTGCGGCGGACGCCGGCTACCGCCAGATCGTGGTCGCCGAACAGACCGCCGCCGAAGCCGAGTTGGTTCCAGGTGTCTCCGTCCTCGGCGTACGAAGCCTGCGTCAACTCATCGCCATCCTCACCAACGCCCCCATCCCCGACGAACCACCCGATCCGTCCATCGGCCGTCCGGACTCCTCGTTCGCCGGACTGATGCTCCCCGGGCTCGGCGTCCGCGATGTCAGCTCGGACCAGGCCTGCCGACCCGACCTCGCCGACGTGGCCGGGCAGTCCGAAGCCAGGCAGGCCCTGGAGATCGCCGCAGCGGGCGGCCACCACCTGTACCTCAAAGGGCCGCCCGGAGCCGGCAAAACCATGCTGGCGGAACGGCTCCCCGCCCTGCTCCCACCACTCACCCAGGCCGAAGCCCTCGAAGTGACCGCGATCCATTCCGTGGCCGGCCTGCTCCCACCCGACCGTCCGCTTATCAACACCCCGCCGTACTGCGCACCGCACCACTCGACCACCATGCCCGCCATCGTGGGCGGCGGAACGGGACTGCCCAGACCCGGTGCCGTCTCCCTGGCCCACCGCGGCGTGCTCTTCCTCGACGAGGCACCCGAATTCCCGGTCCGGGTCCTCGACGCCCTTCGACAACCCCTGGAATCGGGGGAGGTGATGATCGCCAGAGCCGCGGGTTCGATGCGGCTACCCGCCCGATTCCTGCTCTGTCTGGCCGCCAACCCCTGTCCCTGCGGCCGCTATTCGTTGAGAGGAGAAGGCTGCGAATGCACACCCGTCATGGTCAACCGCTATCAGGCCAGACTGTCCGGGCCGCTGCTCGATCGAGTAGACCTCCAAGTACAGGTCGCCGGGGTCAGCAGAGCCGAGTTGCTGCAGCAGGGCGGAAAAGTCGAGAGCACAGCTACGGTCGCCGAACGCGTAAGGGAGGCCCGCGAGCGGGCCGCCGCTCGCCTCGCCGACACCCCGTGGCGGACGAACGCCGAAGTGCCTGGGCACGAACTGCGCACGCGCTGGCAACTCGCGCCCGGCTCGCTCATCGACGCCGAGCGTGACCTCGACAGGGGGTTGCTCACCGCACGAGGCCTCGACCGAATTCTCCGCGTCGCCTGGACGGTCGCCGACCTCGCCCACCGTCCCCGCCCCACCCGTACCGACGTCCAGACCGCGCTCACCCTCCGCACCGGAGTCCAGCGCGTCACCCGCCCGAACGACCGCAGATCCGACCCGTACTACGACGTGGATGCCGACCTGGGCGCCGAGTCCTGACCAGGCATCACCTGTGCTGCGGCTGGCAAGTCCGCAGGCCGGCAGGCCCGCAGACCCGCAGCACAAGGCGCCACGCAGCGCACCAGACCGTGAAGCGGCCCGTGCGCCAACTCCCCCGCCGGACAAGCCATCGCAGGAGGACCTTCCCGTGACCGCAGCACTTCCCGCACCCCAGCAGCATGCCGACTCCGCCGCCCCACCGACGCTCACCTCGGTGCCCAACGGCCCGGCCCGCGACCGCGAGACCGCAGGCCCGCATGGCGGCCCGGCCCACGCCGGGCGAGCCCAGCGCGGCAGCCGTCACTTCGTTGGCGAGCCCACCTTGCCGGGTCCACCTGACAGCCCCTGTCCGCCCCATCCGCCCGACGACCGTGCGGCGGGTGACGGCCACGACCGGTTGCGCCACCTGATCCGCGGAGCCGGCCCACCCGCCGTTCATCGAGCGGGCTCGGACACCGTCGATTCCCGGCTTGCGGTCCCGGACTGTGCGGTGACCACAGGCCATGCCGCACAAAGTGCCGCGACGAGTCGGCACTGTACGGCCGAACCGGGCGCCGCGGGCCACTCCGCACACCGGGTCATCCGTCCCGTCGGGTGGGCCGCAGCGGTGACCACGCCGGACCCGCCCGAGCCCGAGCGGGTCGCCAGAGCGGCGCTCACCCGGCTGATCGAACCGGGCGATGCGGCCATCGGCCGGGCGATTCAGCGCCTCGGTGTGGTCGGCCTGGTGCAGGGCTTCTACCGCGGAGCATCGCCGAGCCGACTTGGGCTCGGAGCGGACCGGATCACCGCCTACCAGGAGAGGCTGCGAAAGTTCAACCCGGCCACCGACCTTGAACGAATCGCCAAGCTCGGTGGGAAGTTCATCATTCCGGGCGACACGGAGTGGCCCTCTCAGCTGGACGACCTCGGCGACAGCCGTCCAGTCGGACTGTGGATCCGCGGCCGGCCGCGGACGCGGCTCCCCTCGTTGCGCCTGCTGGCGCTCAGGTCGGTCGCCATTGTCGGATCCCGGGCCTGCACCGCCTATGGGCGGCACATCGCCGGCCAGCTCGGCTCGGAACTGGCCGAGCGCGGCTGGGTGGTGGTCTCCGGAGCCGCGTACGGCGTCGACACGGCCGCCCATCAGGGTGCGCTGGCCGTCAACGGGATGACGATCGCGGTCCTTGCCAGTGGGGTCGACATCTGCTACCCGCGCGGGAACGAGTCACTGATCGAGCGGATCGGAGATGCCGGGTTGCTGGTGAGTGAATTGGCGCTCGGGATGAACCCGACCAGGTTCAGATTCGTGCTGCGTAACCGGGTAATAGCGGCGCTCACCAGAGGCACGGTCGTGGTCGAGGCGGCACCTCGCAGCGGCGCGCTCAGCACCGCACGTCGTGCGATGGATCTCAACAGGCACACGATGGGTGTTCCCGGCCAGGTGACGTCCGAACTCTCGGCGGGAGTTCACGCGTTGATCAGAAGCGGAGCCGCAACTCTGGTCACCAACGGTGCCGAAGTGGGCGAGCTGATCGGCTCCATTGGCAACGATCTGGCACCGGAGCGGGTCGGTCCGATCCTGCCGAGAGACGCGCTGGTGCCATCGGTGGCAAGGGTTCTGGAAGCGGTGCCGGCGAGTGCGGACGGCGCACCGGTGCAGCGACTCGCCCAGTACGCCGCGCTCTCCCCGCAGGAGACCGTGCACCACCTGCACGAGCTGAGCTCGCTGGGCTTCGTCGAGAGGCACGGAGCGCACTGGAGGTTGGTACGACGCAAGTGATCGGATCTGCGCAATAGCGGACATGGAAGGTCGACCGAACGGAGCATCCCGTCAACAGGAAGGAACCCCAGGTGAGTTGAGAGCGACGCTGAGACGGGTGAGCCCGGGAGGGCGACAGCGGCGAGCGGGAGTGACGCAAAGATTCCGACGTGTTGAGGGAGGTCTGTGCTGGTCGGCGGCTCGGCGGAGGTGGGGTGCCCGGCAGCCGGCCGGGCCCCGACCCGCGACGCGCCGGTGGAGCCCGTTGCTGCCACCGGATCGGGCGACGCCCGAGTGGCGGTAGCACTGTGCAGCGACTTGGTCACGCTACGCTCCCTTATGGCGTCCCTATCAGCACATGACTCGGCAGAACGGCGCAGACCAACGCATGCCCACTCACATTCCCGGACACAGGGTGACCGGTGACGGTCGGTCCCCGGACGGGACCGGGGCCGAGACCCGCAACGCCGCGGAGCTGCGGGCCAGGCCCTCGGGAGTCGTGGGAATGGCGAGGCCGGGCAACCCCCCGACCGCGACCCCACAGTCCCAGGCCCGTCCCGCTTCGCCCTCGCCCCTTCCCCGTCCTCCCGTCCCGCTGGGGCCGTCGGACCGGCAGTCCCCGGCGCGCCCGCCCATCGAACGGCCCGGCCAGTTGCTGCCCTGCCCACAAGCAGTGCCGTCCAGTGTGGCCAAACCGAGGCCGCGCGGGGAGGAGACCACCAGCACCCCGCCGGGTGGGCCGGCGCCGGTCGGTGGTGGGAGCGCCGATCAGCCGGGCGCCGACCAGCCGGGCGGCAGTCAGCTCGGCGAAGGCCAGGGCGACGATGGGCCGACGCCCGGGCGGGCTGCGGCCGAAGCGCAGGCGGCGGGCGCCTCCTTCGTCGACGCGTCGCCCGCGAACGCCAGGCCGGTGCGGGGCCAGTCCAGGCGCGGCGCGCGTTCGAAGGTGAAGCCGGGGGAGCTTCCCACCCGGAGTTCGCAGGTTCGCCGACAGACGGGCGGGCCGGAGGCGGAACGTTCCTCGGATGCGGCAGCCGCCGCGTCGGCAACGGCGCCGGAGCCAGGGCAGGGCGAGTCGCAGCCTCAGCCCCAGCCCCAGCTTCTGGCCGAGCCGCCGTCGGCCGAGCCGCCGCCGGCCGAGCCGCCGGTCGGTCCGCGGCCAGTCGCGCTGCCCGGGCCGGCCTCGGCGTCGACGTCCAGGCCTGCGCCCGTGTCCGAGACTCCCGCGTCCGAGACGCCGGCGACTGCGGCACCCGCGTCCGCGGCACCCGCCCCTGCGGCACCCGCGTCCGCGGACGGCGAGGGCTTGGCGAATACGGGGACCGGGCCGGGCGCGCGTGTTGGCGCGGTGGTGCCTGCGCCGGCGGCGGCGCCCACGGTGGGTGGTGCCGGGCCCGAGGGTGTGGAGGCTGAGGGGAAGACAGCGGCGGCGAGTCGGGGCAGCACAAAGGGCGGGGCGGACCAGTCGGCGCTCCAGATGCTGTGGCGTTCGTACAAGGAGACGGGCGCCCAGGGGCTGCGCGACCAGCTGATCCTGCACTACTCGCCGCTGGTGAAGTACGTCGCGGGCCGGGTCGGGGTCGGACTGCCGGCCAATGTGGAGCAGGCGGACTTCGTGTCCTCGGGGGTCTTCGGGCTGATCGACGCCATCGAGAAGTTCGACATCGATCGGGCGATCAAGTTCGAGACCTACGCGATCAGCCGGATTCGCGGCGCGATCATCGACGAGCTGCGGGCGCTGGACTGGATCCCGCGGTCGGTGCGGCAGAAGGCGAAGGCGGTCGAGCGGGCCTACGCCACCTTGGAGGCCCGGCTGCGGCGGACGCCGCACGACCCCGAGGTGGCGGCGGAGATGGGCATCGCGCTGGACGAGCTGCACACCATCTTCAGCCAGCTGTCGCTGGCCAACGTGGTGGCGCTCGACGAACTGCTGCACTCGGCGGGCGAGAGCGGTGACCGGCTGACTCTGATGGAGACGCTGCCGGACCACGGTGCCGACAACCCGGTCGAGATCGCCGAGGACCGCGAGCTGCGCCGCCTGCTGGTCTCGGCGGTCAACACCCTGCCCGAACGGGAGAAGACGGTGGTGACGCTCTACTACTACGAGGGCCTGACGCTCGCCGAGATCGGCCAGGTGCTCGGGGTGACCGAGAGCCGGGTCAGCCAGATCCACACCAAGTCGGTGCTGCAACTGCGGGCGAAGATGTCCGACGCCCGCTGAGACGAGGATGCGAAGGCGGGGACCGCTCGCGAGGTCGGCGGATCGGCGGGTACGCGGTGTGCGCCCCCGTCGGCCGTTGGCGTCCGTAGAGTTGGTGCGTGCCGAAAATCCGGGCGGCCACGGTGGCCGAGCATCGACAGTTGCAGCAGGCAGCACTGTTGGACGCCGCGCGCGTCCTGTTGGCGGAGGGCGGCAGGGAGGCGCTGAGCTTCGGTGCCCTCGCCGCGCGGGCCGGCCTGGCCAGGTCCTCGGTGTACGAGTACTTCCGGTCCAAGTCGGAGCTGGTGGAAGCCCTGTGCGCGGTGGACCTCCCGCTGTGGGCCGCCGAGATCGAAGCCGGCATGGCGGCCTGCGACGGTCCGGCCGAGCGGATCGAGGCGTACGTCCGGGGGCAGGTCGCGCTGGCCACCGATCCGGTGCACCGCGCCCTGGTGGCTGTCGCCGAGTACGAACTCGACGACGCGGCGCGGGCGCGGATCAGGGCCGCGCACACCGGCCTGACCGCGCTGGTGGTGCGCACCTTGGAGGAACTCGGCCACACCGGGCCGGCCGTCGCGGCTTCGCTGCTGCAGGGCGTGGTGGAGGCGGCGGTCCGCCAGATCGAGCGGGCCCGGGAGGCTGCCGACGTGCCGGAGATCGCCGACGCCGCGGTGCGGTTCGCTCTGGACGGCCTCCGGTCCGGTGCCGCGGGAACCGCCGGGGCCGACGCGGACTCCGGTTCGGGCGCGGGCTGATCCGGCGTCGGGGGAGTCGAGCGGCAGCAAGCGGGCCCGGCCGGTGCCGAGCAGGGCGAGTGGATCGAGGTAGCGGGTGCCGCGGAGCAGGCCCCAGTGCAGGCAGTCGACGGGGCAGTGCCCGGAGTCGGCGGTCAGTTCGCCGATCGGTTCGCCCGCCGCGACCGCAGCGCCGACCGGGACGGACCCGGCCACCGGGAGGTAGGTGGTCCGCAGCGGGGGAGTGCCCGAGCCGGTGTGGGTGACCACCACGATCGGGCGGCCGGCCACCTGCCCGGAGAACGTCACCACGCCGGGCGCGGCCGCCCGCACCGCCGTGCCGGCCGCGGCTGCCAGGTCGACGCCGCGATGCCCGGCCGCCCAGCGCACCGGAGGCGGATCGAACCGCCGCAGCAACCCGGACCGATCACCCACCGGCCACACCCTCCCCGGCCCCGGCCCGGCCGTCCCGAGCCGTACCGCCCCCGGCCCCGCCGCCGTGGAGAACCCCACCGGGACCACCGCCACCGGGCTCCCCGACCCGTTCCCACCGGTGATCGCGGACGCAAGACCCGCCATCACCAGCACCACACCGACGCGCACCGCCACCCGCCTGAACGAACCCCGCCCACACCCCACGCCAACCTCCCTCAACGCGACGAAACCGGCACAGCGCCAGCACCCGGCGCAAACCACGACAAGCCCGCTCAGCAGGCGCGACCCCCACCATGGAGGTCGGAGCGTTGGCGTCGCCCGCCGATTCCGGGGGCTGTGGACAAACCGGGGGCTGTGGACAACTGCCGTCCCCCACAGGGGTGAACGGTGGGCGGCGGGCCGCCCGTAGCGGTGCTGAACAGGGCGGCGGGACCGCACGGAGTCGCCCGCCGCGCGGGGCTTCCCGTACACTTCACACGCGACCCGGTCTGCCGGGTCGACTTCGCACGCCCCGCCACCGACGGCCCGCCCCTCCGGGGAACGGTCGAAAGGTGCGAGTGCCGCTCGGTCCGCCGAGCCTGCCGAGGCCGCAAGCCCCGAGTAGGCCAAGCGGCTTGGCACGTCGGGGCGTCAGGCGTGACGGTCGCCCGACCGGCACGGACAAACCGAGAGCCCCGGCACCCCGCAGAGCGCACCTGCCTCGCGGCGCGCCGGGAAACACAGAGGAGTACGGCACATGGCCGTCGTCACGATGCGGGAGCTGCTGGAGAGCGGCGTCCACTTCGGTCACCAGACCCGTCGTTGGAACCCGAAGATGAAGCGCTTCATCTTCACGGAGCGCAACGGCATCTACATCATCGACCTCCTGCAGTCGCTGAACTACATCGACCGCGCCTTCGAGTTCGTCAAGGAGACCGTTGCCCACGGCGGCAGCGTCCTCTTCGTCGGCACCAAGAAGCAGGCCCAGGAGGCCATCGCCGAGCAGGCGACCCGCGTGGGCATGCCGTACGTCAACCAGCGCTGGCTGGGTGGCATGCTGACCAACTTCTCGACCGTCTACAAGCGTCTGCAGCGCCTCAAGGAGCTCGGCGAGATCGACTTCACGGATGTGGCCGGCTCTGGCCTCACCAAGAAGGAGCTCCTGGTCCTCCAGCGCGAGTACGACAAGCTGGAGAAGACCCTCGGCGGTATCCGCGACATGCAGCGCGTTCCCAGCGCTGTCTGGATCGTGGACACCAAGAAGGAGCACATCGCGGTCGGCGAGGCCCGGAAGCTCAACATCCCGGTCGTCGCCATCCTCGACACCAACTGTGACCCGGACGAGGTCGACTACAAGATCCCGGGCAACGACGACGCGATCCGCTCCGTCACCCTGCTGACCCGCGTGATCGCCGACGCCGTCGCCGAGGGCCTGAAGTCCCGCGCCGGTGTCGCCAAGGGCGACGCGAAGGCCGAGCCGGGCGCCGACCAGCCGCTGGCCGCCTGGGAGAAGGAGATCCTCGAGGGCGAGAAGGCCGCCGAGGCCCCCGCCGCCGAGGCTGCTGCCGAGGCCCCGGCCGAGGCTGAGGCTCCGGCTGCCGAGGCCGAGCAGGCCTGACGTACCACCAGGGTGAGGGGCACCGGCCGGGCTGAGCCGGTGGGTGCCCCTCTCTCCCGTGCCGGGGTACCGCACCCCGGGCCCCGGCACTTTCCCACGCAGACACGCGAGACGTGAGAAGAGATCACACGATGGCGAACTTCACCGCCGCGGACGTCAAGAAGCTCCGTGAGCTCACCGGCGCCGGCATGATGGACTGCAAGAAGGCTCTGGACGAGGCCGAGGGCGACGTTCAGAAGGCCGTCGAGCTCCTGCGCATCAAGGGCCAGAAGGGCGTTGCGAAGCGCGAGGGCCGTGACGCCTCCAACGGCGCCGTCGCCGCGCTGATCGCCGAGGACAAGAAGTCCGGCGTTCTGGTCGAGCTGAACTGCGAGACCGACTTCGTCGCCAAGGGTGGCAAGTTCGTCGAGGTCGCCGACGCGATCGCCGCGCACGTTGCCGCCACCTCCCCGGCCGACCTGGAGGCCGCGCTGGCTTCCGAGATCAACCCGGGCCAGACCGTCCAGCAGTTCGTGGACGAGGCCAACGCGACCCTGGGCGAGAAGATCGTCTTCCGTCGCTTCGCGCAGTTCGACAACGACGGCTTCGTCGGTGTCTACATGCACAAGTCGGACCCGGACCTGCCGCCGACCATCGGTGTCCTCGTCGAGCTCGACCAGGAGAACGCCGAGACCGCCAAGGACGTCGCGCAGCACATCGCCGCGTTCGCGCCGAAGTACCTCTCCCGCGAGGAGATCCCGGCCGAGGAGCTCGAGAACGAGCGCCGCGTCGCCGAGGCCACCGCGCGCGAGGAGGGCAAGCCCGAGGCTGCCCTGCCGAAGATCGTCGAAGGCCGCGTGACCGGCTTCGTCAAGGAGAACGCCGTCCTGGAGCAGGCGTTCGCCAAGGACAACAAGAAGTCCGTCGCCAAGGTCCTCGAAGAGGCCGGCGTCACCCTCAAGCGCTTCGTTCGCTTCCGCGTCGGCGCCTGAGACCGTTCCGCGCAGTTCCTCCCCGCCAGGACCGGCCCCGGGCCGGACATAAGGTAGGAGGACACGCCCGTCCGTAAGGACGGAGGAACGCGCCGACCGCGCCCTCCAGCACCCCGTGGGGGCGGCGTCGGCACCATGAACGACGAGGAGGCCATTGCCGTGCAGGAGACCGTACCGGTTCCCGCGGCAGTGGCCTCCTCGCGTATGCACGGCACCGGGCCCGCACGCCCGGCGTCGTGAGTAGCACTTGCAGATCTGCTGACCAGCAGGCGGAGAAGGGAAAGTCCATGCAGGAGACGCAGGAGACCGCACCGGACGGCACCCGCCGCCGGGTACTGCTCAAGCTGTCCGGCGAGGCGTTCGCCGGCGGAGGCGGCCTCGGCGTCGACCCGGACGTGGTGCACGCCATCGCCCGTGAGATCGCCACGGTGGTGCGCGCGGGAACGGAGGTCGCCATCGTGATCGGCGGCGGCAACTTCTTCCGCGGCGCCGAACTCCAGCAGCGCGGCATGGACCGGGCCCGTTCCGACTACATGGGCATGCTGGGCACCGTGATGAACTGCCTCGCGCTCCAGGACTTCCTGATCAAGGAGGGCATGGAGACCCGCGTGCAGACCGCCATCACGATGGGCCAGGTCGCCGAGCCGTACCTGCCGCTGCGCGCCATCCGGCACCTGGAGAAGGGCCGCGTGGTGATCTTCGGCGCGGGCATGGGCATGCCCTACTTCTCCACCGACACCACCGCCGTGCAGCGCGCCCTGGAGATCCACGCCGACGTCCTGCTGATGGGCAAGAACGGCGTCGACGGGGTCTACGACTCCGACCCGCGTACCAACCCCGCCGCGGTCCGGTTCGACGCGCTGGACTACACCGAGGTGATCTCCCGCGACCTCAAGGTCGCCGACCTGACCGCGATCACCCTGTGCAAGGACAACCGCCTGCCGATCCTGGTCTTCGAGCTGCTCGCCGAAGGCAATATCGCCCGTGCGGTCAAGGGTGAGAAGATCGGCACACTCATCAGCGAGGACTCCGCCCAGGCCTAGTCGCCGGGGGCACTGAGTAGCAACAGCCGTCCGGGGCACCGGTACGGAACAACAGCAGATGAACCGGACAGGGAGCACACAGTGATTGACGAGACCCTCCTCGAGGCCGAGGAAAAGATGGAGAAGGCCGTCGGGGTCGCCAAGGACGACCTTGCCGCCATCCGTACCGGCCGTGCACACCCGGCGATGTTCGCCAAGATCGTCGCGGAGTACTACGGCGCCCTGACGCCGATCAACCAGCTGGCCTCGTTCTCCGTCCCGGAGCCGCGGATGGCCATGGTCACCCCGTTCGACAAGACCGCGCTGAAGGCCATCGAGACCGCGATCCGCGACTCGGACCTGGGCGTCAACCCGTCGAACGACGGCTCCGTCATCCGGGTGGTGCTCCCGCAGCTCACCGAGGAGCGCCGCCGCGAGTACATCAAGCAGGCCCGCGGCAAGGGCGAGGACGCCAAGGTCTCGGTCCGTTCCATCCGCCGCAAGGCGAAGGACGCGATCGACAAGCTGGTCAAGGACAAGGAGATCGGCGAGGACGACGGCCGCCGCGGCGAGAAGGAGCTCGACGACCTGACCGCCAAGTTCGTGGCGCAGATCGACGAGCTGCTCAAGCACAAGGAAGCCGAGCTGCTGGAGGTCTGACCCCAGACCCCCGCGCGTACGCCCCGGTCCGGCGGCTCTGTCCGCCCGGCCCGGGGCGCGGCTCGACCCGGGCCGGCACCAAACGGGTCACTCGCGGCGGCCTCCGGTATGGCACAGGGGGCGGCGCGGCACAGACTCAGTTCATGCCCCCCGCCCAGGAGACCTCCGTGGCCCAAACCGACCAGCAGCCCCGCAAGCCGCGCGGCGGCCGCAACCTGCCCGCCGCGATAGGTGTGGGAGTCGGCCTCGGGGCGGTGATCGCGGCCTCGCTGTTCGTGGTCAAGGCGGTCTTCATGGTGGTGGTGGCCGCCGCCGTCGCCGTCGGCATCTGGGAGCTCACCAGCCGGCTCGCCGAACGCAAGGACATCCACGTCCCGCAGATCCCGCTGCTGGTCGGCGGCGTCGGCATGGTGGTGACCGGCTACTTCGAGGGCGGCCAGTGGGCCGCCGCGATCCTGGCGCTCACCGGCCTGGCGATGATGGTCGCCCGGATGTCCACGCCGCCGGAGAACTACCTGCGCGACATAACGGCAGGCGTGTTCACCGCGTTCTACGTGCCCTTCCTGGCGACCTTCGTCGCGCTGATGCTGTCCGCCGACGACGGCGCCTGGCGGATCCTGCTGTTCCTGGTCGTCACGATCTGTTCGGACACCGGCGCGTACGCCGTCGGCTACAAGTTCGGGCGGACCAAGCTCGCCCCGACCATCAGCCCCGGCAAGACCCGCGAGGGCCTGGCGGGCGGCATCGGCCTGTCGATGATCGCCGGCGCGCTGCTGATGCACTTCCTGATCGACGGCGGCGCCTGGTGGCAGGGCCTGATCCTGGGCGGCTGCGCGGCCGTCACCGCGACCCTCGGCGACCTCGCCGAGTCCATGATCAAGCGCGACCTCGGCATCAAGGACATGGGCACCCTGCTCCCCGGCCACGGCGGCATCATGGACCGCCTGGACTCGCTGCTCCCGACCGCCCCGGTGGTCTGGCTGCTGCTCACGGTCTTCGTCGGCAACTGACGCGCGCGCGACCGCTACGGCCTCCGGTTTCCGGGGGCCGTTTTTCGGTTGAGCGCGGGCCGTCGGCCCGCTACTGTCCGCTGTGGCGGAGGGGGTGCGATGAGCAGACGGCGGTACGTGGCACGCGGCGTCCCGGGCGGGTACCGGATCTGGGACAACCGGTCGCGGCGGTGGTGGGGAGACCTGTACGAGCTGTGCCCGGACGAGCTGGTGGCGGGCCTGAACGCGGGAGTCGACCATCCGACGCTGACGGCGCTGCTCAAGCGGTACCGGGCGGCGAAGAGGTAGCGACGGGGCAGGGGCCGCGGTCTGCGACACTGGATGAACCATGCCTAAGCCCGGAGAACTGACCTTTGTCGCGCCGCGTGGCGCCAAGCCCCCGCGACACCTTGCCGACCTCAGCCCTGCCGAGCGCAAGGAGGCCGTCGCCGAGCTGGGCGAACAGCCGTTCCGCGCGAAGCAGCTGTCGAACCACTACTTCGGCCGGATGTCGAACGACCCGGAGAGCTGGACGGACATTCCGGCGGCCAGCCGGGGCAAGCTGACCGAAGCGCTGCTGCCCGAGCTGATGTCGGTGGTGCGGCACGTGTCGTGCGATGACGACGCGACCCGCAAGACGCTGTGGAAGCTGTTCGACGGCACGCTGGTCGAGTCGGTGCTGATGCGGTACCCGGACCGGGTGACGATGTGCATCAGCTCGCAGGCCGGCTGCGGCATGAACTGCCCGTTCTGCGCGACCGGCCAGGCCGGGCTGACCCGGAACCTGTCGACGGCCGAGATCGTCGAGCAGATCGCCGCCGGCATGCGCGACCTGAAGACCGGGACGGTTCCCGGCGGCGAGGCCCGGCTGTCCAACGTGGTGTTCATGGGCATGGGCGAGCCGCTGGCGAACTACAACCGGGTGCTGTCGGCGATCCGTCGCCTCACCGACCCGGCGCCGGACGGTTTCGGGCTCTCCCAGCGCGGCATCACGGTCTCCACGGTCGGCCTGGTCCCGGCCATGCACCGGTTCGCGGACGAGGGCCTGAGCTGCCGTCTCGCGCTGTCGCTGCACGCCCCCGACGACGAGCTGCGGGACGAGCTGGTCCCGGTGAACACCCGGTGGAAGGTCGCCGAGGTGCTGGACGCCGCGTGGAACTACGCGGAGAAGTCCGGTCGCCGGGTGTCGATCGAGTACGCGCTGATCAAGGACATCAACGACCAGGCGTGGCGGGCGGACCTGCTCGGCCGGCTGATCAAGAACCAGCGGGTGCACGTGAACCTGATCCCGCTCAACCCGACGCCGGGTTCGAAGTGGACGGCCTCCCGCCCGGAGGACGAGCGCGAGTTCGTCCGCCGGCTGCAGGCGCACGGCGTGCCGACCACCGTCCGCGACACCCGCGGTCAGGAGATCGACGGCGCCTGCGGTCAGCTGGCCGCGGCGGGCTGAGGCCGCAGCAGCACGAACGCCCCGGTGGAAACCACCGGGGCGTTCCGCGTTCGTGGGTGCTACCTCAGCGGGCAGAGCGCCAGCGTCAGTCCGCCGGTCACCAGCAGGACGGTGCCGGCGGCGAGGGCGCGCAGGGCGAGGGTGCCGGTGAGCAGGCCGGGCGGGGTGCCGAGCCGGTCCAGGGTGGCGAGGGTGGTGCGGCGGTCGGCGCGCAGTTCCAGCAGCCGGGCGGCGAGCGCGGCGACGGCGCAGGCCAGGATCAGCAGGCCCTCGACCAGGGTGAGGGTGGGGACGTCGGCGTCGGTGCGGGCCCACTCGCGGCCGGCCACCAGCAGCAGCGCCGCGATCGCGGTGAGCACGGCCAGCGGCGTGCCGAGTCGGGGTGCCTGGGCGGTGAGCGCGCGGCCGGCCAGCAGGCGCAGCGGCGCGGGCCGGCGGATCACCATCAGCCGTCCGGCGAGGGCGAGCAGCGGGCCGGTCCACAGGGCGAGCGCGAGGGCGGCGAGCGTCCAGCCGGCCAGCAGGGCAGGGCTGGTGGCGGGCAGGCCGCCGGGCAGGTCGAGGGTCTTTTCGGCGTCGGTGGCGCCGGGCCGCAGTCCGTACAGTTCGAGGCCGATGCCGGCGAGCAGCAGCGGGCCCGGCAGGGCGAGCCGCCGGGCGCTCCAGCGAGCCGGGGCGGGTTCGGCGGGGCGGCCGGGCAGGGTGTCGGGGAACCGGACGGCGCAGGCCGCGGAGACGCCGGCGACCAGCGCGGGGACGGCGAGCAGGGTGACGGGTGCGGCGGTGGGCAGCGGGATGCCCATGCCGATGTCGGAGGCGAGCGAGGGCCCGGCGATGTCGTTGCGCAGCACCAGGAAGAGCAGCAGGGTGAGCCCGGAGCCGAGGGCGTAGGCGAGGGCGATCTCGCCGGCGATCAGCAGCCGGATCCGGCGGGGGCCGGCGCCGGCGGCGGTGAGGCCGGTGATCCGCTCGGGGTGCTGGGCGGGGACGGCGCGGGCGGCGACGGCGGCGAACCAGGCGACGGCGGCCAGCGGGGGCAGGCACCACAGCAGCCGGTCGGCGCCGCCAGCGGGTTCGGCCAGGGCCCGGCCGAGGGCGCGCAGCAGGAAGCCGGCGACCACGGCGGCGGCGGTGGCGGTGAGCAGCCAGCGGACCAGGTCGGGGGCGCGGTAGCCGCGGGCGAGTCCGAGATAGTACACGTCGGCCTCTCAGCGCCCGGCGGGGACGGCGGCGGGTTCGGTCGCGATCCGGCCGTCGATCAGGTGGACGGTGCGGTCGGCGTAGCGGGCGAGTTCCGGGTCGTGGGTGGCGAGTACCAGCGTCAGGTGGTGGGAGCGGGCGGCGCTGGTCAGTATCCGGAGGACCTGCTCGCGGGCGTCGCGGTGCAGCGGCGCGGTGGGGTCGTCGGCGAAGACCACGGGCGGCTCGGGGGCGAGGGCGCGGGCGACGGCGATCCGTTGGCGGCGGTCCTGCGGGAGGTCGGCGGGCCGGAGCTTGGCGCAGTCGGCGACGTCGAGGCGGTCGAGCCATTCGGTGGCGGCCCGGTGGGCGGCCCGGTGGCCGGCGCCGGCCAGCAGCAGGGGCAGGGCGACGTTCTCACGGGCGGTCAGTTCCGGTACCAGGTGCGGTTCGGGGCCGACGTAGCCGAAGCGTTCGCGGCGCAGCCGTTCGCGTCCGGCCCGGCCGAGGGTGTGCACGGGGGAGCTGTGGAACCAGACCTCGCCCTCGTCGACCGGGAGTTGCGCGGACAGGCAGCCGAGCAGGGTGGACTTGCCGGAGCCGCGCGGGCCGGTGACGGCGAGCATCTCGCCCTCGCGGACGCGGAGGGAGACGCCGCGCAGTGCGGGGGTGCCGTAGTGGGACTTGACGATCCCTCGGGCCCAGAGCACGTCGTTGTCGGGCGGGGCCGCTGACATGTGATCCATCCAGGTGCCGACGGGGATATGACAGTCGTCAGATTAGAACGATCGGACGGTGGTGCGGGTGCGCCGCACTGGCCCGAACGGGGGCGAATCGCCGCGAAAGCGGCGTGTTGCCCGCAGATTTGCTTCCGGATACGCCGAAGGGCGGTCCCGACGTGAGGAGTCGGGGCCGCCCTTCGGTGGAGGGTGGGGAAGAAAGCTCAGGTGATCAGATCTTCGCCCACGCGTCGGTCAGGCTGGTCCGCAGGATCTGCTCGATCTCGTCGAAGGTCGACTGGTCGGAGATCAGCGGCGGGGCCAGCTGGATGACCGGGTCGCCACGGTCGTCGGCACGGCAGTACAGGCCGTTGTCGAACAGCGCCTTCGACAGGAAGCCGTACAGAACGCGCTCGACCTCTTCGTCGTTGAACGACTCCTTGGTGACCTTGTCCTTGACGAGCTCGATGCCGTAGAAGTAGCCGTTACCGCGAACGTCGCCGACGATCGGCAGGTCGCGCAGCTTGTTCAGGGTGCCGAGGAACTTCGACTCGTTGTCGAGGACGTGCTGGTTCAGGCCCTCACGCTCGAAGATGTCGAGGTTGGCCAGCGCCACCGCGGAGGACACCGGGTGACCACCGAAGGTGTAGCCGTGCAGGAAGGTGTTGTCACCCTTGTAGAACGGCTCGGCCAGGCGGTCCGAGATGATCGTGGCGCCGATCGGGGAGTAACCCGAGGTCATGCCCTTGGCGCAGGTGATCATGTCGGGCATGTAGTTGAACTTCTCGGCGCCGAACATGGTGCCCAGGCGGCCGAAGGCGCAGATGACCTCGTCCGAGACCAGCAGCACGTCGTGGCGGTCGCAGATCTCGCGCAGGCGCTGGAAGTACCCGGGCGGCGGCGGGAAGCAGCCACCGGCGTTCTGCACCGGCTCGACGAAGACGGCGGCGACGGTCTCGGCGCCCTCGTTGAGGATGGCCACCTCGATCTCGTCGGCGCACCAGCGGCCGTAGGCCTCGGGGTCGACCGTGCCGTCGGGGCCCTCGAGGAAGGCCGGGGCGCGGTAGATGTTGGTGTTCGGGGCCTTGTGGGTGCCCGGAACCAGCGGCTCGAACGGGGCCTTCAGGCCCGGCAGGCCGGTGATCGACAGGGCGCCCTGCGGGGTGCCGTGGTAGGCGACCGCGCGGGAGATGACCTTGTACTTGGTCGGCTTGCCGGTCAGCTTGAAGTACTGCTTGGCGAGCTTCCACGCGGTCTCGACGGCCTCGCCGCCACCGGTGGAGAAGAAGACCTTGTTCAGGTCGCCCGGGGCGTAGTTGGCCAGGCGCTCGGCCAGCTCGACGGCCTTCGGGTGGGCGTAGCTCCACACCGGGAAGAAGGCGAGCTCCTTGGCCTGCTTGGCAGCGGCCTCGGCCAGCTCCTCGCGGCCGTGGCCGGCCTGGACGACGAACAGGCCGGCGAGCCCGTCGAGGTACTTGCGCCCCTTGTCGTCCCAGACGTAGGTGCCCTCGCCCCGGACAATCGTCGGCACGGGGGAGTTCTCGTACGACGACATGCGGGTGAAGTGCATCCACAGGTGGTCGTAGGCGGTCTTGGAAAGGTCCTTCTGCGCCGGCTCGGCTGTCATCGGGTGCCCCAGGTGTAGGTCTGTTTCCGGAGCTTCAGGTAAACGAAGCTCTCGGTGCTCCGCACGCCGGGAAGCGAGCGGATGCGCTTGTTGATCAGTTCGAGGAGGTGTTCGTCGTCCTCGCACACCAGCTCTGCGAGGAGGTCGAACGAGCCCGCGGTGCAGACCACGTAGTCGACCTCGTCGAACGCGGCCAGCGCGTCCGCGACCGGCTCGATGTCGCCCTCGACCCGGATGCCCACCATCGCCTGGCGGGTGAAGCCGACGGTGAGGGGATCGGTCACGGCGACGATCTGCATCACGCCCTGGTCGAGCAGCTTCTGGACGCGCTGTCGAACGGCCGCCTCGGACAGGCCTACAGCCTTGCCGATGGCGGCGTACGGACGGCGCCCGTCCTCCTGGAGTTGCTCGATGATCGCCTTGGAGGCGGCGTCGAGGGGAACGCTGGCGTTCCGGTCACGGTTGGCCACGCCGACACTGTGCCCGACATGGCAAGGATTCGCAAGCGGTGGTTCTGCTGATTTCGTCGTCCATTCGATGATCAAGAACGAAATGCGTGGCGCTTCGGGCGGGTCCCTGTCGATTCCGGCAGTGTCGGAGGTAGTCTGACGACGTACACGCGCGAGCGTGCACACCGCCGATCGTGGCTTGTCGCTGACATGCTGTGTCTGCGCCGGTCCGGAGTAATCTGGCGCCCGGGGATGCAACGAGGCAGGCCCAGACCGAGGAGAGACCCGTGAGCGAGCTTCGTACGCTGCGCAACTACATCAACGGTGAGTTCGTCGACGCGGCGGACGGCCGCACCCTCGACATCGTCGACCCGACCACGGGTGAGGTGTACGCGACCTCCCCGCTGTCCGGTGCCGCCGACGTGGACGCCGCGATGGAGGCCGCGGCCGCCGCGTTCCCGATCTGGCGGGACTCCACCCCGTCCACCCGGCAGAAGCTGCTGCTCAAGATCGCCGACGCGGTCGAGGCCCGGGCCGACGAGATCGTCGACGCCGAGGTCCGCAACACCGGCAAGCCGCGCGCGCTGACCCTCTCCGAGGAGATCGGCCCGATGGTTGACCAGCTGCGCTTCTTCGCCGGTGCCGCCCGCCTGCTGGAGGGCAAGGCCGCGGGCGAGTACATGGACGGGATGACCTCGATCATCCGCCGCGAGCCGGTCGGTGTCTGCGCGCAGGTCGCGCCGTGGAACTACCCGATGATGATGGCCGTGTGGAAGTTCGCCCCGGCGATCGCCGCGGGCAACGCCGTGGTGCTCAAGCCGTCCGACACCACCCCCGCCTCCACCGTGCTGCTGGCCGAGATCATCGGCGGCGTGCTGAAGGAGATGGAGCTGCCGGCCGGCATCTTCAACGTGATCTGCGGCGACCGTGAGACCGGCCGCCTGATGGTCGAGCACCACACCCCGGCGATGGCCTCCATCACCGGCTCGGTCCGGGCCGGCATGCAGGTCGCCGAGTCCGCCGCGAAGGACGTCAAGCGCGTCCACCTGGAGCTCGGCGGCAAGGCCCCCGTGGTGGTCTTCGACGACGCCGACATCGCCGAGGCCGTCGAGGGCATCTCGGTCGCCGGCTACTTCAACGCCGGCCAGGACTGCACCGCCGCCACCCGCGTGCTGGTGCACGAGTCGATCCACGACGCGTTCGTCGAGGCGCTCGCCAAGGCCGCCAAGGACATCAAGACCGGTGGCGTGGACGACGAGGACGTGCTCTACGGCCCGCTCAACAACGCCAACCAGCTGAAGCAGGTCACCGGCTTCATCGAGCGCCTGCCCGAGCACGCCAAGGTCGAGGCCGGCGGTCACCGGGTCGGCGAGGTCGGCTACTTCTACGCGCCGACCGTGGTCTCCGGCCTGAAGCAGGACGACGAGATCATCCAGAACGAGGTCTTCGGCCCGGTCATCACCGTGCAGAAGTTCACCGACGAGGAGCAGGCAGTCAACTACGCCAACGGCGTCGAGTTCGCGCTCGCCTCCTCGGTGTGGACCAAGGACCACGCCCGCGCGATGCGGATGTCCCGCCGCCTGGACTTCGGCGCGGTGTGGATCAACACCCACATCCCGCTGGTCGCCGAGATGCCGCACGGTGGCTTCAAGAAGTCCGGCTACGGCAAGGACCTGTCGTCCTACGGCTTCGAGGACTACACCCGGATCAAGCACGTCATGACCGCGATCTGACGCGGTAGCGGACGGAAAAGGGGCGCGAGGAACTGGGCCACCGATCATCGCTCTACGTGAGTGCATGGTCGGGCGCGCAGTTCCTCGCGCCCCTTCACGTTGTCAGGGTGCGACACGAGCTCCGTGACACGATGCAGCTGCCCCGGGAGGAGCCGGCTCCCTACGCTGGGCGCATGAGCACTCCCACCGCTGACTCGGTCGCCGGGCAGGCCGTCAAGGCCGCCGATCGTGCGCACGTCTTCCACTCGTGGTCCGCCCAAGCACTGATCGACCCCCTCGCGGTGGCCGGTGCCGAGGGCTCCTACTTCTGGGACTACGACGGCAACCGCTACCTGGACTTCTCCTCGCAGCTGGTGAACACCAACATCGGTCACCAGCACCCGAAGGTGGTCGCCGCGATCCAGGCGAAGGCCGCCCAGCTGTGCACCATCGCCCCGGGCTTCGCCGAGGAGTCGCGCAGCGAGGCCGCGCGGCTGATCGCCGAGCGCACCCCCGGCGACCTGGACAAGATCTTCTTCACCAACGGCGGCGCCGAGGCGAACGAGAACGCGATCCGGATGGCCCGGCTGCACACCGGCCGGCACAAGGTGCTCTCCACCTACCGCTCGTACCACGGCGCCACCGCCAACGCGATCGCCCTGACCGGCGACCCGCGCCGCTGGGCGAACGAGGCCGGCGTCTCCGGCATCGTGCACTTCTGGGGCCCGTACGCCTACCGCTCGAACTTCCACGCCGAGAACGAGGCGCAGGAGTGCGAGCGTGCGCTCGCGCACCTGGAGCAGACCCTCGCGTTCGAGGGCCCGGGCACCATCGCGGCGATCATCCTGGAGACCGTGGTCGGCACCGCGGGCATCCTGGTGCCGCCGGCCGGCTACCTGGCGGGCGTGCGGGAGATCTGCGACAAGTACGGGATCGTGTTCATCCTGGACGAGGTGATGGCCGGGTTCGGCCGCACCGGCGAGTGGTTCGCCGCCGACCACTGGGGCATCACCCCCGACCTGCTGACCTTCGCCAAGGGTGTCAACTCCGGCTACCTGCCGCTCGGTGGCGTGGCGATCTCCGGGGCGATCGCCGAGACCTTCGCGCAGAAGGCGTTCCCCGGCGGCCTCACCTACTCCGGCCATCCGCTGGCCTGCGCCTCCGCCGTGGCCACGATCAACACGATGGCCGAGGAGGGCATCGTGGAGAACGCCAAGCACATCGGCGAGAACGTGCTCGGACCCGGCCTGCGCGAGCTGGCGGAGCGGCACCCCTCGATCGGCGAGGTCCGCGGCCTCGGCGTGTTCTGGGCGCTCGACCTGGTGAAGAACCGTGAGACCCGCGAGCCGCTGGTGCCCTACAACGCGGCCGGCGCCGACAACGCGCCGATGGCGCAGCTCGCCGCGGCCTGCAAGCAGCGCGGCCTGTGGCCGTTCACCAACATGAACCGCTTCCACGTGGTCCCGCCGTGCAACATCAGCGAGGAGGACGCCAAGACCGGCCTGGCCGTCCTCGACGAGGTGCTCACCCTCACCGACGCGCACGTGATCTGACGACATGTTGGCAACGAAGGGGCCCCGGGCGACCGCCCGGGGCCCCTTCGTGCTGAAGTCAGCACACCACGCGCAGATATGTACGATGATCGGCTTAAACTTGGCACGATCTTGGGGGAATCATGGGGGGACAGGGCTTTCAGGTTCATCCGGAACAGTTGGAGAGGTACGGGCAACTGATCCACGATCAGATTGCTCGGGTCGAAGCGGTGCGCTCCAGGCTCGCGGGCTTCCCGCTGGCCCCGGAGGACTTCGGCAAGCTGCCCGGCTCCGGATCGCTGCACCAGGCGTACCTGGAGCACGCGCAGGCCGAGGGGCAGAACTTCACCGACCTGACGGAACTGCTCGACGGCGCTGGGGAGGCGCTGCACGGGGTGGCCGGGCACTACCGGGACACCGACGAGGAACTCGCAGTCGGACTGGGGGGCCAGCCGTGAGCAGGCTCGCGATCAACGACTTCGGCCAGGTCGGCGAGGCCTACAAGTGGACCCGGGACCGGGTCGACGCGATCACCGCGCCATTGCCAGACCTGAGCAACCCGGTCAGCGAGGGGCTGGACGCCGGTCTCGACCACATCGTCAAGGCCGCGCTCGACGCCACCGGCCTCATGGGCATGCTGGAGAAGGTCACCGGCAACCTGGCCGAACTGACCGCCGCCGCCCAGGAGTGGCAGGCCCAGGCCAAGGAGATGCGCGCCATTGCCGCAGATCTGCGGGCCGGCGCCGCACCGCTGGCCGAGGACTGGCGCGGCGGCGCCTCCATATCCTTTGCCGGATACATGGGCGAGGTGGTCGAGAGCATCGACGCGACCGCGGCCGACATGGAGCAGGTCGCACAGATCATCGGGCAAGGCGCGGCCCAGTGCCAGCTCGCCGAGAACCTGGTGATCGGCATCATCCGGGAGGCGATCGAGACCCTGATCGTCAGCCTGGCCGTCATGGTGGTCATCGACATCGTCACGGTCGGCCTGGCCACCATCGTGGAGGCCTTGGTCGCCGAGGCCGAGATCGCGATCTTCATCGCTCGGGTCGAGAAGGTCTCGGTCGACCTCGCCAAGGCGTTGAGGACGCTTCAGAAGGCTGTCAAGGACCTGCGCACCATCGACCGCAACCGTAAGGGCCTGCAGAAGGCGACGGAGGCGGCCAAGGCGGTCCGCAAGATGGGCAAGAAGCCCTTGAAGGCCGGCTGGGGTGTGATCAAGAACGCCGATGACCTGCCGCTGGAGGAGCGCCTGTTGAAGGCGGGCGTGCAGATCGGAGTCAAGCAGGTGTTCTCCCCGATCAAGGGCGGCACCAAGGCGGTGATCGGCGCCGGTATCGGTGCGGGCGACTACGGCGGCCTGCTCGGGGACACCTTCCGCGACGACCGCAACGTCGACACGGTCACCGGCGCCCTCGACGGTCCCGGCAAGCCACAGCCCTACCGGGTTCCGAAGAACCGCATCGAGGAGGCTTTCGGATGAACCATCTCCCGTACGACACCGCGCCGACGTACGGCACCGTCCAGTACGGCGGACAGCACCTGTCGGAGATCGTCCACCTGCTCGCCCCCGGCGAGCAGGTGCGCGGCATCGTGGACGCCGACCTCTGCGACCTGATCCGCCGCCCCCCGCGCCGCTACCGTAAGGAGCGCTTCGGGCGGGGCACCGAGGCCGGGGTCGGCTGCCTGTCCGTGGTGCTCGACTTCGGAGGGTTCCTCTCCGACCTGGTCGAGGACTGCACCTGGGGCCTGATCCGCACCTTCCGCCGGCTCTTCCGCGGCCGCGGTCTTACCCGCGGCTGGCAGAGTCAAGCCGGACAGTTCGTCATCGCGGTGCGTTCCGCCCATGGCGACTTCGACAACGACGACGTGCTGATGGTCTTCACCGACCGGCGGATTCTACTGGCCGCCACCGCGGTCAACAGCCGCACCATGTACGCCCTCGGCGACCTGCCCTACGCCCACCTGGTCCGGGTCGAGCCCCGGCACACCTGGCTCTCCAACCGCGCCGACCTGCACCTCGCGGACGGCTCGCTGGCCGCGCTGGAGATCTACGAGGAGGAACTCGCCGGGCTGGTCGCCCTCGGACCGCGCTGATTCCAGGGTGCGTCGCTGACATCGTGTCAGCGGCGCACCGCGTCCAGCGCCAGCAGTGCGACGTGCAGGGACAGGCAGGACTCCACCTGGTCCAGGTCGACGCCGAGGATGCGTTCGACCTTGTGGAGGCGGTCGTAGAAGGACGGGCGGGACAGGTGGGCGGCGTCCGCGGCGGCGGACTTGTTGCGGCCCTGTTCCAGGTAGATGCGCAGCATCTGCACCAACTGGCCGCCGTGTTCGGCGTCGTGGGCGAGGAGGGGGCCGAGTTCGCGTTCCACGTAGGTCTGCAGGCGCTCGTCGTCGCGCAGCAGGTGCAGGAGGCCGCGCAGGCGGACGTCGGGGAGACGGTAGTAGGCGGCCCGGCTGCCGGGGGCGTCGTGCAGGGCGGCGTCGGCGACCTGGGTGGCTTCCAGCAGGGCGCGGCGGGCGTCGCGGACCGAGCCCACCGAGGAGCCGACCGCTATGACCGGTTCGGCGGCCGCGCCGTCCCGGCCGGCCTCGGCGGACAGCCGGCGGAGCGCCGCGGCGAAGGCCTCCAGCGAGGTGTGTTCGTCCTGCTGCGAGCCGAGCGCGATCAGGACGCCCACGCCCTCGTCGTCCAGCGCGCCGACCAGGGCGGAGAGCCGGGCGGAGCGGATCGCGGTGGCGGCCAGTTCGGTGAAGTCGCGCAGCCGGGCCTGCGCCTCCAGGGCGGCGGGGAGCGGACCCTGACGCTGCCTCAGCACCACGCCGACCAGGCGGCGGCCCTCCAGCGGGACGCCGAGAGCCTGGGCGCGCAGCGACACCTCGGAGACGGTGAGGGCGTGGGTGAGGATGCCCGACAGCAGGGTGCGGTGGGTCTGCCGCTCCAGCGACTCGCGGTCGCGGACCACCAGCCGGTTCAGCGCGAGGGTGGCCGCGCCGCGCTCCAGCAGCATCGCGTGCTTGTGCGGCATGTCCCGGGGGAGCGGCGCGGGCTCGTCGACCAGTACCAGTCGGCCCCAGTCCTGGCCGCGCGCGCCGACCGTGGTGACCAGCCAGCCCGAGCGCGGGTCGTAGCCGGTGCGGCCGGGCGGGTGGACGCCGCGCGAGCGGTGCTCCCAGTTCTCCAGCAGCTCCTGCTCGCCGCGGCCCGCCGTGTCGTGCGCCAGCACCTGGTGGGCCAGGTTCTCCAGCACCACCGGCGCGCCCGCCATCCGGCCGACCTGCCGGACCACCTCGGAGGGCTCCGCGCCCTCGGTGGCCAGCTCGTTGAACACCTGGTGCACCGCCTCGGACACGCGCAGCTGCTCCAGCTGCGCGTTCACCACCAGCGCGTGCACCGCCTCGGTCACCGCGACGAACTTCAGCTCGCGGCGCAGCACCACCAGCGGCAGGTTGTGACGCTCGGCGGCCGCCACCAGCGCGCGTGGCAGCGAGTCGAAGTAGCGCCGGCCGAACTCGATCACCAGCCCGGCCACCCCGACCTCGGCCAGCTCCCGCACGTACCGGGCCAGCCCCTCCCGGTCCTCCGGGAGCGCGATGCCGGTGGACAGCACCAGCTCACCGCCGTGCAGCAGCCCCGCCAGGTCCGGCAGCTCGCTGACGTGCACCCAGCGCACCGGCCGCTCCAGCGCGGAGGCGCCGGCCACCACCTGGGGCAGGCCGCGCCGCATCACGTCGAGATCGAGCACGCGGGCGACGGTGGGGAGCATCGCGGATACCTCCAGGGGTTTCAGGGTGTCAAGTGAATCATGCTCGTGAGCAACGCCCTGTCGCCCAGGTGCGGGCCTTGCAGCGTGTAAGGAGGGTCGGGAGGGCCGTTGCTGAGTGACGCTTGCCCCGGCCACCCGAATCGAGGCATCGTCGGCCGGGTCGAGTAGGCAATGGAGGCAACTCATGGACCTGACCAGCTTCAACGACGGCGCGCAGTACATCGCGGGCCGCTTGACCCGAGCCTCCGGCGGTGAGCCGTTCAGCGTGGTCAACCCCGCCGACGGCAGCACCGTCCAGCAGGTCGAGCTCGCCACCACCGCCGATGTCGACGCCGCGGTCGCCGCCGCCCGCGCCGCGTTGCCCGAGTGGTCCGGCGCCACCCCCGGCGCCCGCTCGGAGGCGCTGAACCGGCTGGCCGGCATCCTCGGTGAGCGGGCCGGCCAGTTCGCCCGGGTGGAGACCGCGCAGACCGGCAAGCCGATCAAGCTGTCCACCGAGTTCGACGTCCCCGGCACCATCGACAACACCGCGTTCTTCGCCGGCGCCGCCCGCAACCTCGAAGGCAAGGCCGCCGGCGAGTACAGCGGCGACCACACCTCGTACGTGCGCCGCGAGGCGATCGGCGTGATCGGCAGCATCGCGCCGTGGAACTACCCGCTGCAGATGGCCGCCTGGAAGATCCTCCCGGCCATCGCGGCCGGCAACACCATCGTCCTCAAGCCCGCCGAGCTCACCCCGCTCACCTCGCTGATGTTCGCCCGGGCCTGCACCGACGCCGGCATCCCCGACGGCGTCGTCAACGTCATCACCGGCGCCGGACGCACCGCCGGCGAGCATCTGATCGGCCACCCCGACGTCGCCATGGTGTCCTTCACCGGCTCCACCGCCGTCGGCAAGCGGGTCGCCGAGATCGCCACCGCCACCGTCAAGCGCACCCACCTCGAACTCGGCGGCAAGGCCCCGTTCGTGGTCTTCGACGACGCCGACCTGGACGCCGCCGTGCACGGTGCCGTCGCCGGCTCGCTGATCAACAGCGGCCAGGACTGCACCGCCGCCACCCGCGCCTACGTCCAGCGCCCGCTGTACGACGCCTTCGTGGCCGGCGTCGCCGAGCTGTACGCCGCGATCCGCCTCGGCGACCCGATGAACCCGCAGACCGACCTGGGCCCGCTGGTCTCCTTCGCCCACCGCGACCGCGTCGCCGGCTTCGTCGAACGCGCCCGTGCCTACGCCACCGTGGTCACCGGAGGCCCCGCCGACGGCAAGGGCCACGACGGCACCGACCTCACCCTCGGCGCCTACTACCGCCCCACCCTGATCGCCGGCGCCGCCCAGGACAGCGAGGTCGTCCAGGGCGAGATCTTCGGCCCCGTGCTCGTCGTGCTGCCCTTCGACAGCGACGAGGAGGGCCTGCGGCTCGCCAACGACACCCCCTACGGCCTGGCCGCCTCCGCCTGGACCCGCGACATCCACCGCTCGCTGCGCGCCACCCGGGAGATCGCCGCCGGCTGCGTCTGGGTGAACGACCACATCCCGATCATCAGCGAGATGCCGCACGGCGGATACAAGGCCTCCGGCTACGGCAAGGACATGTCGCAGTACTCGCTGGACGAGTACACCCAGGTCAAGCACGTCATGTTCGACACCACCGCGGTCGCCCGCAAGGACTGGCACCGCACCATCTTCGGCGACCGCTGACCACGCGGGCGGCGCAGCGTGTCGTGCAGCTGCGCCGCCGCACCGGGCGGCCCGGGCGGCCCACACTGTCCCCATGGACACCAGCACCGCCGACCCCGGGCCACCCGCCCTGGACCCGCACGCCGACCGCACCCGGCTGCTCACCGACGCCCAGCCGTACTGCCTGCAGCACGCCCTCGCACTCGCCGGAGCCGACGCGCTCCGGCTGCACGGCCTGCCCGTCCGGCTGCACGGCACCGACCTGCTGCTGGTCTGCGCCGGCGGTCCGCCGCTCGCCGACCTCGCCACCGGACTCGCCGAAACGCTGCGCGCCGCCGGACACCGCACCGAGGACACCCCCGGCACCGCCCGCCGCCACCAACTCGCCGTCACCGCCTCGGGAGGACTCGGGCTCCCGGACCCGGCCCGGCCCGCGCTCGGCATCGAACTGCGGCGCGAACCGCTGCGCCACCCGCCGGTGCTGTCCGACGGCGCCCCGCTCCCGGTCGCCGCGCTGGAGGACACCGCCGCGCTAGCCGTCCTCACCCTCTGCGAACGCGCGCTGCCCACCGACCTGTTCGCCCTGCACGCCCTGACCGCCCGGCTGCGCGAAGGCCAACTCCTCGCGCTGGCAGGCTCGTTCGACGAGGAGTTCACCCCCGGGATGCTCGCCGACCGGCTGGAGAGCGCCGCCGCGCTGCTCCCGGCCGGCGCCGCCGACATCCGGCGGTGGGCCGAGACCTGGGCCCAGGACCTGCGGCTCGACCTGCTGGAGACCACCGAACTCGCCGACGGGCTGCACGACCCCTACCTGGACGCCGTCGACGATAATTCCGAGGCTCCCGACGACCTGTAAGGGTGAATCGCGGTTCTCCGTCAGGGTGCTCGTTGAGTGGACCAAGTACGCGGAGCAGACTGGACAACGAGCGCGGGACGTCCGTGGACAGTCGGAGGCAGAGACCTTGAGCAAGCACATCACGCACTGGATCGGCGGCCAGCCCGTCGCCACCGCCGGAACCGCGCCCCGCCGGGGCGACATCTTCGACCCGGCCACCGGCCAGACCACCGGCCAGGTCGACTTCGCCGAGATCGCCGAGGTCGACCAGGCGGTCGCCGCGGCCGCCCAGGCCTTCACCAGCTGGCGCAAGGCGTCCATCGCCAAGCGCACCCAGGTGCTGTTCAACTTCCGCGAGCTGTTCAACGCCCGCAAGGACGAACTCGCCGCGATCATCGTCGCCGAGCACGGCAAGGTGCACTCCGACGCCCTCGGCGAGCTCGCCCGCGGCCAGGAAGTCGTCGAGTACGCCTGCGGCATCCCGCAGCTGATCAAGGGCGGCTTCACCGAGCAGGCCTCCACCGGCGTCGACGTCTACTCGATCCGCCAGCCGCTCGGCCCGGTCGCGATCATCTCGCCGTTCAACTTCCCGGCCATGGTGCCGATGTGGTTCTTCCCGATCGCGATCGCGGCCGGCAACACGGTCGTCCTGAAGCCCTCGGAGAAGGACCCGTCCGCCGCCAACTTCATCGCCGAACTGTGGAAGGAAGCGGGCCTGCCCGACGGCGTCTTCAACGTCGTGCACGGCGACAAGGTCGCGGTCGACCGCCTGCTGGAGCACCCCGACATCAAGTCGGTCTCCTTCGTCGGCTCCACCCCCATCGCCCGCTACGTGTACGAGACCGGCACCCGCTACGGCAAGCGCGTGCAGGCCCTCGGCGGCGCCAAGAACCACATGCTGGTGCTCCCCGACGCCGACCTCGACTTGGCCGCCGACGCCGCCATCAACGCCGGCTTCGGCGCGGCCGGCGAGCGTTGCATGGCCGTCTCCGTGCTCGTCGCCGTCGACCCGATCGGTGACGAACTCGTCGCCAAGATCAAGGAGCGGATGGCCACCCTCAAGGTCGGCCCCGGCTGCAACGGCGACTCCGAGATGGGCCCGCTGGTCACCGGCCAGCACCGCGACAAGGTCACCTCCTACGTCGAGTCCGGCGTCGCCGACGGTGCCGAACTCGCCGTCGACGGCCGCAAGCACGCCATCACCGGCGAGGACGCCTCGGGCGCCCCCACCGCCGACGGCTTCTGGCTCGGCCCCACCCTGTTCGACCACGTCAAGCCGGGCATGTCCGTCTACAACGACGAGATCTTCGGCCCGATCCTGTCGATCGTCCGGGTCCCCTCCTACGACGAGGGCCTGGAACTGATCAACAACAACCCGTACGGCAACGGCACCGCCATCTTCACCAACGACGGCGGCGCGGCCCGGCGCTTCCAGAACGAGGTCGAGGTCGGCATGGTCGGCATCAACGTGCCGATCCCCGTCCCCGTCGCCTACTACTCGTTCGGCGGCTGGAAGGCCTCGCTGTTCGGCGACAGCCACGCGTACGGCGCCGACGGCGTCCAGTTCTTCACCCGCGGCAAGGCCGTCACCCAGCGCTGGCTCGACCCCTCGCACGGCGGCATCAACCTCGGCTTCCCCACCAACAGCTGAGAACGCCGTACGAGCCGAACGGCCGGCCCCCTGCCCGGGGCCGGCCGTTCGGCGTTCCGCTATTCCGTGCTGTTGTTCTTCACCTGCCGGCGCACCGTCGCCCGCACCGCACGCGACACCACCGGGCCGAGGCCGTCCACCACCTCGACCAGCACCCCCAGCTGGTCCAGCGCCCCGAACGCGCCCGCCGCGCCCGTCGGGTCCACACCGTCGTACAGCTCCAGGCCGATGAACCCGGCCGTCACCGCCTGCGCCAGCCCCTTCAGGTCGAGGAACTCGGCCAGCGGATGACCGACGAACAGCCGGACCAGGACGGCCTCGATCTCCACCGTCCACAGTCGCAGCGCCTCGGCCGTCACCTCCGCGAGCTGCGGATAGCCCTTCGCCCCCGCCAGGAACTGCCCCAGCAGCGCGACGTTCCCCTCCTCCTGCTCCCGCGCATGCAGCTCCCGGCCGACCGTCAGCAACTCGCGCAGCGACCGCACCTCCGCGAACCGCTCGCGGTACCGCTCCAGCCGCAGACCCGTCTCGCGCAGCGCCGCCGCAGCGAGCAGCCCCTCCACCGTCTTGAAGTGGTAGAACACCAGCGCCTGATTGGCCCCGATCTCCCCGGCGATGGTCCGCGCCGACACCCCCGCGATCCCCTGCCGCTTGAGCGCACTGATCGCCGCATCCATCAACCGCTCACGTGTGTCGCTCATGGGCCGCAGCGTAGCCGCCGGTCGTTGTCGCACTACATCCGGAAGCTCTCGCGCACCGGACGGACATGACGCGGAATCCCCTCCGCCCCCACCCGCGGGTACTCCGCCGTGAACCACCCCTGGTACCCCAGCACCAGCCCCACCAGCGGATTGCTCACCCGCACCTTGATCCGGAACCGCCCCGCCTCGTCGTCGAACCACTCGTGCAACTCCGCCCGCCCCGTCAGCAACTCCGGCACCACCGGCGCCCCCACCAGCGGCGCCAAGCGCTGCGCCGCCGAGGAGATCGTCAACCCGCCACGCGCTGTCACCCCCAGCCGCAGATCCACCGCCAGCTCCTGATGCGTGCCCAGATAGTCGAGCACCGTCCCCGGCCGGCCCGCCGCCGCGACCATCGTCGCGTCGAACCGCCGCGGCCGGGTGAACTGGAACGTCCGCACGAACGTCACCGTCTCCCGCCCGAACCCGTCCCGGTACGCGTAATTGGCGATCGTGAACGGAATGTCCCGCCCCTGCTCCGGAAACAGGATGTTGCGGCGCGCCCCCACACGGAGAAACGGCACCAGCAGCCGCGACCCGCGCTCGATCCGATCCATCCGTCCCGTGCCGATGCAGGCGATCCCGTCCGCACTGGAGAAGCCGAACCGGCGCTGCAACTCCGGGTGCAGACGCTCGAAGTCCGCGCCGAGCGCCGCATGGAAGATCGAACGAGTCGGAGCCGCGGCGGTGGGGGAGCCGGCCGGGTCGGTGACGGCAAGGGTGACTGTCATGGCTGCTCCAGGGTGATCGTGCCCAGGTTCCTGCTGGGTCGGCGTGGGGAGAGGTGCTTCCGGCTCGTAGAACTCGTAGAACTCGTAGAACTCGTAGAAGGAGCGGAGCGGTCGGACGGTGGGGCGAGCGCCGTCAGGAGACGGGGTGCGCGGGCGGCGGCCCGGCCGCGAGCACTCGGACGCGGGCGACGACGACAGCGGCGGGCAGCCGGAGTGAGCGGCGAGGGCGGGACGAGCGCCGCGAACACCAGCACCACCCCCGCCGTGAGCACGCCCGCGACGGCCTGCCCCGTGACCGCCGCATCCACCACCCCCGCCAGCGCCACAGCTCCCGCCCGGACCGCCACCTCGGCCAGCCCGTGCCACAACGCCCGCTCCGGCGAGATCCCGCGCTCCGCCCACAGCCGCAGCCGGTCGAACGACCAGGCCGTCAGCCACCCCACGAACGGCCGCACCAGCCAGCGGTCCAGCTGCGCACCGCCGGGCCAACGCCAGCTGCGGTAGTCGTAGCCGGTGACGAACGCGACGTGGGGCTCTCCGTCCGCCGACGTCCCATCAGCCGCCGGGCCCTCGGAACCGCTGGGCAGGTAGCGCCAGTACCCCGCACCCTCCCGCAGCGGGGACCAGCCCGAGTCGGACGCGAAGCGCAACGCACTCACCCGCTGCCCGTCCGGTCGCCGCCGCTCGGCCGTGGTGACCCCGCTTCCCGTCAGCGCCGGCCCGCTTGCCAGCCCCAGCAGGTACCGGAACCGGACCGGCTCCGCTCCCTCCGCCGTCCCCTTCTCCGTCCCCTCCTCCGCACCGGACTCGGGCGGGTGCTCGCTCCGCACGCTCTGCTCGCTCGGGGAGTTCAGGTAGTCGATGCGGCTGAATCGGGCGTCCCATCGCTGGTGGTGCCACGGCCGCTGGGTGAGCTCCCAGAGCGTGTCCAGATCCGTGCGGATCGACAGCTCCACATAGATCGGTTTGGTCGGGCGTCGCCCCTGACCAGGCATGGATGTCCCCCTGTTCCGAGTTTGAGCGATCGCTCAACGCTTGGCGCGGCCATCATGGCAGAGGTTTGAGCGACTGCTCAAGGGTTGGCGCTGCGGGGTGATGGCGGGGTGCCCGCGGGAGGTGTTTGCGCCTGGGGCGGATCCGGCGTAGTGTTCACTGGTCGCTCGGCAGGGAGCACCGGACACGCAATCTGTGTGGACGGTCCCGGGGCGGCCAATCCCTGA
>NZ_JBIALQ010000017.1:0-92521 GCF_042873545.1 Kitasatospora sp. NPDC004615
GTTCCTCCGCTACAAAACCGCCACCGGCACACCCACCACCGGCGACATGAACACACCCCACCACCACAACCACCACCACAACCACGACCACGACCGCGACAGGTGACCGGGATGGACACCACCCACACCAACGGCATCGACCTCGGCGTCGAATAGTGACTTTGCACGGTAGTTGGCCACTTTTCAGACTAGTCGGCCAGAGCTTTCGGGCTAGTTGGCCAGTCTGAGCAGGCTTCTTGGCCAGGGGTCAGGGGTGGTGAGCGAGGAGGACAGTCTGGAGTGCGGTCGAGGTGCCCGGCCCTCGGCGGATGCTGTAGCCGACCTTCCGGCTGACGTATCGCGCCTCGGCCGCCGGCGGCCCGAGTGCTGCCGAGGCGGCGGACTCATCCGGGCTGCGGAGGAGGCGGTCGGCCATCTCAAACACGGCAGCTGCGACCAGCGGTATGGCCGGCGGGTCGCTGTAGGACTTGGTCGCGCTGGCCTGCTTGCCGGGAACCGCGGACCGTTCTACGTAGTCGAGCTGCCGCTGGCGGGCCTCCTCGCCCAGTGCCCGGGCCAGCTCGGGGGTGGCCGCGCGGATCCCCGTCGCGGGCCATGCCATGAAGATCAGCGCAGTGACGACCCGAAGGTCGACGGCCAGCTCACGCGCCGCCGCGAAACCCGCCCGGTCCTCCGCCTTCACGGCCAAGTGGACCGGGCGGACATCGACCAGCCACCAGCCGCCCTGCATCACCGCCAGGCAGTCCGGGATGTGCGAGCGGGCCCGGCCACCCACCGTCGTGAACCGCAGCCGCAACGACTGCGGCACCACACCCCGTACCGCCCCCGCGAAATCCGGCACCCGCAGGAACTTCCGCTCCTCCAGGCCCTCGAACCCGTGCTGACTCTCCATTGTGTCCAGCAGCTCCAGCCCGGCGCGGTGACCCTGGCGAAGATGCCGGCCAAAGTGCCGAACGGACCGGCTCAGCGGCCTGCACTGGAACGCCCACGGCCTGCACCGGAGCGCCCGTGATCTCACTGACCGGACACCACACCTCGGCACCGGTGGGATTCCACGCCACCGTCCACCGACCGGCCCACCCGTCCGACAGATCCAGCGCGCAGCCATCGTCAGGCCCCAGCTCCAGCGGAACGAACGACCCGTCCACCGCGCACAACGCCGACCAGACCCAGGGCTCGCTCCCCTGCAGGCCATGGCAGACCCTCCAGACGCACCCCCACCACAGCGGCCCGGACCAGGCGCCACGTACGGCTGAACACCACCCGGCTCAGAGCCCCGCGTACAGCCTGGCCGACCGGCCAACTACGCCGCACAGACACACCGTGCACGGTAGTTGGCCACTTTGCAGGCCAGTTGGCCAAAATTTCTCGCCCTGACGGCCAGTCCGAGCAGGCTGGTCGGCCACTGGTCAGCGGCGGTGGGCGAGGAGGGCGGCGGGACGCAACCACCGGTGATCGTCCAGTTGCGTTCGGTCGATCAAGCGCGGTTCGGTCGATCAAGCGCGGTCGTGGAGCGTGACCTGGTAGCCGTCGGGGTCGGCGAAGGTGAAGGTCCGACCGAAGGGGCCGTCGACCGGCGCGGAGACGACGGCGCGACCGTCGGCGACGAGCGCGTCGTGGATGGCCTGGACGTCGGTGGCGTGGAGCCAGATCGCGGCACCGACGCCAGGCCGAGCGACGGATGCGAGGTCGGTTCCGGGAACGACGTCGCGGAGTGCGAACGCGATCGGCTTCGTCTCGAAGACCACGGCGTGCGAAGGTCCGGCCGGCGAGCGGACGAGGCCCAGGTACTGCTCGTAGAACGCCCGCGAAGCATCGAGGTCACGCACTTGGAGCGAGATGAAGTCGGGGCCGGTAACGGGCATGAGGACACTCCTTCGGTCATGTCAGTTTTCTGACATGCATCAACGTATGTCAGAATACTGACATGAGTCAAGAAGGTGTCGGCGTCCACCTGGAGACGTCACTGGGCTACCTGCTGAAAGAAGCGTCGAGCGCCCTTCGCGCGGCCATGGAGGAAGTACTGCGGCCGCTCGGGATGAGCGTGACGCACTACTCCTGCCTCGAGCTGCTGGCGCAACGACCGGGCCTGTCGAACTCCGAGCTCGCGCGGGGCGCGTTCGTGACACGGCAGACGATGAACGTGCTACTCCAGGCCCTGGAACGAGACGGCTACGTGACCAGACCCGCGGAGGCACCCGTCGGGAAGGCGCTTCCCACGCGGCTCACAGCGAGCGGCCGACGAAGCCTCCAGAAGGCGAGCGCAGCCGTCCGGTCCGTCGAGGCCAGAATGCTGGCCGGCCTGACCGCCACCGAGCAGTCAGACGCGTTCCGGATCCTGCGGAGCATGATCCATTCCCTGCACAGCGACAACGAGGACGCATAGCCCGTTCCGCGACGCGCTCCGACAAAGAGCGCAGCCGAGCCCGAAATCCGCGTCGGCGACCTTCAAAAACCGACAGACCCCGACCGCACCGTCGGCGTACAGCCTGGCCAACCACCCGGAAAACGTCGGCCAACTACGAAGCACAGTGTGCGACACGAGGTCGCTCCAGATAAGTGAGGACAGCCACGTGAACGAGGTATCGATCGGCTGAACTTCGGGCCAGTGTCCAAGGCCCGTCCCCGCGCTCCCATGCGTCGCCGGTAACGGCGAGGTGTGACGCGGAGCGTTCAAGCCCAAGAGCACCTCGGCCATCGAGGAGCCACACTCGAGGGGAAGGCCGGACGGGACGGGCGAACGTAAGTGAACCCTCGATGATGCCCCGTGATCTGTAAGACCGCGCTGATGGCATGCGGACGGCGGTCACAGGACCCGGTGCCGGGAGGTACCAAGCGACCCGACAGCAGAGAATCCACGACCAGCCCCCCCACCCGCACCCCGCACCCCGCACCCCGCACGACATCGAACTCACCGACGAGACCACCGCCGCACCGGACACGACCACCGGCTTCGACGACAACCTCGCCGGCGAAGCGACCCGCATCACCAACCGCCTACGCGGACTACTCACCCAGATCCACCCGAACCCCGAGCGAGCGCCAGGACCACGGCCCGACCACCCCGCAGTGCCGGCTCCGCCGGAACGGTCCGGCTCACCGGCCGCCCCACGCAAAGCCGGACACCGCCGCCTTGCCGGCGCCACCTGGCCCCTGGCCCCGCACATGTCCGAACGCCCCGTCGAGAACATCCCCACCCCACCCGACGAACAGACCACCCCCGCCCCGAACACCGAAGCGCCCACGCCGACCGTCCCGAGCCCGACCGTCCCGCCGCGGGCCGTCCCCGGCCCGCGAGAACTCCTGGAGAAACGGAACCAGGAACCACTGGACGCACACCCGCCCTCCGCCCCCACACGACGCGGGACCGCCCCCGGAGCCCGAAAGCCCCGGGGGCGGTCCCCTTCACCGAACGAGCGGTAAAGGCGCGGGTGTTACCCCACGAACCGGTCCGCGTCCGCACGGCGACGCGCCCGGTACAGCAGCACACCGCCCAGCGTCAGCAGACCGCCACCGGCCAGACCCGCCGCTGCGAGACCCACGGGCGAACCCGTGTCCGGCAGATGACCCCCACCACCGGCGTGCGGCGGCTTCGAAGGACCACCCGGACGCGGCACCTTCACACAGCCCTCGCCCTTCTCCTTCTCCGGGCACTCCGACACCGTGACACACAGCGACACCGGCCGGGACTCCACCAGCTGCCCCTGCGGATCCCGCGCCGAAGCCGTCGCGACGTTCGTGACATGACCGGCCTTCGCGTCCTCGCCGGTCACCACATACGTGCCACGGCAGGTCGTGCTCGCACCCGGCTCCAGCGTGGCCGACTCGCACACCACCGGGGACACCCGGTCGTCACTGACCGAGACGTCCGTCAGCACCGTCGACCCGGTGTTCGTCACCGTGTACGTGTAGGTGATGGTGTCACCCACCTTCGCGGACCCCGACACGTCGGACTCCTTCACGATCGACAGCGACGACGCGCCGGGGACGGTCTCCACTGTCGCCTCACCCGGCGGGCTCACCACCGGGTGACCCTCCGGATCCGTGCCGTTCGCGGTCGCCTTGTTGGTCACACGACCGGCCTGAACATCCTCCTCGGTAATCGTGTACGAGCCGTGGCACACCGTGCTCTGACCCGGGTTCAGCGTGGTCGCCTCACAGGTCACCGCGGTGACGTGGTCGTCCGTGACGGTGATGCCGTGCACGGGCACAGCACCCGTGTTGGTGACCGTGTACGTGTAGGTGACAGTGTCACCCGCACGGAACGGACCCGCCGCGCCGGCCTTCTTCACGAGGGACAACCGGGCCTCGCCCACCACCGGAACATCCACCTCACCCGGCGGAGACTCCACCGAGTCACCACTGGGGTCGACGCCACTCGCATGCGCCACATTCATCACGTGACCAGCCGCCGCATCCGCCGCGGTGATCACGTAACTGCCGTGACACAACGTGCTCGCACCCGGGTTCAGCGTCGTCGCGTTGCACGTCACCGACGAAACATGGTCATCCGCGACGGTGAGGTTGTGGATGACGGCGGTGCCGCTGTTGGTCACGGTGTACGTGTAGTCGACCACGTCACCGACATGGAACGGACCAGCGCTGTCAGCGGTCTTCTCGATCGACAGCGACGCCACACCCACCACCGGAACAGTCGCCTCACCAGGCGGACTCACCACCGGCTCACCATCCGGATCCGTACCGTTCGCGTGCGCCGTGTTGGTCACGTGACCGGCCTGGACATCCGCCGCGGTCACGACGTAACTACCGTGGCACAACGTGCTCTGCCCGGGGTTCAGCGTGGTGCTGTTGCAGGTCACCGACGCGATGTGGTCATCCGCGACGGTGATGTTGTGGACGACGGCCGTACCGGTGTTCGTGACGGTGTACGTGTAGTGGACGGTGTCACCGACGTGGAACGGACCCGCACTGTCCGCCGTCTTCTCGATCGACAGCGACGCCACACCCACCACGGGAACAGTGGCCTCGTCAGGCGGGCTCTGCACCGGCTCACCCTCCGGATCCGTGCCGTTCGCGTGAGCCGTGTTCGTCACGTGACCGGCCTGCACATCCGCAGCGGTGATGACGTAACTGCCGTGACACAACGTGCTCTGCCCGGGGTTCAGCGTCGTCGCGTTACACGTCACCGAGGCGACGTGGTCGTCCGTCACAGTCACGTTGTGGACGACGGCCGTACCGGTGTTGGTCACGGTGTACGTGTAGTTCACCGTGTCACCGACCTCGAACGGGCCGGCACTGTCCGCGGTCTTCTCGATCAACAGCGACGCCTCACCGACCACCGGGACGGTCGCCTCGTCAGGCGGGCTCTGCACCGGCTCACCATCCGGATCCGTACCGTTCGCGTGAGCGGTGTTCGTCACGTGACCGGCCTGCACATCGGCAGCGGTGATGACGTAACTGCCGTGGCAGGTGGTGCTCTGCCCGGGGTTGAGCGTCGTCGCGCTACACGTCACCGAGGCGACATGGTCATCCGCGACCGTGACGTTGTGGATGACGGCGGTGCCGGTGTTCGTGACGGTGTACGTGTAGTGGACGGTGTCACCGACCTCAAACGGACCCGCGCTGTCCGCCGTCTTCTCGATCGACAGCCGGGCCTCACCCACCACCGGAACCGTCGCCTCGTCAGGCGGGCTCTGCACCGGCTCACCCTCGGGGTCGGTGCCGTTCGCGTGCGCCGTGTTGGTCACGTGGCCGGCCTGAACATCGGCAGCGGTGATCACGTAACTGCCGTGGCACAGCGTGCTCGCACCCGGGTTCAACGTCGTCGCGTTGCAGGTGACCGAGGCGACATGGTCATCCGTCACGGTCAGGTTGTGGACAACGGCGGTGCCGGTGTTGGTGACGGTGTACGTGTAGTTGACGGTGTCACCGACCTCGAACGGGCCGGCGCTGTCCGCCGTCTTCTCGATCGACAGCCGGGCCTCGCCCACCACGGGAACAGTGGCCTCATCGGGCGGGCTCTGCACCGGCTCACCCTCCGGGTCGGTGCCGTTCGCATGAGCCGTATTCGTCACATGACCCGCCGCCACATCCGCGGCAGTGACCGCGTAACTGCCGTGACACAACGTGCTCTGCCCGGGGTTCAGGGCCGTCGCGTCGCACGTCACCGAGGCGACGTGGTCATCCGACACGGTCAGGTTGTGGACGACGGCCGTACCGGTGTTCGTCACGGTGTAGGTGTAGTTGACGGTGTCACCGACATGGAACGGGCCGGCGCTGTCAGCGGTCTTCTCGATCGACAGCCGGGCCTCGCCCACCACCGGAACCGTCGCCTCGTCAGGCGGGCTCTGCACCGGCTGACCCTCGGGGTCGGTGCCGTTCGCGTGAGCGGTGTTGGTTACGTGGCCGGCCGCCGCATCCGCCGCGGTCACCACGTAACTGCCGTGACACAACGTGCTCGCACCCGGGTTCAGGGTGGTGGTGTTGCAGGTGACCGACGCGACGTGGTCATCCGCGACCGTGAGGTTGTGGACAACGGCGGTGCCGGTGTTCGTCACGGTGTACGTGTAGTTCACCGTGTCACCGACCTCGAACGGACCCGCACTGTCCGCCGTCTTCTCGATCAACAGCGACGCCTCACCGACCACCGGGACGGTCGCCTCGTCAGGCGGGCTCTGCACCGGCTCACCCTCCGGATCCGTACCGTTCGCGTGAGCCGTGTTGGTCACGTGACCGGCCTGCACATCGGCAGCGGTGATGACGTAACTGCCGTGACACAACGTGCTCGTACCCGGGTTCAGGGTGGTGGTGTTGCAGGTGACCGAGGCGACATGGTCATCCGCGACCGTGACGTTGTGGATGACGGCCGTGCCGGTGTTGGTCACGGTGTACGTGTACGCCACGGTCTCACCCACATGGAACGGGCCGGCGCTATCCGCGGTCTTCTCGATCGACAGCCGGGCCTCGCCCACCACCGGAACAGTGGCCTCATCAGGAGGACTCACCACCGGCTCACCCTCCGGATCCGTACCGTTCGCGTGAGCGGAGTTGGTCACGTGACCGGCCTGCACATCGGCAGCGGTGATGACGTAACTGCCGTGACACAACGTGCTCGCACCCGGGATGAGCGTGGTGGTGTTGCAGGTGACCGCGGCGACGTGGTCGTCCGACACGGTCAGGTTGTGAATGACGGCGGTGCCGGTGTTCGTGACGGTGTAGGTGTAGTTGACGGTGTCACCGACGTGGAACGGACCAGCGGAATCCGCGGTCTTCTCGATCGACAGCTGCGCCTCGCCGACGACCGGGACGGTCGCGTCGTCAGACGGGCTCTGCACCGGCTGACCCTCGGGGTCCGTGCCGTTCGCGTGAGCGGTGTTGGTCACGTGGCCGGCCTGGACATCGGCAGCGGTGATGACGTAACTGCCGTGGCAGAGCGTGCTCTGACCGGGGTTGAGCGTCGTCGCGTTGCAGGTGACCGATGAAACGTGGTCATCCGCGACGGTCAGGTTGTGCACCGCCGCCGTACCGGTATTGGTCACCGTGTACGTGTAGCTCACGGTCTCACCGACATGGAACGGGCCGGCCGAGTCCGCCACCTTCTCGATCCTCAACTCCGCGATACCCACCACGGGAACGGTCGCCTCACCAGGAGGACTCAGCACCGTCTGACCCTCGGGGTCGGTGCCCTCCGCGTGCGCCGTGTTCGTCACATGACCCGCCGCGACATCCGCCGCCGTCACGACATACGAACCATGGCACAGCGTGCTCGCACCCGGGTTCAGAGTCGTCGCGTCACACGTCACCACAGCAACGTGGTCATCCGTAACGGTCAGATTGTGCACCACAGCCGTACCGGTGTTGGTCACCGTGTACGTGTAGCTCACGGTCTCACCCACATGGAACGGACCAGCGCTGTCCGCCACCTTCTCGATGGACAACTGGGCCTCGCCCACCACCGGCACAGTCGCCTCAGTGGGCGGACTCACCACCGGCTCGTTCTCCGGGTCGAGACCGCTCACATGCGCAGTGTTGGTCACATGCCCGGCCGTGACATCCGCCGCCGTAATGACATACGTGCCATGGCAGAGCGTGCTCTCACCGGCGGGCAGCGTCATCCGGTCGCACGTCACGGGCGAGATGAGATTGTCGCTCACGTCCAGGTCGTGCACGGGAGCGGTGCCCGCGTTGGTCACCGTGTACGTGTAGGCGACGGTGTCGCCCACGTGGAATGGGCCCGCGCTGTCCGGCGTCTTCTCGATGGTCAGGACGGCGTCACCGGCGATGTCGATCGTCGCCTCACCCGGAGGACTCTGAACATCCTGACCCTCGGGGTCCGTGCCGTGCGCGTGAGCCGTATTCGTCACATGCCCGGCCGTCACATCCGCCGCCGTCACCACATACGAACCGTGACAGAACGTGCTCTCACCAGGGTTCAGCGTCGTCCTGTCACAGTCCACCCCCGCGATGTGATCGTCCGACACAGCCAGGTTGTTCACCGTCGCCGTACCGACGTTGGTCACCGTGTACGTGTAGTCGACCGTGTCACCCACATGGAACGGACCAGCAGAGTCCGCAGCCTTCTGAATGACCAGCGCCGCAATACCCAACACCGGGACAGTCGCCTCGTCGGGCGGACTCACCACCGTCTGACCCTCAGGGTCCATACCCTCAGCATGAGCCGTATTCGTCACATGACCGGCCGTGACATCCGCCGCCGTCACCACATACGAACCGTGACAGAGCGTGCTCTCACCGGGGTTCAGCGTCGTCGTGTTACACGTCACCACAGCGACATGGTCGTCCGCGACCGACAGGCTGTGCACCGCGGCGGTGCCGGTGTTGGTGACGGTGTACGTGTAGGCAACGGTGTCACCGACATGGAACGGACCAGCACTGTCCGCCACCTTCTCGATGGTCAGCTCCGCGATACCCACCACCGGAACAGTGGCCTCACCAGGAGGACTCACCACCTCCTGACCCTCAGGATCCGTACCGTTCGCGTGAGCGGTGTTGGTCACATGACCGGCCGTGACATCCGCCGCCGTAACGACGTACGAACCGTGACAGAGCGTGCTCTCACCGGGGTTCAGCGTCGTCGCGTCACACGTCACCAAGGCAACATGGTCGTCAACGACAGTCAGGCTGTGCACCGCCGCCGTACCCGTGTTGGTCACCGTGTACGTGTACGAAACCGTGTCACCGACGTGGAACGGGCCGGCGGAATCCGCCTCCTTCTCAAGAGTCAGCAGCGCCTCGCCTACCACCGGGACGGTCGCTTCACCAGGCGGGCTCTGCACCGTCTGGTCCTCGGGGTCGAGGCCGCTCGCGTGAGCGGTGTTGGTCACATGACCGGCCGTGACATCCGCCGCCGTAACGACGTACGAACCGTGACAGAGCGTGCTCTCACCGGGGTTCAGCGTCGTCGTGTCACAGGTCACCGTCGCAACGTGGTCGTCGGTCACGGTGAGCGCGTGCACGGCCGCCGTACCGGTGTTGGTCACCGTGTACGTGTAGCTGACGGTCTCACCCACATGGAACGGACCAGCAGAATCGGCCACCTTCTCGATGGTCAGCTCGGCGATACCCGCCACCGGAACAGTGGCCTCACCGGGAGGACTCTGCACCGGCAGGCCCTCGGGGTCGGTGCCGTTCGCGTGAGCCGTGTTGGTCACGTGCCCGGCCACGACATCCGCGGCAGTGATGACGTACGAACCGTGGCAGAGCGTGCTCTGGCCCGGGTCCAGCGTCGTCGTGTCACACGTCACCGCCGCGACATGGTCGTCGGTCACGGTGAGCCCATGAACGGTGGCCGTACCGGTGTTGGTCACCGTGTACGTGTAGTTGACGGTCTCGCCCACGTGGAACGGGCCGGCGCTGTCGGCGGTCTTCTCGATGGACAGCTCGGCGATGCCCAGAACGGGGACGGTTGCCTCACCGGGCGGGCTCTGCACCGGCAGGCCCTCGGGGTCAGTGCCGTCGGCGTGGGCCGTGTTGGTCACGTGACCGGCCGCAACATCCGCGGCAGTGATGACGTACGAGCCGTGGCAGAGCGTGCTCTCACCAGGGTTGAGCGTTGTCGTCACACAGCCCACCGGCGTGATGTGGTCGTCCACGACGTTGAGGTTGTGCACGGCCGCCGTACCGATGTTGGTCACCGTGTACGTGTAGTTGACGGTGTCACCCAGGTGGAACGGGCCCGCGCTGTCGGCGGTCTTCTGGATGGTCAACTCGGCCTCGCCCACCACCGGGACGGTGGCTTCGCCGGGCGGGCTCTGCACCGGCAGGCCCTCGGGGTCGGTGCCGTCGGCGTGGGCCGTGTTGGTCACGTGACCGGCCGCAACATCCGCGGCAGTGATGACGTACGAGCCGTGGCAGAGCGTGCTCTGCTCCGGGAGCAGCGTCGTCAGGTCACAGGTCACGGCTGGGACGTGGTCGTCCACGACCTTGACGTTGTGCACCACGGCGGTACCGGTGTTGGTCACCGTGTAGGTGTAGTTGACGGTGTCACCGAGGTGGAACGGGCCGGCGCTGTCGGCGATCTTCTCGATGGTCAGCTCGGCGATGCCCACGACGGGCAGTGTCACTTCTTCCGGTGGGCTGAAGATTTCTTCGCCCAGCGGGTTGGTGCCCACGGCCTGGGCTCTGTTGGTGAGGTGGCCGAGTGCCAGGTCTGCTTCGGTGACGAGGTACGTGCCGTGGCAGAGGGTGCTCTCGGTGGGGTTGAGGGTGGTGGTGTCGCAGATGATGTCCGTCGAGTGGTCGTCGGTGACGAAGACGTTGTCGAGGACGGTCTGGCCGGTGTTCGTCACGGTGTACGTGTAGTTGACGGTGTCACCGACGTGGACGGGGCCGGGGGTGTCCGCTTCCTTGGCCAGGGAGACCGAGGAGGGGCTGATGACCGGGACTGTCGCGTCTGTCTCCGGGGAGTCGACCGGCTCGCCGTTGGCTGTGCCGTGCGCCGTCACGTGGTTGGTGACTTCTCCCAGGTCCGCGTCCTCCGGCGTGACCACGTAGGTTCCATGACACTTGGTCACGTCCCCGGGGCTGCCGCGTGGGGCGAGGGTGGTGAAGTCACAGGTGATGTTGGTGACCCGGTCGTCCTGCAGGAAGAGGTCGGTGATCTCGGTGCCGCCGGTGTTGTTCACGACGTACGTGTAGGGGATGGTGTCGCCCACGTTGAACGGCCCGGGGGTGTCCACCTGCTTGATGACCTCGAGGCCCGGCGGTTCCACCACTGGGATGTCCTCGGAGGAGGGTGGTGAGGTCACCGGGCCGCCGGGTGTGGTTCCGCTGGCTTGCGCGGTGTTGGGGATGTGACCGGCGGCCCCGTCTTCGGGTGTGACCACGTAGACCGCTGTGCAGGTGACTGTCTGGCCGGCCGCCAGCGTGCTCACCGGGCAGGTGATTCCGCCGATCTTCGGGTCGGTGACCACCAGGTTGTCGATGTCCACGTTCCCGGAGTTGGTGACGACGAAGTCGTACGGGACCGGGGTGCCGACTGTCAGGTCGGCGGGCAGCGGCCGGTGGGCCTGCTTGACCAGGTTGAGTTCCGGCAGCGGCTCCTCGGTGGCGATCACCACGTTGCGGATCAGGTGCACGTCGGTGAACAGGCCCGTGGAGCCGGCGAAGCCGAACTTGTAGGTGGAGGGGACGGGTTGCGGTGCGGGGGTGCTCAGCACCTGGTGCTCGCCCGTGCCGTCGTTGAAGTCGACTCCGATGGTCAGGAGCGGGTTCGGCGACGGGGTCAGGTGGACGTGCACCCGGCGGCGGGACGGCTCGAGCAGCGTCTGGGCCTGCGGCGGCGTCACATCCGGCGGGAGGAACGTCAGCGGGCCCTGCAGGGTGCCCGGCAGGGTGGACGGCCACGGGCCGCTGGTGGTGAAGTTGCTGGTCGTCGCGGTCAGGAAGCAGTAGCCCTCGACGCCGTCGCCGGGCCCGCGGACGGTGACCATGTTGGCGCCCGGCGCCGGGATGTAGAAGCCGGTGCCGGAGGGGGAGCGCTCGCCGGGCGGGCAACCGTTGCCGCGGTGCTCCCAGTCGCCGAAGTAGTTGCCGAGCACGTCGAGTCCGACGCCCAGGTAGCCGCTGTCGACGCCCGGCAGGAACGGTTCGGCCGGATTGTCGCCGGGCAGCTTCTGCGCGTAGCCGAGGCTGCCACCGAACGCTCCCGGGTGGGTGAGTGTGACGTCACCGTTGACCAGGAAGAACGAGATGCCGTCGGCCGGGGTGGCGGGCGTGGTGCTGCCGTACTGCCACTGGTCGAAGTGCACGTCCAGACCGGCGTTGGCCGGCAGCGCCTGGTCGAACAGCACCGCGCCGCTCTCGTCGTTGGCGGAGTCGGTGATCCGCAGGTAGCCGAACGGTGCGCTGTCCAGCGGCGGCACCGGCCCGATCTCCGGGGTCGGACAGCCCGTCAGCTGGTGGCCGCCCCCTGGAAGGGGGTTCGTGACGGGTCCGCCGGTGAGGCAGGCCGCGCCGACTGCGACGAACCTCGAGTCCGCGGTGGCGCCGGTGAAGTCCTCGTTCAGCAGCGTGGAGCCGAGGGCCCGGAGACGCTCCGGTGGCGCGGCGTGGTGGCGGGTTGGCGCTGCTGCCTGGGCCCATGAGCCGGCCAGGCCTGCGCTGATCAGGCCCAGGGTGGCTGCGGCACTGATGAAGCGGGCCGTTCGGGATCTGAGCCGACCCGGTCCGCGGAAGAGTCTCGTCATGCCCTTGACTATGTGCAGCCACTACTCGCAGTTATCGCTTTGTACTATCAGTGGACCTATCGAATCGCTCGGATGCTCGAGCAGCGGATGCCGCCGGAAACGGCAGCACCCTGACTTGGTGTCAGGCTCTCCGAGGAGCTCGGACTGACTTGACGTCAGACCTGGTGAGGCAGACCGCCGGTGATTGTTCAGCAGAAAGGAAACTGCTGGGGGTACGGGCGTCATTCGCCTGCGCGGGCGAGCACCCAGGGGTGAACCTTCGTTCCGTCCCTCCCCTTGCGGGCGCAGGACCGAGTGCTCGCCTTAGCGACCACATGGACGCACGGCCGCATTGCGGGCCCCCGCGTCCCATGTCGTTCTGGAATCGGCGGGGCCCACCACCGCGCCCCGCCGGCCATCGAACTTCTCGGAGGAGAACTTTCATGCGTGCTCTCAAGCGTGTCCTGGCCATCGGCGCTCTCACCGCCCCTCTCGTGATCGGCTGCGCCGGGCTCGCGTCCGCCCACGAGGGTCCTCACGAGGGTCCGGGCGCCCACTGGAGCAAGTCCCAGTTCATCGCCAACGAGGAAGGGGCCGGCTTCGCGGAGGCGTTCTCCTTCGTCGGCCCGGACGGGGTCGAGCACGGCAAGCGGTGGATCTGGGCGGACGACCACGGTGTCTCCGGCTCCTTCATCGAGTCCGGCGCCCACTTCTAGAAGCCGGGCCAGGTGTCCGGCGGGCACGCCCCGCCCGCCGGACAACCGCCCGCCCCACACTCATCGACCCGCGCGTCCCGGCCTCCGTGGCCGAGCGACCGCGGGTCGATGCGTGTTCCGGGGCAGCAGCCGGGACGGCTCAGCAACGCAGCGCCCCCCGGCCACGGAGGCCGGGACGGCTCAGCGGCAGAGCGCCGCGTCGACGGCGTCGGCCACGCGCTGCTGGACCTCCGGCGACGGGGCCTCGGTCACCGCGACGTTCGCCGCGCGGCCGTCCTCGGTGACGCCGCCGCGGGTGACGTAGCCGGGGAGGCTGCCGCCGTGGCCCCAGGACAGGCCGCCGCAGGGCAGCGGGCGGCTGGCGAGGCCCAGGCCGTATCGTGCGCCGGGGCCCATGTACTCGGCCGGGACGGTGGTCCGCATCTGCGCGAGCTGGGCCGGTGGCAGCAGTTGACCGCCGATCAGGGCGGAGAAGAAGCGGTTCAGGTCGGTGTTGGTGGAGATCATCGCGCCGGCCGCCCAGGCCCAGGACGAGTCCATCTCGGTGATGTCGAGGGGCGGGGTGCCGGGTTCCTCGACCACGTAGCCGTGGGGGTGGCGCTCACGGATGGTCAGCTCGCCCGGGGCGGGGAAGTAAGTGTGGCGCAGGCCGACGCGGTCGATCACCCGCTTGGTGATCTCCTCCCCCACGGGGCGCCCAGTGACCTTCTGGACGATCAGTCCGGCCACCAGGTATCCGGTGTTGCTGTACTTCCAGCCGGCGCCGGGGGCGAAGTCCGGCCGGTGCGCGAGGGCGATGTCGAGCAGTTCGCGCGGCTCCAGGTACTGGTCGGCCCGGGAGAACTCCAGGAATTCGGTGTAGTTCGCCAACCCGCTGGTGTGCTGGAGGACTTGGCGGACCGTTATGCGCCGCCCGTCGATGCCGTCGCCGTGGATCAGGCCGGGCAGGTAGGTGTCGAGGGAGGCGTCCAGGTCCACCTTGCCCTCCGCCACCAGCTGGAGGACGACGACCGCGACGAAGGTCTTGGTGTTGCTGCCGACCCGGACCTGCCCGTCGGCGGGGACCTTCGCGCCGGTCGCCAGGTCGCCGACGCCCGCGGTGTAGTCGCGGGTGCGGCCGTCCCGGCCCCGGACGGCCGCCAGCGCGCCGGGCACGTGGTCGCCGGTGACCAGCGCGTCGAGCCGCTGCTGGACGATGTCGGCCGCCTTGGCCTCGGCGGGCGCCTTGGCCTCGGCGGGCGCGGCGTGGGCGGACGCGGCGTGGGCGGACGGGGCGAGTCCGCCGAGCAGGAGGGCCGCGGCGGCAACGGCGAAGGCGTAACGACGGTACGGGGGTGGCGAGTTCACGAGGTGTCTCCTTGAGCGGGGCGGAGTGCCGGTCCGCTCCAGAAGACCATGCGGCTCTGCGGGTTTCCGTCGCCTCCAGGAAGGGGCGGCCGTCGCCTCCGAGGAGGAGTGCCGTTCGCCGCCTGTCGTCCTGACGGTGTATCAGGAACCCTGATCCGGCTCTGTGGCGGAGAGGCTCAGCATGAAGGGTGAGCCGTTCGCGGTGGGGTTCCAGCCCTGGGCGCGGGCGGTGCGGATGCCGTGGGCGACTTCGCGCGGCAGGACCAGGTCGGTCGGGGTGGGGTCGGGCTCGAGGCGGGCCCGGCGGCCGGTTTCGACGACGAGGGTGGTTCCGGGGCGGTTCGCGTCCTCGGCGACGTAGCCGAGGGTGCCGCCTTCGTAGTCGCAGCAGAGGTGTCGTCGGCTGGCGTGCCAGCGGTATTCGGCGCCGTCGACGACGATGCGGCGGGTGCCTTTCTTGGCGAGTGCCATGGTGGCGCCTTTCGACTTCGGGGGGCGGTGGGTCCGCGGACAGTGTCGTGGGGGCGGCGCGCGGGTGTCACCGGGTTTTCCGGTGCGGCAGCGAGGAGCCCGCGTCAATCGGCGGGGCGGTCCCAGAGGCGGGCGAGATGGGTGTGCAGGAGGTGTTCGGCTTCTTCGGGGGTGCGGTGGCCGATCAGGACGTGGGCGGTGAGGCCGTCAGTGAGGGCGAGCAGGGTGCGGGCCTCGTGGGCGGGATCGGGGTGGTCTCCGGCGGCGGCGATGAGCCCGGTGAGCAAGGTCTCCAGGTCGGTGTAGCTGGTGCGCAGCGCGGCGGCGAGGGTGGGGTGGACGGCGGCGGCGGCGAGGAAGGCGATCCAGGTACGGGCCTGGGCGCGGTGCCGGGTCTGGAGCAGGGCGATCTCGCGGGCGAGGTGGCCGACGGTGCTGGCCGGGGACTGGGCGGGGGCGGCGAGCAGGCTGGCGTGGGCGCGGGCGGTGACCTGGTGGCCGATGTGGGCGAGAGCGAAGTGCAGCATCTCGTCCTTGGTGCGGAAGCAGCGCTGGACGGCGCCCATGGAGACCTGGGCGCGGGCGGCGACGTCGCGGAGGGTGGCGGCTTCGATGCCCTGTTCGTCGATCAGGGCGCAGACGGCGTCGGCGATCTGACGGCGGCGTTCCTCGTGGTCGACCTGTTTGGGCATCTGTTGGGGCCTCCCGTCGATTTTATTCGATGCGAGTGTATCGGTTCGCGGGCTAGAGTGCGGCTCGGTTCCGATGCAACCGCATCGGAACCGACCGAGAAACCCAGGAGGACCGGATCCATGTGGAAACTTTCCGCCGCCGAGCTCGCCGCTGCCGTCCGCAGCGGCGAGGCGTCCGCGCTCGACGTGGTGGACGCCCATCTCGACCGGATCGCCGAGGTGAACCCGCGGGTCAATGCCATCACCCAGCTGCTCGCCGACCGGGCCCGTGCCGAGGCCCGCCTGCTCGACCGGCGCCGGGCCGCCGGCGAGGAACTCGGTCCATTGGCCGGGGTGCCGTTCACGGTCAAGGAGTGCATCCGGATCGAGGGGGTGGCGACCACGTTCGGCACGCCCCGCTTCGCCCACATGATCGCCCCGGAGGACGCGATCTCGGTGGCCCGGCTGCGGGCGGCCGGGGCGATCCCGCTCGGCCACAGCAACATGCCGACGCTGATCCTGTCCGGCATGCACCCGCGCAGCGAGCTGTACGGCGAGACCCTCAACCCGTGGGACCCGGGGCGCACGCCCGGCGGCACCAGCGGCGGGGACGGGGTGGCGGTGGCCACCGGGATGGCCGCGCTGGGGCTCGGCAACGACTCCGGCGGCTCGGTCCGCATCCCCGCCGTGTTCTGCGGCGTCGCGGCGCTCAAGCCGTCCGCCGGGCGGTTCGCCGCCGACCAGCGCATCCTGGGCCCGGACGACCCCGGGCCGGCCTCCCAACTGCTGGTCCACGACGGCCCGTTGGCCCGGACGGTGGCCGACCTGCGGATCGCGTACGAGGCGCTGTCCGGGCCCGACCCGCGCGATCCGCGTGCCGTTCCGGCGCCGCTGTACGGCCGTCCGTTCGACGCTCCGCCGAAAGTCGCCGTGGTCACCGACCCGGGCGGGCTCGGCGTCCACCCGACCGTCCGCCGGGCCGTCGAGCGGGCCGCCGGGGCGCTGGCGGACGCGGGGTACGAAGTGCGCGAGGTGCCCGACGCGCCCCGGATGGCCGAGGCGTTCGAGGCCTACCAGCAGCTCACCAACACCGAGTTCGCGCCCGCCTGGCCCGCCGTCCGGCAGGTGCTCGGCGAGGGCGGCGACCGCTACATCGGCTTCGCGATGCGCAAGGTGCCGCCGGTCGACGCCGCCCGGCTGATCGCGCTGATGGGCACCTGGACGAACATCCGCCGGTCCTGGGCGGAGTTCATCGCGGAGTACCCGCTGCTGCTCGGCCCGGTCTTCACTGAGCCGCCGGTCGAGCCCGGTCTGGAGTCGCGCGACCAGGCGGGCCGGGACCGGGTCGCTGCCGCCATGGCGCTGAGTTCGGTGACCAGTTTCGTCGGCGTCCCCGCCGTCGCGGTGCCCACCGGCGTGGGCGACGGCCTGCCGACGGGCGTCCAGCTCGTCGGCAGGCCGTTCCGCGAGGACCTGTGCCTCGCCGCCGCCCAGCAGATCGAGGACCGGCTCGGCATCCTCGCCCCCGTCGACCCGGTGTTCTGAGGCAATCTCCGGGCCCCGGCGGGCCGCAACCCGCCGGGGCCGTGGGGGCGTCAGGCGCGGCGTCGCACCGCGCCGACGGCGGCGACCAGGGCGCCGAGCACCGTCGCGGCGACCGGCACCAGCAGCGCCGCGCGGAACGCCTCCACCATCCGCTCGCTGGTCACCTGGACGGAGGCGCACCAGCGGGAGATCGCCGCCGCCCGGGCGGCGTACGACGCGCGCGGGGGCGGGGCCTGAGGAACCGTCAGCCGGTGATGTCCACGTCGACGGTGAAGTCCTGCCCGCCGGGCGGGCAGGGCTTGGCCTCGCCGCAACTGCTGCGGTGGGCGGTCAGCCGGACCGTGCCGGCGGTGCGGGCGGTGAAGGCGGTGGTGACGGTGCCGCAGCCGCTGCCGGGGCGGCAGGAGGGCGCGGCGGCGGTGGAGGGTTCGTCGGTGGGGGCGAGCAGGCCGGGGTCGGTGCTGGTGGCGGGCGACCAGTAGGTGCTGTGGAGCTCGGTGCGGACGATGGTGCCGGGCGCGACGGTGATGTGGGTGCGGTCGGCGGATTCGTCGAGCACGACGGGACCGGTGGAGGCGGTGGCGCCGGTGGAGGCGGTCGCCGGGCCTGCGGCGGTGGTCGTGGCGGACCCACAGGCGCTCAGCGCGGCAAGGGCGAGGGCGAGCAGGGCGGCTGCGGCGGTCTTGATCAGCTTCGGGGTCATGGCTTCGTCTCTCTGAACGGGTCGGGCCGGCGGGCGTGCGGTGATGGGACGCGGCGGCGGCCCTACTGGATCCCCTGCGCAACGGCGCCGGGGCGGGCCCGTGGTGGGCCCGCCCCGGCGCCCCCTGGGGGAGGCTGTTACCGCGTCAGGAGACGTTGAGCGCGGTGTCGTCGATCACGAAGCTGGTCTGCTGCGAGGAGTCCTCGGTGCCGGTGAACTTCAGGGTGACGCTCTGACCCGCGTAGGAGGACAGGTCGAAGGACTTCTGCACGTACCCGGTGGCGGCGTTCACGTTGGAGTAGGTCGCCAGGGTGGTGGAGTTGGCCTGGACGGTCAGCTTGTCGTAGGCGGTGGTGCCGGTCTCGGCGGTGTCGATGTGCAGCCAGAAGCTGAAGGTGGCCTTGCAGCCGGCCGGGATGGTCACCGTCTGGGCGACGGTGTCGGTGTGGGCGGAGCCGTAGCCGTCCAGCCAGGCCTTCCAGGAGCCGCTGTGGGCGGGCTGGGAGGTGGAGTTGTCGACCACGCCGGCGCTGGTGGTCCACGGCGCGGCGGTGCCGGTCTCGAAGCCGGCGTTGCCGAGCAGCTGGCCGGCGGTGCAGGTGCCGCCGCCGGTGCCGGCCTCGCTCCAGCTGAAGCTGGTGGAGCCGGCCGCGCCGGTGGTGTCGGTGGCGCTGACGGTCACCGAGGAGGTGCCCGCGGCGGTCGGGGTGCCGGAGATCAGGCCGGTCGAGGAGTTGATCGACAGGCCGGCCGGCAGGCCGGTGGCCGCGTAGGTCAGGGTCTGGCCGGACGCCGAGTCGGTGGCGTGGATCTGCAGGCTGGCGGCGGTACCGACGGTGCCGCTCTGGGTGCCGGGGTTGGTCACCGTGACGGTGTTGGTGGTGCCGCCGCCGTGGGTGAGGATGGCGTGCGTGATGGCGCAGGAGTTGGTGTCGTTCGACCAGCTGGCCTGCTCGGCGAAGGTGCCGTACGAGCCGAAGCTGACGTTGGCGGCGCCGCCGGCGGTGCCGGGCTGGAGCCAGGCGCACTCGTCGGAGTTCTCCTGGCCGTTGTACGAGGAGCCGGAGACGTGGTTGGTCCAGCCGCCGGCCGGGTTCTGGTCGGACATCATCTCGTGCCACTCGTGGCCGAGGGTCATCGTCCAGCCGTCCAGGGTTCCGGGCGAGTTGACAAAGCCGACGCCGCACGAGGAGCCCATGTCGATGTTGTACGGCTGGTTGGAGAACGCGATGTCGCCGTAGTTGGAGGTGACGGCGCCGCCGGTGAGGGTGGTGTCGCCGTTGTAGTCGTGCCAGGCGCAGTAACCCTGGGTCGGGCTCTGGTAGTTGTCCGGGTTGGTGCCCTTCGGCGACAGCACCACGTAGTACGCGTCGCGGTTGGCCGCGGCGGTGGTGTTGCCGAAGTGGGCGGCCGCGTTGACGGCTTCCACGCCGAGCTGGTGGCCGGTGGAGGAGGCCGGGGAGGCACCCGCGTTGTCGTACCAGACGCCGGAGAGCACGCCGCCGGTCTGGTAGGGGATGAACGCGGCGTTCGACGGGCAGGAGACCGCGCCGGAGGCGACGTTCGGGCCGTCGCACCACTGGGTGAGGTCGGCGGACCAGGTCTCGCCGTTGGTGCCGATGCCCTTGAACATGTTCTGCGCGGCCTGCGCGGCGCCCGCCGCGTCGTTGGAGAACGTCAGGTTGCCGTTGGCGTCGGTTCCCTGGGAACCCCACTGGTTGCCGTAGAACACCAGGTAGACCTTGGAGTGGCCGCTCTGCACGCCGATGCCGTCGACGCCGCCGCCGTAGGACAGGGTCTGCTGGCCGGTGGCCGCGGCCTGCAGCTGGTGGGCTATCTGGTCCTGCTTCTGCTTGGCGTGCTGCTTGACGCCCGGGACGGTGCTGTTGGTCTGCGCCGGGGCGAACGGGTTGAACTCGTTGGAGACGCCTCCGGTTCCGGCGGAGCCGTGGTGCGCCTGGCCGGAGACCGACGGCACGGCGGCCGGCTCGGGGGTGGCGGCGTTCGCCGGGGCCGCGGTGGCGGCGAGGCCGGCGGCGGCGAGCGCGAGCGAGGCGGCGGCGGTCAGCGCCGCCATCCTCGAACGCATGGCGGTGGGGGTCATACCCATGGGTGGGGAGCCTCTCTCCTCCGGCCGCCCGTACCTCGGTGGGGCGCAGTGCGGCCGATAAACCTGGGGGCGGGAGCGGACGGTGGGGCACGACCGGGAACGATTGCCGCCCACGGAAATACGCGGCATTCCGTATTTCCGGTGGCGGCAGGCGAATTGACGGAGCCTCGTACGGGGCCGGTCGTCCGTCTGCGGCCTGAAGCAAAGCAGAGCTGCCGATGGACAGTCAATGGACCCGGTTAAGGGAAAACTCAGGAACCTTGTTCACGCAGGTGGAGGCGCGTGCCGGTGCGGGGCTTCACTCTCCGGCGGCGTCAACAGTTTTCAAGTTGGCATCCCTGTTCTTGGCTGTTCGGGTGGAATTCAGTACCGCCCCTTTGCGAGGTTTTTGAATTCTGGTCGCAGTGAAGAAGCCCGGCCGGTGGGTTGTCAGTCCGTCAGGTTGGCGGGGCGGTGGGCGTGGTAGCCGTCGCCGTCCTTGAGGCCGTAGGTGTGCGTGGTGTAGCGGGTGCCGACGCCGCCCGCCTGCTCGTAGGCGTGGTAGGAGGTGTGCTTGCTGTTGTCCCAGCTGTCGAAGATGACCACGTGGCGGTGGTCGGGGTCGCTGCTGTTGGCCTTGATGACCAGGTCGCCCTGCCGCAGTTCGGACATCTTGATCGCCCTGGTCCAGCCGTCGTTCTTCAGCGCGACGGTGTTCGGGCCGGACTTGGGCAGGCGCAGCGTCATCGAGGCGTAGCCGGAGCAGTCCTGGCGGTAGCCGTCCGACCAGGTCTTGTGCTGGCTGTAGGGAACGGGCTTGCCGTGGTCGGCGGTCAGCCAGGCCTTGGCGCGGCGGATCTCCTCGGCGCGGGTGGTCTTCGGGGCGTCGGCGGCCCGGGTGGTGGTGACGGTGTCCGCGGCGGTGGCGAGGGTGGGGGTGCCGAGGGCCAGGGTGCCGAGCAGGACGAGGGCGGTGATGCTCCGGCGGTGGGTGCGGTTCATGGTGGTGTTTCCTTTTCGGGGTGGGGGGTTGAGGTTCGGTCAGCCGAGGTGGGCGAGGCGGCGCAGGGCGGCGCGGTCGCCGTGGAAGACGTCGGCGTCCATCGGGAGGCCGGCGGTGCCGGGCAGTTGGGCGTGGTCGCTGTGCTGCCAGAAGTCCCAGGTGGTGGCGCCGGGCAGCGGGCGGGGTTCGGTGGTGCCGTAGCGGGCGAGCCAGCTGGGGTGGCCGGCCAGGTCCTTCGTTCCGCCGAGGCAGTCGTCGACGATGTCGCGGCGGGTGTAGACGGCCGGTGCGCTGCCGGTGGCGTGTTCGACGCGCCGGAGGAAGGCCCCCAGCTGGGCGAGTTGCAGCCGGTGGCCGTCACGGGTGCATGCCTCGACGTCCACGGCGGGTGGCAGTTCGCCCGGCTTGGTGCCGGTGTGGCCGGCGCCGCGGAGGGTGTCGAGGAAGTGGTCGGCCTGGGCGGCGCCGTCCTGGTCGGGGCGGAAGTAGTGGTAGGCGCCGTGGATCAGGTTGGCGGAGCGGGCGCCGGCCAGGTCTCGGGTGAACCAGTTGTCGACGGTGCCGGTGCCTTCGGTGGCCTTGAGCCAGACGAACTGCTGGCCGTCGTGGGCGATCGTGGGCCAGTCGTAGGCCTTCTCTCCGTTCGTGGTCTCGTGGTTGTGGTGCGAGCTGTCGAAGCCGCGGACGGTGTAGGTCTGAGGGCCGCCGGCGGCGTCGGCGGGGGCGGCCGGTCCGAATGCTGCGAGCGCCAGCAAGCAGGCGGCGCGACGGGTGGGCGTCATGGGCAGGTCCTCCTGGGTGCGGTGGTGACGGAGCGTCAGTGCGGCGGTGATTGCTGCGGCCCCGGTGACAGCGTTGCCCGCCGGATGCCGCCCGCGCACCGGTTGCCGGTTGTCGTCCGGGCCCGGCACCTCGACAACCCCTCCCACCTGCCCGTTTCCTGACGGCCTCCCGGGTGGCGCGGCGCCCCGTGTCCGGGGTCGGGCGGGCTCGTTGGGTGGGGTGGAGTCGAGGGAGGCGGGGTCGCGGTGAGCACCGAGGGCGATCGCGGGCGGGTGCCCGGGCAGGGTGGGCGCGGGGCCGGGTTCGGGGCGGTGCTGCGGGAGCGGCGGCAGTCGGCCGGGCTCTCGCAGGAGAAGCTGGCCCGTCAGGTGCACTACGACAAGAGCCACATCAGCAAGGTGGAGAGCGGCGACAAGCCGCCCACGGCGGCGTTCGCGCGGGCCTGCGACCAGGCGTTGCGGACGGGTGGCGCGCTGCTGGAGCTGGCGGTGCGCGGTCAGTGCCCGTACCCGGGGCTGGCGAGTTTCGGGGCGGAGGACGAGCGCTGGTTCCACGGGCGGGACCGGGCGCGCGCGGAGTTGCTGGCGCTGCTGGGCGAGCGACTGGCGGACCGGGGCGGCCCGGTCGCGGTGGTGGGCCCGTCGGGTGCGGGCAAGTCCTCGCTGTTGCGGGCGGGGCTGGTGCCGTCCCTGCGGCGCGGCGCGCTGCCGGCGCTGGGGGCGGTCGACGCCGAGGTCTTCTCCCCCACTGCCGAACCGATGGCGCGGCTGAACGCGCTCGCCCGGGGCGCCTGCCCGGTCTGGATCGTCGACCAGGCCGAGGAGTTGTTCACGCTGTGCGCCGATCCGGGTGAGCGGCGGGCGTTCCTGGACCGGCTGTGCGAGGAGGCCGGACCGGACGGCAACCGGCTGGTGGTGCTGGGCCTGCGGGCCGACCTGTACGGGCACGCGCTGGCGCACCAGGGCGTGTTGGCGGCGGTGCGCCGCGGTCAGCTCGCGCTGGGGCCGATGAGCGCCGAGGAGTTGAGCCGGGCGATCACCGCACCGGCCCGCACGGCCCGGCTGGAGCTGGAGCCTGGCCTGCTGGAGGTGCTGTTGGCCGATCTGGGCCTGGACGGCGCCGCGGCCGGCGCCCCGGACAGCGGCGCCTACGACCCGGGGGCGCTGCCGCTGCTCGCGCACGCGCTGCGCGCGGTGTGGCAGCAGCGCTGCGGGCGGGCGCTGTCGCTGTCCGGCTACCGGGCGATCGGCGGCCTGCACGGTTCGGTGGCGCTGACGGCGGAGCGGGCCTGGTCGCGGCTGGACGGTCCGGCCCGGGTGGCGGCCCGCCGGGTGCTGCTGCGGCTGGTCCACCTCGGGCCGGACGGTCAGGTGTCGCGGCGGCGCGCCGAACTGTCGCAGCTGGCGGCGGCCGACGCCGAGCCGGGCCAGGTGGAGCAGGTGCTGGCGTCGTTCGCGGACGACCGGCTGATCACCCTGGACGCGGCCGGCGCGACGCTCTCCCACGAGGCGCTGCTGCGGGCCTGGCCGCGGCTGCGCGGCTGGATCGAGGACAGCCGCGACGAGTTGAGACTGCATCAGCAGCTGACCCAGGACGCCGAGAACTGGGCGGCGTCGGGCCGCGAGGAGGCCCTGCTGCCCCGGGGCAGCAGGCTGGAGGTGGTCCGGGCCTGGGCGGCGTCCGACGGCGGGCGCGGACTGGCACCGGTGGAGCGGGACTTCCTGGCCGCCGCCGCGCACCGCGCCGACCAGGAGCGCCGGGCGGAGCGCCGCCGGGTCCGGACCCGGCGTCAACTGGCGGGCATTCTGGCCCTGTTGCTGGTCGCGGCGGCGCTCGCCGGCGACCTGCTGCGGCAGGAGCACGAGCGGGCGGAAGCGGCGACGGACGGCCGCAGCGCACTGGTGCTGCTCTCCGAGGCGCAGCGCAGTTCGTCCCGCGACCCGTACGGGGCGCTGTGGCAGTCGGTGGCGGCGCGCCGGATCGCCGAGGCGGGCGTTCCGGAGCTGCGCCGGGAGGCGGACGACGCGGTGCTGAGCACCCAGGGCCAGTACCTGGCGGGGCGGATCCCGGGTTTCGAATACGGGGTGAACGGGCTGGCGCTGAGCCCGGACGGGAAGCTGGTCGCCACGGGTGACGCGCAGGGCCGGGTGACGCTGTGGGATTCCGCGACCACCGCGCGGGTCGCCGAGCTCCAGGGGGAGGTCGGGCATCCGGTGCAGGATCTGGAGTTCGGCCCGGACGGGTCGGTGCTGGCCGCCGCGCTCACGGGCGACGAGCGGCGCCGGATCCTGCTGTGGCGGGTGGCCGACCGGGCGCCGTTGCCCGCCCCGGTGATGCCCGTGAACGGCGAGGGCAGGCCGGCGAAGGCCAAGCGGCTGGCGTTCAGCCGGGACGGCGCGCTGCTGGCGGCGGGCTCCGGCGACAAGGCGCTGCTGGGCCAGGTGTGGGTGTGGCGCACGGACGCGGGTGCGGCGCCGCCGGTGCGGACGCTGGCGGACCATGCGGGCGCGATCCAGGGGTTGGCGTTCGGCGCCGGCCACCAGTTGGCCTCGGCGGATGTCGGCGGCGCGGTGCTGGTGCGGGACGTGGACGCGCCGCCGCGGCGGGACGGCGGTGCGCCGGTGGTGTTCGCGGGCCGCTCGCCGTCGCCCCGGTCGCTGGCGTTCGCGGCGGGCGGCGGGCTGCTGGCGGTCGGCGACGAGCAGGGCGGGATCCGGTTGTGGCATGCGGGGGCCCCGGACACCGGGCCGCAGCAGTGGCCGGCCACTGACCTGCCGCCCGGTCATGTCGGTTCGGTGAACGCGCTGGACCTGACGCCGGACGGCGCCACCCTGGTCTCCGCGGGCGACGACGCCACCGCCCGGGTGTGGGACGTGGCGACCGGCCGGGTGGCGGCCGAGCTGCACGGCCATCCGACGTTCGTGCTGGGCGCGGCGATCGGCCGGGACGGCCGTACCGTCGTCACCTCGGCCGCGTTCGGTTCGCCGCCGGGCAGTGTGCTGGTCTGGGATCTGCGGCGGGGCACGGATCTGGCGCCGTGGCCGGAGCATCCACAGGTCACGGCCGTCGCCGCGGCCGGGGACCGGGCGGCGGTCGGCACCGCCGACGGCCGGCTCGCGCTGTGGGACGTGGGCGGGCCGGTGCCGCGTCCGATCGATGTCACGGGTCCGTCGGGCAGCGCGGTCACCGCGCTGGCCTTCGACCGGGGCGGCCGCGCCCTGGCGAGCGGCACCGACAGCGGCGCGGTGCAGGTCCGCGGTGCGGCGGACGGCGCGGTGCGGGCCTCGCTGCGGGTGACGGGCCGGGTGTCGGCGGTCGCGCTGAGCCCCGACGGGTCGCAGCTGGCGGTGGGCACCAGATCCGGCCGGCTGCTGCTCGGCCCGCCGGACGGCTCGCCGTTGCAGGAGCGCCGGCCCGCGAACGACGACCGCGTCCACGCCCTGGTGTTCCTCGGTGACGGCGCCGAGCTGGCGTTCGCCGGTGACTCGCAGTTCGTCCGCCTGCTCACCGTCGCCGATCCGGGGCGGCCGGTCCGCGCCAGCGCCTACGGGCACGCCGATCAGGTGCGCCGGCTGGCCGTCAGCCCGGACGGCCGCTACCTGGCGACCGCCGGGAACGACCGGCTGGTGAATGTGTGGGACACCCGCACCGGTGCGCGACTGGACACCGCCCGGCGCTCGTTGGACGACACGGTGCTGGCGCTGGCGTTCGCCCGGGACGGCCGGGCGCTGGCGGCGGTCGGCCGCGAGGGCCGGCTGCGCCGCTGGGACACCGCGCACCCGAACGCCCCGGCCACCACCCTCACCGGCCCGGCGCAGTCGCTGAACGGTCTCGCGTTCCTGCCCGACGGCCGGGCCCTGGTCGGCGGCGACGACGGCACCGCCCCGCTGTGGAGCCTGTCGCCGGACGCCGCGGTGGCGCGGGCCTGCGCGGTGCTGCGGGCCCCGCTCCCCCGCGACGAGTGGTCGCGGCTGCTGCCTGCCGTCGGCTACCGCCCGGACTGCGGCTGACCCGACGGGCCGTCGGGCCGGCGTGACTGCACCAGGGCGACGTAGCGGACGGTGAAGACCATCGGCACGGCGAACCCGGCGAGCTGGACCAGCAGCGAGGCCAGCGAGTGGCCGTGGCCCGCGTGGGCGAGCACGCCCAGGACGACGGCGGTGATCGCGAACGCGGCCGTCCACACCGAGGTGATGATCACGTTGACCCGGATGAACGGCTTGAGCGGCCAGATCTCGGGCGGGGTGCTGCGCTTGGCGATGCCGAGCGTGAACGGCTTGCCGATCAGCAGCGAGGTGCCGGCGATGACGGCGAGGCAGGCGGAGGAGAGCGTCGCGGAGTAGTCGCGGATGCCGGAGTGCGGGTCGGCGAAGGCGAGTACGGCGAGCGCGGCGAAGTACAGCGCGGAGCCGAGTTCGATGATCAGCGCGTCCCAGGCGGCTCCGGCCCTGCGCTGCTGGAGGATGACGGCCGAGGCGACGACCAGACCGGCCAGGGCGGCCCACTGCCACTGGGCGGACGGGATCACCGCGAAGACGATCCAGGGCAGGAAGGTGCGCAGGTACGACATTTCGGTGTGGATTCCCCCTCGGTGAAGCGGCCGTTCCGGCCGTGCTGCCCGCAAGCCTATCCACCTGGCGCACCCATCACACCAAACGTCCGGATACCGACTATTGACATTTCGCCAACTCCCGTATCCACCACGGAACATGCGCCGGCTCTGTCCTAACGGGATGTCAGGATCCCGGGCATGGAGAACAACACGGGGATGAACACCTACCAGCGCCTGGTCGTGCGCCTGCACGGACTCGGCATGATCGACCGTCAGACGGCGGACGAGCAGGTCGCGTCGACCGCGGCCTGGGGCGAGCCCCGACCGGAGCGGCGCGCCCAGGAGTTGGCCGGGGTGCTGGACGAGTGCGGCGTCGCGGTGCGGGCGCACGGCGAGGACGTCGACTTCGCGGAGAGCGCCTACGAGTCCGTCCTCAGGAACGCGGCACGGATCATCGGCGGCGCGGTCACGGTCACCGGGGTGGAACTGGTCGGCGAGATCGGCGACACCCGGGAGCTCCGTTTCAAGGTCAACGGCGTGGCGAAGTCGTGGTGGATCGACCAGCCGTCCGACGACTACCTCGACCTGGGGGCCATCGAGTTGGGCATCGGCGACCTCGAGCCGGGCGGTGCGGACCCCCGGGTCTTCCACCCCGTCCCCGCCGACGAAACCTGCGGGGACGACCTCCACCTGCTGGCCACCCCGGCCCAGGCGGCGGCGCTGCGCGAGGAGTTCGGCCTGCGGATCCGGGTGTGCGACGCGGACGGCGTGGTCGTCCAGGAGGTGTAGTGGCGCGTCAGAGGTGGGCCAGGTAGTGCGCCAGGTACGGCGGGGTGCGCAGGGCGGGTATCTCCTCCCGGCGCACCAGCCGGACGGCCTGGCCCTCGCCGAGGACGAGGGCGCCCTCGGGTCCGTCGTAGACGGCGTGCAGAACGGTGGTGGTGTCGGCGATCAGCGGGTGGCGCGGCGCGTCGAGTGGGCGCAGCGCGGTGACGGTGATGCCGGCTTCTTCGCGGATTTCGCGGGTGGCGCAGTCGTGGGCGCTTTCGTGGCCTTCGCGCCAGCCACCGATGGGGGCCCAGTGGCCGGGCCAGGCGATGCCGGGGTGGTCGTCGCGGAGGTTGAGCAGGACGCGGTCGCGGGCGGGGGTGGTGACGAGGACGAGGACGCCTTCGAAGGCGTCGGCGCCGGGGTCGGTGTCCTCGGCGTACAGGGTGGTGCGGGCGCGGCGGGCGCGGTCGACGAGCATCAGCCGGCGGTGGTCCTGGGGTCGCATCCGGTTGCGCCAGCGCCAGAGGGTGTCGACGGCCCAGTCGGTGTGGGCGGTGGTGAGGCGGATGCGGTGCAGTTGGTCGTCGTCGAGGGTGCCGCCGTCGAAGATGTAGTCGGTGGCGGCGAGTGGCCGCTGGGTGGTGGGTGCGTGGTGCAGGACGGCGAGCAGGCGGCGTTCGGTTTCGACGTCGATTCCGAGTTGCTCGCGGGCCCTCGACCGGGCGCTCTGCCAGGGGGTTTCGCCGGTTCGGGTGTCGCCGCCGGGCAGTTGCCAGCGGTCGGGGTCGTGGGCGGAGCGCAGGTGGAACGGGTGGCCGTGCCGGTCGGTGAAGTAGAGGGCGCCGTGGCTGCTGGTGAGGGCGGTCCGGCGCAGGTACTGGCCGATGGGTTCGCTGAGGTCGTGGTATCCGGTCACGGTGTCCCCCTGTCCGCGTGCGCCTGTCTTCGACCCTAGGCAGCGGTGCGGCGCATGCCAATGCCCGGCGCGGGATCCGCCGGAACCCTGCGGCAGCCAAATTCACCCAGACGGCGCAATGCGGGCAACCCGCCGTGCGCGCGGATGTAAGGACGGGTTGGGTGGGACCTGGGGCCGGCGATCTTGGTCGGCCCGTGGAACGGATGAGGGAGTGCGTCGATGTACTACAGCAGCGGCAACTACGAGGCGTTCGCCCGGCCGCGCAAGCCCGCGGGAGTGGACGGCAAGCGGGCGTGGTTCGTCGGCTCGGGGCTGGCGTCGTTGGCGGGCGCGGCATTCCTGGTCCGGGACGGACAACTGGCGGGCGAGCGGATCACCATCCTGGAGCAGCAGCGGATTCCGGGCGGCGCGCTGGACGGCATCAAGGAGCCGGAGCGCGGGTTCGTGGTCCGCGGCGGCCGCGAGATGGAGAACCACTTCGAGTGCCTGTGGGACCTGTTCCGCTCGATCCCGTCGATCGAGATCGAGGGGGCCAGTGTCCTCGACGAGTTCTACTGGCTGAACAAGGACGACCCGAACTTCTCCCTCCAGCGCGTCACCCACCAGCAGGGCCGCGACGCCGGCACCAACGGCCTGTTCGCGCTCAATGACCGGGCGCAGCGAGACCTGTTGAAGGTGTTCCTGGCGACGCGTCAGGAGATGGAGGGCAAGCGGATCGACGAGGTGTTCGGCGAGGACTTCCTGTCGTCGAACTTCTGGCTGTACTGGCGGACCATGTTCGCCTTCGAGCAGTGGCACTCGGCGCTGGAGATGAAGCTCTACCTGCACCGTTTCGTGCACCACATCGGCGGTCTGCCGGACTTCTCGGCGCTGAAGTTCACCAAGTACAACCAGTACGAATCGCTGGTGCTGCCGCTGGTGCGGTGGCTGATGGACCAGGGTGTGGTGTTCCAGTACGACACCGAGGTCACCGACGTCGACTTCTCCTTCACGGACGGCCGGAAGCAGGCGACGGCGCTGCACTGGGTCTCCGGCGGTGAGCCGGGCGGGGTTCAACTGACCGCCGACGACCTGCTGTTCACCACCATCGGCTCGCTGACCGAGAACTCCGACAACGGCGACCAGCACACCCCGGCGAAGCTGAAGGAGGGCCCGGCGCCGGCCTGGGACCTGTGGCGGCGGATCGCGGCGAAGCACCCGGACTTCGGCCGTCCGGACGTGTTCGGCGCGCACGTCCCGCAGACCAAGTGGGAGTCGGCGACGGTCACCACGCTGGACCACCGGATCCCGGAGTACATCCAGAAGGTCTGCAAGCGCGACCCGTTCTCGGGCCGGGTGGTGACCGGCGGCATCGTCACCGCCCGCGACTCGTCCTGGCTGCTGAGCTGGACGGTCAACCGGCAGCCGCACTTCAAGCAGCAGCCGAAGGACCAGATCGTGGTGTGGCTGTACTCGCTGTTCGTGGACGTGCCCGGCGACTACGTGAAGAAGCCGATGCAGGAGTGCACCGGCGAGGAGATCACCCGCGAGTGGCTGTACCACCTGGGCGTTCCGGTGGAGCACATCGACAAGCTGGCGGCGGAGGCGGCCAAGTGCGTGCCGGTGATGATGCCGTACGTGACGTCGTTCTTCATGCCCCGCCAGGCCGGCGACCGGCCGGACGTGGTGCCGCCGGGCGCGGTGAACTTTGCCTTCATCGGCCAGTTCGCGGAGGCCGGCGACCGGGACTGCATCTTCACCACCGAGTACTCGGTGCGCACCGGCATGGAGGCCGCGTACCGCCTGCTCGGCGTGGAGCGCGGCATCCCCGAGGTGTTCAACTCGACGTACGACGTGCGGGCGCTGCTGAACGCGGCGAGCCGGCTGCGCGACGGCAAGCCGGTGGCACTGCCCGGCCCCCACGCGCTGCGCAAGCGGCTGAACAAGCGGCTGGAGACCTCGGAGATCGGCGAGCTGCTGAGCGAGTACAACCTGCTCCCCGAGTGACCCTCCGCATACGGTGCCCCGGACCCGATCGGGTCCGGGGCACCGGCGCGACTACTCGGTGCGTCGAACCGAACGGGCCACCTCGACGCCCTGCGGGTCCACGCGTGGGTGAACGCCCCAGGCATCACACACCGTCAATGCCACACTTCCGCCGCACCCCCGTCGCACAACATCTCGACATCAAGCATCTTGATATCGAGAGACTTCTCCGGCAGAGTGCTCCCGGTACGGAAGAACGACGGCGTGGACGGGGTGGCGGCGATGGCGACGGGAAGCAGGGACGGCGGGGCGGGGTTGCTGGCCCAGTTGCGCAACCCGCCAGGGGGCGCGGCCGGGCGGACCATGCTGCTGACGGTGTTCACCGACCGGACCGGGTCGGGGGTGTGGGCAGCGGCCTGCGTGCTGTACTTCACCGAGGTGGAGCGGCTGACGGCCGGCCAGGTCGGGCTGCTGCTCGGCGTCGCCTCGGTGGCCGGGATCGCCGGCTCGCCGCTCGCCGGGCGGCTGGCCGCGAGCCTCGGGAGCCGGCCGGTGCTGATCGGGTGCCACCTGCTGCGGTCGGTGGCGCTCGCGGCGATACTGCTCTGCTCCTCGTTCGGCGCGCTGCTCGCCCTGGTCGCGGTGACCGCGCTGGGCGACCGGGCGGCCCGCGCGATGGAGATGCTGTTCGCCACCGACGCGGCGGGCGACCGGCGTTCGGTGTACCGGGCGCTGTCCCGGACGGCGATGAACGCCGGCTACGCGGCGGGCGCGGGCCTGGCCGCGATCGGCCTCGCGGTCGGCACCCCGGCCGCGTACCGGGCGCTACTGCTCGCGGACGTGCTCTCCTTCCTGCTGTCGGCCGCCCTGGTGGCGGGCATCCGGGAGCCGCGCCACGAGGGCCGGGTGGTCGCCGGATCCGGCCAACCCGCCCCGAACGCCGGCACCGGGCCCCGCCCGAGCCCGTGGCGCGACGGCGGCTACCTGCGCTTCGTCGCCCTGGACTGCGCACTCACCATCGACGACGCGATCCTGAACGTCGGCCTGCCACTGTGGCTGATCCACGCCACCCACGCGCCGCACGCACTCGTCCCGGCCTTCCTGGCGATCAACACGGTGCTGGTGGTGGCCGCCCAACTCCGCGTCTCGGCCGCCGTCCGGACGCCCCGCCAGGCGGTGCGCGCGGTGCCGGTGTACGGCTTCACGCTGCTCGGCTGCTGCGCGGCGGCCGCCGCGGCGTACGGGACCGGGCCGGTCCTCGCCTCGGCGCTGCTGCTGGTCGCAGCGGTGCTGGTGACCTTCGCCGAACTGATCCGCTCGGTGGTCTCCTGGGAGCTGTCGGTGGCCCTGGCCCCGGAACGGGCCCGCCCCGAGTACCTCGGCGTGGCCGGCATGGCCCAGTCCACCGAGAAGGCAGCCGGCCCCCTCCTCCTGACCGGCGCGGTCCTCGCGACCGGCCCCCTCGGCTGGCTCGCCCTGGGCGCCGCCACCACCGTCGCCGCGTACGCACAGCGCCACTTCAGCGCGGCCCGGCTGGGCACCGCGAGCACCGTCGCCATCGACTCGCCCGCGCCGTCCGTCACTTCGAGCTGAGCTCCACCACCCCGAACGCGTCGCCGACGGCGGTGGGCGAACGCCGGCGGACCAGACGCTGCCGACCCCGGTGCGGCTCTGGACGCGGGCCTGCACGGCAGTGCATCGTTCGGTTCAGCCGGAGCCGGCCGATGAATGGAGTGACGACATGTCGGAGGAAGTTCGAAGCGGGGTGTTGGTCGTCCTTGGCGATGTGCTTCGGGCGGAGATCGCCGCCGACCCGACGATGACGGAGTTGCCGCGTGTGCGCGACATCGCCGAGACGTACGGCGCGGCCCGGCCGACGGTCGTGGCCGTTCTGCGCGCATTGGCGGCCGAGGGGCTGATCGAGGCCCGGCCGGGCGACCGGTGGACGGTGACTGGAAGGCCCTGACCACGTGAACGCCGAACGCCGCCCGGAGCGGGCGGCGTTGAGGCGGGGGCGTTGAGGCGGGGGGCGTTGAGGCGGGGGGCGGCACCCCGTTGCAGTCGCGGAGCCTGTCGCGACCGCCCGTAGGGCACGTCTCAGGGGCGCTCCTGGCCGAACAGGTCGACCCGGATCGGCTCGGCGGCCGGGACGGTGCCGGGCTCGGGGTCCTGCGGGGAGAAGGCGATCGCCAGGCCGGCCACGGCGAGCACCACCACGATGCCGACGGCCACGGGCAGGGCGAACTGCGAGGCGGGGACGCCGGCGCCGCCGGCCCGGCCGTCCAGGGTGACGGTGACGGCGGCCATCGCGGTGTAGTGCATCGCGACCACGGCGATGCCGGCGATCAGCGCCGCGCCGAGTGCCGCCGTCAGGCCCTTGATGTGCAGGGTCATCCACAGCGCGGCGGTGGCGGCGGCGATCGCGATCGCGACCGAGGCGACGACCAGCAGGGTGTCGTAGGAGACCTTGCCCTCGACCTGCATGGCGGCCATGCCGAGGTAGTGCATCACCGCGACGCCGCACCCCGTCAGCACGCCGCTGATCAGCAGGGTGCCGGTGCCGCTGCCCCGGTAGCCGACGTAGCCGATGCCGAGGCCGACCACGACCACCGCGACCAGCAGGCTCAGCAGCGTCAGCGGAATGTCGTACACCAGTGTCGAGGCGTCGACCATGAATCCGAGCATCGCGATGAAGTGCATCGACCAAATTCCGCACCCGAACGCACCGGCCGCCAGCGCCAGCCAGCCGGCCCGCCTCTTCTGTGGCAGCGTCATGGCCCGGGCCGTGCACCGCAGTCCGATGGCGGCGCCCACGCACGCGATGACATACGCGACGACCGGGTTCACCCACCCGTACTGAAAACCATCGAGGTGGGCCATGGTGCCGTGATTCATGAGAGGGGGGTCCGATCAAAAAAACGAAATGCTGGTGCGGGATTGCCGCACAGACAATACCCCCTGGTAACTACAGGTCCGTACCACCAGTCAAATGCCCCTTCACTCCGCCTTTTCCCTGATCGCACCACTCCTCCATCTGCCCGCGCCGTGGCACTCTTGACGCTCGTGAAGAACAACAACGAGACCGAGCCGCCGCCCCTGCTGATCGTGGACGGCGCGAACGTGGTCGGCTCGGTCCCGGACGGCTGGTGGCGCGATCGGCGCGGGGCGGCGGAGCGGCTCCGCGACTCACTGGTGATGGTCGCCCGCGACGGGCTGCCGGAGCTGCCGGGGCCGCTGACGGTCGTTCTGGTGGTGGAGGGTGCCGCCCGCGGGGTGGAGTCGGTGCCCGGCGTGCTGGTGGAGTCCGCTCCCGGCAGCGGTGACGACCGGATCGTCGACCTGGTCGCCGAGGAGCCGTCCCGCCGCTGCCTGGTGGTCACCGCCGACCGGGGCCTGCGCGAGCGGGTCACCGCTCTCGGCGCCACTCCCCTGGGCCCGCGCACCGTCCGCCGGCCGAACATGTAGCCGGCGGTCAGGAGGAGCGCTGGGCGCGGCGCCAGTTGGCGGGGCTCGCGCCGCGGGCGCGTTTGAAGGCGGTGCTGAAGGCGAACGCGTCCTCGTAGCCAACGTCGCGGGCGACGGCGGCCACGGTGCGGTCGGTGTCGCGCAGTTGGTCGGCGGCGAGGGTCATCCGCCAGCCGGTGAGGTAGCCGAGCGGGGGTTCGCCGACGGCGGCGGTGAAGTGCGCGGCGAAGGTGGCCCGGGACTGGCCGACCTTCGCGGCGAGTTCGGCCACCGTCCAGCGGCGGGCGGGGTTCTCGTGCAGCAGGCGCAGCGCGTCGCCGATCGCGGGGACGGCCAGCGCCCGGTGCCAGGACGGCACTCGGGTGTCCTGGCGGGCGCACCACTCGCGCAGGGCGAGCACCAGGACGAGGTCCAGCATCCGTTCGAGCACGGCGTCCTGGCCGGGTGCCTCGTGCGCGGTCTCGGCGGCCAGCAGATCGAGGACGGCGCGGGTGCGCGGCCCGGCGGGGACGACGGCGAGCGGGGTGAGGGTGCCCAGCAGGCGTTCGGCGACGTCGCCACGGAGTTCGTAGGCGCCGCGCAGCAGCGTGGTGGCGCCGGGCAGCCCGTCGCCGCGGGTGCGCGGCGCGAGCGGATGCCGAGCGGGGGCATCGGCGTCGCGGACGACGACCTGCGGCGGCGTCTCCGGCGAGTCGGCGATGGTGTACTGCGCGGTGCCGCTGATCAGCGCGATGTCTCCGGCGGCCAGCTGGACGTGCGCGGCCTGCGGGTCGTCGTCGAGCCGCACCGTGGCCCGGCCGCCGAGGGTGGCGACGACGGTGAGCGGCGGGGCGTCGGCGAAGGTCGTCGACCACGGGGGCCGCCGGACCAGTTGCCGGACCTGGGCGTTGGTGACGCGGGCGCGGTGAAGCAGGTCGCTCAGGACGTCCATGTGACGTCACGTTAGACGATCGCGAAGGTTTTCGCGACGATCTCCCATGGATCGTCCGACACCGGCCGGGTTGGCTGAGGGTATGAAGAACGTCCTGGTTCTCGGCGGCACCGGCACCACCGACCGCCGCATCGCCCGCCGCCTGTCCGCCGACGGCCTGCCCGTCCGCACCGCGTCCCGCACCGGCGGCGACGTCCGCTTCGACCTCGACGACCCGACGACCTGGGCGCCCGCGCTCGACGGCGTCACCGCGCTCCTCGACCGGTTCGTCACCGAGGCGGCGGCTGCCGGCTGCCGGGCCTGACCTCCTGCCCTGTCCGGAGAAATTGGAGTGCGAGGGCCGTGCGCCGCTGCGACACTCACCACCGTGCCACGACCCGAACTCTCCGAACTCGAACACCTACGGGAGATCGAGCGTCTCGCCGCCGCAGTGACGAACGCCGCGTCGGCCGAAGGCTGGCTGTCCTTCGAACCCGAAGCAGAAGAGGCGACTCGCCTGCAGCGCGCGGTGAACGCACTGGCCCGAGCGCGTCGTCACTACCACTTCCCCGGGGACGGCTGCCTCGACGAGGAGGACCGCCCCGGGCTGAAAGTCGCGGGCGTCCTCCTGCTGCGCCCCGGGGCGATGCCCCTGGGCATGACGGAGACCTACGAGCAGGCGTGCGCCCGCCTCGGCGTCGAGGCCAGGACCGAGGGCTGGGCTCTGTGGAACACCTGGGGCGACGAGGGCGTCCGGGTCACCATGGTGGTCACCGCCGTCGACACCACCGAGGGGCTGCTGGCGAATTGGTCGCGGGGCAGAGTCGTCTACCCGGTAACGCCGGTGCCTTCGCAGATCGCGCTCATCGTGCACGGCTGGGCCGCCCACATGACCTTCTCGCCGTTCGGAGTGCGGAAACTGGGGCTCGGCGGCCGACCATGACGCGACGCTGCCTTGCTGCACGACCCGCTCAGGGCATCTCGCGCTCGGCCGCCGCCACCGGCGGCTGTTCGTCGCGGGCCTCCGGCGTGAACGCGTCGCGTCGTGCGAGCGTCACCGCGAGCGGCACCCCGAGCCGCGCGGCCGCGCGCCGCCGGACCCGCAGTTGGGCCCTGGTCCGGGGCCGGAACGACGGAAGCCGCGAGCAGCCGCACCCCGGCCGGTGGTCGTACGTCAGCCCCTCCGCGAGCACGGCCGCCACGACGGACCAGGCTTTCGTGTCACGCCGCCGGGACGCGGCGAAGTCGTAACCGGCGAAGACGAGTTGCCCCCGGCAGCCGGGACAGACCCGTTCCCTGATCGGCCACGTGCTCCCCTTGAAGGCCAGCCGGCACGTGACGCACACGTAGTGCCGGAAGGCGCCGTTGAACGCGTGGTAGCACATGCTCCGAGAGCGTACGCGTCACGTTCCGCCCGTCCCAAGCGGTTTCCCGCTCCCCGGCCCCTGTTCAGGCCAGGCGGGTGCGGGTGGTGGGGCGGGTGCGGCCGCGGGAGCTTGTGCTGGGGCGGGTGGGGCGGCGGTCGGGGCGGGGCTGGTCGCGGGTGGGGCGGGCGGCGAGTGCGGCCTTGAAGGCGCGGACGGCCAACAGGACGGCAACGGCGGCGAGTTCGGTGGGTTCGCTGGCGCCGCGGCGGGCCGCGGCGAGCTGGCAGACGGAGCACCAGACGGCGCTGGCCCGGCCGCCGTCCGGGTAGTGCAGGGCGGGTGGCACCAGGTAGTGGCAGCCGCAGCTCTGGCAGACGAAGACCAGCCTCATCGGTGCACCACCCCCGAGCCCGCGCACACCGTGCACGGCGACCAGAAGGTGCGCTGCACGGGCTGCTGCCACCCTTGTCCGTCGGTCTCCACGGAGTGTTCGGTCTTCTCCGTGCCGCGAGCCCCGGCGCAGCCCGGGCAGGTCTGCTGCTCAGTCATCGGCCACCTCCAGAGCACAGACCGTAGCGTGCCGACCCCGGTGAGCGACAGCGATTCGCCGTTGGTCCACTCGGATTTGCAGTGCACCGGCCTTGCACGCCGTGCGCCGCCCGCGCGCGCCCCGCGCCTCCCGAGCGCCCCCGCCACGCCGCCACGCCGTCGATGCGCTGTCAGGCGGTGGGCCAGTCCGCCGGTGACGCCTCGACGTCGTTGCCCCGGATCCACACCGTGGAGACGCCGAGCAGCCGGCGCATCACCGCGAAGCCGCCTTCCCAGCCGCCGGGCAGTCGCAGTCGCCCGGACCGGACGTTGCCCGCGCTGAACCGGGTGTCCGCGCTCTCCAGCATGCCGGTCCAGCCGGGCAGGCCGAGTTCGGGGACGTTTCCGGTCAGGTCGGCCTGGACCGGGATCTCCAGTCCGTCGGCCAGCAGCAGGGCGGGGCCCCGGTACACGGGTGTGCTCATGTGTAGAGCCTGCGGGACCTGCCCTCACCTGCGCAAATCCCGCAATCCCGGTGGAGCCGGACACTTCATCCGATGCCTGGGACAGGAATCCCTGACGGAAAGTCAATTGGGATACGGCCAGGCGTATCCGAGCTCCTCGGCGCGCCCCTTGCTCCCGGCGACCACCTTGGCGTAGCGCTTCGGGTCCTCCGCCGCCAGCCGCCGCAGGACGGTCGCGGCCTGGGACTCGGGCGGGGAGCCGTCGTCCTTGACGGTCCAGCGGAATCCCAGCGGGCGGTCGGGCCGGTCGGGGTTTCCGCTGCCCTGCCCGGGGACGTACCAGAACAGGATCTCCACGGTGTCGGGCTCGTCGGGGCTGGTGCCGATCCAGCCGCGTTCGGCGTCCCAGCGGCGCATCAGCTCAGGCCGTGAGATCAGGGCGGCCTTGATCAGCCGGGCGATGTCGCGGGCGTGCCACATCCAGGACGCGTCGGCCTCGGCCCGGGCGATCGCCGCGTCGTAGGTGGCGGCGTCGAAGCGGTGGGTGGGCGGGTCGAAGGCCGCCCGGCCGCCCATGGTGCGGCGCCAGTTCTCCCACACCACGTGTTCGCCGTCCCGCCGGATGGTGACGAAGAGTTCGCCGCAGCAGCCTCCGGTGCAGGTGGCTTCGGCGAGTTGGACTTCGTGCGGCTCGGGTCGGGCGCGCAGCCGGCCCTCGTCGAGCAGCAGGGCGGGGGTGAGCGCGGGGCCGTCCCGGAACAGGGCGGGGACGATCGGGCGGCCGTCGATGAGCACCCGGGTCTCGAGGCTCAGCCGTTCGACCGGGTCGGTGGCCACCACTTCGATCCGGATCGGCTCGGGGGCGGCGGGGTGTTCGAACGGGTGGCGGCCGGTGCGGCGGATCCACATGGCGCGCCGCCGCTGTACGCGGTCGCGCTCCCGGCGGTACGCGACGTGGGCGGACGCGGCGGTCAACGCGTCGAGTGCGGTGAGCAGTTCGGCGCGCCGGCCGGGGGGCCAGTCGAGCAGGACGGCGGTGCCGCTGGACAGGTCGAGGGCGAGGGAGAGCAGGGTGGCCGCGGTGTCGAGGGTGTGCGGCAGCTCGGCGGCGCGGGCGATGACGGTTTCGTAGAGGCGCGGCGCGTCGGGGTGGGCGAGCAGTTCGGTGGGGTCGTCGTGCGAGTGGGCGAGCCGGACCAGCAGGTGAGCGGCGACGGCCAGCAGTTCGCTGTCGTCGGGGTGACGGTCGAGCAGGTCGGGCAGGTGGGTGGCTTCGGTGATCCGGCGGGCGGTGCCGGCGGAGAGCGGGACGGTGGCGGGCAGGGCGCGGAGGGCGGTGCGGACGGCGGGTCGGTCGCCCGTCCAGAGCGCGTCGACCAGCGGCTGCACGTCCTCCGGGTGCTTGTCGAGGGCGAGCGAGAGAGCGGCGGCGGTGGGGCGGTCGAGCCGGTCGAGGGCACGGACGGCCGGACCTCCGAGCGGGCGGAGGGTGCCGAGCGCGCGCACGCCGGACACGTCCGTGGCGTCGCCGAGGCGGCCGAGCAGAGTGATGCCGACGGCGGCTGCGGGCACGCTCGTGGCGGTGCGCACCAGTTGTCGCCCCAGCTCACGGGCTGCCGCCGCATCGTCGAACAACAGTTGGTCGACGACCGTCATGATGGCGGGCAAGTGACGGGCGGCGAGCCGGAGCTCGGCGAGGCGGTGGTGCACGGTGCCGGCGTCGCCCGGCAGCGGGGTGAGGGCGGCGCGGACGGCGTGCTCGGCCTCGTCCCTGGTGAGCCGCGACCGGTCGTTGTCGGCCGCGGGGCCGGGCAGGGCGTGGCCGCCCCGGGGTGGGAGGGCATCGCTCAGCAGCAGCCGGGCGTGGTCGTGAAGGACGGCCGGCGGGCGCTGGTCGGTGGCGCTCACCGGGTAACGGAAGGCTCGATTCGGTAGCTCATGGCCCGCAGCCTGCCAGCCCGCCCGGCCCCCTGTCGAACCATTTTCCGACGCTTCGTCGGATACCCGCCCAAGTCGGACGGCCGGGCCCGAAGGCTCCGGCCGCCCTCTCCTCCCGGTCAGCGGCCGAGGCGGCGCTCCAGCTCCTCCAGGTAGCTGTCGCCGTAGGCGTCGGCGAGGTCGTCCAGGTCGATCATCGGGGGGATGTCGATGACGGGCTGGCGCTCGATCAGGAACGCCACGGTCTCATGCACCACCCGGCGCTCGTCGGCCTCGGGGAGTCCGGTCCGCTCGAGCACGGTGTCGGTGACCCGGATCTGGGTGGAGGCCTGGGCCGCCCCCTCCTCGACCCGGACCAGGTACTCGCGGTCCCCCAGGAACTCCACCCGGATGTCAGCTGCCATGGCGCAGGTCGTCCTTCCCTCGGTGCTCGGCCGTTGTGGCCGTGCCGGTGATGGGTGCCGACGCCGCGCGGCCGACCCGCCGGGCGCCGGGCGTCTCCACCTTACGACCTGCTGACACCGTCCTCGTCCAGGCCCGGCGCACCCTGCCTCCCGGGGGCGGCACTTGACGTCCGGTCGGCGTGCAGCGCGAGGTAGGTCCAGCTGACGCCCGCCCTGGCGTGCGGGTCCTCGCGCCGGGCGAGGTGCAGCGGCGCGAGCCCGTTCGCGCGGGCGAGGGCGACGGTCTCGGACGCGTCGACCGGGAACATCCGGCGGCCGGGCGGGACGGGGCCGTGGCGCAGCGACAGGACGATCCGGCCGTCGTCGGCGAGCAGGCCGGCCAGGGTGGCCATGGCGGTGGCGCGCTGTTCGGCGTCGAGGTGCATCCAGACGGCGGTGAGCAGGATCAGGTCGTAGCGGTCGGCGCGGGCGGTGAGGCCGGGCAGGTGCGGGAGGGCGTCGTCGACCCAGTCGATGGGGTGCCGGGCGTGCCGGGCCCGGCCGAGTTCGCGCATGGGGGCGGTGGGTTCGACGGCGGTGACGCGGTGGCCGGCGGCGGCGAGGGCGGCGGCGTCGCGTCCGCTGCCGGCTCCGATGTCGAGGACGGCGGCGGGCCCGGCCGGGTACAGGTGGAGCGTTTCGCGGTGGACTTCCGCGAAGCTCACGCTCTCGTACTGTTCGACCAGGGCTTCGGCGGCGTCGGCGTATCCGGCGGTGCTGTCCATCGCCCGCAGGCCGGGGTCCGTGGTGTCACTGTGCATACGGGGACGGTAGTCCACGGCGCCGGACGTGCCGTCAACTCACCGTCCCCGCAGGCTCATCCGACGACGGCGACGGGCGCGTCCCAGGCGTTGCGGTCCACGGTGAGGGCGGCGCCGCCGTAGCTCTCCTTCTGGTTGACCTGGTACTGGTGGGCGCGGCGGTGGCCGGTGTAGAGGCCGGCGGCGAACGGGAAGCTGCCGGTGGTGTCGGCGGCGCCGTCGTAGCGGGCGTACCAGAGGGCGTCGGGCAGGTCGGGGGCGCCGGCGGCCTGCGCGATGCCGGCGGCGCTGGACGAGGCGAAGCCGTAGAACCCGGCCCAGTAGCCGGAGTTGTGCACGGCGCGGTTCCAGGACTGGGTGTAGGCGAGGACGGCGTCGGCGCAGCCGGTGTCGGCGGTGTTGTACGCCTCGATGTCGAGGTAGAGGGTGCTGCCGGCCCGCATGCCGAGGGCGGCGGCCTTGGCCACGGCGTCGTTGCCGTCGCTGGTGCCGAGTGTGGTGGCGGTGTCGGCGGTGATCTTCTCGGGGCTGCTGCCGGTCTGGCACGGGGGCTGTGCGCCGACGTACAGCGGGACGAGCTTCCAGCCGATGGAGTTGACCGAGCTGACCCAGCCGGCGGTGAGCTGGGGCTGGGCGCAGCCGCGGTTCTTTCCGCCGATGTAGACGGCGGCGGCGCCGTACGGGGAGGTGCCGTGCCAGGCGGTCATGGTGGCGAGGGCGGGGGCGGTGCAGGTGTCGAAGGCGAGTCCGGTGAAGGTGGCGGGTGCGGTGCCGGGCTTGGCGGCGGGTGCGGCGTTGCGGGTGGGCGCGGGGGCGGAGCCGCTGGCGGAGGCCGCGGCGGATCCGGAGGGCGCCGGTGAGGCCGAGGGGGAGGCCGATCCGGACGCGGACGCGGACGCCGAGGGGGAGGCGGAGGCGCTGTCGCCGGGCGCGGGCATGGTGTCGGTGCCGGTGGGGGTGCTCGCGGCGGGTTCGGCGGCGTGCGGGGCGGGGTGGTCCTTGCTGGTGGCGGCGAGGGCGGCGACGCCGCTGCCGATGACCAGGACAGTGGCGGCGGAGAGCAGGACGGCGCGTCGGCCGCGGGGGCGGCGGGGTGAGGTGCGGGCGCGGCGGTGCGACACGGGATCTCTCCTGGTGGAACGGGGTGGGGGGTGGGGCGCGGCGGTAAACGATCACCACGGGTGGCGCACACCCTAACCGGTCGCCGGTAAACGCTTTCCCAATCCTTTCCCAACCCTCGGGCGGGAACGGGCGGCCCCTAGGATGGGGGTGATGAAGTCCATGTCGAGCGCGGGGCGGCCGCGGCGGAGGGAGTCTCCGATGGAGTTGGCGGGCCTCGATCCGGAGAGCGGCGAGTCCGGTGACGGCGAGGAGGGCGGCCGTCGGCGCCGCGGGCAGGGCGAGCTGGCGACCGAGGTGCTGACGGTGCTGCACGGCGCGCCGGGGCCGGTGACGGCGTCCTGGGTGCAGGAGCAGCTGGGCGGCGAGCTGGCGTACACCACGGTGATGACGATCCTGTCGCGGCTGCTGGCGAAGCAGGCGGTGTCGCGCAGCCGGGTGGGCCGGGCGTACGTGTGGTCGGCGGCGGCGGACGCGGCGGGGCTGACGGCCCGGCGGATGCGCCGGCTGCTCGACACCGAGCCGGACCGGGACGCGGTGCTGGCGAGTTTCGTGACGGCGCTGACGCCGGAGGACGAGCAGCTGCTGCGCTCGTTGCTGAACGCGACGGACCCGCCGCAGGACGGCGCGGGCCCGGGCAGCGGGCGGTGATCGATGGGCTTCTTCGTCTTCCTTCCGCTGGTGCTGCCGTTGACGTCGTGGCCGATCGCGCGGCTGGCCGAGCATCATCTGCATCCGCGCAACGCGGTGCGGCTGCTGAGCTGGATCGGCGTGTCGATGGCGGTGTGCAGCACGCTGGCGCTGGGGTTGCTGTTCGTGGTGGGCACCGCGCAGATTCCGGGCAACCCGCTGCCGGACAACTGGTCGGATCCTGAGATCCGTACGGCGGTGCCGTTCCACGAGGAGGTGGGTACGGCCGCGGTGGTCGGTCTGGTGACGGTGTTGACGGCGTGTTCGCGTTCGTTGCGCCGTCATCTGCGGATCCGGGCGCGGGCTCAGCGGGCGCTGGCGCCGATGCCGCTGGATTCGGATCTGGTGGTGCTGCCGGACGCCGAGCCGTACGCGTACGCGGTGCCGGGGGTGCCCGGCCGGGTGGTGGTGTCGACGGCGATGATGGATTCGCTGGACCTGGACGAGCAGCGGGCGCTGCTGGCGCACGAGCGCTCGCACCTGGCGAACCGGCATCACCGCTACCTTCTGGCGGCGCAGTTGGCGAGTTGTGTGAATCCGTTCCTGCGTCCGTTGCAGAAGGCGATCAGCTATGCGACGGAGCGGTGGGCGGACGAGGAGGCGGCGGGATCGGTGGGTGACCGCCGGCTGACGGCCCGCGCGGTGGCCCGGGCGGCCCTCGTCACCCGGTCCGCCGGTCCGTCGCCGTCGTTCGCGGCCTTTGCCGCGCCGGGCCCGGTCCCGCGCCGGGTGACGGCGCTGCTGAGCCCGGCGCTCGGCCTGTCCTGGCCGCCGCCGGCCAGCCCGGCCGGGCTGGCCGCGATGGTCGCGGCGGCGGGAACGGCCGCCTCGGCGGTCTTCGCCCTGAACGCGGCGGTGGCCCTGCTCCTCCTGGTGAAGGCCGCCACGCCCTGGTAGACGGCGGTCGACCTGCGAGAACGGCCCCCGCCACTTGGCGGGGGCCGTTCTTCTGTTCGGGTGGGGTGTCAGTCCACGCAGGGCACTCCCCCGGCCTTGACCGGCGGGCCCTGCATCTGGAGCGTCGCGCTGGGGCTGGGGTCGGCAGGGGTGCCCGTTCCGCCGGGGGCGGTGTACTCGGTGCCGAGGGTGACCTGGACGTGGCCGGCGGCGATGCCGGTCCCGGCGGTGGCGGTGACGCCGTAGCGGGCGGCGATCTGTTCGGCGGCGTCCTTGGACCCGGCGCCGTACTTGACGGTGGTGGTCTTGGGCTTGGCGTCGGCGGTGGCGGCCTTCCCGGCCCGGTAGCCGAGCGCGACCAGCGCCTTGGACTCGTCCCCGGCCGCGCCGGTGACGGACGAGGCGTTGAGGACGTCCACGGTGGTGTTGGCGGCGTCGGCGGGCGGCGCGGTGGTGGGCGCGTCGCTGGTGGCGGCGGGTGCGGGCGCGGGGTCGGTGGCCTGGCCGAACAGCTGCTTGACGATGCGCCGCAGCTTGACCGGGTCGACCTGGTTGACCTCCTGGCCGCCGATGTTCGCGAACTTGTCGATCGGCAGGGTGTTGAACTCGACGTTCCCGCCGGTGAGGTTGGGGGCTTGCTGGGCGAAGTCGAGGATCTGCCAGTCGTCGTCTATCACGATGTCCTTCTTGACCACGTCGAGCAGCGACTGCATCTTGCCCAGGTCGTCCATCACGCCCTGCTGCTTGAGCTTGTATTCGACGGAGGCGATGAACGCCTGCTGGCGGTGGGTGCGGTCGAGGTCGCCGTTGGTGAGGTTGTGCCGCTGGCGGACGAAGGACAGCGCCTGGGCGGCGTCCAACTGGCTCTCGCCGGCGGGCAGTTGCAGGCCGGTGCCGCCGCCGGGCTTGATCACGTTGCCCTTGCTGTCGGTGACCCGGGAGACGATCGGGTCGTTGACGGGCTTGTTCAGGCAGACGGTGATCGGCTGGAGTGCCTTGGCGATGTCGTAGAAGCCGAGCAGGTTGACCTCGGCGAAGTGGTCGATCGGGACGTCTAGCAGCTTCTGAACGGTCTGGATGGTGGCGGAGCGCCCGGCCTCCCGGCTCTGGTGCTCCAGGTCGGCGCCCTTGACGCCCTTGGCGCGCAGCTGCTGCTCGGCGGCGTCCTTGGCGTACCCGTACGCCTCCTTGACCTTGTGCATCTTGCCGTCGGCGCCGTAGGTCTGCACCCAGTCGTCGCGCGGGATGGACACCGCCTGAACCTTTCCGCTGGGCGGGATGTGCAGCACGATCAGCGAGTTGGTGTTGTAGCCGCCGATCTCGCTGGAGCCGGCGTGCAGTTCGTCCTGGACGAACTCCTTGGGCAGGTCGTTGCCGTCCATGTCCTTCCGGCTGTCCAGGCCGATCAGCAGGATGTTGATGGACTTGTCGAGGTGCTTGGGGGCGTTCTTCTTCGCCTCGTCGAGCGCGTGCGAGCGCGTGACGCCGTTCAGGTTGTTGACGGTGTACCAGGCGAAGCCGCTGACGGCGAGCACGGCCAGCGAGACGCCGCAGGCGACGGTGCGGCCGGCGATCACCAGCGGGGCGGTGCGGGACAGGCGGGTGCCGGTCCGCCGGGTGCTGCGCTGCTCAGCCATGGTGGACCTTCCGGGTGCGGCGGGTGCGGACGGCGGCGGCCAGCAACGCCGCGACCAGGGCGGCGATCATCGGCCAGAACTGGCCGCTGACCAGCTTCAGGCCCTGGGTGGCGAGTCCGGCGCCCTGGTAGTGGTCGCCGTGCGCCAGGTAGTCGACGGCGCAGGCCACCGTGAGCGTGACGACCGGCGCCCCGCTGACGATCCACCACCAGCCGCGCCGGGTCGCGACCAGCGCGGCCATCGCCGCACCGACCACCGCGCACGTCGCGTACAGCCAGCCGAGGCCGTCGCCGAACATCTCGTCGGCGAGCGCCCCGAGTACGGGCAGGCCGAGCGCCGGCAGCACCGCGGGCATCCGGTTCGGCGCGGCGGCCGTCTCCCGGCGGCCGTCGGCCCGCCGGGGGGCCGCCCCGCGCCCGCCGGCCGGTCGTCCGCCAGCCGGTCGTCCGCCGGCCGGGCGCCGCTGCTCCGCGGTGCGCCGCGCGGCACGCTGGCCCGGTACCGGACGCTCGCTCGCCCGGCGCCCGCTCGGTTCGGGGGTCGGCGCAGCCGCCCGCTGCCCGTTCTCGTCCCGCCACAGCGGCGTTCCGCTGCGCGAGCCCGCTGGCCTTCGCCCCGTCATGGTCACCCCTTGTCCACTGCCGCGTCGTCGGCGCGACGTTCGGCCGGTTCGGCCTGACAGACGCGCACCGGACGCCGTTCGGTTCCTCTACACGCATGTAGAGGTTGGAGCGAAGCATACAAATCCCGTCCGGGTACGTAAGCTCACCCCCAGGTCGTCGCGGCGGGCCACCCGCCGTGGGCGACACCTGGCAGAACGCGGCAGGCCGTCGGCAGGACACGGTCGCCGGTCGGCGACGGACCGGCGGCCGGGCAGCGGCCCGGAACAGAAGGAGGCCCGGCGGTGGCGGAGCGCGGCGCGAAATGGCCGTGGGCGGTGCTGGCCCTGGCGGTCCTCGCGATCTGGGTGTACGAACGCGGCGACGACTCCGCGTCCCCGTCCGCCACCCCGCCCGCGGCCTCGGCCAGTGGCCCGGCCTCGCAGGACCCCTCGCCGGACTCCTCGTCCACACCGCGCGGCTCGGCCGACTACGCGCCGCCGCGGTTCGCCCCGGAGGTGCGCAAGTACGCCGCCGAGGCGGGCATCGACCCCCAGTTGCTGATGGCGATCCTGTTCAACGAGTCGTACAAGCCGCACGGGCCGGACGTCGAGCGGGCCTGGCAGAAGATGAAGCCGGAGGCCTCGTTCGGCGTCGCCAACATGCACCGCGCCGCGTACGAGGACACCCGCCAGGGCCGCCCGTTCGCCGACCGGCCGTGGGAGGACCTGCCGGACGACCCGGCGCTGGCGGTCCGGGCGGCCGCCTGGCACCTGCACGACCTCTCGGCGCAGCTGCCCGCGAAGTGGTCGGCCTCGTACAACCGCAACGAGTTGATGGCGCTCGGCTACAACACGGGTGCCGGCAACATGCTGGCGTTCGCGCGCGGCGCGCACCCGGGCCCGGAGGCCCGGTCGTACCTGGACCGGCTGCACGACAACTGGGACAAGTCGGCTGCCGCGATTGCTTCTTGACGCGCGTCAGGGGGTGTAGGCCCGCTCCAGTTCGGCGAGCGGGTAGGGCGTCAGTTTGCTCTCGGCCCGCAGGCGGCGGTGAAAGCCGTCCAGCACCACGGCGGTCGGGGCGTGCCGGTCGAGCAGGTCGGCGGCGGGTGCGGGGACGGTGGCGGGGCGGTGTCCGGCGAGCCAGTCGCGCAGGAAGTCGGTCCGGGCGGTGTCGCCGCGGTAGCGGTCGAGCAGGTGGTGCTGGAGCAGGTGGTTTGCGGTGTAGTGGCGGTCGTAGCCGCGATGTCCGGCGAGGAAGCGGCGCTCGGCGGGGGTGAGGTCGAAGCGTTCGCTGAGCGCGAGGCCGAAGTCGGCGAAGGCGATCAGGCGGCCGTCGGTGAGCACGTTCGTGAAGTGCGCGTCGAAGTGCAGGAAGCCGCGTTCGTTCATGAACCGTGCGCCGCGGGCGAGTTCGCCCGCCGCCCAGTGGTGCGGGGCGCCGGTGCGGTCGGGGTGGTGGTGCAGCCAGTCGGCGAGGGTGTGCGGGAAGTGTTCGAGGAAGAGCACCAGGCTGTGCGTGGCGCCGGCGAGCGCCTCCAGCCGCCTGCGCACGGCCGGGTGCCCGTCCCAGTGGGCAACAGTTGCGTCGAGTCCGCCGAACTGGTCCAGGAAGCCGTCGGCCGGGGTGTCGGGCAGAACACGCCAGTGGTACATCAGCGGGAAGCCTTCGTGGGCGCGATCGAGCACCCAGTGGGTGGTGAGGGTGTGCGCGGCGAGTTCGCGCCAGGCGCCGAAGCCGGTGGAGCCGATCCCGTACTGGTAGAACCCGGGCAGTTCGAAGTGGTTGGCGGTGCTGCGGACGTTGCCCGCCGCGAGTTCCAGGTCGGTGAGCGGCACCCGTTTGACGAACACCCGGATCCCGTCGATCTCCAGCGCGCCGGTCCGCCCGCCGACTCCGGACCCACCGGGCGCCGACTCCCCTGCGGCGGCGAGCAGTTCGCCGAGCTGCCGGTCGCCGAGCAGCGCGAGCGCGGTGGCGGCCGTCCCGTAGGCCCTGATCCGCGCGTCCGTCGCCGGATCCTCTGCGTCACGCATCGACAACTCCCCCGTCCGGCACCCTCGTTCGGCCGAGCCTACCGCCAGGGTGCCGGAACGGCGCAGGAGCCGGCCGGTCAGTGGTGCCAGGCCTGGCCGCCGGTGTTGTGGATGAACCGCTGCAGGGCCTTGATCGTGGTCAGGTACTCCTCGTCGGAGATGCCGGCGTGGCGCTCCGCCCACAGTTCGTCCTGGAGAGCGGCGCCCTTGGTGAACACGGCCAGGCCTTCGGGGGTCAGGGCGAGCCGGCCGTCGGACTCGGTGGTCCAGCCGCGTTCGACGGTCCCCTCGATCTCGGCCTCCATGACCTCCCGTCCGGCGTCGAGGTAGCCGTGCAGCAGGTCGGTCACCTCGGTGCGGACGCGCGGCCCGTCGGGGTTGTTCAGCTGGGCGAGCACCCACCACTGCGGCTGGGTGAGCCCGAGTTCGGCCAGCGCGCCCCGGGTTCGGCTGACGACCGCATTGTAGGCCGCCCAACTCCAGTAGCCGATGGGCTGCTTGATCAGTTCGGCGTCGCTGTGCGAGTACTCCATGGCCGGGCCCTCCCCGTCTCGTCGATCACTGCGGTACGTCCGACCCTAAAAGTTCAAGCGCGCTTGAGGTCAAGCCCCGCCCCCACCCCATCACCTAAACTGACTCTCCGTCAATTTCCGGCCAGCGGAGGGTCATCAATGTCCGAAGACCTGCTCATCGCCAAGATCGCCCACGGTTTCGACCACCTCGACGCGGACGGCGACGGCCTGCTGACCGAGCAGGACCACGTCCTGATGGGCCGGTCGGTGGCACGTTCGCTCGGGCACCCGGCCGGATCGCCGCAGGAGCAGCGGATCGTGGACGCGTACCTGGCGATCTGGCGCGAGGTACATCTGCCCCAACTGCCCGCCGGCGTAAGAGCGATCGGGCGGGCGCAGTTCCTGGAGTCCACGGCGGCGCTGGCGGACGATCCGGCGGCGGCCGAGGCGGTGCTCGGCGGTCTGGCGCGGGCGTTCCTGGCGATCGCCGACGCGGACGGCGACGGGCAGTTGGACGCGGACGAGTTCTTCGCCTTCCAGCACGGCCACTTCCCGCAGCTGCGGCGCATCGACGCGGACTCCGCGTTCGCGCATCTGGACCGGGACGGCGACGGCGCCCTGTCCGCCGAGGAGTTCGTCACCGCGATCGTCGAGTACTGGAGCAGCCGCGACCCCGAGGCGCCGGGGAACTGGTGGACCGGCAGCCCGCAGGGCCACCCGGACCCGACCACGCTCTGACCTCCAACAGCACGGCTCTCGGGCGCCGTTGACCATTCCTCGGGCGGATTTGACCGGGCGGCGGGCCCCGGGCAGCCTGGTGGACATGACAGATCTGGATCTTGCGGGGTGGGTGGCCCGGGTCGACGCCGAGACGGCGGGCGCCGGGGACATGCAGCGGATCGCGCACGCACAGCGCCTGGCAAGGCAGTTGACCGAGCTGGGCCACCGCCTGGTGGAGCACTACCTCGCGGCGGCGGACCCGACCGAGGCCTGCTGCGAGGAGGCGCAGGCGGCGGAGGACGAATCGGACGCGCTGCTGGACGGGGCCCTGCAACGGGCCCGGCAGCTGGGGCACCGGGAGACCAACACCGGCCACCTGCTGCTGGCGCTGACGGCCGTGGACGACACGGCGGCGGCGGTGCTCGCGGGGCTGGGGGTCTCGCAGGAGGCCCTGGAGTCGGCGATCGCGCAGGCGTGGGAGGGCCACAAGTGGTGGCGGTTCCCGGTGCCGGACGGCGAGTTCCCGCCGTTCGCCTCGAGTACGGAGGGGGTGTACCGCCGGCTCACCGACCCGTCGGCCGGGGCGGGTCTGCTGACGGAGCGGCTGCTGCTGAGCGTCCTGGAGCAGGACCACCAGGGCCCGGGCCGGATCGCCCTGCACACGCTGGGCCTGACCTCCCGGCAGGTGCACCGCGAGCTGACCCGCCGCCTGGCCACCGCCTGAGCCACCGCCTGAGCCTCCGCCCGGCCACCGCCTGAGCCGCCCGCCCGCCCGCCGGCGACGCGTTCTCCGCTGTCCGGCGGCCGCTACGGGTCCGCCCGGGGATCGGCGGGCAGACTGGGGGCATGACCGCTTCTCACGGGCTCGGCCCGGCCGATCACGACGAGGCGCACGACCCGGGGCTGGGCGGGCGGCTGAACTGGCTGCGCGCGGCGGTGCTCGGCGCGAACGACGGTGTGCTGTCGACGGCGGGCCTGGTGGTGGGCGTGGCCGGCGCGAACGCCACCTCGACGCAGCTGCTGACGGCAGGTCTGGCGGGCCTGCTGGCGGGTTCGCTGTCGATGGCGGCGGGCGAGTACGTGTCGGTGAGCACCCAGCGGGACACCGAGCAGGCGGCGCTGACGAAGGAGCGGCACGAGCTGCGGCACACGCCGGAGGCCGAGCTGGTGGAGCTGGCCGGCCTGTACGAGGCGAAGGGCCTGGATCCGCAGCTGGCGCACCAGGTGGCGGTGCAGCTCACCGCGCACGATGCGCTCGGCGCCCACGCGGAGGCCGAACTCGGCATCGACCCGAACGAGTTGACCAATCCGTGGCACGCCGCGTGGGCGTCCTTCGCGGCGTTCACGGTGGGTGCGCTGCTGCCGCTGCTGGCGATCGTGCTGCCGCCGCCCTCGTACCGGATCTGGATCACCGTGGTGGCGGTGCTGGCCGCGCTGGTGTTCACGGGCTGGAAGAGCGCCCGGCTGGGTGACGCGGATCCGCGCCGGGCGGTACTGCGCAACGTGGTGGGCGGCGCCATCGCCATGGGTGTGACGTACGCGGTCGGCACGATTCTGGGCGCGTCCACCGAGTGAGCCCGGGCGTGCGTCAGGAGCCCGTACCGCGCGTGCTGGGCGCGTCCACCGAGTGAGCCCGGACGTGCGTCAGGGGCCCGTCCCGCGCGTGCTGCCGCGGTGCGGGCCCCTGACGGACGTTCAGTAGCGCAGGTCGGCGGCGATCCGTCCGGCGTCGGAGAGCGTGCCGTCAGGGACGAAGCGGACCGTGGCACCGGCGTCGAGGGCGCGTTCGATGACCTCGTCGACGATGTCCTCGCGGGCGCCGGGCTCGTCGGCCTGCGCGGGCACCAGGTGGTCGCCGTCGTCGCGGACGGTGGTGCGGAAGTTCTCCTCGACCACCAGCAGTGCGATCCGGCCCTCACCGACGGTCTGCCAGACCTCGTCCAGTCCGGCCGCGAAAGCCTTGCGGCCGCGGGCCTTGTCGAGCTGGGCGAGCGCGTCGGAGATCTCCTGGTCGGCGTGGGCCCGGACGGCGGGTTCGACCACCTGGCGGACCTTCTCGGCGCCAAGCTGGGCGAGGCCGCCGTGCGGGACCTGCGCGGCGGATTCCTTGGCCATCGGGCCGACGGCGTCCAGCAGCGCGAGCGCGGGGGCGTCGCCGAACACGAACAGCGGGCGGGGGTCGGCGGCCAGCACCTTGGCGATCTCGGTGTCGGCCTGCCGCAGGAAGGTCTTGGTCTCCTCGTCGCGGAAGGTGCTGGGGGTGTCGCCGATCTGCTCCTGGCGTTCCGGGTCGGGGTTTTCGTGCTTCTCGTACTCCCGGATCAGCGGGAAGCCGTAGCCGGTCTCCTCCGTCACCCGCTCGTCGATGCCGCCCCACAGCACCACCCGGTCGGCGGCGACGGCGAGCACCCAGTGCGGGCGCTCGGCGATCTGCGCGGCGACCAGGTTGCGGGTCAGGAAGGTGTCGGACAGGACCACCCGGGCGGCGGCGGTACGGCCGAGTGACCACACCTGGTGCTCGCCGGGCGCGGCGAGGATCGCCAGGCCGTCCTCGGCGTGCACCAGGTCGACCTCCTTGAGGGCCTGGTCGAGCTGCCCCAGCACGTCGATCCGGACGGCGCGGTCGACCTGGGGATCGGCCTGGACCCGCTCCTTCGCCTCGGCCACCAGATTGCGCAGCCGGACCGGGTCCTGCGCGTTGTCCGGCTCCCGCCGGTGCGTGGGCATCAGGATCGACACCGCCGGGTACGGGCGCGGCCGGCGCAGCTCGGCGAGGACGGCGGGGCTGAGGGCGGGGTGCATGGAGACCCTTTCCGAAGGCGGTTCGGCCTTCTGTGGCGGTTCGGCCTGCTGTGCGTGGACGCGCGAAGCCTGTGCTCTGCTCCAGAATGTCCCAAATGTACCCATCTGCCCTGCGGCGCGTCCCCCCGCCGGCCCGGCCGACACGCCGTGTTCGGCTGTTCCCCCGCCTACTGCCGGCCGCGCCCCCCGGCGAGGCGGCGGGCGGCGAGGTGGGCGGCGACGGCGGCGAGTGCGCCGAGGGTGTAGCCGAGCAGGTCGGACGGGTCGAAGGTGGTGCCGAGGGCGAGCCGGGCCAGGCGGCTGTGTGCGGCGAGCGTCTCGGGGACGCCGGTGAGCTGGAACGTCTCGACGGCGAAGCTGGTGGCGAGCGCGGCGGCACCGGCGGTCCACGGCCGCAGGCGGGGCGCGGCGGCCATCAGCAGCGTGTGCAGCAGCGCGGTGTAGAGCGCCCCGCCGAGCAGCGCACCGGCGGCGGACGGCAGCAGGCCGGGGGCGACCAGGCCGAGTGCGACGACGGCCGCGGCGGCCAGCAGCCAGCGGGCGCGGCTGCGCATCTGACTGGACGTCAATGTCCTTTCCAGCAGCGGACGGTGGGGCTCGGACGGGTGCGGTGGGCGTGGCGGGTGCGGGTCGCTGGTGCGCATCCGCACAGCCCATCACACGGGTCGGTCGCGGGTGCGCCCGGGGCGGGCCCTACGGTGGGGGCATGCGAACCATCGAGTTGACCTGCGCCCCGGCGCTGGACCGGGCGGTGCGGACGGTGTGGCGGCAGTTGGCCGACGGCGGGGTGGACTCGCTGGCGGACAATCCGCACCCGGCGCACCGGCCGCACCTGACGCTGGCGGCGTGCGGGGCGGTCGAACCGGAGCAGCTCGCGGAGCTGGGTGAACTCCTGGCCGCCGCACTGCCGTTGGAGGTCCGGTTCACCGGTCTGCTGTCGTTCAGCGCGCGCAGCCGGCGGCGGGTGCTGGCCTGGGGCGTGGTGCCGAGCCCGGAGCTGGTGGAGCTGCACCGCGAGGTGTGGCGGCTGCTGGCCGCCGCCCCCGACCCCAATCCGCTGTATCTGCCGGGCCGTTGGATGCCGCACCTTGGCCTGACCCGTCGCCTCGAACCGGACGCCCTCGCGCAGGCCCACGACCTGCTGGGCCGCCACCCGGACCTGACCGGAACCTTCGACGCGGCGCGGACGTTCGACTCCGAGACCCAACTCACCGTCCCGCTGACGCCGGTGGCTCCGCGAAGCCACTGACGCGCTACCGCCGGTGGCTCCGCGGAGCCGATGACGACCGGTCCGGCGCAGGGTCGGGAATGCGCCACGGCTCCCCCGTCGAACGCGCTGCCGCTCCCCCTGACCTCCCCGGCGTACGCCCCTTGTCCTGGCGAAAGACGCTTCCCTGGCGAGTCCGGGTTTGATTGACTTCCGGTCATGACCTCCCCTGTGTTCGAGACCGTGCCGCCCCACCCGATCGCCTACCTGGATCGACTGGCCGTCTCGGATCTCGGTCTCGCCTACAAGGCGACGATGCTCACAGCGCTCGCCGCCGAGCGCGGCCACACCGTGGTGGACCTGGGGTGCGGCCCGGGCACGGACCTGGCGGCGCTGGCCGAGGCGGTCGGCGCGGAGGGCACCGTGTACGGGGTGGACCACGACCGGGAGGCGGCCGACGCGGCCACCGACCGGACGGCGCACCTGTTCCAGGTCGCGGTGCGGCTCGCCGATGTGCACGACCTGCCGCTGGCGGACGCCAGTTGCGACCGGGCGCGCACCGACCGGGTGCTGCAGCACGTCGCGGATCCGGCGCTCGCGCTGCGCGAGGCCCGCCGGGTACTGCGTCCCGGCGGCCTGCTGGTGCTGGGCGAACCGGACTGGGGCACCCTGACGATCGACCACCCGGAGCCGTCGCTGACCGCCGCGTACACCCGGTACGTCACCGACCACGCGGTGCGCAACGCCCGGATCGGCAGTCAACTGCCGCGGCTGGCCGCCGAGGCCGGTCTCGAGGTGGTCGACGTCCACCCGCTGACGCCGGTCTTCCGCGAGGTGGCCTCCGCCGACCGGGTCCTCGGCCTCCAGCGGGTCACCCGGCGCGCCGTCGCCGCGGGCTACCTCTCCCCCGCCGACGCCGACCGCTGGCTCGCGCACCTCGCCACCGGCCCGTTCCTGGCCACCGTCACCTTCCACGTCGTCACGGCGCGCGCCTGAACACCGCTCAGGCGCGGCCGAGGGCCCGGTCCACGGTGATCTCGATGACCACCCGCTCCGGGTTCTCGCGCGGCTGGCGGTAGCGCTCGGCGTAGCGGCGTTCGGCGTCGGCGACGGACGCGGCGTCCTGCCGGATCACGGCACGGCCCTCCAGGGTGGCCCAACGCGCCCGGTCCACCTGGCAGATGGCGACCCGCTGCCCGGCCTCGCCGGCGGCCAGCACGTTGCGGACCTTTCGGCTCTCCCGGCTGCTGATCACCCGGGCGATCCCGGTCTCGGGGTCGAAGGTCGCGCCGACGGGCACCACGTGCGGGGTGCCGTCGGGGCGCAGCGTGGTGAGGGTGCACAGCTGGTACTCGCGCCAGAACGCGAGGTAGGCCGGGTCGAGGTTGTGGATGTCGTGTGCCATGCCCGCATGGTACGGCGGGCCCCCGGGCGGCTCCGTGGCGGCCCGGGGCGGACCCGCCCGCTGGGGTGCGGGCCGGGCCGGGTAGCGTCACCGCTGGTGGGGGCGGTCCCTGCCGGAGTGCGGCGCGGTGGCGGAGGGAGTCCGGGGTGGCGACGGTGGAGGTCCGGGAGGGCGGGCAACTGTCTTTCTCCGCTCGGCGGTTCACGGTGGACGGGTTCGCCTCGGCCCCGGACCCGGAGGGCCCGAAGCGGCGCGGGAAGCTGCTGAGGGAGCGGGTGCCGCTGGAGTCGCACGCCGGGCTGGTGCTGTCGGCGTCCCGGCCCGACGTGCTGGCCGCGGTGGAGTCGGCGAACGTCGGCCGGCTGCCGCACCTGGTGCCGCTGCGGGTCGGGCGGATGGCGGCGTCGCCGTTCGCGTTCCTGCGCGGTTCGGCCGGCCTGATGGCGCACGACCTGGCGACCACCCCGGTGAGCGGCGTCACCGCGCAGCTGTGCGGGGACGCGCACGCGGCGAACTTCGGCCTGTACGGGGACGCCCGGGGCCGGCTGGCGCTGGACCTGAACGACTTCGACGAGACGGTCGTCGGCCCGTGGGAGTGGGACCTGAAGCGGCTGGTGGCGAGCCTCGTCCTGGCCGGTCGCCAGCTGGGCGCGGACGAACTCGCCTGCCGGCAGGCCGCGTTCGACGCGGCGGCGACCTACCGGCGGACGGTGCGGCGGCTGGCCAAGCTGCCGGCGCTGGACGCGTGGAACGCCTGGGACGCCATCGCCGAGCACCAGTTGGTGGAGTTCGCGGACGCGCACGAGCTGAGCGAGGTGCTGGCGGCGGTGTCGGCGAAGGCGCTGCGCAACACCGGCGCGAAGTTCGCGGCGCGCTCCACCGTCCTTACGGAGGACGGGGGTTGGCGGTTCGTTCCGGCGCCGCCGATCCTGACCGATGTGACGGACCGTCAAGCTTCCCTGGTGGCAGGCGCGTTGGCCTCCTACCGCGACACCGTGCCGGCGGAACTGCACCCGCTGCTGGGCCGGTTCCAGGTCCAGGACGTGGCGTTCCGGGTGGTGGGCACCGGCAGTGTCGGCACCCGCTCGTACGTGGTGCTGCTGACCGACCGCCGGGGCGGGCCGCTGGTGCTCCAGGTGAAGGAAGCCCGCCCGTCGGTGCTGCTGCCGCACCTGGTGCGGGCCGGGTTCCCGATACCCGCGGAGGGCGGCCACGAGGGCCGCCGGGTGGTGCTCGGCCAGAAGCGCATGCAGGTGGTGTCGGACCCGCTGATGGGCTGGACCACCGTCGCCGGACTCCCGTACCAGGTACGCCAGTTCCGCAACCGCAAGGGCAGCGTCGACCCGGCCGCCCTGACCCCCGCCCAACTCGACGACTACGCCCGCCTCACCGCCGCCCTCCTCGCCCGCGCCCACGCCCACACCGCCGACGCCGCCCTGATCGCCGGCTACTGCGGCAAGGACGACCGCCTCGACGAGGCCCTGACCGCCTTCGCCATCACCTACGCCGACCAGTCCGAAGCCGACCACGCCGCCCTTCTCACGGCGATCCGCACCGGCCGCCTCCCAGCCGAGAGCTGACCGCCGGGAGCGGCAGGGGCGGGCCCGGTGACCTGCGATTCGTCCCGGTCCAGCGTCCGGCCGCGACGCTCTCGCCGGCGTCGTCTGCCTCCGGGTCGGCTGAGCCAGGGCTCCGGTGAGGCCTGTTACGCCTCCGGCAGCCGCCACTCGAACACGATGAGGTCGTCCTCCCAGCGGCTCGGTTCGCCGAGTACGTCAATGGCCTCGGGTACGCGCAGCAGGGTGCGGTTGCGGAGCAGGTCGCGGCGTTCGCCGGGTGTGAGGGCGCGTTCCTCGGGACTGAGGTTCAGCGGGTGGTCGGTGGCGAGTTCGGGGTCTCCGTCGATCGGGCGGTCGCCCTGGACGTTGAGGTGGTCGCCGTCCGGGGTGCGGTAGTCGAGGCGGAAGTCGGTGCGCCACTGGGAGTTGGAGCCCCAGCCGTGCGACCGGTCGTGGACGCGGCGGCCGCGGCGGCGGTACGTCCAGTACAGCGGGAACCTGTCGGCGACGCCGGCCTGCGCGTGGCGGGCGCCGGCCCGGATCCGCACGCCCGCACGGACGAACAGGAGCTGGCCGAGCATCAGGCCGGGCCAGCACACCTCGGTGATCTCGATCGGCGCGTCGGGGTCGGCGGCCTGCTCGACCTCGACGATCTCGTGCAGGAACGGGTCGAACGCGCCGTCGCCGTCGAAGCCTGTCATGCCGAGCCCGGTGAAGAACTCGCGGCAGGCGGAGACCGGCAGGTGCAGCCACGGCTCGACCTCCCTGCCGTCGGTGCACGGCGGCTGGTGGTCGAACACCAGGAGGTCGCTGACCCGGCTGAGGGCGTACAACTCCCAGACAAGGTACTGCCCGGAGGGCACGGACTCCTCGTCCTCCCACCAGCGGGTGGCGTGCTCGCCCGCCCGCGCCACGGCGCCGCGGTAGCCGCCCTGGGCACGCGCCAGCCACCGGTCGAGCACGTCTCGGGTCGTTCGCCCGCCCTCGCGGGACATCAGTGATTCGTACAGTTGGCGTGCATCCACCCCGTCGATCATGGCGGGCAGCGTAGGGCTCCACACGGGCCCGCCGCCACAGCATTTGCCCCCGCGGCGCCGCTCAGCCTTCCCCGAACCCCGCGACGACCACGCACCCGACCCACCCCACGGACAGCGCCGGCACTGCCGCGATGCCGGGGAACACATGGGCGGCGAGCCTGGCGACACGCGAGCCGTGCTCCCGCAGTGCGGCGGAGCGGACCAGCGCCACCGCGATCACCGGCACTGACCGGAACACGGCGAACGAACCGTCCGGCATCTCAACTCCCCTGACCCCCACCGGCGCAGGGTGATCCTACGGCGGCGGGTGCGCCCGGCGCCTGCCGGGCGGGGCACAATGAGGCGCATGCGAGTACGAACGGTGCAGGTCGGGGAACTGTCGGCGCTTCAGGAGATCGAGCGGGCCGCCGGTCGGTGGTTCCACGAGGTCGGGATGGCGGAGATCGCGGAGGACGAGCCGCTGTCGGTCGAGGAGTTGGGGCGGTATGTCGAGGCGGGGCTGGCGTGGGTGGCGGTGGACGGCGAGGACCGGCCGGTGGCGTACCTGATCGCCGAGCGGGTGGACGACGCGTTGCACGTGGAGCAGGTCTCGGTGCATCCGGATGCGGCGCGCCGGGGTGTCGGGCGCGCGTTGCTGGAGCATGCGGCGCAGGTGGCGCGGGCCGACGGGCTGCCGGCGTTGACGCTGACGACGTTCGCGGAGGTGCCGTGGAACGCGCCGTACTACGCCCGTTGCGGGTTCCGGCCGGTGCCGGCGGAGTTGCTCGGGCCGGAGCTGCGGGAGGTGCGGGCGCGGGAGGCCGAACACGGGTTGGACCGCTGGCCGCGGCTGGCGATGCGCCGTACTCTCTGAGCCACCCGGTGCCCGCCCGGACGCCGGTGAGTGCCACCGTCCCGGTGCGCGGGGCGGCCTGACGTGGGAGGGGCTGAGCATGGTCGCGCGGGGAACGGCACGGCTGCTGGTGGGCAACAGCGGTGAGGAACCCGTGGAGTTGACGGTGGAGCCGTGGTCCGGGGCCTACTGGATCCCCCCGGGCCGGACGTTCGCGGTGGTCACCCCGGCGTCCGGCGAGGACGGATCGTGGCGGGGCACGGCCGGCCCGCACGGGCTGTTCGGGGTCGACCGTCGGCCGGATTCGGTCACCGTGTGGCCGTACGGCAGTTGCTTCCAGCTGACCGACGGGGCGGGCACGGCGGCCGGCGCCGACTGGGGCCGCCCGGAGCGTCCGCCGGCCTGCTGAGTCCGGCCCGGGTTCGGGAAATCCGCTGGCGGGGCGGGGTGTCGGCGCGTCATGATCACCGGCATGAACGTCCTCTCCCCCACCCTGTTGCTCGCGCCCCGGATCAACGAGACCGGTCTGCAACTGCGTACGGCCGCCGGCCGGCGCGGGATGCGGGCGTTCACGGCATCGTCCTGGCGGGCCCCGCAGGAGTTGCTGGGGCAGCAGGTGCACCTGTACGGCGGCCCGTTGTTCGGGGACGCGGTCGGCGGGGCGCTGGGGCTCGGCCTGTTGGAGCCCTCGGCCGGCTGGCTGGCCGCGCTGCCGCGTGAACTGACCGGCCGTACCGTCGAGTTGACCACCCTCGCGGCGGCGCGCCGGCTGACCGGGCCGGCGTTCGTGAAGGCCCCGGCGGACAAGCACTTCGCGGCGCGGGTGTACCGCGACGGCGGCGAGCTTCCGGGCCCTGAGCTGCTGGACGGGGAGGTGTCGGTGCTGGTCAGCGAGGTGGTGCAATTCGCCGTCGAGTACCGGCTGTTCGTGCTGGACGGCACGGTCCGGGCGGCGTCCCGGTACGCGCGTGACGGCGAACTGTCCATCGGCGCCGACGATTTGGACGGACCGGAGGCGTTCGTCGCCGAGGTGCTGGCGGCCTCGGCGGAGTGCGCGCCGCTGCCGAGCGCGGCGGTGGTGGACGTCGGCCGCACGCCCGGCGGCTGGGCGGTGGTGGAGGCCAACGCGGCCTGGGCGAGCGGCGGTTACGCGTGCGACCCGGACGCGGTGCTCGGCGTGGTGCTGCGGGCGGCCGGTCCGCTCGAGCGACTTCCGGACGGCGACCGGCCGTTCCTGCGGGAGTTGCCGCAGATCGAGGATTGACGCACGCCGAATTGGGGGTGCGCGGGGCGGCCCGGCTGGGCGAGGATGATCGTCATGAACTCCTCGCACCTCACCCACATCACCGAGCCGCCCGGCGTCGCCCCAGCCACCGGCTACACCCACGTGGTCACCGGCACCGGCCGGCTGGTCCAGGTCTCCGGGCAGGTCGCCCTCGACGAGCAGGGCCGGGTCGTCGGCGAAGGCGACCCCGAGGCGCAGGCCCGGCAGGTGTTCGCGAACCTGGACCGCTGCCTGTCCGCGGCCGGCGCGAGCTTCGCCGACGTGGTGAAGCTGACCATCTTCGTCACCGACATCGGATACCTTCCGGCGATCCGCGAGGCCCGCGCGGCGTACATCGACCCGGCGCGGCTCCCGGCGAGTTCGGCGATGCAGGTGGCGGCGCTGTTCCGGCCCGAGATCCTGATCGAGATCGAGGCGATGGCCGTCGTCGCCGGCTGAATCCCCGTCCGGGCCAATACCCGCCCCCTGTCCGCCGGTTGAGATTCCACGGGTGGCTGGATTCCGTACTGCTGCGGGGCGGGTGTGCCGCATACGGTCGGGGGTGGCTGCCGGTCGGCAGCCTGCGATCTCTCGCCAGGAGGACGGATGACCACCGCCGCGCACCCCGAGGCCCCCGACGCGCAGCCGCTGGTGCCCCTGCACTGCCTGCTGCGCGCCGAGCCCGGCCCGCCGAGGCTGGCGGCGCTGCCGACCGGCACCCCGGTGTGGGTGCTGACCCGGCACGCGGACGTCCGGCAGGCGCTCGCCAACCCCGGCTTCGGCCGGGCCACGCTGTACGCGCCGGACGCGCCGCCGCTGACGCTCACGCCGAACATCCTGGACGACCCGGCGTCGATGCTGAACAGCGACGGCCCCGACCACCAGCTGATCCGCCGCACCGTGCAGCGCGCTTTCACGCCACGGGCGATCGAACGCTGGCGGCCCTGGGTGGACGGCGTGGTACGGGAGTTGGTGGACGACCTGGTCGCCTCGGGCTCGCCCGCGGACGTGGTCGCGGCGCTCACCAAGCCGCTGCCCGTCCGGGTGATCAGCCGGTTGATGGAACTCGACGGCCTGGACATCGACCGGCTCGGCCACTGGAGCGACCACGCACTGTCCACCACGGCGTACACGGCGGACGAAATCCGCACCGCCATCCGGGAGTTCAGCGAGTTCGGGTACCAGCTGGTGGTGGCCCGCCGCAAGAACCCCGGCGAGGACCTGGTGAGCTCGCTGGTGCAGGCCGCCGACCAGACCGGCGGGGTGACCGAGGAACAGCTGACCTCGCTCACCATCGGCCTGGTGATCGCCGGACACGAGACCACCATGACCAGCTTCGGCAACGCCCTGGTCTACCTGCTCGACCCCCAACACGCCGACGCCTGGCGGAAGATCGGCGAGGACCTGTCGGCAGCGACCGCCGCCACCGAGCAGATCCTGCGCACCGTCCCGCTCGGCGACCGCACCTCCGCACCCGGACTGCTCCGCCGGGCCGTCACCGACGTGGAGATCGGCGGCGTGGTCATTCCCGAGGGCGCGATCATCGCCTGCGACGCCGGCGCCGCCAACCTCGACCCGGACGTCTACCCGCCCGGCCCCACCGACCTGTTCACGCCGCTCGGCACCCCGTCGCTGACCTTCGGCGCCGGCCCGCACCACTGCCTCGGCGCCTGGCTGGCCCGGATGGAACTCGAACTCGGCCTCCACCACCTGGCCCGCGTCCTGCCCGAACTCCGCCTCGCCGCCCCCGTCGAGGACATCGCCTGGCGCACCGGCCTGCTCACCCGCAGCCCGCTGCGCCTGGAGGTGACCTGGTGAGCACCGACCCCGTCGTCGTGACGGTCGACCAGTCCCGCTGCATCGGCAGCGGCCTCTGCGCCCGCACCGCCCCCGACGCCCTCACCCTCGCCCCCAACGGCCGCGCCACCCCCCTCCACCCCACGGCCACCCCGTCCCCCGACCTCACCGAAGCCGCCGAGATGTGCCCCGTCGAGGCCATCGCCGTCCACCACGCCACCACCGGCGAACTCCTCGCCCCCGTCTGGTAGTTCGGCCCTCCCCCACCGGCCCCGAGAGCATCTCCCTCCGGGGCCGGTGGCGCGCCACCGCCTGCACCAGGTCGCCCCAGGGCTCGTCCCCCGGGGCCGGTACGGTGCGCAGCATGGTCGACCCACTCACCTCCGACGCGATCGCCGCCTGGCAGGCCCGCACGAACGCGGCACTCGCCGACCTGACGGCCGGTTTCGAGGACCGTTTCGGCTACCCACCGGGCGTCAACGCGGTGCACCCGGCCACGCCCGCCACTCGCGCTGCCGCGGAGGCTCTCGGCCCGCTGCCCGCCGACCTGGCCGCGCTCTACCGCGAGATCGCCGCCGCCGACCTCCCGGACGTCGACCACGGCTTCTTCGTCCACCCGCCCGACCTGGTCGCCGCCCACGGCCCGCACCCGCTGGTCTTCGCCAGCGACGGCGGCGGCCTGCTCTTCGCCCTCACCACCGACGGCCGGGTGCTGCGCTCGCTCGCCGCCTCCCGCGACGCCGGGTTCGCGCTCGAGGCCGGCTGTCTACGCGACTTCCTGGACCAACTGGCCGGGCGGGCGGAGGCGCTGGGTCAGTCCCACCAGAGGACGGTCATCAGCCCGCGCCGGGCCGCGCCCACGTAGAACGCCTGCAAGGCGTGGAGGTGGCCCAGCAGGTAGCGCGCCGGGTCGCCGTCGAGGTCGAAGCCGAGCAGTGCGGCCAGGGTGGGGCCGGACGGGAGCCGGTCGAGCAGGGCGGGGAAGTCGATCTCGGCCAACTCGGCGGCGACTTCGGCGACTTCGGCGGGTGTGAGTGCGGTGGCCGGGCCCACGAAGGCGATCGGGTGCGGCCAGGTGTTCAGGACACCCAGGTCGACCGCCGCGGAGCCGTCGAGCGCGCGGCGCAGGGCGTCCACCTGCGTCCTCTCCAGGCCCGCACGTTCGCAGACGGCCCGGAGCGCGACCGGGGACCAGTCGAGGTCGAGGTGGTCCCCGGCGGGCGGGTCCCAGTCCGGATCGCCGTCGTGGAGTGCGGCGTGCCGGCGGCAGCGCTCCAAGTGGTCCGGGGTGATCCGGGCGAGCTGCTGGGTAATGGCCATGACGCCAAGTGTCCGGCCGCTGTCCAGCGGGTTTCAGCCGAGGCGGGGGACGCGCGGGCTACCCGATTCGCGCCGCCGGCTGCGGAGTTCCGCGCCGACCGTGACGGACAGAGCGGCGACGGTCAGCAGCGCCGGCAGCGCCCAGGCCGGGGTGAAGCTGCCGGTGAGGTCGACCAGCAGGCCGAGGACGGGCGGCACCGTGATGATGGCGACCTGGTTGACGGACATGGCCAGGCCCAGGGCGAAGCCGGTCCGGCCGGGCGGGGCCGTCTCGGTGACGTGGGCGACCCACGGGCCGTACCAGCCGAAGCCGAAGAAGCCGAGCCAGACGAAGACGCCGGACGCGACCACCGGAGCACCCCCGACCGGCGTCATCAGCAGAGCGAGCCCGACGACGACGGCGACCATGCAGACCAGCACCACGGCATGCCGACCGAACCTGCTGCGGTCGCTCCACGCGGCCAGGCAGACCCGTCCCACCACTCCGGCGCCCTGCGCGGCCACCAGCACCAGGGCGGCCTGCCCGGCGCCGAGCGACGCCTCCCGGTGGAGGTGCAGCACTGTCAGCACGCCCACCCCGCACTGGACCGAGACCAGGCTGGTCCCCGCCAGCATGATCTTCACCATCGCCGGTTCACGCAGCATGCCCAGCCGCGCGCGCAGCTGCGCCGACAGCGGGAGCGACGGTTCCACCGGCCCGGCCGGCCCGGGCGGCCTCCGGTAGCAGCCCATGAAGAGACCGGCCCCGAGCAGCGCGACCCCGCACCCCGTCACCAGGGTCGCCTGCCACCCGAACTCCCTCGCCACCACTGGGAGTACGGCCGAGGCGAGCGCCGCCCCGAGCGGCAGCCCGGCCTGGCGAACGCCCATGGCGAAGCCGCGCTGCGACGCGTCGAACCAGGACGCCACCGACTTGCTCCCGCCCGGTTGGACGGTGCTGTACCCCGCACCGACCACCAGCAGCGCACCCAGCAGCGCCGGGTAACCGGACGCCAGGCTCCCCAGCCCGAGCGCCAGCCCGACCACGCCGGCGCCGGTCCCCACCACCCACCGCTCGCCGTACCGGTCCAGCAGCACACCTGCCACCAACAGGCCGACCAGCGGCGCGAGTTGGGCCGCCGAGACCAGCAGGCCCAGCTGCGCCGTACTCAGGTCCAGTGCGCTCTGAAGCTGAACTCCGAGCGCCCCGATCCCGCCCACGAAAAAGCCGGACGCGGCCTGGGTGAACGTCGCGATGCCCAGCACGACCCAGCGATAGGGCAACGGGTTGCGGCGCGCGGATCCGGCACGTGCGGCGGTCTGTTGTGTCATGCCGCCCACCCTGTTGTAATGCCCTTGTGCAGCTCAACCCTTACGGCGAGGACGCGGTGAACCTGGCCGCGGATCTGGCCAACCGCCGCCCCGGGAGCGCGGACGAACTGGCGGACCGCTGCCTCGCCGCCGGCCTCGCCCTGGAACGCCCGGTGGCACCGGACGATCTCGGCCGCGCCCTGGCCGCACTCGACGCCTGGGAGAAGGTCGTCGACGCCGGCGGGGAGCAGGAGCGCGCCGACCTGCTCAACCGCATGCTGGCCGAGGCCGCCGCCTACCCCCGCCTGACCTCCCACGCCGACACCGGCTGGCACCTGCACTACCGGGACGCCGAACAGCCGCTCGGCGCCCTCCTGTTCACCCTGTTCGCGGTCGGCACCGCCCTGCACCTGGCCGGCCGCGGCATGCACCGCCTCCGCCGCTGCGAGGTCCCCGAATGCGCAACGGCCTTCGCCGACACCTCCCGCACCGGCCGCCAGCGCTACTGCTCCCCCCGCTGCGCCAACCGCGACGCCGTCCGCCGCCACCGCGCGCGCACCGCGACCGCCTCAACGCCCTCCTGAGCGCCGCTGCTTTCTGCGGCCAGTCAGAAGTGCGGCCTCCCACCTCCGGTGTCCCCACTGGCGGATAGCCTCCGGCGGGAACGAGCGGCTGACGGGAGTGGACGTGGACATCGAGGAAATGCTGGACCGGCTCGGCACGGTGATCGGGCCGCCGCCCGCGGGCGGAGTGGTTCCGGTGCCGTGGGAGCTTGGGCCCGAGGTGCTCGGTTTCCAACTGCCTGCGGACTACCGGGCGTTCGCCGACCGGTACGGGAGGGTCAGCATCAGCGACGAGCTGCACATCTACACGCCATCGGCAGCGCCCGGCCTCGAGATCGCGCAGCCGCTCGGCTTCGAGGGATTCCTCTACCACACGACGGATCCCTACGGGTACTCCGGCTCCCTGGGCCAGGCCTACCTGGACGGGGACTACGACGAGTGCCCGTATCCGATGTTCCCGGCCGAGGGCGGGCTTCTGAACTGGGGTAACAACGGGAACGCCGACCACTTCTTCTGGTTGATGCGGGGGCCGGACCCGGACCGCTGGCCGGTTGCTGCCGAGTTCAACTCGGCGCGGGAGTGGGACCTGTTCGAGGGTGGCTTCCTGGAGTTCCTGCTGGCGGCGGTGACGAAGCAGTATCCGTACCACGAGGACGTTGTTCCCGGCGGAATGAAGGAGGTCGGTGACGGCCGCGGCTATCGCTTCCGGGGTGACTGGTCGAAGCAGCTGGGTTGGCAGTGAAACCCGCGATCATGAGACGGCCTTCACGACCTGCACCGGCCACCAACGCCACTGCCCCCGTTGCGTCAACCGCGACGCGCCCGTCCGCCGACACCGGCGCGAACTACTGCCACCCGACCGGCAGTTCAACAGCGCCCTCTCAACCGACCCGCAGATGCCGGATCTTGACGCCGGCCCGGCGCAGCGTCGCCCGGAGCGCCGTGTCGGTGTCCGGGGCGGGGCGCAGCCCGGCGAGTTGGGCGATGCGGTCCGCGACCTGGGTGACGGTCAGCCGGTCGGTGTGTACGTGGGTGGCGAAGGCGGGGTCGGCGAGCCGGTGGAGGCAGTCGTCGAGGCGGCGAACGGCGAAGCTCTGCCCGTGCGGCGGGGCGGGCAGCCGGGCGAGGCGCCGCAGGTGGTGCACGGGTTCGCGTTCGGCGAGGCGGCGCAGCACGGCGGCGCGGTCGGCGAGCAGGGCGAAGTGCCGTACGTCGTGGCCGAGTTCACGCAGGCGGCCGACGGTCTCGGCGAAGTACGCCGGATCGGTGACGGTCATCGGCACGATCAGCGGGCCGGGGTGACGGCGCGCGGCGAGGTCGAGCATCTCGACGGTCCCGGTGCGCCACGCGGCCAGGTCCTGGAAGTCGCCGCGCAGCGCCGGGGGCAGCATCCGGTGCAGGCCGAAGCCGAGGTGTTCGGGGTCGCAGACAACGGCTCCCGGCAGCCGACGGGCCAGGTTGTGCGCGGTCTGCGTCTTCCCGCCCCCGAACGGCCCGTTGATCCACAGCAGCACGACCGACACCTCCAGACAGCAGTTGCTGTTACTACAATGACACGGCTGCTCGCCCGATCCCGCCGCCTGCGATCATGAGGGCTTTCTGCACCTCGGAGGGGTACATGGGTCACGTCTTCGCTCGGCTGACCGGTTTCGGCATGACGCTGATACCGGTCTGGCCCTACACCTTCGAGCGCCCGGACCACGCGCCGGGCACGGTACGGGTGACCCGCTGGGAAGGGCAGACCGCCCACACCGCTGTCGTGACTGGCCCTGCGGCGCAGCCGACGATCGAGTTGGCGGACGCCCGGTCGGCGACCGAGGTCGTCGAGGTGCTGGCCGGACCCGACGAGCGCGTCTGGCGGATCGAGACCTCGCCGTTCTCGGTCGAGTGGCCGGAAGGCTTCTCGATCGACTCCCCGCCCGCCGGCGACACCTCCACGCCGTTCTGCCTGTTCGGGCCGGCCGGCTCCGTGATCTACCTCCAGGGCCCGCGCAGCCTCGATCGGATCCCGCCGCTCACCCAGTTCGTCGCCCCTGGTCAGACCATCGTCGGTCACCGCACCGAGGCCGCGTTCGAGGCCGTCGAACTCGCCTACCAGCACGACGGCATCGCGTGGCGGCAGTGCCATCACCTGGTCGCCTTCACCGACACCCTCGGGCTCGTCGTCACTGCCCAGTCGCCCGCCGCCCACTCGGACCAGGTCCGCCGGGCCGCCGAGTTGGTGGCCCGGTCGGTCCGGGCCCGATCCGGCACCTGAAATCGGGGATCACCCCCGCCCGACGGCCTGCGGAAAGTCGAAGAACCCGTCCGGGTCGTACGCCGCCTTGACGGCGACCAGCCGCGCGAGATTGGCCCCGTAGTACGCGTGGCCGAAGTCCTTGAGGTACGGGTCGGCGTAGTTGACGTACGCGCGGTCGCCGGCCCACGGGCGCATGGCGCGGCGCAGGTCCTGCTGCCAGCGGGCTGCCGCGTCCAGGGCGGCGGCCGGCGCGCCGGGCTCGAAGACGCTGTGGTACTGCGCCGAGAACAGGGCGTCGCGGTGGACGAATGCGGTGTCGGCAGGCGCCACCCGTCCGACGGCCCCTTGCAGGCTGTCCAGCAGGACGTAGGCCGGACCGCCGTCCGCCGCACGGCGCTCGACCGCACCGACCAGCGCGTCGATGCCGGCGGGCGGCAGCAGGACCGGGAAGAAGTTGGACGTCGCGACGAACGGCGGCCGGTCGATCACGGCGTCCGGTGTCTGCCCGGTCAGGCGGAGTTGGGTCACGCTGCCCGGGATCCCCGTCGTCGACATGATCATCTCCTGGTAGGAGAGGACCTCGTTGCTCAGCTCGAGCGGCTGGATACCGACGGCGGCGACCAACTGCTCTGCCACGTCGGGCTCTTCGCCGAGGACGTAGATCCCCGACTCCACCACGCACTCGCCCGTCTCCTCGACGGACAGCCGCAGGAAGGACCAGACCTCGTCCGCCTGGCCCGGCGCCCAGCGCTGCCAGGCGTCCACGATCCGGGCCGCGTCGCGCCAACTCCAGCGCAGGCCGACCCGGGTGACCTCGGTCGTGGGGTGCGTGCGGAACGTGAACTCCGTGACGACCCCGAAGTTGCCGCCTCCTCCGCCTCGCAACGCCCAGAACAGCTCCGGCTCGCGCTCCGCCGAACACTCCCTGACCCGGCCGTCGGCGGTCACCACCTGGGCGGAGACCAGCCGGTCGCAGGTCAACCCGTAGGCGCGGCAGACGATTCCGATCCCCCCGCCGAGCGTCAGCCCCGCGATGCCGACGCTCGGGCAACTGCCCGCCGGTATGCTCCGGTTCTCGGCGAGCAGCGCGTCGTACACGTCGATCAGCAGCGCCCCGGCGCCGACCGTCGCGGTCCCGTCGGCGGCAGACCCCTCGGTGGTGACCGCGTTCATCCGGCTCAGGTCGAGCGTGACGCCCGGGCTGGTGGACCACCCCCCGTAGCAGTGCGTCCCCGCGCGCGCCGCCAGCGGCAGCCCGTACCGGCGGGCGAAGGCGATCGTCTGCCGCACATCCTCGACCCCCTGCGCGAACACCACCGCCTGCGGATGAACGTCGAACCGCGAGTTGTACGGCAACCGGGCCACCCCGTACGCCTCGTCCCCCGGCCGCACCAGAGTGCCGTCGAGATCGCGGGCCAGTCCGTACCAGTCGGTCGAGGTCGTGCGCAGCATCGGCTTCATCCTGCCGATTGTGCGGCCCCACCACCCCTGATGGCCAGGTGCGCACTTCCGGGACGGGTGAGCACTCCTGCTGCAACAGGCCCTTCCCGAGCGCCACTTGCTCGCCCGCACCGGCCCGGTGACCTGCGGCGACGTGGCCGCCAGGGCTCGCTCTACGCTGAGCCCCTGATCACCATCCACCGGCAGGAGCGAACCAGATGAACGACGTCGGGCACACGGCAGTTGCCCTCCGCGACGCCCATTTCCGGCTGAAGCGCCTGGCCCGCACCTGGGCGGAAGCCGGCACGGTGCGCGGACGGGAACCGCTGGGCCCGGCCTGGCAGTACTCGGACCACCCGGACGAGGCCTGCTACCTCGACGGCCAGACGCTCGAACTGGCCGGCGGCCTGACGCTGATCGCCCAACTGGCCGTCAGCTTCGCCACCACCGGCACCGACATGCTGGCGTCGGTCACCGTCGAGGACGACGAGGGCAACGTCACCGAGCTGCTGTCCACCGGCCCCGAGGAATTCCCCACGACCGCCACGGAGTTGGCCACCGAGATCGACCGGTGCCTGACCCGGATGGAACGCCTCGACCTCCCGCCCGCCCTCCGCTGACACCACGGAACGAGCCTACGGGCCGCAAGTTCGTCCTTCTCGTCCTTCTCGTGCTTCTCGTGCTTCTCGTGGTCGAACCGCCCCGCCGCCAGAGGAGAACACCCGGTGCGGGAAGATCGCCCCATGAGTTCGCCGACACCCGCCCGCCACCTCATCCGCCGTATCACCCCGGAGGATTGGCCCTCGCTCCGCGCGCTGCGCCTGGAGGCCCTCGAGGACTCGCCGACGGCGTTCAGCGTCACCCACGCCGCGACTGCGGCCCTCCCCGACGCGGACTGGCAGGCCCTGGCCACCGAGGCGGCGACCTCCCCTTCCGCGGCCCTGTTCGTCGCCCTCGACCCGTCCGCGCCCTCGGGTGCCTTCATCGGCATGGCGGGCGCCGCCCCGCTCCCGGACGTCCCGGAAACGGCCCACGTCCACGGCGTCTACGTCACCCCGGCCCACCGCGGCCCGGCAGGCCCGGCCGCGGCCCTCGTGGCGGCAGCCACAGCCTTCGCCGAGACCCACATCGACGTCACCCGACTGACCCTGGGAGTCCACGAGTCCAACGCCCGCGCCCAGTCCTTCTACGCCCGCCTGGGCTTCGAACCGACGGGCCTCCGCGTTCCGTACGCGCTCAACCCGGCCGAACAGCTCGTCATCCTCGGCTACCCGGCCTTCCGCCCCCGGGCCCGCTGACGGCACCGGCAGCCGGGAGCTCGTCGCCAGGTCCTGCCTGCCTGCCTGCGGGGCCTGCGAACCTCCGGGCACGGCCGCATCGCCGCACGTGACAAACCCGGCGACGCCGGCGGCCGTCGCCGGGATACTGGGCGCCCATGGATGAAGTCGAAGTCGTCGTCGCCCATTCCGAGCGTGCGACTCTGCGCGTCGGCGACGTGTTCCTGAAGGTGGACGCCGACGGCGCGCGCCTCGGCGCCGAGGTCGAGGCGATGTCTCTCGCACCGGTCCCGACCCCGGAAGTCCTGTGGTACCAACCGCCCGCGCTCGCGATGGCCGCTCTCCCGGGGACGACGCTCGGCCGCCTCGGCGGGCCGTCGACCGGATCGCCGGCGGCGTGGGCCGCGGCGGGCGCTGCCATCCGGAAGCTGCATGACGCACCGCTGCCGTCCCGACTCGGGCGGGCCGGGCGGAGCATCGCCGTGCTGGCGGCGGAACTTGACGCCGAGTGCGAGCTGCTCGTGGCGAACGGCGTCCTGCCCGCCGACCTGGTCACCCGCAACCGCCAGGTCGCCGAGGCGGCACTCCGCCCATGGACCCCGGCTTTCACCCACGGCGACCTGCAGATCGCGCACGTCTTCCTCGACGGTGACGAGGTCACGGGCATCATCGACTGGTCCGAGGCCGGCCGGGGCGATGCCCTGTACGACCTCGCCACCTTCACCCTCGGACACGAGGAACACCTCGCCGACGTCATCACCGGCTACGGCACCGACGTCGACCGCGAGGTGATCCACGCGTGGTGGTCGCTGCGAAGCCTGCTGGCGGTCCGCTGGCTGGTCGAGCACGGCTTCGACCCCTTCGCGCCGGGCTGCGAGGTCGACGTGCTGAGATCCCGGCTGTGAGGCCGCCGGACCCCAGGACTCCGGCCGGGAATCAGATCCGTCGCATCCGGTAGACGCAGGTCCGGTAGGGCATCTCGACACTGTCGCGGCCGGCCAGCGCCGGGTCGGTGGCGGCCAACTCGCCGATCTCCCGGTCCAGGCGGGCCTGTTGGGCGGCGTCGGCGGTCAGGTACGAGGAGCGGGACCGCACCAGGTCGACCAGTCGGTCCGTCGGGACGGTCACGGTGTGCTCGATCAGGCCGCGTTCGGGTTCGGTGAACCACGGCGTCACCGGCCCGTACTGCCAGGCATCTTCCAGGCCGTATCCCTCGTTGCCGACGATGCCGGAGAGCGCGGCCACCCACGGCGTCCGGTCGTCACGGATGTTCCACATCGGGGCGAAGACGCCGCCCTTGCGCAGCACCCGGTGAATCTGCGGCAGGGCGTCCTGCGGAGTGAACCAGTGGTACGCCTGCCCGACCACGACCGCGTCGACGGACTCGTCCGGCAACGGAATGTCCTCGGCGCTGCCGGCGAGCACCCGCGTGCCCGGGAGGCGTTCGGCGGCCACGGCACGCATCTGCTCGTCGGGCTCGACCGCGATCACCTCGTGACCGGCCGCACGCAACACACCGGCCAGCAGCCCGGTACCGGCCCCCAGGTCCAGGACGCGCACCGGCTCGGCACCGACGGCCCGGGCGACGGCCTGGACGGGGTAGGTGGGCCGGATCGAGTCGTACAGGCGGGCAGCGGCACCGAAGGACAGCGCTGAGGAGGACATGCTCGCGAGCGTACCCAGATTCGGTCGGCAGTACGGGCGTTACGGCAATCCCCAACACCCGCCGACGGCTGCGGGCCCCACCCCCCGCCACCCGAGCGGTCGGGTCCGGTGGCCACCACTGGCCCGAGTACGCGCGGCCTTTGCGTGCGGCTGCCACCGATTCGCCGCGAAACTGCCGGGGTTCCCGGCGCTGGCGGCGCGGACGGCTGTCTGGCGAGCCTGCCGTCCCCGCCGGAGGACTACCTCCCGACCTGGCACCGCGGCGGCCCGGAGCTGGTCCAGCCGCCGGCGGACTGGTGACGGCCGGTCAGTGAGCCCCACGTCCGCCCGTGTGGTTCGCCGCGGCGGGTGGGCGTGGGCGGTGCCGGCCGAAGCGGTGGCGGCGGCAGGATCCGGAAGGTCGTTGCCAGCCGCAGAGATGGGAGTGCCGCCGTGACCGCAACCGAGGAGCCGCAGCCGAAGCAGCAGGAGCCGAAGGAGCAGCAGGAGCCGGAGGTGAAGCCGTACCGCCACCCCGCCGCCGGGTGGGGCGCGGCGAAGTCGGTGGCGCGGGTGCTGGCGCGGACGGGTGAGTGGGTGGACGGGCCGCGGGCGGTGCTGCGGATGAATCACGAGAGCGGCGGGTTCGACTGCCCGGGGTGTGCGTGGCCGGACGACTACAAGGGCCTGCATCTGGACATCTGCGAGAACGGCATCAAGCACGTCACCTGGGAGATGACGGGCAAGCGGGTGGGGCGGGAGTTCTTCGCGGCGCACACCGTGGCCGAGCTGTCGGGGTGGAGCGATTTCGCGTTGGAGGACCAGGGCCGGCTGACCGAGCCGATGGTGTACGACGCGGAGACGGACAGGTACCTGCCGATCTCCTGGCAGCAGGCTTTCGAGCTGGTCGGCGGGGTGCTGCGCGGGCTGGACGATCCGAATCGGGCGGCGTTCTACACCTCGGGGCGCCTCGGCAACGAGGCGACGTTCCTGTACCAGTTGCTGGCCCGTGAGCTGGGCACCAACAATCTGCCGGACTGTTCGAACATGTGTCACGAGGCATCCGGCCGGGCGTTGACGGCCTCGCTCGGCACCGGGAAGGGAACGGCCGACCTGAAGGACTGGGAGGCGGCGGACGCGCTGTTCATCCTCGGCGTGAACGCGGCGTCGAACGCGCCGCGGATGCTGACCGCGCTGGCGGACGCGCACCGGCGGGGCGCGCAGGTGGTGCACGTCAATCCGCTGGTGGAGGCGGCGGCGACCCGGACCATCGTGCCGCACGAGTTCCTGGACATGGCGCTGCTGCGGGCGACGGCGACCAGCACGCTCAACCTGCAGGTGCGGATCGGCGGGGACCTCGCGCTGCTGCGGGCGATCGCGAAGGCGCTGCTGGAGCAGGCGGGGCACGATCCGCGGGCGCTGGACGAGGAGTTCGTCGAGCGGCACACCACGGGGTTCGCCGCGTACCGGGAGTTGTGCGAGCGCACGCCGTGGGAGGAGTTGGAGCGGCAGAGCGGGCTGAGCCGGGCGCAGTTGCTGGAGGCTGCGCGGGTGTACCGGGAGGCGGACCGGTCGATCTTCTCCTGGTGTCTGGGGGTGACGCAGCACGAGCACGGGGTGGACACCGTCCGGGAGATCGTCAATGTGCTGCTGCTGCGCGGGAATCTGGGCCGGGAGGGGGCGGGTCCGTCGCCGGTGCGCGGGCATTCGAACGTGCAGGGCAACCGGACCTGCGGGATCGACCACCGTCCGGCGCCCGCGTTCCTGGACCGGTTGGGGAAGGTGTGCGGGTTCGAGCCGCCGCGCGAGCACGGGCTGGACACGGTGGGGGTGATCGGGGCGATGGCGCGCGGCGAGGTGACGGTGTTCGTCGGGATGGGCGGCAACTTCGCGATGGCCGCGCCGGACACCGAGTTCACCCACCGGGCGCTGCGCAAGTGCGAGTTGACGGTGCAGGTGGCGACGAAGCTGAACCGCAGCCAGCTGGTGCACGGGCGGCGGGCGTTGATCCTGCCGTGTCTGGGCCGCACCGAGCAGGACCGGCAGCGCGGCGGGGTGCAGGCCACCTCGGTGGAGGACTCGATGAGCATGGTGCACCTGTCGGTGGGCATGCGGAAGCGCCCGGCGTCGGCGCAGTTGCTGTCCGAGCCGGCCATCATCGCGGGTATCGCGCGGGCGGCGCTGCCGGACAGCGCGACGCCGTGGGAGTGGTACGTGGAGGACTACGACCGGATCCGCGACACCATGGCGAAGGTGCTGGACGGTTTCGAGGACTTCAACCGTCGGGTGCGGCTGCCGCTGGGTTTCCGGATCAAGCAGCCGGCCCGTGAACTGGTGTTCCTCACCCCGTCGGGGAAGGCGGAGTTCTCCACGGCGCCGCTGCCGGACGTCCTGCCGAAGCCGGGGACGCTGGTGCTGGGCACCATGCGTTCGCACGACCAGTGGAACACCACCATCTACTCGGACAACGACCGCTACCGGGGCGTCAAGAACCTGCGCACGCTGGTCTTCATGAACCGTCAGGACATGCGCGAACGCCGGCTCGCCGAGCTCGACCCGGTCGACATCACCGCCACCGCGCGCGACGGTTCGACCCGCTCGCTGCACGGCTACCTGGCCGTCCCGTACGACCTGCCGCGCGGGTGCGCGGCCGGGTACATGCCGGAGATGAACGTGCTGTGCGCGCTGGGCGACTACAGCAGCCAGAGCGATCAGCCGATCATGAAGCACCTCAACGTGGTGATCAGCCCCGCTGCCACCAGGCCCTGACGGTCCGCCACCGCCCCCGCGCGGGGCGGGCCGCGCGGTCCGAGAGCAGCGCCCGGCCCTCGAACCGGCCGCCGGGCACCTCGACGGGCGCCTTCCGGTCGGCCTCGGCGAGCAGTTCGGCGTGCGCCGCGTACGAGGTGCCGCGCACCGCCTCCTCGTACGCGGCCAGCATTCCGCCGACCGCTGCGGCGGCTCCGCGGTGCCGCCGCAGCGCCTGCCCGGCCAGGCCGAGCAGGGTCAGTACGCCGGCCAGCACCGCCAGCGTGATCAGGTAGGGCAGCATCACCGCTCCATCGTCCGTCCCGACACTCGTCCGTCCAACGTCCGTATCGGGAGCGGCAGTTCCTCAGCCTCCCCCGGGGAGACCGAACAGTTCGGCGTACGCGGCGAGGCCGGTCAGCTCGATGTCGGAGCGGCGGGTGGGCTGCCAGTCGGCGCGGTCCAGGCGGAAGCGCTGGGTGACGGCGAGTTCGCCACGGCGGTTGTCGCGTTCGAGGCCGTCGGGGAGGTAGCCGAGCTTGCGGTAGATCGCGACGGAGGCGGCGTTGTCGGTGAACGAGCCGGAGATCGCCGACTCGGCGGCCAGGCCGTCGAAGGCGAAGTGCAGCATGGCGATCCGGGCCTCGGTGCCCAGACCGCGGCCGTGGTGCTCGATGCCCAGGGACCGGGCCCGTTCGACGGGTGTGCCGTAGGACCAGGTGGAGCGGAACGGGTGGGTGCCTGGCGCCCAACCCCTCGGGCGAGGAGGTGCACGCCGCCCAAATGGTTAAGCAAGTACTTGACCAATCGCTCCCGGCGGAGAATAGTGAAGTACATGCTTAACCATTCTGGTTCGCTGGACCGGGTGTTCCAGGCACTCGCGGACACCACCCGCCGCGCCGTCGTCGAGCGGCTGGTCCGCGGGCCCGCCTCCGTCAGCGAGTTGGCGCGGCCGCTTGCCATGTCGTTGCCGGCAGTGATGCAGCATCTACAGGTGCTGGAGGCGTGCGGGCTGGTCCGGTCCGAGAAGGTCGGGCGGGTGCGTACCTGCCACCTGGAGCCGGCCGTGCTGCGTGCGGCCGAGGGCTGGATCACGGCGCAGCGCACCGTTTGGGAACACCGTCTCGACCGCCTCGGCGACCACCTGTCCGCACAGCGCGACAGCCCGGATCAAGGGAGCACACCATGACCGACCGCCTGGTCACCCACGCCACGTTCACCCTCGAACGTCTCTACCCGGCCCCGCGGGCGGCGGTGTTCGCCGCCTGGGCCGCCCCGGAGGCCAAGGCCCGCTGGTTCGCCGGCCCGGACGCCGAGCACGCACTCGACTTCCGCGTCGGCGGCCGCGAGGTCAACCGCGGCCGCTCCGACACCGGCGCGGCGCTGACCTTCGAGTCCTGGTACCGCGACATCGTCCAGGACGAGCGCATCGTCTACACCTCCACCCTCTCCGAGAACGGGACGCTCGCGACGGTCTCCCTGACGACGGTCCAGTTCCACCCCGAGGACGGCGGCACCCGTCTGCTGCTCACCGAACAGGGCACCTTCCTCGACGGCCACGAGCAGCCGAGCTGGCGCGAACAGGGCACCGGCACCTGGCTCGACGCCCTCGCCGCCGAAGTCCTGCGCAGCACCGCGCAACGGTGACAACCACGAACGTCCGTGCCCAGCAAGGCCGTTGGCGGGTGCTGATGCTGCTGGGCGCGGCGTTCTCCCTGACCGTCCTCGACGGCACCAGCCTGCTCACCGCCCTGCCCGCGATCGGGCACCACCTCGGCCTGCGCGGCCCCGCCGTCCAGTGGACCGTGACGGTCTGCGCCCTGGCCTTCGGCAGGCTGCTGCCGCTGTGCGGCCGCACGGCGGATCTGCTGGGCCGTCGGCGGATGTTCCTCGCCGCAATGGCGCTGCGGGTCCTGGCCTCGCTGGCGTGCGGGCTCGCCCCGTCCGTCCAGGCCCTGGGCGCCTCCCGGGCGCGCTGATCGGCCTCTTCGTCCGGATCGAACGGCGATCGCCGTCCCCACTCGCCCCCCTGCGGTCCCTGCGCTCCCTGCGCTCACGCGGGCTGATCGGCGGCAACCTCCTCCTGCTCCTCGCCGGCATGACCGTCGACGGCATGCTCGTCACCCTCACCGCCTACCTGCAGCAGGCACTCGGCCGATCGGCGGCCCAATTCGGGCTGATGACAGCGGTGATGACCGTGACGGCCGCCGCAGGCGCCCTGCTGAGCCGGCGGATCCTGCCCCGCCTCGGCCCACGACGGGTGGCCGCCGCCGGCACCGCCCTGCTCGGTGCCGCCTGCCTGCTCCTCACCCGCACGCCCGCCAACAGCTCCCCCGGCCTGCTCGCAGCGGGTACTCGGCCGATCGGCGGCCCAATTCGGGCTGATGACAGCGGTGATGACCGTGACGGCCGCCGCAGGCGCCCTGCTGAGCCGGCGGATCTTGCCCCGCCTCGGCCCACGACGGGTGGCCGCCGCCGGCACCGCCCTGCTCGGTGCCGCCTGCCTGCTCCTCACCCGCACGCCCGCCGACAGCTCCCCCGGCCTGCTCGCGGCCGCACTGCTCCTGTTCGGCGCGAGGGCGCTGCCACGGTCTGCGCGCAGACCGCCGCACTGACCAGCGCCGCCGGCCCGGACCCGGGCGTCGCCGCCGCCCTCGCCGACGCCTCCTTCGCCCTCGGCACCGCCCTCGGCGCAGCCATCTGCACCGGCATCGCCACGGTCGGCGGTCGGGCACCGCTCGCCGGCCGGCAGTCCGCATTCGGCGCAGCCGCGATCTTCGCCGCACTCGCCCTGCTCACGGCGCTGACGCTCCTTGGCAAGCGGCCCGGCCCGTCCCCCGGGACGCTGACGGACGCTGACGGACGCTTCCGCCGGCACGCCGTCGACCTCGCTTCGAAGACCGACGCTGCGCCGCGACCGGCGCAGGCAGGTCAGGTCAGCTCCTCCGCGAGCAGGTCCATCAGCAGTCCGTCCTGCCAGGTGCCCGTCCGGTGGTCGCGCCAGTAGGCCCGCATGATTCCCACGGGCTTGAACCCGACCTTGGCGTAGCTGCGGATCGCCGCGGTGTTGGCCGCGGCGGGGTCGATGGTCAGCCGGTGGTGGCCGCGTTCGTGGACCAGCCAGTGGGCGAGGGTGCGGACGGCGTCGGTGCCGAGTCCCTTGCCGTGGTGGCGGGCCGTCAGGAAGATGTCGAGGCCGGCGTGCCGGTACTCGGGGTCGGTTTCTTCCGCGAACTGGATCGCTCCGATGACCTCGCCGTCGAGGACGACGGCAAGCATGCCCGCGAAGTCGTCGGGGGGCGACCACCACGCGGCGACTTCCGGCTCCCGCACGATCCTGCCGAGGACTTCCTCGTCCCCGACGGCCACCGACCGCAGTACGACCTTGCCCCCACGCAGTTCCATGCCCCTCACTATCCCCTCACGGCAGCCGGCAGCACCCGCGCCAGCGACTCCAGCGAGCGCAGCGCGTCGGCGCCGACCGGTGCGAGGACGACGGTGGTGGCGCCAGCCGCGTGCCGGGCCGCGATGGCCTCGCGCGCCTGGGCGGGCGTGCCCGCGATGGCGAGGGTGCGGACCCACTCGGCGGGGAGGGTGCGGGCGAACTCGGCGCCGTCGGGGCTGGCCGCACGGTGGGCGCGGAGGTCGGCGGCGAACGGGAGGGGGTCGAGGTGGGCGGCCCAGTCGGGTTCGCCGATCGCGGCCAGGCCGGGCCGGACCTGGTCGAGGGCGGCGCTCTCGTCGTCGTCGACCGCGGCGGCGTCGTAGGTGACGACGGTGGCCCCGGGGCCGAGGTGGAGGCGTGAACTCGCGATGTACGCGGGGGTGGCGGGTTCGGCCAGCAGCAGCCCGTCGGCGACTTCGCCCGCCGCGGCCTGCGACTTGGGGCCGCGCACACCGAGGACGACGGGCGGCACCACGTCCGGGAGTTCCGTCAACTGGACGCCCTCGCAGCGCACGTAGCGTCCGCCTGCGGGGCCGGGCTCGCCGCGCAGCAGGGTGCGCAGCGCGGTCGTGTACTCCTTGAGCAGGGTGAGGGGGCTGGCGGGCCAGGCGCCGGCGTCGCGCATCCAGCCGGGCATGCCGTGGCCGATGCCGGCGGTCACCCGGCCGGGGTGGAGCTGGGCGAGGGTGGCGAGTTCCATGGCGGCGAAGCAGACGTTGCGGGCGCCTGCGGGCATGATGCCGATGCCGACGGTGATCCGGTCGGTCACGGCGAGCGCGGTGGCGGCCTGGGCGACGCCGCCCCGCCAGCCGAGGTCCTCGACCACCCACAGTTCGTCGAAGCCCAGCTGTTCCGCCCGGCGCACGTACGGGATCAGGTCGCGGGCGGGCAGGTCGCGGGGCAGCATGACGCCGACCCGGCCTCGGACGCTGGTGGTGCTGGGCATCGGGGGCTCCTCACGTGCGCGGAACGGTCACCTCCGCGCCGCCGGCGCGGAAATCCGGTGATCTTACCGCCAGCCCCCGATGACCCCCCGTCAGAGCGTCGCACCCACCTGCTCGGCCGCCACCGGCTGGTCGCCGACCACCACCGGCGCCCGCCGGTCGGCGATCCACGACCCGACGGCGATCAGGAAGCCGATCACCGCCAGCCCGGCCCCGACCAGCGTCGGCGACGTCCAGCCGAGGCCGGCCGAGAGCGCGAGTCCGCCGAAGTACGCGCCCTGCCCGTTGGCCACGTTGAACGCGCCCTGGACGGTCGCGGAGGCCAGGGTGGGCGCCTTGCGGGCCTTGTCGATCACCAGGGTCTGCACGGTCGGGACGACCGCGAACCCGGCCATGCCGATCAGCACCACCGTCAGGGCGGCCGACCAGCGGGCGTGCGCGGTGACGGCGAACAGCGCGAGCGCGCCGGACATCGCGAGCAGCGCGCCGCACAGGGCGGGGCGCAGCGCGCGGTCGGCCGCGTAGCCGCCGATGACGTTGCCGATGGTCATGCCGACGCCGAACAGGGCGAGGACCAGGGTGACGGAGGAGTCGGCGAAGCCGGCCACCTCGGTGAGGGTGGGGGTGATGTAGCTGTAGCAGGCGAACAGTCCGGCGCAGCCGAAGACCACGGTGGCGAGGGCGAGCCAGAGTTGTCCGCTGCGGAAGGCGGAGAGTTCGCTGCGCAGTCCGGCGCCGGGGTGGGCGGGCAGCTGCGGGACGAGGCGGGCGATGGCGACGGTGCCGAGCAGGCCGATGGCGACCACGACGAGCATGGCGGCGCGCCAGCCGAGGTGCTGGCCGAGCAGGGTGGCGGCGGGGACGCCGACGATGTTGGCGACGGTCAGGCCGGAGAACATCACCGAGATGGCGCGGGCCCGCTGGTGCGGGGCGACCAGTTCGGCGGCGGCGACGGCGCCCGCGCCGAAGAACGCGCCGTGCGGCAGGCCGGTGATCAGCCGGGCGGCGGCGAGGAAGGCGAAGTTCGGGGCGAGCGCGCACAGCAGGTTGCCCGCGGTGAACAGCGCGACCAGGCCCACCAGGACGGCCTTGCGGGGCAGTCCGGCGGTGCGGGCGGTGAGCAGCGGGGCGCCGATCACCACGCCGGCCGCGTACGTCGAGATCAGCCATCCGGCCTGCGGGATGGAGACGTCCAGGCTGTGGGCGATCTGCGGGAGCAGTCCCATGGCGGCGAACTCGGTGGTGCCGATGGCGAACGCGGTGATGGCGAGGGCGACGAGCGCCAGGGGCATGGGGGTGCTCCACAACGAGGGGGTCAGTAGGTGCACCGACGGTATGTCAACGTTGTCAGCGCCAACCGATCCTACCGGGCCCCGCCCGTGGAGCACCCCCGCCGTCCGCGTACCGGGCGAAGGGCGCGCTTCCTCGGAAAATCGTTTGCCGCCGGCCGGGCGGGCCGGAATCATCCGGACGATGAGCGAGCAACTTCCCGAGCGCTGGACGAAGGCGGGCGTGTACCCCGACATGTGGGTGGACCCGGACGACGATCCGCGCAACACGAACGGATCGGCGCCGGACGGCGAACTGGCCACGTTCCAGGACTACTTGACGAACTACCGGCTGACGCTGCGGATGAAGTGCGAGGGCCTGTCGCCGGAGCAGCTCGCCCACCGCTCCGTCCCGCCGTCCACCATGTCGCTGCTGGGCCTGATCCGGCATCTCGCCGAGGTGGAGCGCGACTGGCGCAACTGGATCGCCCCGGGCGAGCCGGCGCCCAAGCTGTACGGCGATCCGGACGGCGACTTCGAGGGTGCGCTGCCCGAGCGATCGGTGGTGGACGGCGCGTTCGCCGACCTGGAGCGCGAACAGGCCGACACCGACGCCGAGTTCGCGAAGTTCCCGGACTTGGGCGCCCGGATCGGCCGCGACCACGACCCGGTCCGCGCCCTGTGGGTGCACCGCATCGAGGAGTACGCCCGCCACTGCGGCCACGCCGACCTGTTGCGCGAACGCGTCGACGGCCGCACCGGCCAGTAGTCCCCGCGCGGCCCGAAAACCATGTGCGCGCGGGCGGCCCCTGCCGTTAGCGTCGGACGTTTCCCGGAAATCGGACGCGGCATGGGGTGAAGCGGGATGAAGCGGGCCGGCGGGCTTGGTCGGGCGTTCGGGGTGCTGTGGTCGGCGTCGGCGGTGTCGACGCTCGGGGACGGGATCGTCGCGGCGGCGGCCCCGCTGCTGGTGACGTCGCTGACCAGGGATCCGGTGCTGGTCGGCCTGTCGGTGTTCGTCCAGCAGTTGCCGTGGCTGCTGCTGGCCCCGGTAAGCGGCGTGCTGGTGGACCGGGTGGACCGGCGGCGGCTGACGGTGGCGATGAACGCGGCGCGGGCCGCGCTGACGGCGGTGCTGGCGGGCGCGGTGTTCGCGGGGGTGGTCTCGCTGCCGCTGATCTACGCGGTGGGTCTGCTGCTGGGTGCCTGCGCGGCGCTGGGCGACAACGCGTCCGCCGTGCTGCTGCCCGCGCTCGTCCCGTCCGAGCAGCTGCCGCGCGCCAACTCCCGGATGTTCGGGGCCTATACGGTGCTCAACAAGCTGTGCGGCCCGCCGCTGGGCGCGGCCCTGTTCGGGGTGGCGGCCGGTGTGCCGATGACGGTCGACGCGCTGAGTTTCGCCGGCGCGGCCGTGCTGATCTCGATGCTGCCGCCGGTGCCGGGCAAGCAGCCGTCGGCGCCGGCGGCCGCCCGGGTGCCGGTGCGCCGTCAGTTCGGCGAGGCGGTGCGCTGGCTGTGGGCGAATCCGGCGGTGCGGACGCTGACGCTCGCGCTGTGCCTGATGAACGTGACGCTGATCGCCGGGTTCTCGATCATGGTGCTGTACGCCCGTGAGCACCTGGGGCTGTCCCCGTTCGGCTACGGCGCGCTGATGTCGGTCGGGGCGGTGGGCGGCCTGCTGGGGGCGGCGGTGGCGCCGCGGCTTCAGGCCCGGTTTTCGTCCTCGGTGCTGCTGCGCACCGGCCTGGTGCTGGAGACGCTGACGCATGTCGGTCTGGCGCTGGCGGGTTCGGCGTGGGTGGCGGGCGCGGTGCTGTGGATGTTCGGCGTGCACGGCGCGGTCTGGATGAACGTGGACCGGACGCTGGTGCAGCGCTCGGTGCCGGACGAGCTGCGCGGCCGGGTGATGAGCGTCTTCATGGCGCTGGCGGTCGGCGGTTCGGCGCTGGGCGCGCTGCTCGGCGGCCCGCTGGCCCGCGCGTTCGGCCTGACCGGGCCGTTCTGGTTCTCGGCGGCGGTGATGGCGGTGCTCACGCTGTTCGCCTGGCGCCCGTTCAGCCGCAGCATCGACGGCTACGACGCGGCCCCGGCCGCGCCGCGGCCGGTGGCGGCCACCACCAACTGACGGCCGGTCCGGCCCTGCCTGCCGCCGCGGGCCGCCCCGGCTGGGATATACCTGCGGGCAGTATCGGCGGCGAGCGGGGCGAGGTGGGTGCGGGTGATCCGGCGTCGGGTGCTGGTCTCGGGCACGGTGCAGGGCGTGTTCTTCCGCGACTCCTGCCGGCAGGCGGCGTCCCAGTCGGGCATCGCCGGCTGGGTGCGCAACCTGCCGGACGGGCGGGTGGAGGCCGTGTTCGAGGGCGACGAGGCGCCGGTGGAGGCGATGGTGGGGTGGATGCGGCACGGCCCGTCCCGGGCGGTGGTCGAGCACGTCGAGGTGATCGACGAGGAGCTGGAGGGCCTCCTCGTCTTCGCCATCACCGACTGAGGACAGACCCTACGGTTGCTGGTAGGTCCACGTCTCGTCGGGGAACACCCGGGCGAACCAGTGGGGTTGGACGTCGCGCAGCTTCAGGGTGCGCCAACGGGTCGGGTCCTCGGGGACGGGGACGCCCACCTCGACGTCGGGGCCGTACGCGAACAGCCGTTCCTGGCAGACGCCGCACGGGGCGAGTACCCAGAACCCGCTGCCGTCGTCGGCGAAGGTGACGCACACCGAGGCCACCACCTTGCGGTCGAGCTTGTACGCCTCGCAGATCGCGCCGGTCTCGTGGCACACCCGTACCGCGTTGTTCGGCGGCTCGGGCGCGGTGCTGGTCAGCACGGTGCCGTCGTCCAGCCGCAGCGCCGCGGCGCCGGCCCATTCCTGTCCGGGGAACCGGCGGCGGGTCAATTCGATTGCGGCATCGACGAGTTCTTGATCAACGGCCATGCCGCGAACGTTACCGGAGTGTGAAAACCCTTTGCGAGCCAATTCGGATCTTGACCACACTCCGGCCATGACGACCATCGACGACTCGAACCCGCCCGATCAACTCGCCGCCGTGAAACGGGATCTGAAGCTGTACCTCCAGGACGCCCGGGATGCTCTGCTGTGGAAGCTGGAGGGCCTGTCGGAGTACGACGTGCGCCGCCCGGTGACGCCGTCGGGGACGAACCTGCTCGGGGTGGTGAAGCATCTGACGGGCGCGGAGGCGGTCTACTTCGGCGAGACCTTCGGCCGTCCCTTCGACGGCGGGCCGGGCCTGTGGGTGGCGGGCGCCGCCGACGCCAACGACGATCTGTGGGCCCGCCCGGACGAGAGCCGCGAGGAGCTGCTCGCCGAGTACCGCCGGGTCTGGGCGCATTCGGACGCGACCATCGACGACCTGCCGCTGGACGCCCTCGGCCAGGTCCCCTGGCCGCCGCGCCACCACCTCACGCTCGGCCGGATCCTGCTCCACATGGTCGCCGAGACCCAGCGCCACACCGGCCAGGCCGACGTGGTCCGTGAACTCCTCGACGGCTCGACGGGATTGCGCCCGGGGGACGCCGTCCTCCCCGACGTCTCCCCCGACTGGTGGCCGGCCCACCACACCCGGGTCGAGCAGGCCGCACGCGAGGCCGCCCACGCGGCGGGCGAGAGCGTCCCGGACTGACAAGCGACCGCCGGCCGTCCCTCCGAGGGACGGCCGGCGGAACGAACAGGCGTCAGCTGTCGAAGCCGAGGCCCAGGGTGTCCATGGTCTTCAGCCACAGGTTGCGGCGGCCGCCGTTGCGGTCGGCACGGTCCAGCGACCACTTGGTGATGCCGATGCCGGCCCAGCGAACGGGCTCGGGCGGGAACGGCAGCGGCTTGCGGCGGACCATCTCCAGCGTGGTGAGCTCGGTGTTCTTGCGGGCCAGCAGGTCGAGCATCACCTCGGCGCCGAACCGGGTCGCGCCGACGCCGAGGCCGGTGTAGCCCGCGGCGAGCGCGACCTTGCCGTGGTAGGCGGTGTCGAAGAACGCGGAGAACCGGGTGCAGGTGTCGATCGCGCCGCCCCAGGCGTTGGTGAACTGGAGCCCCTCGAGCTGCGGGAAGGTCTCGAAGAAGTGCCGGGCGAGGGTCCGGTAGGTCTGCGGCCGGTGGTCGTACTCGTTGCGGACCTTGGCGCCGTAGTGGTAGATGGCGTCGTAGCCGCCCCACAGGATCCGGTTGTCGGCGGACAGCCGGTAGTAGTGGAACTGGTTGGCGCTGTCGCCGATGCCCTGCCGGCCCTGCCAGCCGATCGAGGCCAGCTGCTCGTCGCTGAGCGGCTCGGTCATCAGCGCGTAGTCGTACACCGGCACGGTGTAGGGGCGGATCCGCTTGATCAGCGAGGGGAACACGTTGGTGCCGAGCGCGACCTGGCGGGCGAACACCCGGCCGTAGGGGGTGCGCACGGCCATGCCGGAGCCGGACTCGGCGATGTCGGTGGCCCTGGTGTGCTCGAAGATCCGGACGCCGAGGCTCTCGCAGGCCTGCTTCAGGCCCCAGGCGAGCTTGGCGGGGTGGACCATGCCCACGCCGTCCTTGTCCCACAGCGCGCCGAGGTAGGTCGGCGAGTTGACCTGGGCGCGGATCGCGTCGGCGTCCAGCAGCTCGTAGTCGCCGTACTGCTTGGCGAGTTCGTACAGCTCGGCGAGTTCCTCGACCTGGTGCGGCTCGGTGGCGACGTCGAGTTCGCCGGTGCGCTCCCAGTCGCAGTCGATGCCGTACGTGGTGATGGCGTCCTCGATGGACTGCAGGTTGCGGGCGCCGAGCTGCTCGAGGGCGGCGAGTTCGTCCGGCCAGCGCTCGTGGCCGTTGCCGAGGCCGTGGGTGAGGCTGGCGGCGCAGAAGCCGCCGTTGCGGCCGGAGGCGGCCCAGGCGATCTCCTGGCCCTCGATCAGGACCACGTCACAGCCGGGGTCGCGTTCCTTGGCGATCAGCGCGGTCCACAGGCCGCTGTAGCCGCCGCCGACGACCAGCAGGTCGCAGCGGACGTCTCCGGTGAGCGCCGAGTTGGCCTGCGGACGACCGGGGTCCTCCAGCCAGAACGGGGTGGGCTTGGCGTCCCGCAGGGCGTGTACGGGGTCCATGTTCTCGGTTCCTTGCCTTGGGAGGGTGGCCGGCCCGGCCGTGGGGGCGGCCGGGCCGACTGCTGTGCCGTTCGCGGCGGTTATCGGTCCTCGTCCCCGGCCGCCTCCGGGCCGAGGTTGATGGTGTAGACCTTGCGGAGCGTCTCGTGGACGGTCCAGGTGGTGCGGTCGCCTTCGCGCAGCACCGCGAGGTCGCCGGGGCCGACCTCCAGGACGGGGCCGTCCTCGAAGGCGACGGTGGCCCGGCCGCTGAGGACGACGAACATCTCGTCGGCCTCGGTGTCGGTGACCACGCCGGGCGTGATCTGCCAGATCCCGCGGATCTGGCGGCCGTCGGCGGACTCCCAGACCACCTTGCCGGTGACCTCGGGGGTGCCGGAGACGATCTGCTCGGCATCGAGCGGTTCGGGTTCCAGCTCAACGTCCGGGACGTGCAAGGCGAAGCTGTTGATCATGCCTCGACGCTACCCGTTCCGGTGCCGGTGGCGGCCTTGTCACTGTGTGCCGGGTCCCACTGCGACCCTGACAGCCCGTAGGCGTCGCCGTGCACCGACCCGTTCGCGGCGGCGGCCCGGTCGAGCGCGGCGGACTCCTTGGCGGCCTTGCGCAGCGACAGCAGCGGGAAGAGCAGCAGCGCCGCGCCGACCACGATCAGGCAGTACTTGACGGCCTTGCCGCCCGCCTCGTTGTACTGCTCGATGGCGGCCCAGACGCTGATCGCGGTCAGGCAGACGGTGATCAGGCCGATGCTCCACCAGCCGCCGGGGATCTTGTAGGGACGCTCCAGTTCGGGCTCGCGGATGCGCAGCGCGATCAGCGCGGCGACCTCCAGCAGGATGCCGATGTTGGTGAGGAAGACGTCGAATACCACCAGGTTGCTGAAGCTGGAGAAGCAGAACAGTGCGTAGATGACGGACGATCCGATAATCGACGCCATCGGCATCCGGTAGCGCTTGCTCTCCTTGGAGACCCACGGGGGCAGGTAGCCGTCGCGGGAGAGCGCGGACGGCAGTCGGGAGTAGGAGGCGAGCAGCGCGGAGAACATCGCGACCGAGGCGAACAGGCCGCCGACGGTGACGGTGTACTGGAGCCAGGGGCCGGCCAGTTCACCGGCGATGTCGGGGAACGCGCCCTCGTCCCAGCTCTTCCACCCGTTCTCGCCGTCCGCACCGACCGCGAGCGCGGCGACCGAGGGCAGCAGGTAGCCGACGATGATCAGCAGGACGGACCAGAACAGCGCCTTGGGCAGGTGCTTCTTCGGGTTCTCCATCTCGCCGGCCACGGTGGAGACCGAGTCCCAGCCGGAGTAGTTCCACATCACGATGAACAGGCCGGAGCCGAAGGCGTTCCAGGTGGACTGGCCCTGTTCGGCGGTCAGCGGGGTGACCGGGTTGATGCCCTCGGTCAGCAGGTGGTAGCCGCCGATCGCGGTGAGGATCAGCATCGGGGTGAGGCAGATGATCGCGAACAGCACCGAGGAGTCGCCGACCCAGCCCGCGCCCATCAGGTTCAGCAGTGTAAAGATCACGATGACGCCGGCGCAGATCACCCAGTTCAGGTCCACGTCGAGGTTGTGGCCGGCGATCAGCGGGACGGTGAAGAACACGTGCTTACCGGGGGCGACGACGCCGATCAGGCTGGACAGGTACGAGGTGAACATGACCGGGTAGAGCGCCATGTCGACGAAGCTGCACACCCAGGCCAGCATGCCCTGCTGGAAGGCCCAGAATCGGCCGAGGCCGCGCTTGACCCAGTGGTAGTAGCCGCCCTCGACAGGGATGGCGGTGCCGAGTTCGGCGCAGACCAGGGCGTGCGGCACGCTGTAGATGAGCGGGGCGATCAGGATCAGCAGGATGCCCATGCCGGGCCCGGACGTCGAGAACAGCGACTCGATGCCGTAGGCGCCGCCGGAGACGCTGAAGAAGATCAGGGCGACCAGGGGAACCAGGCTCACGCGCTTGGGCGTTGCCCACCGGTGCTCCGGCGGGGCCACGGGGATGGCGGTCATTTTCACCTTGGCAATCGGGTGTCGGCTCGGATGTTGAGATGCACGAGTCTGGCCGCCCCGTTGACGTAGGACAATCATTCAATCTGTCAGACGTCTTGTTGCCCCCCTGACACTCTGGTGGGCCCCGCGGGCAAATCCGGCAGAGCCCACATCACCGCTGGTCAGAGCTTGTCCGGACGGGTTCAGGCGGTGCAGCCGGAGTCCGCGAGCACGAAATACCCGGCCGAGGTCTCCTTCAAGGTGTGAACCACGAACAGGTTCCACAGCCCCATGTTCTGGTTGGAGCCGTTCGCATATGCGTACCCGCCGCTCTGGTGGGCGCGGCCCGCCGAGACCTGGTTGTAGTTGTTGTCGGTGTAGCACTTGGGCGTGAACACACTGCCGGTGGTGGTCCCCGTCACGGCCGAACTCACCGTTCCCACCGCCCCGTTGGCGTCCACCGCCGCGACCGTCCAGGCGTACCCGGTGCCCGCGGTCAGCCCGGTGTCGGTGTACGTGGCGCCGGCGCTGGTGCCGACCTGCGCGCCGCCCCGGTACACGGTGTAGGACGCCGCGCCCGGTACCGCGTTCCAGCTCAGCGAGGCGGTGCTGTCCGTGGTGCCGGTGACGCTCAGGCCGCCCGGTGCGGGCAGCTGACCGTTGTTGCCGCTGCCGTCCAGACCCCAGAACAGACCGGTGTAGTACGACGAGCAGATGGTGTTCAGGAAGTAGGCGCCGGCCTGGCCGCAGTTGGCGGTACCGCTGCCCGGACTGACCGGCAGACCGTGACCCATCCCCGACACGCTGTACAGCTGCACCGCCGGCTTCCCGGCGCTGTCGTTGTACACGCTCAGCGTGGTGCCGCCGGGCAGCGACTGGGTGGCGGACGCGGTCTGCGGGATGCCCCACACATTGGTCCACTGGTCACGCAGCTCGGTGGCGTTGACCGGCGCCACGGTGGTGTCCGAACTGCCGTGCCAGATCGCCACCCGCGGCCACGGCCCGGCCCAACCCGGGTTCGACGCCCGCACCTTGTCGCCCCACTGGGCGGGCGTCAGATTCTGGCTGGCGTTCTGACAGCCGGACGCGGCGGACTGCGTCGTCGCGCACTGCGCGGGCAGACCGGAGGCGATCGAACCGCCCGCGAACACGTCCGGGTAGTCGGCCAGCAGATCGGCCGCCATGCCCGCGCCCGCCGACAGGCCCGTCACGTACACCCGCGACGGGTCACTGCCGTACAGCGCCACCGCCTTGCCCACCATCTGCTTGACCGACAGCGCCTCGCCCTTGCCCCGGGTGTCCTTGGAGCTGTCGAACCAGGAGAAGCAGGACAGCATGTTGTTGGTCGAGTTGGTCTGCGGGAACACCACCGCGAAGCCCCAGCGGTCGGCGAGCTGCGCCCAACCCGAGTTGCCGTAGTAGTCGTTGGCGGTCTGGGTGCAGCCGTGTAACGCCACCACCAGCGGCTTGCCGGTGGCCAGCCCGCTCGGGACGTAGCTGTACATCGCCAGGTTCCCCGGGTTGCTGCCGAACCCGGTGACCTGGCCGAGCCCCGCCGCCGAGGCCTGCGGGGCGCCGGTCAGCACACCTGCGGTCAGCACCGCTCCAGCGAGCAGTGCCTTTGCCCAGTGCCCGATCCGTCCCGTGCCGAAGTGTCCTGCCATGTGGGGGCTCCGCTCTCGCCGTGTGCTCATCTGCCTTGAGTGGGGGGTGGCCGAGCACGTTTGGCGTGAATCATCGGCGCGGACCAGGTGGCCGCCCATGGCCCCGCGCACCACCGAGGGGCCGACTGGCATGGTGGCGGCGGACATTGAGGCGCTCATCGGCTCCGCGCCGCGCCGATCATCCGACCGGTTCCGCCCACGGTCCGACGTGGCGGCGGCCGTTGAGCCGCTCATTCACTCCGCGCCGCATTGATCATTTGTCCGGTGCCACCCGCCCGCGCCTCCCACACCCGGGCGCGCCGCCCGGGTACCGTTCACCGGGTCATGCCCACGATCACCGACAAGCGGGATCCTTCGCAGCCGCGACCGATCCTCACCGCCCTCACCCGCCTGTCCCCGTTCCTGCTGATCGCCCTCGCGGCGGCCGCCGACAGCGAAACCCCCGCCGGCCAGCGCTACGACCGTTTCGTGGTGGCCGCCCCCGCGCTCGCCGCCGCCAGTTGGGGCCCCGCCGGGACACTCGCCATCGGCGGCCTCGCCGTGCTCACCGAAGTGGTGCTGGCCCTGATCCGCGACCACAGTGTCGGCGCAGCCGGCGCCTCGGTGATCGCCGCGACCGTCACCGTCACGCTGGCCGCCGCGTACTCCGCCGCCCAACGGGTGCACCGGGAACGCGACCTGGCGATGGTCCGCTCGGTCGCGCAGACCGCCCAGGAGGTGGTGCTGCGTCCACTGCCCGACCGGATCAACAGCGTCGACCTCGCCCTCTACTACACGGCCGCCGCCGAACAGGCCCAGATCGGCGGCGACTTCTACGAGGCCGTACGAACCCCCTTCGGGGTGCGGATCATCCTCGGCGACGTCCAGGGCAAGGGCCTCCCCGCCGTCGAGATGGCGGCCGCACTGCTCGGCTCGTTCCGCGAAGCCGCCTACGACTCCAAGGACCTCCCCGCCCTCGCCAGCCGCCTGGAGACCGGCCTGCACCGCTACGCCGAGCGGGCATCCTCACCCGACGCCGCCGAACGCTTCGCCACCGCCGTCCTGTTGGAGATCCCCGACGACCGCCCCGAGGCCCGCCTCCTCAACTGCGGCCACCCGCCACCCGTCCTGATCCAGCCCCACGGCGTCCGCCTCCTCGAACCCGAGGTCCCCCTGCCGCCACTCAACCTGTCCGCCCTGGTCGCCTCCGACTATCGCTCCGCGACCGTCCCCTTCGGCCCCGGCGACCGCGTCCTCCTCTACACCGACGGCGTCTCCGAAACCCGCGACCGCCACGGCGAGTTCTACCCCCTCCCCGACCGCCTCGCCGGCTGGACCACCGCCCCCTCCCCCACCGTCCTCCACAACCTCCGCCGCGACCTCCGCCACTACGCCGGCGGCCCACCCGACGACGACGTCGCCGCCCTCCTCGCCACCCGCCACACCGAACCTGACGGCCCGTCCGGGCACTGACGGACCGTCGATCCGTTCGACAGGGGCGCGGGGAACTGCGCGAAGCGGAAGGATCCTTAGGAGATCAGAACGGAACCGGCAGCCCGGCCTCGCGCAGCCGGGCCAGGGCCGCCGACATGCAGTGCTGCACCGTCCTCCCGTCCGCCCGGATGCCGTGCTCCAGGGGACCCCCGCTTGCGGCGAACGTCCACGCCGGTGCGTTGTCGGCCACCCGCTCGGCGTCCACCCTGATCATCGCGTTCACGCCCTGCTCGCCCAGCCATTCCAGGACGAGGAGCGTCACGTCCTCGACGCTACTGTCCTGGTCGGTCTTCGGCCCGCGGCCCTGGTTCATCGTCATGATCCTTACCCTACTGAGGGGTTCGAAGGTCTCAGCAGCCGGTTTCCCTTCCGACAAAGAGCCCGGCGCACTCGCCGGCGAAGGCACAGAGCTGCTCGACGACCTTCCGGTACTCCTGCGGATTCCGCACCGTGTTCGTTGTGGCCTCGGTCCACTGCTGCCACAGGCCGCGAATCGCCGGACCAGGTCCATCAACTCAGGGTCGGTGTTGGGACGACGCATGGCTGCATCTTCGCCCGGTGAGAACCCCGGCTGCCAGCACTTTACCCAGCGGCACCTGCGCTGACGGGGAGGCGACCGGGCGGTAACCTCGGGGCCGTTGCCATCGACGAAGGAGCCTCCGGTGTCCGATGACCGTTCCGCCTCCCCGCTGCGGATCGCCGTGTTCGGGGCGGGCAGCGTCGGCTGCCGTCTTGGTGGGGCGCTGTCGGCCGTCACCGAGGTGACGCTGATCGGGCGTCCGGCGGCGATGGCCGAACTCGACCGTGCGGGGCTGACGTTGACCGGGCCGGGCGACCGTCGGCTGCGGGCCCGGCCGGGCACTGCGGTGGATGCCTCGGCCGCTGCCGGGGCCGACTACGTGCTGGTGACCGTCAAGTCGTCGGACACCGCCGAGGCCGCCCGTGAGCTCGCCCCGCACCTGGACGAGCGGACCACCGTGATCAGTTTCCAGAACGGGCTGCACAACGCCCGCCTGCTCGCCGAAGCCCTCCCGGGGCTCCGGGTGCTGGCCGGGATGGTTCCGTACAACGTGGTCCGCACCGGGCCGGGCGCGTTCCACCAGGGCACCGACGGCCGCCTGATGCTCGAACGTGCCGACACCGCAGAGCGGTTCGCCGCCGTGGCGCTGGCGGCCGGGCTGCCGGTGGAGTTGCGTGGCGACATGCCGCAGGTGCAGGCGGCGAAGTTGCTGCTCAACCTGAACAACGCGGTGAACGCGCTGTCCGGGCGGCCGCTCCGCGAGCAACTCGGCAGCAGGCCATACCGGTTGGTGCTGGCGCGATGTCAGCGTGAGGGTCTGGCGGCGTTGCGGGCGGCGGGGCTGGTGCCGGCCCGGCTCGGTCCGGTTCCGGCGTCGTGGATGCCCGCCGTACTGAGGCTGCCGGACGGGCTGTTCCGGCGGCTCGCGGCGGCGAGTCTGCGGGTGGACGCGCAGGCCCGGTCCTCGATGTGGGAGGACCTGCAGCGTGGCCGCCGCACCGAGGTCGACGAACTCCAGGGCGAGGTGCTGGCCCTCGCCGCCCGGCACGGGCTGGCGGCGCCCGCGAACCGGCGGCTGCTGGAGCTGGTCCGGGAGGCCGAGTCCGCGCCGACCCCGCCGTCCTGGTCAGGGCCCGAACTGCTGGCCGCACTCGGCACCCGGGCGCAGTGATCCTGCGGGGTCCGGCACTGACGGTGGCTCGATGTGACGTTCAGCCTCGGTACGGCAGCCCCCGCAACAGCACTTGCCGCCACGGCCGTCGAGGTCACCGGGACTGCTGATCGCCCGGCTGCCGCACCGTCACGTTGCTGGTGTCGACCCGGCCGATCTGCAGGGCGATGCCGTGCACGTCGGCGGTGATCTCGTTGTGGATGGTGGTCACCTCGATGCGCGGCCCGGCGCCCTGCGGGGCGATCTCGTCGAGCAGGGCGCGCAGTTCGGCGACGGCGGTCGGGTCCTCGCGCAGGACGGTGAGCAGCCGCTGTTCCCAGTCCTGCCGGACGGTCTCGCGGACCGCGGGCAGGCCGTTCTCCTCGGCGTCGAGGACCTCGGCGTAGGCGAGTTCCATCCGGGCGTCCTCCACCCGGCTCTCCCGGCCGCGGGTGAGCAGCCGGCCGACCCGATCACGCACCTGCCCCCACAGGTCGGTGGCCACCGCGCCGACCAGCGCCGTCGCCCCGGAGGCCGCCAGTTCGGCCAGTTCGGTCCCCACCATGTCGTTGCCGCCCCTCGTTGTCCGTGTGCTGCTCCCCCTAGCCTAGTGCTGTGACCGCATAGGTTCGCCGGGTTGGTGGTGGCGACGCCTGAACCGGTTGGATGTGGACCGACGTCCGATTCGGTATGGGGAGGCATGGTGGCGGAGCCGGTCAGGGTTCGCAGGCTGACAGATCAGGAGGGGCAGCAGCTGCAACGAATCGTGCGCCGAGGCAGCACGAACACGGTGCGCTACCGGCGGGCGATGATGCTGCTGGCCTCCGCCGGCGGCAACCGAGTGCCGGTCATCGCCCAGCTGGTCCAGGCCGACGAGGACACAGTGCGGGACGTGATCCACCGGTTCAACGAGATCGGCCTGGCCTGCCTGGACCCTCGGTGGGCGGGAGGCCGTCCCCGCCTTCTCAGTACTGACGACGAGGACTTCGTCGTCCAGACGGCCACCACCCGCCCGACGAAACTCGGGCAGCCCTTCACCCGCTGGTCGATTCGCAAACTGCTCGCCTACCTGCGCAAGGTCCACAGCCGGGTCATCAGGATCGGCCGCGAGGCCCTGCGATGCCTGCTGGCCCGACGGGCCGTCACCTTCCAGCGCACCAAGACCTGGAAGGAGTCCACCGACCCCGACCACGACGCGAAACTCGACCGAATCGAGCACGTCCTGGAACGTTTTCCCGACCGCACGTTCGCGTTCGACGAGTTCGGGCCGCTCGGCATCCGCCCCACCGCCGGCAGCGGCTGGGCCGAGCAAGGCCGCCCCGACCGATTGCCTGCCACCTACACGCGCACCCAAGGCGTCACCTACTTCCACGGTTGCTACTCGGTCGGCGACGACACCCTGTGGGGCATCAACCATCGCCGCAAGGGCACGGCGAACACCCTGGCCGCGCTCAGGTCGATCCGAGCCGCCCGCCCGGACGGCGCACCGGTCTACGTGATCCTGGACAACCTCTCCGCCCACAACGGCAAGAGGATCCTGCGCTGGGCGAAGAACAACAACGTCCACCTGTGCTTCACTCCGACCAACGCGTCCTGGGCCAATCCGATCGAGGCGCACTTCGGACCGCTGCGGCAGTTCACCCTGGCGAACTCGAACCATCCGAACCACACGGTCCAGACCCGCGCGCTGCATGCCTACCTGCGCTGGCGCAACGCCAACGCCCGGCACCCCGATGTCCTGGCCGCACAACGCAAGGAGCGCGCCCGCATCCGCAGCGAGAAAGGCATCCGCTGGGGCGGCAGACCCCTACAAACTGCGGCCTGACCATCGGAACTGCTCGTCCGGTTCCTCCCGTCGCCTCAGCACCCCCGCTGCAACCAGTTGAAGAAGCACCTCGTGCAACGCATCACCCAATGGGTTGTCAGTCCAGAACACCGACTTGACCTGTGCGAACGTCACGGACTCGTCAAAGATGCCCAACGAGCGGCCCGCCACGAAGGCAGCACCATCCCAATCGGTCCAGCCCGCCAGGCCCTCAGAAAGATTCACGAACCGATCGTGCCGGCCTACGGCCGAACCCGGTAAACGTTTTCAGCCAGAGCACTAGTAGGGCTTGGTCAGGTTCGTAGGGGTATGGGTATGTTGCGGTGGCAGGTGGGGCAGGTGCCGGCCCAGGTGGCGAGGATGGTCTGCAGCTCGCGGACGACCTGGTAGAGGCTCAGGCCGCTGCCGTTGCTTTTGGGGCCCGGGCCAGCCTCCGCAGGGTGCAGAAGGCGTGGGCCAGGGCGACGAGGG
>NZ_JBIALQ010000018.1:0-72029 GCF_042873545.1 Kitasatospora sp. NPDC004615
AACCGATCCAGTAGGACCGGCCGGGGATGTCAACATATCTGGCGTTGACTTTTGGCACGCTGTTGAGTTCTCAAGGAACGGACACTTCCTTCAGGCGGCCTTCCGACCGGCCCTCCGGGCGCTTCGTTCTTTCGTGTTCTCAGCTTATCAGATGTTTTCCGCTCCGTTTTCCGGAGTTTCATTCATTCCGATTTGCTTTGGCCTTTCGGCGCTCCCGAACTCTATCAGAGTTTCTCGGCCTGTTTTCCCCGCCCCATTCGAACGAATTCGAATTCGGAGCGAAGCCGCACGACCGTGGGGCAACCCGGAGAACATTACGCACCGGGCTGCCCCAGGTCAAATCAGGTCGGTCAGACCTCGACGACGACCGGGAGGATCATCGGGCGGCGCCGGTAGTTGTCGGCGACCCACTTGCCGACGGTCCGGCGGACCAGCTGCTGAACCTGGCGGACCTCCAGGACGCCTTCCCCGGCGGAGCGGGTGAGGGCTTCCTCCAGCTTGCCGGCGATGGACGCGAATGCCGCGTCGTCGATGCCGGAGCCGCGGGCCTGGAAGGTCGGGCCGCTGACCATCTTGCCGTTGGTGGAGTCGACCACCACGAAGACGGAGATGAAGCCCTCTTCGCCGAGGATCCGGCGGTCCTTGAGCGAGGCCTCGGTGATGTCGCCGACCGAGGAGCCGTCCACGTAGACGTAGCCGGCCTGGACCTTGCCGGCGATCCGGGCGACGCCCTTCTCCAGGTCGACGCAGACGCCGTCCTCGGCGATGACCACGCGGTTGCGCGGGACGCCAGTGGCGATGCCGAGGTCGGCGGCGGCGCGCAGGTGGCGCCATTCGCCGTGGACCGGCATCAGGTTCTTCGGCTTGCAGATGTTGAAGAAGTACAGGAGCTCGCCGGCCGAGGCGTGGCCGGAGACGTGCACCTTGGCGTTGCCCTTGTGGACGACCTTGGCGCCCCAGCGGGTGAGGCCGTTGATGACCCGGTAGACGGCGTTCTCGTTGCCGGGGATCAGCGAGGAGGCGAGGACGACGGTGTCGCCCTCGACGATGCGGATCTGGTGGTCGCGGTTGGCCATCCGGGACAGCGCGGCCATCGGCTCGCCCTGGGAGCCGGTGCAGATCAGCACCACCTCCTTGTCGGGGAGGTCGTCGAGGGTCTTGACGTCGACGATCAGGTTGCCGGGGACCTTCAGGTAGCCGAGGTCGCGCGCGATGCCCATGTTGCGGACCATCGAGCGGCCGACGAAGGCGACCTTGCGCTTGTACTCGTGCGCGGCGTCCAGGACCTGCTGGATGCGGTGCACGTGGCTGGCGAACGACGCGACGATGATCCGGCGATCGGCGTTCGCGAAGACGTTGCGCAGCGCGGCGGAGATGTCGCGCTCGTGCGGGATGAAGCCGGGGACCTCGGCGTTGGTGGAGTCCACCAGCAGGAGGTCCATGCCCTCTTCGGCCAGCTTGGCGAAGGTCGGCAGGTCGGTGAGGCGGCCGTCCAGCGGGAGCTGGTCCATCTTGAAGTCACCGGTGGCAACGACCATGCCCGCGGGGGTGCGGACGGCGACGGCCAGGGCGTCGGGGATGGAGTGGTTGACCGCGATGAACTGGCAGTCGAAGGGGCCGATCCGCTCGCGGTCGCCCTCGGCGACCTCCAGGACGTAGGGGCGGATGCGGTGCTCGGCGAGCTTGGCCTCGATCAGGGCGAGGGTGAGCTTGGAGCCGATCAGCGGGATGTCCGGGTTCTCCCGGAGGAGGAAGGGGACGGCGCCGATGTGGTCCTCGTGGCCGTGGGTCAGGACGATGCCGTCGATCTTGTCGAGGCGGTCCCGGATGTAGCTGAAGTCGGGGAGGATCAGGTCGACGCCGGGCTGCTCGTCCTCGGGGAAGAGCACGCCGCAGTCGATGATCAGGATGCGGTCGCCGTACTCGAGGACCGTCATGTTGCGGCCGATCTCGCCGAGACCGCCCAGCGGGGTGATGCGGAGGGCGCCCTCCTTGAGTGCGGGGGGAGCGCCGAGTTCGGGGTGCGGGTGGCTCAAAAGACTCTCCTCACGACGCACGCCATATGCCCGGAGGGTTCTTCCCCCGGCGGCATATGGCGTGCGTCCATCGTGGTTACCTGACTGCCGATTTGCCGCGCGCCTTCGGTCCCGGTCCAGCGGCGGACCTGGTGGGGTCCGGCGAGCCGGGGACGCGCACGTCTGTTGTTGGTTACAGGTGTACCCCGCCGGCGGCGAGATCCTCCTTCAACCGGGCGATCTCCGCGTCCGTGGCGGAGACCAGGGGCAGCCGGAGCGGGCCGGCCGGGTGTCCCTGCAGGTTCAACGCCGCCTTGGAGAGAATCACTCCCTGGGTGCGGAAGATACCGGTATAGACCGGCAGCAGCGACTGGTGGATGGCGAGCGCCTTGGCGTGGTCGCCGGCGACGAACGCCTCGATCATGGCGCGCATCTCGGCGGCGACGACGTGGCCGACCACGCTGACCACGCCGACGGCTCCGACCGAAAGCAGCGGCAGGGTCAGGTTGTCGTCGCCGGAGTACCAGGCGAGGCCGGTGTCGGCGATGGCGCGGGCGGCCGCCGCGACGTCGCCCTTGGCGTCCTTGTTGGCGACGATCCGCGGGTGCTCGCCGAGGCGGACCAGGGTGTCGTGTTCGAGCGCGACGGCGGCGCGGCCGGGAATGTCGTACAGCATCACCGGCAGCTCGGTGGCGTCGGCGATCGCGACGGTGTGCCGGTACAGGCCCTCCTGCGGCGGCTTGCTGTAGTACGGGGTGACCGCGAGCAGGCCGTGGGCGCCGGCGGCCTGCGCCTGGCGGGCGAGTTCGACGCTGTGGTGGGTGTTGTTGGTGCCGACGCCGGTGATGACGTGGGCGCGGTCTCCGACCGCCTCGACCACGGCCCGGACCAGCTGGGCCTTCTCCGCGTCGGTGGTGGTGGGCGACTCGCCGGTGGTGCCGTTGAGCACCAGGCCGTCGTTGCCGGAGTCCACCAGGTGGGCGGCGAGGCGCTGGGCGCCGTCGAGGTCGAGCTCGCCGTCGGCGGTGAAGGGGGTGACCATCGCGGTCAGGACCCGGCCGAAGGGCGTCTGCGGTGTGGAGGTCGGAGCCATGGGTCCAAAGCTACTCGTAGGGCGGTGGTCGACAGCCACGCAGGTCCAGGGTTTGGACAGTCCTGGGGGTCGCGGGCCGGGCCCGACATGGGATTCCGGTGCTGCGCGCTCGGGGGTTCACGCAGCACCGGAATCCGTGCCCCGAGCGTATGGAGCGGCCGAGAACGCCGCAATCCGGGCATCTGGGACAAGTCCGTCCATCTGCCCGTCCGCGCAGGTCAGCGGCCGGTTCGCGGGCCGCCTGCGCAGGCCGCACGGGTGAGCACGGCCGGGCCGGGGTCCGACGGTCCGTCAGACCCCGGCCACGGGGTCGGACGTCAGACCTTGCGCCAGCCGGGGACCCAGGCGCCGTCCTCGACGGTGTAGTCGCCGAACAGCGAGGGCGCCTCCTTGACCATCAGCTCGCCGATCTTGCCGAACAGCAGCCGGATCTCCTCCTCGGCGCCCGGCGCGGTGCGGTTCTCGATGACGTGGCGCAGGGTGCGCACGTTCGCCGTCCAGACCAGGCCGGTGGCCAGGCCCTCGGGGGCGAAGCGGCGCATGAAGGAGGTCTTCTCCTTCTTCTCGTGGAACTTGACGCCCTCCTCGTCCAGCCCGAAGTGGTCGGCCATCCAGTGCTGGAACTCCTCGATCTGCTGCATCAGGCCGGTGGCGCGGCCCATCAGCTCCTCGTCCTGCTGCGCCCACTCGGGGAACCAGAACGGGATGTCGTCGAGGCGGACGAAGCGCAGCGACTCCTGGGAGACCGCGACGCCGGCCCGGTGGCGGACCAGCTCGTGGGTGACCACCCGGCTGACGTTGTGCAGCACGAAGGTGAAGGAGACGTGCTCCAGCACCGAGCCGTGGGCGCTGGCCAGGATGTTCTTCAGGTAGACGTCCTGGTCTGTGCGGACCTTGGTGACGTTCGGGTTGAGGCCCGGCTTCCACGAGCGGTAGCAGATCCGGCCGGCGAACTCGGCGAGGTTCTGGGCGTCGTCCAGGTCGCCGCGGTCGACCCGCTCCAGCCAGCTCTCGCCGCCGACGTCCTGCAGGTAGGCCGCGACCTCGTCGTAGTCGAGCTCGGGGCGGGCGATCAGGTGGACCTGGGGTTCGACTGCGCGCATGGGTGATGTCCTGGCTGTTCGGGGGCGGTACAGGTCAGTTTACGGCGGTGGCCGTGGAGTGCCGGTCGTGCAGCTTGATGGCGTGCTGCATGGCCTTGCGGGCGCGCGGTACGTCACCGGCGTCGGCGTAGGCGACGGCGAGCCGGAAGAAGTTCCGCCAGTCGGTGGGGGCGGCCTCGGCCTCGCGCTTGCGGCGGGCGAACACGGCATCGGCGGAGACCCGGTCGATCCGGCCGCCGCCGGTGCGCTTGAGCTCGTCCACGGGCAGGCCGCCCTCGGCCTCCAGCTCACGGGCGAGCCGCTCGCTGGCCCGGCCGAAGCGGACGGTCTGGCGGAGGAACCAGACCCCGATCACCGGGATGACGAAGGCGCACACGCCAATGCCGATGCCGAGCGGCTTGCCGGTGGCGACGAGCTGGACGCCCTCCCCCACGCAGACCACGCTGACCAGCAGCAGGACGCCGGAGAGGATGAAGAAGCCGGTACGAGAGGTCATGTCACAGGTCCAGGAAGTGTTCCAGGCCGAAGGTCAGGCCCGGGTGGTCGGCGATCTTCCGCACGCCGAGCAGGATGCCGGGCATGAAGCTGCTGTGGTGCATGGAGTCGTGCCGGATGGTCAGCGTCTCGCCGGTGTCGCCGAACATCACCTGCTGGTGGGCGAGCAGGCCGCGCAGCCGCACCGCGTGCACCGGGACGCCGTCCACGTCGGCACCGCGGGCGCCGGGCAGGCTGTGCGTGGTCGGGTCCTGCTGCGGGGGCAGGCCGGCCTCGGCGCGGGCGGCGGCGATCAGCTGCGCGGTGCGGGTGGCGGTGCCGGACGGGGCGTCGGCCTTGCGGTCGTGGTGGAGCTCGACCACCTCGACGGACTCGAAGTACTTGGCCGCCAGCTGGGAGAACTTCATGCCGAGGATCGCGCCGATGGAGAAGTTCGGGGCGATCAGCAGGCCGAGCTCCGGGGCGTCGGCGAGCAGGCCGCGGACGGTCTCCAGGCGCTCCTCGGTCCAGCCGGTGGTGCCGGTGACCACGTGGATGCCGTTGCGCAGGCAGTAGTCGAGGTTGCCCATCACCGAGTCGGGGTGGGTGAGTTCGACCGCGACGTCGACCCCGGCGTCGCCGAGTTCGGTGAGCTTCGAGCCACGGCCGAGGGCGGCCACCAGCTCCATGCCTTCGGCGGCCTCCACGGCCTTGACGGCCTCCGAGCCGATCCGGCCCTTGGCGCCGATCACGGCGACGCGCAGCGTCATGTCAGTTGTCCTTCCGGGCGAGCGGGCAAGCGGGCGAGCAGGCGAATCAGGCGAGCAGGTCGGCCAGCTTGGCGGCCCGCCGGTCGTTGATCGGGCCGATCAGCGCGAGCGAGGGCCGGTGCGCCCCCAGCACATCACGGGCGACGGCGTGCACGTCGTCCAGGGTGACCTCGGCCATCTTGCGCAGCATCTCGTCCACCGACAGGTGGTGGCCGTAGGAGAGTTCGGCCTTGCCGATGCGGTTCATCAGCGAGCCGGTGTCCTCCATGCCGAGCACGGTGGAGCCGGAGATCTGGCCGATCGCGCGGCGCAGTTCCTCCTCGGTGATGCCTTCCTCGACCACCCGGGCGAGTTCCTCGCGGCAGATCTTCAGCACTTCCTCGACCCGCTTGGGCTGGCAGCCGGCGTAGATGCCGAACAGGCCGGTGTCGGCGTACGAGGACGAGTAGGAGTACACGGAGTACGCCAGGCCGCGCTTCTCCCGGACCTCCTGGAACAGCCGGGAGCTCATGCCGCCGCCGAGGGCGGCGTTGAGCACGCCCAGCGCCCAGCGGCGCTCGTCGTGCCGCGGGATGCCGGGGACGCCGAGCACCAGGTGGGCCTGCTCGGTGGGGCGGTTGAGGACGGCGGCCTTGCCGGAGGTGCGGACCGGCTTGACGCCGCGCCGGACCTCCGCGGGGTGGCCCTTGGACTTGGCCAGCACCTGCGCGAACGCCTTCTCCACCAGCTTGACCACCTTGGCGTGGTCGAGGTTGCCGGCCGCCGCGACCACCAGGTTCTCCGGCTTGTAGCGGCGGTGGTAGAAGCCCGCGATCTGGTCCCGGCTCAGCCCGGACACGGTCTCCTGAGTGCCGAGGATCGGGCGGCCGAGCGGGCCGGTCCCGAAGATCACCTTGGCGAACAGGTCGTGCACCACGTCGCCCGGGTCGTCCTCCGCCATCGCCATCTCTTCCAGGATGACGCCGCGCTCGGACTCCACGTCCTCGGGCCGGATCAGCGAGCCGGTGAGCATGTCGCACACCACGTCGATGGCCAGCGGCAGGTCGGTGTCGAGCACCCGCGCGTAGTAGCAGGTGTTCTCCTTGGCGGTGAACGCGTTCATCTCGCCGCCGACCGCGTCCAGCGCGGCGGAGATCTCCAGCGCGTCGCGCCGGGCGGTGCCCTTGAAGAGCAGGTGCTCCAGGTAGTGCGTGGCGCCGTTCAGCACCGGGGTCTCGTCCCGGGAGCCGACGCCGACCCAGATGCCGAAGGTGGCGCTGCGCACCGTCGGGAGGGTCTCGGTGACGACCCGCAGGCCGCCGGGGAGCACGGTGCGGCGGACAGTGCCCGCGCCGCCTTCGGTGCCCTTGAGCAGGGTCCGGGTGGTGCCGGGGCGCTGCTTCGCCGCCGAGGCCTGGGCCACGGGTGTTCCTTCCAGCTACTGCTTCACGAGGAGAGCTTCACGAACTGCACGAACTGCATGAACTGCAGGTACTTCACGAACAGGGCGCGGCCCGCACGCGCCGGATGGGGCGTGCGGGCCGCAGGGTGTTACCGGGGTGTCACTCGGAGGCGGCCTCGCCGCTCTCCTCGCCCTCGATGACGGGGATCAGCGACAGCTTGCCGCGCGGGTCGATCTCGGCGATCTCGACCTGCACCTTGGCGCCGACGCCGAGCACGTCCTCGACGTTCTCGACGCGCTTGCCACCGGCCAGCTTGCGGATCTGCGAGATGTGCAGCAGACCGTCCTTGCCCGGCATGAGCGAGACGAAGGCGCCGAACGTGGTGGTCTTCACCACGGTGCCCAGGTAGCGCTCGCCGACCTCCGGCATGGTCGGGTTGGCGATCTGGTTGATCGTCGAGCGGGCGGCCTCGGCGGCCGGGCCGTCGGCGGCACCGATGTAGATGGTGCCGTCGTCCTCGATGGTGATCTCGGCGCCGGTGTCCTCCTGGATCTGGTTGATCATCTTGCCCTTGGGGCCGATGACCTCACCGATCTTGTCCACCGGGATCTTGATGGTGATGATCCGCGGCGCGTTCGGGGACATCTCGTCGGGCGAGTCGATGGCCTCGTTCATCACGTCGAGGATGTGCAGGCGGGCGTCCCGGGCCTGCTTCAGCGCGGCGGCCAGCACGGAGGCCGGGATGCCGTCGAGCTTGGTGTCCAGCTGCAGGGCGGTGATGAAGTTGCGGGTACCGGCGACCTTGAAGTCCATGTCGCCGTACGCGTCCTCGGCACCGAGGATGTCGGTGAGCGTCACGTAGTGGGTCTCACCGTCGATCTCCTGCGAGATCAGGCCCATGGCGATACCGGCGACGGCGGCCTTCAGCGGCACACCGGCGTTCAGCAGCGACATGGTGGACGCGCAGACCGAGCCCATCGAGGTGGAGCCGTTGGAGCCCAGCGCCTCGGAGACCTGGCGGATCGCGTAGGGGAACTCCTCGCGGGTCGGCAGGACCGGGAGGATCGCGCGCTCGGCGAGGGCGCCGTGGCCGATCTCGCGGCGCTTCGGCGAACCGACGCGGCCGGTCTCGCCGACCGAGTACGGCGGGAAGTTGTAGTTGTGCATGTAGCGGCGACGGGTCTCCGGGGAGAGCGTGTCGAGCTGCTGCTCCATGCGCAGCATGTTCAGCGTGGTGACGCCCAGGATCTGGGTCTCGCCGCGCTCGAACAGGGCCGAGCCGTGCACCCGCGGGATGGCCTCGACCTCGGCGGCCAGGGTGCGGATGTCGGTGACGCCGCGGCCGTCGATGCGGACCTTGTCCTTGATGACGCGCTCGCGGACGATCTTCTTGGTGAGCGCGTTGTAGGCGCCGCTGATCTCCTTCTCGCGGCCCTCGAACTCCGGGAGCAGCTTGTCGGCGGCGACGGCCTTGATGCGGTCCAGCTCGTTCTGGCGCTCCTGCTTGCCCGCGATGGTCAGCGCCTTGGACAGCTCGTCCTTGACGGCGGCGGTCAGCGCGGCCAGCACGTCGTCCTGGTACTCCAGGAAGCGCGGGAACTCGCCGGTCGGCTTGGCGGCCTGCTTGGCCAGCTGGGCCTGCGCGGCGCACAGCACCTTGATGAACGGCTTCGCGGCCTCCAGGCCGGCGGCGACGATCTCCTCGGTGGGGGCGTCGGCGCCGCCCTCGACCAGCTTGATGGTCTTGTCGGTGGCCTCGGCCTCGACCATCATGATCGCGACGTCGCCGTCCGGCAGGACGCGACCGGCGACGACCATGTCGAAGACGGCCGACTCCAGCTCGGAGTGGGTCGGGAAGGCCACCCACTGGCCGTTGATCAGCGCGACGCGGACGCCGCCGATCGGGCCGGAGAACGGCAGGCCGGCCAGCTGGGTGGAGGCGGAGGCCGCGTTGATGGCCACCACGTCGTACAGGTGGTCGGGGTTCAGCGCCATGACGGTGACGACGACCTGGACCTCGTTGCGCAGGCCCTTGACGAAGGACGGGCGCAGCGGGCGGTCGATCAGGCGGCAGGTGAGGATCGCGTCCTCGGACGGCCGGCCCTCACGGCGGAAGAACGAGCCGGGGATGCGGCCGGCGGCGTACATCCGCTCCTCGACGTCCACCGTCAGCGGGAAGAAGTCGAAGTGCTCCTTGGGCTGCTTCGAGGCGCTGGTGGCCGACAGCACCATGGTGTCGTCGTCCAGGTAGGCCACGGCGGAGCCGGCGGCCTGACGGGCCAGGCGGCCGGTCTCGAAGCGGATGGTGCGGGTACCGAAGCTGCCGTTGTCGATGACGGCCTCGGCGTAGAAAACGTTCTCTTCCACCTGGAAGATCTCCTCTTTTGTACGTCTCCCCAGGAGCGCCGCTGCGCTTGCCTGCCGTGGCCCGGGCAGTTGGGCCGGTCTTCGATCGAAGCCACCGGGTCCGTCCCCGCGTGTCGGGGGTTCCGGCGGCCACTACCGAGGACCGGCGCCTTTCGGCGTGCGGCGGCGTCTGCGTGTGGACGCTCCTGCGGTGCGGGCGGCTTCCGTTTGAAGCCTTGTCGGCCCGCAAGGGCGGGCATGCCCTTTACCTTACAAATTCACACCCTATCGAGCGCGGCTTTACGGCGAGCTGTTCGCGGGGTGCGGTCGCGAGGTGGCGCGGAAAGCGCCGAAGGGCGGCTCCCCGGTGAGGGGAGCCGCCCCTACGAGCGGTGTCAGCGGGCGCCGCCGGCGGCACCGCGGCGGATGCCGAGGCGGTCCACCAGGGTACGGAAGCGCTCGATGTCCTTCTTGGCCAGGTACTGCAGCAGGCGGCGACGCTGGCCGACCAGGATCAGCAGGCCACGACGCGAGTGGTGGTCGTGCTTGTGGAACTTGAGGTGCCCGGTCAGGTCCGAGATGCGGCGGGAGAGCATGGCCACCTGAACCTCGGGAGAGCCGGTGTCGCCCTCCTTCTGGCCGAACTCGGCGATGATCTGCTTCTTGACGTCAGCGGCGAGGGCCACGGGCATCTCCTTAGGTGTGTGCCGAGTGGCCCTGGTCGAAAGCACAGGGCCTGACAGAACTCGGACGGATCAACGATACCAGCGCGGCTCAGCCGGTCGCGCCGCGCACCACGTTGTAGATGTTGAGCACGGCCAGCGCCAGCGGCACCAGGGCGATCAGCATCAGGCTGTCGACCATGTCCAGGATGCGGCCCCAGAACGGGGACACACCGGAACGCGGGACGATCAGCGCGATCGCGATCATGATCGCGGCGCCGGCCGCGATGGACGCGGACAGCCACACCGTGCGCAGTTCGCCGGTGTCGCTGCCGCCGAGGGCCGCGGCCGCCGCCAGGTGCATCGGGGTGTGCAGGGCCAGGCCGAGGATCAGCAGCGACAGGCCGGCCAGGCCGGCGATGGTGAGCGCGAACACCTGGGCGGTGTAGCGGAACAGCCGGGCGCGCAGCATGGTCGTGACGCCGATGGCCAGGGCCAGCAGTTCGGCCCAGCTGCGGTCGCTGAAGCCGAGCACGGTGCAGGCGCCGACGATGGTGGTGGCGGCGCCGCCGACCAGGCCGACCAGCACCTCGTGGCCGCGGCGGGCCTGGGCGGCGATCCGCTCGTACTGGACGGTCTCGGCGCTGGCGGTCTCCTCGCCGTAGGCGGTGCCGCGGGTGCGGGCCTGGCCGGGGGCGCTGAAGCCGACGGGCAGGCGGGCGAACCGGGCGGACAGCGCGGGCAGGAAGCCGACCGCGGCGACCGCGGCGACGCCGGTGACGGCTGCGATGTCGGTGATCGCGGTGCCGGACATCAGCACCGCGGCGAAGGTGGCCAGGGTGCCGGCGGCGGCGACGAAGGCGGCGGCGACGAACACCGAGTCCTTCTCCGGCAGCAGGCCGACCAGCAGGACGGAGACCACCAGCACGGTGACGCAGCCGACCAGGAACTGGAGCCGGCCGGGGCCGTCGCCGGCGCCCGGGACGTCGATGATGCCGGAGCCGGCCAGCATGGCGTGCGGCAGCGCGCCGAGGCCGAGCGCGAGCGCGGCGATGTGGTCGTCGTAGACCCGGGCGCGGACGGCGGCGTAGGTCACCAGCACGACGGCGGTGACGCCGGCCAGGATGCCCGGCAGGCCGAACATGTTGTGCCGCAGGTCGGAGAACCACAGCGCGAACGCCAGCAGGGTGAGCAGCACCGTGCCGGAGATCAGGCCGAAGGCCCGCATCAGGTCGGGGCTCCAGAACCTGCGGTCGGCCTCGACCGCCGAGGCGATGGCGTCGGCAACGTCGTCGTAGACGGCCGGCGGCAGCGACTCGGAGAACGGGCGAAGGCTCAACAGGTCACCGTCGCGGACCTGTTGGGCCGCCAGCGGAAGTCCGCTGTCGAGCACGGTGCCATCCCGCCGCACCAAATGGAACCCGGTCGGTGTTCCGTCCACCTGGGTCTGCCCGGAGAGCCGCAGCACTTCCGGGTAGATGTCGGCGAGCGGGACGTCCTCCGGCAGGGCGACGTCGATCCGGCTGTCCGGTGCCACCACGGTGACCCGGCAGAAACCGGTCGTAGCGTTTGTGCTCACCGGCCCTCTCCCCCTCGTTGGCTGTGTCGGCAAGTCTGCTGACCACTCGTCGACCGGTTCCGGAACTGTCACGGCCCGAACGAGAGTTGGCGCGGCGTCACCTTACCCCCTCGGCGCAAGGACGCACTGCGTCGGGGGCGTGGACGGGGCGCGGGCGGCGCGTGCGGGTGGAGGCGGTGCGCAGGCGTGCCGGGGGTTGTGTGTTGACGCCCGGTCAGAACCCTGCCGGTGGCCGACCCCGTGGACGAACGGCTTGCCCAGCGCAGTAGGATCGGCCCCTGCGCACGGCGTACGGGGGCGGCGATCGAAGACGCGACAGCCCCGCACGCCTGCGGTTCGGCGGAGCGGGGGCGGCGTCATCACACGGGGCGCCCTCACCGTACGTATCCAGATGCGTGAGGGCGGATTGTGAGCGAGCGATGGGGGTGCCCCCGACTCTGTGCCCGGGGAGGGCGCACCGTTGACGACGGGGAGTCGCGCGCTGCGGCTGTCGCTGGGGGCGGGGTGATGGCGTGAGTACGGTGACGGTCAAGCGTCCGCCGCGGGCGTTCCCGCCTCCGGTGTCGGAGGAGCCGGTCGAGCTGGTTCCGCCGCCGGAGTTGCCGCGGGGCGGTGGCGAGGACTGGATGATGTCGCTGCTGCCGCTGCTCGGCATGGGCGGTTCGGCGGCGTTCTTCTTCTCTCCGGGCGCACAGGGCCCGATGAAGATGATGGGTGTCCTGATGGTCGCGTCGACCGCCGCGATGGCGGTGGCGCAGATCGTCAAGGCGCGCAAGGGCGGTAGCGCGGCCACCTCGGACGAGCGCCGCGACTACCTGAAGTACCTGCAGCAGAAGCGCCGCGAGGTGCGTCGCACGGCCGAACGGCAGCGCGGGGCGCTGCTGTTCACCCACCCGGAGCCCGACCAGCTGTGGTCGATCGTGGCCGAGGGCCGCCGGCTGTGGGAGCGCCGGCCGACGGATCCGGACTTCGCACAGATCCGGGTGGGCCTGGGCCCGTTGCAGCTGTCGACGCCGCTGGTGGCGCCGCAGACCGCGCCGATGGACGAGTTGGAGCCGCTCGCCGCGGAGGCGATGGGCACCTTCATCAAGACCCACGGCACGCTGCAGGACCTGCCGCTGGCGGTCTCGCTGCGCGCCTTCTACCACATCACGGTGTGCGGCGACCCGGACTCGGTGTACGGCAACGTCCGGGCGATGGTGGCCCAGTTGGCGACCCTGCACTCCCCCGAGGACCTGATGATCGGGGTGGCCGCCGCGCCCGGCGCGGTGGAGGAGTGGGAGTGGGCGAAGTGGCTGCCGCACACCCAGCACCGCAAGGACAGCGACGGCGCCGGTTCGCGGCGTCTGATCGCCTCCGGGCTGGGCGAGCTGGAGGAGCTGCTGGCCAACGAGCTGGCCGGCCGAAAGGGCTTCTCCCGTGACAGCACGCCGAGTTCGGACCAGCCGCACCTGGTGGTCATCATGGACGGCGCCTCGGTGCCGGTCGACTCGGTGATCGCCGGTCCGGAGGGCGTCCAGGGCGTCACCGTGATCGAGGTCGTCCCGGGTGACCTGGACGAGCCGAACGGCCACCTGGTGATCACCGTCGGCAAGCACGAGCTGCTGCTGGAGGCCGCCTCCGGTGCCAGCTACCCGGGCAAGCCGGACACCCTCTCGGGGTGGCAGGCCGAGGCGCTGTCGCGGCAGTTGGCGCCGTTCCGGGCGTCCGCGGGCGGCGACGACAGCGACCCGTCGCTGGTCTCGATGGACTTCACCGAGATGATGCACACCGGCGACCCGGGTTCCTTCGACCCGGCCCGGCACTGGCGCCCCAAGCCGATCCGCGAGAAGCTGCGCGTCCCGCTGGGCGTCGGCAGCAACGGCGAGTACGTCTGGCTGGACATCAAGGAAGCCTCGCTGGAGGGCATGGGCCCGCACGGCATGTGCGTCGGCGCGACCGGTTCCGGCAAGTCCGAGGTGCTCCGCACCATCGTGCTGGCGCTGGCGGTCACCCACTCGTCCGAGGTGCTGAACCTGGTCCTCGCGGACTTCAAGGGTGGTGCGACCTTCGCCGGTATGGCGGAGATGCCGCACACCGCGGCCGTGATCACCAACCTCGAGGGCGAAGCCACCCTGATCGACCGCATGCGCGACGCGATCGAGGGCGAGATGAACCGCCGCCAGGAGCTGCTGCGCGCGGCGGGCAACTACGCGAACATCAACGAGTACGAGCGGGCCCGCACCGCGGGTGCGCCGCTCGACCCGCTGCCCTCGCTGCTGATGATCATCGATGAGTTCTCCGAACTGCTCACCGCGAAGCCGGACTTCATCGACCTGTTCATCCAGATCGGCCGTATCGGCCGTTCGCTCGGTATGCACATGCTGCTGGCCTCGCAGCGACTGGAGGAGGGCAAGCTCCGCGGTCTGGACACCTTCCTGTCCTACCGACTGGGTCTGCGCACCTTCTCGGCCGCCGAGTCGCGGGCCGCGATCGGTGTCCCGGACGCCTACCACCTGCCGCCGATCCCCGGCGTGGGCTACCTCAAGTTCGGCTCCGACGTGATGGAGCGCTTCCGGGCCGCGTACGTGTCCGGCAAGTACCGTCCGCCGGGCCAGCAGCGCGCGGTCGGCGGCCGGGTGGTCACCGCCCAGCCGGTGCTGTTCACCGCCGCCGAGGTCGAGATCATCGAGCCCGAGGTGGAGGAGATCCTTCCCGACCCGTCGGAGGAGGAGGAGAAGGACGACGCGCTGCTGGACACCATGCTCGACGTGTTCGTCCAGCGCATGATCGGCCAGGGCCCGCCGGCCCACCAGGTGTGGCTGCCCCCGCTGGAGGCGCCGCCGTCGGTGGACAGCCTGCTGGAGCCGCTGCAGGTCAGCCCGGAACGCGGTCTGACCCCGGCGTCCATCACCCAGGGCAACCTGATCGTCCCGGTCGGCATCGTCGACAAGCCGCGCGACCAGCGCCGCGACGTGATGTACCTGAACTACTCGGGCGCGGCCGGCCACGGCATGATCGTCGGCGGTCCGCAGTCCGGCAAGTCCACCATGGTGCGCACCATCGTGACGGGCTTCTCGGTCACCCACACCCCGGTCGAGACGCAGTTCTACCTGCTCGACTTCGGCGGTGGCGGCTTTGGCTCGCTGGCCGACCTGCCGCACGTCGGCGGCGTGGCGGGCCGACTGGACGTCGAGAAGGTCCGCCGCATGATCAGCGAGGTGCACGGGGTGCTCAACCGCCGTGAGGAGCTGTTCCGCGCCCAGGGCATCGACACCATCGCGACCTACCGCGCCCGCCGTGCCAACGGGCAGCTGCCGGACGAGAACTTCGGCGACGTGTTCCTGTTCATCGACGGCTGGCTGATCTTCAAGCAGGAGTTCGAGGTCCTGGAGCCGGTCATCGGCGACATCGCGCAGCGAGGTCTCGGTTACGGCGTCCACGTGGTGATCACCGCGGCCCGCTACGCCGAGATCCGCCCGGCACTGAAGGACCAGTTGCAGAACCGCGTCGAGCTGAAGCTCGGTGACTCCATGGAGTCCGAGATCAACCGCAAGGTCGCGGTGAACGTGCCGGCGATCCCGGGTCGTGGTCTGACCCACGAGCAGCTGCACTTCCTGTCCGGTCTGCCGCGCATCGACGGCGCCGGCACCACCGAGGACCTGGTGGACGGCGTCGCCGACATGGTCAGCCAGATCAACGCGGCCTGGACCGGCCCGCGCGCCCCGCAGGTACGCATGCTGCCGGCCGTGCTCGACGGCAACTCGCTGCCCAAGGGCTTCGAGCACCCCGAGCTGGGTGTCGCGTTCGGTGTCGACGAGGTCGAGCTGGCGCCGGTGTTCGTCAACTTCGAGACCGACCCGATGTTCGTCATCTTCGGTGAGAGCGAGTCCGGCAAGTCGGCGATGCTGCGCATGCTGATCAAGCAGATCACCGAGCGGTACACCCCGGACCAGGCCGGCATCGTGATCGGCGACTTCCGCCGCTCGCTGCTGGGCGTGGTTCCGCCGGAGTACCTGGTGGAGTACGCGGCTGCCGCGCCCGCCATGTCGGCGATCGTGGAGATGCTGCGCGGCGCCTGCTCGCGTCGTCTGCCCGGTCCGGACGTCACCCCGGAGCAGCTGCGCAACCGCAGCTGGTACCAGGGCAAGGACATGTTCGTGATCGTGGACGACTACGAGCTGGTCGCCACCCAGTCGGGCAACCCGATGGCGCCGCTGGCGGAGTTCCTGCCGTTCGCGCGCGACATCGGTCTGCGTCTGATCGTCGCCCGCAACGCGGGTGGCGCCGGCCGCTCGCTGTTCGAGCCGGTGATGCAGCGCATGCGCGAGCTGGGCGGCCAGGGCCTGATCCTCTCCGGTGACAAGGGCGAGGGCGCGCTGCTGGGCACCGTCAAGCCGCAGCCGCAGCCGCAGGGCCGTGGTGTGTTCGTCTCCCGCCGCATGCAGGCAGGTCAGACGGTGCAGACCGGTTGGCTGCCGACCCTGCAGTAGCCCTCGGGCGAGAATCACGCAGTGTGACCAACAGGGCCGGGTTCCGGAAGGGATCCGGCCCTTTGGCATCCCAGGGGCCGGACGGTGCCATAACGTTATGTTCTGATTTTTAGGCTCTTCCTTCGGTTCCCGTACCCGTGTGACCGGTCGGCCTGGGTTTTCGGGCCCCCAGCCGTGTCGGCGCCATGCCTTTGAATCGGAGTTGCGCAGATCACTTCACCTTCGATTCAAGCGCAGTTCACCAGAGTTGCCTGGCGGGAATCAAGCACCCAGCCGGCCACTCGGCTGTGTTCCGTAGGAAAAACCGGCTTATGACAACGGATTCCGCAGCTCATTGCGCGTTGACGATGCCAATTCGCCCAGGCAACCTGGCGCATCGGGAGCGATACAGGACCACACCCGCGAGAACGTGTTTCGGAGGCGATACCGCTCCCTTCCCCTCACCGCCGCACAGCCGATCGGATGCCCCCATGACCGACACGCTCCCCCCGAAGGCAGCAGCCCCCGCTCCGGGTGCCGCCGCCGGCGCGGACGCACCGAAGAAGCTCGCCCGATCGCTCGGCGTCGTGGGTGGCACGCTGCTCACGCTCTCCTGCGTGACCCCGGCTTCCTCGCTCTTCGTGCTCGTGCCCGAGCTCTTCAAGGGCCTCGGCACCTACACAATGATGGCCATCGTCATTGGCACGATCATCTGTGTCGCGGTGGCGTTCTGTTACTCGGAGCTCGGCACCCTGGTGCCCTCCGCGGGCGGCGAGTACGCCATGGTCGGCACCCTGGCGGGCAAGTTCGCGGGCTGGCTGGTCTTCATCCAGTCGCTGATCGTGGTGATGATCGTCCCCTCGATCATCGCGATGGGCACCGCCGAGTACCTCGAACCGATCATCCACGTCGACCCGATGATCGCCGGCGCCGTGGTGATGATCGCGGCCACCGTCGCCGGTCTGCTCGACCTGCGCGCCAACGCCTGGATCACCGGCATCTTCCTGGTGCTGGAGGTCATCGCCTGCGCCGTGGTGTCCTTCCTCGGCTTCACCCACACCGAGCGCGGCGCGGACACCATGCTGCACGGCACCATGGTCGACGCGGCGGGCGCCACCTCCGGCGTGGGCCTGGGCACGATCCTGGCCATGATGGGCACCGCGCTGTTCGTCACCCAGGGCTTCTCCACCGCCATCTACCTCTCCGAGGAGCTGGAGAACCCGCGCAAGAACGTCGCCCGCACCGTGCTGTGGACGCTGGGCCTGTCGGTCGCCATCATCGTCATCCCGGTCGCCGCCATCACCATGGGCGCCCCCGACCTGGCCGCGCTGACCGACGGCAACATCTCGCAGCTGGTGATCGGCTGGAGCAACAGCGGCGTCGGCACCTTCATCAGCCTCTGCATCGCGCTGGCCATCATCAACGCCGGCATCGTGATGGTCATCCAGAACTCCCGGGTGCTGTTCGCCTCCGGCCGCGACAAGGCCTGGCCGGAGCCGGTGAACAACGCCTTCGGCACCCTCAACAAGTTCAGCGCCCCGTGGGTCTCCACCCTCGCGGTCGGCATCCCCGGCGCGGTGCTCTGCTTCGTGCCGCAGTCGCTGCTGATCGAGATCACCGGTGTCGCCGTCGCTGCGCTGTACCTGCTGGTCGCCGTCGGCGCGCTGTTCTCCCGCCGCGGCGAGCACAAGCACGCCCCCGCCTGGCGCCAGCCGCTGTGGCCCGCGCTGCCGGTCCTGGTGATCGTGGCGCTCAGCTTCACCCTCTACATGCTGCGCGGCCCCGGCCTGTGGTGGACCCTGGGCATCACCGCCGCCGCCAGCCTCTACTGGGCGTTCTACCTGCGGCCCCGTTCGGAGACCCGCTGGGTGATCACCCTCCCCGAGGACGAGCGGGCCTGACCCCCTGCACCCCGCTCCCTCTTCGGCCCCGCCGGTTCCCCCCGACCGGCGGGGCCGACCCCTTTCCGGGGCCGGCCCGCACACCGGTCCGAACGGTCAGTGGCGGCGGCGCCGGCCCATGTCACGGGCGACGATCGCACCGCCGGCCAGGCCCGCCACCAGCAGGCCACCGGCCCCGAGCACGAAGGTGCCGGTCCGCCGGTCCCGGTCCGCCTGTGTCTCCTCCAGGCCCGCCGGCTGCGCGACCAGCGGAACGGTGTCCAGCTTGGTCGGGACGTCCGGGGTCGGGGACGAGCTCGGCGTGTCGGTGTACGAGACCGCCTTGACCGGGTCGACCACGCCCCAGCCGATCCACTTGTTGTGGCCGTGCTCGGTGCGCTGGGCGGTCTGCTCGATCACGGTGCGGATCTGCTTGGGGGTCCAGTCCTTGTGCTGCCCCTTGAGGATCGCGGCCAGGCCGGACACGTAGGGCGCGGAGAAGCTGGTGCCGTTGTCGGTGCACTGGCCGCCCCCGGGGACGGTGGAGAGCATGTCGACGCCGGGCGCTACCACCTTGACGAAGTCGCCGTACTGCGAGAACGTGGCCCGCTCGTTGTTGCGGTCGGACGCGCCCACGGCCAGCACGGTGTCGTACTTGGCCGGGTAGGTGGGGCCTTCGGCGCCGTCGTTGCCGGAGGACGCGACCACCACGATCCCGTTGCTTTCGGCCTGCTTCAGCACCGCCTCCAACTGACCGTCCTCGGCGAACGCCGGTACGTCGGCGGGCTTGCTCGGGTCCACCTCGACCCGAACGTCCTGCGAGATGTTGATGACATCGGCGTCCAGCTGCATCGCCTTCTTGATGGCGTCGATCAGCGTGGACACACTGCCGTGGCCCTCGGCATCGTTCTGCCGGATCGAGATGATCTTCGCGTCCTTCGCCAGGCCGACGAAGCCGACCCCGGTCCTCGGACTGGCTGCGATGATGCCCGCGACCTTGGTGCCGTGCCCGACCTTGTCGGACAGGGCGTTGCCCTCCGGCTTCTGCTGACCGGCCCTCACCTGCGCGTCGCCGAGCAGGTCCCCGCCGTCGATCACCTTGCCGGGCCCGCCCAGCTGCGGGTTGCCGACGTCCACACCGGTGTCGATCACGGCGACCTTGACGCCGTCCCCGGTGTGATGGGCCTTGCCGTCCTTGTCGACACCCCACAGCTCGTCCAGGAAGACCCGCTGGAGCGACCAGGGCACGGCCTCGACGTCCTTCTGGGCACAGTCACCGGCCGCCGCGATCGCCACCGGCTGTCGGAACCCGGCTTCCCCGGAGGCTGAGGGCGAGGGCTCGGCGTAGGCGGGTCCGGCGGCCGTACTGCCGACCACCCCGAGCACCAGCAGCACCGCGCCGGCCCGGCGCAACGATCCTGACGACACCTGAAGTCCACCCCTCATTGCTTCCACCCGTGTTCGGCGCGTGCCCCGTGCAACGCGCGAAGGGCGGGCGCCCAGTAGGACGCCCGCCCTTGAGAAGAGCGCTAACCACGCAGAGTCCCCGAGAGGGAGACTCAGCCCCAGAGGCTCTTGTTCGAGTTCTCGGTCTGCTGGTAGCTCTGCGCCGCGTTGTCCAGCGCGCTGGAGATCTGGCCGAGCACCTGCTGCAGGTCGGCGGCCTTGCGGTCCCACTCAGCCTGGCGGGCCTGGTAGCCCTCCTGGGCCGAACCCTCCCAGGAGGTGGCGATGCGCTGAACGCCCGCCTTCAGGTCGTCAAGCTGCGTCTGGATGCGCGAAGCGGTCTGACGCACCTCGGAGCTGGCGTTCTGCAGAGTCTGGAAATTGACGAGAATGGACATGGTTGTCTCCTTGTCGATGGATGCACGGCGCGCCCCCGTGAGGGCGCGATGTGGCGGTTACCGGCTCGGCGTCAGCCGATGCCACCGACGGCAGCACGCTGCTCTTCTTCGGTCATCGAGTACGCCTTGGTGGTCGCCTCGATCGCCTGACGGATCTCGTCGAGCACCTTGTTGAGCGCGTTGGCGTCGTCGTTGGTCCGCTGCTGCATCTGCTGGTACGCGGACGCAGCCTGGCCCTTCCAGCCCGAAGAGATCTCGGAGACCAGGTTGTTCAGGCGGCTGATCTCGCCCTGCACCTGCTGGTTGACCTCGCCGATACGGTTCGCGAAGGAGGTCATTTCCTCCGCGGTCATCGTGAACTGACCTGCCATGATCCACCGTCCCCCATGAGACAGATTTCATCCGGGCGCCCCTGTGGCGAACGCCCGCACGGGCACCACGTGGCGTGGTGCTCTGAAGCACTGTAACGGCCAAGTGCGCTCCGCCCAACACCGGGTGGCAGGTAGTTACCAGACCATGACACTGAACTCCCGCACCGGCATTGACGATTCGTCAGGCGTTCTGCGGCTGAAGTGCGGTGTTGGTGTTGAGCACCGGACCGGCCGGCACCAGCTTCGACCAGAAGTCGGGCACGAACTGCGGGGAGACGGACTTGAAGCCCAGCCGCGCCTGCGCCTCGTTGGTGCCCTTCTTGTCGCCGCCCTGCGGGTTCGCACTCGGGGTCGCCGCCGCGCCGTTGCCGCCGTCGTTGTTGACGGGCAGCGTGTAACGCAGGCCGGAGTCGGTGATCAGGTAGCCGGTGCCGGTGCCGCCGTCGGCGGTGGGCTTGCTGTTGCCGTCCAGCGAGCGGTACAGCAGACCGTGACCGGGCGTCACGTGCGCGCTGGCCGCGTCCGAGCTGACGTCCGCCGGGTAGGCGGTGCTGGCCCACACGGAGCGCTTGATCTTGTCGCCGTCGTAGCCGTCGAAGGTCGAGCAGACCACCGTGCGGGGATCGTTGGCGCCGACGTTGACCGCCGGGGACTTGCGAGCGGGGAGGTTCTTGGCGTCGTCGAGCATGGCCCGGGAGATCGTCGCCTGAAGCTTGCTGTAGTCGCCGGCACCGAGCTCCGCGATGGTCGGCGTCGCGTCGCCGTACGCCGCAGCCTGCGTGTTCGGGTCGAGGCGCATCAGGTCCGCCTGGAACTCGCTGATCTGGAACAGGTTGTTCGGGCCGACCGCGTAGTAGTTGCCCTCGAACTTCAGCACCCGGCCGACCTTCTTCTCCGAGTCCTGCGAGAGGGCCACGGTGGAAGGCTGGGATTGCTTGGCAATGACGTTGGGGAAGCGGAAGAACTTCACCGGCTCGCCGTAGTCCAGGGTTGCCAGCCATTCCTTGGTGACGCGCTGGGGCTTCATGCCCGGGCCGAACAGTGCCGTCTCCATGGCATCCTTGTCGGTTTTGCTGGTGTCCTCCCGGCCGATCGCGTGCTTCAAGCCGTTGCTGTCAACCAGGAACCTCGACCCTGGAGCACCCTGCTCGTCCGGTCCCTGGACGAACAGTGACTGGTTGTCCTTGAGCTTCCGCTCCCCCTGAAGGGTCTTGGCGTCCGCCCCGGCCGCGATGAACATCGACTGGGCCACCTGGGACGACAGGTTCTCCTTGCCCTGCTTGTCGCACACCGACCACAGCTTCGAAATGCCCGCGTCATCGACCTTGGGCAACTTGTCCGGCGCGTACGGGATTCCGATGGCGGGACCGCGCCGCGGGTACTTGTCCAGCACCTCGTCGGCGACCGTCTGCACGGTGGCGTTCTCGGCCAGCACCAGGCGGGCCGAGGACATGTTCAGCACCTGGTGCAGCATCGGCTGGCCGGACTTCTGGTCGGTCAGGATCACGTACCGGGTGGTGGAGGTCTTGCCCTGCAGGATGTACTTGCCGTTGTCCCAGTTCGGCGGCGCGCTGGGCTTGATGACGCCCCACATGCCGAAGCCGGCGACGATCACGGCCCCGATCACGAAGCTCGGCAGCACCGCGCGGATCGGACGCGGCGCGTCCTCGTCGTTGCCGCCGCCCCCCGGCTGCAGGAAGGCCCCGACCATCCGCTTGCGGGCGAAGGTATAGGCGTTCAGCTCGTCCCGGCGTGATGCCATGCTCGTCCCCGTCTCCCCTGTGTGACCCGACCTGCGGGTGTCAACGCGCTTGTGCTGTGCGTGAGTCTGCCACCCGGCGGGCGTCCGGAACGGTCAACCCTCTACGATGCGACAGCAGACGGTGAGTACGGTAACGGGTAGGCTCCGACGGTCCGCCATCCGGGCTGTCGACCCGGCCCGCGACCCGGCCCTGAGGGCCGCAGCCGCACGGGGATCTGACGGCACATCTGAAGCAGAGAGGGCAATTCGGGGGATGCCAAGCCAGTCCGCTCCAGCACGACGACGCTCCAGCACGAACGGCCGGAGGCCGGACGCCCAGGGCGGCCGGCGGGCGCGTACCGCTCCGGCCGCGGCGCCCACCGGCCCGGTCGGCCTGCGGCTGCTGCCCAGGCCCGGGCTGCTCGCCCGCCGCCTGGAGCTCAAGCAAATCGTCCAACTCGAGGTCGCCGTCGCCCTGGTGGCGGTCGGCTGGTCGATCAACAAGCTGATGGCCGCGGTTCTCGCGGTGCCCGCGGTGATCCTCGTCGTGGTGGCGCTGCTGCGCCTCGGCGGCCGCACCATGGGCGAGGCGGTGGGGGTCCGCTCGGCGTTCAACTCCCGTCGCAAGGAAGCGAAGTACAACGTTCCGCCGCCCGGCACCGACCCGGCGCTGGCGCCGATGATGGAGCTGGACCCGGCGCTGCGCACCTGCACCCACGCGATCGAGACCGACCTCGGTGACGGGCGGCCGCTGCGCCGCGAGACCGGCATGATCGGCGACGGCACCTTCTTCACCTCGGTGCTGCTGGTGCAGTCGAAGGACCAGCCGCTGCGTCCGGGCCGGACCCCCGAGTCCTCGCTGCCGCTGGACCTGATCTGTTCGGTCCTGCAGGTCGACGACATTCCGCTGGAGTCGGTGCAGCTGATCCAGCACACCCAGCCGGCGCCCGCGCCGCATCTGCCGGAGCACTCGCTGGCCGCGCGCGCCTACCAGCAGGCACCCGGAGGAGTGAACACTCCTGCGCTTCGGTTGACGTGGATCGCCATCAAGCTCGACCCGGAGCACGCCTCCACCGCCGTACTGGCCCGCGGCGGCGGCGAGGAGGGCGCCCGCAAGGCGCTCCAGCGGGTCACCGACCAGCTCGCCGGGCGGCTGAACAGCGCCGGCTTCACCGCGACCGTCCTGGACGAGCGCGAGCTGATCGCGGCGCTGGCCATCTCGGTGTGCGCCAACCCGGTCGCGGTGGCGGGCCGTCAGGGCTCCGGCGGCGGCGGGGTCGGCGTGCGCCGGGCCCAGGAGTCCGCCAAGTTCTGCCGGATCGACGACCGCTGGCACGCCACCTACTGGATCTCCAAGTGGCCGGAGCTGTCCCGTCCGGGCGCCGGCGGCGGCCGGGTCGCCGCCCCCGACCTGGTCAACCAGCTGACCAGCACCCCGGCGTTCGCCTCCACCTTCTCGATCACCGCGACCCGCGCGATGGGCGGCTCGGTGGCGCTCAGCGGGCACGTCCGGCTGACCGGGCGCAGCGAGAGCGAGGTCGCCCAGGTGGGCCGCCTGGTGGAGTCCCGCGCCCAGCACGCCGGCACCGCGCTGACCCGTCTCGACCAGGAGCACGGCCCGGGCCTGCTCGCCACGCTGCCTCTGGGAGGGACTTCCTGATGGCCTATCAGACCTACGGCGGCCAGGCCCCGCAGCCCGCCGAGCAGAGCCGGGTGCGGGTCCGTCCCGGCTACGGCCTGCGCGGCCCCCGCCGGGAGAAGCACGTGCTGACCCTCGAGGACCTGTCGGCGCTGGCCTTCCCGGTCGGCGACGACGGCGTGGTGATCGGCCTGGACCAGCAGCAACGGCCCGCCGTGATCGGCCTGTTCCGTCCGACGCAGTACGACGTGGTGCTGGTCGGTGGCATGTGGACGGCGCAGCTGATCGCGCTGCGCGCCGCCGCCACCGGTGCCCGCGTCGCGGTGGAGACCGGCCGTCCGCAGGCGTGGGCGCCGATGGCGCAGGCCGCGGGTGGCGGTCAGCCGTGCGTGACGATCCACCAGGTGGGCCGCCTGGGCGCGCAGGGCGCGTCGGTGGCGTCACCCGTCCTGGTGGTTCGTGACCTGGGTGCGCGGCCCTCGCGCAGCCGGCTGTCGGCGTCGCCGTGGCAGACCACGCTGACGGTGCTGCCGTACCTGGGCCCGAACGCGAGCCGGGTGCTGAACGCCGCCGACCTGGTCGGTCTGCAGCGGATCTCGCCGCAGGAATCGGAGCTGGTGGGCCGTCTGTTGTCGCTGTCGCCGGGCGATGTGAACACGTTGCCGACGATGCCCGACCACATCACCCTGTGGGCGACCCGGATGCGCCGTCAGTACGTGATGACCAATCCGGGCGAGGCCGAGACCCAGGTGCTGGGCGGCCCGCGCCGCATGGACTGAAGCGGTGCGGCCGGGAGGGCCGTGTCGCACGGGCCGGCCGGCCGGTGCGCCTGACGGGGGTGGTGTTTCCCGAGGGACGGACCGGTCGGCCGACCCGCTCCGATCTGCCGTCAGGTCGGCCTCCGCCTTCAGCGGACCGGTCCGCACGGCCTAGTCTTGTTGCCCGAAGGCAACCGCCGAAGCAATGTCGGCGAGAACGAGGGAGCCCCAGTGAGCAGCGATCGGGACGGCGTCTATGTCGGCGACAACGCGGCCGAGGACGACGATGAGTGGCCCGATACCCCGGACTACACCGCTCCGTCCTGGTACACCCAGAGCGCCGCTCCCGGCCCGGCCCAGCCGCCTGTCCAGCAGCAGCCGGTGCAGCAACAACCGCCGGTCCATCAGCAGCCGGTCCAGCAGCCGGTGCAGCCGGAGGTCCAGCAGCAGCCCGCGCCGCAGCCTCCGGTAGCGCCCGAGCAGCCGCAGCCCGTCCAGCAGCAGCCCGTCCAGCCGCAGCCCGTGCAGGCGCAGGTGCCGCCGGCCGAGCCGGTGGCCGTTCAGCAGCCGCCGGTCCAGCACCAGCAGCCGCCCGCGCCGGGCCCCGAGCAGCACTCCGGGCCGGCCACCGACGGGCAGGGTGTGCCCGTCGCGCCGCCGGTGGAGCTCGCGGCCGCCGCAGCGCCGGTGCAGGAGGCCGCGCAGCAGCCCGTCCAGCAGCAGCCGCCGTACCCGCAGCAGGGTCAGCAGCAATGGGCCGGGCAGCCGCCGGTGCAGCAGCAGCCGCCGGTGCAGCAGCAGCCGCCGGTGCAGCAGCAGCCGCCGCCGCAGCAGTGGCCCAACCAACCGCAGCAGCAGCAGCCTTACCCGCAGCAGGCCCAGCAGCAGCCCGTCCAGCAGCCGCCGTACCCGCAGCAGGGTCAGCAGCAGTGGGCCGGGCAGCCGCCGGTGGATCCGCGGGCGGGCGGCTGGCCGCAGGCCGGACAGCAGCAGCAGGCCGGGCCGGGCCCGGCGTACCAGCAGCACTCGGGTCCGAACGCCCCGCAGGCGCCGGCGCAGTTCCAGCAGCCCGGTCCGCAGCAGGCGGCGCACGGTGCGGCGCTGGGGTACACGGCGGCGGTGGAGCTCTCCTCGGACCGGCTGCTGCGCGGTCAGCCGAAGGTGCAGAAGCAGTCGCGGTTCCAGTTCGGCGGCAAGTCGGCGCAGGCCGGCAAGCAGCAGAAGCTGGAGCTGATCCGGCACCCGGTGATGACCTGCTACCGGATCGCGGTGATCAGCCTCAAGGGCGGTGTCGGCAAGACCACGACCACCACCTCGCTGGGCGCGACGCTGGCCAGTGAGCGGCAGGACAAGGTCATCGCGATCGACGCGAACCCGGACGCGGGCACCCTGGGCCGCCGCATCAAGCGGCAGACCGGGGCGACCATCCGTGACCTGGTGACGGCGATCCCGCACGTGCGCAGCTACATGGACATCCGTCAGTTCACCTCGCAGGACCCGAACTCGGGCCTGGAGATCGTCGCCAACGACGTGGACCCGGCGGTCTCCACCACCTTCGACGACTCGGACTACCGCCAGGTCATCCAGGTGCTCGGGCAGCACTACCCGATCATCCTGACCGACTCGGGCACCGGTCTGCTGTACTCGGCGATGCGCGGTGTGCTGGACCTGGCGGACCAGCTGATCGTGGTGGCCACGCCCAGCGTGGACGGTGCGTCCAGCGCCTCCACCACGCTGGACTGGCTGTCCGCGCACGGCTACGCGGACCTGGTGCAGCGGTCGATCACGGTGGTCTCCGGGGTGCGCGAGACCAGCAAGATGATCAAGATCGAGGACATCGTGGCGCACTTCCAGACCCGCTGCCGCGGTGTCGTGGTGGTGCCGTTCGACGAGAGCCTCGCGGCCGGCGCCGAAGTCAACCTGGCGATGATGCGGCCCAAGGTCCGGGACGCCTACTTCGAGCTGGCCGCGCTGGTCGGCGAGGACATCGCCCGGGCGCAGCAGCAGGGCGGCTGGCAGCAGCAGCAACAGCAGCAGCAGGGCGGCTGGCAGGGCCAGCAGCAGGGCGTCCCGCCGCAGCAGCAGCCGTACCCGCAGCAGTACCAGCAGGCGCCGCAGCAGGGCGGCTACCCGGCGCCCGGGCAGCCGTGGCAGCAGCAGCCGCCGCAGCAGCCGTACCCGCAGCAGCAGCCCGGCGGTTACCCGCCGCAGGGCCCGCCGGTGCCCGGTTACGGCTACCCGCCGCAGGAGGGCCCGCCGCCCGGCTACGGGTACCCGCCGCAGCACGGCTGAGCGCACGTCAAAAAGCCCCCCGCGAATCGCGGGGGGCTTTCGTGTGGCGGCCGGTCAGGGGCGCTCGGTGAGTTCCCGGGCGCGCTTGACGTCCTCGGCCATCCGCTCGAGCAGGGCGTCGATGGAGTCGAACTTCTCCATGCCGCGCAGCCAGGCGAGGAAGTCGACGGCGACGTGCTTGCCGTACAGGTCGAGGCCGACCCGGTCGATGGCGTACGCCTCGACGGTGCGGGTGGTGCCGTCGAAGGTCGGGTTGGTGCCGACCGAGATGGCGGCGGGCATGCACTCGCCGTCGGCGGTGAGCCAGCCCGCGTACACGCCGTCGGTGGGGATCGCCGAGTAGGGGACGGTGTCCACGTTGGCGGTGGGGTAGCCGAGTTCGCGGCCGCGCTGGGCGCCCCGGACGACCACGCCCTCGACCCGGTGCGGGCGGCCGAGGACCTCGGCGACGCCCGCCATGTCGCCGGCCGCGACCAGGCGGCGGCACAGGCTGGACGAGAACGGTTCGCCGTCGCCGGCGGCGCCGCGCACCTGCAGGTCGAGCACCTCGACCGCGAAGTCGTCGGCCCGGCCGAGCTCGGCGAGCAGTTCCACGTTGCCCGCCGCGCGGTGGCCGAAGCGGAAGTTGGGGCCCTCGACCACGGCCTTCGCGCGCAGCGCGTCGACCAGCACCGAGCGCACGAAGTACTCCGGCGACTCCTTGGAGAACTCGGCGGTGAACGGCAGCACCAGGACGGCGTCCACGCCGAGCTGCTCGATCAGCTCGGCCCGCCGGGGCTGCGGGGCGAGCAGCGGCGGGTGGCTGCCCGGGCGGACCACTTCGCTGGGGTGCGGGTCGAAGGTGACGACGACCGACCTCGCCCCCAGCTCCCCGGCCAGCTCGACCACTCGCTTGATGATCAACTGGTGTCCGCGGTGGACCCCGTCGAACGATCCGATGGTGACGACGCTGCGCCCCCAGTCCCCGGGGATCTCCTCCAGGCCGTGCCAGCGCTGCACCTGACCGCTCCTTGTTCCTACGGTGTGCACACCCGGTGCACTCGAAAGACCGAAACCGAACCCCTATAGCGTGCCATGCGACCGACCCTGCCCAGGTACCGGAAGGCCCCCGGTGTGACCGGTCAGACGGCCGCCGGGGCGGTCCACCTGCCGTTCCGCCTCCGCGGCGGCGTGCTGCGGGTCCCGGCCGGCGGCGGTGAGAGTCCGCATCCTGGTCAGCCGGGGCCCCGCGGGCGGTGGCGCGGCGTCCGCGGGCCAGTCGGCCAGCAGCCGGGCGAAACCGGCCCAGCGGCGCGCGCAGCGCACCAGGACGGCGTCCGCCCCGGGCCAGCGGTCGGCGATCCGGTGCAGCAACTCGCGCACCCGCGACGGCGGGTGGGCGGCGTGCCGGGCCGCCAGCGCCTCCAGGACGGCGCCCAGGACGGCAGGGTGCCGCTCGGCGGCCAGCAGGGCGTCCAGCAGGCCCGCACGGCCCTTCCCGGGGGCGGCCAGCACCGGCGCGAAGCGGGCCCGCTCCGGGGGGCCGGCGGCGAGCAGGGCGGGCAGCAGCGGGCGGGCGTCCCGTCCGGCGTCCAGCAGCCGGTCCAGGTGGTCGGCGATCTGCCCGGCCCGCTCGGGCTGTTCGCGGAGCAGTTCGGCGGCGAGCAGCACCCCGGCGCGCACCACCGCCGGGTCCGCCGCCCGGTCGAGCACCCGCAGCCCGTCGCCGTCCCGCGCCCCGGGCAGCCGCAGCCGCTCGCGGACGGCGGACAGCACCTGGGCCGGGTACTCCTCGACGAGTTCGCCCAGCACCTCCTCGGTCAGGAACGGGTCGCCCGCCCGGTACGCGGCCAGCGCCGCCGGCAGGTGTTCGGCGCGGGCCTGCGGGTCGCGCACCAGCAGCGCCAGGGCCGCGCCGTGCAGCGCCGGTTCCTCCTCCCGGGCCAGCAGGGCGCGGGCGGCCAGCCGCAGCAGCTGGGCGCCCGAGCCGCCCGCGTGCGGGGCGGTGCGCAGCGCGTGCACGGCGGCCGCGACGTGCCGTTCGGGGCGCGGGTCGTGGCTCCACCGGTCGACCGCCCGGCACAGCGCGGACGGCTCCCGTTCGGCGAGCCGCCCGAGCAGCGCGTCGGCGCGCGGGTGTGCGGCGGCGACCAGTGCCTCCGTCAACTCGTCGAGGGCCAGCGCCCGGTGCTCGAACAGCAGCGCGTCGGCGAGGTCGGCGGCGCCGGGCCCGGCGTGCTCGTACCAGCCGCAGAGCAGCGGCAGCACGGTGTGCGGCTCGGCGGCGAGCAGCTCCGCGACGCTCTCCCGCACCGCCTGCGCCTCGCCGTCCGGGTCGGCGGCCAGTCGCCCGAGCAGCGCGACCCGGTCGGCGGCGGGCAGCGGCAGGCCGGCCCAGAACGCCGGGCCGAAGCGCTCGTCCCATCCGGCCCGCTCGACCAGCAGTTCCAGCAGCTCCCGGTGCGCGCCCGGCTCGGGGCTGGCGGCGATGCCGTCGGTCAGCAGCCGGCCCGCCCACCAGTCCGGGTCGCCGCCGGGCTCGGCGCGCTCCAGCGTCAGCCGGATCCGGTGCAGCCACCCGTCCAGCGCCCCCGCGCCGCGCGCCGCGCCCACCCGGCGCAGCGCCCCCACCACCACCCCGACCCGGGCCCGGCCAACGGCGCCCTGACGGCCCGTCACGCCGACGGTCGCTGCGGGCGGCAGAATCTTCCGGTCCGTCAACTCATCGGCGATGAAGTCGACTTCACCCGCCGAGCCCTCCGCCAGCAGCAGCCGCAGCGCCGCGTCCAGATCCAGGTGCAGGCTCTGCAGCCACTCCCCCCACTCCTCGTGGCCGGCCCGGCGCCCGGCGCCCGCCGGGACCAGCAGGCGCTCCTCGTGAACGGCCCGCGCCCAGCCGCCCGCGGCCGGGAACAGCCGCTCGAACTCCTCGGCGGGCAGTGCCCCGTCGCCCGCGCCGAGCATCAGCCGGGCGGCCTCGTGCAGCCGGCCGGCGGCGACGGCGGCCAGCCGCCGCACCTGGCGGGCGTCCTCGCCGGGCGGGACGGGGCCGCCGCGCCGGTGGCGGCGCTGCCCGCCGGGGGTGAGCGCGACCCGGCGGGCGACGGTCAGGCAGGCCAGGTCGAGCCAGCCGTCGAAGAGTTCGGTGCGGGTGGCGACCGGCCCGAGCGCGCCCGCGCCGCGCAGATCGCCGGCCAGCCGCAGTGCCAGCGGGTGGCCGCGGTCGGCGGGGCCGAGGAAGGTCTCGGGCAGGCCGTAGCGCCGCCCGGCCCGGGCTGCCGCGTCGTCGGTGAGCGGGCCCAGCCAGAGTGCCCGGGCGGCGGCCCGCCAGGGGCCGAGCTGCTCCCAGGCGTCGGGCCGGCAGGCGACCAGGGCCCGGGCGTGGTGGGTGCGCAGCCACTCCAGACCGGCGGCCAGCCAGGGCACGGTGAGCGCCCGCGGCGCCTCCTCGGGCCCGTCCAGCACCACCAGCAGCGGGCGGCCGCCGCCGGCGCACCGTTCGGCGAGTTCCGCCGGGCCGACCTCGGGGACGCCCAACTGCCGTGCGGCCGCAGCGAGTCGGCGGTGCAGGGTGTCGCCGAGGGTGCGGTCGCCGGGGGCCAGGTCGGCGCCGCGCAGCCACAGCGTGGGCAGGGGTTCGGCGGCGCCGGCCCGGCGGACGGCGAGCGCGGCGAGTTCGGTGGTGCGGCCGCTGCCGGCGCCGCCGAGCAGCACGGTCAGGGTGTCCTGCGGTTCCTCGCCGCTCAGGCCGTCGGGCCGGTCGACCCGGTCGGCGGCGAGTTCGGTGATCCGGCCGGGCCCGGCGGTGGCGGCGTCCAGCTGGGCGGCCGTCAGGCGCAGTCCGCCGGCCAGGTTGAGGGCGCGGCCGAACGCGGGCACGCCGGAGGCGTTGCGGGCCAGCAGCAGCCCGAGCGGGCCGCCGCCGGGCGGGCCCTCGACGGACAGCGGGACGGCGGCCACCCCGGCCCCGGCGGCGGTGCGCACCCGGGGCGCGACGACGCCCAGCACGGCACCGGTGCCGGGGTCGAGCACGGGCGCGCCGGCCACCGGCGCCACCGCGAGGTCGAGCAGCAGCACGCCCGGTACCGTCCGGGTCTGCGCGCCGTCCCCGCAGCGGCCGTTCTCCCGGCCGAGCAGGGTGCCGCGGGCCAGCGCGGGCACGCCGTCCTCCCGGCGCTGGTGCGGCACCACGACGGGGCCGCCGACGTCTCCCCGCCCGATCGGCAGGGCGCGGCCGGGCACTCCGCCGACGGCCGTGGTCCGCAGCAGGGCCAGTCCGTGCTCCGGCAGCAGGTCGACGCTGTCCGGCCCGAGCACCCGGGACTGCCCGCCCGGGGTGTGCAGCACCAGCCGGGGCAGGCCTGCCACCGCCTCGTGCGCGGTCACCACCGTGCCCTGCCGGTCGGCGACGAACCCGAGGCCGCACAGCCGGCCCTGCACGTCCCGGATCCGCAGCAGCCCGTGCGCCGGGTCGCCCACGAAACCGGCGCTCGCGCCCTCGCCCATCCCGCCAGTCCTCCTGCCGCCGTGCCAGCACCTCGGCCGCTCCGGCGGCCGCCGGTCAGCTTGCCCCCCACCAGCCCCACAGCACCCCGCGCGCCCCGCTCACCACGCCCGTTCACCTCGCGCGCCCCCGGCGACACGCCGCACAACGCCCCGGCCGCCCCGCTCCCGCCGGACGAAACGCCCCGTTCCCGCCCGCCGAAAACCCGTGGGCCGGGCCGCTCCGCGTCTGTCACCATCCCGGCATGGATGTCCGCCTCGCCCCCTGGACCGACTCCCATTTCGCCCTGCTGGAGCGCATCAACACCCCGGAGATGCGCCGGCACGTGGGCGGCCCGGAGACCGGCGCACAGCTGCTGCACCGCCACCGCCGCTACCTCGAACTCCCCACCCTGGGCGGCGTCATGTTCGCGGTCCTCGCCGACGGCGAACCCGCCGGTTCGATCGCCTACCACCGGCGCGGCTGGCAGGGCGCGGAGATCTACGAGACGGGCTGGAACGTCCTGCCCGGGTTCCAGGGCCGCGGCATCGCCCTCGCCGCCGGCCGCCTGATGCTGGCCGCGCTGCGCGAGGTGACGGCGGCGGACCTCACCACCCCCGGCACCCTGCACGCCTTCCCCGCCACCGACAACGCCCCCTCGAACGCCCTGTGCGCCCGCCTCGGCTTCACCGACGCCGGCCCGTGCGCCTTCGAGTACCCCCAGCGCTCGGGGCGCTTCCTGCACAGCAACGACTGGCACCTGGCGCTGCGCTGAGACGCCGAACGGCCCCGGCGGAGTGCTCTCCACCGGGGCCGCCCAAGGCAGTTGGCGTCAGCCGACGAACACCGCGACCGGCTTGGCCTTGCCGGCGTGCTCCTCGACCAGCGCCAGGAAGCGGCCGTCCGGGTCGAAGACCGCGATCGGGCCGTCCACACCGAGACCGGGCGCGGGCAGCCGCATGCCGTTGGAGAGCAGCTTGGCCTGCTCGGCGTCGATGTCCCAGCGCGGGAACGCGGCGGCGGCCGCGTCGGCGATCGGCAGGACCTCGAGCTTCTCCTCCAACTGCTCCAGCGTGTGCGCGGATTCGACCGAGTACGGGCCGACCTTGGTGCGGCGCAGCATGGTCAGGTGCCCGCCGACGCCGAGCGCGGCGCCCAGGTCGCGGGCCAGCGCGCGGATGTAGGTGCCGGAGGAGCACTCGACCGTCACGTCGAGGTCGAGCACCGGCGTGCCGTCCTCGGCGGCCGCGGGGCGCACCTCGTGCACCGTGAAGGAGTGCACGGTGGTCGGCCGGGCGGCGAGCTCGAAGTCCTCGCCCTCGCGGACCCGCGCGTACGAGCGCTTGCCGTCGATCTTGATGGCGCTGACCTTGGACGGCACCTGCATGATCTCGCCGGTGAGCTTGGCGATCTCGGCGTCGATCGCCTCCCGCGCCACCTGGTCCGCCGGGGCGGAGCCGGTGACCTCGCCCTCCCGGTCGTCGGTGACGGTGGTCTGCCCGAGCCGGATCGTGGCGTCGTAGGTCTTGGCGGTGAGCATCAGGTGCCCGAGCAGCCGGGTGGCCCGCTCGACGCCGATCACCAGGACGCCGGTGGCCATCGGGTCGAGGGTGCCGGCGTGCCCGACCTTGCGGGTGCCGGCCAGCCAGCGGAGCTTGGCGACCACGCCGTGCGAGGTGATGCCCTCCGGCTTGTCGACGATGACCAGCCCGTCGGGGCCCGTCCCTTTACGCTTCATCGCTTCATCATCGTTTCAAAATCTGGCGCGCATTCCTGCGCAACCGCCTTCGCGGCCGCCGTCGCGGCCGGTCGAAAGCCCGTCCACCGAACCGGACGAGCCTAGCGCGCGCTCTCTTCCGCCAACGCCACCCGGAACCGCTCCACGGTCTCCGGCACCCCCGCCCGGGCGGAGAACCCGGCCGCGAAGACGTGCCCGCCGCCGTCCAGCCGGGCGCACGCCGCGGCCACGTCGACCGCGCCCCGGGAGCGGCAGGAGCCGCGCAGCGTGCCGTCCGGGTCCTGCTTGAGCACCAGCGCGACGTCCGCCTCGGCGGGCTTGCGCAGCACGTCGATCAGGCCCTCGATCTCCTCGACGGTGACGCCGAACAGCGCCAGGTCCTGGTACGGCACCCAGGTCCACACCAGTCCGTGCCCGCCGGCCTGTTCGGGCTCGAACACGGCGCGCTCGAGCGCCCCGGCGAGCACCTTCAGGAAGCCGAAGGAGGTGGTGTCCCAGAGTTGACGGGAGATCAGGTCGTGCCGGATCCCGGTGGCGAGCATCCGCCCGGCCATCTCGTGGGTGGCGGGCGTGGTGGCCCGGTACTTGAACGAGCCGGTGTCGGTGGCGATGCCGGTGTACAGGCAGGTCGCGATCGGCTGGTCCAGCGGGACGCGCAGCCGGCGCAGCAGTTCGTCCGCCAGCACGGCGGTGGCGGGCGCGGACGGGTCGATCAGCCGGACGTCGCCGAAGCCCGGGTTGGAGGCGTGGTGGTCGAAGACCACCAGGTCGGCGGCGGCGAACGCCTTGTCGCGCAGCAGGCCGAGCCGGTCCTCGGAGGCGGCGTCGAAGGCCAGCACCAGCGCGGGCGCGTCGGGGATCGCGGCGGCCGGGACGATCAGTTCCTGCCCGGGCAGGAAGGACAGCGACTCGGGGATGATCTGCGGGTCGTCGCCGAACGACACCCGTACCCGCTTGCCGAGGCCGCGCAGGGCCAGTGCGGCGGCCAGCGCGGAGCCCAGCGCGTCGCCGTCGGGGCAGATGTGGCAGATCAGGTCGATCTCGTCGGCGTCCGCGATCAGTTCGAGGGCCCGCGCCCACTCGTGTGCGAACGGCCCGTCCGACGGCCCGGCGCCGGGTTCGGGCGACGACCCGTTGCGAGGGCCCGGAAGCACCGCGAGGGCGGTCTCCACCTCAACGGTGGAGACCGCCCCCGCGGCGCCGGACTCGGCCGGGTTCCCGGCCGTGGTCACTCGTCCTCGTCGTCGTCGCGGGCCGCCTTGTACGGGTCGGCCTCGCCGGCGAAGGTGGCCCCGGCGGCGGCGCTGCGGACGGCGGCGTCGGAGAGCCGGGCCTTGTCCAGCAGGTCGTCGATGTTCCGGGCGTTGTCCGGCAGGGCGTCGGCGACGAAGGTCAGGGTCGGCGTGAACCGCACCCCGGTCTGCTTGCCGACCTCGGAGCGCAGGATGCCCTTGGCGCTCTCCAGCGCGGCCGCGCTGGACTCCCGCTCGGTCTCGTCACCGTAGACGGTGTAGAAGACGGTGGCCTCGCGGAGGTCTCCCGTCACCCGGGCGTCCGTGATGGTGACGTACCCGAGTCGCGGGTCCTTGATCCGGCGTTGCAGGGTCTCCGCCACGACCACCTGAATGCGGTCGGCGAGCTTGCGCGCCCTTGCGGTGTCGGTCACGTTGCCTTGCCTCCTCGTGCAATAGGCGCGGTACCCGGGTCATGACCTAGACCCGGTGGGGCCCTCTCCCCAACGTACCCGCCCGCGCCCAGCCTTGTGGGCGCTCCGGTTCCGATGCGGGTGTGACGGTGGTGACGCCCGCAGGTCATTCGTCGTCGTCGTGGTGGTGCCGTCTCCTCGCGGAGAGCAGCATCACCTCGGGGCGGCCGGCGACGAGCCGCTCACAGCTGTCCAGGATCTCGTTGACGTACCCGGCGTCGCCGGACACCACCGCAACGCCGATCTCGGCCCTGCGGTGCAGATCCTGGTTCCCGACCTCTGCGGCGCACACGCTGTACTTGCGCTGCAGTTCGGCCACGATGGGCCGCACGATCGACCGTTTCTCCTTCAGCGAGTGCACGTCGCCGAGGAGCAGGTCGAAGGTGAGAGTACCTACATACATGTAGTGACAGGCCTGGCCGGCCTGGGGGCCTCGAAGGATTCCCGACAGCCAGGACCCTAACAGCGCGGCCGGGGCCGGTCGACGGGATAACTGCACCCCGTCGACCGACCCCGGTCAGCAGCCGTTACGCGCGCGGCTTCTCGCGCATCTCGTAGGTCTCGATGACATCGTCGATCTTGATGTCGTTGAACGAGCCCAGCGTGACACCGGCCTCGAAGCCCTCGCGGACCTCGGTCGCGTCGTCCTTGAAGCGGCGCAGACCCTCGATGTTGAGGTTCTCCGCCACGACCTTGCCGTCGCGCAGCAGGCGAGCCTTGGTGTTGCGGCGGATGATGCCCTCGCGAACGATGACACCGGCGATGTTGCCGAACTTGGAGGAACGGAACACCTCGCGGATCTCCGCGGAGCCGAGGCGCACCTCCTCGTACTCGGGCTTGAGCAGGCCCTTGAGCGCGGCCTCGATCTCCTCGATCGCCTGGTAGATGACCGAGTAGTACCGGATGTCGACGCCTTCGCGCTCGGCCGCGGTACGGGCACGCCCCTCGGCGCGCACATTGAAGCCGATGATGATGGCGTCCGAGCCCATCGCCAGGTCCACGTCGGACTCGGTGATGGCACCCACACCGCGGTGCAGGACCCGCAGCTCGACCTCTTCGCCCACGTCCAGCTTGACGAGGGCGTCTTCCAGGGCCTCGACCGAACCGGAGACGTCACCCTTGATGATGAGGTTGAGCTTCTCGATGTTGCCGGCGGCCAGCGCGGCCTCGAAGCCCTCCAGCGACACGCGGACGCGGCGCTGGGCCATCGAGGCGTTGCGGTCGCGGGCGGCGCGCTTCTCGGCGATCTGACGGGCGGTGCGGTCCTCGTCGACGACGATGAAGCTGTCGCCGGCGCGGGGCACCGAGGTCAGACCGAGCAGCAGCACCGGACGGGACGGGCCGGCCTCAGAGAGGCTGTTGCCGTTCTCGTCCAGCATCGCGCGGACGCGGCCGTAGGAGTCGCCGACGACGATCGAGTCGCCGACCCGCAGGGTGCCGCGCTGGACGAGCAGCGTCGCCATGGCGCCGCGGCCCTTGTCCAGGTGGGCTTCGATCGCGATGCCCTGGGCGTCCTGCTCGGGGTTGGCGCGCAGGTCGAGCGAGGCGTCCGCGGTCAGGACCACGGCCTCCAGCAGTTCCTCGATGTTGAGGCCCTGGCGGGCGGAGATGTCGACGAACATGGTGTCGCCGCCGTACTCCTCGGCCACCAGACCGAACTCGGTCAGCTGACCGCGGACCTTGGTCGGGTCGGCACCCTCGACGTCGATCTTGTTGACCGCGACCACGATCGGCACACCGGCGGCCTTGGCGTGGTTGAGCGCCTCGACCGTCTGCGGCATGACACCGTCGTTGGCCGCGACCACCAGGATCGCGATGTCGGTGGACTTGGCACCACGGGCACGCATGGCGGAGAACGCCTCGTGACCCGGGGTGTCGAGGAAGGTGATCGGGCGCTGCTCGCCGTTCACCTCGGTGACCACCTGGTACGCACCGATGTGCTGGGTGATGCCACCGGCCTCGCCTGCGACCACGTTGGTCTTGCGGATCGCGTCCAGCAGTCGGGTCTTACCGTGGTCGACGTGACCCATGACGGTCACGACCGGCGGACGCGGAGCCAGCTGCTCCTCGTCGCCCTCGTCGACACCGAAGTCGATGTCGAACGACTCCAGCAGCTCACGGTCCTCGTCGTCCCGGCTGACGATCTCCAGCACGAAGCCCATCTCGTCCGCCAGCAGCTGCAGCGTGGCGTCGGAGACCGACTGGGTGGCGGTGACCATCTCACCGAGGTTGAACATGACGGAGACGAGCGCGGCCGGGTTGGCGTTGATCTTCTCCGCGAAGTCCGTCAGCGACGCACCGCGCGACAGGCGAACGGTCGAACCGTTGCCACGCGGCAGCATCACACCGCCGACGGACGGGGCCTGCATGGCCTCGTATTCCTGACGCTTCGCGCGCTTCGACTTCCGGCCACGCGCCGGACGGCCACCGGGGCCGCGACCGAACGCACCCTGCGTGCCACCACGGGCACCCGGGCCACCGGGACGACCGCCGAAGCCACCGGGACGGGCACCGCCGCCACCGAAGCCGCCGCCGCCACCGGCACCGCCGGGACGGGGACCGCCGAAGCCGCCACCGGCCGGACGCGAGCCCGGACCGGCCGGACGGCCCTGGAAGCCCGGACGGGCGCCACCCGGGGCACCCGGACGCGCACCCGGACCACCCGGACGCGCACCGGCACCCGGACCCGGACGCGGGCCCGGACGCTGCGGCATCATGCCGGGGTTCGGACGGGGCATACCGGACGGGCTCGGCGCACCGGGGCGCGGACCGGCCGGACGCGGCATGCCGTCGGGACGCGGAGCGCCGGCACCCGGAGCACCCGGACGCGGGGCACCAGCGGGACGGGGACCGCGCTCGCCGGCCGGGGCACCCGGACGCGGAGCACCCGCACCCGGACCGCCGGGACGGGGACCACGGTCGCCGGGACGGGGACCGCGCTCGCCGGCCGGGGCACCCGGACGCGGAGCACCGGCACCCGGAGCACCCGGACGCTGGCCACGCTCGCCGCGCTCGCCGGCCGGACCGCCCGGACGGGGAGCGGACGGACGGGCCATGCCCGACGCGCCACCGGAGGTGAAGGGGTTGTTACCCGGACGCGGGCCGGCCGGACGCGGGCCCGGACGGGCCGCGGGGTTGGCCGGGGCCGGCCGCGGGGCGGCCGGACGCGCCGGAGCCTCACCGGCCGGAGCCGGGGAGGAGAACTCGGCCGCCGGGGCGGGCGCGGCGGGCGCGGCCGGCGAAGCCGGACGGGCAGCCGGGCGCGGGCCCGGGGTCGGCGCCCCGGCGGGCTTCGGCGCAGCCGAGCCCGCGGCGGGCGCGGGGGTAGGACGGGGGCCCGGCGTCACGGTCGGACGCGGGCCGGGGGTGGGGGCACCCGGCTTGGGTGCAGCCGCACCGGCACCGCCGGACGGCTGGGGCGCCGCGGGCTTCCGCGGGCCAGGCTTCGCGGAGGACGCGCCGCCGGACGGCGGGGTCGCTCCCAAAGCGTCAGTCAGCTTACGCACGACCGGCGCCTCGATCGTCGAGGACGCCGAACGCACGAACTCACCCAGCTCGGTCAGCTTGGCCATGACGGCCTTGCTCTCCAAACCAAGCTCCTTGGCGAGCTCGTATACCCGGACCTTAGCCACTTCGCTCCTGTCTATACGTCCGGGGTATTCGTCCGCCGGACTGTCGCTACTTCATGGGCGTACTCATCGCGTACTCATCGAGTGCTCATCGCAATCTCGACCTACTTCCATCTCGCGAGGTACCTGACTGGGCGCACGGCGATGTACCCACTGCCGTGCGCTGGTGCGTGTTGCCGGGCGCGAGGCCCGTCAGCGGGCCGACTGACCGTCGGCCGGACTTGCTCCTGCCCCGACGTACTCCCGCAGGGCGCCGGGTTCGAGCGTGCCCTGGACCCTGAGGGCCCTTGGGAACGCCCGGCGGCGGACCGCGAGGTCGAGGCAGTTCGGTTCGGGGTGCAGATACGCGCCCCGGCCCGGCAGTGTGCCGCGGGGATCGGGGACGCATTCGCCCTCGCCCGCCACGACACGCAGCAGCTCGTGCTTGGCCGCCCGCTTGCGGCAGCCCACGCAGGTGCGTTCAGGGCATGCGCGGACATGCGTCCGGCCAGACACGTTCAAGTCTACCCCTCCGAAGGGACTCGCCGCCGCCGAGTAGATCTCCGGAGGCTTCGAACAACGTTGTTACCGGTCCGAAGATTCCCCGGCGGGGACCTCGGTGTCCGGACGGATGTCGATCCGCCAGCCGGTGAGGCGGGCGGCCAGGCGGGCGTTCTGCCCCTCCTTGCCGATCGCCAGCGACAGCTGGTAGTCGGGCACGATCACCCGGGCGGAACGCTGGGCCAGGTCGACGATCTCCACCTTGGTCACCCGGGCGGGCGACAGGGCGGCGGCGACCATCTCGGCCGGGTCCTCCGACCAGTCGACGATGTCGATCTTCTCGCCGTGCAGCTCGGCCATCACGCCGCGCACCCGCATGCCGTTCGGGCCGATGCAGGCACCCTTGGCGTTCAGGCCCTGACGGCGCGACCACACCGCGATCTTGGTGCGGTGACCGGCCTCGCGGGCGATCGCCGCGATCTCCACCGAGCCGTCCGCGATCTCCGGGACCTCCAGCGCGAACAGCCGCTTCACCAGGTTCGGGTGGGTCCGCGACAGCGTGACCGACGGGCCGCGCACACCGCGCCGCACGCCCACCACGTAGCACTTCAGCCGGGTGCCGTGCCGGTAGTCCTCGCCCGGAACCTGCTCCTGCGGCGGCAGGATGGCCTCGAGCTTGCCGATGTCGACCAGGATGTTCTTCGGGTCGTTGCCCTGCTGGACGACACCGGTGACGATGTCGCCCTCCTTACCGGCGTACTCACCGAAGGTCTTGTCGTCCGCGGCGTCCCGCAGCCGCTGCAGGATGACCTGCTTGGCGGTGGACGCGGCGATCCGGCCGAACCCGCTCGGGGTGTCGTCGAACTCTTTGGGCTCCACGCCCTCGTCCAGCTCGGCGGCGTCCTCCAGGGCCCATACCGTCACGTGGCCGGTCTTGCGGTTCAGCTCCACCCGCGCCCGGCGGCGGGAGCCCTCGGTGCGGTGGTACGCGATGAGGAGGGCCGACTCGATCGACTCGACCAGCAGGTCGAACGGCACGCCCTTCTCGGTGACCAGCCCGCGCAGGGCACTCATGTCGATGTCCACGATTACGCCTCCTCTTCCTCTTCGTCCGTGTCCGCGATGTCGGCGGCGGCGTCGAGCAGTTCCTCGTCCTTGCGGTTGAACTCGACCTGCACCCGGGCCCGCGCGATCTCCGCGAACTCCAGTCGGCGCTCCTTGGGGCGGCCGCGCCCCTTCACCGGCTGCACCTCGACCAGTGCGCCGTCCTCGTCGCTCTCCAGCACCCGCGCGGTCAGTTCCGCGCCGTCCACCAGCTTGATCGCCGCCAGCCGGCCGGTCGCCCGGCGCCAGTGCCGCGGCTCGTTCAGCGGGCGCTCCGCGCCCGGCGAGCCGACCTCCAGCAGGTACGGGGCGTCACCCATCAGGTCCGACTCGTCCAGCGCCTGGCCGACCAGGCGGGAGAACTCGGCGATCGCGTCCAGGTCGACGCCGCCGTCGGCGTCCACGTCGATCTGCACCTGGCGGCGGCTGCCGGCCTGGGTCACCTTGACCTCTTCGAGGTCCAGCCCTGACTCGGCGGCCAGCGGCTCCAGCAATGTGCGCAGCCGGTCAGTGGGGGTGGTGCTCATCCGGGTGACTCCTCGGCCGCGTCTGCTGTTGTCGGAGGTGCTAACTCACCGCGAAGCCTATCCGGTCAACCCCCGAACCGCCGATTCCGACCCGGGCCGTGGCCGCCCCCCTGCGAGCAACGTCACAGCCACCCGTTACGGTCGAAGCCCTCGCCGGAAGTGCCAGGCTCGGGGATGATCCCTCCCGACGGGTCGTCAAGGCCCCACGACCCACGCTGGAGTGCCGATGCCCGCGCCCACACGGCGGTCCTTCCTCGCGCTCGGGGCGCTCGGCGGGCTCCACCTCCTCTGCGGCTGCACCGGTGAGCACGACCACACCCCGGGCAAGGCCGCCGAGGACGCCGACCGGCCGGTGCGGCTGCGCCAGGTCGCCGCCACCGACGCCCTGCTCGCCGACTACGCCGCCGTGCTCGCGGCGAGCCCCGCCGACGCCGACCGGCTCGGCGACCTGCGCGACGACGTGCTCCAGCACCGCGAGGCCCTCGCCCGGTCACTGCCCTCCTCCTCCCCCACCGCGGGTGCCGGCACGGCCCGCAGCGTCGCCGACCTGGCCGCGGCCGAACGCCGCACCGCGGGCCTGCGGCTGGCCGACCTGACCGCCGCCTCCCCCGCGCTGGCCAAGGCCCTCGCCTCGGTGGCCGCCTCCGGCGCCGCGCACGCCGCCGCCCTCGGAGACACCGGCCCGCTCACCGACGACGGCGCGTCCCCGTCCCCGTCGCCCGCACCGGTCCCCCTCCCCACGGCGGACGCGGACGCCCTCCAGTCCGCGCTCGCCGCCGAACACGCCGCCGTGTACGGGTACGGCGTGGTGGGCGCCTTCCTGCCGGTCGGCCCGCAGCGCGAGGACGGCCGCGCCGCCTACGCCGCCCACCAGGCCCGCCGGGACGCCTGGCAGCGGCTGCTCGGCACCGGCGGCGTCTCGCCCACCGCCGCCGCACCCGGCTACCGGCTCCCGTTCCAGGTCAAGGACGCAGCCACCGCCGCCCAACTCGCGGCCCACCTGGAGACCCAGCTCACCGCCGCCTACGCCGACCTGTGCGCCACCACCGCCCTCCGCCCCCAGGCCGCCGCCGCCCTGCGCGAGTCCGCCCTGCGAGCCGTCCACTGGGGCGCCGATCTCCCCGCCCTCCCGGGCCTCGCCCCCACCGACCCCACTCCCGCCGCGAGTTAGCAGCCCCCGGCTGCTGCGCGATGATGGACGGTATGTCCGCACAACCTGCGCAGTTCACCGTCCCCGAGCGTCTGGCCGAGTCGGTCCGGGCCGGGGGTGATCCGGGCGAGGCGCAGTGGCTGGCCGCGCTGCCCTCCCTGTTCGCGGGGCGGCTGGCCGACTGGGGGCTGGTGCTGGAACGCATGGCCGAGCCCGGCGGGCGGAGCAGCGTGGTCGGGTACGCGTACCGCGCCGAGGACCGGACGCCGGTGGCGGTGAAGGCGCTGCGGCCGGGCGCCGACGCGGCGGCCGAGGCGGCGGCGCTGCGGGTCTGGGCCGGGCGCGGGGCGGTACTGCTGCTGGCCGAGGCGGAGCGGACGCTGCTGCTGGAGCGGCTGCACGGCGAGATCCCGCTGCGCTCGCTCGCGGAGACGAAGGCCACCCTGGAGGCCACCAGCCTGCTGCGGCGCCTGTGGGTGGAGCCGCCCGCCGGGCACTCCTTCACCACCCTCGCCTCGCACGCCGGCCTTGTGGAGCGACGGATCGCCGAGCGGCGGGCCCTGCCGGGTGCGGCGGACGCGGCTCCGCTGGTGGACGAGGCGCTGGAGGCGGTGGCGCTGGCCGCGGACGGCGGCGGGTGGCTGCTGCACGGGGACTTCCACCACGGGCGGGTGCTGGCCGCCGACCGCTCGCCGTGGCTGGCCGTCGGACCGCGGCCGGTGGTGGGCGACCGGGCGTACGACCTGGCCCGGCTGGTGCTGGACCGGCTGGAGACCCTGGCGGCCGCGCCAGGCCCGCGCGGTGCGGCCCGGAGGCGCCTGGCGCAGCTGTCGGAGGCGGTGGAGCTGCCCGCCGACCGGGTGCGGGCCTGGGCGCTGCTGCGGGCCGTGGACACCGCGCTGGCGGCGCTGGCCCGGGGCGACGTGGCAGGTGCGGAGCTCCATCTGGAGTTCGCGGCCTGGCTGTGAGGACGGGGCGGTCCGCCGCCCGAGACGGCAGGTAGTAACGTCCCGCTTCATGGAGCAGCTCACCGGGGTGACGATCGAGGCCATCGACCTGGCGGCGTGGGCGCCTGCCGTGCTGGAGGTCCAGGCGGTCGCGTTCGGGCTGGGTCCGCAGGAGGTGGCGGTGCGGCTGCCGATCGTCGGCCGGCACGCACTGCAGCCGGGGGTGATCGCGCTGGGGGCGATGGCGCAGGGCCGGCTGGTCGGTTTCGGCTACGGGATGCCCAACCAGCGCACCCACTGGTGGTCGACGGTGATCGAGCCGTACTTGGCGGCGCGCGGCCTCGCGGACTGGCTGGACGGGGTGTTCGCGGTGACCGAGCTGCATGTGCTGCCGGAGTGCCAGGGCCTGGGGGTGGGCACCCGGCTGATCCGGACGCTGTGCGAGCGCTCCGGCCTGGACCGTTCGATCCTGTCGGCGATCGACGCGGAGACTCCGGCGCGCCGGCTCTACCGTTCGCTCGGCTACCGGGACTTGGCGCCGGCGGTGCGCTTCCCGAACACGGCCAGGCCGTACGCGGTGATGGGTGCGCACCTGCCGCTGCGCGACCCCTCGCGCCCGTGACGCACCGTCAGAACAACACGCTCATGAACGCGCCGACCTCGCGGAACCCGACCCGGCGGTAGGCGGCGCGGGCCCGCAGGTTGAAGTCGTTGACGTACAGCGACACCACGGGGGCGACCTCGGCGAGGGCGGTGTTGACGACCGCGGCCATGCCGGTCTCGGACAGCCCCTTGCCGCGGTGCTCGGGGGCCACCCAGACGCCCTGGATCTGGCAGGCGCCGGCCGTGACGGCGCCGATCTCGGCCTTGAAGACGACCTGGCCGTCCTCGCCGAAGCGGGCGAACGACCGTCCGGAGGAGACCAGTTCGGCGACCCGGGCCTGGTAGAGCAGGCCGCCGTCGCCGGCCAGCGGGGAGATCCCCACCTCCTCGGTGAACATCGCGACGCAGGCGGGGATCAGCGCCTCGATCTCGCCGCGGTGCACCCGGCGCACCAGCGGGTCGGGTTCGACCTCGGTGACGGGCGTGGAGGTGGCCATCAGCGGCTGGTGGCCGCGCACGTCGCGGGCCGGGCCCCAGGAGCGTTCCAGCAGGGCCCACAGGGCGGCGACGGCGTCGCCCGGGCCGACGATCGAGGAGCAGCGGCGGCCCTGTCGGCGGGCCCGCTCGGCGAACGCGCGGACGGCCTCCGGGCCGGCGTTGACCGGGACCAGGTTGGCGCCGGCGTAGCAGAGCGCGTCGAGCCGTCCGTCGGCGTCGTGCCAGCCCCACATCTCGCCGCCGAGCCGCCACGGGTCGAGGCCGACGGCCTCCACCCGGGTGGCGACGAAGGCGTTGGCGACCGGGTCGCGGTGCAGGATCTCCAGCGCCGCGTCGAGGTCGGGCGTCTCCAGTACGCGGGTTGCGGCCAGCGCCCGGGCGACCTGGAACGGGCCGGGCAGCATCACACCTCGGTCGAGCACGGGAGGCACCTCTCGCAGCGGGCGGGACCGCCAAGTCGGCGGCCCCGCCGGGGACTTCAGGCCGTCACTCGCCGGCCACGACGACGGGGGCGCCGGATTCGACACCCTCCGCCTGCATCTGCTCGGCCAGCTTCATGGCCTCTTCGATCAGGGTCTCGACGATCTTCGACTCGGGCACGGTCTTGATCACCTCGCCCTTGACGAAGATCTGGCCCTTGCCGTTGCCGGAGGCGACGCCCAGGTCGGCCTCGCGGGCCTCGCCGGGGCCGTTGACGACGCAGCCCATGACGGCCACCCGCAGCGGCACCTCCATGCCCTCCAGGCCGGCGGTGACCTCCTCGGCGAGCTTGTAGACGTCCACCTGGGCGCGGCCGCAGGACGGGCAGGAGACGATCTCCAGGCCGCGCTCGCGCAGGCCCAGCGACTCCAGGATCTGGTTGCCGACCTTGATCTCCTCGGCCGGCGGGGCGGACAGCGAGACCCGGATGGTGTCGCCGATGCCCTCGGCGAGCAGCGCGCCGAACGCCACCGCGGACTTGATGGTGCCCTGGAAGGCCGGGCCGGCCTCGGTGACGCCCAGGTGCAGCGGGTAGTCGCAGGCCGCGGCGAGCTGCCGGTAGGCGTTGATCATCACGACCGGGTCGTTGTGCTTGACCGAGATCTTGATGTCGCGGAAGTCGTGCTCCTCGAACAGCGAGCACTCCCACAACGCGGACTCCACCAGCGCCTCGGGGGTCGCCCGGCCGTACTTCTCCAGCAGGCGCTTGTCCAGCGAACCGGCGTTGACGCCGATCCGGATCGGCACGCCCGCGTCCTTGGCGGCCTTGGCGATCTCGCCGACCTTGTCGTCGAACGCCTTGATGTTGCCCGGGTTGACGCGCACCGCGGCGCAGCCGGCGTCGATCGCGGCAAACACGTACTTGGGCTGGAAGTGGATGTCGGCGATCACCGGGATCTGCGACTTCCTGGCGATGATCGGCAGCGCGTCGGCGTCGTCCTGCGAGGGGACCGCGACCCGGACGATCTGGCAGCCCGAGGCGGTCAGCTGGGCGATCTGCTGGAGCGTCGCGTTGACGTCGGAGGTCAGCGTGGTGGTCATCGACTGCACCGAGACCGGCGCGTCGCCGCCCACCGGAACGTTGCCGACCATGATCTGCCGCGAGTACCGGCGCTTGGCCAGCGGCTTGAGCGGCAGGGAGGGGATACCGAGCGAGATCGCGGTCATGTGCGCAGTGTTTCCTCTGCAGAAATTCGATGAGCCGACGCGCACTGCAACCGGCGCGCCCGGCGTCCAACGGTACGGCACGGCCGGGTGGCGAAGCACACTCGGCCGTGGTGGCGCGTGCCAGGGCCTGTCCGGCCGATCTTGTCGGATCAGCGCGCGGCGTCGGGCGCCCGGCTGGGAGTGCCGGCGAACCGTCCTCGTACTGGGTGTACTTGGATGGTTTGCCGGTGCTTCCAGGCGGGATGATCCGGCGTCGCGCGCCCGGCAAGATCGGCCGGACAGGCCCTAGTTCAGGCGCACCGGGTTGATGATGTCGGCGGCCATCACCAGGGCCGTGAAGCAGATGAACACCCCGGCGACCACGTAGGCCAGCGGCATCAGCCGGGCCACGTCGAACGGTCCGGGGTCGGGGCGGCGCAGCACCCGGGCGAGGCCGCGGCGCAGCGACTCCCACAGGGCGCCGGCGATGTGGCCGCCGTCCAGCGGGAGCAGCGGCAGCATGTTGAACAGGAACAGCATCAGGTTGATGCCGGCCAGCAGCTGGACGAAGAACGCCAGCTGCTGGGTGGCGGGCAGGTCCATCGCGAACACGTCGCCACCGAGCCGGGCGGCGCCGACCATGCCGATCGGCGAGTCGGTGTCGCGCGGGGTGCCGTCGACCACGGCGTGCCACAGGCCGGGGATCTTGCCGGGCAGCTGGGCCAGCGACCCGACACTGTGCCGGGCCATCGAGTCCATCTGGTCGACGCTCTCGCCGAGCGACATGTGGTGCACGCCGGTAGCGGGGGTGATGCCGAGGAAGCCGGCGGTGACGGTCTGCCCCTTGATCGGGTTGTTGTCCTTGTCCAGCGCCTGCAGCGTGTTGGTGGTGATGTCGGCGGTCAGCGTGCCGGGGCTGCCGTCCTTGTGCCGGACCTCGATGGCGACCTGCTTGCCCGCCGAGTCCCGGATCAGGCCGGACAGCTGCGGGTAGTCGTGGATCGGCACCCCGCCGAAGGTCAGCACGGTGTCACCGGCCCGCAGACCCGCCTGGTTGGCCGGGGACTTCGGGTCCTCCGGCTTGCAGGTGTCGGTCTTCGCGCTCACCGGCACCACGCACTCGCTGACCGACCGCACGGTCGGCACCGACTGCTGGACGCCGATCCCCATGAAGAGCGTCAGGAACAGGCCGATCGACAGGATCAGGTTCATGCCCGGGCCGGCGAACATCACGATGACGCGCTTCCACGGCTTGCGGGTGTAGAACAGCCGGGTCTCGTCGCCGTCCTGGATCTCCTCGTACGAGGCGGACCGGGCGTCCTCGATCATCGACCGCCAGGGCGAGCTGGAACGCTTCGTTATCCGGCCGTCCGCGCCGGGCGGGAACATGCCGATCATCCGGATGTAGCCGCCGAACGGGATCGCCTTCAGGCCGTACTCGGTCTCGCCCCGCTTGGTCGACCAGATGGTCTTGCCGAAGCCGACCATGTACTGCGGCACCCGGATGCCGAACAGCTTCGCGGTGGAGAGGTGGCCGAGCTCGTGCCAGGCGATCGAGAACAACAACCCGACCACGAAGATCAGGACGCCCAGCACCCACATCAGCTTGTCCACCGCGTCGCCTCCGTCGTCCTACCGCTTAGCCGGCCGCCAGTTCGCGGGCCCGGGCACGGGCCCAGCTCTCCGCGTGGAGTACGTCCTCCACCGTGAGCGAAGTTCCCGACTGGGGGGTGCCGTGTTCGGCGACCACCTTCGCCACAGTGTCCACGATTCCGGTGAAGGGCAGCGCGCCCTTCAGGAAAGCATCCACACATTCCTCATTGGCGGCGTTGAAGACCGCCGGGGCGGTCCCGCCGAGCGTACCCACCTCGCGGGCCAGCTCGACGGCCGGGAATGCCTGGTTGTCCAGCGGGAAGAACTCCCAGGTCGCGGCCTTGGTCCAGTCGCAGCCGGGGGCGGCGTCCGGCACCCGCTCGGGCCAGCCGAGGCCCAGCGCGATCGGCATCCGCATGTCCGGCGGGCTGGCCTGGGCCAGCGTCGAGCCGTCGGTGAATTCCACCATCGAATGAACGACCGACTGCGGGTGGACCACCACCTCGATCCGGTCGAACGGAATGTCGTACAGCAGGTGCGCCTCGATCACCTCGAGACCCTTGTTCACCAGGGTCGCCGAGTTGATCGTCACCACCGGGCCCATCGCCCAGGTCGGGTGCGCCAGCGCGTCGGACGGCGTCACGCCGGCCAGCTGCTCACGGGTGCGGTTGCGGAACGGGCCACCGCTGGCGGTCACCACCAGCTTGCGGACCTCCGCGCGGGTGCCGCCGGCCAGCGCCTGGAACAGCGCGGCGTGCTCGGAGTCCACCGGCACGATCTGGCCGGGCTGCGCCACCGCCTTCACCAACGGGCCGCCGACGATCAGCGACTCCTTGTTCGCCAGCACCAGCACCCGGCCGGCCCGCAGCGCGGCCAGCGTCGGCGCCAGGCCGATCGAGCCGGTGATGCCGTTCAGCACCGAGTGGCACTCCATCGCGGCCAGCTCGGTCGCCGCGTCCGGGCCCGCCAGCACCCGCGGCAGCGGGGCGCCCTGCCCCTTGGCCGCCAGAGCCTCGCGCAGCGGCCGCTCGGCGGCCGGGTCGGCCACCGCGACGGTGTGCACGCCCAGCGCGACGGCCTGCTCGGCGAGCAGCTCCACCCGGCCGCCGGCCGCGGACAGCGCGACCACCTTGAACCGGCCGGGGTTGCGGAGCACCACGTCGATGGCCTGCGTGCCGATCGAGCCGGTCGAGCCGAGAATGACCAACTCCCGCGGCCCGTCCGGGTCGGCGACGGTCGGGGTGAAGCGCAGCTGCGGATGGGCGAGCGAATTCATGCCCCCCATTGTGGCCTGTGCTACGCGGTGGTCACCGCCATGCCCAGAACTTCCCGACCGCCTCGCCGTCCGCCGTGTTCTCCCACTCGAACACGCCTACGGCACCGCGCAGCGCTGCGGCGAACTCCGGCGAATCGGTCTCGTAGACGATCGAGCCGCGGAAGCTGTTGCCGCCGCTCTCGGTGAACGTGCCCACGCCCTGGCCGTGCCAGCTCGCGTGCGCGCCGCCCGGGCCCATCAGCACGCCCTGGCCGCCGCCCACCAGGGTGCCGTCGGCACGCATCCGCGCCGTGTAGGTGCCCATGTCCTGGACCGGGACGCCCAGCAGGGTGCCGCTCGCCACGAACGAGGACTCCACCGTCGGCGGCAGCCCGTGCTCCCCCGGCAGCACCCGTCGAACGGTGATCCGGCCCTGTTCCTCACCAATGAGGTCGCCCAGCATGGCGGGACCTCCTTCCTTCCTGCCTCCCTCCCGGACTACGCCCGGCCCGTGGGGGTGTCAAGGCAGGCCGACGCCCCGCCGCCGCAGCTGCGGTGACGGGGCGCCAGGTCGGGTCGGGCTCGATCAGAGGTCGAGGCCGGTCAGCACCATGACCTTCTCGAAGGTGTAGTCGTCCATCGCGTAGCGGACGCCCTCGCGGCCCACGCCGGAGTCCTTCACGCCGCCGTACGGCATCTGGTCGGCACGGTAGGACGGCGCGTCGCCGATGACCACGCCGCCGACCTCCAGTTCGCGGTGGGCGCGGAAGGCGGTCTGCACGTCGTGCGTGAAGACGCCGGCCTGCAGGCCGTAGTTGGAGTCGTTGACCATCGCGAAGGCCTCCTCGGTGGAGGAAGCCTTCTGCACCGACAGCACCGGGCCGAACACCTCGGCCTTCGCCAGGATGGCGTCCGCCGGCATCTCGGCGAGCACGGTCGGCTCGACGGCCGCGCCGTCCCGCTTGCCGCCGGTGAGCAGCTTGGCGCCCTTGGTGACGGCGTCCTCGACCCAGGACTCGACGCGCTTGGCGGCGTTCTCGTCGACCAGCGGGCCGACGTCGGTGGCGTCGTCGTGCGGGTCACCCGTGACCTGGGCCTGCACCTTGGCGACGATCTTCTCGACCAGGCGGTCGTAGACGGTCGCGTCGGCGATCACCCGCTGCACCGAGATGCAGGACTGGCCGCCCTGGTAGTTCGCGAACAGCGCGATCCGGCTCGCGGCCCAGTCCAGGTCCGCCTCGGAGTTCCAGTCCGCCAGCACCACGGCCGCGGCGTTGCCGCCGAGCTCGAGGGTGACGTGCTTGCGCGGCACCGAGTCCATGATCTGGTAGCCGACCTTTTCCGAACCGGTGAACGAGATCACCGGCAGGCGCTTGTCCTGCACCAGCTCGGGCATCTTGGCGTTCTCGACCGGCAGGATGCTCCAGGAGCCCACCGGCAGGTCCGTCTCGGCCAGGATCTCGCCCAGCACCATGGCGGACAGCGGGGTCGCCGGGGCCGGCTTGAGGATGATCGGCGCGCCGACCGCGATCGCCGGGGCCAGCTTGTGGGCCACCAGGTTCAACGGGAAGTTGAACGGCGCGATGCCCAGCACCACACCGCGCGGGAAGCGGCGCACCAGCGCGTAGCGGCCGGTGCCGCCCAGGTCGGTGTCCAGACGCATGGTCTCGCCGTTGGTGCGGCGGGCTTCTTCGGCGGCCCAGCGGAACACCGACACGGCACGGCCCATCTCGCCGCGCGCCCACTTGATCGGCTTGCCGTTCTCGGCGGTGATCAGCTGGGCGATCTCCTCGGTGCGCTCCGTCAGCCGCTTGGCGACGTGGTCCAGCGCGGCCGCGCGGACGTGCGCGGGGGTCGCGGCGAACACCGGAACGGCGGCGGCGGCGGCCGCGACGGCCTCCTCCACCTGCGCGTCGGTCGGCACACTGACCTTCGCCACCAGGCTGTTGTCGTGCGGGTGACGGACCTCCAGGTCCGTCTCGCCGCTCGCGCGCTGCCCGGCCAACCAGAACTCGTACGTGGTGGTCACGGTCGCACCGGCCCCTTCCCTCGAATACTTCGCTTTCCCATTCACGGTAGGCGGGGGGAGACGGCTTTCCGATTGGACGGACGGGAGGAAAGCACCTGTTCGATTTCGACGGACAGGACAGGCCCGTCCGGGGCGGGACTCAGTCCTCGCCCGCCCGCAGCGCCAGCCACAGCTCCATCCGGACGTCCGTGTCGTCCAGCGAGCGGCCCAGCAGCTCCTCGACCCGGCGCATCCGGTAACGCAGCGTGTGCCGGTGCACGCCGAGGTCGGCGGCCGCCGCGTCCCACTGGCCGTGCCGGGACAGCCAGGCCCGCAGCGAGGCGACCAGGTCGCCCCGGGCGGTGCGGTCGTGCTCGCGCAGCGGGCGCAGCAGGCCCTCGGCGAACGCGGTGACGGCCTCCTCGCCGAGCAGCGGGAGCAGCGAGCCGGCGCCGACCTCCTCGTGGTCGACGGTGCGGCGGCCGCCGCGCTGGGCGACCGCCAGGGCGCGCTCGGCCTGGGCGTGCGCGGTGCCGGCGTCCTCCAGCGCGGCCGGGGCGGAGACGCCGAGCGCCAGGCCCTCGTGCTCCTCGACGGCACCCAGGCAGGCCCGGTGGACCGAGCCGTTGTCCAGCGCGAGCACCATCAGCCGCGGCCCGTGGGCGCCGTCCTCGCGGGCCACCAGCAGCTTCTCGCCGACCTTGCCGCCGGCCTGCTCGGCGCGGTCGGCGAGCTCGCCGAGCGCCTCCGCGGCCTCCGGGCCGGGCCCGGCGGCTGCCACCAGCACCCGGACGGTGCCCTCGGGCAGGCCGCCGAACAGCCCCGAAGCGACCTGCCGGGCGGTGCCGACCTCGCCGGCCAGCACCATCCGCAGCAGCGCCGCGCCCATCTTCTCCTCGGCCTGCCGCAGCTCCCGGGAGCGCTCCAGGGTCAGGGTGAGCAGCGCGACGGCGGCGTTCAGCACGTACCGCTCGGTCGGGGTGATGCGGTCCTCGGTACCGACCGCGAGGAAGCCGCGCGGGCGGCGGTCCGCACCCAGCGACTGGACCACCACGTAGTCCTCGTCGGCGGTGTCGATGGTCCCGGCCCGGCCCTGCAGCGCGGCGCTTGACGGCGCGGGGCGGCGGCGCAACCGGTCCACCTCGGCGGCCAGCCGGCCGGCCCGGCGGGCGGCCCAGTCCGGGGCGACCGCGGACAGCGCGCCGGAGCCGTCGTACAGCGCGGCCCAGCCACCCAGCCGGGCCGCCAGCCGGCGCACGATCGCGGTGGTGCCGTCCTTGCCGAGCGCGGCCCGGGTCAGCTCCTCCTGCGCCTCGAAACTGGTGGTGACGGCCTCGTACTGCTCGGCGGCCAGCGCGGCGGAGACCGCCTTGGAGATCGCGATGAACGGCGTCGCCTCGGGCACCCGCAGCAGCGGCAGCCCGCGCTGCGCGGCCGCGTCCACCAGCGCCTGCGGCACCTCGGTGTGCGACAGGCCGACCCCCAGCCCGAGCCCCACCACGCCGGCATCCGCCAGCCGGTGCACGTAGGCCTGCAGCCCGGCGGAGCTCTTGCCGAGCTTGATGCCGGTGGTGAGGAGCAGCTCGCCGCCCTCGAGGAACGGGGTGGGGTCGTCCAGCTCGCTGGTGTGCACCCAGCGGACCGGGCGTTCCAGGTGGTCCGCGCCGGCCAGGACCGTCAGGTGGAGCGTGCTCGTACGGACGACGGAGGCGAGTGTGGGGGGCATGGCACCTTCGGTGGTTCGACCTGGTCGCGCCGTTGCGACCGGGCGAGTGAGGGTTCTCCCCCCATTATGGACGCTCCGGACAAGCCGGAGTGCCGAAATCCGCCGGTCCGTACCTTCCGTAACCCAATGCTGACCACCCCGCGACCGCCCCCTGGAGATCGTCAGTGCCGAAGGTCGACCAGCAGCGGCGGCACCTGCTCCCCCGTCACCGAGGTCAGCGAGATCACCGCATGCCCGGACGGCAGCGCGTGCGCCAGGTCGGACGGCGACCAGCGGTGCCGCTCGACGTCCCGGGTGGTGACCGACTCGGTCTGCGCGGTCGTCCCCGACAGCGCCTTGCGCACCAGCCGGCCGGCCCGGCGCATCGTGCCGCCGGACGTGTCCGGCGTATGGGTGACGGCCGTCTCCCGGACCAGGTGGGTGCCCCAGGCCTCGGAGAACAGCCGGCCGTCCCAGGGCGCGATGCCCGGGAAGGCCATCCGGTTGCCGACCGCGCCGAACAGCGGCGCCCGCAGCGCCTCCGGCAGGTCCGACAGCGTGCGCAGCAGCAGCACCACACCGGCGTTCGCGCCGCGCAGCCGCTGAATGCCGCGGATCGTCTGCGCGTCCACGGCGGCGGTGGCGTCGTCCAGCACCAGCCCGGCGAACAGCTCACGGTCGCCCCGGTCGGCCGCGGCCTGGGTGAACTGGCCGAGCAGCAGCCGCGACAGCATCCGGGCGGCCTCGGGGTGACTGCGCTCCGGCAGCTTCACCCGCACCCGCAACGGGTGCTCCAGGGCGCGCATCGCGAACGCCGGCTTGGCGTCCGGACCGCCGGAGAAACCGGCAGCCAGCGCGGGGCGGTCCAGCAGCGCCAGCCGGTCCGCGAGCAGCGCGCCCGGGTCGTCCACCCGGCCGTGCATCCGCTCCCGCTGCTGCAGGTCCGCCTCGAACTCCGCCCGCCGGCCCGACTTCTGCAATTGCTCCGCGAGCTCCGCCCAGCCCTCCCGGTCACCGGCCAGCAGCCCACGCAGCTCCCGCACCCCGGGATAACGGCCGTACGCCGCCCGGAACGGCCCGACCACCTGCTGCATCGACGTGCGGGCACTCTCCGCACGGGAAGCCAGCTCGTCCGGCAGCAACGCATCGGCCAGCCGCGCCGCCGCCTCGTCCGGATTCGGCGCGGCACCGTACAGATCCAGGCCGTACGGGGCGGACGGGTCGCCGGGGGCGATCACCACGTCGTACCAGTCGTCCGGGCCGAGGTCCGCGTCCGCCGCGCCGACCACCACCGCACAGGCCGCCCCCGCCAGCGCCTGCAGACACAGCGCCTCCGCCACCGGCCGGGCCAGCGCCGCCGTCTTGCCCGTACCGGCCGGACCGACCGCAAGCAGCGAGGTACCGAGCAGCGCCGGATCCAGCGCGAAGCCCGCATTACGATGCGTCGCCGGGTTCTTCGGCACGTCCTGCGCGGTACCCAGCCGCACCTGCCGCACCAACAGATCGTGCCGCGCGGCCCGCCCGCCGGGCAGATCCCGCTGCTCGGACGGGTGCGCGCAGGCGGCCGCGCCACGGCTGCCCACCTGCGCCGCGAACTCCTGTCGGCCGACCGCATCGGCGCCGACACTCCGCCACGCCTGGTGCAGCCGCACGTAATCCACATCCCCCACCGGCTCGCTCTCCAGCCGCCGCACCACCTCCCCGGCCGGCCGCAACTCGGCCCACACATCCACCACGGGCGCCGCCTCGGGCTCGGGCGGGGCGTCGGTGACGGTGCGGGAGAGGACCGGGGCGACCCAGCGCCGCCACACCTCGGCCCAGCGCCCCATCCGGCCGAAGACCATCAGCACCAGAATGATCACCGCCACGTTCACGGCGGCAGCGACCAACAGGGAGATGACGAAGGAGCTCGTGTTGGTGAGGCCGAGGGTGGTCAGCAGTCCCTGGATCAGGGAAACGCCTTCGAGGTAGACGAAGAGCCCGACGGCAAGGTTCAGCGCCGCCCGCAGCAGCAGCGGCCCCACCGGGGTCTCGTTCTCGGCGGCGGTCCTGGGGTCGTACGGCGTGTGGTGCTGCCGGTAGATGCCGGGCGGGGCCTGGGGGCGGGGGGCGGTGGCCCAGGTGGGGAGGTGGAAGGGGGCGCGGGGTGGTGGGAGGTGGGGGTGGGTGTGCTGGGTTCGCGCGTCGTTCTGTTCCACTTCGGGGCCCCTCCTACGTTGCCGGCGGTGCCATACCCGCTCCGCCGTCCCACCGACACACCCGGGGCCAATGTAGTGGAGGAGTGAGGGCGAGAGCCGATCTTCGGCCACTGGCCGCCTAGGACAATTCGTAAAGCGCAGCAGTACCGAGTGGCGCATGCCCGACAAACGGGGCCCGCCGTAGCCTGCGATTACCGCGCCTTGAGAACTTGGAGAACACAGATGAGCGCTGCAACGCCGCTCCCGCAGGAGCGCCGCCTGGTCACCGCGATCCCCGGCCCGAAGTCGCAGGAGCTGCAGTCGCGCAAGCTCGGCGCGGTGGCCGCTGGTGTGGGCACCACGCTGCCGGTTTACGTGTCGCGTGCCGGTGGTGGCGTGCTGGAGGACGTGGACGGCAACAGCCTGATCGACTTCGGTTCGGGCATCGCCGTCACCAACGTGGGCAACAGCGCCGAGGCTGTGGTGGCGAAGACCACCGAGCAGCTGGCCGCGTTCACCCACACCTGCTTCATGGTGACCCCGTACGAGGGTTATGTGGCCGTGGCGGAGCAGCTGAACGAGCTGACCCCGGGCGACCACGCGAAGAAGACCGCGCTGTTCAACTCGGGCTCCGAGGCCGTCGAGAACGCCGTGAAGATCGCCCGCGCCTACACCAAGCGCCAGGCTGTCGTGGTGTTCGACCACGGCTACCACGGCCGCACCAACCTGACCCTGGCGCTGACGGCGAAGAACATGCCGTACAAGCAGGGCTTCGGTCCGTTCGCCCCCGAGGTCTACCGCGTGCCGGTGGCCTACCCGTACCGCTGGCTGACGGGTGCGGAGAACGCCGCGACCGAGGCTGCCAAGCAGGTCATCGACCAGATCAACAAGCAGATCGGTGCGGAGAACGTCGCCGCGATCATCATCGAGCCGATCCAGGGCGAGGGCGGCTTCATCGAGCCGGCCAAGGGCTTCCTGCCGGCGATCGTGGAGTTCGCGAAGGCAAACGGCATCGTGTTCGTCGCGGACGAGATCCAGACCGGCTTCTGCCGCACCGGCCAGTGGTTCGCGTGTGAGGACGAGGGCATCGTCCCGGACCTGATCACCACCGCCAAGGGCATCGCCGGTGGTCTGCCGCTGTCGGCGCTGACCGGCCGCGCCGAGATGATGGACGCCGCGCAGACCGGTGGTCTGGGTGGCACCTACGGTGGCAACCCGGTGGCCTGTGCGGCCGCGCTGGGTGCCATCGAGACCATGAAGGAGCAGGACCTCAACGGCAAGGCGCAGCGGATCGGCGAGATCATGCTGGGCCGCCTGCGGGCGATGCAGGAGAAGTTCGACATCATCGGTGAGGTCCGCGGCCGCGGCGCGATGATCGCTGTCGAGCTGGTGAAGCCGGGCGGCAAGGAGCCGAACGCGGAGGCCACCGCGGCCATCGCGAAGGCCTGCCACGCCGAGGGCCTGGTCGTGCTGACCGCCGGCACCTACGGCAACGTGCTGCGCTTCCTGCCGCCGCTGGTGATGCCGGAGCACCTGCTGAACGAGGGCCTGGACATCCTGGAGTCGGCCTTCGCGGGCGTCTGAACCCCAGGTAGTACCCCCTGAGCGGCGCGAGGGCCGGACGGAAGCGGATCCCGTCCGGCCCTCGCGCGTTCTGCTGCCCTGCCCCACACGGCCGGCCCCGCGCACCCGGGCCGCCCAGCCCCGTGCGTCCCCGCCGTTCCGCTCCGCGCGTCCCCGCCGTTCCGCTCCGCGCATCCCCTTGTTCGACGCCGCGCTTGCTGCCGTTCCGCGGCGCGCGTTCGACTGTTCGACCCTCGGGTGGAGGTTGCCCCGCCGGTGGTGAAGATGCTGTGCACGAAACCCCTTCGGCCGTTGGTGCGCCCCGGCTTTGACGTACTGTCATCACAGATGGACAGCGAACCTCAACCACTGCCCACACCCCCGTCCGCCGTCGAGGCGGGCGAAATGGACCGATCGACCGGCCGTCCCGCCCACACCCCCCGGGCCGCACGGCGCGGCGATCGCCTTGGCCGCCCCGGAGCTCTCCCCCCTGCTCCGGGGCGGCCTATTTTTGCTGTCCTGCCCATGACACTCGCCGTGCTGCTGGCGGTGATCTCCTGGCAAGTGGCGGTGGACGGCCCGCTGCTGGGGATCGATCCGGCGGTGCGCGACGCGGTGCGGCACCTTCGCCGTTCGCTGCACTCCGCGCTGCTGAACCACCTGGGCGTGGCGCTGGCCGACCTGGGCGGCGGGGTGCCGGCCGTCCCGGTGCTGCTGGGCTGTGCGGGTCTGGCGGCCTGGCTGGCCCGGCGCGGCGGCCGGCCGCGCTGGTGGACGCCGGTGCCGGTGGCCGCCGTGGCGGCGGTGCTGATCCCGCTGCTGGTGGTGCCGGCCAAGGCCTGGTTCGCCCGGCCCGGCCCGTTCGGTGTGGCGCTCGCTCCGGGCCAGTGGGGCTGGTACCCGTCGGGGCACACCGCGACCTCGGCGATCGCGTACGGGACGGCGGCGCTGCTGCTGGCCCGGGTGCTGCCGGCGTGGCGGGCCCGGCAGGTCGGGTGGGTCACCGCCGCGGTCTGCCTGGGGGTGGGTGTGGGGCTGGTGTGGAGCGACTTCCACTGGCTGCTGGACGTGGTCGCCAGCTGGTGCCTCTCGGGCCTGCTGCTGCTCGCCCTGCACCGGATGCTGCCGCGCCTGCTGCCGGAGACCGACGCCTGACGCTGCGCCGGCTCGCAGTTCGGTCCGGACCATTGACGCCCTTCCGGCTCGCGCGCACCCTGTTCCCCACCCATCAGCACGCGATCGCCGGGAGGCGAATGTGCGTTCCCCAGTCATGCCCATGACGCGTTTCTCGGTGGCGGCCTCGCTGCTGGCCCTCGCAGTGACGGCGCTGCCGGCGCAGAGCGCGACGGCGGCGGCCGCCCCGATGCAGGTCTACGGCGCCTGGCACTGCAGCAACGACGCGTGCACCTGGGCGAAGGTCCGGGACATGGCGGAGTTCGACGCCGCCAACCACTGGCTGATCGACCGCGGCGACGGCCGGCCCTCGGTGAACGTGGTGGTGCTGAGCTTCGTCAATCCGCTGCGGCTGCTGAACGGCACCACCGACGCGGGGGACGCCGCGGGCGTGCCGGTGGGCATGAACCAGCAGGTGGTGGACTACTTCACGGCCCGCGGGATCCGGGTGATGCTCTCCATCGGCGGCATCACCTACACCGGCGACTGGGACTCCGCGCTGGCCCAGAACGGCACGCTGCTCGGCCAGAAGGCGGCGGCGCTGGCGGGCAGGCTGGGGGTGGGCATCGAGATCGACTACGAGAACAGCAGCAGCCCGAACCTGACGGGCCTGCAGGCCTTCGTGGACGCCTACCGGTCCGCCCACCCGTACGACGCCTCGGGCGCCGATCCGACCGCCCGGCTGACCATCGACGTCGCGGCCGGCGACCGCTGGCTGAGCGGCATCGACCAGTACGCCACCGCGCACTGGCTGACCACGGGCAGTCCGGTGCTGGACTACGCCAACGCGATGGTGCCGAACAAGCAGCCCTCGGCGTCCACGGCGACCGCCAACTGGCAGGAGCACCTGGACGGCAAGCCGACGTACAGCCCGCCGATCCCGCCGCTGGCGCCGGCCAAGTTCACCGGCAGCCTGTACATCGCGGAGGGCTCGCAGATCCGTCCGGAGTGCACCGACTTCGCCAACTCGGCGCAGAAGGCCACCGGCAGCTGGGTGCAGAACGCCGCCCCGAACGGGGCGGGCACCAGCACGGGCCTGCTGGGCTTCATGTTCTGGGCGGCCGAGAAGCCGTCCACCCGGGGCGTGACCACGGCGCCGCCGAACAGTTGCGAGGGCGGCGTCGGGGCGGGCGCGACGGCGTTCGCCGTGCCGGTGCCGATGCCGGCGCTGCGGCAGAGCTGAGCGGGCAGCGGGCAAGTGGGCAGCGGGCAGCGGCCAGCGGGCAGCGAGCAAGTGGGGCCGGTCAGCCCTCCTCGCCGGTCAGGCGCTGGACGGTGCCGGCCTCGCCGCCCTCCCGCTGCCAGGCGACCACCAGCTCGTCACGGGTGCCGAAGCGGACCAGGTGGCGGCCGACCACGTCCTCCAGCTGGGGCAGGTTCTCCTCGGCGCCCTCGACGGCGAGCAGCAGCGCGCCGTCCTCGGCGGTGAGTTCGGCCTGCCCGGCGCCGAAGACCAGCGAGCCGCGGCCGGTCTCCTCGGACCACTCGGCGGGGACCTTGCGGCCCATGTGGGCGGCGAGCTGCTTGGCGTAGCGGGCGGGACGGTCAGTGGCGACTCGGGCGGTGGAGCGGGCCATGGCGAAACTCCTCGATGCACGGACGACTTAGGCTGCCCTAAGCTACTCGATTACTGAGCCAAGCTCAACATCTTTTCGAGCCGGGACCGATCGCCCTCCGGACGGCGGCAGGCCGACCGCTACCCTGTGCCCATGACCTCCCCCGGCCCGGCCGACACCGCCGCGGAACTCGCCGACGCCCTCACCCGGGCGATGAAGCGGATCCGCCGGCGGACCATGCAGCGGCTGGAGCCGTACGGCATCACCCCGGCCCAGGCCCGGGCACTGCGCACGCTCGCCCACGCACCCGGCTGCGAGAGCGCCGAGACCATGCGGCTGAGCGAGCTCGCCGAGCGCCTGCACATCGCGCCGCGTTCGGCGACCACCGTGGTCGACGCCCTGGAGGAGGCCGGCCTGGTCGCCCGCACCCCCGACCCGGCCGACCGCCGGGCGGTGCGCCTGGTCCTGACCGCCGCCGGGCACGGCGCGCTGGAGCGGATCTCGCAGGTCCGGCACGAGGTCGCCCAGCAGTACTTCGGCCCGGTCAGCCCTGCCGAGCAGGACGCTCTGCTGCGGGCGCTGCGTCACGCCGAGGAGGCGTACGAAACCGGGCCCAGACCGTAGCGGGCACCGCGCCCAGCCCGATCCCGGCGATCACCAGCACCGTCGCCGCGCCCGCCGCCGGGCTGAACCGCTCGCCGAGCAGCAGCGCCGCCGAGGACATCCCGAACACCGGCACCAGCAGCGAGAACGGGGCGACCACCGAGGCGTCGTAGCGGCGCAGCAGGTGGCTCCAGGCGACGAAGCCGAACAGCGTGGAGACCAGCCCGACGTACAGCACCACGCCGACTCCCGCCCAGCTGATGCCGCGCAGCGCGGCCCAGTCCGCGGCCGGGCCCTCGACCAGCAGGGACAGGCCGAGCAGTGGCAGCGGCGGCACCGCGGAGACCCACACCATCCAGCGCAGCGCGTCCGGCGGGGCGGCCTTGCGGGTCAGCACGTTGGCCAGGCCCCAGGCCGCGGCCGAGCCGATCAGCAGCGCGAAGGCGCCGGCCGGGCCGTGCACGCCGCGGTCGACGGCGGCCACCGCGATGCCGGCGAAGGCCACCACGAGGCCGGCGGTCCGCACCGGGGTGGGCCGTTCGCGCAGCAGCCCGGCGGCGAACAGCGCGGTGAACCCGGCCTGGCCCTGCAGCACCAGTGAGGACAGTCCGGCCGGCATGCCGGCGTGCATGCCGAGGAACAGCAGCCCGAACTTCACCACGCCGAGCGCCACCCCGACCGCGAGCACCCAGCGCCACGCCACCCGGGGCGGGCCGACGAGGAACACCGCGGGCAGCGCCACCACGGCGAACCGCAGCGCGCAGAACAGCAGCGGCGGGAAGTCGTGCAGGCCGACCTCGATCAGCACGAAGTTCAGGCCCCAGACGGCGGCGATCAGCACGGCCAGGCCGATGTGACGGGGCCTCATGGCGGACGAGGACGAAGCGGAAGACGGCATGGCCCGAGCATCGCGCGCAACGACCATTCAGCACCAGCGACAGTTCCTCAACCCAACCGTTTAGTATTGCTGCATGATGGATCTGGGACGCCTGCGCGCCCTGCACGCGGTCGCCGTGCACGGCTCGGTCGGCGGCGCCGCGACGGCGCTCGGCTTCACCCCGTCCGCGATCTCCCAGCAGATCGCCAAGCTCGAACGCGAGACCCGCACCGCTCTGCTGGAACGCCAGGGCCGGGGCATCCAACTCACCGACGCCGCACGCGGGTTGGCGGACACCGCGCAGCGGGTGCTGGCGCTGGTCGAGCAGGCCGAGGTGACGCTGGAGGAGCAGCGCGGCCGGGCCACCGGGCGGCTGCTGGTCGCCGCCTTCGCCACCGCCTCGCGCGGCCTGCTGCCCGGCGTGCTCGCCGAACTCCACGCCGACTACCCCGAGTTGGAGGTCCGGCTGCTGGAGAGCGACCCGTACCCGGCGGCCGAGCTGGTGGCCCGCGGCGAGGTGGACCTGGCGGTGGTGCAGGACTGGGCGTCCGTGCCGCTGCCGGTGCAGGACGGTGTGGACCGGCTCGACCTCGGCACCGACCCGGTCGATCTGCTGCTGCCCGTCACCCACCCGCTGGCGGCGCTCGACGCCGTCCCGATGACGGAGCTGCGCGGGCAGCGCTGGACCAGCGTGCCGCCGGGCAACATCTGCCACGACTGGCTGCTGCACACCATGCGCGGGATCGGCGAGGAGCCGGACGTCCGCTACCAGGTCGGCGAGTTCGAGAGCCAGATCGCGCTGATCGCGGCCGGCCTCGGCCTCGGCCTGGTCCCCCGGCTGGGCCGAGGCCCGCTCCCGCCGGAGGTCGCCGCCCGCCCGGTCACCCCGCGGCCGTTCCGCCGGGTGTACGCCCTGTGGCGCACCCAGACCTCGCGCCGCCCCGCCGTCACCGCCACCCTGGACGCGCTGCGCCGGCACTGGGCCGCCCTGGACCTCTGACCCGGACGTCAGGTCAGCCCGACCACCAGCCACATGAATCCGACGCCCAGCAGGGTGCAGACCAGGGTGGTGCGCGAGGGGTGCGGGCTGTGCGCCTCCGGCAGGATGTCGGAGGTCGCCAGGTACATCAGGAACCCGGCGAAGAACCCGAGGTACAGCCCGAGCAGGTGCTCCGGGATGGTGAACAGCAGCGTGATCGCGGCGCCGGTGACGGGGGCGACGGCGTCGGCGGCCAGCAGCGCGACGGCCCGCCGCCGGTTGTTCCCGTACAGCCGGGTGATCGTGTAGGTGTTGAAGCCGTCCGCGAAGTCGTGCGCGACGACGGCGACGGCGACCACCGCGCCGACCGTGGTGCCGGCCTGGAAGGCGGCGCCGATCGCGAAGCCGTCCATCATGCTGTGCAGCACCAGCGCGGACGCGGCGGCCAGCCCGACGCCCTGTTCGCGGTGCCGATGCCCGGGCCCGTGTCCGTGGCTGTGCGCGGCGTACTCGCCCTCGTGGCCGCGGTGGATGGCGACGGCCCGCTCCACCACGTGGATCAGCAGGAAGCCGGCGGCGAACATCAGCAGCGCCTCGGGCACGCCGTGGAGTCTCTCGGGGGCCTGCTCCATCGCCTCGGGGAGCAGGTCGAAGGCGACCACGCCGAGCATCAGTCCGGCGGCGAAACCGAGCACCAGGTGGCGGCGGTCGCCGGTGCGCTGCGCGACGAAGCCGCCGATCAGCGTCATCAGGAAGGCGCCCGCGGCGACCAGCACGGCAGTCAGTTTCGGCCTCCCCCGACTCGCGCCGAGGGCCGGACGGCCGCGCGGACCGCTGCCCACGGCTGCCCAGTCGTCCGGCCCGGGCCGGACGGTGCCGGGCCCTGCGCTCCACTGTGCGGGCCGCCCCGCGGCCGCGCCGTCCGGCGGACCCACCGGGGTGAGCCGCCGCCGCGCGTGATTGCGCGTCAGCCGTCCCCGGCGGCCCGGTAAACGGCGGCGAGCTGCGGGGCGCCCTGCTCGGCCCAGTCGGCGCCGAGGGCGGTGACGTCGAGCTCGAAGCCGGTGGCCAGGACCATCAGCGGGCGGCCGTCGAAGGCGAGCCGCCAAGCCGAGCCGGGAATCCGGCGGCGGATCACCGTGCCGAGGTAGAGGCCGGCGTCGATGCCCAGCCACTGGGAGACCTGCGGGTCGTCGCGCCAGCGCGGCAGCAGCTGGTCGAGCGCGGTCAGCGAGTCGACGGTGTCGTCGAGTTGCACGCCGGCGGCGTCCGCGAGTTCGCGCAGCAGGCCGCACTCGGCGTACATCCCGGCCATCGCCTGTTCGCGGGCCTCGGCGGTGTGCCGTTCTGCGTTCTCGACCGGGCGCCGGCCGAGGTATCCGTTCTCCACGGCCCAAGCCTGTCACCTCGAACGGCGGAACGGGAGAAGGCCGGACGGGACCCGCCGGGGTTTCCGACGGGCCGTCAGGACGTCAGTGGCAGCGCCAGGTGGGTGAGGGCGAGTTCGCGGATGCCCTGGCCGTCGACCAGGTGGATCCGCTGGTGGCGCTCCTCGGTGGTCAGGTCCACCGCCTCGTCGGTGAACTGCCCGCAGGTCATCCGCAGGCCCCGGTCGGCGCCCTCCTCGCGGACGGCCTCGGACAGCGTGGCGATCTCCTCGGCGGTGACGGGCGCGGGGCCGCGGGACGCCCACACCACCCAGCGTCCGGGCAGCCGGCTGCCGGGCTGGCCCTCGGCGGTGGCGACCAGTCCGGCCGGGCCGCGCAGCCGCACGCTCCAGCCCTCCAGGCCGCCGGCGGTGAGCACCGCCCGGACCAGCAGAGCGAATTCGCCGGGCGACAGTTCGCCGAGCGCGGGGACCGCGGCGTCGGCGGTCCCCCAGGGCACCACCGCCTCGTCCGCGTACGGGTCGGGGGTGATCACGGCGGCGAGCGCGCGCAGCCGCAGCAGCGACTCGTCGTGCTCGGCGTCCGCGTACACGCCGTCGTCGCCGAGATGTCCGGAATCGGGGACCAGCCGGGTGCGGGCCAGCGCGTCGCGGTCGGCGTCCACGCTGAGCAGGCAGCGCGGGGGGCGGCCGGGCAGCCGCAGCCAGCCGTTCAGCACGACGCCGGCCAGCACGTCGTCGGTGTCGACGGCGTCGGCGGCCTGCAGGGCGCGCAGCGCGAGGCGGGCGGCCAGCCGCAGGTAGTCCGCGCGGACATCGGCGTCGGGGCGGTGGACCGGCTCGACGGTGCCGTCCTCGGTGAGCCGGTAGCCGGACAGCGCGGGGACGGTGTCCAGCGGCGGCAGGTCGAGGTCGAGGACGGCGGTGCGGGTCAGCGCCCGGAACACCGCGTGGCAGGGGGCCGGCAGATCGCGGGTGGAGCCTTCGGCGGCGGCCAGGGCGCGTTCCAGCAGCGATTCGACGGCTGCCGGCTCGGCCTGCCGGTACGCGCGGCGGCACTCCTCCAGGCTGTCGTTGTACTCCTGGACGGCCCGGGCGCGGGCCTGTTCGGCCTCCTCGTGGGCCTGCCGGGCGGCGACCGCACCACTGTCGGCCAGGTCGGCCTGCCGGGTGCGCCACTCGCGCAGCGCGCGCTGGTGGCGCAGCCGGGCCTGGGCGAGTTCGCGCTGGTAGCCGGAGTCGAGCAGGCGGCGCGAACGGGGCTGGTCGGGGTCGCTGTCGACGGGCTCGGGCGGGGCGAAGTCGGCCCAGGCGGGCTCGGGTTCGGCGTCCGGCGCGGCGTCCGGGTACGGCTTGGGGCGGTAGCTGCGCAGCTGGCTCTCGAAGTCCATCGCGGAGACCGGTTGGGCGGCCCGGCGCAGCAGGTCGGCGAGGCGTTCGTGGTCGGCCTGCACGGCGAGGGTGCGGTGGTGGGTGAGCGCGGCGGCCCGGCCGTGCGCGGCCACCGGGTCGGCCACGCCGTCCGGCTCGGGAACGGAACCCGGCTCGGGAACGACGGCGGGTGCGGGGACGGCGGCGGGCGCGGGTGCTGCTGCGACGGCGGGCTCGGACGGGGGTGCGGCGGGCGCGGGGACGAAGACGGGTGCGGGCGGCTCGTCCTCGTCGGCGCCGAGTTCGCGGAACAGCGAGGCGAGGAACCCGGGCTGGAGCACCGTGGCGGTGCCGTCGGCGCGGCCCTCGGATGGATGCTGCATCGGCGGTCGTTCCCCCTGCTCGTCCGGCGCACGTCGGAGGGCCGCCGTCGGCGGGGGCCCGATCAGCATTGTCCCCCGTCCGGCGCTCCGGGTCAGCCAACCTTCGGGGTTTGGCCGAGCGTTGACGCAGGATCAGCCGACCGTGCCCGATCCGGGCTCCCGGGGGCGGCCCTCGGGAGCCCGGATCGGGCGCGGCGGTTCAGTTGGTGCGGGTGTTGGTCAGGTGAAGTCCGATGTAGCCGACGTAGATCCGGCCACTGCCGGAACAGTCGTCCAGGTAGTGCACCCGGGGGGCGGTGCCGCCACCGCCGATCCGCAGGTGGGCGCCCATGAAGGCGCGGCAGGAGGAGTCGACGACGGCGGGGACCGGCAGCATCCGCTGGCGCTTCCACTTGCCGTGGCTGGCGACGGTGCGGGACTCGCCGCGGACCGCCTTGCGCGGCGGGAAGCGGTGGCAGCCGGGCGGGGTGTGCTCGCACCACTGCTTGAAGTCGCCGCCGGCCTCGCCGCGCACGGCGGCGTCCGCGTACTCCTGGAGCGCGGTCAGACCGTCCCAGGTGAGCCGGGCCCAGCCGGGGCCGTCGGCCTGGCCGTCCAGGGCGAGCGTCTCCTTGCTGTCGCCGGTGAACTCCAGCAGCGGGAACTCGCCGAAGCGGTCGACCAGTTCGCCGAAGCTGACCGGGTCGGTGCCGCACCGGGAGCGGCGTGGCGGGCGGGGCTGCTCGACCCGCAACCGGCAGCGTTCCAGCCGGACCGCCGGGTGCGCGGGGCGCTCGGGGGCCTTGCGCACCTCGGGCGGCAGCCACAGTTGCGGCACCGCGTCCAGCGGGGCGGGCGGCGCGAGTTCGGCGGCCACCCGGCGCGGCTCGCGGGCCAGCAGGGCGGCGGCGCGGCGCAGGTTCTCGTCGATCCGCTGGCGTGGCAGGACGGGGTGCCGGGCGGCGTCGGCGCGGGACGCCGGGTCGACGTCGGGCAGGAAGGTGCGGACCGCGCCGCCGTACACCTTGTGGTACTCGAGGGCCAGGTTGAACCGTGGCAGCGCGGTGTGACCGAGCACGTACATCGAGGCCAGGCCCGGGAGTTGACGCAGCAGCGGGCCGAGCACCTCGTCCTGCCACTGCTCGATCGGCACGGCGGGCGGCACGCTGGCCACCACCGTCGGCAACTGCCGTTCCGGGTCGCACAGTTCGTCGATCAGGTCGTCCAGGTCCGCGGGCCCGAGCAGCCGCGGGGCGACCGCCAGCGGCACCGGGCCCTCGGTGGCGTCCAGCAGCGGCAGCAGCCGGCGGACGAGCTCCGGGACGGGGACGCGGCCGTGACCGGCCAACGCGGGCCCGGCGGGCAGGTGTTCGGCCTCGACGCGCAGCCGGGTCGGGCCGTCGGCGTCCTCGGCGGCGAGGGTGAGGGTCAGTTGGTCGATACCGTGCGGAGCGGGGGTGCGCAGCCGGCGGCGGCTGTAGCGGGCTTCGGGGCCGCGGCCGGGCAGCGGTCCGCCGTCGCGGTCCAGCAGCACCCGGTCGCCGAGCCGTAGTCGCTCCGGCAGGGCCCCGTGCTCGCGGGGCGGGGGCTCGTCGTGGCCCTCCGCCTTCAGCCAGGCGGCGAGCAGGTGGTCGACGAGGGCGGTCGTGTCGTGGTGCGGGCGGGGTGTCGCGGCCGTCAGCCGATAGGGCGGCTGGGCATGGTCGGTGGGCATACGCGGAACCTCCCGAAGTACGGTGCTGCGGTCTGCGAGTCCTCCTTCCGATGCCGTGCCGGATCGTGGTGTCCTGTCTAGGAGACGAAGTGACCATGAGGGGAAGTTCCTACTCCGGCCCCGTTTCCTTCGTTCGAGTGTCATCGGACGGCAACCGGAACTCCGCCCGCGCCGCCTCTGCTACCCGCCCGCCCGCGGTTGATGCCGTCCGCCCGACTCCCGCGCCGGCCCTGGAAATTGGCCGAAAACGACCGCGGTTCGGGGCCCCACCGGGCGCCCCGGCCCCTCACGCCCCGGGCCGCGCAGTCCTGTCGGACCGCGCGGGCCCTCGTGAACCTCTCAGACCTCGACCTCGACGAAGGTCCGCCCGGCCGCCTGCGCGCTGGCCGAACCGCCGGTCGCCTCGGCCAGCCAGGTGTGGAACTCCGTCACCTCCGGCTCGGGGACGCCCACTTCGATCCGCACCCCGTCCGCCAGGTACTCCAGCCCGGCCACCGTGTACCTGGCCGCCCGCACGTCGTTCTCCAGCCGCCCGGCCCGGGTGTGGTCCACGGCCACCGACAGCAGCGCGACCGGACGCCGCTCCAGCAGCCCGATCTCGTCCAGCGCCTCCGACACCGCCGACCCGTACGCCCGGACCAGGCCGCCCGCGCCCAGCTTGATCCCGCCGAAGTACCGGGTCACCACCGCGACCGTGTCGGTCACCCCGCGACGCCGCAGCACCTCCAGCATCGGCACGCCCGCCGTCCCGGCCGGCTCGCCGTCGTCGCTGGACCGCTCGCGCGGCTGCTCCTCCCCCACCACGAACGCCGTGCAGTTGTGCCGGGCGTCCCAGTACTGCTTGCGGATCGCCGCGATGAAGGCCTGCGCCGCCTCCTCGTCCGCGACCCGGGCCAGGTGGCAGATGAACCGGGACTTCTTGATCTCCAACTCGTGACTGCCATCGCCCCGGACGGTCAGGTACGGCTTCGGGCTCGGCTCGGCCATGACGCTGGTGCTCTCCGCTGTCGCTCTCCACCCGGCACCGCCTCGAACAGCGGCCACCGGTCTCGCCGACCAGCCTAGGGCCTCGGCTCCGGGTCACGCGGGGCCGTGGCTGCTCAGCGGCCCGCCAGCGCGTGCAGGGCGGCCCGGTCCAGTCCGGTGCGGGCGGTGATCTCTGCGGGGTCGAGGGCGCCGCAGTCCAGGCCGCGCAGCAGCTGGCCGCTGAGGGCGCGGGCGGTGGCGGGCTCGTCCAGTACCGCGCCGGCGGACTTGGCGAGGTATCCGGCGAGCCGGGCGCAGGCGGCGTCCAGGCCCTCGCGGTGGAAGGCGTACACGGCGGCGTAGCGGGTGGGCAGTTGGGCGGGGTGCAGGTCCCAGCCCTGGTAGTAGGCACGGGCCAGCGCGCGGCGGACCAGGCCGTGGTGCAGCCGCCAGGCGGCGTGCACCTGCTCGACGGAGCCGATGGGGAGCACGTTGGTGGAGCCGTCGGAGAGCCGGACGCCGGTGCCGGCCGCGGCGACCTGCATGACGGCCTTGGCGTGGTCGGCGGCCGGATGGTCCGGGCTCTGCTGGGCCGCGGCGACCCCGCAGGCGGCGCTGTAGTCGAAGGTGCCGTAGTGCAGCCCGGTGGCCCGGCCCTCGGCGGCCCCGATCAGCAGCGCGACGGTGGCCCGGCCGTCCGGGCCGAGGACGGCCTGCGTGGTCTCGATCTGGATCTCGAACCCGAGCCGCCCCGCGGGCAGCCCCGCCCGCCGCTCGAAGTCCGCCAACAGCCGGGCCAGCGCGGTGACCTGCGCGGGGTGGCTGACCTTCGGCAGGGTGAGCCGCAGGCCGTCGGGCAGCCCGCCCTCGGCCAGCAGGGTGCCGAGGAACACCTCCAGGGTGCGGATGCCGCGGGCCCGGACGGCGGCCTCCAGGCACTTGGTGCGGATACCGATGTACGGCGGCGCGCTGCCGTCGGCCGTCGCCGTGGCCACCAGCTTCGCCGCCCGCACCGCCTCGGCGTCCTCCTCGGTGTCGGGGCGCGGCCCGTAGCCGTCCTCGAAGTCGATCCGCAGGTCCTCGATCGGCTCGCGCGCCAGCTTGGCCCGCACCCGGGCGTGCACGTCCGCGAGCAGCGCGTCGTCGGGCACGCCGAGCGCCTGCGCCAGACGCGCGGGCGTCCCGGCGTGCCGGTCGAACACGTCGAGCGCCTGCGCGCCCCACTCGCGGACGGTGTGCGCCCCGAACGCGTCCGCCGGCACGTACACGGTGTGGACGGGCTGCCGGCCGGGCCGCTCGCCTGGGTAACGGCGCGTCAGTTCGGCGTCCACCGGCGCCAGCAGTGCCTCAACGGCGGCCCGGGCGGCGTCCGAGAACGCGACCTGCCGGGCGGGTCCGGGCTGAGCGGGCTGAGCGGGCTGAGCGGGCTGAGCGGGCTGTGGCATCCGGGGCTCCTTCACTCACCGCACGGCTCAACGAAACGGTCCGGCGAAGGTAGTGCTGCCCCACCACAGCGTCAATGGCCGCCCGCCGGGAGATCCGGCGGGCGGCCATGGCACGAGGGGTGCGGTGCAACGACGAGTTGAGGCGGCGTCACCGCAGGAGAGGAACGGTCACTCCCGGCCCGACTCCATGTACCGCTCCTGGAGCTCGTCCCAGATCTTCTCGACGTCCTTCACCGCCACGCCGCCGTCCGGACGCGAGCCCGGGACGCCGCGCTGCGACAGGTACTCGGCGAAGCGACGCTCGTCCGGCTGGCGCTGGTTCTCCTCCATGTAGCCGACCAGGGCGGCGAAGCACTCGTCCGCGTCCAGCGGCTCCGCCCCGCCCGCGAACGGACGGCGGGCCGGAGTCTCCTCCGCGCCCTGGTCGAAGGGCAGCGTCTCCGCCTCCATCATCGCGTCCAACCGCAGCGGCCGGCCGCCCAGCCGGATCGGCTCGGCCTCCTGCTCCTGCATCGGCTGCTGCTGGGGCTGGGGCGCGTGTGCGGCCTGCGGCGCGTACGGACCCTGCGGACGGGACGGGCCGCGGCCGTTCGCCATCACCCGCTCCGGCTCGGCGCCGGCCGGACGGTAGCCCTCGTCGTAGCCGTCCTGCTCCGGGTACCCCGGCTCGCCGTAGCCCTGGCCCGCGTAGTCCTGCTCCGGGTACGCGTCGCCCGGCTGGTAGCCCGACTGCGGGCGACCCGGCTCGGCCTCGTCCTGCGGGCGCGGGGCCTTGAACCACGGCGACGCCTGGCCCGGCACCCGGGCCGTGTGCACCTGGTCGGTCTCCGCCAGGTGCGAGCGCACCGGACGGGCCGTCCACACGTTCAGTTCCGAGGAGCGGTCCACCACCGGCGCGGCCTGCGCGGCCTCCGGGTCCTGCTGGTCCCGCAGCCGCACCGCGGCCAGCTTCGCCAGCGTCGGCACCGCGACCGCCGCCGACACCGGCGGCACCGCCTGCTGCGGCTGGGGCTTCGGCTTCGCAGCTGCGGGCGCGGGGGCGGGCGCCGCGGCAGGCCCGGCGGCCTGGCCCTGGTTCGGTGCCGCCGCACCGATCGCCGGCGGCTGACCCTGCGTCACCTGAGCGGCAGCCGGCACCGGACGGTCCGCCTGCACCGTCTCCTCGGTCTCGGGCGCCGCACCGCCGTGCACCTGGAGCGGGCCGTCGATCCGGTCCAGGATCGACGGGTCCAGCGGCACGCCGTACTTCGCCAGCTTCAGCGGCAGCAGCGCCTGGAACGGTGCCGACTTCCGCCAGCCCCGCCCGTACCGGAACCGCAGCTGCGCGCGGTACACCAGCCGGTTCTGCTCCAGCCGCACCGTCTCGTCGTACGAGCGCAGCTCCCACAGCTTCATCCGGCGCCACAGCCGGAACGTCGGCACCGGCGAAAGCACCCAACGCATTAGCCGCACCGACTCCATGTGCCGGTCCGCGGTGATCGCCGCGATCCGTCCCACCGCGTGCCGGGAGGCCTCGACCACCACCACGAACAGCACCGGGATCACCGCATGCATCGCCATGCCCAGCGCGTCGCCCCAGGACGCCGCCGCGTTGAACGCGATGGTCGCCGCCGTCAGCAGCCACGCCGTCTGACGCAGCAACGGGAACGGGATCCGCAGCCAGGTCAGCACCAGGTCCAGCGCGAGCAGCACCACGATGCCCGCGTCGACGCCTATCGGGAACGCGTAGGCGAAGGCACCGAAGCCCTTCTCGATCGCCAGGTCCCGCACCGAGTTGTACGACCCCGCGAAACCGATGCCCGAGATCACACACGCGCCGACGGCCACCACGCCCAGCAGAGCACGGTGCGCGCGGGTAAGGGAAGGACGTGCCATTCAGTGATCAACCCCTGGGACTCGGCAGCTGCCGTAGGACCTGTAGCCGCCGAGTACACGTCCCCGCCCGGGGCGCACGACCGCTGGACAACCCGGTGTTGATGCGCCGTTGACAGACTCGGCCCACCGGATACTACTCGCACGGGCGTTCACCCATGTCGCCAGGCCGGACCGGCACCACTCCTCCACTGGTCCGCACCACCGCGCGCACCGCGCCCACGCACGCCGTCGCAGGCCGCGCACAATCGCACGACGACGTCTCGCCGGCCCCGCCCGGGCGCTACCCAGCGGCCGGCCGCTCCGCCGCGCCGTTCAGGTACGCCAGCACCGCGAGCACCCGGCGGTTGCCGTCCTCGGTGGGGGACAGCTCCAACTTCCCGAAGATGTTCGCGATGTGCTTGGCCACCGCCCCGTCACTGATCGTCAGCCGCGCACCGATCGCCGAGTTCGAGCAGCCCTCCGCCATCAGCCCCAACACCTCCCGCTCGCGCGGCGACAGCCGCTGCAACGGCTCCGAACCCGCGTTGTGCTGCAGCAGCCGCCCGATCACGTCCGGATCCATCGCCGTCCCGCCGGCCGCCACCCGGCGCACCGCGTCCACGAACTGGTCCGCGTTGAACACCCGGTCCTTCAGCAGGTAGCCCACCCCGCCGGTGCCGTCCGCCAGCAACTCCCGTGCGTACAACTGCTGGACGTGCTGCGACAGCACCAGCACCGGCAGGCCCGGTATCTCCCGACGTGCCGCCAACGCCGCCTGCAGCCCCTCGTCCGTCAGCGTCGGCGGCAGCCGGACGTCCACCACCGCGACGTCCGGCCGCTCCGACAGCAGCGCCGCCAGCAGGTCGGGCCCGGTCTCCACCGCAGCCGCGATGGTGAACCCGTGGACCTCCAGCAGCCGCGTCAGGCCTTGGCGAAGGAGGTAGAGATCCTCGGCGAGGACAACGCGCACGGCAGCTCCATCGTGATGGTGGTCGGCCCGCCCACAGGACTGTCGAGCGAGATCACTCCGTCGAACGTACCCAACCGCCTCTCGATCCCGCGCAATCCGCCACCAGTCTCCATCCGCGCACCCCCGTGCCCGTCGTCCGTCACCACCACCCGCAGCCGGCCCGCCCGGTGCAGCACATCCACCCACACCTGCCTCGCCCGCGCGTGCTTCGCCGCATTCGCCAGCAACTCACTGACGCTGAAGTACACCGCCGTCTCCAACGACGCCTCCGGACGCCCCGGCAGGCTCACCGTCACCTCCGTCGACACCACCGCAGTCAGCGCCAACTCCCTTACTGCATCCGGCAGTCCGCGCTCTGCCAGCACGGGCGGGTGGATGCCCCGGACCAGATCCCGCAGCTCCTGCAACGCCTTAGCCGATGACTCCCGTGCCTCTGCCAGCAACTCCCGCGCTGCCGTCTGGTCGCTCCCCATCAGGTGCTCGATCGTCCCCAGCGTCAGCCCGATCGCCACCAGCCGCGCCTGCGCCCCGTCGTGCAGATCCCGCTCGATCCGCCGCAACTCCGCCGCCTGCGCGTCCACCGCGTCGGCCCGAGTTTCCGTCAGATGCGCTACCCGTTCGGTCAGTTGGGCCCGGCTCTGTTCCGGCCCACCGCCCAGCACCCGGCACGCCAACTCGTGGTGGGCCCGCACCGCCCACGGCATCGCCAGCAGTCCGACCGTCATCATGGCCACGCCGATGAGCACAGAGATCAGCAAGTTCGTCAGGTGGTTGTAGATCCCGAAGTAAATCCGGTGGTCCACCTGTGTCGTCAGAATGAAAATCAGCCCGCCCCAGACCAGCACCATCGGCACGCCCAGCAACGCCACCACGCCCACCGGATTCGCCAGCAGCCACAGCCCTTCCCGCCGCACCTGCCGATCCCGTACCGCCCACTGCACGAACTGCACCAGCCGCGCCACCTCCAGCCTCCGGTGGTACGAGGCCCCCGTCCACCAGAACCCGCGCGCGTCCTGCTCCAACGGCTCCCGCGTCGAATACACCACCCGCCAGGGCTCCCCGGACACCTGCTCCACGCGGTGCCGCGTCCACGCCGCACCGTGCCGCACGAGCAAGTACAGCACCGACGCCCCCACCACAATCGCACTCGGCGCCGCAGCGAACGGCGCGAGCGGCCCCCCATCAAACAGCTGAACCGCCGCCAGCGCCGTGAACACCGCCGCCAACACCGGCACCACCGGCCCCGCAGCCGCCGCCACCGCCATCACCACGCCCTGCCCCCAGGCCCGCACCCCTGCCCGCAGGCGCTCCCCCACAACGGACCTGACGGCCCCACCGTCGAACCATGTTGTCGTCGCCAAGGCCTACTCCCCGAGATTGATCGCCGTCCCCAAGAACGCTCTCAGTCTCTCCCCGGCACCCCGGCCGGCACATTGGCCGTGCCACCCGTCTTTCAGGTGGACCTAACTCCACCCCGATCGGTGGTGACTGGTCCCGGAAATGCAAGAAAGCCCCCCGCCAAAAGGCGGGGGGCTTTCCCTGAATGATTGTTCGGCGGCGTCCTACTCTCCCACAGGGTCCCCCCTGCAGTACCATCGGCGC
>NZ_JBIALQ010000019.1:0-33883 GCF_042873545.1 Kitasatospora sp. NPDC004615
CCTCCCGATCGGTGGTCGCATCGTCCGCGAAGCGACGATCACCGGTCGCGTCGGGCACGTACTTCACACAGACAACGATCCTCAAGCTCACGGCCACCTTGTCCTTTCACGGCGCGGAGGGAACTCAGTACCCCCACTAGACCACACTCCGTGCCACAGATCCACTCTTCGGCGGGGCCAAGTGGAGTGATAGGGGACTCGGTGTCCTGGCTGAGGGAACTGAGTGTCAGGTGATCGGGGTCGGGCGGAGCGCGGCGGCCCAGGGCAGGGAGTACCAGGAGAGGAGGGCGAGCAGGGCGGCGCTGGGGAGTTCGGCGACGTAGGCGAATATCTCGGCGGTGCGGAAGGCGTCGCCGCGGTGGGCGGACCAGAGGTCGAAGAACGCGTCCATGGCCAGCAGGACGGCGGTGGCCGAAGCGATCGGGCTGGTGGCGCGGTGGCGGCGGTGGACCAGGGAGGCCAGCGAGAGCAGCGCGGCGGATTCGATCAGGTCCAGCCAGACCCAGGAGTTGGAGAGGTTGCGGGCACCGAAGTGGCCGCGGACGTTCAGGGCCAGGTCGACGATCCACGGCAGGAGCAGCACGGCGGCGACGCGGAACGCGATCGACAGACAACGCAGCACCGCGCCCTCGTGGTTGGCCAGGGCCTTGCGGAAGCCGGGGCGGAACCTGGGACGGGACGCGGGGCGGATTGCGGGCACGCCGTGATCATAGGGCGGACGGCCGGTCGGGCGGGTGGCTCGGCGGGTGAGTGGCCGGTCGGGTGGGTGGCTCGGCGGGTGAGTGGCTGGTTGGGTGGGTGGCGCGTCGGGTGAGTGGCGCGTCGGGTGAGTGGCTGGTCGGGTGGGTGGCGCGTCGGGCGGGTGGACGAGAAGGGGCCGCCCGCGTGTGTGCGCGGGCGGCCGTAGTGAGGGGAGTGCGGGCCGGTCAGGCCGCGCGGCGCAGGCGGACCGTGGAGTCGCGGTGCGGGCGGGCGTCGGGGTCGGTGACGGGGTGCTCGGGGTGGTCGCGCCGGGGGTGCTCCTCGGCGCGCTCCACCGTCCAGGCGCCCGGGGCCAGGTGCAGGGAGTCGAGCACCTCGGCGGGGGTGGGGAAGGTCATCCCGGCGTGCTTGTGGTTGTGCTCGTCGTCGTTGTGGGCGTCGTTGTGCGCGTGGTCGTGGGTGTGCGCGCCGTCCTGCGGGTGCGCCTCGTCGGGGGCGTGGTTCTGGTGCCGGGCGGGGGCGACGGCGTGGCTGACGATCAGCAGGGTGCCGCCGGGGGCGACCGCGTCGGCGGCGTGGCGCAGCACCCGCTCGCGCGGGAACTCGGCTGGGGAGTGCAGGAATTGGGCCGAGACCAGGTCGTAGGAACCGGACGGGAAGGCGTTTGCCAGGTCGGTGCGCTGCCAGCTGATCCGGTCGGCGACGCCGGCGGCCGCGGCGCGGGCGGCGGCCCGGTCCAGGGCGACCTGGGAGATGTCGACGGCGGTGACCCGCCAGCCCTGCTGGGCCAGCCAGATCGCGTCGCCGCCCTCGCCGCAGCCGAGGTCGAGGGCGTGGCCGGGGGCGAGGCCGGTGACCTCGTGGGTGAGCGAGGCGTTGGGCCGGCCGCTCCAGATCTGCTCGCTCTCGCCGTAGCGGGCCTCCCAGAACTCGACGGCCTCGACGGCGAGTCGGGTCTCCTCGGCGATCAGGTCGGCGTTGATGGCGATGGCGGCCCGGAGGCCGTCGGCGGCGGCGACGGCGACCTGGGCCATCGGGTCGGTGAGGTTGCCGGCCGCCCACACGCCGGGGGCCTCGGTGGCGCCGGCCGGGTCGGTGGTGGCGAGGCGCTCGCCGAGCTTGACGCCGTCGCGGACCACGGGGGTCGGGGCGAGGTCGAGACCGGCGAGGAACGGCGCCTGCACGGTCAGGCCGGTGGCGACGCCGAGCGCGTCGCAGTCGATCACGGTGCCGTCGGCGAGCCGGACGCCGGTGAGTGCGTCGGCCTCGTTCCCGGGGAGGACGGCGACGACCTCGCCGGTGTGCACGGTGATGCCGCGGGCGGCGAGTTCGCGCCGCTGCTGCTCGGTGAACGGGCCGGCGTTGTGGGCGAGCAGCGTGACGTCGGAGCTCCACTGGCGCCACAGCAGCGCCTGGTGGACGGCGACGGCGGGCTCGGTGGCGAGCACCGCGATCCGGCGGTCGCGGACCTCCCAGCCGTGGCAGTACGGGCAGTGCAGCACCTGCCGGCCCCAGCGCTCGGCCAGGCCGGGCAGCTCGGGCAGGACGTCGGTGGTGCCGGTGGCCAGCAGCACCCGGCGGGCGTGCACGGCGCTGCCGTCGGAGAGCTCGGCGCGGAAGGCGCCGTCCGGCTGCCGGGTGATGCCGCGCACCTCGGCGTCGTGGAACTCGCCGCCGTACGAGGCGACTTCGGACCGGCCGCGGGCGAGCAGCTCGGTGGGCGGAACGCCCTCCTGGCCGAGCAGGCCGTGAGCGCCCTCGGCGGGCGCGTTGCGCGGCCGGCCGGCGTCGACGACCAGGACGGAGCGGCGGGCCCGGGCCAGGACGAGGGCGCCGCTCAGTCCGGCGGCGCCGCCGCCGACGACCAGGACGTCGTGGTGGCGGGCGGGGTGCGGGTGCGAATCGCGGTGGGTGGCGGTCATGGCTCGATGGTGCGGCGCCGTGGCCGGATTGACAAACAATGTTGCTGAGGTGGCAAATGGAGAGGGTGAGTGGATGTCGAACGGGAGGAGTGCCGAGTTGAGTGAGGACTTCGAGGCGGTGCTGACCGCGGTCGGGCCGCGGCTGCGGGCGATCCGGCAGCAGCGCGGCACCACGCTCGCGCAGCTCAGCGAGGAGACCGGCATCTCGGTGAGCACGCTCTCCCGGCTGGAGTCGGGCGGCCGCCGGCCGACCCTGGAGCTGCTGCTGCCGCTGGCCCGGGCGCACGGCGTGGCACTGGACGAGCTGGTGGACGCCCCGCCGACGGGCGACCCGCGGGTGCGGCTGCGTCCGTTCGTCCGGCACGGGTGGACGTACCTGCCGCTGGCCCGCAACCTCGGCGGGATGCAGGCGTACAAGACGATCGTCCCGCCGGGGACCCGGGAGGATGCCGAGCAGCGCACCCACGAGGGCCACGAGTGGCTGTACGTGCTGTCGGGCCAGCTGCGGCTGCGGCTCGGCGAGCACGACGTGGTGCTGAAGGCGGGCGAGGCGGCCGAGTTCGACACCCGCACGCCGCACGTGTTCACCAACGCGGGCTCGACGCCGGTGGAGTTCCTGAGCCTGTTCGGACCGCAGGGGGAGCGGGTGCATGTGCGGGCGCGGACCACGGGCAAGGAGAGTTGACGGCCGTCAGGGCAGAGTGCTTGCTGGAGGTGCCGAAGTGCCGGGTGTGGAGCGTCAGTTGACGAGCGCGGTGGCGACGCCGTACACGATCGGGCCGTAGGCGGCCGTGAGCTCGAGGCCACTGGAGCAGATGCTCGGGCCGGAGTACTTGGTGAAGGGCTGTTGGACCAGGTCGATCCGCGACGGGTTGCCGGTGTGGTTGCCGTTCAGGCTGTTCGCACGGAGGACGCAAGTGGCGGTTCCGGCCAACGTCTTGAAGACGATGGTGGTCTGGATGATGCCCGCCGAGTTCGGGTAGAGAGCGACCGGGTTGCCGGGCGCGTTGTAGAAGGCGAGTGTGTACGGCAGGTAGTCCATGGTCAGGCTGTTCACGCCGGTGACACCGACCACGTTGGAGGTGCAGCCGCTGAACGTCAGTACGTTGACCGGGCCGGAGAGGACGCCCGGGGCACTCGGGTCGGCGGCGACCGTGCTGCTGAGGTGGGAGACGGTGCATTGGAAGCCGGTGGTGGTGCCCGGCCAGTACAGCGTCGCCACGCTGCCGGAGACCAGGTCTGCGGACAGGGGGGTGCCGGCGGTGACGGCGGGGCTGTTGGTGTGGCGGGCCGGGGTTCTGGGCATGGCGCCGGCGGTGCCGGCCGGGAGGGCGATCAGGGCGGTGACGGCGGCGAGGGCGGCGGCGAAGAGGCGGTTGCGCACGAGGGTTCCTTCCGTTGGGGGAGAAGGTGCATGTGCGGGCGCTGTGCCGAACTTCCGGGTCGGGTACGTCAGTTGACGAGACCGGTGGCGCCTTGCGTGACCGGGCCGTAGGAAGCGGAGAAGTCGATGGACGAGAAGCAGAGGCTCGGGCCGGCCGCCTTGGTGAGGTTCTGGGCGCTCAGGTTGAGCTGCGTCAGGTTGTTGGTGGCGTTACCGTTCAGGACGTTCGCGCGGAAGACGCACGTGAGGTTTCCGGCCAGCGTCCTGGTGACGAGGGTGGCCTGGAGGTAGCCCGCCGAGGTCGGGAGGAAAACGAGCGGGTTGCTGGGCGCGTCGGAGACGGCGAGCGTGTACGGCAGGTTGTCCATGGTCAGGCTGGTCACGGAGACGAAGCCGGGAATGTTGGTGGTGCAGCCGCCGAAGGTGAGCGTGTCGACCGGGCCGGACAAGGTGCCCGGGGCGTTCGGGTCGGCGGCGAGCGTGCCGCCGAGGTGGGAGGCGGTGCACTTGAAGCCCGAGGTGGTGCCCGGGGAGTACATCGTCACCACGGTGCCGGGGACGAGGTCCGCGGACAGCGGGTTGCCGACGGCGGGGAGGGCCGGGGTCTTGGGCGCGGCGCTGGCGGTGCCGGCCGGGAGGGCGAGCAGGGCGATCAGGGCGGTGGTGGCGGCCAGGGCGGCGGCGAAGAGGCGGTTGCGCACGAGGGTTCCTTCCGCAGGGGGAGCGGGGGCGTGTGCCGGCCAGGGTGTGGCGGGGTGCCGCGCCCCGGGGAGGGCGCGGCGCCGGGGTGGCTGGTGCGGGGTGTTACTGGACGAGGACGATGCCGCCGTTGCCCGGGGCGGTGTCCGTGACCGGGCCGTAGGAGGCGGTGAAGTCGATGTTCGCGGAGCAGATGCTCGGCCCGGCGATCTTGAGGTAGCGCTGGAGGAACAGGTTGATCCGCGGCGGGACGTTGGTGGCGTTGGCGTACAGGGTCGACCCGGTGGAGAGGTAGACGCAGGTGGCGGTGCCGGTCACCGTCTTGAGGATCGCGGTGACCTTGGGCTGGGTGCCTGACACCGGGGCGAGCGTGACGGGGTAGCCGGGCGAGTCGGTGACGCTCAGCGTGTAGGGCAGGTAGTCCATGGTCAGGCTGGTCACGCCGGTGACGCCGACCACGTTGGAGGTGCAGCCGCTGAAGGTCAGCGCGTTGATTTGGCTGGACGCGGTGGCGGAGCCGGTGGCGGCGGGGTTGGAGGTGACGTAGCCGGAGAGGTGGGAGGCGGTGCACTTGACGCCAGTGGTGGTGCCCGGGTTGTTCATCGTCGCCACGGTGCCGTTGGTCAGGTCGATCGACATCGGGTCGCCGGGGCTGACGGGCACGTTGTTGGCGGTGTAGAGAACGGCGCCGTCGCTGGCGTAGGCGTCGGCATTGGCGGTTCCGGCCGGGAGGGCGATCAGGGCGGTGGTGGCGGCCAGGGCGGCGGTTCCGGCGAAGAGGCGGTTGCGCACGAGGGTTCCTTCCGGTGGGGGAGCGGGTGCGGGCGCGGACCACGGGCAGGGAGAGCTGACGTCCCGCTATGGCGGAGCGCCGCGCCCCGGGGCGGGCGCGGCGCCGAAGTGCCGGGTGCGGACCGTCAGTTGAATAGGCTGACCGGGCCGTAGGAGGCGGTGAACTCGATGTTCGGGAAGCAGATGCTCGGGCCGGAGGTCTTGGTGAGGGGCTGCTTGACCAGGTCGATCTGCGTCTGGCCGTTGGTGACGTTGCCGTTCAGGACGCTCGCGTGCAGGACGCAAGTGGCCGTTCCGGCAAGCGTCTTGAGGACGGCGGTGGCCTGGATCACGCTGCCTGCGGAGGGGGTGAGAGCCACCGGGTAGCCGGCCGTGTCGGAGATGCTGAGCGTGTAGGGCAGGTTGTTCAAGGTCAGGCTGGTCACGGAGGTGACGCCGGGCACGTTGGAGGTGCAGCCGCTGAACGTCAGCACGTTGACCGGGCCGGACAGGGTGGGTGTGTTCGGGTTGGCGGCGAGTGTGCCGTCGATGTGGGAGGCGGTGCACTTGACGCCGGTGGTGGTGCCCGGGTTGTACATCGTGGCCACGGTGCCGTAGGCGAGGTCCGTGGACAGCGGGCCGCCGATGTTGATCGTGTGGAGAGCCGGGGTTCGGGTCATGGCGTCGGCGGTGCCGGCCGGGAGGGCGATCAGGGCGGTGGTGGCGGCCAGGGCGGCGGCTCCGGCGAAGAGGCGGTTGCGCATGAGGGTTCCTTCCGGTGGGGGAGGCGGGTGTGGGCGCGGACCACGGGCAGGGAGAGTTGACGTCCCGCTGTGGCGGAGCGCCGCGCCCCGGGGAGGGCGCGGCGCCGAAGTGCCGGGTGCGGAGCGTCAGTTGACGAGAACGACCTGGCCGTTGCCCGGAGCGGTGTCGGTGACGGGGCCGTAGGAGGCCGTGAACTCGATGCTCGGGAAGCAGATGCTCGGGCCGGAGGTCTTGGTGAGGAGCTGCTTGACCAGGTTGATCTGCGGCGGGACGTTGGTGGCGTTGCCGTTCAGGACGCTCGCGTGCAGGACGCAAGTGGCGGTTCCGGCAAGCGTCTTGAGGACGGCGGTGGCCTGGATCACGCCTGCGGAGGGGGTGAGAGCCACCGGGTAGCCGGCCGTGTCGGAGATGGCGAGCGTGTACGGCAGGTTGTTCATGGTCAGGCTGATCACGCCGGTGACGCCGGGCACGTTGGAGGTGCAGCCGCTGAACGTCAGTGTGTTGACCGGGCCGGACGCGGTGCCGCTGGTGGTCGGGGAGACGAGGGGGTTGGTGCCGACGGTGCCGCCGATGTGGGAGGCGGTGCAGGTGACGCCGGTGGTGGTGCCGGGATTGAACATGGTTGCCGCGGTGCCGGTGACCAGGTCGGCGGAGAGCGCGTCGCCGGCGTTCACGGCGACGCCGCTGCTGGTGTAGAGGAGGGGCCCGGCCACGGTGGCGTTGGCGGTGCCGGTCTGGAGGGCGACCAGGGCGGTGGCGGCGATCAGGGCGCCGGCGCCGGCGACGAGACGGTTGCGCATGAGGGTTCCTTCCGGTGGGTGGGGCGTCCGGTGAGGGGTGGCCCCGGCCGGGTGGCCGGGGCGCTGCTCCGGGGGTGCGGAGCGCGTGCCCGCCCGCGGGGGCGGGCACGAGTCGGTGGGGGAGCGGCCGGCGGCCGCTTCATGAACGGGTCAGTGGGCGGCGCTGGCGTTCATCGCGGCGGTCAGGTCGGAGAGGCTCTCGTCCAGCGCGAAGTTGGCGTTGGTCTGCTGGAAGCTCACCGAGTTCTTGCCGGGCGTGGCGGGCAGGTTCATGGTCCAGTTGATGATCTGGTTGAGCGAACCGAGCAGGCCGCAGCCGTTGGCGCCGGGTACCGAGAAGGTGTTGTCGACCAGGTTCGCGTTGTTCTCGGAGATCACCAGCGCGTTGTGGCCGTTCGGGTCCATGTTGAGGTCGACGGTGCCCGGGTCGCCGGTCATGGGGGCGGTCGGCGCGGGCGGGGCGGTGGTGCCGGTGGTGGGCTTCAGCACCAGCGGCGCGGAGTTGGAGCCGACGTAGCAGTCCGGGCCGAACAGCGCGTTGAACAGGTGCAGCTTGATCGGCAGCTGGAAGACGGGGTACGGCTCGCCGGTCGCCATCGGGGTGAACTTGGTGACGGGGCCCGCCAGTTCCACCTGGGCGAAGACGCTGGTGATGCCCGGCAGGAAGTTCGCGATGCCCGGGATGGTGATCTCCACCATCGGCGCGCTCATCAGTGGGCCGTTGGTGGGCGGCACCACGGTGTACTGGTTGGCGGTGGTGCCGTCCGGGAAGGTCACCGTGGGCCCGGACTTGTCCCAGTAGAAGCCGAACTGGAGCTTGATCGGGGAGTTGAACGGCACCACGGTGCTGCCCAAGGTGAACTTGCCGCCATTGGTGACCGACACCATGCAGCCGACCTGGAGGTTCGCCGGGTTCGTCATGGCGGGCGCGGTCAGCGGGCAGTTGCCCATGCCGGTGTACGGCCCGCCCGGTGCGGCGGCGGAGGCCGGGACGGTGCCGGCCAGCAGCGCGGCACTGGCCAGCGCGGCCGGGACGGCGAGGCGGCCGAGCAGCCGCCGGGAGCCGCGGCGGGCGGCGGGGCGGTCGGAGCTGCTGGCGGAGTGGTCCGGCTGGGTACGGCGCATGGTGGGGGAACTCCTCACGGCAAGGGGTCGGGGGGTGGCGGGCCCGTGCTGGACGCTTCAACGGCGATGCGACATACGGGTGTTCGGCGAGTGGGCGGGTCGCTCGACGCCACGAGCGGCCGGCCCGACGGCGCACGGCTGCACCTGCCGGCGGGCGGTCCGTGGTACCGGGGCGGTCGGTACCGCCGGGGCGGAACCTGGTGCCGGGGCGGAACGTGATACCGGGGCGGAACGTGGTACCGGGGCGGAACGTTGGTGCCGGGCGCGGCGCCCGGGGTCGCGAGGGCGCCGACAGTCGGGGCGGAAAATCACCCGGGGCCGCGCCTTCACAGCGCGGGGTTACCGCCGGGTACATCGCCAAGTTCTATGGGGGGTCGGACGGCAACGTCAAGGAGATGTGCGGAAGTTGGCAGGTCGGTGAGCGGAGTTCGAGTGCCCCCTCGACCCAATGGCCTCACCTGTCACAGAAGTTGACTGATGTTCAGATGTGTGGGGACGGTGCGCGAAGTATTGACCCGCCATGTACCCCGGGGTAACTTCCAGACAGCTCGCAGGGTATGAGATAGATCGTCAATTCCGTTGCAGGAAAAGATCGTTGACGCATCCGTCCACGCCAGGACCTCACCGCCGGCGAGTAGCACATCCCCCACTCGAACCCTCTGGAGCTGCACATGCCCCACCCCGCAGAACAACCCGCCGCCACCGCCTCGGGGCGTGGCCGGGTCCGGCTGCGCCGCGCCGCACTGATGGCGATACCCGCCTGCGTGACCGCCGGCGTCCTGGTGACCCTGACCGCGCAGAACGTCCTCGCCAACCAGTTCTCCATCTCCGGCATGGCGTTCGAGGTCACCGCCGACCGTTTGCACGGCACCGGGGTCGCGCAGTTCGGCGTACTGGACAACATGATCGAGAACAGCCCGAACGCCGGCGACACCGGCGGCCAGCTGTTCCTGATCCAGACCGCCGTCAAGTCGGCCGACCTGACCAAGCTCTGCCAGAGCGTCAACCTGGGCGGCATCAACCTGCTGATCACGGCGGGCGACAAGGGCACCCCGGTGCACGCAGAGAACCTCACCACCGACTCCGACCTGATGAGCGGCGAGGCCGAGTTCAAGGGCCTCGAAGTCGGCCGTGACGCCAGCACCTTCGACAAGGGCCCGGTCCAGGGCCCGCCCGGAATGTTCGGCCAGCAGGGCGACGAGGTGACCGTCGACCACTTCCGCCAGCGGAACTACGCCACCACCGCCGGAGTCTTCAAGCTGCCCAACATGCACCTCAGCTTCAGCACCGATGGCTGCTGAGTTCGACTCGGCACCGGACCGGGCGGCCGAGAACACCGCGGCCGCCCGGCCCACCGGTCCCGAAAACCCCGCCGTGGACGCCCCGCCGGCCGCTCCCGCCCGCACCGGCTTCGCGGGCTGGCGCGACCGCCGCCCGTTCTGGGGCGGACTGCTGGTCACCCTGGCCGGCGCCGAGATCCTGTTCACCGAAAAAGCCCCGATGCACATGGTCATCCGCATCGGACTGCTCGGCCTGGCCGGCTACGTCATCCCGACCCTCATGGTGCTCTGCGGACTGCTGCTGATCTTCCACCCCGTGCAGCGGCTCTTCTACTCCCTGGTCGCGGTCCTCGCCACCCTCGGCAGCTGGATCACCTCCAACATCGGCGGGTTCTTCATCGGCCTGCTGCTCGGCCTGGTCGGCAGCACCCTGGCCTTCGGCTGGCTCCCCGACCAACCCTTGAGCAAGCGCAAGGCGCGCCGCCTCGCGGAACACGAAGCGACCCCGGTCTAGGCCGGGGCGGCCCACGGCGCGGGAGCGTGGCCTGCGCCGTGCGCACCGTCCGCGACCCCCGCACACCGAGCGGTCGGGGGCCGCGGACGGCATTCCCGGGTCCGCCTGCTGCCGCCGCCTCCGCCTGCCGTGGCCTCCGTTCGGCGCGGACGGCGCGGACGGCGCGGACAGCGCTCCGGTGTACGCCGTACGCATCGCACCCGTCGCACGCTTGGTAGCTTGAGCCGAGGACGGCCCAGCAGTGGCCGGGCGAACAGAACAGGACGGTCCGGTGCGAGTACTGCCATGCGGGAGCGACGCCGTCCTGGTCGAGGTCGACACCGCCGACCAGGTCCAGCAGCTGCACGGTGCACTGCGCACCGCACCACCCACCGGCGTCACCGAACTCGTCCCCGCCGCCCGCACCGTGCTGGTCCGCTACGACCCCCGCGTCACCGACCCGCACCGCCTGCGTGCCGCCCTCGCCGCCCTGCCGCGCACCGCCGCCGCCCGCACCGCCGACGAGCCCGACGCCATCCGCGTGCCCGTCCGCTACGACGGACCCGACCTCGCGGAGGTCGCCGCCCGCGCCGGGCTGACCGAACGCCAGGTGATCGAACGGCACACCGCCGCGCACTACCGCGTCGCGTTCTGCGGCTTCGCCCCCGGCTTCGCCTACCTCACCGGCCTCGACCCGCGACTGCGCCTGCCCCGCCGCAGCGAACCCCGCACCCGGGTGCCCGCCGGATCCGTCGCCGTCGCCGACGAGTACACCGGCATCTACCCCAGCCCCTCGCCCGGCGGCTGGCACCTGCTCGGCAGCACCGCACTCACCCTGTGGGACCCCGCCGCCGACCCGCCCACCCGACTGCGCCCAGGCACCGCCGTCCGCTTCGTCGAGGTCGTCGACGCCCGGGAGAGCGCCGGGAGCGGATCATGACGCGCGCCGAACTGCTGGTCGTCCGCGCCGGGTTCGGCGCCACCGTGCAGGACCTCGGACGCCCCGGGCTGGCCGCGCTCGGCGTCGGCCGGGCCGGGGCCGCCGACCGCGACGCGCTGCGGCTGGCCAACCGGCTGGTCGGCAACCCCGAGGATGCCGCCGGCCTCGAAGCGCCCATGGGCGGACTCGAGTTGGCCTTCCCCCGCGCCACCACCTGCGCGCTCACCGGCGCCGACTGCCCGGCCTGGATCGACGGCCGCGCCGCCGCCGCCCGCACCCCGCTGCGCGTCCCCGCCGGCGCCCGGCTGCGCCTCGGCACCCCCACCCGCGGCCTGCGGGTCTACCTCGCCGTCCGCGGCGGCCTGGACGTCCCCCCGGTGCTCGGCTCGCGCGCCACCGACACCCTCGCCGGAATCGGCCCCGACCGGCTGACGGCCGGCCAACTGCTGCCCCTCGGCGACGCCGCCACCGGCTGGCCCACCGCCGACCACGCCCCGCGACCCGCCCCCGCCGACCGCACCGTGCTGCACGTACTGCCCGGCCCGCGCGAGGACTGGTTCACCGCCGGCGCGCTGCGCACCCTGCTCACCGAGCCGTACACCGTCACCCCCGACAGCGACCGGGTCGGCATGCGGCTGGACGGGCCCGCCCTGGAGCGCGCCCGCACCGGCGAACTCCCCTCCGAGGGCATGGTCGGCGGGGCGCTGCAGGTGCCGCCGTCCGGGCGGCCGATCCTGTTCCTGGCCGACCACCCCGTCACCGGCGGCTACCCCGTCATCGCGGTGGTCCGCCGGGCCGACCTCGGCACCGCCGCGCAGGCCCGCCCCGGCGACACCCTGCACTTCCGGCTGAGCTGAACTTCTGTGGTGCTCAGCCGAGTTGCACCACTCGCGCCCACTCCGGCGGTCGCTCCGGCCGATAGTTCGGATCGTCCTCGTTGATGTGGGAGGGGCGGCGGAACAGGCCGACCACCGTCCGGCAGGCCGGCTGGCGGGACGGCCACGCCGTCTGGCCGTCCGTCAGCGCCACCACCACGTCCGGGGTGGGGCGCAGGCGCAGCGCGGCCGCGAAGCCCTCCCGCAGGTCGGTGCCGCCACCGCCGACCAGCGTCAACATGCTGTCGCCGCCGATCCGTTGGACCTGCCCGGCGGCGGCGTCGCAGGAGATCACCGACAGTAGCTCGCGCCGCCCGCCGAGGGTGCGGGCGATCGCGGCGATCTCCAGCAGCGCGGTGCCCAGCTCCTGGTCGCTGACCGATCCGGAGGTGTCCACCACCACGGCCACCCGCGGCAGTTGGTGGCGCAGCGCGGGCAGTACCACGCCCGGAAGGGCGGTGGCGCGGCGCGCCGGGCGGCCGTACGTGTAGTCGGAGCCCGCGCCCGCGCCGGCCACCGCCGAGCGGACCGCCGCGCCGAGCAACTCCCGCCACGGCTGCGGCGGATGGAACGCCTCCCGGGCCCAGCGCCGCCAGCCCGCCGGGGTCTCGCCCGGCCGCCCGAGGATGCCCTCGGCGACCCGGAACCGGACCAGGTCGCTCTCGTGCGGCTGGAGCCCCTGGCTGCCGTCCGGGCCGAGCTCCCACCCGCGGTCCAGGCCGTCCGCGCAACTTCCGCACTCCACCCAGCCGGTGAGGTCGGTTTGCGGGCCGAGCGTGAACTTCGTCAGGTACTCCTCCATCAGTAGGCCCGGCGGCAGGCGGAGGGTCTCCGGGTAGACGGCGTCCTGCGGGCGGACCAGGCCGTCGCCGAACACGTCGTCGTTGATCTCGCAGTCCGCCGCCAGGTTGATCCGCAGCCGGCCCTCCGGCCCGTACAGCCGGTACTTGCGCATCGCCCGGTCGCCGCGGGCGGCGTGGTCGCGCAGCAGGTGGGAGACCTCGTGCACCCAGATCGAGGCGAGGTCCTCCTCCGACCGGGCGGCCACGAACGCGGGGGAGACGTAGCAGCGCCAGTACCGGTCCACCGCCATGGTCGGCACCTGCGCCGATTCGACCACCTGCATCGCGAACAGCGCGGTGGCCAGGTACGGGCGGGCCCGGACCGCCTGCAGGCGGGCCGCGTACAGCTTCTCCAGGTCCAGCGGCGGCCCGGCCGGGCGGGGTGCGCGCGGGTGGGGTGCGCACTGTTCCGGGTCGTACGGCCGGTGCGGGACGGGTGCGGGGCGGGGCTTCGGCGGGCGCGGCTTCGGCGCGGTTGACGCGGGTGGGGTCGGTATCGATGGGCCCGCGGCCGGGCGGTGCGTGCTCATCGGCGGCCCGCGCCGGCGGCGGCGGTCACCCGGGCGGCGGCCCGGTCGGCCCGGCGGGACAGTTCCAGCGCGCCCGCGAACCGTTCGATCAACGCCGGTACCTCCCAGTCGGGTTGGCGCAGTGAGGTGAGCGTGGTGACGGGTACCACCAGCACGTCCGCGGTGCCGGTCTGCAACGCCCGCGCCATCAACGCCCAGGCGGCGTCCCAGCGTTGCCGGGTCGGCCGGGAGCGGACGGCGGCGACCACCGCGTCCAGCACGGTCTGCCGCAGGTCGCCGCGGGCCGGCAGTTCGGCGTTGTCCGGGTCGGCGAGCAGGTCCTCGGGGGCGGGCAGGTCCATCCGGTCGACGACGGCCAGCAGTTCGAGGCCGGGCCCGTCACCGACCGTGCCGCGCACCAGCATCGACAGCACCTCGCGGGACGAGCCGGCGGCCGAACCGAACGCCAGCAGCCGCACCGTCATCTCCCAACTGCGCGGCGACGGCCAGGCCCTGCCGCGCCGGGTCTCGGCGGACGGCAGCCGGTGGGTCAGTTCGGGTCGCACCGTCAGCAGGTCGCACACCGCGCGGCGGGCGAACTCGACGGCGGCGGGCAGCCGTTCGGCGTCCAGCCGGGGCAGTTCGGCGCGCGGCCACACCCCGCCGAGGCCGCGCACCACCACCTGCGGGTCGTGCATCCAGTCGAGGTGGACGAACCGGTTGGCGAGCGGTGCGCTCAGCTCCCAGCCGTCGGCGGCCGAGGCGCGCGGGTTGGCCGCCGCCACGATCCTTACGCCCGGCGGGAGTTGCAGCGCCCCGATGCGGCGCTCCAGCACCAGGCGGAGCAGTGCCGCCTGCACGGCCGGTGGGGCGGTGGAGAGTTCGTCGAGGAACAGCAGCCCGCGGCCCTGCCGGACCAGGCGCACCGCCCAGTCCGGCGGGGCGAGCGGCACACCGTCGGTGGCCGGGTCCGCGCCGATCACCGGCAGGCCGGAGAAGTCGGACGGCTCGTGCACGCTGGCGATCACCGTGGTGAGCGGCAGGTCGAGTTCGGCGGCGAGCTGGTTCAGTGCGGCGGTCTTGCCGATGCCCGGTTCGCCCCAGAGAAGTACGGGGAGATCGGCGGCGACGGCGAGGGTCAGGGCCTCGATCTGGAGGTCCTGGCGGGGTTCGGTGGTGGACTCGGCGAGAAGCGTCAACAGGTTGTCGGCGACGTCGAGTTGGGCAGTGGAAGGCATGGGTGATCACCTGGGGAGGGAAGGGTCGGATGCCGGTGCTTTGGCTTGCGCCGGGCGAAGGTCAGTGCCGGTGCGCGAAGGCGCAATCGGTGCGGAGGCACCACCGGTGGCCGCGTGGCGGGCGGGGACGGTGCGGGCGGCCGTTCGGCAGCGGTTCGGACAGCACGAGTGCGGCTGTGCGGGCACGGCGAAGCCGGCCGGGGTCGAGGCCGGCCCGGTGCAGCGCGGCCGTCTGCCGTTGGCTGTCGTCCTCGGCGAGCCGGTCGGCGAGCGGTCCGGGGAGCAACGGTGCTTCCCCGCCGATCACTTGACGGACGGCCGTGAGCGCGCCGGACCGGTCGCCGTGCAGCAGCCGCTGCATGATGGCGTCCAGGTCGTCGGGCTTCCGGTGCGCGCGGTCGATGGTCTGCAGGCAGGGCAGCGGTGGGCCGCCGAACGCCAACAGCAGTTCCTCGCGCCGCAGTTGCTCCGGCGGATGGTCCAGTGCGGTGAGCCGGCCGTCCACCAGCGCGAGCCGGTGCCGGGCGCCCCGGCAGTCCACCAGCAGCGGATCCGCCGGGGACGGCGGCGCCGCGCGCGCCGGGCGGTGGCCCGGGACGAGCGCCGCCGCGACCAGCGGATGCAACCGGTCGGCGTCCAGCGCCCCCGAGCGAAGCAGCCACACGTCGGGCGGGGCCCAGGTGGCGGCGTACGGGAGCACCGGCAGGCCGCGCGCCGCACGCAGTTCCGCGCCGACGGCCCCGTCGGTGGGGTCGAGCAGCAGGAACCGGCGGGCGGACAGCCGCACCGCGACCGGCGTGTCGGGCGGGAGCCCGTCCGCCGTGCGCAGCAGCCGTGCCTCGAACTCCCATCCGGCGTCGGCGAACTGACTGTCCATCAGGTCGCTTGTCCGGTCGGTGAGTTCGGGGGCGCGGCGGGCGTCCCAGAGGTGTCGGTGCAGGTCGAGGCGGAAACGTGGCTGCGGGCGGCCCGCCGGGGCATCCGCGTGCCACAGCGAAAGTCCGATCCGCTGGTCCGATGCCGCGTGGCGCGGCGCGGTGTGCGCCACCAGGTGGAACGCGGCAGGTCCGTCCCGCGGGTAGCGGGCGAGCGTGGCACGCAGCCCCGGCCGCAGCAGCCCGTCAGGGGCCGTCCGCGGCAGGTGCCAGCGCAGCAGGTCCGGAGCCAAGTGGCGCAGGTCGGAGCGCAGTTGACCGGCAAGCTCGGAACCGTACGCGCGGGCGACAGCCCGGACGTCGAGTTCCACGTCGAACCGGGCAGCAGCGCAGGCGCCGCCCCAGTCGCCGGCCTCGCGGCGGGCGGTGGCGGTATCGATCATGGCCGGGGGAACGGCGAACTGCCGTACGCGCGGCCAGAAGCAGGTACGAGTGTCCTCGTCCATCAGCGAAGTGTCGTGCATCAGCACTCACTTCGAAGGGACGGGACCTCCAATCCATGAGTAGTCATCGCCGGTGATCCTAGCTGGTCACCGGGCGTGCTGTCAGCCCCGTTCGGTGGCGGGGCCGCGCGGCGTAGGGTGGCGGCAGGGAGAACCAGAGAAGATCAGGGGCCGGGAGGTGCACGGCGGTGACAGGCGGGTGGCGGCGGCCGGTTCAGGTGCTGCGGCGGAGGCTGCTGCGGGAGATCAACGCGACGGTGCACGGCGCCGACCTTCATATGGAGCGCTACGACCGGCCGCTGGGCGACCCCGGGCTGTTCGGTCCGTCCAGCGTGGTGTGGCGGGTGCACGGACACCCCGCCGGGATGCTGGTCGGCGGATTCGCCGCGCTGATGCTCCAATCGCTGCACCCCGTGGCGATGCGCGCCGTCGCCGAGCACTCCGACTACCGCACCGACCCCACCGGGCGGCTGCACCGCACCGCGCGGTTCGTCTCCACCACCACGCTCGGCTCCTCCGCCGCCGCGGAGGCCGCGATCGCGGGCGTGCGCCGCATCCACCGCCACGTCCGCGGCTTCGACGCGACGGGCCGGCCGTACCGGGCCGACGATCCCGAACTGCTCTGCTGGGTGCACACCGCGGAGGTGTCCTGCTTCCTGCTGGGGCACCAAGTCTTCGCCGGGCAACGGAAGTTGACCGGTGCCGGGTGCGATGCGTACCTGTCCGAGGTGGCGCTGATCGGCGAACTGCTCGGCGCGGACGGGGTACCCGGCTCGCGCGCCGAGGTCGCCGCCTACCTGGCCCGGGTGCGGGGCGAACTGCGGGCCGGCCCCGAGGCGTTGGAGGCCGTCGCGCTCCTGCGAGGCTTCGGGCGCAGCCGGCGCGAGCGGCTCGCGGTGCGGGTGCTCACCAACGCGGCCGTCGGGCTGCTGCCCGGCTGGGCCCGCAACGAACTCGGCATCCGCCGCCCCTGGCCGGTACGCCGCCTCTGGGACCGCCCACTGGCCCGGCTGCTCGGCGCGGTGATGGTGTGGGCCTGCGGCCTGTCCCCGGTCAGGGCTGCCGCACACGCCCGGGCGGAGGCCCGCGTCGGGACGGCGGGGTGACGGCGGGCGGGTGACGTCGGGCGGGCGGGTGACGTCGGGCGGGCGGCGTCGCGCGGGCGGGGAAGCGCGGTGAGCTGAGCGCCGGCAGAGCGTGGAAGCGGCCGCCGTCCGGGGCTGGGTCCGGAATTGGCGGCCGTTTCGGGATCGTCGGCGTTCGGTGCTGGGCACTTGGGGAACGCGGGTGGGCCTCAGTACTGGGGCCGACGGCCGTGGTTCGCCTTGTGCCTGGCGCGGGCCTTCTTCTTGCGGCGTCGCTTGGACGACATGGCCACACTCTCCTCTCGCGACAGCGGACAACGGGCCCCCCGTCCACCGTGCGCCTGTCGTCGCGATGGTGCCAACCGGGCGCCGGGGACGGTCCGTTGCGAGAAGAACGCGGAGCGCGATGGCCGGGTGCGGCGGCGGATCGGGACGCACCATGGAGACGAGGGGGCGACGACTGCTGCGGGAGGCGAGATGTCGCATCACACGCACGGAACGCACGGAACGCACGACGCACCGGCCGACGAGTGGCCGCCCACCGAGACTCCGGAGGCCGAGATGACCGCCGAGGGCTCGCCGCCGCCGGACGAGAGCGAGAAGACGGCGGAGGACGGCCCCGAGTTCGCCGTTCCGGTGTCCTCGCCGCCGGAGCCCGAGGAGGACTGACGGGAGCGGCCCCCAAGCCTGGCGGGAACCGGCGCCGAGGGCGGTTTGGGCGGCGGATCGCGGTTACACGGACGGGCACACCAGTTCGTCCGTCGATCCGACTGTCTGATCGCCAGGAGGAAGCCGATGACCGTGATCTCTCGTCTGCCCGCCGCCATCGAGGACGAGTGGGACTGGCAGCTGCAGGGCGCCTGCGGGGCCGCCGACTCCCGGCTGTTCTTCCACCCGCCCGGCGAGCGCGGCCAGGCCCACGACGACCGCGACCGGGCCGCGAAGGCGGTCTGCGCCCGCTGCCCCGTCCGCGAACGCTGCCTGCGGCACGCGCTCGCCACCCGGGAACGCTACGGGGTGTGGGGCGGCCGCAGCGAGGAGGAGCGGCGGCACATGCTGCGCCGGCGGCGACGCAATCGCGGCCGGTGAGGCAGTCGCGGCCGGCGACGCAATCGCGGCCGGTGACGCAATCGCGGCCGGTGTGGCAGTCGCGGCCGGTGTGGCAGTCGCGACCGGTGAGCGGCGCAGAGAGAGGCGGCCTCCGATCGCAGGGGGCCGCCTTCGCGGTTGCCGGCGCGCGCGGCCTACGCGCGTAGCCGGGAGGCGTCGATTTCCGCCCAGATGGACTTGCCGCGGGCGTGCAGGTCGGCGCCCCAGCGGTCGGCGGTGCGTTGCACGATGTACAGGCCGTGACCGCCGGGGAGACCGGGTCGGTGGGGGGTGCGCAGGGCGGGCAGGACGGAGGAGGCGTCGGAGACCTCGACCCGCAGGCGGGCCGGGGTGGCGTCCAGGACGAGTTCGAGCGGGCCGCCGGCGTGCAGCATGGCGTTGCCGACGAGTTCGGCGACCAGCAGCACGACGTCCTCGCCGAGGTCGGCGTCGGACGGGGTGGACCACGACCAGTCGGCGAGCGCCTCCGCGGTGAACGCGCGGGCCCGGGCCACCGGCCGGGGGATGCCCGCCAGCCGCAGCCGGCGGCGCTGGCCGCCGGGGGGCAGGACCGCGCCGGCGTCCGGGCGGTCGCCGTCCAGGGTTCCCCGACTGGGCGTCACGGGCGGGTTCCCTTCGGTCTCGACGGCAGGCTCACGGGTCGGTTGCCCGGCCGGGGCCGGATTATGCCTGGTGCGGCGGACGGTACGCGGACGGAGGGTCTCACCGGTCGGCGTCGAGGGCCGCGTCCACGGTGTCGTGGATGGTGAACACGGCTTTCGCGCCGGTCAGTTCGAGCAGGTGCCGGACCGGCCCGGAGAGCGCCGCGAGCCGGAACGGCAGTTCGGTGTCGGCCGCGGTCATCCGGGTCTGCAACAGCAGGTTCAGCCCGGACGAGTCGCAGAAGTCGACCCGCCCGAGGTCGATCACGAGCGTTCGGAGGCGCTGGGCCAGCAGTTGGTCCAGCGCCTCTCGGGCGGGCTCCAGGGTCTCGATGTCCAGATCGCCCGACAGCGTGCACACCGCCGCGTTCGACGGCGTGTGCCGCACCTCCACCGCCAGGGGGGCCACGGGCATGTTCTCGGCTGGCATCCTCGTCCTGTTCCCTCGACCGGTCTGGTTCGACCATACGCACGGCGGGCGCGACGGTCGAGGCCGGGTGCGCTGTGCGGTGGGGTGGTCGGGGTCAAAAGCCCTTGCGATGTAAGGAATTGACGTAACGTCAGATCTCGTCGCCGTCGGCGGTCAGGCCGGTGCGCAACCTGGCCAGGGTGCGGGACAGCAGCCGGGACACGTGCATCTGGGACAGGCCGAGGCGGGCGCCGATCTGCGACTGGGTGAGGTCCTCGGTGAATCGCATCGAGAGGATCAGCCGTTCGCGCTCCGGGAGTTGGGCGATCAGCGGCTTCAGCGCGACCAGGTGCTCCACCAGCCCGTACCCGCCGTCCACCCGGCCGAGGCGTTCGGCGGGCTGCTGCCTGTCGCTCTCGCCGGGGACGGTCAGGTCGAGCGAGCCGGCGGTGTGCGCGTTGGCTGCGGCCAGGCCCTCGATCACCTGCTCCTCGGGCAGCGACAGGTGCGCGGCGAGGTCGGCGACGGTCGGCTCGCGGTCCAGCGTCTGCGCCAGCGCGTCCTGCGCCCTGGCCAGGTCGAGGCGCAACTCCTGGAGCCGGCGCGGTACATGGACGGACCAGGTGGTGTCGCGGAAGTGGCGCCGTATCTCGCCGACGATGGTCGGCACCGCGTACGTGGTGAACTCCACCCCGAGGCCGGGGTCGAAGCGGTCGATGGCCTTGATCAGGCCGACCGAGCCGACCTGCAGCAGATCCTCGTACGGCTCCTTGGTGCGGCCGAAGCGGCGGATCGCGAACCGGACCAGCGTCAGGTTCAGCTCCACCAGCGTGCTGCGGACGTACGAGTACTCACGGGTGCCCTCCTCCAGGCCCGCCAGACGGCGCAGCAGCACGCGGCTCAGCTCGCGGGCGTCGGCGGGCGTGGCGTGGGTGGGTTCCGCGAGGGCGCCGGCGGGGTCCGCGAGAACGCGGTCCGGGTGGGTCGGGTCCGCGAGGGCGTCGGCCTGGGTGGCCGAGGGCGCTCCGAGCGGCTCGGAGGTCGCCCCGGCGGGTGCGGACAGGAGAAGTTCATCAGTGGGCACAGGCATGCCTTTCCTTTCCTCGTCTCCGGCCGGTCCGTCCCCGGGTACCCGATCGGCTGAGGGGCATGCCTGGCAAACGTGTGAAGTTTCCGTGCCTGCACTCCCCCCGGCTGCCGGTGCATGCCGGCCGGCGGACGGAGCAGGCGCAGCGCGGACGCGGACCGCAGCCGGGCGGCCGCATTCGGTGAGGAGAGGAGAACACCATGGGCCGGATCGAGGAATCCGTGGAGATCGACGCCCCGATCGAGGCGGTCTACCGCGCGTGGACCGATCGCGTGTCGCTGCCCGCCCGCCCGCCCGCCTGCATGCGTGGCGGAGCGGGCCGCGGGGCCGCCGCCACCGAGGTGGTGCGGCTGGAGCGGATCGCCTGGAGCGGCGGCGAGGACCGGGCCGGGCACTCCGGCGTGGTCACGTTCCACCGCGCCGGGGCCGGCATGGAGGACGGCACCCGGTTGATGCTGCAGCTGGACACCGAGCCGCACGGCCTCTGGGACCACCTGGTGGAGGGCCTCGGCTTCACCGACCGGCACGTCATCGACGACCTCGCCGCGTTCAAGGCGGACGTCGACCGGCACCGGCCGGGCCTGGCCGCCTGAGCCGTTTCCGCTGCCCGCGCAGCGGTGTCAGCGGCGGGCGAGGCGCCGTTCGCCGCCCGCGCCGGTGGCGTAGTCGAGGTTGTAGTGCGAGAACACCTCGGGTTCCTGTTCGGCGGCCAGGATGCCGTCGGGGTCGATGGACGGCGCGCCCTTCACGAGGTTGCGGTCGTACGGGACCCGCACGTAGTCCGGCCCGACCACCGCGTCCGCGACCGGCACGAACACCAGGCGGCGTTTGCTGAACATCGGGCCCACCGTGACGGTGGCGAAGGAGGGCAGGTCGGTGGCGGTGTCGACGTAGATGTTCTCCAGGGTGCCGATCTTCTTGCTCTCCTGGTCGACCACGTCGTGCCCGCGCCACTCGCGGATTTCGGTGATCTTGATCATTGACGGCCTCCGATGGCTGGACGGTCCGCCGGGGGTACGGCCTGCTCGGCGGTGCGGCCTGCTCGGCGGTACGGACCATGGCGGGACGAGGGGTTCCCGACCCGTCCATGGTCATCGACGGTGGTCGGGTCCGCCCGTTCGCGCGTCGGTGTCCGGCGCGGGCGTGCGCGCCTCGGTGTCCTGCAGGAGCAGCAGTCCGGCCAGTTCGTCGAGCAGCTCGGCGACCCGGCGGGCCTGCTCCGGGTCGGGGACGGCCCTGGCGATGACGGGTTCGGCCGGTCGGGCGACCCGGGCCCTGATGTAGCCGCAGGCGAGTTCGGAGGCGCGCAGCAACGTGCGGCGGCCGTCCGCCGGGTCGGGCGTGGCGTCCAGCAGGCCGCGTTCGCGTAGCCGGGCGACCGAGGTGGAGACGTGGCTCTGCGCGAAGCCGGTGCGGACCCGGATGTCCTGCACCGAGGTGTCCGGGTGCCGGTACACGTCGGAGATCACCGCGATCTCGCCGAGGGAGAGGGTCGCCGAGGCGTGGTCGGTGACCATCTCCCGGCCGAGCTCGGTCAGTCGCTTGCCGAGCCGCAGCAGTCGTACGCCGTCCATGCGCGGCAGAATACATCTTCACAGATGCATCGGTACCGATGTAGTTTTCCGGCATGACGACCCAAGAGCCGGTCACCCCCGGCCTGCCCGCCGCCGATCACCTGAGCCCCGTGTCCCGCACCGCCCTTGCCGTGGCCCGGGGCCGCGCCTACGAGAGCGCCCAGCCCGACCCGCTGTTCGTCGACCCCTACGCGCTCGCCTTCGTCACCGCCGCCGGCCAGCCGCCGCGCCCCGGCAACGGCAAGCCGCTCGGACCGCTCGCCCGCCGCCTGCTCATGCACGGAATCCTGCGCACCCGCCACTACGACGACCGGCTGCTCGCCGCCGACACCCGCCAGATCGTCGTGCTCGCCGCCGGCCTCGACACCCGAGCCCACCGACTGTCCTGGCCCGACGGCACCCGCCTGTACGAGATCGACCTGCCGCCCGTCCTCGCCTTCAAGGAGCAGGTCCTCACCGCCCACGGCGCCCGACCGCAGTGCGAGCGCACCGCGCTGCCCGCCGACCTCACCGGCCCCGACTGGCCCGAACGGCTCCGCGCCGCCGGCTTCGACCCCGAGCAACCCACCGCCTGGCTCGCCGAAGGGCTGCTGGTCTACCTCGACGCCGACCAGGCAGCCCAACTGCTCACCACCGTCGGCGAGTTGTCCGCCACCGGCAGCCGCCTGCTGGTCGAACAGGGCCGTGATGTCAGCCGCACGCCCGTCGAGGAGGGCCTCACCGAGATGACCGCCCTGTGGCGCGGCGGCCTCGGACCCGGGACGGCCGACTGGCTCGACGCCCACGGCTGGACCACCCGCTTCACTTCCCTCGAGGACATCGCCGCCACCCACGGCCGCACCCTGCCGCCCGCCACCGGCACCGTCACCAACGGCTTCCTGGAGGCCGTACGGACCTGACCGCCAACGCCGCTGCGGCACCCGCCCGTTCGCCATCGAGCGGGCGAACAGGCCGATGCCGCAGGCGGGTTGATCCGATCAGGAGGTCGCGCGGTGCAGGAAGGCGTCGCGGTGGCCAGCGCCGCGGAGTCCGGTGGCGCACCGATGGGGGGCGCTCCCACAGGGGACCTGGTACATCGCCCGGTGGTGACCCCCCCGGGCCGGTCCGCATTGACGCGGGGCGGGTCGCGGTGATGGAGTCCGGACCGGGTCCGATGTGCGTCTGCCCTGATGGGAGGCTGGTTTCGATGGCGGGTCGGTCGATCACCGTGGTCGGGGAGTGCGTCGCCGACGCGTTCGTGGAGCGCGGCGCGGCGCGGCCGGGGGAGCTGGCACTGCGGGTGCTGCCGGGCGGCGGTCCGGCGAACACCGCGGTGGCGCTGGCCCGGCTGGGCACGCCGACGCGGTTCCTCGGGCGGATCTCCACCGACCCGTTCGGCGAACTGTTCCGCGCTCACCTGGCCGGCTCCGGCGTGGACCTGTCGGGCACGGTGCGGGCCACCGAGCCCAGCACCCTGGCACTGGCCGCGCTCGACGGCGACGGCCACGCCGACTACTCGTTCCACGCCGAGGGAACCGCCGACTGGCAGTGGACGGAACGGGAGTTGGCGGCGGCGCGCGCCGACGGCGCGGTGTGCGTGCACACCGGTTCGCTCGCGCTGGTACGCGAGCCCGGCGGCCCGCGGATCGAGGACCTGCTGGCCGAGGTGCGGGACGGCGCCACCGTCTCCATCGACCCGAACGTCCGCCCGCTGCTGGTCGACCCGGCGAACTACCGGCGCCGAATGGCCCGTTGGTGCTCGCTCGCCGACATCCTGCGCCTGAGCGCCGATGACCTGGCCCACCTGCTGCCCGGCACCACCCCCGAACAGGCCTGCGACCACTGGCACGAGGCCGGCGCCCGCCTGGTGGTGATCACCCTGGCCGAGAACGGCGCGCTCGCCTCCCTGGACGGCCGACGAATCCGGGTGCCCGCGCCACCGACCACCGTGGTGGACACCGTCGGCGCGGGCGACTCGTTCACCGCCGGCCTGCTCCACTCGCTCGCCGAACAGGGCTTCCTGGGTGGGAGGTTGGACGCGCTGACGCTCGACGGCCTCGAGCGGGCCTGCGAATTCGCGGCGCGGGTAGCGGCCCGGACGGTGGCGGTGGCGGGCGCCAACCCGCCGTGGGCGGGGGAGCTTTGAGCCAGGCCTCGATCACCAGGGCAGTGGGCCGTCCTCGTTGAAGAACTGGCCGCTCGGCCCGCCGGCGGGCAGGGTGGCCAGGCGGATGGCGATCGTGGCGCCCTGGGTGGGGGTGCGGGTGCCGCGGTGGTCGTTGAGGTCGGTGGCGCAGTAGCCGGGGCAGGCCAGGTTGACCAGGATGTCGGTGTCGCTCAACTCCTTTGCGTACTGCACGGTTACGGCGTTCAGGAAGGTCTTGGACGGGCCGTAGGCGGCCGAGGTCGGGCCGGTGAACGCCTCGGGGTCGGACTGGAGCGTCAACGACCCGACGCCGCTGGACATGTTGACGATCCGCGGGGCGGCCGAGCGGCGCAGCAGCGGCAGGACGGCGTTGGTCACCCGGATCACCCCGAGCACGTTGGTCTCCATTACCTGCCGGATTCCCGCCAGGTCGGCCGTGGTCGGCTCCTGGCGCCAACCGCCCGCTACCGCAGCGTTGTTGACCAGGACGTCGAGCCGTCCGAAGCGCTCCGTCAGCAGCTCGGCCGCAGCCGTCGCGGAGTCGTCGTCGGTGACGTCGAGCGGCACCCCGAACGCGTCCACGCCACGGGCACGCAGGGTCCGCACCGCGTCCTCGCGCCGCTGTGCGTCGCGGGCGCCGACGCCGACCTGCCAGCCCAACGCGCCGAGGCCCGCCGCGATTTCGTATCCGATGCCCTTGTTCGCGCCGGTCACCAGCGCCACGGTCCGCCCGTTCGTGTTCTCGTTCATGCCGTCCATGCTCCGGGCCGGTCCGGTCCGGTGGCAAAGACCGATCCGGTTGCCCGGCAATACCGTGCGGGTATCGCCGTAGGCTGGTCCGGTGGAGACCAGGGAACTGCGCTACTTCGTGGCCGTGGCAGAAGAGTTGAGCTTCGGACGGGCGGCGCGGCGGCTCGGAATGGCGCAGCCGCCGCTGTCCCGGGCGATCGCGCAACTGGAGCGGCGGCTCGGCACCGTCCTGCTGGAACGCGACAGCCGGGGCGTGGCACTGACCGCCGCCGGGCGGGTGCTGCTGCGCGAGGGCCGTACCGCGCTGGCCGCGGTGGCCGCGGCCGAGGCGCGCACCCGGCGGGCCGGGCAGCCGCCCGGGCTGGTGGTGGCCGCGAAGGCCGGCGCGTCCACCGAGCTGCTGGCGGCGCTCCTCGACGCGTACGCCGCCGGGACCGACCCGGAAGCGAGCCCAGTGCCGGTGGACGTCCGGCTGTGCCAATTCGGCGAGCAGGGACGGCTGTTGCGCGAGGGCGAGGTGGACGCGGCGCTCCTGCACCTGCCGTTCGACTCCACCGCCGGACTGGACACCGAAGAACTGCACACCGAAGGCCAGATCGCCCTGCTCCCGGCCGGCCACCACCTGACCGGCCGAACCTCGCTCCGGATGGCCGACCTCGCCGACCTGCCCGGACTGCCCGCGCCGCGCTACCCGCGCCACGACGGCAGCTACCCCGACGGCCCCGGCCCGGCAATCCGCGACCACACCCAACTCTCCCAGTTGGTCGCCCTCGGCCGGACCCGCGCCGTCCTCCCCGATTCCTCTCGCAGCCTGCTGCGCCCGGGAGTTGCCGTCGTCCCCGTGCTCGACGCCCCGATCGTGACGACCGTACTGGCCTGGGCCCCGGCCAGCCGGTCCCGCCCGCTGGCCGGGCTGGTCCGGGCGGCGAGCGTGGCCTTCGGTGGTGCGAACGTGGCTTCTGGAGAAGGCAGTTGACCGGATCGGTCAGTGTTCGGCGAGGTTCTCGAGGGCGGGCGGTTGCCAGGTGTAGGTGGGGGCGGAGCGGTCGAGCAGGACCCTCGCGGGGAGGCGTCCGGCGAGGGTGAGTATGCCGTCGCGCAGGAGGACGCCCGGGCGGGAGTGGGTGGCGACCAGGCGGCCGATGGTGTGGGAGCCGGCCACGATGCGGGAGGTGCGGGGGAGGCGGGCGTCGGAGTAGGCGCGGAGGGCGGCGAGTGGGTCCGCGGCGTGGTGTGGGGAGGGGAGGGCGGCGAGTGGGTCCGAGGCGTGGTGCGGGGAGGGCAGGGCGGCGGCGAGGACCAGCGTGTCCTCGATGGCCTGGCAGGCGCCCTGACCCTGGAACGGCGACATGGCGTGCGCGGCGTCGCCGAGCAGCGCAACCCGTCCGCGGTGGAACGCCGGCAGTGGGTCGGTGAGCGCCCAGACGTCGTTCCGCAGTACCCGCCCGGCGTCGGTGCGGCCGAGCAGTTCGGGTAGTGGGGCGCACCAACTGCCGTACCGGCGAAGCATTTCGGCGTGCTCGTCGCCGTCATCGGCGCGCTGTCCCGCCGGTGCGAGAGCGGCCGCGTACACGTACACCCGCCCGCCCGCGAGCGGCACGATGCCCGCCAGCGCCCCGCGTCCCCACACCTCGCCGACGGCGGTCGGTGGGTGGCCGGGGTCGTCGATGACGGTGCGCCAGGTGGTGAATCCCGAGTAGCGCGGCCCGGGATGGTCGGGGAAGAGCTGGGTGCGGGTGGCGGAGCGGATGCCGTCGGCCGCGACGACCAACGAGGCCTCGTGCCGGCCGTCGCCGGTTTCGACCAGGGCGGGAGTGTGCGCGTCGCCGGCGTCGAGCAGGGTGGCCGGCGAGTCGGTGCGGACGGTGCCGGGCGGGAGGGCGTCCAGCAGGGCGGCGATCAGCTCGGCCCGGGCGACGCCCAGCACCGGATCGCCGAAGTGCCGCTGCACGGCCTCGGTGTCGGTCCGGGCCAGCCACCGGCCGGACGGGCGGCGCAGACCGACGGCAGGGTGCCGCACCGCGAGGGCGCGCAGGCGCGCGCCGACACCGAGAACGTCCAGTGCCCGCAAGGCATTTGGAGCCAGGGCCAGCCCCGCGCCGACCGGTTCGAGGCTCGCGGCGCGTTCGTGCACGGTGGCGGGGATGCCGCGCCGGTGCAGGGCGAGAGCGGCGGCGAGGCCGCCGATGCCACCACCGAGAACGATTGCGGGGCGGGCGTTGTGGGCGGGGTGCGAGGCGGACGGCATGGCGAAGCTCCGATCGGCCGACTGGACTACAGCTGTAGTTCCGGGTGCTGAGGCAGAGCGTACTACGGATGTAGTGTGCTGGGGTCGGCGGAGGCCGAGCGGATGGCCCGCAGGGCGGACCGGGGCGTCCAGCGGGCGGTGGCGCCCGGGCGGGTGGCGAGGTAGACGGCGGATTGGGCGGGCGTCCAGCCGTGGGATTCGGCGAGGCCGGTGGCGATGGCGGTCAGGTAGGCGGCGGAGGGCGGGTTGAGGTCGGCGTCCGTGACCGTCCACGGGGAGGTGAAGGTGAGGACGGGGATCCCGTCGATGCTGCCGAGGCGGAGCAGCATCTCGTAGTGACTGGGGCCGAGTTGGTCGCGACCGGTGGTCAGAGCCCGGGTGAGGTCCAGGCCGGCGCCGGGTTCGCGGCGCATCTCCTGCGCGGCGATGTCGCTGAACTGTCCAGCCGTGAGGAGGTGGGCCCGGGCCGGCATCTCGCCGTGGCGGGACGGGTCGTAGAACCCGATGCCGCCGCCCCACAGCGGCGACTCGTGCGCGAAGTACAGGATCCCGGGCAGTCGGATCGGCAGCGACCGCGCGGGCGGTGTGCGGTCGCGAGAACCCCGATGCGTGCGGGCGGCGCCGGTCGGGCGTCCGCCGGTGAGGTAGCGCGCGAGGCGGTCGGTGCTCATGTTCGATCCGTACGCCGCGTACCACACCAGCGCGCTGGGGCCGGTCGGCGCAGGTCGGGGGCGGGTCTCGTCCATGTCGCAGACGGTAGCGTCCTGCTGGCACTGTGTGTGCGACGGCGCGGCAGGGTTTGGGAGTTGCGGTCGGGGCGCGGGATGATCGGCACCATGACTGTGGCGCGACCGACCCGGATTGCCGATGCGGCGATCGCCGTGATTGCCGAGCGTGGCCTGCGCGGCCTGACGCACCGGGCGGTGGACGAGGCCGCAGGCCTCCCGGTGGGCTCGACGTCGAACGTCGCCCGGACGCGCTCGGCGCTGCTCGAGGTGGCGCTGGTGCGGATCGCCGAGGTGGAGGCGGCCGGCATGGTGGGCGACGTGCCGACCCGGCCGGTCGGGGACGGCGCGGCGGCCCGGCGACTGCTGGTGCAGGTGGTGGCGGACGGGCTGGACCAGGCGCTCACCCCGGCCGGGCGAGTGCTGACGGTGGCCCGGATCGAGCTGGCGCTGGAGGCCGCCCGGCGGCCCGAACTCCGGTCCGTCTACGACCGGTTGGGCGCCGGCTTCGTGGAGGTCGCGGTGCAGTTGCTGCGGGCGTGCGGCTCGGCGGAGCCGCTCACGGACGCGCGACGGCTGGTGCGCTGGTGCGACGGCGTGCTGTTCAACGCGACGGCGGGCGGCGGCCACGCGCACCCGCCCGGCCGCGCCGAGTTGGCGGCCGACGCCGAACGCTACCTGGCCGCCCTGCTCGACGGCTGAGCGGCGGACGTCCGGTGGCCGTCGAACTGCCCGAAGGATCCTGGTGGGACTGGGACGTGGTCTCCTGGGACCCGTCCCGCCTGGTGCTGGGCACGGGCCACGACCTCACGTACCACCACCTGCTCGAACTGCGCTTCGACGAGCCCGAGTTGGTGACCTGCCCCGCAGCCTTCCAAGACCCGGCCTTCCGCGACCCGACGCCGGCCGAGACGGCGCACGTCCAGCGCCAACTCGGCGCGCTGCCAGCGGTGTTGGTCGCCTTCACCGCCGACGCGGGCGGCGCGGATCCGGCTGACGGGTTGATCGCGGCCGGTCGGCTGACCATCGTCCGGGGGACGGTATTCCGGTACTGGCGTGGGGAGTTGGCGCCGGGTGAGCGCCACGCGCCGTGGGTGCGGCCGCCGGTGGGGTGAGATTCGCTGCCGCGCGCATTCGGGAGTGGGAGCCCCAGTTGGTGAAATCCCCGGGCGAGGCGGGCCCGACGGGCGTTCGTCATCGGCACGCGTCGTGGAACCGGCGCAGCCGGGGTGAGCGGATCGCGGGCAGTCGGACCAGGGTGTCCAGGAAGGCCCGGTGGTGGGCCGGCAGCGGGTACCAGGGGTGCGGTGGAAGTGGGTAGTCGTCGCGCAGGACGCCCGGCGGGAGCACTCCCGTGGCGGGCATCGGCGAGGTCTCGCCCGGTCCGGCGAGGTACGCCCAGACTCCGCTGTCCAACGGCACCACCGTCCCACCGCCGTCGGACGGTTGCCACGGCTCGCCCGTGCCGGGGTGGCGGGGGACGAGCAGGACGTCCGGGCGGGGCCGGGGCTCGGGGAGGCCCGGGCCGGCCAGCCCCACCGAGCGGGTGTCGGGCCCGGGCGGGAGGTAGCGCGCCACGGCGTGGCCGAGCAAGTCGGCGACGGGGCCGGCGGGGAGGGTCACCGGCCGGTTCCCGGTGGCCACCACGAGGTGGGCCAGCGCGACGCCGACCGCGGCCTCCCAGCGGCGGCTCCACGACCCGTCGGGTTCGACGGGCGGGACGCGATGCTCGGCACGTTCCAAGTCCGCCCAGCCGGGCGGTGGTTGGGCCGGAAGCCCCGAGGGGCGGCGTACGACCGCGTCGGGCTCCAGCCACACCGTCTGCCACGAGCCGCAGTCGTCGATCCGGGTCGCTACGGCCCGTCCGCACCCCGTGCAGGCCAGATTGGGCCCGTCCCGGCCGTCCACGCCCTGGCAGTACCCCTCGCACTTCTCGAGGATCAGCGTCATGGACCGGGAGTCGCCGGGCGCGATGACGATTTGGTTCCGCGCGCCGAAGGACACCGAGTACACCGGCGCGTACACCCCCTGCCGGGCGGCCGCCTCAGCCCCGACGTCCTCCCACAACCGCCAGGGCGGCCCGATGGGCCGGGGCTCGACGGCGTACGTCGCCGGCTCCATCAGCGGAGGATGAAGCTCCTCCCAGCCCCCGTGGTGGGTGTGAACGGGCAGTGCGACCCGGGACATCGGCGCCGTCAGCTCGGTGCCGCACCCGGCACACGCGAACACGTCCAAACAAGCTCCCTCTCGCTGCGGTTCCCCGGGATTTTGCCCCGTTCACGGCGGAGGATCCAGTGGATTGATTTGCCCGTTCCCACCTGCACCGGACCGGCGGACACGCCGAGCGGGGGCGCTGAGCGAGGGCGCCGGGAAAACGCGGTGCGCCGGCCATAGGCTGCGCCTGGCGGAGTGCCCGGGAGCAGGGGAGAGGCGTGCGGAGCGAGGAACAGGCGGCGTGGGGGCGGGAGTTCCCGGCTCGGTACCTCCTGGTGCGGGAGGGCCCGGACGGCGACGGCGTGGACCGCATTTGATGCTCAAGGCCGGTCCGAGTGGCTGGCCCTCACCCGAGTCGGCCGCTACGGTCCCGGCCGCAGCGGTGGGACGTATCACCTCGACGGACAGCACGCCACCGACCCGACCAGCCTGCTTCTGGCCCTCGGCGAAGCCCTGCTCGGACCGGGCGCCAACTACGGGCGCTGCCTGGATTCGGTGAAGGACTACCTCGGCGGCGGCCCCGCCGTCGTTCCCCCGTTCACCCTGGTCTGGCACAACGCCGAGATCGCCTGCGGTGCGCTCGCCGGGTACGTGCTGGACCACCGGACCGGTGACACCTACTTCGACGTGACCGTGGAACTGCTGCGGGAATACGGCGTGACTGTCGAACTGCGGTGATGTGGACGTGAGTTGATGCCTACCCGTAGGGGTGCTCAGTCCTCGGCGTCGAACCACTCCTTGTCGGCTGCCCAGTGGGCGGCCCAGTCGGCGAAGCCTGGGCGGCCGTGGTCCCGCCGAACGGTGCGCCGAACGGGGTGGCGCCCTCGCCGTCGACGTACCGGACGTGACCGCGGTGCTGTCCGGTGACGATCAGGTGGCAGTACATGCCGCAGCCGTTGGTGCCGCGCACGACCGAGCCGTGCTTGAAGACCGGCTCGATCGCGTCGTCGAGCTCCTCCTCCGGAGCTTCCTCGTCGTCCTCCCGCACTCAGTGCTCTTCGAGCGGAAACGCCCGCGCCAGCACCAGCTTTCGCCGGTTGGTCCCCCAGCCAGCGGGCAACTCGGCGACCGGCACCAGCCCGTAGAACGGCGGCCCGACGGGCGAGCCGTCGGCGATCTCGGCGACGAAGGTCCGGTAGGGCTCCGGCAGGACGACGCCGTGCTCCGCCTCGAAGGCGTGCACCACCGCCCAACCGAGAGCGCGACTGCCTCCGGCGGCGGCGAAAGCGTCGCGGAGGGCGGCGAGTTCGGCCGGGTCAGGGTGTTCTGTGTGCGTGGGGCATGAATAGCGGACGGCACCGAGACTCAGCGGAGCAGGTGGACACCGTGGCCTCGGCGGTGCGGTGTCGGTCTCGCGGCCTATTCTGGCCGGCCACGGGCTATGACGTGCACAGCACCCGTCGTGAGAACTGGTGGGACGAAGAGGGTCAGGACATCGGCGCGGCGGAGTGGGAAGCGGTGGTCGCTGCCGATCCCGGCCTCGGGGCGGCTCCGATGTGGTGGAGCTCCGGGCGGGTCGTGTCCAAGCACCCGAGCGATGCGGTGATCGCGATGATGTGCGAGGTGGCGAAGGCGCTGGGCGCGCGAGTTCAGGGCGACGACGGTGAGTGGTACCCGTCGTGACGCCGGTGGGTGATCGGGTCAGCCCGCCGCGTGGGCGAGGGGCGGGGCGATGGCCTGGGCGTCGGCGTGTTCGCCGAGCCAGAGGCCGATGAAGAGGGCCGCGGTGGCCTCCAGGAGGTGGGCGCGGGAGAGGGGGCCGGCGTGGACGGGGGTGCAGCCGAGGTCGTGGACCAGGGTGGCGGTGTGGGCGAGGGCGTCCGGGTGGTCGCCGCAGAGGGGGACGGCGAGGGGGCGGCCGTCGAAGACCGGGGGTTGCCGGCGCCAGACGTCCTCGTGGCAGAGGTTGAACGCCTTCACCACCCGGGCGTCGGGTGCGGCCTCGGCCAACTGGTGGGCGGCGGACGGTCCTTGGCCGGTGAGAAGCTGGAAGCCGGGGCCGACCGGGTTGGCGCAGTCGATCAGGGTGCGGCCGGCCAGCGCGTCGCGCAGCTCGCGGACGACGCCGGTTCCCGCGCCGTACGGCAGCGCCGCGAGCACCACCTCGCCGGCCTCCGCCGCCGCGCGCAGACCGGCCGGGCGGGCGCCATGGCCGATCCGGTCGGCGAGCCGGCGGGCCTTGGCCGCGTCCCGGCCGCCGATGGTGACCGGGTGACCGGCGCGCGCCCACTGGGTGGCGAGCGCGTCGGCCATCCGGCCGGTCCCGAGAACGCCGATCTTCAGCGAGGAATTCATCAACTTCCCATTCTGTGCGGGGTTCGACTGATCTCCTTCGACAGTACGGAGCCGGCCAGGCACCATTCGGTACGTGACGACGACCAACGACTTCCTCGCCGACTGCCGAGCCCGGCTCGCCTTCGACCTGCTCTCCAACACCTGGAACGCCGTGGTGCTCTGGTCCCTGCGCGACGGCCCGCGCCGCCCCGTCGAACTGCGGGAACGGATCGGCGGCATCAGCGCGAAGGTGCTCACCGAGACGCTGCGCCGCCTGCAGTACCACGGCCTGGTCGAACGTCACCCGCAACGCCCCGGCGTAGCATACGAACTGACCGCACTGGGCCGTACCTTGCTGGCCCCGATCGACGCCTTCGGGGCCTGGGCGTTCGAGCACGGCGACGAGGTACTGGCCGCGCAGGAAGCGGCGGAGGGACGATCGTGAACCAGGTGCAACCAGGAGTTGCGGAGATCGCGGACTGGCTGAACGCCGCCGCCGAGGGCCGGGTCGACCGGGACACGGCGGACCGGTGGGCCGGGCGGTGGGTGCTGGACGATGCGCTGGAGTGGGACGAGGCGTCCTGGTGGGGGCTGAACAAGCTGTTCGGCATCGATCTGCGTTCCGGGCCCGGTGAACCGTACCTGCACGATGACGAGCAAGTGCTGGGCTGGGCAGTGGAGTTGGTGGAGCGGGGGGCTCGCGCGGGGGGAGTGAGAGTGAGGTTCGGCCTGCTTGCCCACCGCTGAGCGCTGCTCACGTTTCACCGGGCGACGGTCCACCGAGTGGTGCACCCGGGGTCGGTGACGGCGTGGTGGGCGGGTAGTCGTCGAGTGGTGGTCCGCTGGAAGCTGGGGCTGTGCTGGTCCCGGCGAGCAGGACGCTGCGCCGAGGCGTTGAGCGGTGACGGTCCGGGGCGCTGCGTTTGGTGTTCGCGCGACGGGCGGTGACCTCCCGTTGGTGCTCACTGACGTGCCGCCAGATGCTGCGGGAGGCCACCGGCGCGATCGTCTTGATCGGCAGCGCGGTGATCAACTGGGCCTGGCTGTGCGGAACCCAGCCGTCGCCGTGTTCGGGCAGGGGAGGGAAGGGGGGCGGTGTGCGGCGTCAATTGCGAGTGCCCGGCGTCTGTAGGGGCCGGGGAAATGCCCTGGTTGCGCGGGCACTTCCCCGGCCTCAGTGACATCGGGCCGGGGCCGTTCGGGTGACCCCCCGCAGCTACGTGTGCGGACGTGGGGCACGCGGTTTCGCGGCGAGCGCAATGCCGGGCGGTGCGGTGCGGTGCGGTGCGGGCGGCGCGGACCGAGCGGGAGAAGGGTGAACTAACTGATGGTCCGTCGGTATGGAATGCGGGCCGAGTCGGCAGGAACCTTTTGACGGGCGGTTAGGTATCAGGGCAGTCCACTCAACCCCGTCCACTGCAGTCGGGCCCGCCGCCACCGAGTGTGCCGCCCGGCCGGGATCAAGAGGAACTTCCATGGCACCACAATTCCGAGGCACCGCGATGCTCGCGGCCGCCGCAATCACCCTGCTCGCTGCCCCCACCGCCGCCGCGGTCGGCGCCCCGGTCAGCCCCTCCGACTCCACCGCCGCCGACACCACCGCCGCCAAGCCGAACGCGGCCCCTGCCAACACGACGGCTGCCAAGCCGGGCGCAGCCCCTGCGGGCACCACGACGGCGGCGAAGCCGGGTGCGAAGCCGGCGAACGGGACGGCTGCGAAGCCTGCTGGTACGACCGCGGCCAAGCCGGGCGCGAAGCCTGCCGGCACGACGGCGGCGAAGCCGGGTGCGAAGCCGGCGAACGGGACGGCTGCGAAGCCTGCCGGTACGACCGCGGCCAAGCCGGGCGCGAAGCCTGCCGGCACGACGGCGGCGAAGCCGGGTGCGAAGCCGGCGAACGGGACGGCTGCGAAGCCTGC
>NZ_JBIALQ010000020.1:0-14632 GCF_042873545.1 Kitasatospora sp. NPDC004615
TGATGACGCCGGTGTCGGGGTCCATGACGGACCGTCCGCAGCCGCGGCAGCTGCGGTTGCCGGTGATCTGCCAGAGGGTGCGGCGGGCCGCGTACCGGCGCGCCGCCCGCGACCGTGCTCGGGCCTCGCGGACGGCGGCGGTCGAAGGGCCCGGAAACTCTGTTGTTTCTTTTCCAAGCTGGTCCGCTTCGCGGCCAGAAAACCCGTCCTGACCTGCGGAGATACCGGGTTCAACCCCGGACATTGGTTCGTGTCCTGACGAATTGCCAGTTGCGGCCGCGATGATCCGCTTCCCGCGCTTGCGGCACGCGTCCGAGCACCAGGTGGCCATGACCTTGCCGGGAATGACCTTGATCGAGGTTCGGCACAGCGCGCACTTCGGGCGCTTCTTCCGCCGGACCACCACCGGGGTGCCGGCCTGGGCGGCGGGGCGCTCGACCGCGCGTGCGGGAGCGGCATCCGGGCCGGTGGCCGGGGTGCGCACCTGGTGCGCACCGGGGTGCGCACCTTGGTGTGCACCAGTCTCGTGGGGTGGTGTGCTGGGAGGCACTTCACCCGTTACGCTGGACAAGCGTTGGGTTCCTCAGCTGTCGTTCGCCCTGGTAAGTGGCGACAGTTCGGGGGGGTCAGCCAGTGGGAGCCGGGTCTCGCAAACCCGTCCCACACCAGCCTTTGTGCAGGCGATCATCATGCCCCACGAAGGCGATACGTGAGGCGCACGGCGCGAAAGCTGCCGCTGTGACCTAAGAGACCGTCAGGGCCCGCTCCCCCGCTGGGGAGCGGGCCCTGCGGCTTTCTGCTGTTGGACGTTGGGGGTCACCTTGCCAGATGACCCCCTGATACCTCCACGTATCGCTGGTCAGGCCGCGTCGGCAGCGAGAACCTTACGGACGTAGCTCGGCGAGCAGTTGAGGCGGCGAGCGATCTCCCGCTGGCTGATGCCCGGCTCGTCGGCCGCAGTCTGCCTGATCATCTGACGCAGACCCTCTTCCGTTGCCTCATCCTGCTGCTCAGGGGCGGTGCCCACCTCAGTGCGCACCTCGGTGTGTACCTCGGGGACGGGCGTCAGCCAGCGCTGCACGCCGGGAATCTCGGCCTGCGCGGGCGCGAGCTCGGCGACGGCCTGGTCGTCGTCCTCGATCTGCGCGGCCGGGTAGAACGCGGCGTACATCGACGGGTCGGCGACCCACTGCTGGCCGGAGTGCGCCCAGTCGGTGGCGTAGGTCGCGGTGACGACCTCGGCGGGCTCCTCGATGGCGGGCTGCTCGACGGTCGGTGCCGGGGTCGCCGGCGCCTCGACGGCCGGGACGACGGCCGGTTCGACGGCGGCCACCGTCGGTGCGGGGGCCGGGAGTTCGGGGGTCTGGCCGGGGGTGCGGCCGTAGAGGGCGTCCAGCGCGGCCATCGCGGTGTCTGCGGTGCGGTGGGCGTACGCGGTCGGCAGCGCGACGCCGAGCCGGGTGTCGCCCCGGCCCAACTTCCCGGCCAGCCTCCAGGCCGCGCGCTCCGACCTGGCGCGGACCCGCTTGTCGGGGTGGCGGACGGCGCGGGCCTGGTGCCATTCGATCTTGCGCAGGAGGTCTCCGGTCCGCCGGTCGGCCTCGGCGTCAACGCCGTTGCGGTGCACGACGATCGAGCGGGCCAGGTATCCGGCGATCTCTGCGGCGACGGTCATCGCGAGGGGCGTAATGCCGTAGATCACGCGGTGCTTGGGGTCGTCCGCGAGGTAGATGCCGACGCCCGCCCCGATGGCCGGGAGGGTCCACAGGCTCAGGCGAAACGGGAGCGGGTAGGGGCGGGCGAGCACCGTCAGCCCGATCAGGGCGAGGCCGAGCGCGCCGGTGACGCCCTCGCCGACCGCGACCAGGCCGAGCGCCGTTGTGCCGTCGCCGACCGCGGCCTTCATGTTGTTGTACGTCGCCCAGGCACCTGCGCCGCCAATCGACACCATCGCGACGAAGATCGGCGCGAGCACCAAACCGATGCCCCAGCCGATGTGGTTGCGCTGGTCAGGGGCGGTGCGCACCTGGGTGTGCACCGGGTGCGCAGGGGTGTGCACCTCGGTGCGCGGGTCATACTCAACCGTGTGATTCACGTGGGGTCCCTCCTCGTGGGTTACGGGGCCGACCCCGGGTGCACGGGGCCGGCCCACTTTTTGTTGGGGACGAGTCTGGTGGTCAGAGCTCGTAGTCGTACACGGAGACGCGCCCGGGACCGGAGACGCTCACGCCGTACTCGACAACCACCTGGTCGCCGGTCCGGAGGATCGTCGCCGCTTCCTTAACGGCGGCCGGGAGCGTCAGGCCGAGCGCCAGGGCGTCGGCCTGCGTGGCGAGCCGCACGTCGATTGCGTCACGGCCGACCACCGCTTGATGACCGGTCACCTGCTCCAGGTAGCCCCAGGAGCCCTCCGGGATGCGCTCCGGCACCAGCAGCAGCGGCGCGGTCTCGGCGAACTTCCCGTCGTACCAACTCGTGCTGGCCGAGAGCGGCTTGTTGTCGCGGGAGTACGTGATCCGCAGTCGGCTGATGGCCGGCGCCCCCTCGGCGATGCCGAGCACCTCGGCGACGTCGGCGGGCGCAGGCACCAGCTCGGCCGAGACGATCCGGGCGTATTCGCCGGTGTCACCGTAGATTTTGCCGGTCTTGCGGGTCGCGAAGGCGCGGTCCATACCGCTGCGGTGCAGCGGCTTCGGGCTCCCCTTGACGCGAGCTACCTGGCCCGGGCGGGTCTCGACCAGGCCTTCCGCGGCGAGGGTGGTAATCGCCCTCTGCGCCGTCGGCCTGCTCACCGCCCACTCCCTGGCGAGTTCTGTGGCGGACGGCAGCGAATCTCCGGGGGCCAGTGCCCCGCTGTCGATCTGTTCGCGCAGGTGGGACACCACCTGCTGGTACGCGGGTGCCGGGCGGTCGATCTCAGGCACGGCTGATTCCTCTCCCTGGTGTGGGTGCGGCTGGGCGCTCTCACCCTAGCTGGGCGGTTGCCATGTAACCACATGTGTTGTCAGGTAGGCCATAGGTGACACCTGTGTTGACAGGTGGTCAGGTCTGAGGGCACATTAGACCCACGACGCCGCAAGGGAGTTGAGGGGCATAGTCCTCTGAGCTGCATGTTTGCGAAGTCGTTGCCAGACAGGGCACCCCTTGCACCGGGCGTGAACCTGTAAACGCAAGTGGCCGCCAAGCATCTGGCGACCCGCGCAGAGAGGAACCCTCGCGCATGGCCACCACCCCGACGCCCGTTCCCCCGATCACCCCCGCTGACCTGGCCCGCGCCGCAGCCGGCGCCGCCCGCCTGCTGCGTGGCCTGCTGGGGGGTTCGAAGTGACGCTCCGTCTGCCGATCATCGGCAACCTCCGCCCCGACCCGGACCAGGGCCCGAGCGCCTACGCCGCCACCGAGCCGATCACCCGCGAACAGCTCCGCCAGGTGGAGCGCGCCGAGTGGTGCCGGTCGGTGAACACCGCCACCGGCCGGTACTACCTGCTGGTCGAGCTCGACGGTCAGGTCCTGGTCGTCGCAGGCGAGTTCACCGGGGTGCGCTGATGGGCCTCTTCTCCGGCTCCTCCGAGGCGAGGCCGTCCACCCGCACGGACACCCCGGACCACGTTGCCGCTGACGGCCGCGTCTGGAGCGGCCCGGACTACGACGAGGCCCGCGCCAACGGCCGCGTGATCCACGCCCCGCGCACCACCCACAGCACCGACCAGCTCGGTCGCCACTCCTCCTGAACACCTGGTGCGCACCCCTGAACACCCGGGGTGCGCACCTCCCCTGACCTGGAGAAACCTGTGATTGGCACGCTTCTCGCCCTGCTGCCCTGGGTCCTCGACTCCGCGCTCGTCGTGTACGGCCTGTACCTCCTGGTCCGCCGCTACCTCCGTGGGGAGGGCCGGTGACCACCCCTCAGCTCCCGTCCGAGCCGTCCACCATCCCCCCGTACCCGTCGCAGCCGCCCACCGCCGGCACGACCCGGTCCACGCGCTCCAGCTGGTGGCGCGACGACAGCGTCCCGGACGACGTCCCCCCGCCGCCCACCGAGCCCCCGACTGCGGGCGGGCTCGGGGCCACCGCTCACATCCCCTCCGCGTTCGCCGCGGCCGGATTCGCCGACGCCGCCTCGGCGCAGGCCGACGCCGCCGCGATGCACGCCGCCGCCGAGGCGTTCTGGGGCCAGGCCGGCAAGGTGATGGGCGCCCAGTTCGCCCAGGCCGCCGACCTGATGGCCCACCGGATGGGCGAGCAGATCGGCCAGGTCGGCGAGCAGGTCCACCAGCTGCTGACCGAGACCGAGGCCCAGCGCGCCGCCCGCCAGCAGGTCGCCTACGAGGAGCTGGCCGCCCGCCAGCGCGCCGAGCGCGACGCCGCGTTCGCCGCCGCCGGCGAAACCACCGAGCAGCGCACCGAGCGGCACCGCGTCGAGAAGATCCTTGACCCGGGACCGCTCCAGCGGACCGACCTCGTCGGCCTGGTCGACATGCTGAGCGCCCGGATCACCGAGACCCCCGAGGAACGGGCCGCCCGCCTGGAGGCCGATCAGGAGACCGACAAGCGGCGCCGCCGCGCCCGTGAGGACGCCGAACGCGCCGCCGCCGGGGAGACCCCCGAGCAGCGCACCAGGCGCCACCGGCAGCAGGCCCTCGCCGACAAACGCGAAGCGGCGACCCGGGCCCGGCGCGCACGCCGCCAGGCCGCCCGCGCGGCCGGCCCGAGCGACCGCACCAAGCGCTTCCGCCGCTGGTGCGTCCTCACCGCGATCAGCGCCACCGGCGGCTACGTCACCGGACTGATCGGCCTGGTCTCGATCGCCGGGCCCCTCGCCGGGATCGTGCTCACCGCCGTCGGGCTCGCCCTCGACCTGTGGGTGCGCGACCACGGCCGCCAGCGGATCTCCGAAGTCACCCGCCCCTGGCCCCTCACCCTGCTCGTCCTCGCGCGCATCCCCGTCGCCTCCGGCCTCGTCGTCGCCACCGGCCTCGCCCCGCTCTTCCCCGCCCTGCACCCCTTCAACTGACCGTCAGGAGACACACCATGAGCAGCATCATCGCCCTCGGCAGCGGCGGGTTCGCGACCTGCGCCACCGTCTACCTCTACGCCGGCATCCGCGGCAAGAACCGGATCACCGTCAAGAAGGACAACGTCCCCTACTGGGCGTTCGCCATCGGCACGTTCTCGGCCAGCGCGGGCAGCGCGTTCCAGCAGATCGCCGGAATCGGCACCCAGATCGACCAGGCGTTCCAGGGCAACAACGCCCTCGGAGACTGGCGGACCGGAGCGACCGCCGCCCTCCTGACCATCGTCACGTTCGGGTTCGAAGCCAAGCCCCTGAAGGACTCCATCTGCGGCGCCGTCGCGCCCAGCCTGTTCGCCGCCGCCGGCGGCCTGTGGGCGCTGCCCGCGAACTTCTTCTACCCCCTCGCCAGCGCGTTCGTGAACTGAGGCCGACATGACGGACTTCAAGATCTTCCCCACCGAGCCCGCCGGCGAGGCAGGCACCCCCGGCCGCCGCCGCCGGATCGCCGCCACCGCCCTCTACCCGATCACCGGCCTGATCACCGGCAGCCCCGTCCTGTTCGAGAAGCTGACGGCCCCCCGGCGCACACGCCGCGCCGAAGCCGCCGAACTCAAGGCTCAGCAGGAGAAGTTCGCCGCCGAGGCCGCCAAGGCCGCCGAGGCCGCGTTCCGGGAGAAGCTCGCCAACGAGGCCGACTCCGCCAAGAGGGCCGCCATGATCCAGGCCCGGGAAGCCGCACAGGTCACCGCCCGCCAGGCCGAACTCGACCTCGCCAAGGCCGCCCGCAAGGCCACCCGCAGCAAGCTCGGCGAGCACGCCGGCGGCGCCGCCCTGCTGCTCGTCGTCGGCGGCCCCCTGATCTGGTCCCTCGCCCGCCCCTGGATCGAACCCGGCCTCGCCGTCCTCGGCGGCCTCTGGTGGTTCGCCGCCCTGGTCTACGCCCCCGCCCCGACCGACGGCGACGAGCCCGCCGAGGACCAGGCCGACGACGAGGGACCCGACGAGCCGTCGGGCGAGGACGACCACGACGGCGAGGACCAGGACGACGAGGACGACCGGACGCCCCCCGCGCCGCTGACCGACGCCGAACTGGCGGCCTCCGTCGAGCACATGGTCGCGATCCGCGCGCAGGCCGACGGCGGCGCCGGCAACCTTCTCATCGCCGAGGTGCTCGCCGCCCTCCAGTGGCACGGCCACTACCCCGGCCACGACACCCGCAAATTCGGCGCCGCCGTCCGCGCCGCGGGCATCCCCCCGAAGCCGTCCGTCGGGGTCGGCTCCGGACCCGCCCGGACCACCTCCCCCGGGTGGTCCGTCGCCTACCTCCGGACCCTCCTCGGCCGGGACCCCCGCCTGCCCCCCGCCGCGGTCCCCGACCACACCCTCACCAAGGCCGCCTGACCCCGCCCCCGATTCGGGCCCCCCGAACCGCCCTCGCAGCCCCTTCCGGAGCCCCTCTCGAAGCCCCTTCCGGGGCCCCTCCCCCAGGAGCGGGCCCCGCCCCTCCCCGCCAACTACAGACCGCCTCCCACCTGCACAACTACCAACTACAAGTCCCGACTACAGCCCGACTACAACCCCAACTACAACCCCCAAAGGAGCCCTCGATGACCCTCAGCCTCACTGCCGCCCTCGCCGCGTTCGAGGCCGTCGCCCGGGTGATCCACCAGGACTGACACCCCGGCCACCGAGGCCCCGCACACCACCAGGTGTGCGGGGCTTTCCCGTTCCCCCACCACCCATTCGTCACGTGACGAACAGATAGCGGGTGCCGTGCGCACCGGTGGTGCCGGAAGGTGCGCACCCCCACCGTCACCACTGCCTCCGGCGGGCCACCTCCAAGGGGGTGGGGCCTCGTGATCATGTGCACGTGGGTGGGTGGTGCGGGTCGACCCGGCGGGGGTCCCCCTCGGCGGACGGCACCGGAGGCAAGCAGACCGCCCGCCGGGGCATCCAGGACGCTCGCAAGCTCGCGCCGGCAAGCCGGTCGGCAAGCCGATCCTGGACACCCCGACGAACGGCCCGCTGGGGTCTGCGACTGCCGCCCACCGAGGGGAACCCCCGCACAGCCCGACCCATGAGGCGGGCGGGTGGCCGGCCACGTGCCGAACGGGCCCCCGGCCGGACGCGGTGCTCGACGGCCTGGCCGTCGGCCGGCCAGCGGCAGCGGAGACCAGCCCGCCGCAGGCGCGACTTGCTCGCCTTGCTGTCCGACCCGGGCCCAGCGCACCGAAGGGGTGGAGGCTGACGCCCGCTCAGCCACGGATCGGAGACGGCCATGTACGTGTACTGCGCGGACTGCGGACACCCCTCGACGGGCGCCCCCCACGTCTGGCTCGGCGACGGCCCCGGCGACCGCTGCGCGTGCTGCTGGCGGTGCAGCCACGGACTCCCCGGCGAGCGGATCACGGCCCGCCCCGCCGGCGACCAGCGCCGCGAAACTGGGCCCAGTGAGCACTAACTCGCTCACCGGCCCTGCGTCCTGAGACCGCGCAGCGAGCTATCCACGTGGACCGTCCTATCGGACCGCCCACCGGAGTTCAGCGAGCAGCTGCACGACGAGCACCACCAGGAGCACACCGGCAGGGGGCCGGAGATGCAAGAGCTGTCACCGCCCGGCCGCGCCGGCGGCAGCGGATTCCTCCCGCTCCGACTCGTCGGCGACGGCCTGGTCTTCGTCGTTCACCGCGGCGAACAACTCGAGCCCGAACGGCTCGGCGGCCGGGTCGCTGCCGTCCGCCCAGCGCTCGCCCAGCGCACACACCCGGTCCATCTGATCCCGCCCAGCCAGGTACACCTGCGCCAGCCAGCGCACCCCCTCGTCCGGGTGGTCGAGGTACAGCTGTGCCGAATCGCTGCTGCGGCGCGGCGCCATGTAGTCCATGCACCACCCAACGACCACGGACACCCGAAGGCACTCCGCGCCGGCCGCGCCGAAACGGGCACCGGATCACGTGCCGTACGTCATCCGGTTCACGTACCCGGCGCCCGCCGGAGCCGGACTCGAACCGGCACGGGAACCGGATCTCCCCGGATCGCTCCGGATCCGCCCGCATCTTCCCGAATCGGCCCGGATCGGCACGCGTTCCCGTTCCCGTCAGAGCCCGCCTTAAGGCTGCGTCCAGCATGCGGTCCCGGTCGGTGCCGACCGGCGGCGACAGCGGCGCAGCCGACCGCCGGGCGAGCATCGGGGACCCATGGTGCTGCCGACTGCAGGGCACTTCTCCGGGCCCATCGAGGGCCCAGAGAAGTTGTCGCCCCTATGGACATTGGAATGTCCACAACCTGACCTGCACGGACAGCCCCGACCCCCGGAGAGCTGAGACAACCTCAGCCGCAGCCTCCAGTAGCAACCGCCAGAAGCCACCCCAAGAAGCAACCCGCAGTAGCAACCCGCAGTAGCAACCGCGGCTCCGCGTCCGCCGAGCCCGATTCGGTCGCACCTCTGGCATCTCGATGATCTTGGGCCGCTCGCCCGGCCGGACTGTCGTTACGACAGGCCATATCTTGCTCCGCCGGAGGCCTCGCCCGAGGCTCGGAAACGGGCAGGAGCGGGCAGAGTGGAGGGCAGAGTGGAGTGCTTAGGTATCGTCACCCCGCGGTGCCGATACGAGCCGTCGAACGGCCCACCGAGCGGCACCGCCGTCGCCGGATTCCGCTGCCGCCGCGAACACCATCGACGGCATGGACAACACCTCGTACGTCACCCAGCTCGGCGCCGAACTCGCCGCCCACCTCGATGTCGGCGACCAGGTGGACCCGCTCGCCGCGCAGGCCTGCGACGCGTTGCTCGGCTCCCCCGCCGGCGCGCAGCTGCTCGCCCGTCTCGACCGGATCGTCTACGCCGTCCCGCAGGTCGAAGCCGCACTCCAGGCGCCGGCCACCTGACGCCGAGGCGTGGTGCCGTTCGGCGCGGACGGCGGCCTGCCCGGGAGCGTCCTGACCGCGCCGGGCGGTGCCGCGCAGCCCTGGGTCCAGGGCGCGGGAGCGGCCCTGGTACCCCTGACGGCCACCGTCGCCGGGACACGGGCAGACCGGTATCGGGTGCACACCCCCGAGTCTGCTCCCCCGGCACCGGGTGCGCACCCGGTGCGCACCTGCCCTGACCTGCGGCGCAGCGGGTGCGCACCCCTGGTGTGCACCCCCGGGAACGCCACCGCCCCCCATTCGTCACGTGACGCTGTGGGCGGGGCGGGCGGCTCGGGGGTCATGCGGTCCGGGCGGGGTCCTTAGCCGCGACGTGGGCGAGCCACACCGTCAGGGTCGCCCGGTCGACCGCGTCCAGGGCGACCAGCAGAGTGGCGAGCGACTGCCGGAGGGTGGCGTCGGCGGCGGTCGTGCCGGGCGGTGTGATCGTCATCTCCAGGTGCTCGCCCAGGATTTCGGGCACGCCCGGGCGGTTCGGGGTCTCCAGCCAGGACCGGCCGGTGAGGGCTCCCCAGGCCGCGCGGCCGAGGCCGGTCTGCATGTGGGAGGCGGTGGCGCGGATCTCGGCGACGTAGTCACGGAGCCGGTCCGGGCTGTCGATCTCCTGGCCCCGCTCCACCCAGGTGTCCTCGGTGGTCGCCGTCGTGGGTTCGGTCATGGAACTCATCTCTTGTCTCCCCTGGTTGAGGTGGTGCGCACCGGGTGTGCACACCTGCTCCGACCTGCGCACACCCTGCTGGTCAGTAGAAGTCGGCGTCGCGCGGCCCGGCGCCGTCGGTCCGGTCGAGCTGCCGCTGCATGTAGTACGGCAGGGCGGAGAACACCGCCGGGTCGAGGACTTCGCGCAGCGGCGCGCGCTGCGCGTGCCGGTAGTAGCCCTGCCGCTCCAGGAACTGCTCCAGGTCGTCCTGGCCGACGATGGCGGCCGGGGGCTCCAGCCCCTTCCGCACCACCACCCGGTACTCCTCCGGGTCATCCTTGCCGACGGTGTACAGGTAGGTGGCGAGCACCGCCTGGGCGAGCGACAGCGGGTTCAGTCCGTCGGTCACGATCGCGGACGAGCTGTCGTGCCAGTTCGGCGTCGACCCGCGCCGCTGGAGCTGCCACCTGAGCAACGTGGTCACCATGTCAGTTCCTCCTGCCCCTCGATCTTCGGCGCCACGGTTTCTGCGGCGGGCTTCCTGCTCTTCCTGGTCTTCGCCTTCGCCTTGGTGGGCACGGGCGGTTCCACCGCGGCGGCCTCGGCGGCCTGCGTCCGCGCCGCTGGGCCGAGCGTGCCCAGGATTCGGTCCAGCCGGGCCTGCTGCCGGGTGTGGATCTCCTTCAGCTCGGCGTTGCGCACCCGGGCCTCGTAGGCGCGCTGACGGCAACTGCGGCGGCAGTAGAGCTGCTGCCGGCCGCTGGTTCGCAGCGGCATCAGGTACGGCGTCCGGCAGTAATCGCACATCCGGGTTCGCGGCCGGTCGTCCGCTGCCGCCTCCTGGCCCGCCGTCATACGCCCGCCACCCATGCGGTCAGGTGCGCGTCGGCGGCGGACGGGGCGGTGCGGCGGATCAGGCGGCGCATGTACCGGCCGTACGCGTCCTCCTGCTCGACCGTCAGCTCGATCCGGTCCGCGCCGGCCGCGCCGCGGACCGCGTCGATCAGCAGTCGGCGGTCCGCCTGCTCGACCGGGTCGGAGGGGCTGGTGCCCTCCAGCACGGCCAGCGCCCGCACCGCCCAGGCCGCCACGGCGCGGCCGTTGGTGCCCTCCCCCAGCCACCAGGCACCGTGCCGGTCGGATGCCAGGTCGTCCAGCAGCGCGGACAGGTCCGCGGTCGCGTCCTCCGCGTCGCCCCCGGCTGCCGTCACCGCCTCGGACAGCCAGCTCAGGCTGATCAGGTCCTGGCCGTCGACATCGGCGGCGAGCAGCTGCACCAGCTCGACCCCGCCCGCGCCGACCAGCACCGGCACTCCGGGCGCGGTGTTCGCCCGGCCGTAGACCACGCCGGCGATAGGTCGCAGCGCGTCCAGCACCCGGTCGTAGGCCCCGCACACCGACTCCGCGTCCAGGTAGTCGGGCAGCGGCGACCACGGCTGCCCGTCCTCGTCCGGCATCGGGCGCAGCTGGAGCATCAGCGGTTCGTCCAGCGCGTAAAGCGCGCCCAGCACATCGGGCTCGGCGGGCAGCAGCAGGGTGGTGGTGGGCATCGGGGCCCCTCTCCCAGGTCTCAACGGTCCGGTGACGGGAGGTCACTGGCGCTCGACACCCACTCTTCCATTCGTCACGTGACGAATGGAAGTGCCCTGCGGGATTTCCCGGCGTGAGCCGAGGGCCCGCGCGCCCCCTCCCCTCCCCTGCCGTGGTCGAGGTGGCGGCCACAGGACGGCCGTGGACCAGGCCGCCGCCGTCGTCCGTGATCCGCACGTGAAACGCGCAGGTCAGAGCAGGTGCGCACCGGGTGTGCACACCTGGTGCGCACCCCTGATCCGGCGGGGTATCGGCCCTGATCACCCGGCGGATCGGGGCACCCGATTCCCCCCGGCTACCACCCACCGCCCCGGTCTGCCGGGTCGGCGTCCTGGTCGCGGCCGACGGGCCCGAGCTCGCGGCGAAGCCCGCGGGACGGCACGAGCTCGTCGTCGGCGGGCGCCGCCGGCCGACCGCCGATCACCCCGGCCTGCCGGTAGTGGGCGATCATCTCCGCGACGGACGTCCAGCGCGGCGTCAGCATCCGCAGTCCGGCCCGAGCAGGGACCCGTCCGGGATCGTGCGGACGTCGTCGAGTCGCGGGTCACGGGCCGCCCAGCTCCGGACCACCCTGCCGACAAAGTGCCGGGCCGCAGCCCGCTCCTCCTCCGGCGAGTCGTCCGCGACAGCCTTCATTGCGGCGAGCACCGCGGTGTAGGCGGTGGCCTGGGTGAGGCCGTGTCCGACGGTCAGGTGGTGGAGCCAGTCCGCGAGCGTGGCGTCGGCCCCGTCGTCGGCGGCCGTGGTGTCGGTGGAGGCAGTCATGCCCGGCGAACGCCCGCCCCGGCGGCGGGGATGTGGTGCGCACCCCGGTGTTCCGCCCGAACGAGTGAGTGCGCACCGGCCGGGGTGGGTGCGCACTCACGGGTGAACAGGTCAGGCGGCGTCGGCGTCCCACGCCTCGACGGCCGCCCGCAGCCCGGCCGTGTCGAACCGCTCACCGGTCATGCAGATCGGGCCGCGTGCCTGGTCGGTGGCGATCCGATTCCACGCGTCGGTCGCGATCTGGCGGGGCTGGCCGTACACCCCAGAGTCCTCCGACAGCGGGGTGGCGTTGCCGTCGGCGATCACCTGCCAGCCGTCGTACTGGTCCCAGCCCAGCTCGACGCCGTCCGGCCAGGCCGCGGTGGGCGACCCGGTGCCGGGCAACCGGAAATAGGCGTCGAGCTGGGCGCCGTCCGGCGATTCGATCCACCAGGTCTTCGGGGTGAGGCCGGCCGCGATGAGCTCAGCTTCCACCGCCTCCATGTACTCGGCGTGCGGGTAGACCTCAACGTCGGCCTCGATGTGCTGCTGGTCCATCAGTCCTCCTCGGTGGCGGGCAGGGTGGGCAGGATGAGTCGGCGGTGTCCGGTCGATCGGGGCGGCGGCGGGGGCGGCGGCGGATCCCCAGCGAGCGCGGCCCGTTCGGCGGCGGTCCGGCCCGGGCGGCGCGGCGACGTGGGTGCGTCCTTGGCATAGGCGGCGCCGCCGAGTCCGAGCGTGCGGCCGAGCCTGCTGGGCGGGCTGTCAGCTGTCATCTGGCCAGTCTCCTCCGGTGGGGTGCGCACCTCATGTGCGCTGGTCAGGGCCGGTGCGCACCCGGGTGCGCACCTGGTGTGCGGCGGGCGGCGGCCCGTTGGCGAATGACCGTCAGGAAGTTCACCGGCTCGGGCCTGGCGAGCGCCTCGGCAATCGCGTCCGGCACCGGCGGGTCCGCCTGCTCCGGCCCCCGGGCGATCCTGGTCGGTCCGTTCGTAGGGTTCTCCGCCGCCCGGCGGGCGGCGGCGACCTGGCGGCGTTCGGCGAGCACGGCGAGGACGTCCTGCCACGTCTGGTCGACTTCGGCCCCGGTGAGCAGGCGGACCGAATTCGGGGCGGCGCCGGCGGCTTCGTAGACGGCTTCGACGGCTTCCAGGTCGATGCCGTCGGTGCCCCGGACGGATTCGACGGCTTCGTAGTCGAGGCCGGCGGCGGCGACGTCGTGCCAGGCCTGCGTCCTGACCTGCACACCGGCCCTGAATTCGGAGGTCCCGTCGGCCTCGTGGAGCAGGTCGGCATCGTCCTCGGCGGTGTCGCCGCCGCCGATGCCGAGCAGCTTTCGCAGTCCTCGGGTCCATTCGATCGCGCGGCGTCCGCCGACGGCGGCCTCGTATTCCCACCAGCGGCCAAGGCACCAGTCGAGCGTGCCGCTGCCCTCCGCCTTGTCCTCGGGCACGCCGTTCTGCAGGTCGCCGATGCGGCCGAGCATCTGGAAGGGCGTCATGTTCTCGCCCCAGGCGTCCTTGTTGGCGGCGCCGGTGAGCTCCAGCGCCGGGTCCTTTCCGTCCTGGGTCTTCGCGAGGTACTCGCCGAACTTCTCCGCGTCCTGCACGGTCTTGAGCCGCTTGAAATCGACGCCGTGGCCCTTCCCGTTGCACTTGCAGCCAGGAATCTCGCAGGTCACGGACGGCTCGAAGCGCGGGTCGCCCTGCTTGAGGGCTGCGGTCCACACCTTCCGCCAGGTGTGCTCCCACTCCTCCAGGTCGTCCTCGTCGGGCTCGAAGGTGTCCCACTTCCCGTCAGGGGTTGTGGCGAGCACCTTGTCGGCGCCCTTGCCCTTGGTACGGCCGCCGACCAGCACAATCGCGTGGATGTGGGGGTGCCAGCCGTTGGCCTGGCCGAGCGTGACCTCGGTGGCGCGGATCATGCCGACGTATCCGATCCGGCCCCGGAGTCCGTCGGGGTCACCATCCTCGGGCCGCCCGGCCCAGGTGCCGCCGGTGATCAGGCGCTGGTACGCACCGGCCTGACGGCTCGTCCCCCGCGCGGCGGCGCGGGCCTCGGCCAGCCACCCCTCCAGGTCCGCGAGCAACGGCTCGAACTCCGCGCGGGCCGCCTCCGTGGCCGCCTCCCTGACCGCCTTGAGCCCAGGCAGCGGCTCGGCCCCGTCGCGCGCAGCGGCGGCGGCGGCCTTCTTCTGCCCCTTCTCGGCCCCGGCCTGGGCGACCTGCACGGCCTGACGGGCCGTCGCGCGCGCGGCCAGCAGATCGGCCTTCGCGGCGGCCTGGGCGGCGTCGACGGCCTGCCGCGCGTCCGCCTTCGCCTGCTCCAGCTCGGCTTTGACCGCCGCGACTTCGGCGCGGGCCGCCTCGATGGCGTCCGCCGAGGACGCGCGGGTGCCCTGGATGGCGTCCATCAGCGCGTCCAGGCGGTCGGCGTAGGCGTGGCGGGGGGTGAATGTGACCAGGTAGGCGCTGCCGCCCGCCCGGATCCAGGACACGACCGCCTTGGTGACCTCGGCGGCCCGGCGGGTGCGGATCGAGGACGAGCAGGGCGGGCAGAACCAGATGTTCGCGCACTTCAGCGTGCCGAGGACCACGGTGTGGCCCTCGGCCGTTTGCGCCTTGATGACGCCGGTGTCGGGGTCCATGACGGACCGTCCGCAGCCGCGGCAGCTGCGGTTGCCGGTGATCTGCCAGAGGGTGCGGCGGGCCGCGTAC
>NZ_JBIALQ010000021.1:0-7203 GCF_042873545.1 Kitasatospora sp. NPDC004615
GGAAGCTAAGCCTCACAGCGCCGATGGTACTGCAGGGGGGACCCTGTGGGAGAGTAGGACGCCGCCGAACAATTCTTCTGGAAAGGGCTCCAGCCAATAGGCTGGGGCCCTTTCTGCATTTCCGGGGGATCTCGAAGGCGGGCTGGGCCTGTTGCCGGCGGCGGTGTTGTCGGACCTGGGCCGTAGGCTCACGCGCGGAAGAACTGTCGTGCTGGGAAAGGGCGTTGACATGTTCCTTGGTCTTCGGACGGTGATCTACCCCGCGCCGGATCTGGCTGCCGCGAAGGCGTGGTGGACCTCGGTGCTGGGTGTCGGGCCGTACTTCGACGAGCCGTTCTACGTCGGCTTCAACGTCGGGGGCTACGAGTTGTCGCTCGACCCGAACGGCGACCCGGCGGTCGGTCCGGTGACGTACTGGGGTGTCAGGGACGTCGATGTGGCGCTGAAGTCGGTGGTGGCCGCGGGGGCGACGGTGCGGAGCGCGGTGCAGGAGGTCGGCGGCGGGATCCGGGTGGCGACGGTGGTCGAGCCGACGGGCGCGGTGGTCGGGCTGATCGAGAACCCGCAGTTCGTTCTGTCCGAGACGCTGCCGGGTGAGGGCGACGGCCCGGGGCGCTGAGTGGAAGGGTGACAGGGGTCCTGGCCGTGGTGGCCGGGGCCCGTTCGGTGTGTTGGGGGAGGGTGGCGCGGCGTGGGTTTTCACGGGTACTGGGTGCTGGGGGTGGTTCCTGACGAGGTGGCGGCAGGTGTCAGCCACTGGGCGCGGCGGCCGGAGACGGCGGCCGGGGAGTTGGCGTGGTGGCGGGAGCGGCTCGCCGCGCGGACGGAGTGGTTGCGGAGGCTGCCGGGCGGCGGGGCGTGGCGCGGGGACGATGCCCTGACGCTGGCGGGGGTGTTCGACGGCTGGCGGGGTGACGAGCCGGAGAGCGTGGACCAGGTGCGGTGGGAGCTGCTCGGCCTCCTGGAGGGGTGCGCGGAGGAGGAGCGCTGCGCGATCGGTGCGTCGAAGGCATACCCGTTCGACGCGTTGGCGTTCGCGCTGGGGCCGGAGGCGGTGGAGCGGCTGCCGGGCTGGGGCGGTGAGTTCGTGCTCGACGCGGCCGGGGTGCGGGAGCAACGGCCACTGGTGGAACGGCTGTTGGCGGGGGCTGAGGTCGGGCGGGCGGAGGCGTGGCTGTCGGTGATGGGCAATGAGGACCGCGGCGGGACGGTGGCGGAGCTGTTCGCCGGGCCGGTGCGAGTGTTGCGGGCGGCGGAGAGCGCGGGAGCGGGCGCGGTCGGGGTGGTGTTGGAGTTCTGAGGGGGCCAGGTGGCCGGGTTGCCGACCACCCGGCCTCGACGTCAGGCCCCGACCGTCAGTAGGCGGCGTTGGCGTGGTCGTTGAACCAGCCGGGCAGCTGCGGCCACCACTCGCCGGCGCCTGCGGTGAAGGTCATGCCGTCGCCGGACAGGTTCACCTGCTGGCCGGAGTAGGAGGCCCAGCTCCTGAGCGAGGAGACCTTGTGGTTGACCAGGACGGGGAAGACCGTCCAGGTGCCGATCTGGAACTCCCAGCAGTCGCCCGAGTAGTTGTAGTCGGTGAAGACCTGCCCGTAGCCGGGCTGCCCGTAGTGGGTGCAGTTGCCGGCCGCGTGGGCGCTGGGCGTGGCGGCGGCGCTCAGTGCTGCGGCGGTGGTGAGGGCGAGGATTCCGGCCTTGAGGCGGGGCTTTCGGAACGTCAGGGGCATGTCGGTCGGCTTTCGTGGTGCGGTGTCTGGCGATAGTGATGATGTACCGTCACCGCGGCCGATGGCCAGGGGGGTTTCCAGCCAGTGAGCCGGTGGGAGCCCGGGCCCGAGCCCGGGTCAGTGACTGTCCGTCGGCTCCGCGCAGCCGTTCAGGAGGGCGGCGAAGGCGGTGCCGGCGGGGTCGGTGGGGTCGTCGGGGTCGAAGGGCTCGTCGGTGTAGGCGGGGAAGGTGTGCAGGACGGTGGCCCCGTCGGGTGAGGCGATGGCGTAGTACTCGGCGACGTGGGAGAGGGATTGCCCGGCGTCCAGGAGGTGGGCGCGCAGCAGGAGTTGGCCGCAGGTGGTGCAGGTGATCCAGGGGACCAGGACGGGTTCGGCGGGGTGGTCGCCGCCGGGTTCCCAGGGCCGGTCGGTGAGGGCGACGGGGGCGGGTCGGCCGTCTCCGGGGCAGCGGAGGAGGTCGGGGGTGAGGACCTCGCGTTCGCCCCAGATCTCGGCGAGGACGGAGAGCTGGGCCCGGACGGTTTCGCTGATCGGTATCTGGTGGGTGAGGAGGCCGGAGACGAGGATGCGCAGGCCGGCTTCCTGTTCGCCGATCTGCCAGCAGTCGGCGACGTCCTGGGCGTCCGGCTCGGGGAGGAGGGCGGCGAAGCGGTGCCAGGTGTCGATGTCGTTGTTCACCGGGCCGACGGTAGCGCGCCGTCAGGGGGTGGTGGCGAGGTGGTCGTTGTGGACGAGGAGGCGGGCGAGGTGGGCGGCGCTGGTGGTGACGGGGTGCCAGGTGGGGGCCCGGAGGTGGTCGGTGGGGGTGGGGTCGGGCGGGAGCGTGGCGAGGTGGTGGCGGAGGGCGGTGCCGAGGTCGGCGGTGAGGGCGGCCTCTTCGGAGGTGCGCAGGGTGTGGCCGAGCCAGGGGACGGGGGCGGTGGCGTCGCAGGCGTCGGTGAGGAGGGTGGCCAGGTGCGGGGCGGGGTCGAAGCCGGCGTCCTGGAGGCCGGGGGCGGCCAGGGTGAGGACCGCGGTCACCAGTTGGTGCCGTAGTGCGGGGAGGGTGAGGCCGCGGTCGGTCACCGGGGGAGCGTACCGGTTGGGCGGAGTGGTCAGGCGTGGGCGGCGAGTTGCGGGTCGATGGGGGCATCGGTGAGGCGGTTGGCGAAGGTGGAGAGGGTGTAGGCGCCGATGCCGAGGACGATTTCCAGGGCGTTGCCCGGGGTGAAGCCGTGGGCGAGGAAGGCGGCGAGGTCGGGTTCGGGGACGGCGCCGGTGTGGTCGAGGGCGGAGTGGACGAAGCGTCGGACGGCCTCGAGGCGGGCGTCCGGGAGGGGTTGCTGGGCGCGCAGGGCGGCGATCAGGTCGGGGTCGGCGTCGAGGTGGGTGAGCTTGGCGGTGTGCATGGCGACGCAGAGGTGGCAGCCGTTGCGGGTGGCGATGGTCAGGACGACGGTTTCGCGGACCAGCGGGTCGAGCTCGGTGGCGTCGAAGAGGGCGGTCAACTTGAGGAAGCCGTCGAGGAGTTGGGGTGAGTGGGCGAGGCGGGCGGCGGCGCTGGGGAGGTAGCCGAGGTTGCGGGTGATCCCCTCCAGGGAGCGGCGGGCGGCCGGCGGAGCGGTCTCGGGGGTGAGGTCGGGGAAGTGCTGGGCGGTGGTGGGCATGGTGAGCCCTTTCGGGATCGGGCGGAGGCGTGCCGGGGCGGCCGGGGGCGTGCCGCGGCTGCGCGTCCTAGAATGGACAACGTGGTTGACCAAAACGTAAACCAGGTTGTCGATCAGCGCAACGGCTTCGAGCTTCCCCTGCTGCTGTTCGCCGGATTCCGCACGATCATCGACGAGTTGCACGCCGAACTCGCCCGCCAGGGCCACCCGGAGGCGCGGCCCGCGCACGGCTTCGCGCTGCAGGCGATCGGGCTGGAGGGGGCGACGGCGAGCGAGATCGGGCGTCGGCTGGGGGTGTCCAAGCAGGCCGCCGGGAAGACGGTGGACCGGCTGGAGGCGCTCGGCTACGCGGAGCGGGCGGACGATCCGGGCGACGCGCGGCGCAAGGTGGTGCGGCTGACTCCGCGCGGGCTGGACATGCTGGCCCGGTCGGCGGAGGTGTTCGAGCAGATCCGCGGACGCTGGGCGGCGGCGCTCGGCGAGCAGCAGCTGCGCGAACTCGAGGACGGTCTGGCCCGGTTGGCCGGCCCGTCCGGCTTCCAGCTGGACGCGGCGGGCTGGTTCGGCGGCTGAGTGGCCGCGCCGGGGCGTCGCGGGAGAGTCGAGGCGTTGCGGAGAGCCGGCTGACGGGGCATCGCGGTGGTGCAGTACGGCCCGCGCACGGCTTCGCGCTGCAGGCGATCGGGCTGGAGGGGGCGACGGCGAGCGAGATCGGGCGTCGGCTGGGGGTGTCCAAGCAGGCCGCCGGGAAGACGGTGGACCGGCTGGAGGCGATCGGCTACGCGGAGCGGGCGGACGGCCCGGATGGCGTGCGGCGCAAGCCGGTGCGGCCGGCCCCGCGCGGGCTGGAGATGCCGGCCCGGTGCACGTCGCGGCCCCGGGAACACCTCAAGTATTCCAGCGGGAGGGTGGCCCTGTCGCCGGTCTTCGGAATGATCTTCGGGCCGATCCGCCCGCCCAGAATGGTGCTGTCCGGCGCCGTCGAGGGCGCCCGAGAGCGACGGAGAGTGGAATGACCCCCGAAGTGGCCGCGCTGGCAGCCGAGTTGACCGCGATGGGAGCCGCCGACCGGGCGTCCGCGCCGTTGGCGAACAGCGAGGACCCGGCGGAGCAGCTGGCGTGGCGGCGCTCGACCGCGCGGCACGCGGACCGGCTGGCCGAGCTGCTGGACGAGCACGGCTGGCCCGTCGCTGCGGAGGTCGGCGCGGAGGCGGCGCAGGCCGCGTGGCTGATCGCGCAGCACGCCGACCGGCAACTGGACGTCCAGCGGCGGGCGTTGCGGCTGATGGAGCAGGCGGTGGCCGAAGGTGCGGCGGGGGCGCGGGAGTTGGCGTTCCTGCGGGACCGGGTGCTGGTGAACGAGGGGCGGGAGCAGGTCTACGGCACCCAGATCGCGGGGGTGCGCGACGGCGCGCCGGTGCCGTGGCCGTGCGAGGACCCGGCGCGGATGGACGAGCGGCGGGCCGGGGTCGGCATCCCGCCGTTCGGCGAGTACGTCGCGCAATTCGCCTGAGCGGCGCGCCCGGCGAGTGCGCCACGCGGTGTGCCGACTCCGGTGTGCCCGGCCGGTGCGCGCGTCGCGCATTGCGTCCGCCGCCGGTGTGCCCGGCGAGTGTGTCGCGCATTGCGTCCACCGACGGTGTGTTCGGCCGGTGCGTCGCGCGGTTCGCTTGAGCGGCGCGCGACGCAGAGTGCGCGGCGTGGTGTGCCGACTCCGGTGTGTCCGGCGAGCGCGCTGCGCGGTGCGTCAACGCTGGTGTGCCCGGCCGGTGCGTCGCGCGGTTCGCCTGCGCGGGTGGTTCGGCGAGTGCGCCGAGCCCGCCGCCCGGTCCGGCGTAAGGCCGGGAGGCCGGGCGGTGGGCGGCCGGTGGGTCAGCCGGCGTCGCGGGCGGCGCGGCGTTCGGCCTTGGCGGTGGCCTCCGCCTCGTCCTCGGCCTCGGCCTGCTCCGGGGTGGGGGCGGTGCCGCCGAGGTGGGCGGGGACCCACCAGGAGTCGTCGGGGCCGGTCGGCTTGGCCGGGTACTCGCGCTGGGCGCGGTCGAGCATCTCGGACATGGCGGCGCGCAGGCGGCGGGTGACCATGACCGGCCGGTCGGCCTCGGTGAGGTGGATCGGCTCGCCGATCATGATGGTGACGGGGACGTGGCGCTTCGTCAGGGTCTTCGGGCGGCCCTTGGTCCACAGCTGCTGGGTGCCCCAGAGGACGACGGGCAGCAGCGGGGTGCCGGAGTCGGCGGCCATCCGGGCGGCGCCGGTCTTGAACTTCTTCAGCATGAACGAGCGGCTGATGGTGGCCTCGGGGAAGACGCCGACCACCTCGCCCTCGCGCAGCGCCTTGACCGCCGCCTCGTAGGCCGGCTGGCCGTCGGTGCGGTCGACGGGGATGTGCTTCATGCCGCGCATCAGCGGGCCGGAGATCTTGTGCCGGAACACGTCGTCCTTGGCCATGAAGCGGGTCTTGCGCCGGGCCACCCGGTAGGCGCCGAAGCCGGCGAAGATGAAGTCCAGGTAGCTGATGTGGTTGCTGACCAGGACGGCGCCGCCGGTGGCGGGGATGTGCTCGGCGCCGACGATGTTGATTCGCAGGTCCAGCGCCTTGAACGCGGTGAGCGCGGTGCGGATCACCGGCGGGTACACGAACTCTGCCACGGTCAGTCCTACTTCCCAGGGGCCTGTTGCCCGGTGCGTTGGATCCCGGGGCGTGGCAGGGCCGACGGGTTGCGGCACGCCGCGGCGGCCACGGGTGTTTCCCCCCGATGATCCCCCGAACGGGCACGGTCTGTCACGCCCGCGCACGGCGCGGCCCGGACCTGCGGGTGCGGGCGCGGTGCGGGCGGGGGCGGGACGCCCGGCGGGGAGCCGGAGTTCGGGGTGGTGGCGGCCCGGCGGTGGTCTGTGCCCGGCAGGCAAATCCGGGCGAACCGGGGCAGCCGGGCGACCCCGGACCGGCGTGCGCGCCGGGGTGGGGAGCGGTGCGGACCTCGCGCATCGGTACGTACGGAGAGTGTCCGAAGGCGGGGAATTCGGCGCGGACGGCGTTTGTCACACTTGAGCGGTGATCGGACCGATCGGTGCCGCGGGCGCCGACAGCGGTCGGCGAGGTGCGGGACGGGAGGCGGCGAAGGATGCGCGGCGAGGACGGGGCGGTGCGGTTGACCGGGGCGGAGCTCGGTGCCGCGCTGGGCGAGCGGGCGACGCTGGTGCAGTTCTCCACCTCTTTCTGTCAGCCGTGCCGGGCGACCCGCCGCACGCTCGCCGAGGTGGCGGGGATGGTCGACGGGGTGGCGCACGTGGAGGTGGACGCCGAGTCGCAGCTGGAGCTGGTGCGCCGGCTGGAGATCCTGCGCACCCCGACCGTGCTGGTGCTGGACGCCGCGGGCCGGGTGGTGCGCCGGGCGGCAGGTCAGCCGCGCACGGTGGACGTGATCGCGGCACTCGGCGAGGCCGTCTAGCGTTCAATCTCACAGGCGTTCTGGTGCCGGGTCAGGTGGCAGTCGGGCCTGCCTGCGGCAGGATGGGCCAAGGCGGTGGCACGGGTGCCGGGCCGGACCTGCGGCAGCGTAAGCTACTGGCGAGTAGTGACGGCTGAGCTACTCATGAGTATGCTGCCGGGGAGTTCCGGCGGGGCACCGGCGCGCGCCGCCCGGACCGCGGCCCCGCGCGTGTGCCGAGACCACTCGACACGCACGGACGCAGCCGCAGCCGCCGGATCGGACCAGTAACAGGAGAGCAGGCCGTGAGCTTGAGGATCGTTGTCTGTGTGAAGTACGTGCCCGACGCGACCGGTGATCGTCGCTTCGCGGACGATGCGACCACCGATCGGGAGG
>NZ_JBIALQ010000022.1:0-5332 GCF_042873545.1 Kitasatospora sp. NPDC004615
TGCTTCCCCGCCCTCGACTACTTCGAGAACTCGGGACTCCCCTTCGTCGTCGCCCTCAACGGCTTCGACGGACACCAGCCCCACACCGGCGACGAGGTACGGGAGGCACTGCAACTCAGCGCGGACATCCCGATCGTCACCCTCGACGCCCGACGCCGGGACAGCGCCAAGAGCGCACTCATCACCCTCGTCGAGCACGCCCTTCTCGCCCGCCTGCGGTGAGTGGAGCAGGGCCCCGCCGGGGGCGCGTACCAAGGATGGTTCGCGTCCCCGGTAACAGTTCGACCAGCACATTTGCCGGGCTTTCCTGACAGTACGTAGTCGTCCGGCTCCGGTCCGCGCCAATGGCCTAGACCTTTGCGGAAGTTCCGCCGCAAATGTCCACTTTCCTCCCCGGGCGTGCGGGGCGGGGCAGCCGTTTGTCCGCTTCTCCGGCTCGTGTTGAATTCCAGCTACCCCGTAGTATCCGAGCGGGTCGCGGCCCGTCGGGGGGTAGCCGCCGGATTGATCCATGGCCGCCAGTCGGTCGAGAGGTTGTTGTCGAGTGAGGCGTAAGCAGCCAGTCACCCCGCAGCGGCGCTCAGAGCCCCGCCAGCAGGAACCGGCAAGCGGCCGGACCACAGGTCAGTTCTCCGCGTTCACCGCGGCCGAGGACCGCGGCGAGCCGCAGCGCACCGCCCCCGCGGCCGCCGGCGAGTCCGCCGAGCGGGCCGGCGCCGCCAAGGAGAGCAAGCGTCAGAGCGGCGGCGGCCGGGCCGACTTCCTGTCGCCGCTGAACTGGCGGGTGCCGACCCGCCTGGTGGCCATCCTGGTCATCCCCGTGGTGATCGCGCTGGTCTTCGGCGGCCTGCGCGTCAACACCTCGCTGGACGACTACAGCAACGCCGACCGCGCGGTGCGCATCGCGAAGCTGGCGAGCGCCGCGACCAAGCTGGCCGACGCCCTGGAACAGGAGCGCGACGACAGCCTGGTGCCGCTGCTCACCGGCCAGGGCGACCAGGGCGAGGTGAAGAAGCTCCGGGACAAGACCGACCAGGCGCTGGCCGAGTACCGTTCCGCCTTCTCCAAGATCAAGGACGACGCGACCGTCGCCCGCCGCAACGGCCAGTTCGAGTCGATGGTGTCGTGGCTCCCCCACCTGCGGCAGAACGCCTACAAGCCGGAGCTGTTCGCGACCGCGACCATCAACGCGTACTCGATGATGTACGCGCCGCTGCTGTCGATGGACAACTCGGTCGGCTTCGGCTCCACCAACGTCACCTCCAAGGGCCGCGCCATCTACGCGATGTCGCTGGCCAAGGCGGCCGCCTCGGCCCAGCGCGCGCTGATGCTGCACCTGCTGGTCGGCCTCGGCGTCGGCGGCGTGGACGGCCACGAGGGCCAGGACCTGATCCAGGGTCTGCAGGTCGCCGCCAAGCTGGAGCAGACCGCCCGCGACGAGTTCAACACCGCGTCCAGCAGCGACGAGGTGAAGGTCTACGCGGACGCCGAGGTCGCCCAGACCACCGCCGACCAGCGCCTGCCGCTGCGTATGCCGGACGGCCGCACCATGCCGAGCATGATCTCGCTGCTCGCGATCGGCATGAACTACGGCAGCCAGCTGGCCACCGCGGCCTCCAGCCGCGACGCCGCCACCCGGATCGTCGACCTGGCCGGCGCCGACGGCCTGACCCGCCCGCTGTGGGACCAGGCCACCAAGAGCCACATGAGCGCGCTGCGCACGGCCGAGACCGAGCTGCTGGACCAGGTCGTCGCCGACGCCCAGGGCATCAAGGACCGGGCGTTCACCGACTGGGTGCTCAACGCGCTGATCGTGATCGCCTCGCTGGTGCTGGCCGGTCTGCTCACCGGCTACATCGCCCGCTCGATGATCCTCGGCATGCGGACCCTGAACACCGCCGCGCTGGACATCGCCAACCACCGTCTGCCGGAGCTGGTCGACAAGCTCTCCAAGACCGACCCGGAGCGGGTCGACACCTCGGTCGCCCCGATCCCGCTGCACGGCACGGACGAGATCGGCGAGGTCGCCCGCGCCTTCGACCAGGTCCACCAGCAGGCCGTCTCGCTGGCCGCCGAGCAGGCGCTGCTGCGAGGCAACGTCAACGCGATCTTCACCAACCTGTCGCGCCGCAGCCAGAGCCTGATCCAGCGCCAGCTGTCGCTGATCACCGACCTGGAGAACAACGAGGCCGACCCGGACCAGCTGGAGAACCTCTTCAAGCTGGACCACCTGGCCACCCGCATGCGCCGCAACGGCGAGAACCTCCTCGTCCTCGCGGGCGAGGAGCCCGGCCGCCGCTGGAACACGCCCGTCCCGCTGGTCGACGTGCTGCGCGCCGCCGCCTCCGAGGTGGAGCACTACGAGCGCATCGAACTGGCCGGCATCCCCGAGGCCGACGTGGTCGGCCCCGCCGTGACCGACCTCGTCCACCTGCTCGCCGAGCTGCTGGAGAACGCCACCTCGTTCTCCTCCCCGCAGACCCGGGTGCTGGTCAACGCCACCAGCCTGCCGGACGGCCGGGTGCTGGTGGAGATCCACGACAAGGGCATCGGCCTGACCGCCGAGGACTTCGCCGAGATCAACGAGAAGCTCGCCGAACCGCCCACCGTGGACGCCACCATCTCCCGCCGCATGGGCCTGTTCGTGGTCGGCCGGCTGTCCCAGCGGCACGACATCCGCGTGCAGCTGCGCCCCTCGGGCGAGTCGGCCGGCACCACCTCGCTGGTCATGCTGCCGCAGCAGCTCACCTCGCTGGTCGCGGTGCCCGAGCCGCAGAACGAAGAGTTCACCGTCTCGCGGATCTTCGCCGAGCAGGAGACCCCCGCCGAGTGGTCCTTCGACGGCCAGGAGCGCACCGCCGCCGAACTCGGCTTCGACGACCACCTGCCGGGCCGCGGCCTGCCCGGCGGCAACGGCTTCTCCCCCGCGCTGGAGTCCATGCAGCGCTCGCAGCGCCTGGAGGAGCAGCGCCGCCGGGCCGCCCTGGAGATCGGTCCGGGCGCCGCCCTCGAGGAGCCGATGGAGGCGGAGATCCTGGAGTCGCCCTACGGCGCCGGGGACGACCGCACCGAGAACGGCTACCAGGCCCCGTACGCGGACGACTACCGCCGTCCGGAGTCCGACCCCTTCACGGACGCCTACGAGCCCCAGCAGGCCGCCCAGGACGACGCCTACGGCTACCAGGACAGCGGCTACGGCCGTGACCAGTACACGCCCGGCGAGCACTACCAGGACGACCCGTACGCGCCCGGCCAGTACCAGGCCCCGTACGCGCCGGCCGGCTTCCAGGACGACCCGTTCCAGGCCGGCCAGGGCTACGGCGACGAGTACCAGCAGCCGTACGCCGCCGGGCAGTTCGCCGACCAGCAGCAGTACGGCGACGAGCAGTACCCGCAGGCGCAGTACGCCGACGAGTACCAGCAGCAGGACTACGGCTACGAGGAGCCCGCCGGGCACCCGTACCCGGCGGAGGAGCTGCCGGCGCTGCCGCCGGCCCCGGGCGGGTCGACCGGCGGCGGGCTGCCGCAGCGCCGGCCCGGCCAGCAGCTGGCGGGCCCGGCCGGCGGGCCGGACGCGGAGAGCCCGAACTGGTTCACCGGCGCGAAGGACACCTCGGCGCCCGTCGAGTCGCGCGGCCACGACGTGTCGGCGCTCGGCGGCTACGGCCCGACCGGCCCGACCTCCGCGCCCAGCGAGTGGGAGTCCCCCAACGACGGTGACTGGCAGCGCGCGGAGAAGCTCCGCGAGCCCTCCACCTCGGGCACGACCCCGTCGGGTCTGCCGCGCCGCGTGCCGCGGCAGAACCTGGTGCCGGGCAACGCCAAGCCCACCCCGCAGGACGGCCCGCAGGTCTCCCGCGACCCGAACGAGGTACGCGGCCGCCTGACCAACCTGCGCCGCGGCGTCGAGCAGGGCCGCCAGGCCGGCGGCGACTCCGGGACCACCGGTAGTTTCCGGATCGACCCCGACCAGGGGGCGTACGGTGATGGACCGCACAACAGCAGCACCGATCTCTTCGGCGGCTCGAACCAGCAGGAGCGTTGAGTTGACCCAGATGAGCCAGGCCGCACAGAACCTGAACTGGCTGATCACCAACTTCGTGGACAACACCCCCGGGGTGTCGCACACGGTGGTGGTCTCCGCCGACGGTCTGCTGCTGTGCATGTCCGAGGGGTTCCCCCGGGACCGTGCCGACCAGCTTGCCGCGGTCGCCTCCGGGCTGAGCTCGCTGACCTCCGGCGCCAGCCGGATCTTCGAGGGCGGCGACGTGACCCAGACCGTGGTCGAGATGGAGCGGGGCTTCCTGTTCCTGATGGCGGTCAGCGACGGCTCCGCGCTCGCGGTGCTCGCCTCGCCGGACTCCGACATCGGTCTCGTCGGCTACGAGATGGCCCTCCTGGTGGACCGCGCGGGCGCGGTCCTGACGCCCGCTCTGCGGGCCGAACTCCAGGGCAGTCTCCTGCACTGACGGTTCGTCGGATACCGTCCTGGTATTCGAAAGACCTCATTGCCCGTCCCGAGGCCGCTTCGGCGGCCTCGGGACCGGGCGTTGTACGGCCTTCGCACCACCGGCCCCGGCGCTCCTCCGGCGACGCGGCCCGCTACGCACCGCCGCACCCCGAGGAGATGAACCGTGACACCGCCCGACCACAGTGGCCAGTTCGGCGTCCCGTACGCGGGCTCCGGCCACGACGCTTTCGGGACTCCCGGCGTCGGCCACGGTCAGCAGCAGCAGTACGCGCCGCAGTTCGACAACGGTGGCCAGTCGTACCTGCCCCCGCAGTCCGACCCGCGCTGGTACCCGCAGCCGGACGGATACGGCCAGGCCTACCCCGGTCATGAGGCGTTCCCGCACGACCCCGCCGACCTGCCGCACCGCTACGAGGCGCCGCACGTCGAACAGCCCTACGAGGACGACGGGTTCGACGACTACGAGGACGCCGAGCCGCTGATCCGCCCGTTCGCCATGACCGGCGGACGGACCCGGCCGCGCTACGAACTCGCCCTGGAAGCACTGGTCTCCGCGTCGGTCGACCCGGCCCGGATGGCCACGCTGCTGCCCGAGCACCAGCGGATCTGCTCGCTGTGCGCCTCCGACGTGAAGTCGGTGGCGGAGATCTCCGCCCTGCTCGGCCTCCCCCTGGGGGTGGCCCGCATTCTCGTGGCGGACCTGGCCGAGGCCGGCCTGGTCGCCATCCACCAGCCCGCAGCCGGCGGTGAATCCGGCAACCAGCCCGACGTCACGCTGCTCGAAAGGGTCCTCAGTGGACTTCGCAAGCTCTAACGCGGCCGCCCCCAGCCGCGCCACCACCTCCGCCAAGATCGTCGTCG
>NZ_JBIALQ010000023.1:0-1218 GCF_042873545.1 Kitasatospora sp. NPDC004615
GGGGTTGTGGGAAAGTTCTTCAGTCGTCTGCCGGCGGCTGGGCGAGTCAGAAACCGTATGGGTAGTCGAAGGACATGCGAAAGGTCCGGCGTAGAGGGTAAGACCCCCGTAGACGAAATCTGTACGGCTCGCTTGAGCTTCTCCCAAGTAGCACGGGGCCCGAGAAATCCCGTGTGAATCTGGCGGGACCACCCGCTAAGCCTAAATATTCCCTGGTGACCGATAGCGGATAGTACCGTGAGGGAATGGTGAAAAGTACCGCGGGAGCGGAGTGAAATAGTACCTGAAACCGTGTGCCTACAAGCCGTGGGGGCAGTCTTCGGACTGTGACTGCGTGCCTTTTGAAGAATGAGCCTGCGAGTTTGCGGTGTGTAGCGAGGTTAACCCGTGTGGGGTAGCCGTAGCGAAAGCGAGTCCGAATAGGGCGTTTGAGTTGCATGCCCAAGACCCGAAGCGGAGTGATCTAGCCATGGGCAGGTTGAAGCGCGGGTAAGACCGTGTGGAGGACCGAACCCACCAGGGTTGAAAACCTGGGGGATGACCTGTGGTTAGGGGTGAAAGGCCAATCAAACTCCGTGATAGCTGGTTCTCCCCGAAATGCATTTAGGTGCAGCGTCGTGTGTTTCTTGCCGGAGGTAGAGCACTGGATAGGCGATGGGCCTCACCGGGTTACTGACCTTAGCCAAACTCCGAATGCCGGTAAGTGAGAGCACGGCAGTGAGACTGTGGGGGATAAGCTCCATGGTCGAGAGGGAAACAGCCCAGAACACCGACTAAGGTCCCTAAGCGTGTGCTAAGTGGGAAAGGATGTGGAGTCGCAGAGACAACCAGGAGGTTGGCTTAGAAGCAGCCACCCTTGAAAGAGTGCGTAATAGCTCACTGGTCAAGTGATTCCGCGCCGACAATGTAGCGGGGCTCAAGCACATCACCGAAGTCGTGTCATTGCAGCAATACTCCCAACGGAGGCTGTGATGGGTAGGGGAGCGTCGTGTGCCGGGTGAAGCAGCCGAGGAATCGAGTTGTGGACGGTTCACGAGTGAGAATGCAGGCATGAGTAGCGATACAAGAGTGGGAAACTCTTGCGCCGATTGACCAAGGGTTCCTGGGTCAAGCTGATCTGCCCAGGGTAAGTCGGGACCTAAGGCGAGGCCGACAGGCGTAGTCGATGGACAACGGGTTGATATTCCCGTACCCGCTTTGAAGCGCCAACGCTGAACC
>NZ_JBIALQ010000024.1:0-1188 GCF_042873545.1 Kitasatospora sp. NPDC004615
GGGACTTGCTCCCTGAGCTGGTGGTGGCCGCAGAGACCAGCGAGAAGCGACTGTTTACTAAAAACACAGGTCCGTGCGAAGCCGTAAGGCGATGTATACGGACTGACGCCTGCCCGGTGCTGGAACGTTAAGGGGACCGGTTAGTCCGATTTCGGTCGGGCGAAGCTGAGAACTTAAGCGCCAGTAAACGGCGGTGGTAACTATAACCATCCTAAGGTAGCGAAATTCCTTGTCGGGTAAGTTCCGACCTGCACGAATGGCGTAACGACTTCTCGACTGTCTCAACCATAGGCCCGGTGAAATTGCATTACGAGTAAAGATGCTCGTTTCGCGCAGCAGGACGGAAAGACCCCGGGACCTTTACTATAGCTTGATATTGGTGTTCGGTTCGGCTTGTGTAGGATAGGTGGGAGACTTTGAAGCCGTGACGCCAGTCATGGTGGAGTCGCCGTTGAAATACCACTCTGGTCGTGCTGGATGTCTAACCTGGGTCCGTGATCCGGATCAGGGACAGTGTCTGGTGGGTAGTTTAACTGGGGCGGTTGCCTCCTAAAGAGTAACGGAGGCGCCCAAAGGTTCCCTCAGCCTGGTTGGCAATCAGGTGTTGAGTGTAAGTGCACAAGGGAGCTTGACTGTGAGACTGACGGGTCGAGCAGGTACGAAAGTAGGGACTAGTGATCCGGCGGTGGCTTGTGGAAGCGCCGTCGCTCAACGGATAAAAGGTACCCCGGGGATAACAGGCTGATCTTCCCCAAGAGTCCATATCGACGGGATGGTTTGGCACCTCGATGTCGGCTCGTCGCATCCTGGGGCTGGAGTAGGTCCCAAGGGTTGGGCTGTTCGCCCATTAAAGCGGTACGCGAGCTGGGTTTAGAACGTCGTGAGACAGTTCGGTCCCTATCCGCTGTGCGCGTAGGAGTGTTGAGAAGGGCTGTCCCTAGTACGAGAGGACCGGGACGGACGAACCTCTGGTGTGCCAGTTGTCCTGCCAAGGGCATGGCTGGTTGGCTACGTTCGGGAGGGATAACCGCTGAAAGCATCTAAGCGGGAAGCCTGCTTCGAGATGAGCACTCCCACCTCCTTGAGAGGGTAAGGCTCCCAGTAGACGACTGGGTTGATAGGCCGGATATGGAAGCCCTGTGAGGGGTGGAGTTGACCGGTACTAATAGGCCGAGGGCTTGTCCTCAG